>NZ_WFLJ01000002.1 GCF_009208735.1 Janthinobacterium rivuli | reverse complement strand
TCCACAGCTTCGGCGGCTGGAAGCGCAGCCTGTTCGGCGACCACCACGCGCATGGTCCGGAATCGGTGCGTTTCTATACCAGGCAGAAGGCCGTGACGCAGCGCTGGCCGGCCTCGACGGCGGCCGGGGCGGAATTTGCCATGCCGACCCTGAAGTAATTCCGCTGTAAAACGCTGGCGGCGCGCAGCATCAGCGCGTCAGCGCGCCGCCACGTGGCCGTAGCAGGTTTTCAGTTTCGCATAGTCGTAGAAGACGCTGCCCGGTGCGATGCGGGCGCCGTCGCAACTGGCCTGGAAGTCGGTTTCCTTTTCGTTGTACAGCAGGCGCACGATCAGCCGGCCTTCGCCGTTGCGGTACACATCCCACTGCATGTTGGCCGCCAGCGGCGAGACGCTCTGGCCGCGCCACGGATTCGTCTCATAACTGTAGCTGGCCGATGCCGGCAAGGGCGCCAGCACCTGCTTCAAGCCCATGGCCGAAGCGAGCGGAATGAGCATCTCGGCGTGCGTGAAGCGCAGCTTGGCCGCGTGGCGCAAATCTCCCCTGGCCAGCGCGTCGACTTCCTTGAAAAAATCCTCGCGCAAGGCCAGCGCGAAACGCCAGGTCACACCGCCGCTTTCCGTGGTGGCCGGTCCCTTCTGGTAAAAATCCTCGTAGTCGGCGACATACGCGTAGTAGCGCGCATCTTCGACGGGCATGTAGCGGCTGAAATCGGCCGGCACTTCATGCCGCATGCCGGCGGCGATCGCATACAGTTCATACAGTTTCGTGGCGGCCGCATTCAGGCTGCGGATGACGGTCTTGCCGCTGCCCGTCATGGTGCGCGTGAGCTTGCCGTCCGCGCTGGTGAAGGTGTAGCTGCCCGTGTCCGCATAGCTGGCGCGGCCGCCTTCAAACTGGTCGAGGAAGGCGGGCGCAAACAGCCGTTCGAGCACGTGGCGCGCATGCGCGGCCGCTGCTGGCAGCCTGGCGGGAGCATCCATCAGCGCATGCAGCTGCTTGGTTCTTTCATAGTATTGGTAGGCCTGGCTGGCGGCATAGGTGGCGTAATGCGGGTTGGCCCGATCGGTGACAAGATCCGTCTGCGGCGCCAGCTTGTGCGCATACAGCAGGAAGCGGTTCACGCCATCGGGCTGCGCCACTGCCTTGCGTCCTTGCGGGTAGGGTGCCGGCGCGGGCGGCAGGTATAACAAGGGCGCCAGCGCGGGTGCGTGCTCGAGCAGCGATTGCGTGAAGAAGCGCGAACTGTCGCGCGCGCGGTCCACGCCCGAGTTGATGGTGACGAGCTGGCGCGGCGCCGTCGCCGCCGCCTGCCCCACTTGCGCGAACAGGGCGGGCATGCGCGCCAGCATGCGCGCGGCCAGTTGCCGGTGTTCGTCGATGCCCGTCTGCGACAGATTGCCATAGCCGGCTTGCTCGATTCCGGCCACGCCATAGCCGAGCAAGGCATTCGCCTTCATCAGGGCCAGGATGTCGGGACCCAGTTCGCGACCCAGGGGCGTGAGCGCATCCTGCGCGGCCGCTTGCTGCCACATCGCATACAGGGCCGCATCGTTTTTCATGCTGGTGAGCCCCCGCGAGCCGTGGCGCGCCACGAGCTGCGTGAAGACGGGCTGGAAGCCGTCCGGCGGCGCGGCATAGGTGGCCGGGTCCTGTTGCGGCGCATATGGCGTCTTGGTCTGGTAATAGCCTTCGACGGCCAGGGCGGGGCTGGCGCAGAGGGCCAGTGCCAGGGCCAGCATCTTGCTAGTCGGGGTAAGTGGTGGGCGCATGGCAGTCCGTAGCTGAGTTCAATTTCCTACGCGCAAGCCTAGCACCAAACGTGAAACAGGCGGGCACGGATGAATGCCGTCCCGCCCGCGTTCCCTGCTTACTGTGCCACGTGGCCGTAGCAGGTCTTCAGCTTCGCGTACACATAGAAATGGCTGCCGGCGGCAAAGCGGGCGCCATCGCAGGCGGCCTGGAAGTCCGTTTCCTTTTCGTTGTACAGCATCTTCACCAGCACATTGCCGCTGCCGTCGCGGTACACATCCCACTGCATGTTGGCGGCCATCGGCGCCACATACAGGCCGCGCCAGCTGCTGTTGTCATAGCCGTAGGTCTGCGCCGCCGGCAGCGTGCCGACGACGGTCTTCAGGCCCATGGCCGTGGCCAGCGGGATGATGGCTTCGGCGTGCGTGAAGCGCAGCTTGGCGCCGTGCGACAGGTCGCCGCGCGCGATGGCGTCCACTTCCGTGAAGAAGTCTTCGCGCAGCGCGCGCACATAGTTCCAGGTGACGTTGGCGCTCTCCGTGGTGCCGGGCCCCTTGTTGTAGAAATCCTGGTAGTCCTGCACGAAGGCCTGGTACTTGGCCGCATCCGACGGCATGTACTGCACGAAGTCGGTTTTGACCTCGTTCGTCATGCCGGCCATGATGGCGTACAGGTTGTACAGCACGGAAGCGGCATCGGCCAGGCCCTTGATGGTGGTCTCGCCGTCGCCCGTGACGGTGTTGGTGAACTTGCCGTCGTCGCTGGTGAAGCTGTAAGTGCCCGTATTGGCGAAGCTGTAGGTGCCGTTGTCGATCTTGTCCACAAACGCCTTGGTAAACAGGCGTTCAAGCACTTCGCGACCCAGGGTGCGCGCCGTGGCGTCCGTGTCGATGGCCGTGTATTTGGCCAGGAAGTCGGGGCTTTTCAGGTAGGCCTGGTAGGCCTGGCTGTCCTGGTAGGTCTGGTAGTAGCGGTCGAGGGCATCGGTGACCAGGTCCGTCTTCGGCACCAGCTTGTGCGCATACAGCAGGAAGCGGTTGGTGCCGGCCGGTTGCGCCACGGGCTTGCCGGTCGGGTAGCCGGCGGGGGCGGGCGGCAAGGTGATCAGCGGGGCGACGGCCGGCGCCGTGCTGGCCAGCGACTGCGCGAAATACGCGGCGCTGTCCTTGGCGCGGTCCACGCCGGAGCTGACGGTGACGATCTGGCGCGGCGCGCTGGCGGCATTGGCGCCGAGCTGCGTGAACAGGGCGGGCAGGCGCGCCAGCATGCGCACGGCCAGCTGCTTGTGTTCATTGATGCCCGTCTGCGACAGGTTGCCGTAGCCGGGCGCCGTGATGCCGTCCACGCCATAGCCGAGCAGGGCGTTGGCCTTCATCAGTTTCAGGATATCGGCGCCCAGTTTTTGCCCCAGCGGCGTGAGCGCATCGTCGGCCGCCGCCCTTTGCCAGACGTTGTAAAAGGCGGCGTCGTACTTCATGCTCGACAGGCCGCGCGAGCCGTGGCGCGCCACCAGTTCGGTGAACACGGGCGCGTAGCCGGCTGGCGCGGCCTCATAGGTGGCGGCTTCCTGTTGTGGCGTGTACGGCGTCTTGGTCTGGTAGTAGGTGGCGGGCGGTGGCGTCACCGGCGGCGTCACCGGCGGCGTGACAGGGGGCGGCGTATCGTCGCCGCCGCCACAGGCGGCCAGGGCGAGCATCAGGAGGGACAGGGGAAGATGGCGTGCGTGCAGCATGGCGTTTCCTTCAGGTGTGGTTAGCCCGGGCGCGCCGCGCAGGACGGCGCACCCAGGGTAGACGGGCAGGGGAAGTTACAGCTTGAGGGCCTTGGCCAGGCTGTTGGCGCGCGCATCGCGTTCGCTCAATGGCGCCAGGCCGTGGCGTTCCTCGATGAACTTCAGGATCGACACGGTTTCATATTCGGTATGGTCGATATGCCCGCCTTCGCTGAAGGGCGAGATCACCAGCGCGGGGATGCGCGTGGCAGGGCCGAAGCGGTCGCCCTTCGGTGGCGCCACGTGGTCCCAGAAGCCGCCGTTTTCATCGGTGGTGACGATGACGACGGTATCCTTCCATTGCGGGCCTTCCATGATGGCGCTGATGATGGCCACGCCTTCGTCGTCGCCGGCCGCCACGCTCGATTTTTCCATCCCCGGGTGCATGTTCTTCTTGCCCATCGGCTTGTAGAACGAGACGGGCGGCAGCTTGCCGGCCTTGATGTCCGCGAGCATGTCGGAGCGGTCCTTCAGGTGCGTGGCGCGCTGCTGGGGACTGTCGATGAAGCGCTTGAAGTAGGTGAACGGCTGGTGGTGGTACGAGAAATCCTCGGCCTTCTTGCCCGACTTGGTCGAGGCGACGGCGATGTCGTAGCCGTCGGCATAGTAGACCCAGGAAATGCCCTTGTCCGTCAGGCGGTCGCCGATGGTGGGCATGGTTTGTGGTGGCAGGAAGGTCTGCTTCTTGGTGGGGTCGAACAGCAGCGGGCCTTGCATGGTGTTGACGGCGTAGCCATCCTGTGTCACTTCCGCCTCTTCGCCCTTCTTGTGGCCCGTGCCGCGGTCATCCTGGGCGACGATGGACTTGGGCGCGTTCGGGAACACGGGCGTGCAGGCGCAGGTCAGCCACATGTGGTTGAGGAAGGAACCGCCGTAGGCGGACTGGAAGAAGCGGTCGGCCAAGGTGTAGCGTTGCGCCAGCGTCCACAGTTTGAGCTTGCTGCCGTCGAAATAGCCCATGGGCAGGGCGCCCGTATTGCCCTCGACGACGAAGCGGTCATTCTTGCCGTCGTTGATCTGGCGCTTGTGCGTCCAGAAGGCATGCACGGGACTGGCCGTCTTGTCGCCCAGCGAGACGCTCGGCTCCATGCGGAAGGCCTGGTTGCCGATGTCGCCCTTGAAGCGCGGGTCCAGGCCGCCCTTGTCGAACGCCACGGCGGGCAGCAGGCGGTACGGCTTGCCATCGGGGCCTATCTGCGTGGTGGTGTCGGGCGCGTGGCCATTGGCGATGCCGTCGGCGCCGGGGAAGGTGCCGAACAGATGGTCGAAGCTGCGGTTTTCCATGTATACGACGACGATCTGGCCGATCTTCGCCAGCTTCGGATCGGCGGCGACCGTGGCGGCCATGTCTTGCCGCGTGGCGGTGGGGGTGGTGCAGGCCGCCAGGCCGATGGCCCCGGCGCCGAACAGGGCGATTCTTAGAACGTGGTTCAACATAACAGTCTCCTGATACGCCACCGCGGACGGGGCGCTTTTTTAATGGTGTGGCCAGAACTGGCCTGTTTGAAGAAATTGCACACGTGTGCAGCACGCGTGTGCAAACAGTAACCCGGATTTTTTTTGATGTCAACAAGTACAGGTGGGGGATGAAAAAGTGTGGAAAACGGGGAACGGCGGGCCGTGGCGGGCGGGCAGACGGCGCGGCGCCATCTGCCGTGTTGCATCGCTTAGCGCGTCGTGCCGCGCCGCACCAGGGTGACGGGCACTTCCTTCAGGCGGCCCGGCATGGCAAATTTTTCCATGCGCTCGACCAGGCTCTTGACGGCGCGGCGCGCCAGTTCGCCCGCATCCTGGCGGATGGTGGTCAGCTGGTAGGCGTCCAGCGCGGCCATGGGAATGTCGTCGAAGCCGATCACCTGCAGTTGCGCGGGCACGTCGATGCCGTACTTGCTGCGCGCCGCGTCGATGAAACCGCAGGCGATCAGGTCGGTGGCGCAAAAGACGCCGTCGGGCAGCTTGCTTGACGCGAGCAGGGCGTCGGCCGCTTCCTGGCCCGCCTGGTAGCCGATGGCGTCGGCCAGGTATTCGCCGGCCGTGCAGCGCTTCTTCGCCACGGCCGGCGCCAGGTGGTCGAGGAAGGCCTTGCCGCGCGCGATGCCGCTGAAACTGCTGGCGCGCGTGTTGACGAAGGCCAGCCGTTTGGCGCCGCTGTCGAGCAGGGTGCTGGCCGCCAGTTCGCCGCCATGGCGATTGTCGCTGTTGACCACGTCCACGCCTTTCAGGTCGCGCGCGCGGTTGATCATGGCCACCGGCACTTGCCGCTGCAGGTACTCCGTGGCGACGGCGGATGGCGGCGAGCCGGACGTCATGATGACGCCGGAAATCTTGTAGCTGAGGAGGATGCGCAGCAATTCGCTGAGGCGTTCGGGGTCTTCCGTATTCATCAGCAGCGGCACCAGCGCATGTTCGCTCAGGCTGCGCGTGATTTCCCCCAGCAGGGCCACGCGGAACGGGTCCGTGAAGCCCGTGATGACGACGCCCACCAGGTTGCTTTGTCCCTGGTTCATGCTGCGCGCCAGGATGTTGACCTGGTAGCCCAGCGACTGCGCCGCTTCCATCACGCGCGCTCGCGTTTCGGGCGCCACGCTGGCGCCGGGCGTGAACGTGCGCGAGACGGCGGAGCGGGAGACGCCGGCACGTTTGGCGACGTCCACCGAAGTGACCCAAGACTTGTCTTTTTGTTCCATTGACGGTGTAGATGAATGAGAGGCCGATGCACGATGCGGTGCGGCGCAATGCCGCGCCATCATCTTAGCCGAAAATGCCGGCCGCGGCGCGAACTGAATGCCGGTCGTCCCGTCAGTCACGCGGCGCGGCCATCGCGCCGGCCCTCAGCCTCCCGGTCGTCCTACCATTTCGGCGTGTACTTCAGGGTGAACTGCACGTTGCGCGGATCGCCATAGTAGTTATTCGACCCCGTGGTGTTGTAGGACGGGATGATGTAGCGCTTGTCGAAGACGTTGTTGACGTTCAGCGACAGGGCCACTTGCGGCGTGGCTTGCCAGCCCAGGCGTGCATTCCAGATCGAGAAGCCGGCAACCTTGAAGGTGCGCTCCGTGTCGACCGTATGGCTTTGCAGGTTGGCGCCGGCGCCCACGCTGAACTTGTCCCACGCGCCTGGCAGGGTATAGCTCGACCAAAGGCGCAGCATGTGCTTCGGCGTCCAGGTGGAAAAGACCTGGCCCTTGTTGTCCGGATCGTCGAGATAGGTCGTCGTCGTGTAGGCGTAGCCGGCCGACAGCTGCAAGCCGCGCGCCACTTCGCCCGATACTTCCGCTTCCAGGCCCTGGCTGCGCACCTTGCCCGAGGCGCGCGAGCAGTACCAGCCGTCGCAGGCGAAACCGGCGGCGTAATCGGTGACGGCGCGGTCCTTGTGGTCATAGCGGAAGACGGCCAGCGAGGTGTTGACCTTGCCGTCCAGCAATTCGCCCTTGATGCCGCCCTCGTAGCTGCTGCCCGTGATGGGCTTGAGGGTGCGACCGGCCACATCGTGGTTCGTCTGCGGCTGGAACACGTCCGCATAGCTGGCGTAGGCCGACCATTGCGGCGTCAGTGCGTAGATCAGGCCCACCGACGGCGTGAACTTGGCCGTGGTGCGAGTGGCGTCGCGGTAGCCGTCCGGCGTGGCATACACGAAGTCGTACCAGTTGAAGCGCCCGCCCAGCAGGGTTTTCAGATTGCTCGTCAGCTGGCCGTTCCAGGTGGCGTACAGGCCTTTCTGGCGCATGTCGTAGGTGCTGTAGCTGGTCACACCCGTTGGGCGCGCGGCGATGGTGTCGAAATCCTGCCATGGCCGATTGTGCTTGATATGGAAGATATCCGCGCCCGTTTCCCACGCGCGCGCATAGCGGTCGTTCGACGTCATGCTGACATAGCTGGCGCCGACGACGACTTCCTGCGCGATGCCCAGGCCATCGAATTTGCCGCGCACGAAGGCGTCGATACCGCGCTTGCGGTTGTCGAAATCGGTGGAAAAGTCGCCATAGCGCGCGCCGCTGCCGTCGGGATTGATCTTGAAGGCCGTGCGCTGGTGCGTCGAGCTGGTACTTTCATTCATGCCCAGCGCCGACGCTTTCAGGCTCCATTGCGTATTGAAGTGGTGTTCCAGGTCCAGGTAGACGGTGCTCTGTTCCACCAGGCTGCGGTTCCAGTCGGCACCTGTGAAGGTGGAGCGCGGCAGAGGCAGTTCGCTGCCGTCCGCGTAGCGGGGCAGGCCGATGAAGGTGGGGCGGCCATGGTCGTTGACGTTGCTGATGGCCAGGCCCAGGGTGGTGGCCGGTCCCAGGTCGTAGTCGAGCGCCGCGTACAGGGTGCGGTTCTTGCTCCACACCTGGTCGACGAAGGAATGGGTGTCGTCTTCATCGACGATGGCGCGTCCGCGCAGGGTGCCTTCCGCGTTCAGGGGGCTGCTGATGTCGACCTGGGCGCCGTAGTGGTCCCAGGAGCCGGCGCGCCCCGTCAGCGTGATCGCGCGCGTGGCCAGCGGGCGCTTGCGCACCAGATTGACGGAACCGCCCGGGCTGCCCGTGCCGACGAGCATGCTGGAAGCGCCGCGCAGCACTTCCAGGCGGTCGTAGATGACCATGTTTTCCTGGCCCCAGTTACCCAGCGCATAGGTGTTGCGGTCGATCGGCACGCCGTCGTACTGCCATTGATCGATCTGGAAGCCGCGCGCCGTGATCACCACGCCCGGTCCCACGCCATGCACGCCCACCACGCCGGTGACGTTGTTGACGGCTTCGCGCAAGTCCGTGATGCCCTGGTCGTCCAGGCGCTGGCGCGTCAGCACGCTCACCGATTGCGGGATGTCCTTCATCGCTTGCTCGCCCTTGCCGATGGTGAGCTTGCGCGCCGTGTAGGAGCCGCTGCCTTCCGTGGTGGCGCCTTGCTCGGCCTGGCCGACGATGGTAATCGCGGGCATGGTGCGTTCGGCCGCCGAAGCGGCGCTGGCCGCCGCCGTGGGCGCGGACGCCGGCGCGGCCACCAGCACATAGCCGGTGGACGTCTTGCCGATCGTGTAGCCGCTGCCGCGCAGCAGCGCGGCGAAACCGTCCTCGATGGCGTAGCTGCCCTGCAGGCCGGCCGTCTGCAGCCCCTGCACCTTGGAGGCGTCGATGACGATGGAGACGCCCGCCTGCAGGGCGTAGCGGTTCAGGGCGCCGGCCAGCGGACCGGCGGGGATGGCATAGCTGATGGCGGCAGGGCTGGCCTGCGCTGCGGCCTGGGCGTGCAGACTGGCGCCGGCCAGCAGCATGGCCGCCAGGGCCAGCGGGCGCAGACGCGTGCGCAGGGTGTGCGGGGATGAAACGGCAACGACTTGAGCGTACATGGTGACAGCCTTTTTTGATTGATCTCAGCTGCCTTGACGCACGAGATGCGCCAACACGAACCTGCGCGGGCATTTATTTTTTTGCGGGCGCGTCCACCATCACCAGGTAGCGCGTCAGCATGCGGATGCGCAGCTGCGGGAAATTGTCGATCAACAGCTGCAGCGCCTTGTCCGTGTCATCCAGCGGCAGTACGGCCGCCACGCGGATGCCGGCGATCTGCGCGCTGTCGTAATGCAGCTGGCCGGGGCGGTGACGGGCCAGCTCGTCGAGCACTTCGGTCAGCGGCTGGTCGTCGACCACCAGCTGGCGCGTGCGCCACGCTTCCTGCACGCTGACCGCATCGATGGCCGTGATCGGCCCCACGCCGTCGTCCGTGATGCGCGTGCGCTGGCCCGCCTGCACCACGACGGCTGGTTGTTGCGGCACCTGCGCCAGCACCTTGGATTCCAGCATGCTCAGGATGGTGGCGCCATCGTCCCTGCGCACCGTAAAGCGCGTGCCCAGGGCGCGGATCGCCGCCTGCTCGCTGTCGACGATGAAGGGGCGCCGCGCATCCTTGGCCACGTCGACGAGGATGTCGCCACGCACCAGTTCCACATGCCGCTCGTCCGCATGGAAACGCACGTTGACGGCGCTGTCGCTGCCCAGGGTGATCCGGCTGCCGTCGGCGAGCGTGTGCGTGTGCCATTGTCCGGTGGGGCTGCGCAGGTCGGCCAGCAGGTAGGCGGGGCGCCCGCCGAGGGCCAGCGCGCCGGTCAGCACCAGCACGGCTACGGCGCTGGCGGCGGCCAGCTGGCGCAGACGCTGGCGGGGACGGTCGGGCGCGATGGCGGCCAGGGCGGCGCGCGCGGGGCGATGGTCGCCGCCGGCCGGCTCGCGCACGGCGTGCAATTGACGCAGCAGGTTTTCCATGCCGGCGGCGACCGTCGCGTGCAGCGGGTCGGCCGCCTTCCACGCGGCGAAGCCGATGCGCGCCTGTTCGCGCTCGGCCGGGTCGTCGGCGCTGAACTGCACGATCCAGTGCGCGGCCTCCTCGGCCGCCACCTCGGCGTCGGGGCGATTCATGCCGCCATGGCCGGGCAGGCGTGGCGGCAGGCCAGCAAGGCTTGCACCAGGTATTTTTGCACCATGCGCGTGGAGACGTTCAGGTGTGCGGCGACGGCGGCCTGCGATTGCTCTTCCAGGTAGTGCAGCAAGAAGGCGTCGCGCGCCTTGCTGGACAATCCGTCCAGCGCCGTGGCGATCTGCCCGAGCGCCTGCACGGCCATCAGGATCTCGTCCGGCGAAGGCGCGCCGGGCAGGCTGTCGGCCAGCAGGGCCAGTTCCGCCAGGTAGCTGCGTTCGAGGATCTGGCGGCGCGCGCGGTCGAGCAGCAAGCGCTTCGCCGTCGTCGACAGGTAGGCGCGCGGCTCGCGCATGCCGAACAGCGCGTCGCGCGAAGCGATGATGCGCACGAAGGTGTCTTGCGCCACGTCGGCCGCGCCATGCGGGCAGCGGAGTTTTTTGCGTAACCAGTCGACCAGCCAGCCGTGATGTTCGCTGTAGAGCGACTGCACTTGCTGTTGCAGGCTGGGCTGGATGGCGGACATGGGCGATGAATAATATGAATGAGAATTATTCTCATTTTAAGCGCCAGTGGCGGTTTGTCACAATCCCCGATTGCATGCGAGTGGCGCAGGTGTTGTGCGCAGGCCGCATGCGCGGCGGCGCCGGAAATGAAAAAACCCGCCGCTGCACGGGGCAGTGGCGGGTTTTTCGATGCTGCTAATTCTTGGTGGTGATAGGTGGACTTGAACCACCGACCCCAGCATTATGAATGCTGTGCTCTAACCAACTGAGCTATATCACCAAACAGACCGGTCAGACCGGATGCTGGTTTTGATCAGGGCAAACCTGATCGATGTTCTTTGGTGGTGATAGGTGGACTTGAACCACCGACCCCAGCATTATGAATGCTGTGCTCTAACCAACTGAGCTATATCACCCAACAGCCGAGCATTATCCAGTCTTCGCATTTCCTTGTCAATGCCGGCGCAAAAAAATGTGCGGATTTTTTGCGTGCCGCAGCGTTCATGATTATTTCAGCAACGGCCGGATTTGCGCCAGCATGGCGCTGGCCGGGTCGGCGCCGAGGCAATCGATGACGATGCGCTCCGGCATCGAGCGCAGCCAGGTCAGCTGGCGTTTCGCCAGCTGGCGCGTGGCGATGATGCCCGTCTCGCGCAGGGTGGCGCGGTCGATGCGGCCGTCCAGGTATTCCCAGGCCTGGCGGTAGCCCACGCAGCGCATCGAGGGCAAGCCCGGATGCAGGTCGCCGCGCCGGCGCAGCTGCTCCACTTCGTCGAGCAGGGCGTCGTTTTTCAGCATGAGGTCGAAGCGCGTGGCGATGCGCGCGTGCAGCACGGCGCGGTCCGACGGTTCCAGCGCGAACGATTGCAATTGAAATGGCAGCACGGTCTTTTCGCGCCGTGCCAGCAGGGCCGACATGGGCTGGCCGGACAGGGCGATGATTTCCAGCGCGCGGCCGATGCGCTGCGCGTCCTGCGGCGCCAGGCGCGCGGCCGTGACGGGGTCTTGCTGCGCCAGGCGCGCATGCATGGCGGGCCAGCCGATGGCGGCCGCATCCTCTTCCAATCGGGCGCGCAACGCAGGATCGGCGCCGGGCAAATCGTCGAGGCCATCGGCCAGGCCCTTGAAGTACAGCATCGTGCCGCCGACGAGCAGCGGCAGCTTGCCGCGCGCGGAGATCTCCGCCACCAGGCGCAGGGTATCGTTGCGGAACTGCGCCACGGAATACGCGTCGAGCGGATCGATGATGTCGATCAGGTGATGCGGTACCTGGGCCAGTTCCTCTTGCGACGGCTTGGCCGTGCCGATATCCATGCCGCGGTAGACGAGGGCGGAATCGACGGAAATGATCTCGGACGGGATGGCTTGCGCGATGGCCAGCGCGCTGGCCGTCTTGCCGCTGGCCGTGGGGCCCATGATGGCGACGGCCAGGGGGAGGTGTGGGGTGATAGTCATGGCGCTTTTTTGATGTGCTTGCTATGTCAAACCCAACGACAAGGGCTGGGGTCGGACCCTCAGGGGCCGACCCCAGTAGTCGCCGTTCGGGGTGAAAAGTTACTGGCCGCGCAGGAACAGTTTATCCAGCGCGTTGATCTCGACCTGCACCCACGTGGGCCGGCCATGGTTGCACTGGTCGGCGCGTTCCGTGCTCTCCATCTGGCGCAGCAGGGCGTTCATTTCCTGCACCGACAGGATGCGGTTGGCGCGCACGGCCGTGTGGCAAGCCAGGGTGCCCAGCAATTCGTTCTGGCGCTCGATCAGCACGCGCGAGCCGCCGTATTCGCGCACGTCGCGCAGCACGTCGCGCGCCAGCGTCTGCGCGTCGGCGTTCTTCAGCAGGGTCGGCACGGAACGCACGGCCAGGGTGGTGGGCGACAGGGCGGCGATGTCGAAGCCCAGCGCTTTCAACGTATCCTGGTTTTCATTTGCCGTCGACACTTCGATGGCGTCCGCGTAGAACGTCACGGGGATCAGCAGCGACTGCACCTGCATGTCCTGGCCCGACACCTGCGCCTGCAGCGCGTTCTTCAGCTGTTCGTACAGGATGCGCTCGTGCGCGGCGTGCATGTCGACCAGCACCAGGCCCTTGGTATTCTGCGCCAGGATGTAGATGCCGTGCAGCTGGGCCAGGGCAAAGCCCAGCGGATATTCTTCGCGCGCCATCGCCTCGGGCGAGGCGATGTAGGGTTCCACCTGCGTGATCGGCGAGGATGCGCCGCTGCCGCCGAACAGGGCGCCGTAGGCCGCCGTATCCTGGGCGATGCCTGGCGCCTCGGCAAAGAAGGGGCGGGCCGCGCCGGGCGAGGCGGGCGCGAAGGTGTTCGTGAATTGCGCGCCGAACGACGTTTGCGTCTGTTCGCGGCGCCAGATGCCGGGGCCGCCGCTAGCCGCGCCAGAGTCGCCGCCCAGGCTGGAGGCGGCCGGCAAGGGGGCGGGCACGCTGCCAAAGGCCGTGGCCGACGTCTGTGCCAGCGCGCGCTGCACCGCGTGGAAGACGAACTGGTGCACGGAGCGGCTGTCGCGGAAGCGCACTTCGATCTTCGACGGGTGCACGTTGACGTCGACCAGGGCCGGGTCGAGGTCGAGCGCCAGCACATACGAAGGGAAGCGGTCGCCGTGCAGCACGTCCTGGTAGGCCATGCGCACGGCATGCACCAGCAGCTTGTCGCGCACGAAGCGCCCGTTGACATAAAAGAACTGGCCATCGGCGCGCGCCTTGGAGGCCGTCGGCAAGCCGGCAAAGCCGTGAATACGCAGGGTGCCGGCCGACTCGTCCAGCGCCAGGCGCGCCTCGGCGAAGTCATTGCCGAGGATGTGGGCGCTGCGCTTGGCCAGTTCGCTGATATTCCACTGGTCGATGGTGCGGCCATTGTGCGACAGCGAGAACGCCACGTCCGGCCGCGCCAGGGCGATGCGGCGCACGACTTCGGCGCAGTGGCCGTATTCCGTCTGCTCGGATTTGAGGAATTTGCGCCGCGCGGGCGTGTTGAAATACAGGTCCTGCACGTCGACCGTGGTGCCGTGCGCGCCCGACGACGGCGAGACGCTGCCATTGTGCGAGCCGACGATTTCCCACGCGTGGGCCGCGTCCGCCGTGCGCGAGGTCACGGTGACGGCGGCCACCGAGGCGATCGAGGCCAGCGCCTCGCCGCGAAAGCCCAAGGTGCCCACGTTTTCCAGGTCGTGCAGCGAGGCGATCTTCGAGGTGGCGTGGCGCGCCAGGGCCAGCGGCAGCTGGTCCTTGTCGATGCCGCGCCCGTTATCGGTGATGGCGATGCGCTTCACGCCCCCTTCTTCCAGCCGCACCGTGATCTGCGTGGCGCCCGAGTCGAGCGCGTTTTCCAGCAGCTCCTTGACGACGGCCGATGGCCGCTCGACCACCTCGCCGGCGGCGATTTGCGAAATCAACTGGTCAGGCAAGGCCTGGATCGGGCGGTGGGGCGTGATGGGAGCGTTCATGCGGTCATTATACCGGGGTCAGACCCGTCGGGTCTGACCCCGGCCCTTGTTCTTGGGCTAAAAGTTGGCCTACTTCCCCACCTCCCGCACCGGTATCGGCGCATTGCACACGTCGACGTGGCCGGCCGTGACCTTGCTCCACGGGCCGCCGCGGTGGCGCTGCGCTTCCAGCACGGCCTGGTAGGCGGCGCTATCGGTGCGCATCACTTCCAGGTTGCTGCGCTGGGCCAAAGGCACGCTGGCGGCCAGGCGGATGGCCTGGATCGGCACGTTTTTCTCGGGGCTGTCATAAAAGCCCATGGGGGCCGTGCCGCGCGGCAGGGTCGACAGCAATGGCATGCCGGAGACGACTCGGCCGACGACCGTGATGTCGCGGTCCAGGTGACGCGGCGACTGGCCGATGACGGCGTACAGCTCCGCGCCGCCGCCGCTGTCGCTGGCGTTGTCGCGGCCCACGCCCACGGTGGCATAGCAATGCGTGAGCCAGGCCGTGCCGGACTTCGGGTCGCGCGCGGACGGGAAACCGTTCGAATGGCCCACCTGCGGCGCATAGCCGTCAACGTCCGGCAGACGCGTGAAGTTCCTGACGTTTTTCAGGGGCACGGTGAATTCGCCGGGCAGGGTGCGCCGGGCATGCTGGATCGGCTTGGGATTTTTCTCGTTCGGATCGCCCCACTGCGCCACCCAGTTGTCCTGCGCGCGCGTGATGGCCAGGCCGTCGTAATACTGTTCCGCCACCAGGGCCTTGATGTTGGCCACGTGCCTGGGCGCGAAATCGGGCGCCAGTTCGATCACCACGCGGCCGGCGGGAATGTCGAGGTACAGGGTGTTGTCCGGGTCCAGCGGACGCCAGTCGGATGGCTTCGAAGCCTTGATCACGTCGGCCAAGGTCGCCTTGGCGGGCAGTTCGGCGGGCGCCTTGATCTGGACGGGCGCCGCGTGGGCGGTCAGCTGTGCAAGGCCCAGTACGGTGGCCATGGTCAGGCCGCTCAGTGTGGGTCGATACATGTTTTCTCCTGGTCGGCGCGGGTTGCGCTGGTCAGAAAGTGTATACCGGAATGGCAATGTTTCGTTGGAAAAACATTGCGGATAGCAATCCTGGCAGCGGCCTGCCGCGACGGCGTTTCCTTAACCTTTACTTAAAATGCCACGCCGCCAGGGGCGCTGCCGAATTAATCACGAAATATCGGCCGGGGGACTGCCGTTGCGCTGGCCGGGTGGTGTATGATTCCGCCGCTACCTTTAGGGAAAAATATATGGATTTTGTGCAATTCCTCGACATGATCGTGCATGTCGACAAGACGCTGGGTCTCTTGATCGAGCAGTACGGTACCCTCGTGTATGCGGTGCTGTTTGCCATTATTTTTTGCGAGACAGGCCTCGTGGTGCTGTTTTTCTTCCCTGGAGATACCTTATTGTTTATCGCCGGCGCGTTTTGCGCGACGGGACAGATGCACCTGGGCTTGCTGATCGCCTTGCTGGTGACGGCCGCCGTCACGGGCAACACGCTCAATTACTGGATAGGCGAGGCCATCGGGCAAAGGGTGTTCACCCACGATTACCGCTGGATCAACAAGGATGCCATGCGCCGCACGCATGAATTCTTTGAAAAGCATGGCGGCAAGACCATCATCCTGGCCCGTTTCGTGCCGGTGGTGCGTACCTTCGCTCCGTTCGTGGCCGGCATTTCCGACATGACGCATGCGCGCTTCCAGATGTACAACGTGACGGGCGCCCTGTTGTGGGTGGTCGGTCTGGTGACGGCGGGCTACTTCTTCGGCAATATCCCATGGATCCGCGACCACCTGACCTTGATCGTGCTGATCGGTGTCGGCGCCGCCGTCGTGCCGGTGGTACTGGGCGGCTTGTGGAAACTCTACAAGCGCATGGTCGGTAAGTCGGCTTGACGCTCCGTCGATCCAGGGCAAGCACGCTGCGGCGCCGTCCGCAGCTGGCCCTGGATTAACTTTCTTCTCCGCATTTCTGTTTTACTCCCCCACTGATTCAAGTTTTGTTGCTTTCCAGCCGTAAACCAGAGGGTATTCTCACTTTCTGGATTTCCATGCGACATTTGAGCGCCCTGTTAGCTTGCAGCCTTGCCGCGATGACGGTCATGGCAAGCGCCAAAGATGCCCCCGCTTCGGCGAGCGCCACCGCATCCGCGCCCATGTCGGCGTCGGCGCGCGCGGCCGCCATGAAAACCCTGACCGAATCGGTGAAGGGCAAGGAGGCCAAGGCGCCTGTCGTCGTCGCGCCCACGGCGCGCGAGAAGGAAGAAGCGGCCGAAGTCGACCTGTCCGAACGCATCGCGGCGCGCCTGGCGGAAATGCGCGCCACCCAGGCGGCCCGCGCCGCCGCCCGCGCCAGGCGCGCCGCCGTGGTGAAGGCCGCGCCGCCGCCACCGCCGCCCGTGCCGCGCGGCACGCACTGGTCGTATGAGGGCGACAGCGGCCCGGCCAACTGGAGCAAGATCAATGTCGACTGGGCCAAGTGCGGCAATGGCAGCCGCCAGTCGCCGATCGACATCCGCGATGGCATGAAGGTGGAGCTCGAGCAGATCAGCTTTGACTACCACCCCTCGTCGTTCAATGTGGTCGACAACGGCCATACGGTGCAGGTGGGCGTGAGCGGCGGCAATTACATCACGGTGCAGAACCGCATGTTCGAGCTGCAGCAATTCCATTTCCACCGTCCGTCCGAAGAGCGCATCAATGGCAAGGCATTCGAGATGGTGGTGCACCTGGTGCACCGCGACGCGGAAGGGCGGCAAGCCGTGCTGGCGCTGCTGCTGGAACGGGGCGCGCCGCAAGCGACCATCCAGACCGTGTGGAACAACCTGCCGCTGGAAAAATTCGAGACCATGCAGCCGACCATCCTGCTCGACCCGGCCGAGATGCTGCCGGCGCGGCGCGACTACTACACCTACATGGGATCGATGACGGAGCCGCCTTGCAGCGAAGGCGTGCTGTGGATGGTGATGAAGCAGCCGGTGCAGGCCTCGCCGGCACAGATGGCGCTGTTCAGCCGTTTGTATCCGTTAAATGCGCGCCCGATTCAGCCGACCAACGGCCGCATCATCAAGGAATCGAACTAAGAGCGCCTGAAAAAAGCCCATGGCGTTGTTGCCATGCCTCGTCGTACATGCGTACTGCCTTCGGCAAGGCGCCTAGCCCTGGACTTTTTCAGTCACTCTTACATAAATTCGAGGCGCTGGCGGCCGACCCATTCGGCGCCGGCTGCCAGCGAATCGGGCTGGATCAGGGCCGGCTCGATGCAGATGAAGCGCTGGTATTCGTCGTCGGCCAGGTCGGGCAGGGCGGCCGCGTCCTGCGCGCCCGGGTTCCACACGACGGCATCCGTAAAGCCCTGCTGCTCCAGGTGCAGGGTGGCGTCGCCGGACTGCAGCTGCAAGGCACCCGGCAACTGGTAATAAATGCGGTCCAGCTTGTCCGCGAATTGCAGCACCTCTTCCGCCTGCAAGGCATCTTGCGGCGTCTCGTCCGAATAGCGCACGCGCTGCAGGCCGCCGATGCGCGCCTCGCTCAATTGATCAATCGCAAAATAGCTGTGCAGGGCGGCCGAGAACGGGAACGCCTGCTCGCCCGTGTTGTGCACGGACAGACTCAGCTCCAGCGATTGGCCTTGCACCGCCACGCGCAGGCGCAGGGTGAAGGCCCAGGGCCAGCTGGCGGCGATCGCTTCCGGCAAGTCGGCCTGGGTCAGGGAAAATTGCGCCCACGCGGCGCCATCGGTGTCGCCCGTCGATTCCAGCTGCCACGTCGCCACGCGCGCAAAGCCGTGGCGCATGCCCGTGCCGCGCGCGCCGAACTGGGGGAAGATCACGGGCACGCCGCCGCGGATGGCGCGGCTGCCGTCGAGGGCCGAATCGCGGCTGCAGAACAGGCGCTCCTGACCATCGCTGGTCTGCCAGGCGACCAGGTGGCCGCCGTACAGGGTGACGGTCGCTTGCGCGCCATCGGCGGCGCGGATGGTCACGGCCGGCAGCTGGCCAAAGGTGCTGTTGCTCATGCTAGGCTTTCATGTCAGGTCAGGCGGCTTTTCGCCAGCGGCGGATTCTTGGCAAAGTAATTCTTGATGCCCGTGACGATGGCGTCGGCCATCTGGTCCTGGTAGCCGTTGTCGGTCAGCTTGGCTTCCTCTTCCGGATTCGAGATGAAGGCCGTCTCGATCAGGATGGAAGGGATGTCCGGCGCTTTGAGCACGGCGAAGCCGGCCTGCTCGACGGAACCCTTGTGCAGGCGGTTGATGCCGCCGATTTCGCGCAGCACGGCCTTGCCCAGCTTCATGCTGTCATTGATCTGCGCCGTCGTCGACAGGTCGAGCAGCACGCTGGCCAGCTGCTTGTCGTGGTTCTTCACGTTCACGCCGCCGATCAGGTCGGCCTGGTTTTCCTTGTTGGCCAGCCACCGCGCGGCCGTCGAGGTGGCGCCCTTTTCGGACAGCACGAAGACGGACGAGCCGCGCGCCGTCGGCTGGATGAAGGCGTCGGCGTGGATCGAGACGAACAGGTCGGCCTGCACCTTGCGCGCCTTTTCCACGCGCATGCCCAGCGGGACGAAGAAGTCGGCGTCGCGCGTGAGCATGACGCGCATGTTGGGCTGCAGTTCCAGCTTGGTCTTGAGGCGCTTGGCGATGGCCAGCACCACGTCTTTTTCGCGGCTGCCGCGGCTGCCCATGGCGCCCGGGTCTTCGCCGCCGTGGCCGGGATCGAGGGCGATGGTAATCATGCGCACCACCTTCTGGCCCGGCAGCGGGCGCGCTTCGGGGCGCTGTTCCGGGCGCAGTTCGGGTGCGGGCGGCGCGATGCTCGTCACCGGTGGCGTCACAGCGGCCACGGGCGGCTTGCCGCTCTCGGGCAGGGGTAGCGCGGGCGGCGGCGTATGCGTGTCGGACATCAAAGGCTTGGCCGGGTCGCTCGACCAGTCGCCCTTTTCGATCATCTGCGCGATCAGGTCCGGCTCGCGCACGGGATACAGATCGAAGATCAGGCGGTGGTTGTAGGAGCCGGCCGGCGGCAGGGTAAACAGCTGCGGCGTGACTTCTTCCTTCAGGTCGAACACCAGGCGCACCACGTTGGGCCGGTTCTGGCCCACGCGCACCTGCTTGATGTACGGGTCGTTCGACTGGATCTTCGCCACCAGGCCCTTCAAGGTGGGATTGAGTTCCAGCCCTTCGATGTCGACCACCAGCCGTTCCGGATCCTTGACGATGAAGTGGGTCGCCTTGAGGATGCTGTCGTTTTCCAGGGTGACGCGGGTGTAGTCCTCGGCCGGCCAGACGCGCACGGCGAGAATTTGCGCCGCCATCGCCGACATGGGCGCGAACACGGACAACAGCAGGGTGCCGCCGGCCTTGAGGACCGTGCGCCGGGTGATGGGCGAGGAGATCAAAGGTTCGGGGCGAATTTGAGACGGTGAAGGCATGACAGACCCAATTCAGAAGACGCTTGCAATTCTACATCACGTCCTGACCCCGCAACGTTCAAATAAACATTCAGGTCTGCCGGCGGCAGCACCGGTTCGGCTTTCTCTGGCCATTCGACGATGCAGATGTTGCGGCCATCGAAGTCTTCGCGAAAACCGGCGTCGAGGAATTCCTCGGCGCTGCCCATGCGGTACAGGTCGAAGTGGATGACGTTGACGCTCTGGCCGTCGAGCTGCACCGTGTACGGTTCGGACAAGGTGTAGGTGGGGCTTTTCACGTGGCCCGCATGGCCGGCCGCGTGCAGCAGCGCGCGCGTGAGGGCCGTCTTGCCGGCGCCCAGGTCGCCGTGCAGGTAGATCGCCAGGCCCGGCGCCAGCGCGCGCGCCAGTGCGGCGCCCAGCGCGGCGGTGCCGGCTTCGTCGTGGAGGTGGGCTTTGAAGTGTTCGGTCATTATCTTCCGTATCGCATAAAATGGAGGCTGCTGTCATTGTAACCGCCCGCGCGCCTGCCGTTTTCCGTAAAGTCCCCTATGTCCGCCACCGTCACCGATCTCGCCGTCCTGGCGCGCACCATTAAAGAATGGGGGCGCGAGCTGGGTTTTGCCGAGGTGCGCATCGCCGACGTCGACCTGTCGCACATGGAAGCACCCTTGCAAGCCTGGCTCGATGCAGGGTACCACGGTGAAATGGATTACATGGCCAGCCATGGCATGAAGCGCGCGCGCCCGGCCGAACTGGTGCCGGGCACGGTGCGCGCCATCAGCGCGCGCATGAACTACCTGCCGCCGGCGCTGGGACCGGACTGGCGCGCGCACGAGGCGGCGCGCGACGCCGACCCCGCGGCGGCCGTGATTTCCGTGTATGCGCGGGGCCGCGATTATCACAAGGTGATGCGTTCGCGCCTGCAGCAGCTGGCCGAGCGCATCAAGGGCGAGATCGGCGACTTCGGCTACCGCGTCTTCAGCGATTCGGCGCCCGTGATGGAAGTCGAGCTGGCGCAAAAGGGCGGCTTGGGCTGGCGCGGCAAGCACACCTTGCTGATCAACCGCCAGGGCGGTTCCTTCTTTTTCCTGGGCGAGATCCTCGTCGACGTGCCGCTGCCCGTCGACCCGCCGGAGACCCCGCGCTGCGGCCAGTGCTCGGCGTGCATCACGGTGTGCCCCACGCAAGCCATCCTGGGGCCGTACCAGCTCGACGCGCGCCGCTGCATTTCCTACCTGACGATCGAATTGAAGGGCGCCATTCCCGTCGAGATGCGCCCCCTGATCGGCAACAAGGTGTACGGCTGCGACGATTGCCAGACCGTCTGCCCGTGGAACAAGTTCGCCCAGCGCGCCGTGGTGCCCGACTTCGACGAGCGCCATAGCCTGGGCAGCGCGGGCATGGTGGAGCTGTTCGCCTGGACGGAAGAGGAATTCAACCGCCGCATGGAAGGCAGCGCGATCCGCCGCATCGGCCACGAACGCTGGCTGCGCAATCTGGCCGTCGGCATGGGCAACGCGGCCGCCAAGGCCCGGGGCCAGGCCGACATCGTCGCGGCCCTGCTGTCGCGCCGCGCGCATCCATCGGCCATCGTGCGCGAGCATGTCGAATGGGCGCTGGCGCTGCACGGCATCGTTTGACCCGCCGTTATAGCTGCGTTTAGTTTAAACCTGCTTCAGGCGCAGCGCCGACCACTCGCCGTCGATGGCGACCATCGCCACGCTGTCGAGCCCCACGCTTTGCGCATGGTCGCGGATATCGTCGCGCTGGATGTCGCTGCCCGCCTTCGCGCCGCCCTTGCGGTACGCCACCCACAGCGCGCCACCGGGCGCCAGGCGCGCCTGCGCCACGGGCAGGAAGCGCTCCAGTTCCACGCGGCTGCGCGCGAACAGCAATAGCCAGTCGGCGCTTTCTCCTTCGCTCGCCAGCTTTTCCGCCGGCAGCTGCGCCAGCAGGGCATCGTGCCCGCCGTCGTCATTGAGCACGGCCAGGGTCCTGGCATTTTTCACGTACATTTTTTCAGCAATGGTTTTGTCAGGCATGGCAGGGGCGTGGGCTGGGGAAAAGACCAGCATAACAAATTTTTCCTTGACTTATCGATATATCGTTATAAAATGTCGACACCTACTAACGATATATCTTTAAAGAGAAAACATGAGAAACTCACACCACACAGAACACGGCCACGGCGGCCATTACCATCGTCACGGCCATTGCGGCCAGCACCACCATCACGGCGAGCATCGCCACGAACACCGTCATGAATACTTCATGCATGGCCGCGGCCCGCGCGGCTTCGACGAGCGCGGTGATGGCATGGGCGGCATGGGCGGTGGTCCTGGCGGGCGCGGCGGGCGCGGCGAACGGGCCGAGCGCGTCTTCGGCCGCGGCGACCTGCCGCTGATCGTGCTGGCGCTGATTGAGATCAGCCCCCGTCACGGCTATGAAATCATCAAGGCCATCGAAGAGCGTTGCGGCGGCGCCTACGCCCCCAGCCCGGGCGCCGTGTATCCCACGCTGACCCTGCTGGAAGAGCAGGACCACGTGACGTCCTCCGAAAGCGCCAGCGGCAAGAGGCTCTACACGATCACGGACCTGGGGCGCGCGTATCTCGACGAGAACCGCGCCCAGGTGGACGGCATCCTGGCCCGCCTCGACATGTTTGCCCGCGTCCAGGCGAAAAACGCCTTGCCCGAGCGCGTGCGCCAGGCCATGCACACCCTCAAGCATGCGCTGTTGCTGAACAAGACCAACTGGAGCGAGGCGGAAGCCGAGCGCGTCTCCGCCGTGCTGGAACAGGCGGCGAACGCCATCGTCGACGGCCACTGAGCCCACTTTACAAGGACAAGCAATGACTGCTGCCTCACCTGCCACACCCCGCCCGCACGCCATCGAGCGCGTGCGGCACGACTTGAAACTGCGCGTGCTCACCGTCGCGCGCACCGAGCAGCTGACGCCCCACATGCGCCGCATCACCCTGGCGGGCGACGACCTGGATGGCTTTGTCTCGCCGGCGCATGACGACCACGTGAAACTGTTCTTCCCCGCTCCCGGCGAAGACACCCCCGTGTTCCCCGTGCTGGGCAATGGCGCCAATCCCATAGAGTATGCGGAAGGGCCGCGTCTCATCGCCCGCAACTACACGCCGCGCCGCTACGACGCCGCGCGGCGCGAGCTGGAAATCGACTTCGTGCTGCATGGCGACGGCCCCGCGTCGCTGTGGGCGGCGCAAGCCGCGCCCGGCCAGACCCTGGGCGTGGGCGGCCCGCGCGGCTCGATGCTGGTGCCGCTCGACTTTGACTGGTATGTGCTGGTGGGCGACCAGACGGCCTTGCCGGCCATCGCCCGCCGCCTGGAGCAGTTGCCGGCCACGGCGCGCGCGATGGCCGTGATCGAAATCGTCGAAGACGGCGAACAGATCGCCTTGGAGTCCGCCGCGCAGCTGGACGTGCGCTGGGTGGCGCGCCATGGCCGCAAGGGGCCGCTGCTGCTGGAAGAATTGGCGAAGGTCGCCTTGCCACAGGACGGTGACGGCTACGTGTGGGTGGCGTGCGAACATGCGCAGGTGCAGGGCTTGCGCGGGCATTTCATCGATGCCGGCGTGCCGAAACAGCACCTGCATGTGGCCAGCTACTGGAAGCATGGCGTGGAAGAGCACCATGAGCACCATGACAACTGATTAAAGCCGGGGTCAGACCCCCTCATGCGTCGACGTATGATATTACGTCGACGCGTTTGAGGGTCTGACCCCGGATTTCAACTTACTTTAACAACCCCGCCAGCTCCACCGCCGTCTTGACCTGCATCTTGTCGAAGATATGCGCGCGGTGCACTTCCACGGTGCGCATGCTGATGCCCAGCTTGTCGGCCACCACCTTGTTCATCTTGCCCGCCAAAATCAGGTCCAGCACTTCGCGTTCGCGCGTCGACAGGGTTGCCAGGCGCGCGTGCACGGCGGCCAGTTCGCCCGCCTGGCGCGAGTTGGCCAGACCCTGCTGCACGCGGTCCATCAGGTCGTTGTCGTTGAACGGCTTTTCAAAGAAATCGAAGGCGCCCCGTTTCAGGCTGTCGACGGCCATCGGCACGTCGCCGTGGCCGGTGAGGAAAATCACGGGCAGGCGCGCCGTCAGGTCGCGCTTGACCAGCTGGTCGAACAGGGCGATGCCGTTCATGTCGGGCATGCGCACGTCGAGCAGCACGCAGTCGCCGGCGGCGTCGAAGCTGCCGTCGAGGCTATCGAGGAATTGCTGGGCGCTGGCGTAGTTGCGCGCCTCGATGCTGCGCGAGGCGGCCAGCCAGGACAGGGAGTCGCGTACGACCTCTTCGTCGTCGATGATGTGTAACATGGTGTCTCCGGCTTGTCGTTATGCGTTATGCGTTAATGCGAGTGCGGCGCGCGCGGCGCGGCCGGCACGCTGAAGGTAAAGATCGTACCGCCAGCGGGGTTGGCGTTGAAGGTCAGCGCGCCGCCGTGAAATTCGATGGCGGTGCGGCAGATGTTCAGGCCCATGCCCATGCCTTCGGACTTGGTCGAGAAAAACGGCGAAAACAGCCGCTCGGCCACGTCCTGCGCAATGCCGTGGCCATGATCGATCACGTCCACCGTCACCATGCCTTGCTGCGCATCGTGACTGGCCCGCAGGCGCATGATACGCCGTCCCGGCGCCGCATCCTGCATCGCCTCGATGGCGTTGCGCGTCAGGTTCAGCAGCACTTGCTCGATCATCACGGGGTCGGCGCGCAGCAGCGGCAGGTCCGGCGGCAGCTCTTCCTGGATGGTGACATAGTATTTGCGCGCCTGCAGGTCGATCAGCGCGCGGATGCCGTCGATCAGGGTGCGGATGGCGATATCCTGGCGCTGCGGCTCGCTCTTGCGCACGAAATCGTGCACGCTACGGATGATCTGGCCGGCCCGCTGCGCCTGCGCGCTGGCCTGCTCCAGCGCCGGTTTCAGGGTGTTCGGCTCGACGGGGGCGCCGCTGTCGATGGCGCGGCGGATCAGGTTCAGCGCGCCCGTGGTGTAGCTGGAAATGGCCGCCAGCGGCTGATTCAATTCGTGCGCCAGCATCGACGCCAGCTCGCCCATGGTGGCCAGGCGCGAACTCGTTTGCAGCTTTTCCTGCTGCTGGCGATTCAGTTCCTCGACCCGCTTGCGGTCCGAGATATCGAGCACGGAACCCATCCAGCCTGTCTGCTGGCCGTTCTTGTCCACCAGCGGCGCTTCGAAGATCAGCACCGCCACGCGCGTGCCGTCGGGGCGCTGGAAATAGGTTTCGAACTGCGGCGTGGGATTGCCCGCCAGGGCCTTGACGAAGCGCTGCTGGTATTCCTCCAGCGCCTCGGGCACCCAGTAGGGCATGGGCGGCAGGCGGCCCAGGATTTCCTCGGGCGGATAGCCGACGATCTGGCAAAACGCGGGATTGACGTACGTGACTCTTCCTTCCAGGTCGCGCGCGCGCATGCCCGTCACCAGCGAGTTTTCCATCGCCGTGCGAAACAGCATCTGCTGGCGCAGCGCGCCTTCGGCCACCAGGCGGCGCGAAATATGCCGCCACAGGGCCAGCAAGCTCCACAGCAAACCCAGCGACAGGGCGATGACGGAGCCGACCAGCAGATTGGGCAGCAGCTTGGGCTGGCTTTTCACGCTGTCGGTAAACAGGGTGATGGTGGCGCCCGGCACGTCGAGCGCGCGCTTGTGCGTGTACACGCCGTGGCCGGGACCGGCGGCGGCGCGCCGCGCCAGCACCTTGTCGTCGCGGTCGATCAGGGAGATCTGGTTGTCCTGCGCGAACCACCACGGCACCATTTCATCGAGCAGGCTGCTGATCTGATAGGTGGCCACCAGGCTGCCCACGTAGCGCTGGCCATCGAACAGGGGCTGGTGGTAATCCATCAGCATGGCACCCGGCGGCGCGTCGGGAAAGCCGCTCTGCTGCGAAGGCTGGGCGTACTGGCCCCGGTGCAGGCGGCGCGCATTGTCGGCCGCCGTCAGCGAGGCCGGCGAAAACGCCAGCGCATGCGGCAGGCTATTGTCGCTCGTGGCCAGCACCTTGCCGCTGGTATCGAGCCACAGCACGCGCTGCAGTTCGCGGCCATTGCGCAACATCTGCTGCAGCCGCTCGTGCACTTTTTCCGCCGACAGGGTGCCGCTGGCGATGTCCACGCCCAGGTTGAACAGGCTTTCCTCGTTGCGCGCCAGCTGGAAACGGATGGTCTGTTCCACCCACAGGGTGTCGGCGATCAGCTGCTCCTGGCGCTCGTTGCTTTCCATCTGGCGCGCCTGCCAGGGCAGCCAGAACAGGATGGACAGGAACAGCAGCAGCAGGATGACGGGCAGCAGCCAGCGCATCGGGCTCGACAGCTTGAAACGGCGCGCAAAGGTGGGGGAGGTCGGCATGGCTGGCAGGGTAGCGGCTTATCGGGAGCCGGCTATTGTGGTTAACCACAATAGCCTTGGCAGTTTCTTTGGCACAATATTCAAGTAGACAAATAATAAAGTTTTTAAAAAAACCACTCAGGAGACAAAAATGCAGATGAAAACCATGTTCGTCGCGCTGTGCGCGGCCATCGGCGCCACCGCCGGCGTCCACGCTTACGCGCAAGCCCCCATCGTCATCAAGTTCAGCCACGTCGTGGCCACCGATACGCCGAAAGGCCAGGCCGCGGAACGCTTCAAGCAGCTGGCCGAGAAAGCCACAAATGGCAAGGTCAAGGTCGAACTCTACCCGAACAGCCAGCTGTACAAGGACAAGGAAGAGCTCGAAGCACTGCAGCTGGGCGCCGTGCAGATGCTGGCACCGTCGCTGGCCAAGTTCGGCCCGCTGGGCGTGAAGGAATTCGAAGCGTTCGACCTGCCCTACATCTTCCCCACCAAGACGGCGCTGTACAACGTCACCGAAGGCGAAATCGGCAAGAGCCTGCTGAAAAAGCTGGAACCCAAGGGTATCACGGGCCTGGCCTACTGGGACAATGGCTTCAAGGTGATGTCGGCCAACAAGCCGCTGCACACGCCGGCCGACTTCAAGGGCCTGAAAATGCGCATCCAGTCGTCGAAGGTGCTCGACGCGCAGATGCGCGCGCTGGGCGCCAACCCGCAGGTGCTGGCCTTCTCGGAAGTGTATCAGGCGCTGCAGACGGGCGTGGTCGACGGCACGGAAAATCCGCCGTCGAACATGTACACGCAAAAGATGCATGAAGTGCAAAAGCACGTGACCGTGTCGAACCACGGTTACCTGGGCTATGCCGTCATCGTCAACAAGAAATTCTGGGACGGTCTGCCGCCCGAGATCCGCACGCAGCTGGAAAAAGCCATGCGCGAAGCGACCACGTTTGAAAAAGCCATCGCCCAGCGCGACAACGACCAGGCGCTCGACGCCATCAAGAAAGCGGGCAAGACGCAGATATATACCCTGACGGTGCAGGAACAGGCCGAGTGGCGCAAGGCGCTGGCGCCCGTGCAGAAGGCCATGGAAGGGCGCATCGGCAAGGATCTGATCTCGGCCATCAACAAGGAAAGCGCGAAGTAACAGCGCTGGCCGCGCCACCCGGCGCGGTTGCCAGGGGCATCCCTGTCTTTCTGCAGCAACGGCACCTGCGCGTCCTGCGCGGGTGTCAGCGTACCCGCATTCTTTGAAAGTCCACCATGAAATTTCTGGATCACCTGGAAGAGTGGCTGATCGCGTCCCTGATGGGCGCCGCCACCTTCATCATCTTCGTCGCGGTCGTGCACCGCTATCTGGCAGGCTTGCCTATCCCCGGCCTGCAAGACTTCCTGATTCAAATCAATACCAGCTGGGCCCAGGAACTGTGCATCTACATGTTCGTCTGGATGGCCAAATTCGGCGCCGCGTACGGCGTGCGCACGGGCATCCACGTGGGCGTCGACGTGCTGATCAACCGCATGAACCCGCGCTGGCGCGACCGCTTCATCGTCTTCGGCCTGGGCGCCGGCGCCCTGTTTACGGGCATCGTGGGGACCTTGGGCGCCAGCTTCGTGTGGTCGATCGGCCACACGGACCAGACCTCGGCCGACATGGAAATCCCGATGTGGCTGGTCTACCTGGCCGTGCCGCTCGGTTCCTACCTGATGTGCTTCCGTTTCCTGCAGGTGATGGTGCATTTCATCAAGACGGGCACCTTGCCGAAACATGACCACTCGCACGTCGAGGGGCTGGAAGACGAATTGACGGCGGAAGAAAAAGGAGCCAAGGCATGAACGCGCTGATTATTTTTGTGTTGCTGCTGGCGCTGATGCTGACCGGCATGCCGATTTCCATTTCGCTGGGCCTGACGGTGCTCACCTTCCTGTTCACCATGACCAGCGTACCCATCGAATCGGTGGCCCTGAAGATTTTCACGGGCATCGAGAAATTCGAGATCATGGCCATCCCGTTCTTCATTTTGGCGGGCAACTTCCTCACGCATGGCGGGGTGGCGCGGCGCATGATCAACTTCGCCAGCTCCATGGTGGGCCACTGGCATGGCGGCCTGGCGCTGGCCGGCGTGATGGCGTGCGCGCTGTTCGCGGCCGTCTCCGGCTCCAGCCCCGCCACCGTGGTGGCGATCGGCTCCATCATCCTGCCGGCCATGGTCAAGCAGGGTTATCCGCGCGGCTTCGGCGCCGGCGTCATCACCACCTCGGGCGCGCTGGGTATTTTGATACCGCCATCGATCGTGATGGTGATGTATTCCGTCAGCACGAATACCTCGGTGGGCAAGCTGTTCATGGCGGGCGTGATTCCCGGCATGATGCTGGCCATGCTGCTGGGCCTGACCACGTGGTTCCTGGCGCGCAAGCACAACTATCCGCGCATGCAGAAGGCCAGCTGGGGCGAGCGCTTCGTCACGTTCAAGAAGAGCGCCTGGGGCCTGCTCCTGATCGTCATCGTCATGGGCGGCATCTATTCGGGCGCGTTCACGCCCACGGAAGCGGCCGCCATGGCTGCCGTGTATGCCTTCATCATCGCCGTCTTCGTCTACAAGGACTTGAAGATCAAGCAAGTGGGCAAGGTCTTGCTCGATTCGGCCGCCATGTCGGCGATGCTGCTGTACATCATCACGAATGCCGTGCTGTTCTCGTTCCTGATGACCAGCGAGAACATTCCGCAAGCGATGGCCGAATGGATCACGGGCAAGGGCCTGGGCGTGATCAGCTTCCTGCTGGTGGTCAACGTCTTGCTGTTGTTGGCTGGTAACGTCATGGAACCGTCGTCCATCGTGCTGATCATGGCGCCGATTCTGTTCCCCGTCGCCATGAAACTGGGCATCGACCCTGTGCACTTCGGTATCTTGATCGTGGTCAACATGGAGGTCGGCATGTGCCATCCGCCCGTGGGCCTGAACCTGTATGTGGCGTCCGGCATCACCAAGATGGGCATTTCGGAGCTGACCGTGGCCGTGATGCCGTGGCTGCTGACGATGCTGGCCTTCCTGGGCTTGATCACCTACGTACCACAAATCTCGCTGTGGCTGCCAAATTTAATTTACAACTAAAACAGTTGTCCCCGTCATGGTGCAAAAAAAGTCGATCCGGCCGAATAAATGCGCTATGATGGGCAGCCTTAAGGGGAAACACGTATATGCATATACGCCCAGGTAGCAAGGCTGAAAGACAGAATTGGCAATAAAGTTAGTGGGGGAGTGGTCTATAAAAACGGTATTGATACCGGGGATATATTGAGGAGACACACGTTTCACAGAAGTTGTTGAGTCATAGCTGTCTGCGGCCACAAGCCGGCACCGGCGGACCCAAACGACCGGGAACGTGAAGCAATATTTGAAGCGCACCGACTGGTGCGCTTTTTTTTCGTGCCGGGGAAACGTCCGCCGACACGCCCAAAGTCGGTGCATAATTCCCAAGGCGCTGTTTCCGGCGCCGGCAAGTTGCATATATGCCACACTTGAATAATGATCAGCAGATGAAAAAACAACAGGGCAGTGAACTGTTCAGCGCCATCATGGCCGCGCCGTTCGGCGCCATGGGCGTGCGCGCGCAGGACGGCCAGCTATGCGAACTGGTCTACCTGCCGCCGCACTTCGACGAGAAGGCGCCGCAGGATGCCGTCTCCGAGCGCGCTTGTGTGCAGCTGACGCGCTATTTCCACGATCCCGATGCGCCGTTCGACCTGCCGCTGGCAGGCTTGGGCAGCGCCTACCAGCAACGCGTATGGACGGCGATCGCCGGCATCCCGCGCGGCCAGGTGCGCACGTATGGCGACGTGGCGCGGCTGATCGGCTCGGCCCCGCGCGCCGTGGGCCAGGCATGCGGCGCCAACTGGTTTCCCGTGGTTATCCCCTGCCACCGCGTCACGGCCGCTGGCGGCCTGGGCGGCTTTGCGCACCACGACGACGCGACGGGATTCCACCTGGGCGTGAAGCGCTGGCTGCTGGCGCATGAAGGCGTGGCGCGCATGGGGTGCTCAACACGATGATGAACAGCCTGCTGGCACCGGACAACGCCACCCTGATCGATGAATTCTGCGACAGCCTGTGGCTGGAAGACGGCCTGTCGAAAAACTCGCTGGACGCCTACCGGCGCGACATGCGCTTGTTTGCCCGCTGGCTGGAAGTGAACCGGCCCGGGCGCGAGGGCCTGTACGAGGTATCCACGGCCGACATCGAGGCGTATTTCGCCGCCCGCCACGACGAGAGCAAGGCGACGTCGTCGAACCGGCGCCTGTCCGTGCTCAAGCGTTTTTACCAGCTGGCCCTGCGGCACAAGCATATCGCCGCCGACCCGTGCCTGAAGATGGTCTCGGCCAAGCAGCCGGCGCGCTTCGTGCACACCTTGAGCGAAGCGCAAGTCGAGGCCTTGCTGGCGGCGCCCGACGTGAGCACGCCGCTGGGCTTGCGCGAGCGCACGATGCTCGAACTCATGTACGCGAGCGGCTTGCGCGTGTCGGAACTGGTGGACTTGAAATCCGTGGAGCTGAGCCTCAACGATGGCGTGCTGCGCATCACGGGCAAGGGCAGCAAGACGCGGCTGGTGCCGTTCGGCGAACAGGCGCGGCTGTGGATCGAGCGCTACCTGAAGGAAGCGCGCGGCGTCATCCTCGACGGCCAGATGGATGATGCGCTGTTCGTCACGCGGCGCGGGGGCGCCATGACGCGGCAAATGTTCTGGGTCATCATCAAGAAACACGCGCTGAGCGCCGGCATCACGGCGCCGCTGTCGCCGCACACCCTGCGCCATGCGTTCGCCACGCATTTGCTCAACCATGGCGCGGACTTGCGTGTTGTGCAATTGTTACTGGGTCACTCCGATATTTCCACCACGCAGATTTACACGCATGTGGCCCGCGAACGGCTGAAACTGCTGCATGCGCAGCATCATCCGCGAGGCTAAACATTTGGTGTTTGGTTCAATTACGTCATAATGTGCCTTATGTGCTTATCTGTAACATCTAAAAACTAAAGAGGTAGTAAATGGCCAAGACAAATTTCCAATACGAAAAACGGCAAAAAGAGCTGGAAAAGAAGAAGAAAGCCGAGGAAAAAGCCAGGCGCAAGCTGGAAGCGAAGAACAATCCGAAGCCGGCCGATGGCAGCGAAGGCGATGAGCCGGAAGCGGACGACGCCGACGTCGACGCCGATCCGGCCGCCGAAGGCGACGCGCCCGCCCAGCCCCAGTAATTCCCCGTTCCCGACGACCGGTGCGGCATCGCCGCGCCGGTATCCCCTCGTTTTCCTTTCCTCCCGCTACAAACGCGGCCGCTGGCCAAGCGCCAGTTGCAGTTGCGTGCTGGCGATGGCCGCATCGGCGCGCGCCTGCACATAGCCCTGGTACGCCTCATCGGCCGAACGCTGCGCCGCCAGCCATTCCAGCAGCGTGGCATTGCCTTTGACGTAGGACAGGCGCATGCCATCGACCACCTTTTGCGCATCGACCAGCACGCCGTCGCGGTAGCGCGCCAGCCTGTCCTGCGCCGCCCGCAGCTGGCGCTGCGCCGTGCGCACTTGCGTTTCCGCTGTCAGTTCCGCCTGGCGCAGGGCCAGCATGGCCTGTGTCACGCCGGACTCCGCCTGCACGATGTCGCCCTTGTCGCGACGCGAGAGGGGGATGGGGATGGCCAGCGAGAGGCTCAATGCGCGTGAGCGCGGTGACCCGTCGACGGGATTGCCGCTGGCGTCAAATCCGTCGTGATCGCCGCGCGCGGCGGCCAGGCCCACGGTGACGGTCGGGTCGACGGCGCGGTTGGCGCGCACCAGGGCCGCGCCATCGCGCAGATTGTCCAGGATGGCGCGGGCGATGCGCACGTCGCTGCGTTCGCGCAGCGCCTGCGGCACGAGGGTGCTGGTTTCGCCGCCCGCAAACGCGGCGAAGTCACAGGCCAGCTGCGCGTCCGGAAACAGGCTGTCGAACTGGCGGCCCAAGGGCGGCGACAAATTCAACATGGCGCTGTCGGCTTCGCTGCGCGCCTGCGCCAGGTCGGCCTGGAACTGGTCGCGCTCCACGCGCGATTGCAGCAGCTCGATGCCGCCCACGTCGCCCGCCTTGCGCCGCACGGCGTTCGCCTCGACCACCTTCGACAGGGCCGCCATGGTCTGTTCCTTGCGCGCGGTGACGTCGCGCGTGCGGCACGCTTCCGTGAACGCGGCCGCGGCCGTGCCATACAGTGCGCTCCTGAAACCTGCCACCGTTTCCTCGGCCAGCGCGACATTGCTGTGCGCTGCTTTTAATCGCGCGGCGCGCTTGCCGCCCGTCTCGATGGCCATGCTGATGGCCGGATTCCACGTGATGGGGCGGTGCTCGACGCTGCGCACCGTCTCGCGCGTGGCGCCCAGCGTGAATTCCGGGTCGGGACGCAGACCGGCGATGCCGATGCCGGCCTTGGCCGACGTGATGCCTTCCTGCTGCGCCTGCAGTTCCAGGCTGTGGCTTTCCACGGCGGCCAGGTAGCTTTCAAAACTCAAGGGCGCGGCGAAGGCGCAGGGGGCCAGCAGCCAGGCCGCCAGCAGTACATTAAAACGTGTCATGGTTTACTCCTTTGTCGGTCTGGCGCTTGTGTACGTGCGCCTCGATCAGGTAATACAGGGCCGGCAACAGCAGCAGGGTCAGCGCCGTCGCCGTCACCAGGCCGCCCACCACGACGGTGGCCAGCGGGCGCTGCACGTCGCTGCCCAGGCTAGTCGCCAGCATGGCGGGCGTCAGGCCCAGGGCGGCCACGGTGGCCGTCATCAGCACGGGACGCATGCGGTCGCGCGCACCCTCCAGCACGGCCTCGCGCAAGCTTTTCCCCTCGCCGCTGCGCAAGCGGTTGATCTGCGCCAGCATCAGCACGGCATTCAGGACGGCCACGCCGAACAGGGCGATGAAGCCGACGGCGCTCGACACATTCAAGGTCATGCCGCGCAGGTGCAGCGCGGCCAGGCCGCCCAGCATGGCCAGCGGCACGGCCAGCAAGACCAGCGCGGGCTGGCGCAGGTTGCGGAACTGGCCAAACAGCAGCAGGAACATGGCGCCCAGGGTCATCGGCAGGATCAGGGCCAATCGGCTTTGCGCGCGCTGCAGGTTTTCGAACTGGCCGCCCCATTCGACGCTGATGCGCTGGTGCTCGCCCGCCACGGCTTGCGCCACGCGCGGGCGCGCCTCGGCCAGGAAACCGGCCAGGTCGCGTCCGCGGGCATTCAGGCGCACGATGATGTGGCGCCGTCCCATCTCGCGCACGATCACGCTTTCGCCCGAGGTGGTGCCGATGGTGGCCACCTGCGCCAGTGGAATCCTCGCGCCGTTGGCGGCGGTGAGCTTCAGGCTGGCGATGGCGTCCGGGCTGGAACGCGTGGCCGGCGGGAAGCGCACGGCGATGTCGTAGCTTTTCTCGCCCACGTAGACCTGGCCGATGGGCGCGCCGCCGATGCCGGTGGCAATCAGGTCGGCCACGTCGGCCGCGTTGATGCCGTAGCGGGCCGCTTTTGCCCTGTCCAGTTCCACCTTCAGGTTGGGCAGCGGCGGCTCCACGTCCACCGCCACGTCGGAGGCGCCGGGGATGGTCTTCAGGACATTTGCCACCTTGCCGGCGATGGCGCGCACTTCATCGAGGTCGTTGCCGAAGATCTTCACCGTCAGGTCGCTGTGCGCGCCCGACAATTTATCCTGCACGCCATCGATCATCGGTTGCATGAAGGCCACCGTGACACCGGGCATGCGGGCGAAGCGCGCGTTCATTTTCGCGATCAGCTGCTGCTTGCTCATGCCCGACTTCCAGCTCTTGTACGGATGCAGGCCCACGCTCGCTTCGATATGCGACGGCGTCCAGTAATCGGTGCCGTCGTCGTTGCGCCCCGTTTGCGTGACGATGGTCGACACTTCCGGAAACTCCAGCGCGGCGCGGCGCAGTTCGCTGGCCATCTCCGACGCCTTGTCCAGAGTGATCCCGGGCGGCATCTGCACCTGCAGCCACAGCGAACCTTCATCGAGGTAGGGCAGGAAGTCGCGCCCGATGCTCGCGCCCAGGATGGCAAGCGCCGCGAGCGATCCGGCGCACACCATCGCCACCCAGCGCTTCCTGCCGACCATGCGCTCGAGGAAGCGCCCATACGCGGCCGCCAGCTTGTCCAGCACGCGGTTGTGGAAGGTGCGGCGCGGCTTGCGCAAGGCCAGCCAGGCCAGGCCCGGTATCAGCACCAGCGCCACCACCAGCGCGCCCACCAGCGCCGCGCCCACCGCATACGCCATGGGCGAAAACAGCTTGTACTCGATGCGCTGGAAGGCGAACAGGGGTAAATAAGCGGCGATGATGACGGCCATGCCGAACATGATGGGACGCGCCACCTGCAGGGTCGCCTCGATGGCGTCGTGCAGGGTGAGGGGCCGCTCCTGTTCGCGCTCGCGGCGGCGCAGCATGTTTTCCAGTACCACCACGGAACCGTCGACGAGGATGCCGAAGTCGATCGCCCCCAAGGACAGCAGGTTGGCGGGAATTTTAAAGTGGTGCATGAAGATGAAGGCGATCAGCAGGGCCAGCGGAATCGTCAGCGCGACGATGGCGGCCGCGCGCGGGCTGCCCAAAAACAGCAGCAGCACCAGGGCGACCAGCAGCATGCCTTCGCTCAAGGTATAACTGACCGTGTGCAGGGTGGCGTCGATCAGCGAGCTGCGGTCCAGGTAAGGCACGACCTTGACGTCCTTCGGCAGCACATTGGCGTTCAAGTCATCGACGGCCGCATGGATGCCGGCCAGCGCCTCGGACGGATTGAAATCCTTCAGCAGCAGGGTGATGCCTTCGATGGTGTCGGGGTTGTCATCCTTGCCGAGGATGCCGCGCCGTTCCACGTTGCCGTAGGCGAGCTTGCCCAGGTCCTTCACCAGCACGGGCACGCCGTCCTTGCTGCTGACGACGACGTTGCCCATGTCGTCGAGCGAATGCAGCAAGCCCACGCCGCGCACCACGTACGATTGCTGGCCGCGGTCGATGACGCTGCCGCCGCCGCTGATGTTGTTGGCGTTGATGGCGTCCTTCACCTGGGCCAGCGAGAAACCGTAGCTGTCCAGTTTTGCGGGATCGAGTTCCAGCATGAATTGCGTCGTCAGGCCGCCGAAATTGCTGACGTCCGCCACGCCGCGCACCTGCTGCAGGCGCGGGATCACGGTCCAGAACTGCAGTTCGGACAGTTCGCGCAAGCTGCGTGATGTCGATTCCAGCGTGTAGCGGTAGATCTCGCCTGTCGGCGAGGTATAAGGATCGAGCCCCGGCTTGGCGTCGTACGGCAGGTTCACGCTGGCGAGCCGCTCCTGCAGCCGCTCGCGCGTGAAGTAGCCATCGCTGCCATCCTCGAACACGACCGTGATCAGCGACAGCGCGAACAGGCTGCGCGTGCGCAGCACGTGCATGCCGGGCGTACCCAGCAGGGCGCGCTCGAGCGGAATGGTGATCTGCTGCTCGATTTCCTCGGCGCCCAGGCCCGGCACCTGCGTGACGATTTGCGAAGTGACGTCGGCGATGTCGGGATAGGCTTCGATGGGCAGCTGCTTCCAGCAATACACGCCGTAGGCGGCGACGAACAGCAGTACCAGCCAGACGATGCCGCGCCGCTGGCAGCAGGTGGCGATGAAACGGTCAATCATTGAGCAGCACTCCTTCCTTGACGACGATGCGTTCGCCCGCGCGCAAGCCCGAGACGATTTCCACCTGGTCTCCATGGCTGGCGCCCACTTCCACCATGCGCGGCGTGAACACCAGCGCGCTGCGCTCGACCATCACGCGCGTCGATGGCCCGCTTTGCAGCACGGCGGACGCGGGCACGAGGAGGGCGCGGCGGGGCGCGCCGGCGAATCCCGCGTGGGCGAACATGCCGGGCTTGAAGGCGCCGGCGCGGTTGTCGATGGCCACGCGTACCTTCACCGTACGCGTCTCGGGATCGAGCACGGCGCCCACGTACGCGACCTTGCCTTCGAAGTTTTTTCCGGGCCAGGCGTCGACGGCGATGCGCGTCTTTTGTCCCACCGCCACCTGCGCCAGGTCCCTTTCTGCCACGTTGGCCGACAGCCACACGGTGGACAGGTCGGCCACCGTCATGACGGGCGCGTTGATATCGTTCCAGTAGCCGCCCTGGGCGCCTTCCATGGCGATCACGGTGCCGGCGATCGGCGAGCGCAAGACGTAGTCGCGGCGCGAACCGCGCGCGTCGGCGCCGTACTGGGCCAGCTTGTCGGCGCTGGCCCGGGCGTCGCTGCCGGCCTGCGCAAAGGCTGCCTGGGCCGCCTCGTACTCCTTGCGCGCGGCGATGTCCGCCTCGAACAGGGTTCTCTGGCGTTCCAGTTCCTGGCGCGCCTGCAGCAGGACGGATTTCGCCTTGCTGTCGTCCGCGTAGGCGGCGCTCAGTTCCGCGGAATCGAGCGTGAACAGCGGATCGCCCGCCTTCACGCTGTCGCCCAGCGCGCGCTGCAAGCGCGTGATGCGCCCGGCCAGGGGCGGCGTGATCTTCACCAGTTTTTCCGGCATGGCCTCGATGCTGCCCGGCGCTTCCGTCTGCGTGGCGATGTCCTGTTCCTGCACGGCGGCGATCCGCAGGCGCTGGCGCAGCGGCGACAGCTTGTCGACGGCGATGCTGCCGTCGTCCAGATGCGTCGCTTGGGCGGGCGGGGTGGCCGCTGGCGTCGGCTTGGCGCAGCCGGCCAGGGCCGAGCAGGCGAGAGCGAAGGCGCAGCTGGCGCCCAGGGCGTTGCGGGTGGTCGTGTTCATCCCGTGTTTCCTTGTTATTGATGGTGAGGGGGCATGCGTGGATGCCGTGCCCAGGCGGGCGGTCAGAAGGGGGCGCGGGCAGCGTGTTACGAATAGGCTCACTGCAGCGCCGGGAAAGCATAGCAATGCCGTCCTGAAGAAGCACCCAAGAACGCCTGAATCATTCTTCAGGTTCGGTGCGCGCGCGGTGCTGCGCGGTAAAATGGCACCATGAAGAACACGGCGCAATGCGAAAGGCAGGCATGAGAATCCTCCTGGTGGAAGACGACCGCAAGGCGGCGCGCCTGCTGGCGCGTGGCTTGCAGGAAGAAGGCTTTGTCGTCGACGTGGCGCACAGCGCGGAAGAGGGCGAGGACGAAAGCTACGCCGTCGATTACGACGCGATCGTGCTGGACTGGATGTTGCCGGGCAAGCAGGGCATCGACTTTTGCCGCGACTTGCGCGCGCGCGGCATCCAGACGCCCGTGCTGATGCTCACGGCGCGCGACGCCACGGCCGACCGGGTGGCGGGCCTGAACACGGGCGCCGACGATTACCTGACCAAACCGTTCGAATTCGAGGAGCTGCTGGCGCGCATCCGCGCCTTGCTGCGCCGCTCCGACATCAGCCGCCCGCTGGTGCTGGCGCTGGCCGACCTGACGCTCGATCCCGTAAGCCACCAGGCGACGCGGGCCGGCGCGCCGCTGGTGCTGACACCCAAGGAGTATGCGATTTTATTGATCCTGCTGCGCCAGGCGGGCGAGGTGGTCAGCCGCGCGCGCCTGGCCGAGCAGATCTGGCAGGCGGACCTGATCGGCATCGACAATCTGATCGATGTCCACGTGCGCAATCTGCGGGGAAAAGTCGATGCGCCGGGCTTGCCGCCCTTGATACACACGGTGCGCGGACGCGGTTTCCGCCTGGCGGAAAACAATGGTGGCTAGCTTTCGCAAGCGCTTGCTGCTGGTGCACCTGGCCGTCATCCTCGCCATCGTCGCCTGCACGGCGCTGGCCGGCTACTGGGGCCTGTCGCGCGCCGTGCATGGCCAGCTCGATGCGGCCCTGCTGGCGCTGGCCGAAACGGAAATGGCCATGCTGCCGGCCGCGCCGCGCCAGCCCGTGCAGGTGCACGAGGTGGCGCCGGGCCTGGCGCCGCCGTCATTGACGCGGCTTGACCGCCTGGTGCAGATCATCGATGGCGAAGGCCGCGTGCTGGCGCGCAGCCGCAACCTGGAGGCGGCGCAGCTGCCGGCGCCGCCCGCGCTGCAGGCGCGCCTGGCGGCCGGCGAGACCGTCTTCGAAACCTTGCCGAAGTTTGGCGACGAGCCGCTGCGCATGGTCTCGATTCCCGTCCCATCGTCCGGCGCGCGCCTGGCGGTGCAGGTGGCCGGTTCGCTCGACGACACCAACCACGTGCTGGCCGCGGCCACCGTGCTGTTTGGCGCCATGGCGCTGGCCTTGCTGGCGGCCGTGGGGCTGGCCGGCGAAATGCTCACGCGTCGGGTGCTGGGCGCCATCGACGACGTGGTCGATCAGGCGCATTCGATCGGCGAAGCCAGTCTGCACCAGCGTCTGCCCCATCCCGGCACGCAGGACGAGATCGGCCGCCTGGTCGATACCCTGAACGCCATGCTGGACCGCCTGGAACACGGCTACGATGCGCAGCGGCGTTTCACGGCCGACGCCTCGCATGAATTGCGCTCGCCCCTGTCGCGCCTGCGCACGGAAATTGAAATCACCCTGCGCCGCCCGCGCGAAGCGCCCGAGTATGTCGACGCGCTGGCCTCCTGCCTCGATGAAGTGCAGCGCCTGACGACCCTGGTGGAAGAGCTGTTGATGCTCACGCGCCTGGACGTGGGCCAGGAGCGCAATGCCGTGGAAACCATCGCGCTCAATCCGCTCGTGCGGGCGGCCGCGCAGCGCCTGGAAAAGGCGGCGGCGCAGCGCGGCATCCGCATCGTCTTCGATGCCGGCGTGGACGTGCAGGCGCGCGTGGCGGCCGGCCCGGTGGACCTGGTGCTGGCCAATCTGCTCGATAACGCCGTGAAGTTTTCGCCGCCCGGCAGCAGCATCACGGTGCACGTGGCGCGCGAGGGCGGGCATGCGCTGGTGGGCGTGGCCGACGCGGGACCGGGCATCGGCGTGGAAGACTTGCCGCACCTGTTCGAGCGTTTTTACCGGGGCGCCCAGGCGCGCGCGGGCGAGGCGCCCGGCTTCGGCCTGGGCCTGGCCCTGTCGCAAGCCATCGTGCACGCGTACGGCGGCAGTATCGAGGCGCAGAACCGCCCGCAAGGCGGCGCCCTGTTCCTGCTGCGCCTGCCCGCCTCAAGCTGAAGGCGCCACGCCTTCCCAGCGCACTTGCCGCACTTGCGGCCAGGCGCCCGCGCGGTTGACGAAGCGCACCAGCACGGCGCGCTGCACGGCCTGGCACAGCACCGTGGCGATCAGGCGCACCACCTGCCGTGCCGCATCCCAGCTGCGCAGCATCTGCGACGGCGCCAGGCCCGCGCCCTTGAGTTCGGCCAGCAGCAGGCGCGCGACGTGGTCCGCTTGCGCCGCGGGGCAGGTGACGGTCAGGCGGTAGGTGGCCACGACAGGGCCGCGCCGGGCAAACCAATGGAGGAATTTTTTCATCATCACACTCCCCGCTCGGCGACAAATTCCGCGTTGTTGACCAGCGCCCAGCGCACGGCCGAGACGCTGCCTTCCAGGCTGACCTGGCTGACGATCTGCTCCAGCAATCCCAGGCTGGACAAGGGCGTGAGCAGGTCGGCCCGCACTTCGATGCGCCCGGCCTGCGCCGCATCCTCGCTGTGCAAGGATTGCAGCATCAGCGCCGGCATGCCGCTGATCAAGCGCAGCATCAGCTTGCGCACCTGGACTTCCTGCTCCGCCTCGCACACGGCCGTCACGCGGTAGATGCTTTCCGTCTCGATGCCCGCTTCGCTGCCATGCGCGTTGATGCGCTGCGCCAGATGACGCAGCACGAGGTTGGCCACCAGGACAAATCCCGTGCCGATGGCCGCTTCCAGCGCAAAACCGAGGCCGCACAGGATGCCGATGGCGGCCGAGCACCACAGGGTGGCGGCCGTGTTCAGGCCGCGCACCGTCATGCCTTCGCGCATGATGACGCCGGCGCCCAGAAAGCCGATGCCCGACACCACCTGCGCGGCGATGCGCATATGGCCGGCGCTGTCGCCTTCGAGCACGGAGACCATCACGAACAGCGAGGCGCCGACGGACACCAGCGCGTTCGTGCGCAGGCCCGCCATGCGTTGGCGCAGCTGGCGTTCGGCGCCGATCATGGCGCCCAGGGTCAATGCCGCGGCAACGCGCAGCGCAAAGTCAAATACCACCATCAGTTTCTCCCGGCTGGGGAGGAACAGGCGAGTGCGAGGGCGAAGACAATCCGCCCGCAAGGGGGCAGCAGACGATCACGGTGGAACGATGAGGAGGGAAGTGGCGGCGAATGGACATCGCCGCTGGTAAAGCCACACCTTGCCGAGGGCAGGGCGGGCGGAATGCGCGCGTCTTGCCTAAGGCCGATCGCCGATGGTCAATCGACTACTGTCACTGGAACAAGCACCCACGAGTCACTCCATATCATTGATAACGGCGACAGTCTAGTCAGTGGGGCTGCTTTGGTCAACTGAAGCTCTCTTCAGGAAGCCGCCGCGTCGTCCCCGCCAATGCGGGGACGGTGAAGGCGACCGGTCGATCAGTGGGCGTGCGCCTTGCCGCCGTCGGCGGATTCGGCGTGCTCGCCGCCACCGAAGAAGCGGGCGGCGCGCTTGCCCAGGCTATCCAGATAGGTGTAGGCGACGGGCACCACCACCAAGGTCAACAGGGTCGAGGTGATGACGCCGCCGATGACGGCGCGGCCCATCGGCGCCTGCGATTCGCCGCCGTCGCCCATGCCGATGGCCATCGGCAGCATGCCGAACACCATCGCCAGGGTCGTCATCAGGATGGGGCGCAGCCGCACTTGCCCCGCTTCCATCAGCGCCTCGAACTGCCCCAGGCCTTCGCGCTGGCGCTGGTTGGTGAAGTCGACCAGCAAGATCGCATTCTTGGTCACGAGGCCCATCAGCATGATGAAGCCGATCACGGAGAAGATGTTCAGGGTGCTGCCCGTGATCAGGAGAGCGGCCAGCACGCCGATCAGCGACAGCGGCAAGGACACCATGATGGCGATCGGCTGCAAAAAGCTGCCGAACTGCGACGCCAGCACCAGGTAGATGAAGATCACGGCGATCCCCAGCGCCATCATCGCGCCGCCCATGGTCTCGGCCATCTGCTGCGCATTGCCGGCCACGTCGAAGCGCACGCCGGGCGGCAGGTCGATGGACTTGATGGCTTTCTGCACGTCGGCGTCGACGTCGCCGGCGGGCCGGCCCTGCACGCCCGCATAGATGGCGACGCGGCGCTGCAAGGCCTGGCGTTTCAGCACTTGCGGGCTGGACGACGGCACGAAGTCGACCACCTGGCGCAGCGGAATCATGATCGGCTTGCCATTCGCGTCAAATTTGCTCGACGCCAGCGACAGGTCGGCCAGGTCGGCCACCTTCTGGCGGCCCGATTTGGGCAGCTGCACGTTGACGTCGTAGTTTTGCCCGTCGCTGGCCAGCCAGTGGCTGACCGTGTCGCCCGCCACGAACGGACGCAGGGCATTGCCGATCTGCTGCACAGACAAACCCAGGTCGCTGGCCAGCTCGTTGTTGATCTTCACGGTGGTCGACGGATTGGCGCCTTCCTGGCTGTATTCCATGTCGGCCAGGCCTTTGATGGTGCGCATCTTGTCCATCAGGCGGTGCGCCACCGCATCGAGCTTGCCTTCATCCGTGCCCAGGATGGCGATGAAGATGGGGCGGTTGCCCACCGACAGGGTGATGCCGGCGATCGGCGCCAGGCGTTCGCGGATCAGCTTTTCCAGTTCCTGCTGCGAGCGGCGTTTGTGCGTCTTGATGTCCGTCAGCTTCAGGTTCACCTCGGCCGTGTTGCGGCCATCCTGCGTGCCCACGTTGGCCACCAGGCTGTCGATCTCGGGGAATTCCTTCAGCGCCGTTTCGATCTGGCGCACTTTGCTATCCGTGTAGGCGAGGCTGGAGCCGACGGGGGTCTTGAAGCGCAGGTTGACCCAGCCCTGGTCCGTTTCCGGGAACATCTCGCCGCCGATCATCGGCACGAGCATCAGGCTGCCCGCGAACAGCGCCACGGCCGTGGCCAGCGTCGTCTTGCGCCAGCGCAGGGCCACTTTCAGTACCTTGCCATACCAGACGTGCAGGCGGTCGATGCCCGTCTCGATCCAGGCCATGAAGCGGCCCAGCCAGGGCGCGTACTTGAAGCGGTCCTTGACGGGGTCGCGCCAGACGGACGACAGCATGGGGTCGAGCGTGAAGCTGACGAACAGGGAGACGAGGACGGCCACCGCCACGGTGATGCCGAACTGCAGGAAGAAGCGGCCGATGATGCCGTCCATGAAGGCGACGGGCACGAATACGGCGACGATGGCGAACGTCGTGGCCATCACGGCCAGGCCGATTTCATTGGTGCCGTCGTTGGCCGCCTTGTAATGGTTCTTGCCCATGCCCAGGTGGCGCACGATGTTTTCGCGCACGACGATGGCGTCATCGATCAACAGGCCGATGCACAGCGACAGCGCCATCAAGGTGAGGAAGTTCAGGGTGAAGCCGAAGGCCTTCATGGCGATGAAGCTGGCCAGCACGGAGATCGGCAAGGTCAATCCCGTGATGATGGTCGAGCGCCACGAGTGCAGGAACAGGAAGACGATCACCATGGTCAGCACGGCGCCTTCGATGATGGTGCGCTTGACGTTATTGAGCTGGCTTTGCACGCGTTCCGATTCGTCGTCCAGCACGCGCAGCTTGATATCGGGCGGCAGCGTCTTTTGCAGGTCGGCCGCCACTTTCAGGATGCCGGTGCCCACTTCCACCACGTTGGCATCCTGCACCTTGGTGATTTCCATGGTCACGGCTTGCTGGCCGTTCATGCGCGAGATCGACAGCTCTTCCTGTTCGCCGTCGACCACGGTGGCCACCTGGTCCAGGTAGACGGGGCCGACGGCGCGGCGCGCGACGATGATCTTGCCGAACTCGCGCGCATCCTTGATCTTGCCTTCCACGCGTACCAGCTGCTCGGCCGCGCCATGGCTGATCGAGCCGGCCGGCAAATTGGTATTCGTCGCCTGGATGGCGCGGATCACTTCATCGACGCCGATGCCCTGGGCATTGAGTTCGATCGGCTTCATGCTGATGAGGATCTGGCGCGCGCGCAGGCCGCGCAGCTTGACTTGGCCGACGCCGGCCACGCCCTGGAAGCGCTTGCTGATGATCTGTTCCGTCATGGTCGACAGCGCGCGCAGGTCATGCCCGGCGGAGGTGAGCACGATGGTGGCGATGGGACGCTCGTTGTCGCCCTCGGCACGGGCGATGAACGGGTCCTTGGCTTCCTTCGGGAAGCGCGGTCGCACCAGGGCCACCTTGTCGCGCAAGTCCTGCATGGCCTTGTCCATGTTCGTCGACAGCTCGAATTCCAGGTAGACGCCGGCGCGTCCTTCCCACGAGTTGGCGCGGATGGTCTTGATGCCGCTGACGGTGTTGACGGCGTCCTCGATGGGGCGCGTGATGTCGTTTTCCACCGCTTCGGGCGAGGCGCCCGGGTAATTCACTTCAATGGCGGCGAACGGGAACTGCACGCTGGGCATGCTTTCCACGCCCAGGCCGCGGTAGGAGAAGATGCCCAGCACCACCAGCGCCACCATGACCATGGTGGCGAAGACGGGGTTTTGAATACTGACTTTGGTCATCCACATGATTTAATCCTTCCGTGCCAGCACGGCCGCCGGTGTGGCGGGCGCGGTGGGGGAGGTGGCTGGCGCGGCGAAGGTCACGCCGTGGCCCGGCTGGACGCCATCGAGCTTGGCGATGATGACTTTCGCGCCCGGCACCAGGCCGGATTTGACTTCCGCATAGCCTTCATCGTCGTTGCGCAGTCCCAAGGTGACGGGCTGGGCGACCACCTTGTTGTTCACCAGCGCATACACGACGGGCCCCTGCTTGTCATTGCGCACGGCCGTCAGCGGCACCAGCGGCGCCACGGGCGAGCGCTCGGTGACGATGCTGCCCTTGGCGAACATGCCGCCGCGCAGCGCGCCATCGCCATTGTCGACGGCGATGTAGACGAGCATGGCGCGCGAGCCGCTCTCGGTGGTGGGGTTGATGCGCGTGACCTTGCCGGCGAAGTCGCGCGCGCCGAAGCCGTCGACCTTGAAATGCACGTCCTGGCCCAGCTTGATGCGGGGGATATCCGCGCTGGGCACGGGCGCTTCCAGGGTCAGCTGCGCCAGGTTGACGATGGTGTAGACGGGCATGTCGGGCGAGACTTTTTCGCCGGCCTGCAGGTGGCGCTTGCTGACGATGCCGGCCATCGGTGCGCGGATCACCGTGTCGGCCAGTGCGATGCGGGCGATGTCGAGCATGGCGGCGGCGGACTTGACGTTGGCGCGCGCCAGGTCGACCGAGTTTTGCGTCGTGTCGTAAGCCGTCTGCGAAATGTATTTTTGCTTGAGCAGGGCCTGGCTGTTCGCTTCATTCTTGCTGGCCATCGACAATCGCGCCTGCGCTTCGTCGAGCATGGCTTGCTGCTGCGTCAGGCGGGCGCGCTGGTCGGCCGCGTCCAGGCGCACGAGGACTTGCCCATTGGCCACTGACTGGCCTTCCTGCAAGGTCGTTTCCTGAATCACGCCGGAGACCTTGGCCTTGATGGTGGCCTGGGTCAAGGGCGCCAGCGAACCGGACAGGGGCAGGCTGATGCTCAGTGCGCGGGCATCGATGGTGGCCACGTCGCCCTGCGCCAGCTCATGCACGGGCGATTTTTCCTGCACCTTCTTCTTGCTCGCCTGCAGTTCGGCGGCCTTGGCCGCTTGCTGCTTCGATTGCATGACCGTCCAACCGCCGCCGGCCAGGCCCAGTACGACCAGGATCAGCAAGGGGGTGCGCCAGCGCCGGCGGCGCGTGGCGGCAAGGGGAGAGGCGGGGGGCAGGGTCTCGTTTTTCATAGGTTTTTTTGGTCAGGAGCGGCGCAGGGATTCGGCGCCAGGTCTCGGTGCGGACCCGGCCTTTCGCTGGCCGGGGGGGAATTCGGGTAGCGCATCACCGTGGCGGCCGCAGACAACACGCCTGCCGCTGCGGCCGTTCACGGCGATGCGCATGTTGCCACTTTAGGAAGATTCAAGTCCGGCCGCCATCGCCGTGCGACAGATTGCACAAAATCGGGGCTGAAATGCAAAAAACGGCGACCGGAGACCCCTGCCGGCCTCGGCGCCGTGCGCGTGACGATGCTTGCGCATGCTCAAGAAGCCGATTCGCCGGCGCGCAAAAATGGTCGGGATGGTTGCGCCACCGGACAGGTCATACGCCCGCCGGTTGCCGCGTGGCCGCGTCACGGGGGGCCTGATGTCTGATCGGATTGCCGGAGCCGCCCCGTCGCCGGGCCGTTTGCTGGCCGCGGCCGAACCCCAGGCGGGGCCGGCCGCCAAGGCGCTCGATTTGCTGTCCATCATCGTCGCCGCCGTCGAGCAGGCGCCGGGCCTGGCCGTGCGCGGCATCGACCGCGACGGCATCGTGCGCTACTGGAGCCTGGGCGCGGCGCGCCTGTATGGCGTGACGGCCGAGCTGGCGCTGGGCCAGCCATGGGCCACGGTGGCCGCCGCGCTGCCAGACACCGCCACCGTGGCCGAGGAGGTTGCCGGCGACTTGGCGGCCGTGTGGGACAGCGGCAAGGCGCGCGGCATGCGCCTGTGGAAGCTGGACGCCGATGGGGCCGCGCCGCGTTGCATCTGTTCCACCGTGTTTCCTGTCATTCAGTCCGGCCGCGTGCGGCAAGTGGTGTGCATCGATGTCGACATCACGGCCAGTGGCCAGGATGGCGCGGCGCAGGGCGCCTTGTTGCTGATGGGTGACAATTTCCGCCAGCTGTACGAGAAATCGGCCGACGCCATCGTGCTGCTGCGCGACGAGCATATCGCCGAAGCGAATCCGGCCGCCATTGCCCTGTTTCAATGCGAAGACCGGCAACGCCTGTTGGGGCGCCGTCTCAGCGACTTTTCACCGTTGCGCCAGCCCGATGGCGCCTTGTCCGCGTTGCGCGGCACGCAACTGGCGGCGCAGGCCCACGCCGATGGCAACTGCCGCTACGAGTGGCGCTATCAGACGTGCGCGGGCGAGCTGTTCTGGGGCGAAGTGCTGCTCACTTCCGTCACGCTCGACCATACCTATCTGTTTTACGCCGTGATCCGCGACATTTCCTCGCGCAAACTGGCCGAGCGTTCCCTGTACCTGGCGGTCAAGGTCATCGAGCATGCCAGCGTCGCCATCGTCGTGCTGGACCCGCAGCAGCGCGTCGTCAGCATGAATCCCGCGTACAGCGAGATCAGCGGCTACAGCCTGGACGACATGCTGGGCAAGCCTTTCGTCCTGCACGGCGTGGAGCCGGACGCGCCGGCCTTCTTCGACCACGTGTGGGACGAGGTCGATGCGAACGGCTATTGGCAAGGCGATATCGTGGGGCAGCGCAAGGCGGGCGGGCGCTACCCGGCCTGGCTGTCGCTGACGGCCATCCGCGACCTGCAGGGGCAATTGAGCAATTACCTGGCCATCCTCAGCGATATCAGCGAGCGCAAGAAGAACGAGGAGCACACGCGCCACCTGGCCGAACATGATTTCCTCACCGACTTGCCGAACCGCGTGCTGCTGCTGGACCGGCTGTCGCTGGCCCTGGCGGCCGCGCGGCGCAAGCTGAGCATGCTGGCCATCCTGTACCTGGACCTCGACCACTTTAAGCACATCAACGACAGCATGGGCCATCACGTGGGCGATTTGCTGCTCAAGGAAGTGGCGCGGCGCCTGGTGCGCTGCGTGCGCGGCGTCGACACGGTCAGCCGCCATGGCGGCGACGAGTTCGTCATCATCCTGGCCGAGGTGGGCGGCATCGACCAGGTGGCCCATGTGGCGTCCAGCCTGCTGCATGCCGTCACGCAGCCCTATCAGCTGGGCGAATACGAATTGCAGGTGTCGACCTCGATTGGCGTGGCCATCTTTCCCAGCGACGGCGACAGCATCGATGCGCTCGTGCACAACGCCGACGTCGCCATGTACCACGCCAAGGAAAACGGGCGCAACAATTTCCAGTTTTTCAATGCCGAGATGAATGCGCAAATCGTCGAACGGGCCAGCCTGGAGCAAGGCTTGCGCGAAGCGCTGGGGCGCGATGAGTTCGTGCTGGAATTCCAGCCCGCGCTCGAGGTCGTCAGCGGGCAGATCGTCGGCGCCGAAGCGCTGTTGCGCTGGCGCCACCCGCAACTGGGCCTGCTGCCGCCCGAGCGCTTCATCGCCGTGGCCGAGGAGTGCGGCTTGATGGTATCGATTGGCAACTGGGTGCTGCAGCAAGCGTGCCGACGCGCGCGCGCCTGGCACGATGCGGGCCAGGACTGGCGCGTGGCCGTGAATCTGTCGCCGGCGCAATGCCTGCACAATAATTTATTGCTCAGCGTGCAAGAGGCGCTGGCCGTGTCGGGCCTGCCCGCCGGTTGCCTGGAACTGGAAGTGACGGAGTCCTTGCTGATGAAGGGCGGCGCGCGCCTGGCCGGCGTGCTGGCGCAGCTGCGGGCGCTGGGCGCCAGGCTGGCCATCGACGACTTTGGCACCGGCTATTCGCGCCTGGCCAATCTGCGCCACTACCCGGTGGACAAGCTGAAGATCGACCCATCGTTCCTGCCCGCCACGGCGGATGGCGCGGCAGGCGAGTCCGACACGGCCGTCGCCGCCACCATCATCGCCATGGCGCGCGAGCTGCGATTGACGGTGATTGCCGAAGGCGTGGAAACGGCGCAGCAGCTGGCCTATCTGCGGGGCCAGGGTTGCCAGCAATACCAGGGACGCTATGCCAGCGTGCAAGTCGAGGACAGCGCGCTGGCGGCGTTATTGAACTAATCAATGTTTCCCAGCAGCTTGATGCGGGCCAGCACCTGGCCATGATCGGAGGCGTGCGGCAGACCCAGCAGCAAATGGTCGTTGAGATAAGTCACCTCCTGCAGCACGCCGATGGCGCGCGGCGAGGCGGGATGAAAATGCTCGGACACGAGAATGTGGTCGATCGTCATGTAGGCGTTGTCGTGGATATTCGTGTAGCCCACGTGGCGCAAGGCATCCTGGCGCAGCTGGATGGCGTTGGCGTCGTACAGGCGCGCGCGCATTTCCATGCCCGCTACACACGGCGCGCCCGCCCCCATGACGATGGCCGTCGTGACGGCATTGGCGATGTCGTTGAAGTCGCCCAGCACGATGCGCGGACGGCCGCTGTGGCCCAGTTCGCTTGCCAGCACGCGCAGGGCGACGGCTTCCGCGCCGCGCCGCTGCAGCGAGCGCAGGTTGGCCAGCGCGTAGGCGGCCGCATCGTTGCCGTCGCCATGGCGGTAGTCGGGCCGGCGCGATTTCAAATGCACGACGACGACATCGGTGAGTTGTCCACCAGGCAAGATGACCTGCACATGCAGCGGTGCGCGGGCGAAGCGGTCGGCATTGTCGTCGGCAGGCACGCTCACGCCGGCGGGGAAGTTCGCCCAGGCAACACCGGCGCCGGCCAGCGGCAGGCGCGACACGAGCGCCACCGTGGGCAGCATGCGTCCGGCGGCATCGACCGCATCGTGGCCGGCCAGGGTGGCCGCGTGGTAATGGCGCGTGCGCGACAGCACGTCGCGCAGGGCTGCTTGCGAGAAAATTTCCTGGAAAGCGATCACGTCGGCGTCGAGCAGGTCGATTTGCCGCGCCGTCCATTCCGCCTTGGCTTCGTATTGCGCCGGGCTCAACGGTTCCAGGTTGTCATACAATTTCGCCCCGGCGGGAGCCAGGTTGCAGACATTGAATGTGGCAAAGCGGATTTCTTGCTGCATAATTAGCACTCCTCACTGAACGATCAGCGTATCACGCATGGCTAAAAAAGAGCATATTTCCGAAACCCAGGCGACGCAGTTGCTGCGCAAGCATCACGTTTCCTTCGACGAGCACCCGTATCCGTACGAGGAGCATGGCGGCACCAGCGTCTCGGCGCGCGAGCTGAACGTGCCCGAGCACGCGGTGATCAAGACCCTGGTGATGCAGGACGAGGCGGCCAAGCCGTTGATCGTGCTCATGCATGGTGATTGCAAGGTGTCGACCAAGAACCTGGCGCGCGGCATCGGCTGCAAGTCCGTCGAGCCGTGCAAGCCCGAAGTGGCGCAGCGCCATTCTGGCTACATGATCGGCGGCACGTCGCCCTTCGGCACGAAGAAGGCCATGCCCGTGTACGTGGAGCAGTCCATCCTGGAATTGCCGCGCATCTACATCAATGGCGGGCGACGCGGTTTTCTCGTCTCGCTGGCGCCGCAGGTGCTGCTCGATTTACTGAACGCCAAGCCGGTGCAGTGCGCCCTGCAGGATTAAGTGTCCGATGAAGAAAACCTGGCCCCGCCCTGTCCGTAGGCGGGGCGCTGGTGTATATTCTGCTGCGCCAGCCTCGATGCTGATGCAATAAACACAATAAAGGGAAGAAATGAATCCAGTAATGACAACCGTGGCGATGACAGTGGCCGCTTACTTGCTCGGCTCGATATCGTTTGCCGTGGTGATGAGCAAGGTCTACGGCATTGCCGATCCGCGCACCTATGGCTCGAAAAATCCGGGCGCCACCAACGTGCTGCGCAGCGGCAACAAGGGCGCGGCCATCATGACCCTGCTGGGCGATGGCGCCAAAGGCTGGTTGGCCGTGTTCCTGGCCGACCACTTTGCCAGCGCCCTCGGTGTGGGCGACACGGCCGTGGCCCTCGTCGCCATCGCCGTCTTCCTCGGCCATTTGTGGCCCGTGTTCTTCCGCTTCGTCGGCGGCAAGGGCGTGGCGACGGCGCTCGGCGTGCTGCTGGGCATTAATCCCTGGCTGGGCCTGGCGACACTGGCCACCTGGCTGATCATCGCCTATGCCTTCCGCTATTCCTCGCTGGCGGCCCTGGTGGCGGCCCTGTTCGCGCCGTTTTACTATGGCTTGCTGTTCGGCGTCGACCCGATCTTGCTGGCCGTCATCGTCATGAGCGTGCTGCTCGCTTACCGCCACAGCCAGAACATCGCTAACTTGCTCTCTGGCAAAGAAAGCAAGATCGGCGGCAAGAAGGATGGGGCCAAGGCGCCCGTCAAGAAGAAGTAAGCGCTTGATTTCCCGCGGCCCGCACGCATATGCTGTGCTTGCGGCGCCGCGCGGTGCGGCCGCCACCGACTCGCGCAAAGGCTGCCCACCATGACTGTCCCCACCTCCTCCGCCACACCCGTTCCCGTCCGTATCGATTTCGTTTCCGACGTTTCCTGCCCCTGGTGCGTGGTCGGCCTGAAATCGCTGGAACAGGCACTGGACAAGCTGCAAGACACGGTCCAGGCCGAGATCCACTTCCAGCCCTTCGAACTGAACGCGAATATGCCGCCTGAAGGCGAGGATGTCGGCGAACACATCGCCCGCAAGTACGGTTCCACGCCGGAACAGATGGCGCAGTCGCGCGAAGCGATCCGCGCGCGCGGCGAGCAGCTGGGCTTTACCTTCGCCATGGACAAGCGCGGCCGCATCTACAACACGTTTGATGCGCACCGTCTGCTGCACTGGGCCGCGCTGGAAGGGCGCCAGAAGGAACTCAAGATGGCGCTGTTCGATGCGTATTTCACGCAAGGCCAGGATCCGTCCTCGCACGCGGTCTTGCTGGCCGTGGCCGGCAAGGTCGCCCTCGACCCCGTGAAGGCGGCCGAGGTGCTGGCATCGAACGCCTATGCGGACGAGGTGCGCGCGCAAGAGCGTTTCTACCAGCAGAACGGCATCAACTCGGTGCCTGCCGTCATCATCAACGAGCGCCACCTGATTTCCGGCGGCCAGCCGCCCGAAGTGTTCGAGCAAGCCTTGCGCCAGATCATCAGCGGCGCTTAAGCCAGGTGCCAATGGCGCGCGCCATGGCGGGCATTTTCGGCTACACTCGGCGCAGAAGGAGGATAGCCAAATGCCAATAGCCCGCTGGAATGGCGCCGTCATCGCGCAAGCCACCGATGCGCAGGTGCAAGTCGTTGAAAACAATGTGTATTTTCCTTTAGCTACAGTGACGCAGGCCTGCCTGCGTCCCAGCAGCCATACAAGCGTCTGCCCGTGGAAGGGCACGGCCAGCTATTACGACCTCGTCGTCGATGGCGCCGTCAATGCCAACGCGGCCTGGGTCTACCCCCAGCCCAAGGATGCCGCCAAAGAAATTGCCGGCCACGTCGCCTTCTGGCGCGGCGTGAGCGTCGAGCGCTGACGCTTTCCTACTACCAATCAACCTGAAAGCAGACGATGGATTTACGCCTCGCCGTGTACCAACTCGCCTCGGCCCATGCGCTCGATGCCCAACAAACCCGGCAATTGCAGGAAGTGGCTGGCTTCCAGCGCGAACCGGCGCGCCTGGCCTACTGGCTGCCGCGCGGCGTGGCCGTGCTCGGTGCCGCGCTGCTGGGCATGGGCTTGATCTGCTGGGTCGCCGCCAACTGGGAAGACCTGGGGCGCATGGGCCGCTTTGCCCTGCTGCAAGGGGTGTTCGCCGCCGCCTGCGTGGGCGCGTTCGCCGTGCCCAGGGCGCGCGTGCCTTTGCTGTTGCTGGCCTTGCTGGCCATCGGCGGCCTGTTCGCGTATTTCGGCCAGACCTACCAGACGGGCGCCGATCCGTGGCAGCTGTTCGCCCTGTGGGCTGCGCTGGCCTTGCCCCTGTGCCTGGTGGCGCGCAGCGACGTGCTGTGGACGCCGTGGATGCTGGTGCTGGCTACCGCCGCCGTCCTCTGGATGCGGGCCCAGGCGCACCACAGCTGGCGCGTCGATTCTAGCGCTCTGTCCATTTTCCTCATCGGCTGGCTGGTCGTGCTGGCCGCGTGCGTATTCGTCTCGCCCCTGCTGGCGCGCTGGACGGGCGCGGGGAGCTGGGCCTTGCGCCTGGGCCTGCTACTCGCCACCTACATCATCGCGGGCACGGCTGTCAGCGGCCTGTTCGGCGATAAGGTCGCATCGCCGTACTGGGCCGGACTGGGCTTGCTGGCCGTCGCCGGTATCCTGCTGTCCACGCGCCGCTACTTTGACGTGTTCGGCCTGAGCGTCGTCGCGCTGGGCCTGAATCTCTTGCTGGTGGCTGGCCTGATGCGCATGCTGCTGAGCGACGGTGCCAGTGGTCTCGACAAGCTGGTCATGCTGGGCTTGCTGGCCGCCGCGCTGCTGGCGCTGACCGTGAAAGGCATTCTGTGGCGCACGCGCCGGGAGACGGCATGAACAATATTCATCGTCAACGAGCCGATGCGCTCGCCACCCTGATCGACGACGCCACGCGCGCCGGCCTGTTGCCGCCCGGCGCCGCCCGTCCCGTGCAGGATGTACGGCCGTGGCCGCTGGTGCTGATGACGGCCTTCGGCGCCTGGCTGGCCGCCATTCCGCTGATGCTTGCGCTGGGCGCGGCCCTGGACAGTGTCATACGCAGCGGCCCCGGCGCGTATATCGTGGCCGCCATCGTGCTGCTGGCGGCCGTGCTGCTGATCCGCAAGCGCGGCGTGGCGCTGTTTCTCGAGCAAATGGCCTTGCCCTGCCTGCTGGTGGGCGGCGCTTTGCTCGGTTATGCGCTGTACCGCGACTGTTCCACGCAGACGGCGTCGCTGCTGCTGTGCCTGGCGTGCCTGGTGGTGGCCGCCGCCTTGCCGCGCGACTGGCTGCGCGTGCTGTTGGGCCTGGTCGCCTGCGGCTTGCTGGGGCTGGGCATCGTCGACAGCACGCGCGACTGGATTTTCGAGAACGACCCCATGCAGCTGTATTTCGCCTGGATGCTGGCCCTGGCGCTGTGGCTGGGCGTGCATTGGTTGCAGAAACAGGCCTTCAACGACGGCCGCGGCGCGCCCGTCGCCGCCTTCCTGGAATCGCTGTCGACGGGCTGGGTCCTGGCAATCTTGCTGGGGCTGGTCTTCTGGTCCGGCATGACCTTCATGCTGGGCGGTGTCGTGGGTGGTGGCTTTACGGGCGAAGTGGCGCGTGAAGTGACCAGGCACCAGGGCGCTGCCTGGTATGCGCAGGCCTTGAACGGGGTGTCGCTCGTGCTGGCCACGGCCGCCGCCGCCTGGACGGGATGGCGCTGGCCGGCGTTGCGCCAGTTGCCCGCCATCGGCGTGGCGCTGGTGCTGATCATGCTGGCGTGGTGCATGCCGGCGCTCGGTCCCGTGCTGTTGATCCTCGCGTATTGTTTGACGAGCGGGCGTTCGCGCGTGGCCGTGGCGGCCGCGCTGGCGGCCGCGTGGATACTCGGCAGTTTCTATTACCAGCTGACCTGGCCGCTGGCCAGCAAGGCGGCGCTGCTGGCCGCGGCCGGCGCCGTGCTGTGCGCCCTGTCGTGGCTGGCCACGCGCGGCGCCGTGCTGCACCTGGTGGAAAGCAAACCCTCGGGCGGGCCCGCCCAGGGCCGCCATGTCCGCCTGGGCGTGCTGACGGGCTTGCTGCTGGTGCTGCTGGTGGCCAATGTCGGCATCTGGCAAAAAGAGCAGCTGATCGCCAAGGGCGACGCCATCTTCGTGGCGCTGGAACCCGTCGATCCCCGCTCGCTGATGCAGGGCGATTACATGCGCCTCAATTTCGTCAACCTGGGCGTCCTGTCCACCCTGGCCAGCGTGGAGAGGGCGCCCGGCCGGCCCCTCGTGGTGGCCAGGCGCGATGCGCGCGGCGTGGCGGAATTGCTGCGCCCCTACACCAAGGAAGCGCTGGCGCCCGGCGAATTCCTGCTCGAGCTGACGCCGAAAGATGGCAACTGGGTGCTGGTCAGCGATGCCTGGTTCTTCAAGGAGGGCGAGGCGGCGCGCTGGGAAAAGGCCCGTTACGGCGAGTTCCGCGTGCTGCCCGATGGGCGCGCCTTGCTGGTGGGCATGCGTGGGGAAGATTTACAGGCGCTGTAGACGCTTGATTTGAACAAACCCAATGGCAGCATCCGGGGTCGTACCCTGAGGGTACGACCCCAGCCTTTGCTCTTGGGGTGGCCGCATCCTGTAAAATTGCCCGATGGATAATATTACGCATTCGGTCATCGGCCTCGGGGTCGGCGAACTGGTACACCGCAGCCTGCCGCCCGAGCCGCAGGCCCCCGCCCAGCGCACCCGGCGCGCGCTGTTTCTCTTTACGGCCTGGTTTGCCAGCAATGCGCCGGACCTCGACCTGGTGCTGACCCGCCTGCTGCCACGGCCTTTCGGCTACATGCTGCACCACCGCGGGCATACGCATACCTTGCTGCTGGCCTTGCCGCAGGCGCTGTTGCTGCTGGCACTGTTATGGTTGCTGTGGCCCGGCGCGCGCCGGTTGCTGAAGGACAGCGTGCCAGCCCGCATCGGCCTGGCGGCTTGTTTGCTGCTGGGATTCTGCTTGCACATGGGCATGGATTTCCTCAATTCCTACGGCTTGCACCCGTTCTATCCCTTCAACAGCCGCTGGCTGTATGGCGACATGGTCTTCATTGTCGAGCCCATGTTCTGGGTCTTGCTGGGCGTGCCCGTGATCATGTCCTTGCGTTATGGCATCGTCAAAAGCGTGCTGCTGGCCGCGCTGGCGGCGGCCCTGTGCTTCTTCACCTATAAAACCTACCTGGCGCCCGCTTCGCTGGTCGTACTGCTGGGGCTGGGCATGGTGCTGGCCGTGCTGCAGGGACGTGCCGGCGAGCGGGGGCGGGGGCCGCTGCTGCTGGCCTTCGCGCTGGCCGCCACCTTCATCGGCACGCAGGGCGTGGCGTCGGCCCTCGGCCGCACGCGCATCGAGGCGGCCGTGCAGCGCCTGGACCCCGGCACGCGCGTGTGGGACGTGGCGATGACGGCATTCCCCAGCAATCCGCTGTGCTGGATTTATGTCTCGCTCGACAGCAAGACCGACGTGTACACGCTGCGGCGTGGCACCCTGAGCCTGCTGCCGGACGCGCTGGCGCCCGCCGCCTGCCCGGCCGGGCTGGCCGAAACGGCCAAGCAGGGCCAGCAACTGGCGCCCGGTATCGCCGTGTCGGCACAGGCGGCCGGCAGCCTGACCGCCTTGCGCGCGCTGCAGGAGGATAATTGCTATGTCGACGCCTGGTTCCGCTTCGCCCGCATGCCCCGCTTGAATGCGGACAAACTGACGGACGTGCGTTTCAACCCCGGCATGCTGCCCAATTTCACCACGGTCGAACTGCAACAGTTCCGCAGCCGGCCGTGTCCCGCCTACGTGCCGGGCTGGGACCGCCCCCGTGCGGACATGCTGGCGCCGCCGCAAGCGCAGCGCCCGTAGCGGATTTATTTCTTTATGGAAAAATATCGTGTGTGCTCCTGCTTCACCATGGGCGCGCATGCGAAAATTGCCAATTCAGCATAGATGTCATTCAGTTAGGATTATCTTGGAAGAGCAACACGCCTTACCTTATTTGCGGGAAACCCTGCTGTTTCTCGCCCTGGCCGGGATTTTCATTCCGCTATTGCAACGCCTGAAGGTCAACCAGGTGCTCGGTTTCCTGGCCGTCGGCGCCCTGTTCGGCCCGTTCGGCTTCGGCCTGTGGGCCGGCGACTTCACGTGGCTGACGTATTTCTCGTTCGTCCGTGCCGAGCAGGTCAGCGGCCTGGCCGAGCTGGGCGTGATGTTCTTGATGTTCATGATCGGTCTGGAACTGTCGACGGAACGGCTGTGGGCGCTGCGGCGCTGGGTATTCGGCGCGGGCGTGGGGCAGGTGGCCGTCAGCGCCTGTCTGATCGGCGCCGTGGCGTATTACTTTGGCCTGTCGCTGGAAGCGTCCATCGTGCTGGGTCTGGTGCTGTCGCTGTCGTCCACGGCCGTGGTGATGCAGTTGCTCACCGACCAGCGCTCCTTGCAGACCCCAAGCGGACAGGCGGGCTTTTCCATCCTGATGTTCCAGGATTTGATGGTGGTGCCGCTGTTCATCCTGATCGACGTGTTCGCCAGCGGACGCAGCGACGACCTGGCGTATCTGCTCAGTTTTGCGGCCGTGAAATCGGCCGGCGCCATCCTGCTGATCTATCTGCTGGGACGCCGCGTGATTCGCCCGCTGTTCCAGTTTTTCGTCAAGAAACGCCAGCCCGACGTGTTCATGGCCCTGACCCTGCTCAGCACCCTGGGCATCGCGGGCTTGACCTACCTGGCGGGCCTGTCGATGGCGCTGGGCGCCTTGCTGGCCGGCCTGCTGCTGGCGGAAACGGAATTTCGCCACGAAGTGGAAGTGACGATCGAGCCCTTCAAGGGCTTGTTGATGGGCTTGTTCTTCATGTCGGTGGGCATGCAGATCGACGTGCGCGAAATCCTCAAGTCGCCCGTCTTGATTCCCCTGGCCGTGCTGAGCCTGTTTGCCGTAAAAACCCTGGTCATCAGCGTGATTTTCCGCATCGGCGGCTTTCACTGGGGGCGCGCCGTGGAAACGGGCGTGCTGCTGGGGCAGGGCGGCGAGTTCGCCTTCATCGTCGTCGCGTATGCGCTCGGTACCAAGCTGATCGGCCCGCAGGTGGCGCAGTTCGTCATGCTGGTGGTGGGCCTGAGCCTGTTCGCCACGCCGGCGCTGGCCAAGGCGGCGCGCGCTTTCGGCAACTGGTGGGAACGGCGCCATCACCATCAACTGGCCGACCTGGCGCACGGCGCGCCGCCGCCGCAGGGCAGCACCGTCATCATCGCCGGTTTCGGCCGCGTGGGGCAGTTGCTGGCCAAGGTGCTGACGGAGCAGGATATCGCCTATGTGGCGATTGAAAATGATGCGCGCCTGGTGACGACCTTGCATCCGCGCGGTTTCCCCGTGTATTTCGGCGATGCGTCGCGCGCGGAATTGCTGCAGAAGGTCAATGCGGACCGGGCCGCCGCCGTGGTACTGACCATGGACCATGCGGCATCCGTGCTGCATGCCGTGAAATCGATCCGCCGCGAGTATCCGCAGCTGCCCGTGTATGCGCGCGCCCGCGACGAGGCGCATGCCGTGGCCCTGATACAGGCGGGCGCCACCCTGGTCGTGCCCGAGGCGCTGGAATCGGCGCTGCAACTGACGGCCACGGTGCTGCACACGGTGGGCCTGTCGGAAGCGCGCACGGCGGACATCGTGCAAGCCGAGCGCGACCGGCGCAATGCCGTGTTGCTGGCGAAGAAGTTGGTGTAGCGCAAACCTTATTGCAATCGTGCGTGTCGCCGTGCTTTGTCAATTATCTATACAATAATAGTATATGAGCACACTCACCACATGAAAGCCGCGACGAAGAGCGGAGCGGCGCCCCTGACGCCGCAGCAACTGGCGGCGCAGGAAACGCAGCAAAAATATGGCAAGCCCGAGCGGGGCTGGCGCGAGCAGGTGTACACCGTCATCTTCGAGGCGGAAACGCGCACGGGCCGCGCCTTCGATTTGCTGCTGATCGCCGCCATCCTGGTCAGCGTGACGGTGGTCGTGCTCAGCAGTGTCGCCTCCGTGGCCGAGCGCTATGGCGCCTGGCTGACGGCGCTGGAGTGGTTTTTCACCATTTTATTTACCATCGAATATGTCGCCCGCCTGTCGTGCCTGCGGCATCCGGTGCGTTACGCCAAGAGTTTTTTCGGCATTATCGACTTGCTGGCCATCGTGCCGACCTACATCGGCTTGCTGCTGCCGGGCGCCCACGTGCTGATCGACGTGCGCATTTTGCGCCTGCTGCGCATGTTCCGTATCCTCAAGCTCACGTCCTACGTGCATGAATACACGGTGCTGGGGCGGGCCTTGCTGGCCAGCCGGCGCAAGATCCTCATTTTCTTGTCTTTTGTCATGATGGTGGTCTTTCTGTTGGGTACTGTGATGTATGTCGTGGAGGGGCCGGATAACGGTTTCAGCAGTATCCCCACGTCGATCTACTGGGCCATCAGCACCATGACCACCGTCGGGTTCGGCGATATCACGCCGCGCACCGACATCGGGCGCACCATCGCTTCGCTGATGATGTTGCTCGGCTGGGGCATCCTGGCAGTGCCTACCGGCATTATCAGTGCCGAAATGACGGTACAGCGCAGTTCCAAGCTGGTCACCACGCGTACCTGTCCCACGTGCCTGAAAGAAGGGCTCGATGACGATGCCAATTTCTGCAAGAACTGCGGCGTTGACTTGCCGCCGCTGGCACGCGATTAATTCATAACCATATTTACTTTGTTAAGGCCAACATGATTCCAGTTCGCCTGATCGCGACGGGCAAAGCCGTGCCGTCGCATAGTGTGACTTCCGCCAGCCTGGACCTGACATTGGGTCATCCGGCCGGCTACACCCTGCGCAAGAGCGGCGTGCTGTCGCGCTTTGTCGCCGCGCCCGATGAATCGCAAAGCCAGCTGGGCGCCGCCGCCCTGCTCGACGCGCTGAAGAACGCCAGCCTGCGTCCGGCCGACATCGACCTGCTGATCTGCGCCAACGGCGTGCCAGAGCAGGCATTGCCGAACACGGCCTGCTTCGTCGCCGAACACGCAGGCTTGCCGCCAGGAACGCAAAGCTTCGACGTCAACGCCAGCTGCCTCAGTTTCATGGCCGCCTTCCGCGTGGCCGCCTCGATGCTGGCCGGCGGCGCCTACCGGCGCATCGCCATCGTTTCATCCGACCTCGCTTCGCGCGGCGTCGACTGGAGCGAGCCGGAAGCGTCGATGATCTTTGGCGACGGCGCCGCCGCCGTCATCGTCGAGCAGGGCGATGGCAGCGCCGGCATCCGCGCCTACAAGATGGGCACGTATCCGGAAGGGCGGCGCTACTGCGAAATCCGCGGCGGCGGCACCGAGCGCAACCCGCGCAACGGCTGCGAACCGGGCGACTACCTGTTCCGCATGGATGGCAAGGCCGTGTTCCGCCTGGCCGTCAAGGTGATGCCGGATTTCCTCGCGGAATTAATGCAGGAATCGGGCGCCGGACTGGAACGGGTCGATGTGGTCGTGCCCCACCAGGCCAGCCCATTGGGGCTCGCGCATGCGGCGCGCATCCTCGACGTTCCCGATGCTAAAATCATCAAGATATTTGAAACGCATGGCAACCAGGTGGCCGCGTCCCTGCCCACCGCCCTGCACGAGGCGGTGATGACGGGCCGGGCCGTGGCGGGCCAGCGTTTGCTGATGATGGGCACGGCCGCAGGCCTGACCATCGGCGGCATGATTCTTGACCTGTGAAGGTGGTGTGATGAGGCGGATACTGGTCACGGGAGCGACGGGCGGCTTGGGGCGCAATGCCGTGCGCACCCTGCTGGCGCAGGGCGTGGAAGTGCGCGCCACGGGCCGCAACGCCGCCGTCGGGCGCGAACTTGAACGCATGGGCGCGCAATTCGTCGCGCTCGACCTGGCGCAGGCGTCGCCGCGCCAGGTCGACGAGCTGGTGCGCGGCATGGACACCGTCTGGCACTGCGCCGCGCTGTCGTCGCCGTGGGGCGCGGAGCGCGACTTCATCGCCGCCAACGTCACGGCCACGGCGCAGTTGCTGCGCGCGGCCGCCAGCCTGCACGTGGCGCGCTTCGTGCACATTTCCACGCCGGCCATCTATTTCGATTACCACAACCGCTACGACGTGCCGGAAACCTTCCGCCCCGATTCTTTTGTCAACGCGTATGCGCGCAGCAAGGCGATGGCGGAAAAGCTGGTGCAGGATTGCGTCGACCGCCACCGCGGCATGACCTGCGTGATCCTGCGCCCGCGCGCCATCTTCGGCCCGCACGACCAGGTGCTGATCCCGCGCCTGGCGCGGGTGCTGCAGGAGCGCGGCGGCAAGCTGCCCCTGCCCAACGGCGGCGCGGCCACCATTGACGTCACCTACGTCGACAATGTCGTGCATGCGATGTGGCTGGCCACCGTGCACAAGACCATCGCTTCGGGCGCCGCCTTCAACATCACGAATGGCGAACCGGCGCGCCTGTGCGACATCTTGCGCAGCCTGTTTTGCGACCATCTGCAGCAGCCGTTCGAGATCGTCAGCGTACCTTACCGCGTGCTGGCGGTGCTTGCGCGCCTGATGCAGTTCGCTTCGCGTTTTACCCGCCGCGAACCATCGCTCACGCCCTACAGCATCGGCGCGCTCAGTTTCGACATGACGCTCGATAACGCCAAGGCGCGCAAGGTGCTCGGTTATCGTCCCGTCGTCAGCCTGCAGGACGGCATCGCCCGCACGGCGCAGTGGATGCGCCAGGAAGCGGCGGCGCACAAGGTGGGCAAGGAGCGCAATGGCTAGCATCACCGCGTTTCGCGTCGGCCACTGCACCCATCCTTCGTGCATGGTCTTGAAAGGCAGCGGGCTGGCCAGCCGCTGCTTCCCCTCGCGCGCCTACCTGATCGAGACCCGCGCGGGCCTGTACCTGTGGGACACCGGTTACGCCGAGCACTTCCGCGCCGCCACGTCGAAAGGCGTGTACCGCATGTATGCGTGGGTGACGCCGATTTCGTTTGACGAGAAGGAATCGCTGCACGGCCAGTTGCGCGCGCATGGCGTGTCGCCCGGCGACATCCACACCTTGCTGCTGTCGCACTTCCACGCCGACCATATCGCCGGCCTGCGCGACTTTCCCGGCGCGCGGCTGATGGCCTCGAAAACGGGCTGGGACGCCGTGCGCGGCCTGTCCGGCGTGGCCGCCGTGCGCCAGGCCTTCGTGCCCGAGCTGCTGCCGCCCGATATCGCCGACCGCCTGGATTTCGTGGAAAGCGTGCCCGAGACGGCCTTGCCGGCGGCCCTGCTGCCGTTTACGCACGGGCGCGACGTCAGCGGCACGGGCGAGATCTACATCGTCGACCTGCCCGGCCATGCGATCGGCCATCTTGGCGCCTTCGTGCTGCAGGACGAAGGCTGGACATTGCTGGCGTCGGACGCGGCCTGGGTGCCGGAAAGCTTCCAGCAGCTGCGCGGACCGTCCGAACTGTCGTTCCTCATCCAGCACAAGCGCGCGCTGTACTACGCCACCCTGAACCGCCTGCACCAGCTGCACCGGTCGGGCAATGCGCAGATCCGCATCACGCATGAAGACACGCCCGACTATCTGCCTGTGGCGGGCCGCCCGTGAAGCGCATCGTCTGGCTGTTATTGTCGTACTGGCGCACGCGCCGCCTGCGCTTCACCAGCCGCGCGCAGCTCGACGCCTACCAGCGCAAGCAGCTGGCGCGTTTCATCGACACCCTGTGCGCGCGCAGCGCTTACTTCGCCCCGTACCGCGATCTGCCCCTGGCGCAGTGGCCGACGATGAACAAGGCCTTGATGCTCGAGCATTTCGATGCCATGAACACGGAAGGCGTCACGCTGGCGCAGGCGATGGACGCGGCCATGGCGGCCGAGCATAGCCGCGACTTCACGCCGGCCGTCGGTGACATCACGGTGGGCCTGTCGTCGGGCACCTCGTCGCGGCGCGCCGTGTTTACCGTCAGCCCCCGCGAAAAGGCCCAATGGGCGGGCGTGATGCTGGCCAAGGCGCTGCCCGAGGGCCTGTTCTCCGGCGAGCGGGTCGCGCTGTTCCTGCGCGCGAACAGCAATCTGTACACGGCCGTGCGCTCGCCGTGGCTGACCTTTGCCTTCTATGACTTGTTCGAACCGTTCGACAGCCTGTGCGCGCGGCTGGCGCACTATCAACCGTCCGTCATCGTCGCGCCGGCCCAGGTGCTGCGCCAGCTGGCCTTGCGCGTCATCGATGGCAGCCTGGCGCTGGCGCCGAAAAAAGTCATCTCGGTGGCCGAAGTGCTGGAAGCGCAGGACCGCGCCCTGATCGCGCAGGCGTTTGGCACGGTGCATGAAATCTACCAGGCCACCGAGGGTTTCCTCGCCAGCAGCTGCGAACACGGCGTGCTGCACCTGAACGAGGAATACGTGCACATCGAGCCGCAGTGGCTCGATGCTGAGGCAGGCGAACAGCAACGTCGCTTCGTGCCCGTGATTACGGACTTTACCCGCGTCACGCAGCCCATCGTGCGCTACCGCCTGGACGATATCCTGCTCGCGCGCGCCACGCCATGCCCGTGCGGCCGCGCCACGCGCGCCATCGACGGCATCGAAGGGCGCTGCGACGACATGTTGCTGCTGCCGTCGGCGCGCGGCGGCGAGTCGGTCGCCGTGTTTGCCGACGTGCTGACGCGGGCCTTCGCGCAAGCCTTGCCGCCGGACGCCGATTACCGCCTGGCCCAGTCGGGCGAAGCGGCCCTGCAGCTGCACGCGGCCCTCGACGATGCCGGCCTGGCCGCCCTGCGCGCGCACCTGGCCGCGGTGCTGCAGGGCCTGGGCGTGGCCGTCGACGGCCTGGCCTGGACGATCAGCGGCGAATTGCCTCCCTTTGACCCCACCACGAAACGGCGCCGCATCCGGCGCCTCGCAAGCGCATGAATCCTTCTTCCATGACCATACGCGGCCGCCTGCTGCACCTGCTGGCCGGCTGGGGCAGCGTCGGCCTTGTGTATTTTTCCAGCGACCTGCTGCAAGGGCAGGGCGTGCTGCTGCCCGAAACGGCCATCGACCGCGCCATTCCCTACAGCGACTCGGCCATCTGGCTGTACCTGTCGTTCTTCATCCTGATCCCCTACGCCTACCTGGCGGCCGATGCGGCGAGGGTGCGCTGGCTGGCGCGCGCCATGGCGCTTTCCGCGCTGGCCTGCGGCGTGGTCTTCCTGCTGTATCCGACCACGCTCGCGTATCCGCCCGTCGGTGACGGCAGCGCCTGGAGCACGCAGGCGCTGCGCCTGCTGCAGGCAGCCGATTCCGCGCAAAACTGCCTGCCTTCGCTGCATGGCGCATTGACCCTGCTGTGCGTGTGGGCCTTGTGCGACAGGCGCCACCGGCTGCGCTCCGCGCTGGCCGTGGTGCTGGGCGTGGCCATCTGCTACGCCATCATCGCGCTGCGCCGGCACGTGAGCATCGACCTGGCCGCCGGCCTGGCTGTTGGCATCGCTGGCGGCATGTTGGCGAAAATGCAGGTATCCTTGGCTGCCCGTCGCGCCGTGTCCATGAAAACCGCACCATGATGAATCCCTTTGCCCTGTCGTTTTTGATCATGCTGGCCTTCGTGCTGGCCGAACTGCTGATCCTGAAATGGGTACGCAAGACACCCGTGCCGTGGAAGGACGTGATTTTCAACCTCAATTCCGGACACATACTGATGTGGGTGTTCCGTGGCGTGGAGGTGGCGGCCTTCGCCCTGCTGCTGCGCCACGTGAACCTGCACATCGTCGACCAGTGGCCGGTGGCAGCGCAATGGGTGTTCGCTTTTTTTGCCTGGGACCTGTGCTTTTACTGGATGCACCGGCTGCACCATAAAATCCCCTTGCTGTGGGCCGTGCACGTGGTGCACCACCAGGGCGAGCATTTCAACCTGTCGCTGGGCGTGCGCAATTCCTGGTATTCGTCGCTGACGAATTTCCCCTTCATCGCCATCCTGGCCGTGCTGGGCGTGCCGCTGGAAATCTTCCTCGTCGTCTCGTCGCTGCATTACACGGTGCAGTTCTACAACCACAATGCGTTGGTGAACAAGTCCGGCATCCTGGATAGCTTCATGGTCACGCCGTCGCACCACCGCGTGCACCACGGCACGGACAAGCGTTACATCAACCGCAATTTCGGCGGCACCCTGCTGCTGTGGGACCGGCTGTTCGGCAGTTTTCAGCCCGAACTCGAAGGCGTGCAAATGCGCTATGGCGTGAAGGGTATGACGCCGACGCACAACCCCCTGTTGGCCAGCAACGGCAAACTGTTCGCATGGCTGCGCACGCGCTTTCCCCATTGGCAGTCGCGCGGCACGTTCGAGGTGCCCGAGCTGTTCATCGGCAGCGGCGGCGTGATCCTGTTTGGCCTGGTGATCTATTACGTCAACCACGAAGCGGCGCTGGCGGGCGCGCAGCAAGCCATCCTGTTCGCGCTGATTTTTGCCGGCACCCTGGCGCTGGGCGGCCTGTCCGATGCGCGCCGCTGGGGCGCCATCGCCTGGGTCGCCATCGCGCTGGCCACGCCGCTGCTGTTCCTGGGCTGGTATGGCGCGCGAGATGCGTGGGGCATGGTGTTCCTGGCCGCGCTGCTGGCGCATGGCCTCGACGGCGCGCGCCGCCTGTGGTGGCCGGCAGCGGCGGGGACGCGCGCGTGACGCAGCCTGTACCTTCGCTGCCGCCGCTGCGCTTCCAGCCTGCCCGCGATTCTGCCTTCCGCCGCGAACTGCGTGCGCGCGCCGACGCCTACCTGGCGGACAAAGGAAAACACCGCTTTGGCGACCTTCGCCTGCATGCGAAGACCATCTTCCTGGCCGCGCTGACGGTGGGGCTGTATGCGCTGGCCTTGAGCGCCGACAGCACCTGGCCATTTGTCGCCAGCTATGTGGCTAGCCTGGTGGCGGCCATGGCGCTGGCCATGAATACCCTGCACGATGCGGCCCACAGCGCCGTCTTCCGCCAGGGCGCCTGGAACCGCGTGCTGATCCGCCTGGTGGGTTTGCCCGTCGGCGTGGACACGGATTTCTGGACCATCCGCCACGTGCACTTCCATCACACCTACGCCAACGTGGAAGGCTATGACCTCGACACGGAACCGAACCCGTTCCTGCGCCAGACGCCGTTCCAACGCTGGTCGCCCCAGTACCGCTATCAATACCTGTACTGGCCCGTGGTGGCGGCCCTGTCGCTGCCGTATTTGAACTGGTATGGCGACTGGCTGGACCGCTTCGGCAAGACGCCCGTGGCCGCGCACAGCCGCCTGCAGGGCTGGCGCGGCTGGCTGTCGTTCCTGGGCTGGAAGCTGGGCCACGTGGCGCTGGTGCTGGCGCTGCCCATGTGGGCGCTGCAGCAGCATGGCATCGGCTGGGGTGTGGTGCTGGGCGCGTATTTTCTGGGGCAGATGATCGCCTCGTGCGCGCTGGTGGCGCTGATCCTCGGGACGCACTGGGCCGAAGTGGAGTTTTTCCAGCCGGGGCAAGACGGCACCCTGCCGCACGACTGGTACCAGCACACGTTTTATACGGCGTGCGACTGGACGCCAAGGCCGCGCGCCCTGCGCTGGCTCGGCTACTGGCTGGGCGGCTTGAATCTGCACTTGACGCACCATTTGTTCCCCACCTGGAGCCACCGCCACTACCCGGCATTGGCGCGCATCCTGGCCGAACTGGCGCCGCGCCACGGCCTCGTCTACCGCGAACTCGGATACGGCCAGCTGCACGCCTCGCAGCAGGCGTTCCTGCGCGCCATGGGCCAGCCACCGGCACAGTCCTGACGAATCGCGCTTGACTCGTTTTCCGTTCCGTCTTACATTTCTGCAACGACAGAAATAAGAGAAATCATGGAATTAAGCCCGACTACTCAGAAATACATTCTCCACTGGGGCGAGATGGGCACCCGCTGGGGCGTCAACCGCACGGTGGCGCAAATCCACGCGCTGCTGTTCCTGGCCAACGCACCCTTGACGGCGGAAGACATCGCGGCCAGCCTGAACGTGGCCCGCTCGAACGTCAGCAACAGTCTGAAGGAATTGCAAAGCTGGGGCCTGGTGCGCATCACGCACGTGATGGGGGACCGGCGCGACCATTTCGTCGCCCTGCAGGATGTGTGGGAAATCTTCCGCGTCATCATGGAAGAGCGCAAGCGGCGCGAGATCGACCCCACCCTGACGGTGCTGCGCGAATGCGCGATCGAGGGCGAGCACGATGCGGCGATACCGCCAGAGACGCTGGCGCGCATGGGCGAGGTGCTGGCGTTTTTGGAAATGCTCAGCAGCACCTACAGCGACTACAAGAACCTGCCGCCGGCGACCCTGCAGCGCATGCTGTCGATGGGCGGCAAGGTGGCCAAGTTCCTCAGCCCGGAAGACAAACCGGGCAAGCGTGGCAAATCATGAACGGCCCCTCGGAAGGAGAACTGTTCAAGAAGGTGATGGGCGAACGGTGGCTCGCGCTGCACCCGGACATCCGCCGCCGCTTCGAGAAAAATCCCGCGCCGGGCCAGCCCCTGTACTACCGCGGCGAACTCAGTGAGCTCACCAGTTCGCGCTTGGGAAAATTCCTCGGCTGGCTGACGCGGCCCTTCATCGATGGCGCCCTGATCCCCCATGACGACCACGACTTCCCCGTCGATATCGAAGTCTATTCGCGCCCCGGCTGCCCCTTCATCTTCAAGCAGCGCACCTACCGCCTGCATGGGCGCGCGCCGATCCGCTTCACCTCCTACATGGCCGAAAGCGCAAAGGGCGAAGTGCTCGAATACGTGGGCCTGGGCCTGGGCATGAAGCTGCTGCTCCACGTCGAGGATGGCAACCTGCACTTCACCAGCGACGGTTATTTCTGGGATCTTTTCGGCTGGCGCATGCCGCTGCCCGGCGTGCTCACGCCCGGCAAGACCTATCTGTGCCACCGCAACGATACGCCGCAGCAGTTCAATATCCGCATCGAGATCCGCCACGCGCTGTTCGGCACCACGTTTACACAGGTGGGCGTGTTCCGCGAAAGCGCGGCGCCCGCCCTTTACAAGGAGACACCATGAATACGCATCTGCTGGCCCTGCAACTGATGGCGGCGCAAGGCTGCCTGGGCGCCTTCGACACCATCTATCACCATGAAATCACGGAGGCGCTGCCGCAAAAAGCCTCCGCAAGGCTGGAATTGACCATCCACGCCACGCGCGCCCTGATCTACAGCCTGCTGTTCGTCGGCCTGGCGGCCTGGGAGTGGCATGGCGCCTGGGCCTGGGTCCTGGTCATCGTGTTTGGCGTGGAAATCGTGCTGACCCTGTGGGACTTCGTCGTGGAAGACCAGACCCGCCTCTTGCCCGCCACGGAGCGCGTCACGCACACGGTGCTGGCGATTAACGCGGGCGCCTTCATCGCCTTGCTGGCCCTGAACAGCAGCCAGTGGGCCACGTTGCCGACGGCCCTCGTGTGGCAGCCGTATGGCTGGCTCAGCGTCTTCCTCGCCCTGTGCGGCGTGGGCGTGGGCTTGTCCGGCCTGCGCGACGCGTATGCCGTGTGGCAGCTGGGCCGGCGCAAGGAGATGGCGGAAAAGGAGACGGAGGATCTGCGGTTCGCCAGTACGCCGCAGACCGTGTTGGTGACGGGCGCCACGGGTTTCATCGGCCAGCAGCTGGTCAGCGCCTTGCTGGCCGACGGCCATGCGGTGACGGTGCTGACGCGCCAGCCGAAACAGGCCGCCTGGACCTTCGATGGCAAGGTGCGCTGCATCGACTCGCTGAACGAGTTGTCGGATGCGCAGCGCATCGACATGGTGGTCAACCTGGCCGGCGCGCGCATCGTCGGGCGCCGCTGGACGGACGCGCGCAAGGCGGCCTTGCGCCGCAGCCGGGTGGCGCTGACGCAGGATCTGGTGGCGTGGATCGCCCGCGCGCAGCACAAGCCGCGCGTGCTGCTGTCGGCGTCGGCCATCGGCTATTACGGCGTGCAGCCGCAGGGTGACGCGACGGAATTGACGGAGGAGAGCGCGCCGCAAGCCATCTTCATGTCGCAGCTGTGCCAGGAATGGGAAGTGGCCGCGCGCCAGGCGCAGCAGCATGGCGTGCAGGTCGGCTGCATGCGCTTTGGTCTCGTCTTCGGCCACCAGGGTTCGCTGCCGCAGATGCTGCTGCCGGTCCGCTTCGGCGTGGGCGGCCCGCTCGGCAGCGGCAAGCAGTGGGTCACGTGGGTGCATGTGCGCGACGTGATCCGCGGCATCGCCCACCTGGCGCGCCGCAGCGAAGCACAGGCAGTGAGCGGCGCCTACAACTTCTGCGCGCCGGAAGCCATCGAGCAGCGCCGCTTCGCCCGGGTGGCGGGCGCGGTGCTGCACCGGCCTTCCTTCGTACCCACGCCGGCCTTCGTCATGCGCGCCTTGCTGGGCGAGCAGGCCGACTTGCTGGTGGAAGGCCAGCGGGTCGCGCCGCGCCGGCTGCTGGCCGACGGCTTTGTCTTCCGCTATCCGCAACTGGAAGGCGCGCTGCGCAGTTTATAAGTTGGCGTAAGATGGGGATTGGAGGAACCGAACCATGCCCCGCTTCAGCCACACGATAGACAGCCATACCCATGCCTTCGCCAGCCTGCAGGAGTTGCTGGCGAAGGCCACGCCGCTGCGCTCGGGGGATGTGCTGGCGGGTGTGGCGGCCGCCAGCGCGCGCGAGCGGGTGGCGGCGCAGCTGGCGCTGGCGGACGTGCCGCTATCGCTGTTCCTCAACGAGGCGCTGGTGCCGTACGAAGACGACGAAGTCACGCGCCTGATCATCGATTCGCATGCGCGCGCCGCCTTTGCGCCGATTTCCCACCTGTGCGTGGGCGATTTTCGCGACTGGCTGCTGGACGACGCGACGGATACGCAAGCGCTGTCCGAGGTCGCCGCCGGCATCACGCCGGAGATGGCGGCGGCCGTCTCCAAGCTGATGCGCCTGCAGGACCTGGTGCTGGTGGCCCGCAAGTGCCGTGTCGTCACGTCCTTCCGCAATACCCTGGGCCTGGAGGGCCGCTTGTCCACGCGGCTGCAGCCGAACCACCCGACGGATGACGCCACGGGCATTGCGGCTTCCATCCTCGACGGTTTGACGCTGGGCAGCGGCGACGCCGTGATCGGCATCAATCCGGCCACCGACAACGTGGCGCAGGTGGTCGCGCTGCTGCACCTGCTCGACGCCGTCATCGACCAATACCAGATTCCCACCCAGTCGTGCGTGCTCACGCACATCACCAATACCCTTGAGGCGATACGCCGCGGCGCGCCCGTCGACCTGGTGTTCCAGTCGGTGGCGGGCACGCAGGCGGCCAACCGCAGCTTCGGCATCGACTTGTCTCTGCTGGCCGAGGGGCAGGCGGCGGCCCTGTCGCTGGGGCGCGGGACGGTGGGCAACAACGTCATGTATTTCGAGACGGGGCAGGGCAGCGCCCTGTCGGCCGGCGCGCACCACGGCATGGACCAGCAGACGTGCGAAGCGCGTGCGTATGCGGTGGCGCGCGCGTATCAGCCGCTGCTGGTCAATTCGGTGGTGGGCTTCATCGGCCCCGAATATCTGTACGACGGCAAGCAGATCATGCGCGCGGGGCTGGAAGACCATTTCTGCGCCAAGCTGCTTGGACTGCCCATGGGCTGCGACGTATGCTACACCAACCATGCGGAAGCGGACCAGGACGACATGGACGCCTTGCTGACCATGCTGGGCGTGGCCGGCTGCAATTTCATCATGGGCGTGCCGGGCGCGGACGACATCATGCTCGGCTACCAGAGCACTTCGTTCCACGACGCCCTGTATGCGCGCCGCGTGCTGGGCTTGCGTCCCGCGCCTGAATTCGCGGCCTGGCTGGCGCGCATGCGGATCACGGATGCGCAGGGCCGTTTGCAGACGGCGCTGGCGCCGGCCTTCCAGGCGGCCCTGCTGCGCCTGGACACCTAGGGAGACAGCATGGGCGATACCGATCCGTGGCAGGCGCTGCGCAGGTACACGGCGGCGCGCATCGCGCTCGGGCGCCGCGGCGTGAGCGTGCCGACTCGCGCGCAGCTGGCGTTCCAGCTGGCCCACGCGCAGGCGCGCGACGCCGTGCACCTGGCGCTCGATGGCGAGGCACTGGCGCGCGCCCTGGCCGCGCAGGGGCAGGACTGCGTGCAGCTGCACAGCGCCGCCGCCACGCGCGCCGACTATCTGCAGCGTCCCGACCTGGGGCGTCGGCTCGACGACGCTTCACGTGCGCGGCTGGCCGCCGGTGCCAGGGGAATCGACCTGGCGCTGGTGGCAGCCGATGGCTTGTCGGCGCTGGCCGTGCAGCGCCACGCGGCGCCCTTCCTGGCCGCCTTGCGCGCACGGCTGGCGCTGGAAGCGTGGACGCTGTCGCCGCTGCACATCGTGGCGCAGGGAAGGGTGGCCATCGGCGATGAAATAGGGGAGTTGTTGAAGGCGCGCGCCGTGCTGGTGCTGATCGGCGAGCGGCCGGGCCTGAGTTCCCCGGACAGCCTGGGCCTGTACCTGACGTGGGCGCCCGAAGCAGGCTTGCTGGACGAGCGCCGCAACTGCATCTCGAACGTGCGCCCCGAGGGGCTGGCGTATGCGCCGGCCGCGTACCGGCTGCACTACCTGTTGTCGCAGGCATTTACCAGACAGCTGTCGGGCGTGGGCTTGAAGGATGAAACGGTGGAAGAGGGCGCGGCCCTGGCGGGCGCGCGCAATTTCCTGCTGGAGTGATCAGACGTCGCGGATGTCGTCCAGCGGCCAGCGCGGGCGCACGTTGAACGAGTAATCGTGCTTGGCGGCGTCCGGATTGATTTGCAGGCGCATGGCGCCGGCAAAGGCGATCATGGCGCCGTTGTCGGTGCAGAATTCCAGCTCAGGGTAGTACACTTTAAAACGCTTTTTGGCGGCGGCCGCGTTGAGCGAGGCGCGCAGCTGCGCGTTCGCGCCCACGCCGCCGGCGATCACCAGGCGTTTCAAGCCCGTGTGCTTGAGGGCCGACACGCATTTGGCCGTCAGCACGTCGACGATGGCGTCGACGAAGCCGCGCGCGATGTTCGCCTTGTCCTGTTCGCAGATATTGGCGATGACTTTTTCTTCATGGTTCTTCACCACCGTCAGCACGGCCGTCTTCAGGCCCGAGAAGCTGAAATTGAAATCCTTCGAGTGCAGCATGGGGCGCGGCAGTTTATACGCGAGCGGATCGCCGAATTCGGCCAGGCGCGAAATGGCGGGGCCGCCCGGATAGCCGAGGCCCAGCAGCTTGGCCGACTTGTCGAACGCTTCGCCGGCCGCATCGTCAAGCGTTTCGCCCAGCATCGTGTACTGGCCCACGCCATCGACGCGCATCAGCTGCGTATGGCCGCCCGACACCAGCAGGGCGATGAAGGGGAATTGCGGCGGCTCCGACGCCAGCAATGGCGACAGCAGATGGCCTTCCAGGTGGTGGATGCCGAGCACCGGCTTGTTGATGGCCAGGCCCAGGCTGCAGGCGACGGAGGAGCCCACGAGCAGCGCGCCGGCCAGGCCCGGGCCTTGCGTGTAGGCGATGGCGTCGATTTCGGGCAGGGTGATGCCGGCCTTGGTCAGGGTTTCTTCGAGCAGCGGGATGGCGCGGCGGATATGGTCGCGCGACGCCAGTTCCGGCACCACGCCGCCATATTGCTCGTGCATGGCGACTTGCGAATAGAGGGCGTGCGACAGCAGGCCGCGTTGCGTGTCGTACAAGGCCAGGCCGGTTTCGTCACAGGAGGATTCGACGCCAAGAACAATCATGAAGGTGCTAAATAGGGAGGAGTAATCCGCCATTGTAAAGGAAAGCCGGGCAGTCCACCGTGCGGCAGGCGCACCATTTCGGCGGCAGTGTGCACTTGCGCAGTGCGCCGCGCAGGGGTTTTGCCTTGTATGTCACCCCTCTTGCGCCTGTACCGCCACTGGCACCGCTCTTGCTTATCGCATTCTGTGCTTACTCAAGGGAGCTTGCGATGCCGGAACAATGGAAAATGATTTGCCGCCTGAAGGACATGCCGCTGGCGGGCGCGCGCATGGTGCAGCGGGGCCTGGCGTGGCAGGACTTGCCAGGCGTGGCGCTGTTCCGCGCGGCGGACGATACGGTGTACGCGCTGCTCGACACGGTGCCTTGCATGGGCGGCCCGCTGGCGCATGGGGTGTTGATGGAGAAAAACCTGATGGGGCCGAAGAACAGCTGGATCATCGAGCTCGATTCGGGCCGCCTGGTGGCGCCCGTGCAGGGCATGGCGCGCACGTACGCCGTGCGCCTCATGGACGGGCGCATCTACCTGGACGTCAATGAACTCAATATCCCGGCCAGCAAGGCGGAACAGGCGCTGGCGGGATCGTTCGCCGTGCTGCCGCATGTGCAGATGGCGTGAATCGCAGGCGCAAAAAAAACGGCGCACAGGGCGCCGTTTTTCGTCTCCGCGAGAGGCTTATGCCGGGCGGTTCAATAAATGCGCATGCGCGTCGCGCAGCATGGTGGCCGTCGTCTCCCAGTCGATGCAGCCGTCGGTGACGGAGCAGCCGTAGGTCAGTTGCGACAGGTCTTGCGGGATCTTCTGGTTGCCGCTGACGATGTTCGATTCGATCATCACGCCCACCAGCGAGCGGTTGCCCTGGCGGATCTGGTTGACCACGTCGCCCATCACCAGCGGCTGCAGTTCCGGCTTTTTATAGCTGTTCGCGTGCGAGCAGTCGACCACCAGGTTGGCTGGCAGCTTGGCCTTGGCCAGCGCCTGTTCGGCGATGGCGATCGAGACCGAATCATAGTTCGGACGGCCGTCGCCGCCGCGCAGCACCACGTGGCCATACGCGTTGCCGCGCGTGCGCACGATGGCGACGTTGCCTTCCGCATTGATGCCGAGGAAGGAGTGCGGGTGCGCCGACGACAGGATGGCGTTGACGGCGATGCTGATGTCGCCATCGGTGCCGTTCTTGAAGCCGACGGGCGTCGACAGGCCGGACGACATTTCGCGGTGCGTCTGCGATTCCGTGGTGCGCGCGCCGATGGCCGTCCAGGCGATCAAATCGCCCAAGTATTGCGGCGAGATGGGGTCCAGCGCTTCTGTGGCGGTGGGCAGGCCCAGTTCGCACACGTCGAGCAGGAACTGGCGCGCCTTTTCCATGCCTTCGTTGACCTTGAAGGAATCGTCCATGTACGGATCGTTGATATAGCCTTTCCAGCCCGTGGTGGTACGCGGTTTTTCGAAATACACGCGCATCACCAGCAGCATCGTCTCCTTGACTTCCTCTTGCAGCGCTTTCAGGCGGCGCGCGTAATCGAGGCCTGCGACCGGGTCGTGGATCGAGCACGGACCGACGACGACGAACAGGCGCTGGTCCTTGCGGTCGATGATGTTGCGCAGCGCTTCGCGGCCGCGGCTGACGGTGTCGAAGGCGCTTTCCGACAGGGGCAGCTTGGCGTGCAATTCGGCCGGTGTCGGCATGGGCGCGAAGGAGGTGACGTTGATATTTTCGATGTCTGGCGTATTCATGATTCTGGCTCGGCTTTCGCTATTGCGTTCTTTAAGAGGCAATAGTGTAGCGGAAATGCGGCCTGGCGGCGGGGATGCGGCCAAAACGGGAATGGCTGAGTTGTTTTTTATGACAGGGCCGGCACGCCGCCGGCCCCCTGCCTCCGGGCGCTCAGTGGCCGCCCGCCAGGCTGGCGCCAACGCCGTAGCGGGCGATGCGCAGGTAGTTGCCGGCCAGCTCAGGCGGCCGGGGCAGGTCGGGATGGCGCCGCACATGCGCGACGATGGCGCTTTCGTGCTGGCGTATCTGCGCGTCCAGGCAGGCGATTTGCTTGCGCAGCAATTGATGCAGCGCAATCTGTCCCGCATGGAAGTGGCCTTCCAGGCGCGCCATTTCCTGTTTGCGCAACTGCCGCACGGCATGCAGACGGCGCAGCCATAGCCGCAATTCCACGTAGGCGGGCGAGGGCGGCGTCCAGGGAGCAGGGCGTGCCGCCGCGCAATACTGGGCCAGCACCACCGCGCTGCGTGCCGCATCCTTGGGCAAGCCCTGGCTGCGGAGATAGGCTTCCAGCGGCGCGGGCTGGGCATCGCAGACCAGCATGCCCATGCCGGCCAGCGCGTTGGCGGCCGCCTCGCTGTATGGCATATCGAGGCGCATGCAGACGCGTAAGCCCATGATAGTGACATCGTTCCTTTGCAGCCAGCTGCGCAGCCAGCGGTAGCCGGCCACGTCGTTTTCCAGCACCTTGCACAGCACTTCGCCGCCCGACAGCAGCACGGCCTTGAGCAGCAGCTTGTTCGGTTCGATGCCGACGAAGGTGGTTTCCTGTTTGATCGCGTGTTCCATGATGAGTTCCCCCTGTACCGTCTTATACGCAGCGGTGGCGCGTTTGGATGCGGTCGCGAGGCAGTTCACCCAAAAAATAGCGGGAAAGACTGTTGCATTGGCGCCTATGGCGTCTTCCAGCCCCTCTGCAAGGAAGAAAATCCGTGTAAGCTGGCGCCATGACGACTGTATCCATCCCCCATACCGATGTGGCCGGTGAGCCATTCCCCGCAGCACGTTTCATTAAGGAAATAGGACGCGGCAAGAACGGCGCGCGCAGCATGACGCGCGACGACGCCCGCGCCCTGTACCGCGCCATGCTCGAGGGCCGCGTGTCGGACTTGGAGTTGGGCGGCATTTTGTTATCCATGCGTATCAAGGGCGAGTCCGTGGACGAGATCGCCGGCTTCCTCGACGCGGCCGAAGCGTCGTTCGCCCCGCTGGCCGCGCCGGCCGGCGAGTTCGCCCCGATCATCATTCCCAGCTACAACGGCGCGCGCAAGATGGCGAACCTGACGGCCTTGCTGGCGCTGCTGCTGGCGCGCGCGGGCGCGCCCGTGCTCGTACATGGCGTGACGAGCGACCCGGGCCGCATCACCACGGCCGAAGTGCTGGCCGCGCTGGGCGTGCCCGCTTCGGCGGACCATGCGCAAGCCGAGGCCGCCATGGCGCGCGGCGAAGCCGCCTTCCTGCCGATCGCCGCACTGGCGCCGCGCCTGGCGCAGATGCTGTCGCTGCGGCGCGTGCTGGGCGTGCGCAATTCCACGCACACGCTGGTGAAAATCATGCAGCCGTTCGCCGGGCCGGCCCTGCGCCTGGTGTCGTACACGCACCCGGAATACCTGGAAATGCTTGGTGAATATTTCCTGACCGCCTCAGATCCGGCGCGCGGCGACGCCTTCCTGATGCGCGGCACGGAAGGCGAGACGGTGGCCAACGCCAACAAGGCGCAGCAGATCGACTGGTTTCACGGGAGCGAACGCACGCTGCTGGTGGAAAAACAGTTGCTGGTGGAAGAGTTGCCGCATTTGCCGGCCGAGCGCGATGCGGCCACCACGGCCGACTGGATCGCCGCCGTGCTGCGTGGCGAGGTACCCGTGCCGCCATCGATCGCCGGCCAAGTGGAGCAATGCCTGATGGCGTCGCGGCAGATTGCGGCACGGCCGCGCTAGCCGCGTCGCCGCAGTTTACAATGGCGTCTTTGTAATCAGCGGTGACCGGAATTCTTATGGCAAAACAATTTGATGTGGCAGTGATCGGCGCGGGCGCGGCCGGCATGATGTGTGCGGCTGTTGCCGCCCAGCAAGGCAAGCGCGTGGTGTTGATCGATCACGCGGCCAAGCTGGCCGAAAAGATCCGCATCTCGGGTGGCGGACGGTGCAATTTCACCAATATTAACGCCACGCCACAAAACTTCCTCTCGGAAAACCCCCATTTCTGCAAGAGCGCGCTGTCGCGCTACACGCCGCAGGATTTCCTCGCGCTGGTGAAAAAATACCGGATCGGCTACCACGAGAAGCACAAGGGCCAGCAATTCTGCAATGAATCGGCCGAGCAGATCATCGACATGCTCAAGGACGAGTGCGCCGCTGGCGGCGTGCACTGGCGCATGCCGTGCAAGATCGATAATGTTGCCCAGCAAGCCGACGGCGGCTTCGTGCTGCAGACCGATAGCGGCGACATCGAGACGGCCAGCATCGTCATCGCCACGGGCGGCCTGTCGATCCCGAAGATCGGCGCCACCGACTTTGCCTACCGCATCGCCAAACAATTCGATTTGATGATGGTCGAGCCGCGCCCCGCGCTGGTGCCGCTGACGTTCGATGCGGCCAGCTGGGCGCCGTTCGCGGAATTGTCCGGCATCGCGCTGGAAGTCGATGTGGAGACGGGCAGCCTGAAAGGCCGCAAGGCCACGGGCGCGCGTTTCCGCGAAGATTTGCTGTTCACGCATCGCGGCCTGTCGGGCCCGGCGATTCTGCAGATTTCCAGCTACTGGCTGCCGGGCGAGCCCATCGTCATCAATCTGTTGCCGGAAGTGGATGTGGCGCAGACCTTGATTGAAGGCAAGGGCACCCTGAAGAAGCAACTGGGCAATATCGTCGCCCAATGGCTGCCGCAGCGCCTGGCCGACTGCCTGCTGGCCGTCAACGGCCTGGCGCCGGACGCGCGCATCGCCGACATGCCCGACGCCCAGCTGCGCAAGCTGGGCCTGGCCATCAATGCCTGGTCCATCGTGCCGAACGGTTCCGAAGGCTACCGCAAGGCGGAAGTGACGCGCGGCGGCATCGACACGCGCGAACTGTCGCAGCAGACCATGATGGCGAATAAAGTGCCGGGCCTGTATTTCATCGGCGAATCGGTCGACGTGACGGGCTGGCTGGGCGGCTACAACTTCCAGTGGGCCTGGGCCTCGGGCGTGGCGGCAGGTATTGCCTTGCAGTAAGCAACTCTGTAGGATGGGGTTTTGGCGCCCTGTGCGCCGACCCCGGTGCGTGGTTTACGCCACATTCCGGCAGCGACCGCAGGCTGCATGCCGCACGCAAGTGGGGAGGGGCTTCCCTTTCCGAATAAAAGCTGCTACTATCTATCTCTTCCTATACACCACCTCAACGGTTTGAATTTTACATGACCACTATTCGCCTTAAAGAAAACGAGCCGTTCGAAGTCGCAATGCGTCGCTTCAAACGCACCATCGAAAAAACGGGTCTGCTGACCGAATTGCGCGCTCGCGAATTCTACGAAAAGCCAACAGCTGAGCGCAAGCGCAAGCTGGCAGCTGCTGTCAAGCGTCATTACAAACGCATCCGCAGCCAACAACTGCCGAAAAAATTATTCTAAGACTGTTCAGTCAGAACCAACCCGGGTAGTTCGGCGCATTGTTCGCCACGGGTTTTGTTTTGATTCGCCTGAAGTGATACTTCAGATGAGTCGCATACCCGCTCCGGTTCGCCGCAGCGGGTTTTCGCTTTTGTGGCCGCCCGCTTGGTCTGTACACACGAGCGCCGAGCCACACGAGCATCGAGCCCCACTTACCAACACGAGGATTGCCATGAGCTTGAAAGAACAAATTACCGAAGACATGAAAAACGCCATGCGCGCCAAGGAAGCGGGCAAGCTGGGCACGATTCGCCTGTTGCTGGCGGAAATCAAGCGCAAGGAAGTCGACGAGCGCATCGAATTGACGGACGCGCACGTGACGGCCATCGTGGAAAAGATGATCAAGCAGCGCAAGGATTCGATCACCCAGTTCGAAGCCGGTGGCCGTGCCGACCTGGCCGACATCGAAAAAGCCGAGCTGGTGCACCTGATCGGCTACATGCCTGCCGGCCTGTCGGACGAGGAAGTGGCGGCCGAAGTGGCTGCCGCCGTGGCCGCCTCGGGCGCCGCCGGTCCGCAAGACATGGGCAAGGTCATGGCCATCGTCAAGCCGAAGCTGGCAGGCCGCGCCGACATGACGGTGGTGTCCGCGCTGGTCAAGAAAGCCTTGACGCCGGCAGCGTAAGCATACAATAGTAGCAAGGGCTGCCCGCCGTCGCGCTGGCAGCCTGTTAACAGCCCACACGTTGACCTGGCTCAACCTCAGGCCACGTGCGGTAGTATAGTCTGACCTATAACAAGACCCGCCCTAGCCAGTGATACCTCAATCCTTCATTTCCGATTTGCTCAACCGCGTCGATATCGTCGACGTCGTGGGCCGCTATGTGCAACTGAAAAAAGGTGGCGCCAATTTCATGGGCTTGTGCCCGTTCCACAGTGAAAAGTCGCCCAGCTTTACCGTCAGCCCCACCAAGCAGTTCTATCACTGCTTCGGCTGCGGCGCGCATGGCACCTCGATCGGCTTTTTGATCGAGTATTCGGGCATGGGCTTTGTCGACGCCGTCAAGGACCTGGCGCAGAACGTGGGCATGGTCGTGCCGGAAGCGGACGACAAGATCCCGCCGGCCCAGCGCGCGCAGATCCAGGCGCAAAGCATGGCCTTGTCCGACGCCATGACGCAGGCTTGCGATTATTACCGCGGGCAATTGCGCCACGCGCCGGAAGCCATCGCCTACCTCAAGAACCGGGGCTTGACGGGCGAAGTGGCCGCTCGCTTCGGCATGGGCTTCGCGCCCGGCGGCTGGGACAACCTGCGCTCCGTCTTCCCCGACTACGACGTGGTGGCGCTGGCCGAGGCTGGGCTCGTGATCGACAAGGTCGATGAAGAGGGCAACAACCGCAAGCGCTACGACCGTTTCCGCGAACGCATCATGTTTCCGATTCGCAATACCAAGGGCCAGGTCATCGCCTTTGGCGGCCGCGTGCTCGACCATGGCGAACCGAAATACCTGAACTCGCCGGAAACCCCCTTGTTTTCCAAGGGTTTCGAACTATATGGCTTGTTCGAGGCGCGCCAGGCCATCCGTGACGCCGGCTATGTGCTCGTGACGGAGGGTTACATGGACGTGGTGGCGCTGGCGCAGATGGGTTTCCCGCAAGCGGTGGCGACCCTGGGCACGGCCTGCACGCCCACCCACGTGCAAAAACTGCTGCGCCAGACGGACAACGTGATTTTCAGCTTCGACGGCGACAAGGCCGGCCGCCGCGCCGCCCGCCGCGCGCTCGAAGCGAGCCTGGCCCACGTGTCGGACAATAAAACCATCAAATTCCTGTTCCTGCCGTCGGAACACGATCCGGACAGCTATATCCGCGAATTCGGCGCCGAAGGTTTTGAACAGCAAGTGCATGAAGCGATGCCGCTGTCGCAGTTCTTGCTGAAAGAAGTGTCGGGCGAACACGATTTGTCGGAACCGGAAGGGCGCGCCCGCGTGCAGTTCGACGCCAAGCCCCTGCTGCAGCTGATGGCGCCGTCGTCCCTGCGCCTGCAGATCGTGCGCGGCCTGGCGCAACTGACGCAATCCACGCCGGCCGAGATCGAAGCCCTGTTCGAGCTGGCGAAACCCGTTGCCGTGGCACGCCGCGCGCCGCCGAAATCGGGCCGCCCCGTGCCTGTGGGCCTGGAATTGAAGATCATGCGCATGCTGGTGGCGCATCCGCCGCTGACCATGCGCATCGACGAGGCTGCCCTGACGGCCTTCCAGCACCTGGGACCGGACGCGGCCCATAGCCTGGGGCAGCTGGTGGCCGTGGGTCAGGCGCTGGGCGAGCATGGCAGTTTTGCCGCGCTGGCGCAACAATTGAAGGAGCTGGGCAGCGAATACGACGAGATCATCGGCGAGATCGCGGCCGGCACGGAATCCGATTACGACAGCGAATTGTCGTGGCTGGTGAGCACCATCCGCGAGATCAAATTGAATGCCTTGAAGGCGGAATTGCAGCAATTGTTTGCGTCGGGTTTGCCATCGGAGAAAATTGGTGTACGCTACCGCGAAATCATGCAGGAGCAAGGCGAGCTGGAGCGCGAGCGCGACGCCGAGTTGGTGAATCGATAACCTTGCTCTGGGGGTATGTCGCGCACTGGAAAAACATTTTTCGCGTGCTATAATTAAATGCTAAGTATTGTGTGCTTTGGCAAGCTAGTTCAGTTTCGTAAATAGTATTTGTTTTCAGTAAGTTAGGCTCTTGATCGGCGCGGTGGATCGTGTCGGCAGCCAGGGCCAACTGGCGTTTTCGGCGTTGCGGGCATGGCTCGCAGACGCTGGCAAGCCGCGCCAGGCTCTCGCTCCCAACGCGGTCGATGCAGGAATTTTTGCCGAGGCGGCTGGCAACAGCTGGTGGACAGGAATTGCTGCGCTTCCCGCGGATCGTGGCCGATGAGGTGTAAGTAACGTAACAGTGTCGAATTTGCGTAGTCGGCAGGTTCGAAGATGGTGGTTCCCGCAGGTAGACAGGGAACTGGCAGCAAACTTTATCCTAATCCACCGTAAAGCAAGTCGTTGTGTAATCGAAAGCGCCTGTGCCAATCAAGAAACCCGAATCCAAAGCGGCTGTAAAGCCCACTAAAGTTACCACGAAAGCCGAAAAGGCGCTCGACCGGCCAGAAGCGCGCGTCACCAGCGCGCCCGTGGTCAGCCAGACCACCGACGCTGCCACCCTGGCAGCCATCGATACGTCCGGCTATGTCTTGCCGTCGGTAAAAGTGCCAGGCCGCCGCGGCCGCAAGCCAAAAGAATTCCAGCCAGAGAATGATGAAGTCGCCGCCCTGAACGCCGTCGAGCGGGCCGAACTGAAGGCCGTCGACAAGGCCAAGGCCAAGGATCGCAAGGCGAAAGAGCGCGCGCTGTTGAAGGATGCGTTCTCGTCGGACACGGAAGCGAGCGAGGAAGAACTCGAGCGCCGGCGCCAGAAACTCAAGACCCTGATCAAGTTCGGCAAGGAACGCGGTTTCCTGACCTACGCGGAAATCAACGATCACTTGCCCGAAAACATCGTCGATCCGGAAGCCATCGAAGGCATCATCGGTACCTTCAACGACATGGGCATCGCCGTCTACGAGCACGCGCCCGATGCGGAAACGTTGTTGCTGTCCGATAACGTCGCCGTCGTCACCAGCGATGACGAGGCGGAAGCAGCGGCCGAAGCCGCATTGTCGACCGTCGACTCCGACTTTGGCCGCACCACCGACCCCGTGCGCATGTACATGCGCGAAATGGGTTCGGTCGAGCTGCTGACGCGCGAAGGCGAGATCGAGATTGCCAAGCGCATCGAAGATGGCTTGAAAGACATGATCCAGGCCATTTCCGCCTGCCCCGTGACGATCGCCGAAATCATCGCCGCCGCCGACCGCATCGCCAACGAAGAGATCAAGATCGACGAAATCGTCGACGGCCTCGTCGATGAAAACGAACCGGTCGCCGCCGCTCCTGTCGTGGCCGCTCCCGTCGAAGAAGACGAAGAAGAGGGCGAGGCGGAAGAAGAGGAAGTCGAAGAAGAGGAAGAGGCAAGCGCTTCCGGCGCCGCCGGTTTCTCGGCCGAACAACTGGAAACCCTGAAACGCACGGCGCTGGAAAAATTCGCCGTCATTTCTCAGCAGTTCGACAAGATGCGCCGCGCCTTCGAAAAGGAAGGCTACAACTCGAAACCGTACGCCAAGGCGCAGGAAGCCATTTCGCAAGAATTGCTGGGCATCCGCTTCACGGCCAAGGTCGTGGAAAAGCTGTGCGACACCCTGCGCGGCCAGGTCGACGAAGTGCGCCATATCGAGAAGCAGATCCTCGACGTGGCCGTGAACCGCTGCGGCATGCCGCGCGCCCACTTCATCAAGGTCTTCCCCGGCAATGAAACCAACCTCGACTGGGTCGATGGCGAAGTCAACGCAGGACACGCGTACAGCGCCATCCTGGGCCGCAACATTCCGACCGTCAAGGAACTGCAGCAACGCCTGATCGACCTGCAGGCGAGGGTCGTGCTGCCGCTGCCGGACTTGCGCAACATCAACCGCCAGATGGCGGCCGGTGAAATGAAGGCGCGCAAGGCCAAGCGCGAAATGACGGAGGCCAACTTGCGCCTGGTCATCTCGATCGCCAAGAAATACACGAACCGCGGCCTGCAATTCCTCGATTTGATCCAGGAAGGCAATATCGGCCTGATGAAGGCCGTCGACAAGTTCGAGTACCGCCGCGGCTACAAGTTCTCCACGTATGCGACCTGGTGGATCCGCCAGGCCATCACGCGCTCGATCGCCGACCAGGCGCGCACGATCCGCATTCCCGTGCACATGATCGAGACGATCAACAAGATGAACCGGATTTCCCGCCAAATCCTGCAAGAAACGGGCGCGGAACCCGATCCGGCCACCCTGGCGATCAAGATGGAGATGCCCGAGGACAAGATTCGCAAGATCATGAAAATCGCCAAGGAACCGATCTCGATGGAAACGCCGATCGGCGACGACGACGATTCCCACCTGGGCGACTTCATCGAGGACAACAACACCCTGGCGCCCGCCGACGCAGCCCTGCACGCGTCCATGCGCGGCGTGGTCAAGGACGTGCTCGATTCCCTGACGCCGCGCGAAGCGAAAGTGCTGCGCATGCGTTTCGGCATCGAGATGTCCACCGACCACACCCTGGAAGAAGTGGGCAAGCAATTTGACGTGACGCGCGAGCGCATCCGCCAGATCGAAGCCAAGGCGCTGCGCAAGCTGCGCCACCCATCGCGCTCCGACAAGCTGAAAAGCTTCTTGGAAGGCAACTAGAAGCCAATAGGGCTTGACGCGCGCCCCTGATACCCCTATCCTCGCGTGTCCGTTTCCAAAACGGCCGCGCGAGGCGGGCACCAACAGCGCCGCCACGCCACAGTCCCCGGGCCTCTAGCTCATGCTTGGTTAGAGCAGCGGACTCATAATCCGTTGGTGCCGTGTTCGACTCACGGGAGGCCCACCAGAATTTAGCAATATTAGATCAAGCCCCGGCGGGCAACTGCCGGGGCTTTTTTCGTGCTGTCGTACAATCGCGGCTTGGCGCTTTGATGAAGGATGAAACAAGATGACGGCTGAAGTGAAGATTGACGACATCGTGGTGGGTGACGGCAAGGCGGCGGCGCGTGGTGCGTTGATTACGGCGCATTACCGGGGCTGGCTGGAAGATGGGACGGAGTTCGATTCGTCGCACAAGCGGGGCGAGCCTTTTCGCTGCGTGTTGAGCAATAACAAGGTCATCCAGGGCTGGATTCAGGGTTTGCAGGGCATGCAGGTCGGCGGCACGCGCAAGCTGTGGGTGCCGGCGGCGCTGGCGTATGGCGAGCGGCAGGTGGGCTTGATTCCGCCAAACTCCAATTTGGTCTTCGAGATCGAGTTGCTGGAAGTGCTGACGCGCGATTGATACGCGATGGTGCCATCAGGCTGGAACGACGTCGCCTTTTTGCAGCAACAGTTGCTCGACATCGGCGCGCAGGGCCTGCTGCGTGGGGAAGTTGGCATAGCGCAAGGTGACATAGCCGGCCAGCCTGAGCATGGCGTCGCGCTCCTTGTCCTCGCGTTCGCGTCCGGCGTGGCTGCGGTCGTCGAGCTCGATGACGGCGATGACGTTCAGTTGCTGGCTGCACAGGACAAAATCTGCCACCTTGCGGTCGAAGCGGTTTCTGTTCGCCCGCCCCTGCGCCGTCACCAGCGCGGAAAACGCCACTTGCGCCAGCACCGTGCACTCCGGCAAGGCCGTTTGCAGCAGGTGGTACATCTGCTGCTCGCGCGCCGTCATCACGGGTTTTCTGTGCAGTCGCAGCGGCGCACGGGACTTCGCGTTCCCGCGCACGGCCAGCATGGCAAAGAACAGGATCAAGGCCGCGATGGCGAGCAGGATGGTGTAGGAAGGCATGGGCTGGCATCAGGATGGACGAATCCTGATGGTACGCGAACAGCGGCGTGTTTCGTGCCACTGCCGGCGTATTTCAGGCGCTGCGCTTGTGGAAAATCAAGCCTGTTTCAGCTTGACTTGCATCACGTCCAGCGCCGGCACGATGTCGTGCAGGCTGGCCACTTCACAGGTGGGAATGGCGGCCGAGGTATTGGCCATGTTGTCCGGGTTGAACCAGCAACTGTCGATGCCGTAGCGGTTGGCGCCAAGGATGTCGGCATCGAGCCGGTCGCCGATGATGATGGTCGCGTCCTTGCTGCATGTGCGCGCCATGTCGGCGGCGTATTCAAAGAAGCGCACGTCCGGCTTGGCGTGGCCGCACGCTTCGGAGGTGGCGACGAAGGAAATGTAGTCGCCCAGGCCCGATGCGGCGATGCGGCGGTTCTGGATAGCCTCGACGCCGTTGGTGATGATGCCCACTTCGCCGATACGCGACAGGGTTTCGCACACTTGCTTGGCGCCATCGATGAGCACGACCGTGTCCGGCAGGGATTCCAGATACAGGCGGCTGGCCAGTTCCGGGGCGATGTCGATGCCGTTCAGTGCAAACGTCTTGCGGAAGCGCTCCACCTTCAGGAAATCCTTGCTCACGTCGCCCGTTTCGAAACGTTTCCACAGGTCGACGTTGATCGCCTGGTATTGGGAAAACAAGCCGTCGATGCCATCGCGCAAGCCCAGTTCATGCATGGTGTGCAGGAACGAGCGTTTTTCGGACGCCCTGAAATCGAGCAGGGTATCGTCCAGGTCAAACAGGAATAGCTGGTAGGTCATGGTATGTATTGAATGCGTGGAACTTGTCTTGCATCGTAGCACGTAGTGCTGAGTTCGGTTGGCCATGTCCTGTGCGGGCGATCCGCTACAATCGCTGCCAGACCCGAACCCCTCACTCCTTTTCTGCCCATGACCCAGCTCTCCGTCAACGTCAATAAAATCGCCCTGCTGCGCAATTCGCGCGGCCGCAACTTCCCCGACTTGCTGGCGTTTTCCGCGCGCTTTCTCGATCTGGGCGCCGCCGGCATCACCTTGCATCCACGCCCGGACCAGCGCCATGCGCGCTACGATGATGTTGCCTCGTTGCAGCGCCTGTGCGCGGAGCGGGGACGCGAACTGAATGTGGAGGGCTATCCGGCGGCGGAATTTCTGCAAGTCGTGAAAAGCGCGCGCCCGGCGCAGTGCACCTTGGTGCCCGACATGCCGGGGCAATTGACGTCCGACCACGGTTGGGATATTGAAAAGCACGCGGCGCTGCTGCGTCCCGCCATTGCGCAATTGAATGACCTGGGCATCCGCGTCAGCCTGTTTGTCGATGCCGATTACCCGGCGCTGGAATGGGCGCGCGAGGTGGGCGCACAGCGGATCGAGCTGTACACGGAGCGGTTTGCCGAGAGTTTTGGCGGTGCGCAGGCCGATGCCGTGTTTGATACCTATCTGCAGGCGGCGCGGCGAGCCCAGGCGCTGGACCTGGGCGTAAATGCCGGGCATGACCTGGATCTGCACAACCTGGCGCGTTTCCTGGACATTCCCGGCATCCTGGAAGTGTCGATCGGCCATGCGCTGGTGGTCGAGTGTATCGAGCTGGGCATGGACAAGGTGCTGGGTCGCTACCTTGAGATATGTCAATCGTAGCGGGCGCGGGCGGTGACGCTTGCAGGTGGCGGAATTGGGCTACAGCCCGTTTAACGGAATACGACGATCCGGTGGCGATAGCCGCTACGCTGAATCCCAGCCGCGTTGCCTACTTACACTGAAGCCTGACCATTTTTGGTCGTTGTTGATTGGCTGCGACGCACTGCCTGACGCCTGGCAAAGCCATGCGCAGGTAACGCTCGGTACCCGCATACAGGCAGTCCACCTGAAACAGGTATTGGGGAGCATCGAAGTTGATATTCCAGCGTTGATACAAGGTGCCGTCGCGAGTCCATTCCCTGTCCGGGACCAGGATAGGCAAGGCTTCGCCATCTGCTGGCGGCTGATCCGCCGGGTAGGACAGTACGCGCACGCCGTCAAGTCGGCTACCGGGCAGGTTCCAGCTTGATGGAGCGGCTGGTGGACAAGAAAGGGGGGCTGCGGCAGTTGGCTGCATTGGCGCGGCAGAGATGGCCAATGCCAGCAGTGCGAGCGGCTTCATTCGACCACCGAATAGCGTTCGGGGCGATTCGATGCTCCGGCCGCCGAACGGCCGAAGTAGATCACGCGGGCGCTGGGCTTATGGTTACGCCACAGGTCGAAAATTTCTATGCCGCCAGGCACCTGACGGATGAACAGTGCCGCATGGTTGCCTTGCCGCAGATTCTGATAGCGGCCATTGACGAAGGTGGCAATCAGCGTGCCTTTCGCGATGCCGCCTTGTTCCAGCAGGTCCGGCACTTTGTCGCCTTCGCGCCAAAGCGAAGAGGCACGGGCGCCGGTGAGGTGCCTGGCCAGCGTCACACACTCGCCATTTCCCACGATTTCTTTTTGCTTCGCATAGTCGGCGCGTGCAATGTAGGGCATATCGTTGCTCTCTGTGGTTGACGATGGAGAGAGCGTACGCAAGTCACGGGCAAGCAGTTTGATGTGTGCCAGAGCAATACGGAGCATTGACATGTGTCATGGCCCCGCCTGTCGCACGGGCATGCTTACATACCCACCCACCAGTTGAGCAAGGTTTCATCATCGTCGTCATCGAGGTTGACGTAGATATTGGAGAAGTACCATTCCACGCCCGTCGCCGTGCGGAAGGCATCAAAGGGGCCGTTGACGTTGTAGATGCCGTGGTGGCCCGGCACGCTGAAGGTGAGGTTGCCCTTGTACTGGCCGTCCAGCGTGCCGCCCAACTGGCTTTGCACGTCGCGTTCGAGCTGGTCCACTGCTGCTTGCGGCACGTCGTCGGCGTAGATCTGGATGCAGAAGTTGCCGCCGCGCTTTAAGACTTCGGCGGGGGCGAGCGGGTCGGCGATGCTGACGATGTCGCCGCGCGCCAGGTTCAGGGTCAGGCCTGGCGAGGCCAGTAGTTCGTAGACGTGCTCGTCAATCTGACGCGCCGGCAGGGTTTCATACACGGGGCCGTGGGTGTTTTCGCCTGCCAGTACGCGGATATGCGGCAAGCCTTCGCAATTGATGTCTTCCATTGATTCTTTCATAGTGCCGGCGTCATGTGCTGCGGGCCGCGCCAGGGTGGAGTTATGGCAATATTGTACCGGGTACGTGCCAGTGGCGCGGTACGCAACGGTGCAAACAAGGAGAGGCAATGGAGCATGTGATGCGGACAGGTGGCGGCTTATGTGGCGCCGTGTCGATCAAGGTGCGGATCAGGTGCCCATGCCGCAATGCCTGGCCTGCGGCATCTCAAGAACGCCGGATATGCAAAAGGCACGCCGTGGCGTGCCTTGATATCTGGCCTGACGGCTTCGCGTCAGACTGCGTGCTTAGAAACGGTAACTGGCGCTGATGCGCAGCACCGGGTACGCCTTGAAATCCTTGACCTTGTCGGCCAGTTTTTCGTTTTCAGCGGCAACGTCTGTTTTCAGGGCGGCGCATGCCAATGGGTCGCAGCCGGTATTGCGCAGTGAGGTTTTCGGCGAGCCCTGGAACAATACACCGATGTCGCTGGAAATGCCCCAGCCAGCTTCTTTCACCGGATTGCCCCAGCCGATGCCGATGTAGGGTGCGACCTTGCGGAAATCGATGGTACCGTCCAGCTGGCCGGCGCTGGCTGCCGTATAGGTGTTGCCGTTCAATGTGTAGCTGCCGCTTTTGTTCGGCTTGCCTTTGGCATCGATTTTATTGCCGTTGTACACGACGCCGGCGCTGACGCGGAACGCGCCGTCCATGGGGAAGTAGTCGAGCAAGGCGTCGACGGTGCGCAGCTTGAGTTTCAGCTTGTAGTCGACGTCTTCGGTGCTGGAGTCGTAGGAGTAATTCAGGAAGCCGACGCCAAAACGGGCATTCAGATTCGATTGCAGCGGCACGCTCAGGTGTGCGCCGACGCCAGTTGTACCCACGTCGGCGGCGATGGCGATTTCTGCCTGGGCTTGGCTTGCGCAGAACATGCCTGCCAGCAGGGCGGCGATCAGGTATTGCTGTTTCATTCTTACTGACTCCAGTCGTAGGTCTAATTATGTACGCGACAATTTCCCAATCGAAACTAAAGTTTCAATTGGGAAATTTCAACGAGAATAATAGAGGCTGGATTGTTGTCAGGCAAGGCGAAGTGGCAAATGGGGGTACAAGGTGTTGCTTTCCTGCCGCATCAGCTTGCGACGTGGCTTAATTGTGTGCACTGATGCCGCTGCGGAACTGTTCGAAACCGGCGCGTGCGGCTTTATAGCAATTGCCGGCGGCCGCTTCCAGGCCTTCGCGGTCGAGTACTTCGACCGTGCCGCGGCGGTACTGGATCAAGCCTTCGTCCTGCAACTTGCGCGCCGTGACGGTGACGCTTTCGCGGCGCACGCCAAGCATGTTGGCCATGGTGTCTTGCGTGACCTTCAACTCGTTCGACAGGGAACGGTCGAGGCGGTCCAGCAGCCAGCGGCACAGTTTTTGTTCGATGCTGCAATGACGACCGCCCACCACGTTCTGCGCCATTTGCGCAAACATGGCGCTGGTGTAGCGCATCAGCAATTGCGCCAGCGCGCCGCCTTCATTGAACACTTCGCGCAGGAAGGCGGTTTTCAGGCGGTAGCCGTAGCCTGCCGTCTGTACGATGGCGGTGCAGGTGGCGCGCTCGGCTTCGTACAGCACCACGCCGGCCACGCCTTCGCGGCCGATGACGGCGATTTCCGTGGTGGCGCCGTCTTCCATCACGTACAGCAGAGAAACGATGGCGTTGGTGGGGAAGTAGGTGTATTCAATCTTGCCGCCGCAATCGAACAGGTGCTTGCCGGCAGGCAAAGCGACCAGTTCCAGTTGGCAAAACAGGCGCTCCAGATCGGCACGCGACAAGGCGCGCAGCAATTCGTTCTGTTGCGCGCCCGTGATGCTGATCATGGGCGTGGCGGGCGCGGCTTGCCAGTTTTGCTGGGCGGCGGTGTGGGTATGCGTTGCTGGTGTCAGGTTGCTATAAGCTTTGTACATGGTAGGGCCTCGTCTTCTGATTTTGTTGGATGGCGCTGCTTTTCTGGCTTGCTAGCGTTGTGCTGAATCTTGTATCCACTATAGAACCAGGGGCCGCGGACGGGCATCGGATGAGCCGACGCGCTTATGTAGGCTAGGAACATTGCCTCGTGTCATCCGACTCCTACGCCTGTTGCTGCATTTTTCCCTGTGGACACAATGGTGTCCGGACAAAACAAAAAACACCGTGTCTGCGGACTTTGCCGCGAACTTTGGCCGCAGGCGGCGATCAAACCACTCTGCGCCGCCATACGACGGTGATAAAATGTTGCATTGCGGAAATTTGACTGATGTTTCGGGATGATCTGCTATTCCTGGCTGCTCCTGTTCTCCGTCACTGATCACTCCCGCCGCAATCTGCGATGCCTGCCTTGGTCGCCTCACCGCCCGCGCCGTGCCTTTGGGAGCGTGCGGTTGTCCTGTCCCGTTTACCCGTTTAATGAAGGAAAGCAACGCATGAAATGGTTCTTAGATTTGAAAATTGCCACCAAGCTGATCTTGTCGTTTGGCGCCGTGCTCGTGTTGACCGCGGCTTTGGGCGTGTCCGCGATCTTTTCCATGGCGCGCATCAATACCGCGTCGACGGACCTGTCCGTCAACTGGATGCCCAGCGTGCTGGCGGCCATGTCCATGCGCAGCGATGTCAGCGATTTCCGCCGATGGGAACTGGCGCACATGCTGGCCGCGCAGGATGCCGACATGGTGCAGAACGAAACGCGCATGACGGAAACGCAGGCCAAGCTGAAGGCCGACGGCGACAACTACCGCCGCCTGATTTCCGAACCGGGCGAGAAGGAAGCGTTTGAGCGCTTCCTGGCGCTGAACGATGAATTCATGCGTCTGCATGCAACCATGCTGAGCCTGTCGCGCGAAATGAAAAAGGAAGAGGCGCGCGCGCTGGCCGTGGGGCCGTCGGCCAAGGTCATGGCGGACATGATGGCGACCCTCGATAAACTGGTGGCGATTAACACAGACGGCGGCGTGCGCTCGAGCGCCAGCGCCGACGCCACCTATGCGGCCTCGCGCGCCAGCCTGATCGGTTTACTGGTGGGCATCGTCGTCATCGGCATGCTGCTGGCGCTGTGGGTGGCGCGCAGCGTGGCGCGCCCGCTGATCGCGGCCGTCGGGGTGGCGCGGCAGGTGGCGGCCGGCGATTTGACGGCGCATATCGTTGTGCAATCGCAAGACGAAACGGGGCAATTGATGCACGCCCTGAAAGACATGAATGCCAGCCTGCAAAACCTGGTAGGCCAGGTGCGCAGCGGCACCGATACCATCGCCACGGCGTCGAGCCAGATTGCCGCCGGCAACCAGGATTTGTCGTCGCGCACGGAGGAGCAGGCCAGTTCACTGGAAGAAACGGCCTCGTCGATGGAAGAGCTGACCTCGACCGTGAAGCAGAATGCGGACAATGCGCGCCAGGCCAACACCATGGCGCTGACCTCGTCGAGTATCGCCATCGAAGGCGGCAAGGTGGTCGGCGAAGTGGTGGGCACGATGGCGTCAATCAATGCCTCGTCGCGCAAGATCGTCGACATCATCGCCGTTATCGACGGTATTGCATTCCAGACCAATATCCTGGCCCTGAACGCGGCCGTGGAAGCGGCGCGCGCTGGCGAGCAGGGGCGTGGCTTTGCCGTCGTGGCCACGGAAGTGCGCAACCTGGCGCAGCGCTCGGCCGCCGCGGCCAAGGATATCAAGGTCCTGATCGGTGATTCGGTCGAGAAAGTCGAGGCGGGATCGAAGCTGGTGGACCAGGCGGGCCGCACGATGGATGACATCGTTGCCAGCATCACCCGCGTGACGGACATCATGAGCGAGATCACCGCCGCCAGCAGCGAGCAGAGCGCCGGTATCGAGCAGGTCAACCAGGCCATCGCCCAGATGGACCAGGTGACGCAGCAAAATGCGGCCCTGGTGGAAGAGGCGGCGGCAGCGGCCGAATCGATGCAGGAGCAGGCCGCCAGCCTGAGCGCAGTGGTCAGCATTTTCAAGCTCGACGCGGCCAGTACCGTTGCAACCCGGCCGCGCGCGCCTGTCACCGTCAAGACGCCTGCAACTGTGGCGCCTGCAGCGGCGCCGCGTCAACTGGCCGGTACGGCGCGTCGCGCGGCGCCAGTGGATGAGTGGGAAAGTTTTTAATTCAGAAATTAAGCGCGCTTGCGCGGTTTCCTGATGCCTTGGGCGGCGGGTGCGGCACCGGCTTGCTGGCGCTGTTGCCACGCCCTCAGGGCCTCTTCGTAGGCGGCCAGGTCTTCCTGGTACATTTCCAGTACGCAAAAGGTGCAACCGCTGTGGCAACACTCGTCATTGCCCGGTTTGCTGGGCGCTTGCGGTTGCGGATCGTGGAGGAAAGGCGGCGTGGGCATGGTGCGGGCAGGGAGCGGAGGAGGCATCGAAGTTGGCATAGGAGCTGGCATGATACGGCATCCTGGCGTGCCGTTGCTGGAACGCTTTTTGCTCAAAAATCACGGTTTCCGTGTACAGTTGCGGTGAATTAGGGTATCGTTTACAGCACTGATATTGTATCTTCTGCGCGCGATGTTCCGCCGGCGCGATCTCCGCCGCCATCGCAGCACATCTCTTCGACGCTCCCGCATACGCCCTACAGCATGTCCCGGAGCACGGAGGTGCCGCAAGAGCAATGATCCATGGCTTGCAAGACGGAGCTGCCTGTGCCCCGAAATGTTGTTTATTGAGAAAGCATGGCTTCCGCAGTGCGGAGGCACACCAGAAAACTTATGTCTGAAACCGAATCGACTCCTACGCCCAGCCCGGCGATTGCCCCTGAAGCGGCGCCCGCCGCTGCACTAGCACCAGCACCTGCCGCAGCCGCGGCGCCCAGCCTGACTTTTGCCGACTTTGGCCTCGCGCCTGAAATCCAGCGCGCACTGACCGACCAGGGTTACACCCATCCGACACCGATCCAGGAACAAGCGATCCCCGTGGTGCTGCAAGGCCGCGATGTGATGGGTGCCGCGCAGACGGGCACCGGCAAGACGGCCGGTTTTTCCTTGCCGATCATCCAATTGCTGATGGCGCATGCCAGCAGCAGCATGTCGCCGGCACGCCATCCTGTGCGCGCGCTGATCCTCACGCCGACGCGTGAGCTGGCGGTGCAGGTGGCCGAAAACGTCAAGGCCTACGCCAAGCACACGCCGCTGCGCTCGACCGTCGTCTTCGGCGGCATGGACATGAAGCCGCAAACCGTCATCCTGCGCGGTGGTGTGGAAATCGTCATCGCCACGCCGGGCCGCTTGCTTGACCATATCGAGCAAAAGAACATCAGCCTGAGCCAGGTGCAAATGCTGGTCATGGATGAAGCCGACCGCATGCTGGACATGGGCTTCCTGCCGGACTTGCAACGCATCATCAACTTGCTGCCGAAGCAGCGCCAGAACCTGATGTTCTCGGCCACGTTCTCGCCAGAAATCAAGAAGCTGGCCGCGACCTTCCTCAACGATCCGCTGACGATCGAAGTGGCGCGCAGCAACCAGACGGCCGACAAGGTCACGCAAGTGGTGTACAAGGTGACGGAAGATCAGAAGCATGCCTTGGTCGCCCATCTGCTGCGCCAGCGCGACCTGAAGCAGGTCATCGTCTTCTCGAATACCAAGATCGGCGCCTCGCGCCTGGCCCGCGTGCTGGAACAGGAAGGCATGAGCGCCACGGCGATTCACGGCGACAAGAGCCAGCAGGAACGCATGGCGGCGCTGGAAGCGTTCAAGAAAGGCGAGATCGACGTGCTGGTGGCCACCGACGTGGCGGCGCGCGGCCTGGACATTTCCGACCTGCCTTGCGTCATCAACTTCGACTTGCCGTACAACGCGGAAGACTATGTGCACCGCATCGGCCGCACGGGCCGCGCCGGCGCCTCGGGCGACGCCATTTCGATCTATTCGGATAAAGACGAGCGCTTGCTGGCCGATATCGAGAAACTCATCAAACAAAGCATCAAGCGCGGCGAATTGACGGGCTTCTCGCCGGCTCCCGCCCGCGGCGGCGACAGCGAGCGCCGTCCGCCGCGCCGCAGCGAAGGCGGCGAGGCGCGTCCTGCGCGCGCCCCCGAGAGCCGCCACGCTGGCGATACCGATACGCGTCCTTCGAGCCGCCCCGCGGATCGCAGCAGCCGCTCGTTCTCGCCCGGTCCGCGCCGTGACAAGGCGGACCCGTGGTTCCTCAAACCGTATGAGCCAGCGAAGGTGGCAACCCCTGTTGTCAACGCTACCGTACCAGCCGCAAAACCCAAGCAAAAAGTTGCAGCATTGCTCGGTGGGTTAACGAAGCGCTAAGCTTGCTGTATTCCGCCTACCTTCCTGTAGGCATCTTCCTCTTATGCGCCATCAAATGGCGCATTTCTGTATATTCTTTATAGCAGATGTAATAGCTTTATTTGATCTGCATTCTTCACTTTTTGGAAACTGTTTTTACTTGTAAATGTTTATAGATATCTAGAAAAGTTTCTATGGTAATTCAATGTTCAATAAATTATATTTGTGATAACTATAACGAGTAGCTTCCTTACCTCATTTGAAGTTTGCATTGGAATTTCATTGTTACCTTGTGTTACAAGCTTGTTAAATAGTTGCTGCATCTGCGATACTTCGTCTACTGGACGTGCTGAGCGTGCTTTCAGCGGCTTATGGAAATGTCAAATGTGGAGGCAAGTTGGTGAGTCAAGTGAGTGAGATGCTTTCAGGTGATACTCTTTGCAAGGTCCATGGATCTGCAGAGCGGTCTGCAACAGCTAATAAAAAAGAATGCAATGGTGTTGGAATGGTAACAAATTCTTCTGGCGAGAATGCTGCCGCCGCCAAGGTGGCGATCTTGCTGTGCACCTACCATGGGCAGCGTTTTTTGGCCGGGCAGCTTGATTCGTTTGCGGCACAAACCCATCCTAACTGGGAAGTGTGGGCTTCCGACGATGGTTCAAAAGATGCCACGCATGATATTCTGGAGAGGTACAGGGCAAAGTGGGGTGGCGAACGTCTCTCGATACATTGCGGCCCTGCTGAAGGATTTGCTGCCAATTTTCTCTCACTCACCTGCAAGGCCGATATAGCTGCGGACTACTTCGCATACTCCGATCAGGATGACATCTGGGAAGCCGATAAGTTGCAACGCGCTTTGGAATGGTTGAGTACTGTGCCGGAAGGCGTGCCTGCCTTGTACTGTTCCCGTACCCGTCTTGTAGATGGGGACGATTGCGAGATCGGCCTATCTCCCCTGTTTCCAAAGAAACCGGATTTTGCCAATGCGCTGGTGCAAAGTATCGGTGGCGGCAATACGATGGTCTTCAATATGGCGGCGAGTCAACTGTTGCGTGATGTGTGCAATGGTTTGTCGGTGCTTACGCATGACTGGTGGAACTATCTGGTGATCAGTGGCTGTGGTGGCAAAGTCTTTTATGATGCGCATCCCTCGTTGCGTTACCGCCAGCACAGTGGCAATCTGGTCGGCATGAATTCCAGTTGGATGGCCCGTCTGGCCCGTATCAGAATGCTGTTCCAGGGGCGCTTCAGGCAATGGAATGATGAGCATATTGCATCTCTGCAACTAATGCGCGACAGGCTAACTCCAGAGAACCGTCAGCTGTTGGATCTTTGGGCAACTTCGCGGAATCGCTGGCTTTTACCTCGCATGTGGGGATTGTGGAAAACCGGAATTTATCGTCAAACGATATTCGGTAATGTAGGTTTAATTGTGGCAGCAATCTTTAAAAAGATATAAAAATGAGCATAATTGTAACTGGTGGCGCGGGATTTATTGGCAGTAATTTTGTTCTGGATTGGCTTGCTCAATCCGATGAAATGGTCATTAATCTTGATAAATTAAGTTATGCTGGCAACCTGGAAAACTTGGGTAGCTTGCAAGATAATTCGTCTCATCAGTTTGTAAAAGGCGATATTGCGGATACCAAACTTCTCGGTGCACTGTTTGCGCAGTATCAGCCGCGTGCCGTGATCAATTTTGCGGCGGAGAGCCATGTAGATCGTTCCATTCTGGGGCCTGGCGAGTTTGTTCAAACCAACATCGTTGGCACCTTCAATCTGCTTGAAGTCGTGCGCGCCTATTGGGGGGCTCTGCCGGCCGTGCAGAAGGCGGAATTCCGTTTTCTCCATGTTTCCACCGATGAAGTGTATGGCTCGCTCGCTCCAGATGCGCCCGCTTTCACGGAGACGCATCGGTATGAGCCGAATAGCCCGTACTCCGCCAGCAAGGCGGCCAGCGACCATCTGGTGCGCGCCTATCATCACACGTATGGGCTGCCTGTTTTAACTACCAATTGTTCGAATAACTATGGTCCATATCATTTTCCAGAGAAATTGATACCGCTGATGATAGTCAATGCGCTGGCCGGCAAGCCGCTGCCAGTTTATGGCGACGGGCAGCAGGTGCGGGACTGGCTGTATGTAAAAGATCATTGCAGCGCCATTCGACGCGTGCTGGAGGGAGGTACACTGGGCGATGTGTACAACGTGGGCGGTTGGAACGAGAAGCCCAACCTGGAAATCGTGCAGACCGTGTGCGCCTTACTGGATGAGCTGCGTCCGCGTGTGGATGGGGTGAGCTATGCAGAGCAAGTCACGTATGTGACCGATCGTCCTGGTCATGATCGCCGCTATGCTATCGATGCGAGCAAGATTGAACGTGAGCTGAACTGGAAACCCGCAGAAACTTTTGAGACAGGCATACGCAAGACGGTCGAATGGTATCTGGCCAATGAATCCTGGGTCGCTAATGTGCAGTCCGGTAGTTATCGTGACTGGGTTTCGGCAAATTATGCCGAGCGCCAGGCATGAAGATTTTGCTCTTCGGTAAAGGCGGACAGGTTGGTTGGGAACTGCAGCGTAGCTTGGCCCCCTTGGGGAGCGTGACCATGGTGGGTACGGACAGCCAGCCATTGTGTGGTGATTTCCGTGACCTCGATGGCATCGCTGCCACCGTTCGCGCCGTTGCACCCGATGTGATTGTCAATGCGGCCGCCTATACGGCAGTCGACAAGGCGGAGAGCGACGTAGATAACTGTCGCCAGGTCAATGCGATGGCGCCCGGCGTACTCGCCGTGGAAGCCAGGCGCTGCGGTGCGCTGCTTGTGCACTACTCCACCGATTATGTGTTTGATGGCAGTGGCACCACCCCTTGGCTGGAAGAGCATGGCACCGGCCCGCTGAGTGTTTATGGCGCCACAAAGCTGCAAGGCGAGCAGTTGATTCAGTCCTCTGGCTGCGACTACCTGATCTTCCGCACGAGCTGGGTATATGCCGCGCGAGGCGGCAACTTTGCCAAGACGATGCTGCGTCTGGCGAGCGAGCGTGAGCAGTTGTCCGTTGTCAATGACCAGATTGGCGCTCCTACCGGTGCCGATCTCATATCGGATGTTACCGCGCACGCGATCATTGCGGCACGGAAGGATCCGCAACTGGCGGGTGTTTACCATCTTGCCGCCAGTGGCCATACCTCCTGGCATGGTTATGCACGCTTCGTGCTGGAAGTTGCACGGCAAAAGGGCGTCGCATTGAAGATTGATGCGGACGCTATTACTGCGGTCGATAGCACGGCTTTTCCTGCGCCCGCTCCGAGGCCGAAAAACTCCCGTCTCGATACGCATAAATTGCAAACGGCGTTCTCCTTGCTGATGCCGCGATGGCAGTCGGGCGTGGAGCGCATGCTTACTGAAATTATTGAGAGATAGTCATGAATAAACGCAAAGGTATTATTCTCGCTGGTGGTTCCGGGACTCGTTTGTATCCAGTGACCCAAGCTGTGTCGAAGCAGCTGTTGCCGGTGTATGACAAGCCAATGATTTACTATCCGCTGAGTACTTTAATGCTCGCTGGTATACGCGATATATTAATCATTTCCACACCGCAAGATACGCCGCGCTTTGAGCAATTGCTGGGTGATGGACGTGCATGGGGCATTAATCTGCAGTATGCCGTGCAGCCGGAGCCAGAGGGCCTCGCGCAGGCGTTCATTATTGGCAAGGATTTTGTCGGCGAGGATGCTTGCGCTCTGGTGCTGGGCGACAATATTTTTTATGGCCATGATTTGCAGGGCCAACTGGAACGCGCCGCCTCGCAGACTGCGGGCGCGACGGTCTTTGCCTACCATGTCCAGGATCCTGAACGCTATGGCGTGGTTGATTTCGGCGAGGATGGCCAGGCGACCAGTCTGGAAGAGAAACCATTGTCACCGAAGAGCAACTATGCGGTGACGGGGCTGTATTTTTATGACAATCAGGTGCTCGACATTGCGGCAAGTCTGAAGCCGTCCGCACGGGGGGAACTTGAGATTACCGATGTCAATCGAATCTACTTGGAGCGCAAGCAGTTGAACGTCGAGATCATGGGACGCGGTTATGCCTGGCTGGATACGGGCACGCACGAGAGTTTAATCGAGGCGAGTAATTTTATTGCGACAATCGAACATCGACAAGGTTTGAAAGTTGCATGCCCGGAAGAAATTGCGTATCGCAAAGGCTTTATTGATGCCGCACAAGTCGCCAAGTTGGCAGCGCCGCTGGCGAAAAATGGCTATGGGCAATATTTGCTGCGTTTGTTGAAAGAAGGAGTGCACCGTTGAAATTGATCAGCACACATATTCCTGACCTTTTGATTCTGGAGCCAAAAGTTTTTGGTGATGAGCGCGGTTTTTTTTTCGAGAGTTTCAATCAGCGCCAATTTAAAGAGTTGACCGGCCTGGATGTTGATTTCGTCCAGGACAACCATAGCCGCTCGGCAAAAAATGTCTTGCGTGGACTGCACTATCAAATTCAACAGCCACAGGGAAAATTGGTCCGTGTCGTACAGGGCAAGGTATTTGACGTTGCGGTCGATCTGCGGCGCAGCTCTCCGACGTTCGGCCAGCACGTCGGTCTTGAACTTTCCGCAGAAAACAAGCGTATGTTCTGGATCCCGCCAGGCTTTGCGCACGGTTTTGTGGTGCTCTCCGAGACTGCGGAATTTCTATATAAAACAACGGATTATTGGGCGCCTGAGTTCGAGCGCTCACTGTTATGGAGTGACCCTGCACTGGCCATAGCCTGGCCGCTGGACGGCGTACCACAGTTGTCTGCGAAAGATCAGGCCGGAAAAAGTTTCGATGCTGCGGAGTGCTTTGCATGAGCCAGCATGCTGTGAGTGTCAATCCGCATGCCGCGCATCCCACATCACCCGTTGCCTTGGCAAAAAGCTTGTGGCGAAATCGGCAGTTGGCCATGCAAATGACCAAGCGCGACGTGGTCGGCCGCTACAAAGGCTCGGCGATGGGCCTGGCATGGTCGTTCTTTAATCCCGTATTCATGCTGCTGGTCTACACCTATGTGTTTTCCGAGATTTTCAAGTCGCGCTGGAATGGACTTGGCGGCGACGGTACTAAAACCCAGTTCGCCATCGTGCTGTTTGTTGGCATGATCGTTCAGGGGCTGTTTTCCGAAATGCTGAACCGGGCGCCAACTTTGATTCTAGGAAATGCCAATTACGTCAAGAAAGTGGTATTTCCGATTGAGATATTACCTGTCGTGACTCTGGGCGCCGCGCTGTTTCATAGCCTGGTGAGCATCGCCGTCTTATTGATGGCGTTTGGTCTTTTTAATGGCTATCTTCAGTGGACAGCGATTTTCATACCGCTGGTCTTGCTGCCTTTGGTCATACTAACGCTCGGCATCGTCTGGATTTTGGCATCGCTTGGCGTTTTCTTGCGCGACGTCGGCCAATTTATTGGTGTCATCACCACCGTGCTGATGTTTCTGGCACCGGTGTTTTATCCTGTCAGTGCGGTTCCTGCGTCGCTCAAGCCTTTTATCATGGCCAATCCTATGACATTTATTATTGAGCAGGCACGCGATGTGCTGGTTTGGGGGCATATGCCGGATTGGGCTGGCTTGCTTGTATATACGGTGGTTGCAATATTGATCGCCTTGATTGGTTTTGTCTGGTTTCAAAAGACCAGAAAGGGTTTTGCGGATGTCCTCTGAGGAAATTGCTATTCGGGTTGAAAACCTCAGCAAGTGCTATGAAATTTATGACAATCCCCGTGATCGTCTGAAGCAATTCGTGCTGCCGCGCCTGTGGAGCCGTGCTGGCCTGAAGAAAAAACAGTATTTCCGCGAATTCTGGGCACTCAAGAATGTCTCCTTCGAGATAAAAAAAGGCGAGACCTTTGCCATTATCGGACGCAATGGCAGCGGCAAGTCAACGCTGCTGCAGATGATCTGCGGAACCTTGAGTCCCACGAGTGGCACGGTGCAGACGAATGGTCGCATTGCCGCATTGCTGGAGCTGGGTTCTGGCTTCAATCCGGAATTCACGGGGCGTGAAAACGTCTATATGAATGCTTCTGTATTGGGCCTGAACAACGATGAAATCGATGCGCGTTTCGATGCCATCGTGAGTTTCGCCGACATCGGCAGCTTCATCGAACAGCCAGTCAAAACGTATTCCAGCGGCATGATGGTACGCCTGGCATTTGCCGTCATTGCCCACGTTGACGCCGATATCCTCATCGTTGATGAGGCGCTTGCGGTGGGAGATGCCTTCTTTACACAGAAGTGCATGCGCTTCATGCGTAACTTCATGAAGAATGGCACCGTTCTGTTCGTTAGCCACGACACGGGCGCCGTCGTGAATTTGTGTAACAAGGCGGTATTGCTGGAGCGTGGCGAGTTCAAGGAGGAAGGCACACCCAAGGAAGTCATCGAGCATTATCTGGCGACCTTGTATGAGTCGACGACCGAAGCTGCGCGAGCCAAGGCCGGGAGCGACGTCGTGGCGGTAACGCGGGCAAAAGCAATGGAACTGCCCCATGTGGACATGCGTGCTTCGCTATTTAATGGTTCTACCTTGCGCAACGATATCGAGGTGTTTCAGTTTGATCCAGATCAGGCTGGCTTTGGCACAGGCGAGGCAAAAATCTTCTCGGTGCGTTTGCTTGAACCAAGTGGTGCGCCATTGTCGTGGATCGTCGGTGGCGAGGAAGTAGTATTGGAAATTCGCTGTCTTGCCCAGAGCGATATTCTGCGCCCCATTATCGGTTTCCAATTCAAGGACAGGCTCGGGCAAGTGATCTTTGCCGATAACACCTTTCTGGTTTATAAAAATAGTCCGGTGGCTGCTGCTGCGGGTACGGAACTGACCGCACGGTTCGAGTTCCGTCTTCCCGTGCTGCCCTCGGGCGATTACAGTATTTCGCCTGCTATCGCCGACGGTACGCAGGACGAGCATGTCCAGCATCACTGGTTGCACGATGCGCTGATAGTGCGCGTTCACGCCAGTTCGGCGTGCTTTGGTTTGATTGGCTTGCCAATGACAAGAATTAGTTTGGAGATTGAATAAGATGCGTTTTACAGGTGAGCGGTTTATTCCCACTGAAGAAGGAAAAATTCAGCTTGAACACTATCATCGCTATGCGGTGGTACGGGATCTGGTGGCTGGCAAGCACGTGCTCGATGTCGCTTGTGGCGAGGGGTATGGCTCGTCGATGCTGGCCGAGGTGGCTGTTGCCGTTACTGGTGTGGATATTTCCAGCGAAGCCGTGCTGCATGCAGAGGCTACCTACGTCAAACCGAATTTGACCTACCTGGAAGGTAGTGCCACCGCCTTGCCTTTTGCCGACGCGTCTTTTGATATGGTGGTCTCATTTGAGACAATTGAGCATCTGGCCGGGCAGGTTGAAATGGTGGCGGAGCTGCGCCGTGTATTGCGCCCTGAAGGCATGCTGGTCATTTCTTCGCCGAATCGCCCTGTGTATTCCGAAGAGAGCGGCGAGCATAACGAGTTTCATGTCAAGGAGTTGGATTTCGCGGAATTTGACGCTTTGCTGAAAGCCCAGTTTCCGGCGGTGCGCTATCTGGGGCAGCGCATGCTGATGGGCTCAATGATTCAACCCCTGAGCAGCGGGCCCGATGCATTGCGTGCCTGGCACATGGAGGCGGGAACGATACAGAATGGTAGCGGTCTGATGCAAGATCCCGTGTATTTCCTGGCTATCTGCGCTGCGTCGGAAAACCTTCTACCGGAAACCGGCGTGGGCATGACGTCGTTTGTTCATCCAGGAAAACAGGATCTGATCAAGCAATATGTCGGTTTCGCAAAGTGGGCCAAGGCGCAGGATGAAGCAGTGGCAGAGCGCGATGGCCATATTCGCCGCATGCAGCACGATGCTGAAGAGCACCTCGACTTCATCAAGACGCTACAGGCGCGCCAGGCTGAATGCGAGCAGCAATTACAGAGCCAGGTTGGCACCATTGCCAACCTGAATAGCGAGATGCTGTCGCAGCGTCAACTGCTTGCCGATCGGGATAGCGTTCTGCTACAGTTGCGTGAACGCCTTGCCGAGCGCGACGAAGGCTTGGCCCTGATGCGCGGCTTGCACGATAAAATTGATTCGGACGCCCAAGCCGTTACGGCAACGCATAATGCTCGCATACTGGAGCGACTGCGTTCCAGTGATGACAGCCTTGCGCACAGCCGCGACCAGGCTATTCTGGATTTGAAGCATGAGCTCGAATACTGTCATCAGCATATATCTTCGTTGATAGAAGAAACCGTGCGGCGCGGAGAGTGGGGCCAGCGGCTTGACGCTGAGGTTAAAGACGCGCGCGATGCCTTGAAGCAAATCGTCAATACCAACTCCTGGCGCATGACCAAGCCGCTACGCGAGGCGCGGCGCTGGGTGAGTGCGCCTGTAATGCAGAGTAAACGCTATATTGTAGGCGCTGTTCAGCTTGCCAAGCGTGGTTATACACGTTTGCCTATCAGTGTCAGCACTCGCATACAGCACAGATTCTTACTACAAAAACATTTGCCACGGTTATTCCGTATTGCTGCTGATCAAACTATCGGTGTTTCCGTAGAGCATGTGTCCACTGCCGCAACCATCGAAGCACATGATTTCGACACCGTCGCGCGCAGTATCGAGCTGCCCGTCTTTGATGCGCCGCTGGTGTCGGTGATCATCCCGATTTACGGGAAGTGCGACTACACTTTGCGTTGCCTGATGTCGATTGCAGCACAGCTGCCGCGGGCTTCGTTTGAAGTCATTGTGGTGGATGATTGTTCCCCCGATAGATCTGCGGAAATCCTGCAGCAGGTTCGTGGAGTGCGCCTGCTGCTCAATGAAAAAAATCAAGGTTTCATTCGTTCGTGCAACATCGGTGCGAAAGCCGCTACCGGGAAGTATCTGTATTTCCTTAATAATGATACGGAAGTGATTCACGGTTGGTTGGATGAATTGCTTAATACTTTCCACCTGTTCTCCAACGTGGGTTTTGTCGGCTCCAAACTGATCTACCCGGATGGTAGCCTGCAGGAGGCTGGCGGCATCATTTGGAAAGATGGCAGTGCCTGGAACTTTGGTCGCAATCAAAATGCATCGTTACCGGTGTATAACTATGCCCGCGAGGTTGATTACTGCTCGGGTGCGTCCATTATGGTACCGCGCCCCCTGTTTGAAGAGCTGGGCGGGTTTGATGAACATTATTTACCTGCCTATTGTGAAGATTCCGACCTCGCGTTGAAAATTCGTGATGCCGGCTATAGCGTTCTGTATCAACCAATGTCGGTCGTGATTCATCATGAAGGCATCACATCAGGAACGGATACTGGTGGCCAGGGTGCCAAGGCTTATCAGATTGAAAATAGCAAAAAGCTGTTCCAGCGCTGGAAGCATCGCCTGGCACATCACCAGGAAAATGGTATTGATGTAGATGCTGCAAAAGATAGAATGGCGCAGCGTCGCGTGCTGGTACTGGAGCATTGCACACCAACGCCAGATCAGGATGCTGGCTCGGTAAGCGTGTTCAATATTCTGCTCTTGTTGCGCAATATGGGCTATCAGGTGACATTTATTCCTGAAGACAATTTCTTGTATATGTCGGATTACACCACCTTGTTGCAGCGTGTGGGTATCGAGGTTTTATATCATCCATATCAAAATTCAGTCGAACAACATTTGATCGAATCTGGCAGCCGCTATGATTTGGCGTTCCTGTTCCGTCCTGCTGTAGTGCAAAAGCATTTACAGGCTGTACGAAAGTATGCGCCTCAAGCGAAGGTGTTGTTCTATACGCATGATTTACATTATCTGCGCATGTTGCGTGAGGCCGCGTTACAAAATAATTCGGACAAGAAAACTGCTGCGCTTGAGATGAAACAAATCGAGCTGGCAGCGATGCGTGCGGTAGACGCATCCATTCTGGTCAGTCCAGCAGAGATGGAAGTGCTGCGTACGGACTTGCCTGATCAGAAATTGCATGTATTGCCACTGATTCTGGATATTCCCGGAACTGATATTCCATTTTCGCAACGTAACGATATTGTCTTTGTCGGTGGTTTCCAGCATCCGCCTAATATTGATGCCGTTCAACATTTTGTCGCGGAAGTCATGCCGCGGTTACGTCCGTTATTGCCGGGAATACGGTTCTTTGTCGTTGGCAGCAAGCCGACTGCGGAGATCCATGCCTTGGCAGGTGACGATGTTATAATTTCTGGCTTCATCCCGGACCTGACCAGTTATTTGAACCGTATGCGTGTTGCTGTTGCACCATTGCGTTATGGTGCGGGCGTGAAAGGGAAGATCGGTACCGCGATGGCAGCAGGTTTGCCCACGGTCGCCACGGAACTTGGTGCGGAGGGCATGGGCTTGACGGATGGTGAAAATATTTTCGTCGCAGATGATCCGCAGTTGTATGCAGAAGTTATTGCCCGCTTATATGAAGATGAATCCTTATGGAATCATGTTTCAAGATCAGGAATCATTTTTTCCGAGCAGGCGTGGGGGCTGGCTGCAGGAGAGGCAAACCTGGAACGCATCCTGAACGATATTGATTTGCCGCGTTTGGCAATTGCGCCAAAATGACCTGTATCACAAACATACCCAACGGTTCTTGGCTAACTACGTATTCAGAACCGCTGGGCTATTCAGAATTGAACACGATCAAATTTATCTATCTGTAGTAGCTCAATCATGACATTATTTTTTTTGGACAGCGCGGCAACAACTGAAGCGCGCACTGTAGCTTTTATTTTGCCTATGCATATGAAGGGATCGTTATGATTATACGTGCCCGGGCACCTTTGCGTCTTGGCCTTGCTGGTGGCGGCAGCGACGTTTCCCCCTTCTGCGATCTCCATGGAGGGTATGTACTGAACGCAACCATTGATCGCTATGCTTATGCTGTGATCAAGACGTTAGATGAACCGCAGGTTCGCTTTGTTGCCACTGATCAGCAAGAAAAAGTATCGTTTGTGATCGGCGAGGCATTGCCAGTGGATGGTGAACTGCGTTTGCATATGGCGGTATACAAGCACATGATCCAGCACTACAACGCTGGCGTGCCGATGGCAATTGAACTCAGTACATTCTGCGATGCACCGGCAGGCTCTGGGCTGGGTTCTTCCTCGACGTTGGTTGTCGTGATGATTCGTGCTTTTGCCGAATTGCTTAATCTGCCGCTGGATGACTATGCGATTGCACATCTGGCGTTTCGCATCGAGCGCGTTGACTGTGGTTTGCAGGGGGGGCGGCAGGATCAATACTCCGCCACGTTTGGTGGCTTCAATTTCATGGAGTTCTACGCCGACGAGCGTGCCGTAGTCAATCCCTTACGTATCAAGAATTGGATTATCTGTGAGCTGGAGGCTTCGCTGCTGCTGTTTTATACAGGGGTATCGCGGGAGTCTGCCAAGATTATCGCGGATCAAAGCGCGAACGTGCTCTCCGGTACTGTCGAGGCAAAAGATGCGATGCATGGTATTAAGCGTGAGGCATTGGTCATGAAGGAGTGTTTGCTTCGTGGCGATTTCGATGGGATTGTCGATTCGATGCGGCAAGGTTGGGAAAGCAAAAAGCGTTCAGCCAAGACGGTATCAACTCCACATATCGAAGAAATTTATAACGCCGCCATCGCCGCAGGGGCGCTGGCCGGCAAAGTGTCGGGTGCCGGTGGCGGTGGCTTCATGATGTTCTTCGTGCCGCCTGACAAGCGCATGGACGTGGTGCGAACCTTGAGCCGTTTCGATGGTCAAGTCAGCAATTGTCATTTCACCAAAAACGGTACACAGGCATGGAGAGTTTAATGAAACAGTATATTCAGAAGCAGATCGAGGAATCGCAGCGCGTGATGACTGCCATGCTGGCTGATCAGCCATTGCAGGAAGCCACGCTGGCAGCAGCGCAAGCATGCATTACATCGCTGCAAAACGGCGGACGTATTTTGTTGGCCGGCAATGGCGGCAGTGCCGCCGATGCGCAGCATATCGCGGGCGAGTTTGTCAGCCGCTTCATGTTTGATCGTCCAGGCTTGCCGGCGATCGCGCTGACCACCGACACGTCCATCCTGACCGCCATCGGCAATGATTATGGCTATGAAAAGCTGTTCTCGCGCCAGGTGCAAGCCCACGGCAACAAGGGCGACGTGTTCATCGGCTACTCGACCTCGGGCAAGTCGCCGAACATCCTGTTGGCTTTCCAGGAAGCGCGCGCGCGCGGCCTGATTTGCATCGGCCTGACCGGTAACCGCGGAGGCCCAATGCGCGAGCTGTGCGACCATTTGCTGGAGGTGCCATCGCCGGATACCCCGAAAGTCCAGGAAGGCCATCTGGTGCTGGGGCATACTATTTGCGGTCTTGTCGAGAACGCGATTTTCACCGCGCCGAATTGATGGAAGCGATCGTTCTCGCGGGTGGTTTCGGTACCCGGCTGCGCGCCGTCGTGCCGGACTTGCCCAAGCCGATGGCGCCCGTTGCCGGGCGCCCTTTCCTTGAAATTCTGCTGAGGACCCTGGCCGCCAAAGGCTTTACCCGGGTCATCTTGTCGCTGGGCTTCATGGCGGAGAAGGTTGTCAGTCATTTCGGCCGTGAGTTCTGCGGCATGGAACTGGTGTACGAGATCGAAACGACGCCGCTCAACACGGGCGGTGCCGTGCGTGCCGCCATTGGCCACTGCCGTAGCGATCACGTGTATGTGTTCAACGGCGATACCTATCTGGACCTGGAGGTGGCCGAGCTGGAGCGCCAATGGCAAGCCACCCAGAAAGTGCAGATCGTCGTGCGCGCAGTGGAAGATACGGCGCGTTTTGGCCGTGTGGATCTGGCGCAAAGCCATATTGTTGCCTTTCGTGAAAAAGGTGCGGCGGGACCCGGCTTGATCAATGCCGGCTGCTACGTGCTGCCTGCGGCAGCGCTCGACGCATTTCCGCTGGGGCAGCCATTCTCGCTCGAAACGGAGTTCCTCATCCCTGCCGTGCAGACGACATCAGTCGGTGGCTTCGTCACGCAAGGGCTGTTCATTGATATCGGAGTGCCCGAGGATTACGACCTGGCGCAAAGCATGCTGGCGGAGATTTGATGGAAAAGCGGCGCGCCTTGTTCCTCGATCGCGATGGCGTGATCAATCACGACTCGGGCTACACCCACCGTATCGAGGATTTTCATTTTATCGACGGCATCTTTGACCTGTGCCGTGCCGCCCAGCAGGCCGGCTATCTGATCATCGTCGTCACGAACCAGGCGGGCATCGGCCGCGGCTACTATACGGAAGAGGACTTCCAAGTGCTGACCACGTGGATGGTTGGCCGCTTTGCCGCAGAGGGTGTCACGATTACCGAGGTGCTGTATTGCCCGTTTCATCCGGAGCACGGTGTAGGGGAATATAAAAGGGACAGTTTCAACCGAAAACCGCAACCCGGAATGATACTGACGGCAGCCGAGAAGCATGGTTTGGATGTTGATTCTTCGATAATGATAGGTGATAGTGAGACTGATATGCAAGCTGCGCTGAGTGCAGGAGTGAAAAAACGCTATCTCTTAATAGATAATTGCCAGTCGATATTTTCGACTAGCAGCACGGCGACACTGCTAATCGAAAATTTTTCAAATATCGCTACGAGTCTCTAGTTGCCTTATTTTAAGTATATATAATAATTTCATATAATAAAGAATGCATTGAAAATGTTAAATTTGCCAGGCCGGTTAACTATTTCCAAATTGCTGCTTAGAGGAAATAACAATTTCGACATCATGCGTTTAATCGCTGCATTGATGGTTATTGTTGGTCACGCGTATCCGATTGTCGGCGAGAAAAATCTGCAAGATCCATTGTTGGGGATTTTGCATTTTGATTACTCGGGATCGTTGGCAGTTAAATTCTTTTTCTTTCTTAGCGGTCTGTTAGTCACAGATAGTCTGTTAAAGGATTCCTCTCCCATCAAATTTTTGACGCGCCGTGCGTTGCGTGTTTTCCCAGGGCTGATACTTTGTATTTTTTTATCTATCAGCATATTCGGGCTGATTTTGACGACGTTGCCTCTGCGTGAGTATCTGGTAAGTCGCGAAACAATCGGCTATTTTTTTGGAAATATTACACTGCTTGATATTCGCTGGCGTCCCGCCGGTGTTCTGATGGATCATCAGTATGGTCTGAATGGTTCATTGTGGACATTGCCAGTAGAATTTAAGTTCTACATTGTGCTTGCGCTAGCTTCACTTTTTGGGCTGGTTCAGAGACGTCATCTTTTTTCCATGGCTTTATTTAGTATTGTTTTCGTTTCGTTTTTTGGTGCGGCGGCCAATACCATCTTCGGTGGCGGAGAAGAGGCACGATATCTGCCAGGATGTTTTGCGCTAGGCGCATTGGCTGCCGTATATAAAGAGAAAGTATTAATTCATCCCTACGGAGTAGTATGTGCATGGGTGATATTTTTCCTGGCAAAAAACCCCGTGACTGCTATACCGCAAGGTGTTTTAATCCCTGTTTTTTATATTGCACTTTTCTACACCATATTATGGATTTCAGCTCTGGAGTCGGTGAAGAAGCTGAGATTGAAATCAGATTTGTCTTACGGGATTTATCTATATGGATTTCCTGTTCAACAAGTAGTATTTCATTATTTTCCAAACGAGAGTGTTTATTTCAATCAGTTGATTTCGGCTCTTTTGGCAATTGTATTTGCCTGGATTTCCTGGAGTTTTGTTGAGAGTAAATTTATTGCATTGGGTCGTAATGCATTTTCTTTAAAAAAGTTGAATGGTGAAAAAAATCCTGATATGTATGGAGGTGTAATGCATTCAACGAACTTGAGAGTTAAGTTTTTCGAAAAGTGTTCGCGCGTGTCGATTGTTGAATTATTTTTCATGCTAGTCGCAGGGGCATTGATTCATGCAATTGCGCTTCTCTATGTTTACCCTGGATATTATTCGCCATTGCTGCCTAATCATACTGATTATTATATGGCAGCGGCTATGTTTCAATCACCAATGTGGGGGTTTTCTTATATTGGATGGCCACGTCCATTCGGGTTTATGTTGTTTAATGCAAGTGGAATCTTCGGGATCACCGCGTCTATTGCTATAGTTGTTTTCGTAGTATTGCTAAATTTTGCTCTTACTGCGATGTTGTTTAGACGGATTTTTAAAATACAAATGGGGTGGCGTTATCTTGTTGCATACTGTTTATATGTTTATTTTGCATATTCACACCCCTATTTTTATCAGTTCTATACGCATGATGCCTTATCTCAATTTGCGTATTTGGTTTTGCTTTTTGGCGCATGGTATTGGTATCGTAATGCAGCAACCCTTGATCGGAAGAATAGTGCTGTTATTGGCATTACTGCCTTGTTGGCATTTTTGTGCAAGGAAAATTTCGGTGTAGCAGTGTGCTTGCTTGCGGTAGGAATTGCATGGTTTGAACCTCGTGCACGCCTAGCAGCGCTACTGGTATGTATCGCACTGATCCTAGCTCTCGGCTATAACGCTCTCATTGGTTCTCAATTTATGGGAGGGGCGTCTAGCTCCTATAATGTTGTTGTTTCGCCAGCTTCAATATGGCGCGAATGGCGTACATATATGCGTGAAGCGTTTGGGGCAGTTGGAGGGGGAATTTTCCTTCTATCTATTTTCTTTATGATATTTTATGGAAAAGTAAATCCACTTGCACGTAAAGTTGCGATACTTTTATTCGGTGCAGTAGCTGTATTGTTGTTGCCTAATTCCCTTTTGCCTGATCACCACTATAGTGGTTATTCTTGGGCGGTTTCATATTTTGCACTTTTGCCACTTATATATATATTTAGCCTGAAGGTGAATTGGCAGGTGGCAGGACAGATTGCATTAGGCATGGCGGTGCTATATGTCCCAATGTCGCTTAAGAAGGAGTATGGCCGTAGCGATTGGGTTGTTTCACAAGAACATATTCAGCGTGATTTATTGACAGGGTTGCGTGAGTATGCAATTGCAGACTATAGACCCGGGCGAAAAATTTTGGTAACTGGATTGGTATTTCCTTTTAGTCCATTTGAACAGCCATTATCCTTGCAGAGTAAGCCGTACTGGCGTGATACTTATTATGACGTGATGCGCTATGCAAAAAAACCTATGGATGTTCATGATTCGCGAGTAAAATTTATTATTGATCCTCCGGCAGATTTATCGGCGTATTCGGAAGTCTGGACTTTTTCTAAAGACGGAAAGGCATTAGGAAAATTCAAGGAGGAGGATATAAATAAACGTCTGTCAGTCATCGATGTCAAAGATGTACAAAAGGAGATTTTTCTAATTTATCCTCAGCTTCTGAGTATTATCCAGGCACGTTCCAAGGATGAGCCGAATGGTGTTGTTCAGTTGAAAATTGGAGAGGCACTTCTGGAGTATGGTAATTTTCTTGAGGCGGAGAAGATATTGAAGCTGGCAACCGCTTCAGTGCCAGAAAATCCCTATCCGAGTTTCTTTTTGGGGAACGCATTGGTTGGGCAGAAAAAGTATGCGGAAGCGATTATGTATTTTGATCGTGCAATTTCTTTGGATGTTAATAATTCTAATGAGTATTTCAAAAAAAGTCGTGATGCTGCCATGGTGAACTTAAAAAACTCCATCAATGTTGTTTCTTTTGATAAGTAATATCGATAATTTATTTTGTATTTTTGTTTTTTGTAAAAAGGCGTAAAGTTATTTAATTTTCTATTTTTTTATTGGGGAAATTATTTGCGCTAATTTTTAATGAGTATTGTTGTGGGGATAAAAATGAAAGCAGTTATTCTTGCCGGAGGCCTCGGTACGCGGATCAGTGAAGAAACCTCGGTGCGACCAAAGCCAATGGTCGAAATCGGTGGCAAGCCTATTCTTTGGCACATCATGAAAACTTATTCCGCGCATGGCGTGAATGATTTCGTGATCTGCTGCGGCTACAAGGGCTATGTAATCAAGGAATATTTTGCCAACTATTTCCTGCACATGTCGGATGTGACCTTTGACATGGAACATAACAAGATGGAAGTGCATCAGCGTTATGCGGAACCGTGGAAAGTAACCCTGGTCGATACGGGCGAAGAAACCATGACCGGCGGCCGCCTGAAGCGGGTGGCGGACTATGTGAAGGACGAGGAGGCTTTCTGCCTCACGTACGGCGATGGCGTCAGCGACGTGAATATCAGCGAACTGATCGCTTTCCATAAAGCGCAAAAGGTCAAGGCGACGCTGACGGCCACCGTGCCGCCAGGGCGCTTCGGTGCGCTGGATATCCGCGGCAGCAAGGTCAACAGCTTCATGGAAAAGCCGAAGGGCGATGGCGCGATGATCAATGGCGGCTTTTTCGTGCTGTCACCGTCGGTACTCGACTATATCGAGGGCGACAAGACCATTTGGGAACGCGAACCGCTCGAACGCCTGGCTGACGAAGGTGATCTGGCCGCGTACCAGCATCATGGTTTCTGGCAGCCGATGGATACCTTGCGCGACAAGATGTATCTGGAAGAATTGTGGCAGTCCGGCGAGGCGCCCTGGAAGGTGAAAAAATGAATGTGGATTTCTGGCGCGGTAAGCGCGTGCTGCTGACTGGCCATACCGGCTTCAAAGGCAGCTGGATGTCGCTCTGGCTGCAATCGATGGGGGCCAACGTGGTGGGCTATGCGCTGGCGCCGCCTACCCAGCCGAGCCTGTTCGAGGAGGCGCGTGTCGCCGAAGGCATGACCAGCGTGATCGGCGATATCCGCGACCTGGCTGCCTTGCAGGCGGTGTTTGCCGAGCATCGCCCGGAAATCGTCTTCCACATGGCGGCGCAGCCGCTGGTGCGCTATTCCTATGCCGAGCCGGTCGAAACCTATGCCACCAACGTCATGGGAACGGTCAATTTGCTGGAAGCCGTGCGCATGTCGCCAGGCATCAAGGCGGTGGTGAACATCACCACCGACAAGTGTTATGAAAACCGCGAATGGGTCTGGGCCTACCGCGAAAACGAGCCGATGGGCGGCTATGATCCCTACAGCAGCAGCAAGGGATGCGCCGAGCTGGTGACGTCCGCCTACCGCTCTTCGTATTTCAATGCGCGGCAATACGACCAGCATGGCGTTGCGCTGGCGACCGTGCGCGCCGGTAATGTCATCGGTGGCGGTGACTGGGCGCTGGACCGTTTGATTCCCGATATCTTGTCCGCTTTCGAGCAAGGTCGCACTGTCAACATTCGCAATCCGAATTCCGTGCGCCCATGGCAGCACGTGCTGGAACCGTTGCGCGGCTACCTGACGCTGGCCGAACGCCTGTACCAGGATGGTGCCGCATTCGCCGAGGGATGGAACTTCGGTCCGAACGAGGATGACGCCAAGCCGGTCGGCTGGATCGTCGAGAAGATGACCGCTTTATGGGGCGACGGCGCGTTGTGGCAAAATGACGGCGGCGAGCATCCGCATGAAGCGACTTATCTGAAGCTGGACATTTCGAAAGTCCGTGCGCATCTTGGCTGGCAGCCAGCCCTGCGTCTGGAAGCGGCATTGCAAATGATCATTGAATGGTCGAAGCAGCGGCAGGCCGGTGCGGACGTGCGCAGCCTGACCATGGCGCAGATCCAGTCGTACCAGAACATCAATAATTAATAATTATCAATATACAAGCAAGGTTATCATCATGACAGCTCCACAACAAACCAAAGAACAACTCCGCGAACAAATCAGTGCCCTCGTCGCCCAATATGGCGCGCTGGCCAGTGCCCCGCGTCCATTCGAGCCAGGTGTCACCGTTGTTCCACCCGCCGGCAAAGTTGTGGGTGCTGAAGAAATGCAGATGATGGTCGACGCTTCGCTGGATGCCTGGCTGACCACTGGCCGTTTCAACGATGAGTTCGAGAAGCGCCTGGCAAAGCTGATCGGTGTGGAATTCCTGATTACCGTAAACTCCGGTTCGTCGGCCAATCTGGTGGCGTTCAACACGCTGACCTCGCCCAAACTGGGTGCGCGCGCGATCCAGCCAGGCGACGAAGTCATCGGCGTGGCGGCGGGTTTCCCGACGACCGTCAACCCGATCCTGCAGTTTGGCGCCGTGCCCGTGTTCGTGGACGTGGAACTGGGTACCTACAATATCGATGCCTCGTTGATCGAGGCGGCCATTACGCCGAAGACCAAGGCCATCATGCTGGCGCATACGCTGGGCAATCCGTACAACCTGGAAGTCATCGTCGCGCTGTGCAAGAAGTACAAGCTGTGGCTGATCGAGGATTGCTGCGATGCCCTCGGTTCGACCTATAACGGCCAGATGGTCGGCACCTTCGGCGACATTGGCACCATGAGTTTCTATCCTGCCCATCACATCACCATGGGTGAGGGCGGCGCCGTGTTCATGAACGATCCCGACCTCAAGACGATCGCCGAATCGTTCCGCGACTGGGGCCGCGACTGCTACTGCGCGCCGGGCAAGGACAATACCTGCGGCCAGCGTTTCTGCTGCAAGCTGGGCACCCTGCCGGAAGGCTATGATCACAAGTACACCTATTCGCACCTGGGCTACAACCTCAAGATTACCGACATGCAGGCAGCCTGCGGCGTGGCGCAGCTCGACCGCGCGGCTGGCTTCGTTCAGGCACGCAAGGATAATTTTGCTTACCTGAAAGATCGTCTGCAATCCTGTGCGGAATTCATGATCTTGCCTGAAGCGACTGAAAACTCGGACCCATCGTGGTTTGGTTTCCCGTTGACCCTGAAGCCGGAAGCGAACGTCAGCCGTGTCGACTTGCTGACCTACCTGGATCAGCACAAAATCGGTACCCGCCTGCTGTTCGCCGGTAACCTGACGCGCCAGCCGTACATGATCGGCCGTAACTTCCGCGTGTCGGGCGAGCTGACCAATACCGACCGTGTCATGCACGATACGTTCTGGATCGGCGTGTTCCCTGGCCTGACGCGTGAAATGCTGGATTTTACGGTGGGTAAATTGGAAGAATTCTTCGGTGTAAATTTCTAATCGGATATGACAATGTCCCCTCCAAAATCTTTTGATGCCAGAGTCCTGCGCAAGACGGTGCTGGACATGGCCCATGCTGGTGCCACGGTGCATATCGGCTGTGCTTTTTCCATCGTTGATATTCTCGCAGTGTTGTACCGGGATTTCCTCCGTTATCCGGGGAATAATCCGCGCTCGCCAGGACGTGATTACCTTGTGCTTAGCAAGGGACACGGTGTGATGGCGCAATATGCCTGCATGCGCGAACTGGGTTGGTTGGAAGAGTCCGCATTTACCGGCTATTTTGCCGATGGCAGTGAATTGAAAGGTCTGTCCGATTCGCGCATTGCTGGACTGGAAGTGACATCGGGCTCGCTGGGCCATGGTTTCTCCGTGGGTGTGGGCTTGGCGATGGGGGCCAAGTTACGTGCCACGGATCAAAAGGTTTATGCCTTGGTTGGTGACGGGGAATTGAACGAAGGACCGATTTGGGAAGGGGCCATGTTCGCCGCGCATCATGAGTTGAAAAACTTTATGTTGATCATCGATGAAAACGGTTTTCAAGCAATGGGCACGACGGAAGAAGTACTCAAGCTAGGCTCACTGGATGCAAAATTCAAAAGTTTCGGTTTTGAAACATTGACAATAGACGGCCACGACGAGAAGGCAATTGCAGAGGCTGTTGCTCAACTCTGGGCAAGTGCTTCGCCTGCGCCAAAGGCGCTTATTGCGAAAACAGTCAAAGGCAAGGGTGTACCGTTTATGGAACATAATAATATGTGGCACTACACACGGCTCAATGCTGAAACTCACGCAGCCGCCGTTGCTGCCGTAACGGGAGTGGCAGCATGAGGGCCGCTTTTTCAGAAGCGCTGGTACGTATTGCGAAGGCCGACCCGAATGTCTTGTTGCTGACGGGCGATCATGGCTATGCCTTGTTTGATGATTTTCGCAAGGCCTGCCCGGCTCAGTACATTAATGCGGGCATTGCAGAGCAAAATATGGTTGGCATGGCAGCAGGCCTGGCTCGCGCCGGTTTCAGGCCCTTTGTGTATGGCTTGAGCGCCTTCATTCCTGTGCGCGTCGTCGAGCAGATCAAGCTGGATGTTGCGCACGATCAGCTACCGGTTATTTTTATCGGTGATGGCGCCGGTTTTGTGTACAGTCATCTGGGTACCAGCCATCAGTCGACCGAGGATGTCGCGTGTACGCGTGCTATTCCCGACCTAGCAGTGTATTCGCCGGCAGATCGCTTCGAAGTTACTTTATGCATGGATAACGCTTACGAATCCAAGCTGCCTGTGTATTTGCGCATGGGGAAATCCGACCGTGGCGACGTGCATGCTCATGCCGTGCAAGCGAAAGTGGGCGCACTGCTGCCCGTACGCCCTGGTTGCTCGGACAATGTCGCGTTTATCGCTACCGGTGCCTTGTTGCGCACCGCAACCGATATCGCGGCTGCGTCCTATCCTGATGCGGCGGTTTGGAGTGCCCCATTCATCAAGCCGATTGATACCGAGCAGGTCACCGAAATCTGCCGTCGCTACAGAACGGTGATCGTGCTGGAAGAGCATTCGGTCCTGGGCGGTTTGGGATCGGTCATTACGGAAATCTCCGCAGAGCTGGCACCGGTGCGCGTACTGCGTATTGGCGTCAATGATCGCTTTTCGCACCATTGCGGTACCTATGAGTATTTGTTGAAAGAGCATGGTTTGGATCGTGCATCGATCGAACAACGTATTCATACCTATCTTGCTGCGGATTAAGTAATGAAAATTGCGATTTTAGGAGCAACGAGCCAGATTGCGCAGGATTTGGTTCGCTCCTTTGCCGAACACAGCGATGACGAACTGGTGTTGTATGCACGGCGACCGGATATCGTCCTGCAGTGGCTTGCCGCGGTCGGCCTCCCGCGGCGCTATGTTGTTGCCGATTTTTCCGCATTTAATGCCGATTTACATTTTGATGCGCTGCTTAACTTTGTTGGCGTAGGAAATCCTGCACAGGCGGCAGCCATGGGGGCGTCCATTCTTGACGTTACGCAAACCTATGACCAACTGGCACTCGCATATGTACGCAAGCATTCCACGTGCAGGTATCTCTTTCTGAGCAGCGGGGCAGCATATGGTGATGTGTTCGCTCAACCAGCGGACGACGACGTGATGGCACGCGTACCGATCAATCATCTGCAACCGCAGGATTGGTATGGCATGGCCAAGTTGTACGCAGAATGTTGCCATCGTGCCCAGCCATCGTTGCCTATTATTGATATCCGGGTATTCAATTACTTTAGCCGGACGCAGGATATGTCGGCGAGATTCCTGATTAGCGACATGCTGCGCGCGATTCGTGATCGCAGTGTATTGCTGACCAAGTCAGATTATATGGTGCGCGACTACCTGCATCCAGCCGACTTTTATCGGTTGGTACAGGCTTTGCTCAGCGCACCGTTGACGAATGACGCCGTCGATTGCTATACGCTGGCACCGGTTGACAAGTCTCAATTGCTGACAGCGTTACATGAGGCCTTCGGCTTGCGTTACGAGGTGACGCAGGCGGCAGTCAGTATCAATGCGACGGGTAGCAAGGCGCATTATTATTCGCGTAACAGACGAGCGGCACAGTTTGCTTATCAGCCACAGCTGACCTCATTGGAAGGCGTGCTCATGGAGATGCGCGCGGCGCTGGATATGTCCGGGGGCGTGGCGTGAGCTCTGACGTCGTGAAATGGCGCGACCCCAAAGTAGTGCGCTTCCTGGTGACGGGGGTACTCAACACACTTTTTGGTTATGCAGTTTTCTCCGGGCTGTTATGGTTATCGGTGCAATATCTGGTTGCGCTGATGCTGGCGACCATTGCCGGCGTGATTTTTAATTATTTCAGCTTTGGACGTCTGGTTTTTCAAACAGAAGTTCAATGGCGCATATTTGCCAAGTTTGTCGCTGCGTACGCTATTATTTACGCCATCAATGCGGCGCTGCTCTCTGCGTTGACAAAGTATTGCTCGTTGAGTCCATATGTAGGGCAGATTATTTGTATTCCGGTTAGCGTTGGATTGAGCTGGCTGTTAATGAATCATTGGGTTTATAAAAAGGATTGATGGAATGTCGGAAAAGAAGATGATCAGTATTGTCACTCCTTGTTATAACGAGGAAGAGAATATTGATGAGCTATACCAGCGCATTGCGGCAGTTATGGCAACTTTGCCGTATGATTACGAGCATATTTGCATCGATAATGCATCGACCGATGGTACTGTTAAACGCATCAAGGAATTGGCTGCACAAGATAAGCGCGTCAAGTTGATTGTCAATGCGCGTAATTTCGGACATATCAAGTCTCCATATTATGCGATTCAACAGTCCAATGGAGATGCTTGTGTGTTGATTGCATCAGATCTGCAAGATCCGCCGGAAATGATTATCGAGTTTGTGAAAAAGTGGGAAGAGGGTTTCAAGACGGTGTTGGCAGTGAAACCGGAGAGCGAAGAATCCTCCGTTATGTTTTTTTTACGTAAATCCTATTACCGCCTGATCACTAAAATTTCTGAAGTGGCACTGGTCCAGAATGCGACTGGAGCAGGTTTGTTCGATCGTGCTGTCATCGATATCCTGCGAACTATCGATGATCCCTATCCTTATTTTCGGGGATTGTTGTGCGAGATTGGATTTCCCATCGCTACGGTACCCTTCAAGCAGCCGCGGCGTCAGCGCGGTGTGACAAAGAACAATTTCTATACCCTGTATGACATCGGCATGCTGGGGATTACCAACCATTCCAAGGTGCCGCTGCGCCTGATGGCAATGAGCGGGTTCTTCCTCGCATTTCTGAGCTTGCTGGTGGCATTCATGTTCTTTGTCGCCAAGCTGCTGTTCTGGGATTCCTTCCAGCTGGGGACTGCGCCCATCCTGATCGGCATTTTCTTCTTTGGCGCCATCCAGGCTTTCTTCATTGGCGTGCTGGGGGAATATATTGGCTCCATCCATACGCAGGTGCGCAAGATGCCGCTGGTGGTGGAGCTGGAGCGCGTGAACTTCTAGCCTCCTGTACCAGTCATCCTGGCAGCGCGGTGTGCGCCAGAGTGGCGCAGGCCATGCCTCCCCCTCTCCTCTTGAAGGGCATCCGGCACGCCGTTCAGCGTGCCGGATGCCTCTTCCTAGCGTAGTTGATATCGGGGATTCTCCACCACCTTGATCTCCCGCTGCGCTTCCGCAAGCTGATTTTTTTTACTCCAGATCAAGTCCTCAATCCCGCACTGTGGCGCATATTCCTGTACCGCCAGCAGCAGCAGGGCGCGGAGTTCTTCATAATTGAAGTCCGTACAGGCACGTTGCATGTCGCTGAGGATGGTGCGCAGTTCGGACCACGGGATTTCCGCCTCTTGCGCGCGCATAATCAGCGGGTGTTCCGTGCCTTCCACGTTGTTGCCAATCAGTAATTCCTCATACAGTTTTTCACCCGAGCGCAAGCCGACATGCTCGATCTCGATGCCATCCGGCGCCGTTTTGCTGCGTACTTCCAGGCCGCTCAGATGGATCATGCGGATGGCCAGGTCCATGATCTTGACAGGGTCACCCATGTCGAGCACGAAGACGTCGCCGCCTTCACCCATGGCGCCGGCCTGCAGCACTAGCTGCGCCGCTTCGGGGATGGTCATGAAATAGCGCGTGATCTCGGGGTGTGTCAGAGTGATCGGGCCGCCCGCTTCGATTTGCTTGCGGAACAGGGGCACGACGGAGCCGGACGAGCCCAGTACGTTGCCAAAGCGCACCATGCAAAAACGCGTGTTGGTCTGTTCGCGCGCAAACGCCTGCAGGATCAGCTCGGCCAGGCGCTTGGTGGTGCCCATTACGTTGGTGGGGCGTACCGCCTTGTCCGTGGAGATCAGCACGAAGTTCCTGACGCCCGCCGCCATGGCCGCCTGAGCAATGCTGAGCGTGCCGAAGACATTGTTGCGCACTCCGTCAATGGGATTGAATTCCACCAACGGCACGTGTTTATAGGCCGCGGCGTGGTATAGGGTGTCGACCTGGAAGCTGGCCAGGATGCCCTTGCATTTTTCCGTGTCGAGCACACTGCCGAGGAATGGCAGCAGTTCGACATCCGAGTCCTGGAGCAGCTTGATGTCCTTGAGTTCCTGTTTGATCGAATACAGGGCAAACTCGGACATTTCCAGCAGAATCAGGCGCGCTGGTCGCAGCTTGATAATCTGGCGACACAATTCGGAACCGATGGAACCGCCGGCGCCCGTCACCATCACGCTTTTTCCCGTAATGCAGCGGGCGATCAGGGCCGGGTCCGGCGTGACCTTGTCGCGCCCCAGCAAATCGTCGATTTCGATGTCGCGCACGTCCTGCATGCGCAACTCGCCGTTGAGCAGACTTTCCACAGGTGGCGCCACTTTGACCTTGACCTTGTGGTTTTCAACGATGTGCAGGATATGCTTCTGCTTGCCCTTGTTGAGCGATGGCATAGCGAGGAAAATCTCGGTGATCCTGTTTTTCTCGATGACTTGCTGTAGATCCGTGGCCGCATACACCTTGATGCCGGAAATGGTGGCACCATGCAATTCCTTCATGTCGTCGATAAACGCCACCGGCAAGTACTCCTGGCCCGCCCGCAGGGCATTCGCCAGTTGGCTGCCGGCTTTGCCGGCGCCATAAATGGCCACACGCACGACATCTGCTTCCTTATTGGCATTGAGCAGCATACCCCTGGCCAGGAAGCGGCTGGTCACTACATAGGTGATGGCGCTGACCCAGTAAATGCCGAACACACCGCGTGAATAGCCTTGCATATGCGTGGCAAATGCCGCCATTGCCACTAGCAGCGCGACGGACAGGGTCACGCCGAGAATGACGACATAGACGATCTTCTGGTCGATGAAGCGGATGACTGCACGGTACAGTCCAAGGCGGATGAAGATCGGGATCGAGACCAGCGGCGTGGCGATAATCAGCCACAGGTATTGCGTGAGCAACTCCCGGTTGAGAAGATCGTAGCGCAAGGCGATCGCCAGGAAAAACGTTAGCGGCAGGAAGAACAGATCCAGCGTGGCGGCCAGCAGTTTTTTGTGCAGTCGGGAAAAGCCGAGGAATATTTTCATGTATGGGGCGAATAATTGCTCAATGAATGACAGCTTGATGCGTTAGCGCGCCGCTCAGATGGCCCGGTACTGTCGCTGCATATTAATGGGTAATGCCATCGCGGCGCACAACCTTCAGAAAGGTAAGTACGATAATCTTGATATCAAAGGGGAGCGATTGCCGCCGCAGGTATTCCACGTCGAGTTTGACCTTTTCCGGAATCGGCAATTCATCACGGCCATTGACTTGCGCCCAACCCGTCAAGCCCGGCGGCAGTTTTTCAACGCCATATTGCGTACGCAAGGCGATCAGATCGTTCTGGTTGAACAGCGCCGGACGGGGGCCGACAAAGCTCATGTCGCCGCGGATGATGCTCCACAGCTGCGGCAGTTCGTCGAGGCTGCTTTTGCGCAAGAAGTTGCCGACTGGCGTCAGGTGCGAATGGGCATCGGCGAGCAGGTGCGTGGCCACGGCCGGCGTACCTACCCGCATGCTTCGAAACTTGGGCATCTTGAAAATCGTGTTGTTCTTTCCTATGCGGTCGGACCAGTACAGGGCAGGCCCTGGCGAGGTAAGCCGGACCAGTAGCGCAACGAGCACGACGGGGATGAACAGGATCAAGGAGGCCAGCAGTACCAGCATGAGATCAAACGCACGTTTCACGTACAGTTCCTTTCGCAGCTTTTTGTAAACCTTGATCCGGTGTCAAGGGAGGTATCCAGCCCAGCAAACGGCGCGTCTTGTCGATATCGACTTGTAACGACCCGCACAGGCGCTGCGCGACAGCGCGCTTGCCGAGCAGGCTGGCGCCGAATGTCAGGCAGGCGGCGGGCACTGGGATCAGGCGCGCGGGGCGGCCCATGCGCTGCAATAATTCCGTGGTGGAGGGATCTTGCCCATCGGATACCAGAAAAGTCTGGCCGACCGCTTGCGGGTGACGCACGCAGGTGACGATCAAGTCCACCAGGTTGTCGAGTGCCACCAGACTGCGCCGGTTATGAATCGCACCCAGGGGCAGGGTGCCGCGCGCCAGCCAATGCATCAGGGCGGCGAAGTTGGCTTTGACGCCCTTGCCGTAGACCAATGGCGGACGAACGATGACCACTTGCATGCCGCTTCGGCTTGCCAGAGCGCGCAGACCTTGCTCGGCCTCCATTTTCGACACGCCATAGGCATCGACCGGCGCGGGGGCATCATCAGCCGTGAATGGCTTGTCCGCCGCCGTCATTTCGCCATTGACCTTGATGAAACTGACAAATACAAAGCGCCTGACTCCTGCTGCGGCCGCTTGCTCGGCTAATGCCAGCATCCCTTGCACGTTGACCCGGCGGAATTCTTCGAGAGGGTTTGCAGCGCTGTCATCCATGGCGTGGACGCGCGCGGCACAATGCACGAGCGCGCTTACGCCTGTCAGGGCGGCGCGCCAGTCCGTGTTATGGGCCAGCGCACCGACCACTATCTTGTCAATGCCGGGTGGAATGTGCGAACCGGCGCTGCGTACCGCGGCACGCACGGGTGTGACACCATCCTCAGCCAGCCTGGCCAGGACGGCGGAGCCCACGAAGCCGGTACCACCGGTTACCAAAATCATCTTTTACCTTTGTTGAATAACACCTGCATGGCGTATTGGCGGCATTGCCAAGCGCTCGGTGCAAAGTGTCAGGAGCGCATTTCTCCACCTATGATTTTTTGATAGTATTTTCTCATTTGAACCCCACCGATGTCAGTTTCAACATCAAGGGTAACGGTGCCTCCGGCAATGCGCATCTGGGGGGGCACCCCGCATCGCCTGTGCCCCAGGGCCATCACGCTTTGCTCCGACGGGCATGGGCGGCGATAGAGACCTTGCCATGCGCGAGTATCGCCGAGTTTAGCCTTTTTGATAGCAATGCGGGCAAGATACCTCATACACATATTCCGGCGCCAATTGCTGACGCGGCGTGACCACGGCGCGGCAGACGAAACATTGCACGGTTTCCGTCGGTTCCAGTTTCGGGTTCAGCGCCGTGCGGTAATCGAAGACGAAGCAGTCGCCCGTGTAGTGCTCGCCGCCCACTTCCTCGAAATACTTCAGGATGCCGCCGTCAAGCTGGTACACGCTGTCGTAGCCGATTTCCTTCATGTGGATGGCGGCCTTTTCACAGCGGATGCCGCCCGTGCAGAAGGTGACGACGGTCTTGCCTTCCAGTTCATCCTTGTGCGCGGCAGCCACGGCCGGGAATTCCGTAAACTTGTCGATGCGGTAATCAAGCGTGTTGTTGAACGTGCCCACGTCCACTTCAAAGGCGTTGCGCGTTTCCATCATGACCACGGGTTTGCCCGCATCGTCGACGCCGGCGTCGAGCCAGCGCTTGAGCGTATGCGCATCGACGGACGGCGCGCGGCCCAGTTCCGGCTTGATCAGCGGCATGCGCATCGTGATGATTTCTTTTTTCAACTTGACCAGCATGCGCTTGTGCGATTGCTCATTCGACAAGCTTTCTTTCCATTCCAGATCGGCCAGGCGCGCGTCGCTGCGCACCCAGGCCAGGAAGGCATCGATATGCTCGCGCGTGCCCGACAGGAACATGTTGATGCCTTCCGGTGTCAGCAGGATGGTGCCCTTCAGGCCCAGCGCCAGGCATTGCTCCTGATACAAGGGACGCATGGCTTCCGTATCGGCTAGCGTGATGAATTTATACGCGGCGATATTGACAAAGGTGGTGGCCAGCGGGCTGACAGCGGCGGAAACGGCGGGTGTTGCTGGGGTGATGGCTTGCATGATGGCGATCGGCTTAGACTGAACAGCCGATATTATAAGCCCGACAGGCCAGGCAGGATACCCGGTCCGCACCCGCGACGCGGTAGAATAGACCCCATTGAATTTTGCACGAAACGGTACACAGGATGGAAATGGTAATGCAAGAGGCCGGCGCTCCGGCAGGTTCACAGCAAGCGATGCAGCCCGGTCCTGCCTTCGTCCATTTGCGCGTGCACTCGGAGTACTCGATCGTCGATGGCCTGGTGCGCATCGACGACGTGGTCAAGGCGGCGGCGAAGGACAAGCAGGTGGCGCTGGCCGTCACCGACCTGTCGAACCTGTTCGGCATGGTCAAGTTCTACAAGGAAGCGCGCGGCAAGGGCATCAAGCCCATCGTCGGCGTCGACGTGTGGATCACGAATGACGACAACCGCGAAAAGCCGTCGCGGCTGTTGCTGCTGGCGAAGAACCGCATGGGTTATCTGCAACTGTGCGAACTGCTGTCGATGGCCTGGCTGACGAACCAATACAAGGGACGCGCCGAGCTGCGCATCGAATGGTTGCAGGCGCTGGCGACGAATACCTATGACCTGTACCCGGGCGAAAGCGCGGCGAATGGCTTGATCGTGCTGTCGGGCGCGCATTTCGGCGACGTCGGCATTGCCATCGAGAATGGCAACCTGGCCCTGGCCGAGCGCAACGCCCAGCGCTGGGCCGAGATTTTCCCTGGCCATTTCTATATCGAAATCCAGCGCGGCGGCCAGGCCAACCAGGAAGCGCAGGTGCGCCACGCGGTGGCGCTGGCGGCCAAGCTGGGCTTGCCCGTGGTGGCCACGCATCCCGTGCAATTCATTTCCCCCGAAGAATTCATTGCCCACGAAGCCCGCACCTGTATCGCCGAAGGCGAGATGCTGGCCAACGCCAAGCGCGTCAAGCGCTTCAACGACAGCCAGCGCTTCCTGTCGCAGGCCGACATGGCGGAATTGTTCGCCGACTTGCCGGCCGCGCTGGCCAATTCCGTGGAAATCGCCAAGCGCTGCAATCTAACCTTGACCCTGGGCAAGCCGCAACTGCCGAACTTCCCCACGCCGGACGGCATGACGATCGACCAGTTCCTCGTGGCCGAATCGCAGGCCGGCCTGGAAAAGCGCCTGATTCAGCTGTACCCCGATCCCGAGCGCCGCGAAAAGGAGCGTCCGCGCTACGAGTCGCGCTTGAAGTTCGAGACGGACACGATTTGCAACATGAAGTTCCCCGGCTACTTCCTCATCGTGGCCGAGTTTATCCAGTGGGCCAAGGAAAACGGCGTGCCCGTCGGTCCGGGCCGCGGCTCGGGCGCCGGTTCGCTGGTGGCGTATTCGCTGCTCATTACCGACCTCGATCCATTGCAGTACAACCTGCTGTTCGAGCGCTTCCTGAATCCCGAACGCGTCTCGATGCCCGACTTCGATATCGACTTTTGCCAGGAAGGGCGCGACCGCGTCATCCAGCACGTCAAGGATTTGTACGGCAAGGAGGCGGTCTCGCAGATCGCCACCTTCGGTACCATGGCGGCCAAGGGCGCGATCCGCGACGTGGGCCGCGTGATGGACTTCGGCTACAACTTCTGCGACGGCATCTCCAAGCTGATCCCGTTCAAGCCGGGCAAGCCCGTGTCGATCGCCGACGCCATCGAGGAAGAACCGCTGCTCAAGGAGCGCCTGGAAAACGAGGAAGAGGTCAAGCAGCTGCTGGACTTGGCGCAGCAAGTCGAAGGCATCACGCGCAATATCGGCATGCACGCGGGGGGCGTGTTGATCGCCCCCGGCAAGCTGACGGATTTCTGCCCGTTGTACACGCAGGGCGGCGACTCGGGCGTCGTGTCGCAGTACGACAAGGATGACGTGGAAGCCGTCGGCCTCGTGAAGTTCGACTTTTTGGGTCTGACCACGCTGACGATTCTCGACCGCGCCGTGCGCTACATCAAGCAGCTCGACCCGGCGCAATCGAACTTCGACCTGGCGACCTTGCCGCTGAACGACAAGCCGTCCTACGACTTGCTGACCAAGGCCAAGACCGTGGCCGTGTTCCAGCTCGAGTCGCGCGGCATGCAGGGCATGCTGAAAGACGCGCGTCCCGACCGCTTCGAAGACATTATCGCGCTCGTGGCGCTGTATCGTCCGGGCCCGATGGACCTGATTCCCGATTTCTGCAAGCGCAAGCACGGCGAACGCTTCGACTATCCCGATCCGCGCACGGAATCGATTCTGTCCGAAACCTACGGCATCATGGTGTACCAGGAGCAGGTGATGCAGATGGCGCAGATCGTCGGCGGCTATTCGCTGGGCGGCGCCGACATGCTGCGACGCGCCATGGGTAAAAAGAAAGCCGAAGAGATGGCCGAGCACCGCGAGATTTTCCGCGCCGGTGCGGCGAAAGACGGCTTGACGGCGGAAAAGGCCGACGAGATCTTCGACTTGATGGAAAAGTTCGCCGGCTACGGTTTTAATAAGTCGCACGCCGCCGCCTACGCCTTGCTGTCGTATCACACGGCATATTTAAAAGCGCACCACACGGCCGCCTTCATGGCCGCCAACTTGTCGCTGGCCATGGACGACACGGACAAGATCAAGATCCTGGTGGAAGACTCGCTGGAAATCTGCAAGCTGACCTTGTTGCCGCCGGATATCAACGAATCCGATTACCGCTTCACGCCGAGCGGCGCGCCGCCGTCCGTGAGCGGCAAGAAAGTCACGCAGATCCGCTATGGCCTGGGCGCCGTGAAGGGCTCGGGCCAGAACGCCATCGAAGCCATCATCGCCGCGCGCGAGGCAGGTGGCCCCTTCACCAGCCTGTTCGACTTCTGCAAGCGCGTGGATAAGAAACAGATCAACCGCCGCACCATCGAGTCCCTGATCCGCAGCGGCGCCTTCGATTGCCTCAAGGTCGACCGCGCCATCCTGCTCGCGTCCGTGGCGTTCGCCATGGAGTGCGCGGACCAGGCCGCCAAGGCGGCGAACCAGGTGAGCCTGTTCGGCGGCGACGACAGCGACATGGTGGCGCCGCCCGAGTACGTCAAGGTGCCCGTGTGGACCGATAAGCAGCGCCTGACGGAAGAAAAGATCGCGCTGGGCTTTTACCTGTCCGGCCACCTGTTCGATTCGTATGCGCCCGAGGCGCGCCGCTTTGCCCGCACGAAATTGTCGGAACTGTCGCCGTCGCGCGAGCCGCGCATGATGGCCGGCGTCATCACGGGCTTGCGCACGCAGATGACGCAGCGCGGCAAGATCCTCATCGTCACGCTCGATGACAAGAGCGGCACGGTGGAAGTGACGGTGTACGGCGAATTGTTCGACGCCAACCGGAAAATCTTCAAGGAAGATGAATTCCTCGCCGTCGTGGGCAAGGTGTCGGAAGACCGTTTCTCGGGCGGCTTGCGCATCACGGCCGAGAGCGCCTTCGACATCATCGCCGCGCGCGTGCAGTATGGCCGCCAGCTGGGCCTGACCTTGCCCGCCACCCTGGACGCCAAGCGCATCCGTGACGTGATCCTGCCGCACCGCGCCGACACGGGCTTGCCGATTGCCGCGCGGGTCAGCCCGCAAGGCGTCAGTTGCGTGCTGCAGTTTGGTGACGAGTGGAAAGTGGCGCCCTCGGATGAATTGCAGATGGCGCTGGAGCAAATACTGGGCGCGCAAGAAGTGGCGGTCGAATACTGACCGGCAGCGCCCGGCGCCAACAACAAAGCCAAACCGCAGACATGCTGGTTTGGCTTTTTTCGTTTACATGTCTTTCAGGCCCGTGATCGCATAACCCTTGGCGGCGATCTGCTGGTGCGGCTGTTCGATATGGTAGTCGGGCAAGGCCTGGGCATCGTCGGCCACTTCACTGGCGCGTATTTCCAGCTGCCAATCGGTATTGGTGACTTCTTCTGGAATGAGCTTTCCTTCCGGCACAGCGAGGTAGGAAAAAATGCCGTCGTGCTCGGCTCGGCGGTAGATGTCTACACGCATAACTTGCCTCCTAGTAAGCGTTGGGGGAACCGGCGCGCCAGGAAAGCACGCCGATCTTACTAGCGTAACAGGAATGTGCGGCGCATGGTTTTTGCGCGCGTGCGGGAGGCGAACTGGGGTATTGCAGGGCGGAATGACTGCGGGGCGGGGGCGGGGCGCCTGGCCCGGCAGAGGGTCAGGCTACGGCGGAAAAGTGCTCGTCGTCGAATTCGGCCGGATGCCGGGTGTCATTGGCTGCCATGGCGCTGTCGTGCATCGCATCGCCATGGCTGCGATGCGATGCCAGGCCGTTGCGCAGGCTGGCTATCATGTTCAGGGTCAGTTCGTGACGCTTGCGCGCTTCCGAACGTTTTTTGGAAGCGATCTCTTCGAGGACGAGCGCGGGAAGCGTTTCGCATGGCAACTCAAAGTCGCCATCGCCGCGGGCTGTGGCGCCAAGTTCTTGCCATAGTGCATTGTAGTCGGCGAGCAGCAGGCCATTCTTCCTTGCCGAATGGTGGCCGGCCCGGTTGGCATTGCCTACCAGAAGCATGGTGCGGCAACCGTGCTCGTATGCCAGTTGACGTACCAGGCGTATCATCAGGAACTTGGGGCGCATGCCGTGCAGGTCGCGCGTGGCTTCGCGCACGCGGCGCAAGCCTTCCGCGCCCTGCGGACCCTGGATGCAGCCGATGCCCACGCCGGTATCGTCGGGCGCGCGCGTACGGCAGCCGAAGAAGGTGAAGACCACCGTGTAGAGCACATCGTCATCATGCATCAGCTGCAAGACCATCTCGCCTTCGCGATCCATGCGGAACAGCGAAGACAGGCGCAGATGGTAGGGCGAACCGGATTTTCCCGGCACCGTGGCGAGTATGACCGGTTGGTGCGCCGCTTGTACCATCAGCTTGCCCCAGCCTTGCTGCAGGATGAAATGATAGTGGTCGACCAGCATGGACACGCGTTGCTGGCAGGACAAGCTCTTGCTCAGGTAGTGCCGGTACACCTTGTGGACCAGGCGCGGGTAGGCTTGCAGCAGGTCGCCAAAGACGGGGTGGGAATTGAGCAACTTGAGCCAGATGCGCGTCTGCCGCTGCTGCAGACGTGCCCGCAATTGCAGTTTGAACAGCTCGCGCAGGCGGGCAATGCCAGGGGGCATATCGGTGAGACCAGCATGCAGAGTAATTGCTTGTGTCATCAGGCATTTTCCTTGGTGAATGAGAACGGAGGTGGCTGCGGGCCGTGCTTCAGCGCAGCGGCGGGCAGCTCATGCCATCGGTATTGGCCAGCAGCACGGTGGCGCTACGGCTGGCGCGGGCCAGCTTGCGCGCCAGGGTGTCCGAGAATCGGTCTCGCCAGCAGTTGTTCTTAATGGCAGGTAAGACAATTTCATGGCATCCCAGCATTTCGGCCGTGTCGAGTATCGTAAAAATGATTTCGCCGGAAAAAATGTGGGTGCTGAAGGCTAGATGTGAACGGCTCAGGTATAAGCCGGCCTCGTGCATGATTTGCTCGGTTGCCAGCGCGAGCGTACCGCCGGCGTCTTCAGCCGCACCTTGCCGCGGCAGGCCGGCGGCGGGGCGTACCTGCGCTGGCGTCACATGCAGCAGGCTGACACGCACGCATATCCCCCATTCCTGTAGCCGCCTGGCGTAGCGCGCACCGAAGACGATGTCGCTGGCCCGCTTGACCGGCAGCAGGAGCAGCAGCGTATGCTGTCTCCCTGTGCTGCGCGGGGCCGCGGCGCTGTCTGTGGCGCGGTCACGGCGTTGCGGGGCAAGTCGCGATGCATGCATGGGAGGGGCGTGAAGGGAAGCGGAAACCGCGCCATCTTATCGGTGCCCTTTCCCACTGTAAATTGGCGAAACAGCGTACGGGTTTCCCTTATCTCTGCGCCCGCTTCAAGCGTGTTTAATAGCGGTAGGTGACGTAGACGGCGCCGACCGGGGAGGTCTTGCGCTGCACGATGGGGCTCTTGGCCGCGTCGCCCAGGCGGGTCTCGACGCCGACCAGGGTATTGATGGCCCAGCGTGCATCGAAGCGGTGCTCCCAGTTGACGGTGGCCTGTGCTTCATAGAAACCGGCCTTGGGCGTGTATTGCTTGAACGAGGTGTTCGCGGCCTGGGTGGCCGTGACGCCATACATGGTCTGCACGTATTTGCGCTCGCCCCAGGCCAGCTGGCCGCCGATGGTCACGCTATCCTGCTGCATGCCCTTGGCATCGGATCTGCCGTAGACCTGGCCCGTCGCTTCGAAATGCACGTTCGCGCCATTTTCGCGGTTTGACAGGGGAATGTCGCTCGAGACGCTCAGCGACAGGCCCGGCAGGGGCGAATAGCCCGCGCTGAGCAGGGCGCTGGCATTGCCCTTGACTTCGCCCATGCCCTTCAGGTAATCGCTGCCGCCCCAGCCATTGGCGCCATTGCGCTTGTGGTCTTCGCGGTTGCCGCGGTAGCCCAATGCGGCGCTGTAGCTGAAGGGGCCGGCCTGGCCGCCATAGCCGATGCCGCGCGAAGTGCTGAAGAACAGGCCATTGGCCATGGCGTAATCGAGGATGATCAGGGGCGAGGCCGACAGTTTGTCGGCGCCGGAATAGCTGGACACGGCGGCGACGCCGCCACCGATGGTGAAGACATTTTCCGCGGCGGGTTCGGCCGCCGCGGCGGCCAGCGGGTTGAGGATCATGCCGCTGGCGAGTGCCAGCGAGGTCAGCAGGGTTGTGGGTGCGTGCATGGAGTTTTCCGTCAGGTGGAGAACCGAGTCCGGAGTGGCTCGATTGACTGCCGACAGTATTGGTCCTTGCCATGAAGGGAAAATGAGCCTTATATTAAGATTGCATGAAGAACGCTTCTTTACCCATTCTTCAGCTTGCGGTGGTTTAATACTCGCCATGAAGATACTGCTGATTGAAGACGATATGGACCTGGGCAATGGCGTGCGGATTGCCTTGCGCGACCAGGGCATGCAAGTGGTCTGGGTGCGCAGCCTGGAGGATGCGGCGCGCAGCATCGAGCACGACAGCTGCGAGCTGGTGCTGCTGGACCTGGGCTTGCCCGATGGCGATGGCCTCGATTTGCTGGCCCGGCTGCGCGCCGCGCGCCTGCCCGTGCTGATCCTCAGCGCCCGCGATACGCTGGAACAGCGCTTGCGGGGCCTGGACGGTGGCGCCGACGATTACCTGGTGAAGCCCTTCGTGCTGGCCGAGCTGCTGTCGCGCGTGCGCGCGCTGGCGCGCCGCAGCTATGGCTTCGATGGCGACACCATCGAATTGCGCGGTCTGCTGCTGCAAGTGCCCACGCGGCGTGTCAGCGTGCATGGCCGGCCGGTGGAGCTCACCGCCAGTGAATATGCTCTGCTGAAGACCTTGCTGATGCGCGCCAACCGGGTCATCACGCGCCGCGTGCTGGAAGAGCATATCCTGCCCGGCGGACTGGCCAATGCCAGCAACACCCTGGATGTGCATATGGGCAACTTGCGCCGCAAGATAGGCGAGGGTTATATCCGCACCGTGCGTGGCGTCGGCTATGTCATCGACCAGCAGGGCGAGACATCCACTGCGTCGCGTGCTGGCGCATGATGGGCCGCCTCTGGGCCATGCTGCGCCGGCCCACCCTGGTGCGCCGCCTGATGATGGCGCAAATGCTGATGCTGACCATGGTGTGGAGCTTGGCCGTGGCGTATGTGCTGGTCGAAGGAGCCGATGAGGCGAGCACTGTGACCCGCGGCGTCCTGCACGCCATTATCAGCGTGGCCGATAACCTGGCCGAGCAGCCGCAGCGCCAGCAACAAAGCTTGCGCGCCATCGATGAAGCATTGCGCGAGGAATTTGAAATGGGCCAGGTGCCGGAGCTGGCGCCGCGCATTCTGGTCTGGCGTGAGGGCAAGCTGGTGTACAAGTCGCCCGATGCGCCCAGCGGTATCCGCAGTGCCGGCCCGGAGCAGATGGAAGTGGTGTACATCAAGGGCCAGGCCTGGCGCAGCCGCAGCCTGGTCGAAGGGGCCACCCGCGTGACCGTGCTGGAAGTGGGGGGCGCCTGGCAATTTTTCATCACGATCAACTCACGCGGCTACTACCTGCTGCCGCTGCTGATCAGCCTGCCGTTCCTGCTGGTGCCGGCCTGGCTGTCGATCCGCCTGGCCATGCGTCCTTGGCGCAAGGTGGCGCAGGAGGTGGCGGCGCGCGGGCCGCAGGATTTGCGTCCGCTGGCGTTCAAGCCGCCGCATGGCGAACTGGCGGCGCTGGTCGACAATATCAATGCCCTGTTGCAGCGCGTCGATGCCAGCGCCGCGCGCGAACGCAGCTTCATCGCCGATGCCACGCATGAGCTGCGCACGCCGCTGGCGGCCATGCGCGTGAATGTCGAAGCCTTGCAGGGGCAGGCGCATGATGCGCGTCAGCAAGAGCTGCTGGACGGTATCTTGAACAGCGGCAAACGGGCCGCGCGCCTGGTGGGCCAGTTGCTGCAGCTGACGCGCAGCGAAGTGCAGGCGGGCGGGGGCGAGTTGCCGCGGCGGCAGGCGCTCGATACCTTGCTGCAGGACCGTCTGGCGGCCCTCTCCGGCCTGGCCCAGGCGGGCGATATCGAGCTCGAATTGCAAGCCGGCGTCTCGCTCAGCGTACCCGGACAGCGCGAGAGCCTCGTCTCGCTGATCGACAACCTGGTGGAGAACGCCATCAAGTACAGCCCGCGCGGCAGCAGCGTGACGGTGTCGCTGCATGCGGAGCGGGGCCAGGCCGTGCTGCATGTGGCCGATCAGGGGCCGGGCATCGCGCCGGCGCTGTATGAACGCGTGTTCGACCGCTTTTTCCGCGCGCCGCAGCAGGCGCAGCCGGGCAGCGGCCTGGGCTTGTCCATCGTCGCTTCCGTCGTGCGCCAGCACGGCGGCACGATTCAGTTGCACAGCGGCAATGGCGGTCTGGGCTTGCTGGTGGAGGTGCGCTTGCCGCTGGCCGGGGCCTGACTGCGCCGGCGCGCCTTGCGACCTTGCCTGAAAATTATTTCATGTGCTTCTAACGCAAGATGGCATGGCGTGGCGCACGCTTGCGATGCATAATGCGGGACAGTTTAAAAAACACCGTTATGCGCCCATCCCTGTCCCGCTACCTGCCGTATCCCGCCTTTGTCGGCCTGTATCTGCTGTTTGACTGGGCGACCTATATCGACCCGATGTACGGGCTGAACATCACCCCCTGGAATCCCGATCCCGCGCTGGGCCTCGTATTTTGGCTGTTCCACGGCCGCAAGGCGGCGCTGCCGTGGTTTATCGCCCTGGTGGCTGGCGAGGTGCTGGTGCGCGGCATGCCGGCAGGCCTGCCCCTGACCTTGCTCTGTTCGGCATGGCTGGTGCTCGGCTATGGCGGTATCGGTGCAGTCTTGCGCCGCAGGTTCAGCAGCAGCGATATCTTCGACAACCGGCGCCGCCTGAGCGCCTGGGTTGCCATCGTGCTGCTTGGCACCGTGCTCAACGCGCTCGGCTATATTTCCTTGCTGTCGCTGACGGGACGTATCCCGGCTGGCGAATGGGCAACGGCGGTCTGGCGTTTCAGCATCGGCGACACGGTCGGCATGCTGGTGTCGATGCCGCTGATCTGGGTGCTGTTCAGCGAGCGCGGGCGCGAACGCCTGCATGCCGCCGTCTGGCGCTGGGAAACCCTGGCGTATCTGGCCCTGGCCAGCTTCGTGTTGTGGAGCCTGTTCGGTTCCATCGTGCGTTCCGAATACAAGCATTTCTATTTCCTGTTTCTCCCCGTGATCTGGGCCGCCTCGCGCCAGGGGCTGCATGGCGCCGTGCTGGCTGTGTTTGTATTGCAACTGTGCATCATCACCCTGGTGAAGTGGACGCATGCGGTCGATATCCAGTTTTATGAATTGCAATTGCTCGATGCCGTGCTGGCGCTGGTGGGATTTTTTATCGGCATCGTCGTCGACGAAATGCGCCAGGTGGCCGACGAACTGAAACACACGCTGCGCCTGGCGGCCGCCGGCGAGATGGCGGCCGCCCTCGCACATGAGCTGAACCAGCCGCTGACGGCCTTGTCGACCTATGGCAAGGCGTGCGAATACTTGCTGGAACGCGGGGAGACCGGCGCCCTGCTGCAGGGCGCCGTGGGGCATATGATCGTCGAATCGGGACGCGCCGCGGACGTGGTGCGCCGCCTGCGCGACTTTTTCCGCACGGGCGCGATGCAACTCGAAGCGGTGGAGGCGGGTGCCCTGATCGAGGGCATGGCGCGCCAGTTCACGCCGCTGTTCCATGAGCATGGCATCGAGCTGGTGCTGGCGCCGCCGTCGCCGCTGGCCGTCAATGCCGATCGCCTGCAAATCGAGCTGGTGTTGCGGAATTTATTGGCCAATGCGCAGGATGCGGTGCTGGGCCAGCCGCGCGGCCGGCGCCGCATCACGGTCTCGGCCGAGCGGCTCGAAGGCGGGCGGCTGCGCCTGTCCGTCGAAGATAGCGGTCCCGGCATTTCCAACAGCCTGGCGGCGCGCCTGTTCGAACCGTTCGTCTCGACCAAGGCCAGTGGCCTGGGGCTGGGGCTGGTGCTCAGCCGCAGCATCGTCGAAGCGCATGGCGGCCAGCTATGGGCGGAAGTGGGCAAGCATGGCATTTTTCGTTTTGTCCTGCCCCTGGCGCGCGCCAGTGCGGCCGCTACAGGAGAGTATGGTGACAAGTAATATGACGGTGTTTATCGTGGATGACGATCCCGCCGTGCGCGATGCGCTGGGTTTGCTGTTGGGCATACGCGGCTACCGCACGGCCCTGTTTTCCTGCGGCGAGGATTTCCTGGACAGCTGGCGGCCCGAGTGGGCCGGCTGCCTGCTGATCGATATCCGCATGTCGGGCATGGATGGCCTGAGCCTGCAGCGACGCTTGCTGGAGCTTAAATGCTTGCTGCCCATCATCATTATCACGGGACATGGCGACGTCGCCCTGGCGCGCCAGGCCTTCAAGGCGCAGGCCAGCGATTTCCTGGAAAAACCGTTCGACCACGACAAGTTGCTGGCAGCCATCGATGAAGCGTTTTCGCGCGAGGCGCATGCGCGCGGCCAGTTGCTGCGCCAGGTGGAGGGGTTGGCCTTGTTGCGCGCCCTGACGCCGCGCGAACGGGAAGTGATGCAGCTGGTGGTGACGGGCCAGCACAACCGCGATATCGCGCCGGCGCTGGGCATTTCCGTGCGCACGGTGGAAGTACACAAGGCGCGCCTGATGGACAAGCTGGGGGTCGATAATGTGGCCGACCTGGTGCGTATCAGCATGCTGGGCAGCGGTTAGCCGCTGCTGCGTTCTCTAGGCGATGGTCTGCAATACCTGCTCGACCGAGATCGCCTTGACCCAGTCGCTGCGCCGCGCCACCGTGATGACGGTACTGTTGGCGCTGTCGAACGGTGCCCATTCCGGATTTTTCTTGCGCATCAACGCCACTACAGGCACATGCACGGCGTTCGCCAGATGCATGATCGACGTTTCCACCGAAATAATCAGGTCGCATTGCGCCAGCATGGCCGGCAGCTGGAAAAAGTTGTCGACGGCGCTGAAGGCTTGCGTGCGTGGCAAGCCATGCGCTTGCACGACGGCATTCACCTTGGCCAGTTCCTGCGGCATGGCATTGATCAGGAAACAGGCATGCTGCCATTTCGGCATCGCCTGCATGCGCGCGATCAGTTCGACGATGCGTTCCAGCGGCCAGCCGCGCTTGTGTGACTTGGCAAACGGGTTCAGGAGTACGAGCGGCCCCTGGCGCGGGGCAAAGCCCCATGCGGCCAGCTGCTGCTGCGCCTGCTGCAGCGCGTGCTCGGGAATGTGTACGAAGGGATAGCGTTCGGCCACGGGAATGTCGAGTCCCGTCAATTGATGGAACCAGTCCGCATACACGCTGCTGATATGGTGCTCGCCCGCATCCTGTCCTGCATACGAGGCCAGCACGGCATCGATCTTGCGGTAGGCGAGGTAATGCCAGGGGCGCAGCGGGCTGAACGGCTTGCGCGTGCCGATCACCAGCCCGTTCGGGCTGATCGCGCGGGCAAGGTCCGCGTATTGCTGTGGCCTTACGTGGGCCAGCGACACGACGATGGGATAGTGTTCCGCTTTGGCCTCGCGCAGTGACTCTTCGTACAGCGCCGGGCTGTAGGTCTTGCGGTACACCTTGGCGAACAGGCCCGATTGCTCCACCCAGTCGTACAGCGAATAGGTGCGCAAGCCTTCCCATTGCCTGGCGTCGGACGTGCGGCGGACTTCGTCGACCCACAGGTGGATCTGGATATGGGGATAGGCCGCGGCAAAGGCGCGGAAACCGTTTTGCAGGTAGGTAAAGTCTCCCAGCGCCAGATGGGCGATGAACAGAATTTTGTCCGACTTTTGTAGAAGTTCGGCGGGAATCAAAGGCGTCATGTATCAGTACGATTTCAGGTATTCGTTCGATGGTGTCAAACCACTTGCTGGGAAAACTGCAGGCGATGCAGATTGGCATACGCACCGTTGGCATCCAATAATTGCTGGTGATTGCCGGTTTCCATTATTTTCCCGTGTGACAATACCACGATACGGTCCGCACGTTCAATTGTTGATAGTCTATGAGCAATAACGAGGGTGGTTTTACCTTGCATCAGGTGTTCCAGTGCCGCTTGCACGGCCCGTTCCGCCTCCGTATCCAGTGCCGAGGTGGCTTCATCGAGAATCAGGATGGGTGCATCCTTGTAGATCGCGCGGGCGATGGCCACGCGCTGGCGCTGGCCGCCGGACAGGCGCGAGCCGTTGTCGCCCAGGCGCGTTTCCAGGCCATCGGGCAAGCCGTCGATGACGTCCGACAGGAAGGCGGCGGCGGCCGCCGCTTCGACGCGTTGCCGGTCAGGCGCCGCATCGCCATACGCGATATTGGCGGCCAGGGTATCGTCGAACAGCACCACCTGCTGGCTGACCATGGCGATCTGGCTGCGCAGGCTGGTCAGGGAGATGGTATCGATATTCTGTCCATCGAGCAAAATCTCACCACTGCTGGCCGAGTAAAAGCCCGGCAGCAGGCTGACGAGGGTCGACTTGCCGCCGCCGGACATGCCGACAAAGGCGATCGTTTGTCCCGGCGCAATGCTCAGATCGATGTGGCGCAGAGCCGGCTCCGGATGTCCGGGGTAGGCAAAGCTCACGTCTTTGAACTCGATGCGGCCGCTGCTGCGGCCAATGAGCGGCTTGCCGCCCGTGCGTTCCGGTGTCTTGTCGATCAGCAAAAAGACTTCTTCCGCAGCGGCCATGCCGCGCTGCAGGGGGCCGTTGACTTCTGCCAGTTGCTTCAAGGGTGTCAGCAGCATCAGCATGGCCGTGATGAAGGAGACAAAGCCGCCGACCGTGATCTGCCCCTGTTCCGACTGGAACAGGGCCATCACGATGACCAGGGCCACGGCGGCGGCCGTGATCACCTGCGTGATGGGCACGGTGGCGGAAAAGGTGGTGGTCATGCGCATGCTGTAGCGGCGCAATTGTTCGGCACGCTCTTCGAAGCGCGACTTTTCGTAATCCTGGCCGCCGAAGATCTTGATCACTTGCTGCGCGCGCGTGGTTTCCTCGATGACCTGGGTCAGCTCGGCATTGACGGCCAGCGAGTCGCGGTTGAGTTTTTTCAGGCGCTTGCCCGTGGTGCGCACGACGATGGTCAGCACGGGCAGCAACACCAGGGTCACCAGGGTCAGTGCCCAGTTCAGGTAAAGCAGCCAGGCCAGCAGGCCCAGCACGGTCAGCGAGGAGCGCACGATCGAGGTAAACACCTTGGTCACCATCTCGATGATCTGCTGCACTTCGAACATGATGGAGTTGATGACCTTGCCCACCGTATGCGTGTTGTAAAAGTCGATGGGCAGGTTGAGCATGCTGGCAAACATCCTGCGCCGCAACTCGTTGAGGATGCGCGTGGAGACATAGCTCATCAGGTAGCTGCTGGCAAACGTCGAGGTGCCGCGCATGGCAAAGATGCCGATGACGATCAGCGGCACCAGCCAGAAGGAAAAATTCACCTTGCCGCCAAAGCCATTGTCGAGCAGCAGTTTGAGCGCATATGGCAGCAGCGGTTCCGTGGCCGCCGTGACCACCATCGCCAGCAGGGCCAGAGCCAGATGTTTCTTATAGGGCGCGTGCAGTGCGGTGAGGCGCTTCAGGTCGGGCGTGAGCATCGGTATGGTTCCTTGCAGGGACAGCAAAAACGGTCAGGCGGAAAACGAACTCAGGCAATGCGTTCTTGCTGGCGCAGCATGGCCCACAGTATCACCATCGGGAAGACCAGCATGATGATGCCGATATTCAGGGTGAGCGAGTTCGTCGTCAGGCCAAAAATCATGTAGCAGGTGCACAGTACCACGCCGGCCAGGGCGAACGGCCTGGCGTTGCCAGGGCCGTGACGCAGTGCTCGCGCAAACAGAGCCAACGGCACGAGGAAGAGCGCCAGCAAGGCCAAGACACCGATAATGCCGCGTTTGACGAGTGCATCGAGGTAATCATTATGGGCGTTGGTGTAGTCTTTGACGCTGGCGTCCATTTTGCCCCCCTCCGCAAGCGTTTGCTTGGCGGCAAGGTAGCCGCTGCGGCCCATGCCAAGCCAGATATGCTCATCGGAAAGAACCCATGCGGTACGCCACATTTCCATGCGTTGGCCGATGGATGTCGTCGCATTATCGTTGTCTTTGAATTCTTTGATGTCTTCTAACGCGGCCTTGACGCGTTGCGGCACGGGGGAGTCGGGCAGCATGTAGGCGGATATGGACACGGCGACAAGTGCGGTCATCAGAGCGCCCAGGTAGTAGATGCTGCGGCCTTTCGAGTAATAGAAGGAAAACACGCAGCCGCAGACGGGCAAGGCCAACCAGCCGCCACGGCTGCCACTGATGATGGAACCGAGGATGCCCGCCACGCCACCGGCCAGTAACAAGCTGATCCATACCAGGCGATAGCTGCTGGTCCGCGCCCAACCCAGACCGCAGAGGCATAACATCCCCAGCAGTATGCTCACATTGCCATAATGGATGGCATTGCTGGTGGCAGCCTGAGGACGGGGCATGTCAAGCATGAGCAGTTGCCAGGACGCCAGAGCGGCACCGCCAATGGCGCCGACAGCCAAGCCGCCCCACCATGCGGCCGCACGGGGCGGATAGGCAAGCAGCAGCAGCATGACGGGCGCTGCCAGCAGCGCGCGCAGGGGGATGTCGAGTTCACGGGCCGGATCAGCGTGGTACAGCATGTTGGCAGTGAAAACACAGAAATACAGTAAAAGGGTGCCCAGCAGCAGATAATCCCGGCGTTGCAGGTTCAGGCGGGGACGTTTCCATAGCAGGCAGGTGCTGGCAAGCAGAAGGGTCACGGCGCCGAATGAATAGCCGCTGGTAACGGCCAGCGCCAATGCCGAAAAAAGAAAAACAGAAACAGAAGTCAGGCCGAGCATGAAAATCCTTGGTAATGTAATTCGTCGCTATTCTGACAACTGTAGCAACATAAAGTAGGCGCCATTGTAATCGAAGGCGGTGGCAAAAACGCCCCCTGAGAAATTGGAGTTTCTATAGCTGTATAGGCGACATCAAGGGCAGAAATGAAAAAAAACCATGGTTTTGACTCATGGTTTTTTTGTAAGCAATGGTAACTTGCTGTTATTTTGACAAGGCAGAAAGTCCCTGCCTTGTGGATCAGGCGCCCGCTGGCACGCGCGTCGCTACGCCGGTGGCGATGGCCGCTTGGGACACGGCAGGCGCGACCCAGCTGCGCAGACGCTCGTCGAACGGCGACGGGATCAGTTGCAACGGCGTCAGCGCGCTGCTCTCGTGGCCTGGCAACGGCTCCTTGGCCAGCGCGGCGATGGCGCGCACGCAGGCCAGCTTCATTTCCTCGTTGATGGTGGTGGCGCCCACGTCGAGCGCGCCGCGGAAGATGTACGGGAAGCACAGCACGTTGTTGATCTGGTTCGGGTAGTCCGAGCGGCCCGTGGCCACGATGGCGTCGTCGCGCACGGCATGGACTTTTTCCGGGGCGATTTCCGGATGCGGATTGGCCAGGGCGAAGATCAGCGGCTTGGCGGCCATCGATTCGACCATCTGCGCACTCACCACGCCGCCCTTCGAGACGCCGATGAAGATGTCGGCGCCGACCATGGCGTCGGCCAGGTCGCGGTCGCTCGTATCGTTCGCGTAGCGCGCCTTGTTCTCTTCCATGCTGGCATCGCGGCCCGGGTAGATCACGCCCTGGCTGTCGCACACTTTCAGCAGCGACTTGTTCAGGCCCAGCGAGACCAGCAAGTCCAGGCAGGCGATCGAGGCCGCGCCGGCGCCGGACACGGCCACTTTCACGTTGCCGATATCCTTGCCCACCAGTTCCAGGCCGTTCAGGATGCCGGCGGCGACGATGATGGCCGTACCGTGCTGGTCGTCGTGGAAGACGGGAATGTTCATGCGCTTGCGCAATTGCTGTTCGATGTAGAAGCAGTCCGGCGCCTTGATGTCTTCCAAATTGATGCCGCCGAAGGTCGGCTCCATGCGCACCACGGTGTCGATGAACAGGTCGGGATCGTTCTCGGCCAGTTCGATGTCGAACACGTCGACGTCGGCGAATTGCTTGAACAGGCAGGCCTTGCCTTCCATCACCGGTTTGCTGGCCAGCGGGCCGATATCGCCCAGGCCCAGCACGGCCGTGCCATTCGTGATCACGGCCACCAGGTTGCTGCGCGAGGTATAGGTGCCGGCCGTGCGCGGATCTTCCACGATCGCTTCGCAGGCGAAGGCCACGCCCGGCGAGTACGCCAGGGTCAGCGCGCGGGCGTCGCCCAGCGGTTTGGTGGGCGTCACGGAAATCTTGCCTGCGCGGGGTTCGGCGTGATAGGCGAGGGCGGCTTCTTTCAGGTTGAAGGTTTCGCCGTTCTGTTCGGCGTGCTTGCTGTGGGAAGTAGACATAAGAATTCTGGGAAGGGCAACCAGGCCCGAGTGGTCAATCCGAGTCATGGTATGCAAGCGTTTGCACGCTGTCAAGGCTGGATTGTACTTAAGCCGGCCAAAACCGCTTTGGGCAACGGCATTATTTCAATGCAAGCGTTTGCTCGGTTTTTGACGGCACGGGCATTTTTTGCGATAAAATCACCGTATTGCGATCCGGGAAGCCCATGACAAACAAGAACCCCACCTTAAGCGACGTCGCGCGGGCCAGCGGCGTGCACTTTTCCACCGTGTCGCGCGTGATGAACCCGGCCACGCGGCAAATGGTCAGCGCCGAGGTGGCCGCGCGCGTGCTGGCCGAAGCGGCCCGCCTCGGCTACCGGCCCAACCGCGCCGCCTCCACCCTCGTCACGCGCAAGTCGCGCATCATCGGCGTGGTCTTGCCCGACATTACCAACGCGGTTTTTCCGCCCATCCTGCTGGGCATCGAGGAAGGCTTGCGCAAGCATGGCTACCTGGCCATCGTCGCGAACGTGGGCGCCGACGAGGAAGAGCAGCTGTTCGTCATCAACCGCCTGCTGGGGCAGCAGGTCGATGGCCTGATTTTGGCGACCGCACGGCGCGACGATCCCGTCATCAAGATGTGCATCGACCAGAATGTGCCCGTCGTCACCGTCAACCGCAGCGACGAGACGGGTGTCGCGTCCTGCGTCGTCAGCGACGACGTGGTCGGCATGCGCCTGGCCGTCGAACACTTGCTGGCGCTGGGGCACCGCCATATCGCGCACATTGCCGGCCCGGAAAATCTGTCCACGGGCCACGTGCGCCGTCTCGGTTTCCTGGCTGCCATCCAGGCCAGCGAACTCGATCCCTCGCAAGCGTTCGTGTTTGAAAGCAGCGGCTATTCGCGCGAGTGCGGCAAGGCGGCCCTGCTGGAACTGCTGCGCCAATCGCCGCGCACGACGGCCGTGGTGACGGGCAGCGACCTGGTGGCCCTCGGCTGCTACGACGCCATCCGCGAACTGGGCTTGAGCTGCCCCGAAGATATTTCCGTGGTGGGCCACAACGACATGCCGTACATGGACATGATCCGTCCGCCCCTGACCACCATCCGCATCCGCCACCATGGCATCGGCACGGAAGCGGCGCGGCTGATCCTGCAAACCATCGCCTCGCCCGATTCCCCGGTGCTCGACGTGCGCCTGAAACCGGAACTGGTGGTGCGCGAATCGACGGCGTCGCCGCGCGCCTGAGCCTGCCACTTGTTGCCCTTCTTTTGCTGGAGTATGTTTAAATCTTGATATTGATAATGATCAAGACAATGCCATGCGGACGACATCTAGGCGACAACGGCGGCATGCACAGCAGGGAGGCCGCTGATGCCGAAGCATGGCGGCATGCCCGGCAACGCCTGGCGCTATGCGCTGGGCAGCGACTATGGCTATTGCTCGCCCTTGCTTGACGGCATAGAGTTTGAAAACGAGTGGGTGACGATACGCGAATCGGCGATCCGCATCCGCGCCGGCTACGCCTGGGATGGCTGTTCGCCCTGTATCAGCGTGCTCGGCCTGTTTTATGTGGGCACGCCCGATGGCGCGCAGCACCTGGGCTTGCCGGCCACTTATCATGCCAGCCTCGTGCATGACGTGCTGTGCCAGTGGCGCGCCGACATTCCCGTCACCCGCGCGCAGTCGATCGCCATTTTCCAGCAGCTGCTCAGGGAGGTGCGCTTCCCCCTGGCGCGACTGTATGCGGGCGCCGTCTTCCTGTTCGGGCCACGGCGTGACTTCATGCGCCCTGGTGCGCGCGCGGCAGCGGCCGGCCCGCACCCGCCGGGCGCAACATTAAAGCGGCGCTGACGCCGCCGCCGGCGCCCCATGGTGTTAAACTGGCGCCCTCAACGTATTTTGCCCTCCATCGCCATGACCAAAACCAACACGCCCTCCCCGAAACGCCGCGAAGAGGGCGTCGCCAAGCTGACCGTCAATCCCTTCCTCGACGCCGAGTTTTATGCGCGCATGCGCGACTACACGGAACGCGATGCGGCCATCATCAAGGAATTGAAGGCGATCGCCGAGATCCGCGCCGGCAACAAGCAGCCCGATCCCCGCCTGGCGCCGTCGTTGCAAGCATTGCGCGATACCGTCAAGAAAGGTTTGACGTTTGGCGAGATGCTCGAGCGCATGGCCGCCGGCAAGGAAAAAGGCTTGTGGGAACCGTGGATGACGACCTTCGGCATCGAGATCCGCGCCGTCAACTACGGCGCCGGCCCGCGCAACGCCTGCCTGGTGCTGGACCTGGCCGCGAATGCCCCTGCGCACGCCATGTTCGCCAAGGCGGGCATCCAGAACTGGCGCAGCCTGGCCGCCGACGACTGCTCCGTCGTGCGCTCGGAAAAGGCGACCGAAACCACGCCGCTGAAAGTGTATGCCGTGTTTTACCTGGACCCGCTGCCAGCCTGATGATGGATCTCACGCGGCGCTTCTGGCGAGATTGACCAGCAGCGCCGCCGCCAGCAGTATCAGCATGACGCCGGACAGCCGCTCCAGCGTCGGCAGGGCATGCGCGAAGCGCTGCCGCAGCGCCGCGTTGCCGATGGCCAGCGCCACCGCCATATCCCACGCCAGCACGGCGCACACCATCCACACCGCGTAGAACAGCACCCAGCCGCTGCTGGTATGCCGGCCGGCGACCACGGAAGCGAGGCTCACATAGAACAGCGCATTCTTCGGATTGAAGATGGCGGAGAGAAATCCCATGCCCAGGCCCGTGCGCCAGCCGGTCCCGCCGCGCGTGGGAGTGCTGCCTGTGTCCAGGCGGCTGCTGCCCGCATGGCGCAGGAATAGCCAGCCCAGGTACAGCAGATAGGCACAGCCGGCCAGCTGCACGGCAAGGAACAGCATGCTGCCCGGGTGCAGCACGGCCACGCCGCCAAACGCCGCCACGATGAACACGCCATTGGCCAAGGTAATGCCGAGACACGCGCCCACCGCGCCGCGCCAGCCGTGCGCCAGCGCGCTGCGGGCGATGAGGAAAAAGTCGGGACCCGGCGACAGCAGGGCCAGGAAATGGGCGACGGCGATGAAGAGAAAATCCTGCATGAAGCGCGGCTCCGGCAATGGCGATGCGCGAGTATGCCGGGGCCGGCGACAGCCCGTATTGAAGAAAATTGCAGGCGCTTTAACCGCCCTGGCCGCGATAGCGCCCCGGCGTGATGCCCGCATGCGCCTTGAAGACGCGCTGCAGATGGCTCTGGTCGGCAAAGCCCAGTTCACAGGCGATGTCGGCCAGGGCGCCGCCCGCCTGCAGGCGGCTGCGCGCGCGGTTGACGTGCATATTCAGCTGGTAGGCGTGCGGCGTCATGCCGGTGGCGGCGCGGAAGGCACGGATCAATTGATACGGGCTCAGGTCTGCCGCTTGCGCCAGTTGCGGCAAGCTGGCCGAGGGCCGCGCCTGCAGCGTCGCGAGCACGGGCGCCAGTTGCCGCGGCAGCGGCTTGCGTTCCGACGGCAGCGGGTCGGCACGGGCGCTGGCGCAAGCGCCCAGGAACGCCAGCAGCGCCGCATCCTTCTCCGCCGCGCCGGCCTTTGAGAACAGCAGCGCATTCATGGCGCAAAACTGCGCGTACAGTTGCGGGCAGTGCAACACCGTCGCCGTGTCGCCATCGAGCGCCGGCGCGTGTGCCTGCAGCCACCGCGCATCGAGATGCAGCATCTGGTAGCTCCAGACGGTGTCGGGCAGGGGATTGCAGGCGTGCACGCAGCCGGCCGGCACCAGCACCAGGCTGCCATTGCCGAGCGCGACCTGGCCGTCCTTGCTGCCCGTGAAGATGCTGCCGCCGGCATCGATTGCGCCGATGGAAAACGTGGGATGGCTGTGCGGCTTGTAGCACGCCCGGCTGCGGCAGGCGCGCCGGCTTTCCACGTGGGGCAGGCGCGCGTCGCGCCAGAAGGCGGCGGTGCCGGGCATGGCTACATCAAAATCACGTCGTACTGTTTTTTTAGTGTCTATTGGCATCTATCGACGTCTCATGATTAAATATAAGTCTTTGATTTTATTGATTTTATGTCTGTAATTGTCTATTGACGTCCATTAGTGTTGTCACTATTATGTGTAGCTAATTGTGTAGCTACATACGATGGGCAGAAATATGACAACAAAAATCAAGAACAGAGACCGACTTGATGCCATGCAATTACAGCACTGGCTGAGGGCTGTAGAAAATGGCGTCGCACCCACGGTACGCGATCCATCGACGGACGAGGTTACCGTGCTTCCGGTGCCGTTGGCAAGGTCCGACGGGGATGGCCTGACGTTTACTATATCTAAGAGTGGGACTGCATCCTGGATATTGCGATATCGGTATGGAGGCCGTGTCCGGGAGCTGACCCTTGGAAACTATCCAGACTTGGGTCTGGCCGCTGCAAGAAAAATGGCTCGGGAAAAACGGGTGGAAATAGACCAGGGGGGCGATCCGGCTGCAGAGAAGCGGCGCATGGTTTCTTCGGCATTGAAAGATTGGACGGTCCGTCGGCTGATCGAGGACTACCGCGAGAAGATATTGGCAGACCTTTCGGTGAGTAGCCAAAAGGGTTATGGACGTAGTCTTGTCCGTATCGAAAATCGGCTAGGCGGATTGACGGTTTCTCAGGTGTCGTCAATGGATATCGTTGAGATGATCGAGTTTGTCGATGCCCCCTGGAGTGAATCGCGGACACTTCTTTCGACTGCGCGGATGTTATTCAGGCATGCCGCTGGTAGGAAGCTGGTAGCGGCCAACCCTTGTGTGGGCATTGAGCTTACCGCCTTGCTTGGCCGGCGTCCTCCTGTGCGTCTGAGGTTGATGCTGTCTGAGGCTGAGTTACGAATCGTTCTTAGAGCGAAAATGAACCGCGAGAACGCCTTGGCTGTTCGTTTGCTGCTAGGAACCGCCGTAAGGTCTGACGAACTCCGTAATGCACGCTGGGAACAGTTTGATTTTGAATCTGCAGTGTGGAGCGTGCCTTCTACGAAAACTGGACCCGGCATGCAGATCCCATTGTCTGGCCCGGTCCTGGAATGGTTGACGGAGTTGAAGACCTTGAGCGGCGATTCCTCCTTTATCTTGCCAAGTAGGGCAGAGCAACGAAAGAGGAAGTTTGGTGGCGATGCGCCTATCAATCCCAATACCATCGGAGCCGCTATTGAGTTCTGGCTCACGGAATATTCGCCTTCTGTCAGACGATTTACTCCTCATGACTTGCGCTCCACGGCAAAAAGTCATATGCGTGCATTAGGTATTCCGCGCGACATCACAGAAATGTGCCTAAATCATAAACTGCCTGGGATTGAAGGCATTTACGATGTCCATACTTATTTTCCGGAACGTAGCGAAGCGTTGGCAACCTGGGGAGCCTATCTACAGCGCCTCGAATATGCCGCTAACTAGGATTTGCAAATCCCGCGTTGTGCGGCGTTTGGCATCGTCGGCGCTGTCAAGTGTCGTGTCGCGTGCATTACGCGCTTGTCTGGCCGTTTTATCGCGTTCTCTGGCATTGTGAGCACGTATTGCTTAGTGAGCATGCGCCGACATACAAGGGAAAGCTCTCCTGAATGCTGGAGAAGCGCTGGAAATGGCAAAGTTATTTGCCATAATTGAAATATTGTCTTTGTGGTAAAATGTTGATATCGAGTTCAAGCTACGCATCGTTCAAGGTGCCGAATTCGATTCATCGCGCAGTGCCGCAAGTCTGATCAGGTCGCCTCCGAGACAAGGACGGTAGATCGATGCTTCAGCAATCCCCTTATGCCATTACAGCCCGATCTTGGTTGCCGCTCGTTCGGCAGGCTTTGCTGCGCGCTTCTTTTATCATTTCAAGGAATAAACATGAGCACCTTACCTACACTTCCTGGCGTAGTTACTTCCAACACCGCAGGCTTTCAAGCGGCATTTAAGCATGTCGGAACCAAGGATCGTCACGCATATGCGTTCGCGTCGATTGCGATCATTGCCTCTACCACGATCGAAGATGTTTTCAAAAAGGCCGAGGAACTCGGCATGCCTGCAATCGGCCCCTATAGTCACTGGATCGATGCGGATTTCCTTGCAAGCATCTTCGCAAAGTATGGCTGGGTGGCGACTGTGTGGAAGGAATGCACGGGTACGGCTACCTTGCCGGATCTCTGCATGGCGTTGGTCGACTATGACACCGACTGGGAAATGGGGCGATTTGTTGTAATCCATCGGGCCAAGGCGAGTCACGACGCAAAAATCGTGACCTACGCAATTGATCCTGCAGCAGATGCGAAGTTGCAGGTCCGTACTGACCTTGATGTGCTGCAGCCAGCCTGGTACATCGGCGTACATCCGATGGGAAAGATCGCATCATCGACGAAGAAGTAACCGGACGTTCGTCTATCTAGCTGGATAAAGCGTCCGGCTTTAGCTACTCCTGCGGCGGTGGGGGAGACAGCAATTCTGCCATGGGCACACCTAGGGCGCGTGCGATGCGCTCGATATTGCAGATTGAAATGTTTCTCTCACCGCGTTCAACGGAGGAAATGTAATTCTTGTGCAGCTCGGCATATTCCGCAACCTTCTCTTGGGTTAGCGATTTGGCGAGGCGTATGCGTCTCATGTTGACGGCGAAGAGCAGCTGCGCAGCACATTTTTGGGTTTGGAGGCTTGTCACAGGCGAAGCATCCGTTTTTTCGATGGCTAACTCCACCCACTTTGAGTTTGCTTAAAATAATTTCCATGAGACAATAAGTAAACTCAAAGTGTTATTTTAATGTTTGGCTATTCTTGTGTTCCTCATTAGGGAGATTCAATTGGCAGCAAAAAAGAAAGACGATAGTGACCTGTATATCGTATTGGGAATGGTCCTTTTCATACCATTTCTTGTCTTCGCATGGAGACATTACAGCCGACTAAAAAGGGATTTCGCGGCCAGCACTTCATCGCAGCGTATTTTCGATACCGCAAGCCTTTGGTATCCGCTAGGTCTCGGGGGCGGCCTTACGGCCGTGTCGGCATACCTGATCCTTTCGCTTGCACAAGGGCCTTGGTACCTCAGCGTCGTCTTGGCGCCTTGCCTTGCCTTCCTGTTCCTTTACTTAGGCCGACAAGTTGCTCGTTGGCTCGCAGCAACCTATTTTGGTGTCCTAGTCGATCCCTTGCAGGACAGGGTGCTGCTTCCATGCGACACGGCCAGTTATGGAATTGCTGACTACATCAGCTTTCGCTTCCTGAAGGATATGGGCACCGTAGACAGTGTTCCGTTGTCCGCCATTACAAAAATCACCCGCGAGGCCGGCAAAAGCCTGTACATACACGGTGCATTCGGTTCGCGGGCAATGACCTTCACCAACAAGCAAAAACGCGATGAGTGCATTGCTGCTATCGAATCTGCGTCCCGTCGGTCAATCCGTGCAGGCGGATTTGAGTAGCGAAAAAGGCCAATGCGGCAGCCATTTTCAACGTTATCTATGAGGAGTATCATGCAACTGAAAGCGACAACGGGCCGGCTGAGTCGCCGGAGAATTCTATTTTTACCCGCCATGTATAAAGTCGTCGGGGTAGCGATTACTCTTGGTTCTGCCTGCATATTTTCAGCATGCGGCCAGTCGAAGCCAGGTGCTTCGGATATAGAGCCGTATGTAATGGCAGAGCTGTCGAACTGCCCATTATGGTCAGTAAGCGATGTTCGCAAGGTGGATGGAATTGCAACCGAGGATTCCTATCAGGTCGATTTTTCAGCCAAATTAACTCTAAAGGCAACGCCTGAGGAAACATCGCGTGCGTATGTGGCTCATGAACGAGATACGGCCTATCTCGGCTGCCATCTTGTCATTTCACAATTGGTGGATGTGCGGCTCCGAGGCTTACCAACGAAAAAGTATGATATCTCTGGTGCTGGTGAGCTAGTCAAATCAGAGAGTGGCTGGCGGTTAAAGGGTGAGCTGGTGCAGTTAGCATTTAGTCGGGATGCCGCTGAATGGGCGGCAGTTAGTGAAGCTCCTAACCGTCCGGAACTTAAATCTTCCACTGCTGCAGTAAGGCCGCCTGCGGGAAGTGAGCAACAGGTCAATGATCAAGACACTTCAACTCAGGTCGCTCCTTGTGTAGATGCAAAAATGGTGGCTTGGGACAAACAGCATTCCAGCGAAGTTGATCAAGCTGCGGCGGCCGCCAGAGCCGCTGGGGAAGAGTTTCGCTCCAGCGCTGGCATGGAAGAGCTTGTACGGAACGACGCCATAGCTGCTGCCACCTCTGAATGCAAGTAATCTCACCGTATTTGCCAGTCCCCGCAGTTCCCTTCCAATAACAGCATCGTTACGGCAAATGATGCCCTCAATGAGGTCGCAGGCAGGTCAGAAAACACTCTGACTTGCTGTTCCCTACCTCCAAATTAGCAAAAAACGTGCACCTCTCTTCTGTTGAAGCTGTGGTACACGCACGTCCGCAATTTCTTAACATCAAAGGTCGATATGAAAAATTTTCACAATGAACGCTCGCTGACCAGCAATGCCGGGCAGGACGTTACACATGATTTTCCTAAATTTGCTCTAGGTGCTACCGTGGCTACGCCTGGTGCTTTGGATTTACTTGATCACGCTGGAGTGAATGCTTCCGACTATTTGGCTCGGCATCAGTACGGGGATTTTGGATCTATCTGCGCCGAGGATACGCAATCGAATCTTGATGCGATCAAACATGGACTGCGCATATTTTCGGCCTATGATATCGGCAAAGTCCGTCTTTGGGTCATCACTGAGGCAGACCGGTCGGTCACCACTTTGCTGCTGCCCAGCGAGTATTGAACTCCGCGTATTTCTTTCAGGGTGCGGAAGCCAGTATGTCAGCCTGATCGCTTACAAACTGAATCCTTCAGATACTCCATCTATCGTTCTGCATACCCCCAGGCACTAGCTGCCACATCGTCATTCCACTTACCTCTGCTGCAACCGTAGGAGATTCCCGCACCAATAGGTGTCGCCGCTGCATGGAAATTGATCTGTTTGCAGCGGCTCACGCTCCGCGCGGCGACTCGGCAGAGCGCATCGAAAGCAACTATGAAAATCTCAAGCAAGCCCTCCACGAATTCATCAAAATCAGTCCAAACTGTGGGGTCAGTCAAATCGCCGCAGGCGGCACCATCAGCGCTCGTGGTGAGTTACTCCGCAGCGGCGCAGTCAAACGCCACCACGCGGGCCTACGACGCGGACATTCGCCATTTTAAGCAGCATGGTGGAGCCATACCAGCAAGCGTCGCGATGGTCGCTGAATATCTGGCGAGCTTTGCCGGCACTTTGGCAGTTGCCACTTTGCAACATCGCCTTATCGCTATCCACAGGGCACATGTCGATCAAGGGCTGGAATCCCCCATTAAGGATTACTTGGTCAAGCGAACGATGCAAGGCATTCGTCGAACGGTCGGGGTTAAGCAGAGGCGAGTGACCGCTTTAGTAAAAGATGACATGATCGCTATGATGATTCACATCGACCAACAAATGGCAATGAGGGCGGCACGAGACAAGGCGCTAATTTTGGTCGGATTTGCAGGCGCATTTCGCCGGTCTGAGCTCGTCGGACTTCGATATGAGGACATCACCTATCACGATAGCGGCGTGGAGTTATTACTGCGTCGTTCCAAGACCGACCAGGAGGGGGCTGGGCGGACAGTGTTCATACCTTGTGCGCGCGGTAGTTGCTGTCCGGTCAAGGTTTTGAAGAACTGGCTCGTATTAGCTGGTATCGACAGCGGACCACTCTTCAGACCGATCAATCGGCATGACAAGCTGGTCGGATGCAAGGCGCTCACTCCACAGTCTGTGGCGTTGATCGTAAAGGCCGCTGTGAGACTTACGGCAGGCGACGAGGCAGCTGAGATGGTAGCTGGGCACAGCCTGCGGGCGGGCTACTGCACGGAAGCGGCGACAGCGGGACTTCAGCCATATCAGATCCGTGAACAGACGGGCCATCGGTCTGACATCACGTTAGAGCGTTACATCAGGCCAGTCGCAAAGAGAAAAATCCCGGGTTTACTGTAGAAGATGAGCCTTCGGCGGACTTAATTATGCAAAATACCAAATGGTCCTTGCATACATAGACCTGAGCGCGCGACAATTACATTTTGTAATACGAAAACCCGTCTGGCGACTGTATTACGCAATCCATACTAGGCGAAATAGAAAATGGCAAGACCCCTCACAGATGTGCCAAGAGAAACGACAGCGTCGCTACGCCTGAGTGAAGTTGAAAAACAAACGATTACGGATCGAGCGAAAGAGCGAGGCTTTAGATCGCTTAGTGAATATTTCCGATTCCTTGCTAACGCGGACGCGAAAACAAAGACGAAGATCAGATCTCAGCCCAGGATAAAACGCCCTCTTACTAAATATCACAAGACCAATTTGGGAACCATGTGGAATGGTGACTCGCTAGATTGGATGGCAAAAGCGGAAACCGGCAGTGTCGATTTGATTATGACTTCGCCTCCATTCGGATTGGTACGTAAAAAAACGTACGGGAACGAAGACTCGCATATGTATTGCGAATGGTTTCGCCCTTTTGCAGAGGCATTTTGTCGCGTTCTTAAGGATCAAGGCAGTCTTGTGATTGACATTGGTGGCGCGTGGAAATCCGGATTACCTACTAGAAGTCTCTATCATTTTGAACTTCTAATTATGTTGTGTGAGGAATATGGGTTTCATTTATGTCAAGAGCATTACTGGTGGAATCCGTCAAAGCTACCAACGCCCGCCGAATGGGTAAATATCAGGCGGGTCCGAGTAAAAGATGCGGTCAACTGTGTCTGGTGGTTATCGAAGACGCCGTTCCCTAAGGCTAGCAATCGCCGTGTTCTTGCGCCATATAGCGACCGTATGAAGGATTTGCTTAAGAATGGATATCAAGCGAAGACACGGCCGAGTGGTCATGTGATAAGTGAAAAATTTGGTACTGATAACGGAGGTTCTGTGCCTCCCAATTTGCTTGCGATCGCAAATACGGAGTCTAACGGTCAGTATCAAGATTTCTGCAATGAGAATGGCGTCGAAATACACCCAGCGCGGTTTCCGGCACTGCTGCCGGAATATTTCATAAAAATGCTCACCGATCCGGGGGATCTTGTATTTGACCCGTTTGGCGGTTCGTGCGTTACAGGCATGGTAGCAGAAGCATTGGAACGCCGGTGGGCATGTGTAGAGCTAAATGCAAGCTATCTGGAAGGTGCAGTTGGGCGATTTGACGGTGACGTGAAGAGCATAGCGAAAATGAAACCGTCGTCATACACAATCCATACGCCATGCGCCGTGCCCGTCTCGGACGCAGATACACCACTAGCGGCTGATGGTGGCGAAGCTCGCCCCCCGACTTCTGAAACCGCTTAGTTAGTTTGGAAATCGGCATCGTCGCAACCATCGTTCGCATCGTCGGACGGTGGAGTCCACCGAGATCTTACGTCATCAAAATTTGCGCCGATTTGCCCAGCTAAAATATTGCTGACAAACGTTCGTGGTATTGACCGCTCGGCTAAAGCTTCCGCCATTGCAGCACATTCATTGAGCGTCATCCCACCTAGACCAGCTTTTCGTATTGCTCGTTTCACAGCCTCAACTGCGGTTAGGCGACGCGGATCACCCCAGCCAGGTAAGAAAACATACTGTCCTTTCGCTATGGCGCATCGACTGCTTCTTTGAGCTATTCCTAAAATGATTGCTGGATCGCCAATTCTTTCGACATGCTTGATAATCGGGTGTAGCGCGCCCTTGAGTTCAGAAACATGTAAACCCTTACCGCGTAACTCTAAAGCATTGGTGAGTGCTTCGATTAGTTCTTCGCTTTCGCTTGTTGATAATGGCGAGTCGCGTGAGGCGAGACCCCACAGACCAGGGCCCATGTGTAATAGGTCTCCAGCCGGCTGAATTTGAAAGTAGCCGCTCAATCCACGGTCTTGCGCAATTCGCTCCCTGATCTCATCTGAGTGCATCGGGCGGCCTTCCGTGAGTAAATACGAAACGATAGCTTGATGTACGTCTATACGATTTGCGGTTCCACGGGCGCCGGTCGATCTCGACGCCCAGACCATTCTCCCAAGGTCAGCAAGGTTTCGTGAACGTTCTAGAGCAATTGAAGTGACGTACTGATTCAACCTCCCGCCAAAATCAATGCCTCGCTCCTCAATTGCCTCCGTGATTTCCCGAGCATGCCACTGCTTTTGAGTGTCAGCGCCAACAATGAGATCTTCTGCTTCTGCAATCAATAGGCTGCATTCAGCATCTGACAAAGGGAAGTGTTTCCTTAGTCCGTAAACTCCTCTCCCAAAAAGAAGTCCAACGTTCAATGCGGATTGATGTGCTCGTCGCACATCTACCTGTTTGCCATAGCGTTCATTACAGCGCTGTGATATCTCTGAATAATGAAGTGGTTTGTCAGACTCCGTTAGGACAGCCTCTACAATTCCCTCGGCTCCATAACCATAACTTACTAGCACCTTGGCAGTGCTGTCGCTACTTTGATTGGCAAAGTTCGCCCACCGGGTAGCTTCAGACCATAGCTCGGTACGGAGTTCTTCCCCTGGGCCAATTAGTAATGACTCAATAGAAGCTCGGATGTCGAGTTCTTTAGGAGCACGATCCACGGCGGCTACTAAAATTCGACGCGACGTTTTTACCTTCTCGTCCCATATATTTTGCGTGAGTTTAGAAACAAAAACCTGTCCCCTCACCCGTACTAGTGAGAAACGATTTGAGGTGAAGCGATCTAAAATGTATTCGAACGCTTGCTCTTGGAGCTCTACCCCTACAAACCACGGGTCAAGGATCTCCAAGCCAAAGAGTGGTAAGGGCTCTTGACGATTTTCCAACATTCTTTCAAGTCGTGGTTCGATATCCCTCGACCAAACTAGATGACGATTAATTCTCGCGATGCACTTGGACTCTCTTTGACGAATTCGCTCGCGTGAAACACCAAATTCTTCTCCTATTTCTTGCAATGTACGCGACCGGCTACCTATGCCCATACGTAGTCGCATTATTTTGCACTCTGAATCTCTCAGCAGAGAAAATCCGAGAGCTAGGGCATCCGCGAAGTTACCTGAATTGTTGTCTATGATCTCGGCGGCTGCTTGATTCTCGTTGGTATCCTCCTGTTCCTTGGATGTCTGCAATAATTTTGCAAAGTGAGTCCCCGTGAAACTTGAGCGACCTGAGTTGAGATATATGCGAACCAGAGGGGAAGATGGACCTTCACGAAATGTCAGAATAAGTTTCTCGTTTATTTCCTTGAGCGACTTTCTACCCATTTTCGGGAATTTTAAGATCGCCTCAGCACCTATATTCGCCAAGTCTTCGATCGTTGCTATGGAATTTTCGCGCATGCAGTTCTGGGGGCGAACTGACAGACTGAGCACTGAGATCGGGAGCGATAGTAGCCATGGTGGAGCATAACGAAGTTGATCCACAAATTGTTCTTCGTCAGGTTCACAGCCAGAATAGTAGACATAACGATTCCAGCCCATTGTTTGGCGAAGCTCTGGCGTTAGACCATGCTCAAGGGAGAGATAGGTTTCTTCGTTGACTACGCCAAACTTCGCTGCAGCGTTGGCTTGCTCTGGATTTTGACGCGACAATTCATCATACCAATGCTCGTCGATAAATAGGTCGCGCCGTCCAAGTGGCGGGGTGGCTCCTACAAGTCTTGCTTGTGGAATTATCGAAAGGCCGAGTTCATCCGCCGTCGTTTCATAGCCCCATCCGGTAAGCGAAACGTAAAATGGAATTCCTTCAATTTCGCCCGCTGGACATGGGGCGACGATGCAAGGCGAAGGGAGAGCAAAACGCGCCGATTCGCTTATAAGAACTCTGCCTTTCCATTGATCGAGTAGTTTTTCAAAGGCTGCAGTGTCCGGTCGCCAAAAACCAACGTGCACAACAGCCCCTTGACTAAGGGCGGCGAGCTCGTTCCAAGCGGCGAATACCGAACCAAGCTCACGATGAACTGATATATTCCATTTGCGTTCGTCGAGGCGTACAAGTAAAAAAGCACGTAGTTGGCTCACGGTTGTTAGACGCCATCCGATCGAGCAGCTTCTTCGAGAATCGCGCCGAAATCTATTTCCCCATTTTCTGAGCGCCGGCCTAGTTCTGTAACGCCCCACTCAGCGAGTCGCTCGACCCACCGATAGATTGGGACTTCATTGGTATCCATCAGAGCACGGATCGCCGTCGCGAATTCTCGATCGGGATCAATTGTGGCCACGCTGTAAATAGTTCCACGTGGCGACGGGGGATCGTTTGGAATTACACCATGAGCGAGTGCCAATGCTATTCCGAAACGGTAGGCGTCTGCCATGTCGGAAAAATGACCATCTTCCTTGAGACGTTCTAGAACAATTTTCGTCTTTTCACTCAGGCCGATCATAGTCGGCTCTTTCAATGGTGTGATCATGAAATTACCTTTTCAATCTTCGAATGTCTGCTGTTAACTTCTTTTATTTCGTACGCAGCGCCGATTCGCTCCGCGATTGGCGATAGATCGGTCTCTTTTCGGATCTCACCGTCGTGTACTAATAAGATTAGTTGGCTTGTTGTCGTAGGTAAGTAGCGCAATATGTTTTCTCGATGCGTTAGGTCTAGTCGCCCAAACGGTGTATCCATCACCACCGGTCCTGCAGCACGACCTGTACGGGCAAGGCCGTCGATCAAAGATAGTGCAACAATTTGTTCGGCGCCAGCGCTTCGCACCGTTACCTTGGCGCCTTTTTCATCGAGGATGGTGAGTCCATAATTTTTGTTGATCTCTAGCCCTTGGTATGCCTTCTGAGTGGTCAATTTCTTGAACGACTCCGTAGCTCGCGCTTCAACTTCGCCCCGCAGATTGTTGCGAAGCCGCTCAATGCTTTCCCCAAACACCTGCTCTAAAGTTGTGTATACGCGCACCATGGCCGTACTCCGACTAGCCCTGGCTTGGGGAAGGTTTTGCAGTGCCTTAGCAATGATCGCCAATTCCTTCTTGGCTGAATCAATATCCTTTTGATCCGACGAAATATCACCCGCAATTTGTCCCTCTTCGCGGAGCAATCCATCACGTAAAACTCGCTTTCGCGCGATGTCCGCAACATCGTGCCCTTTGATCTCCTCGCTAAGTGCCTCTGCATCGTTCTCCACTCGGGTGAGCTGAACTCCCAGCTTGCGATTTTCAGCATCAATTGCCTGAATTCTAGGGCCAACACCAGGTCGAAGTAGCTTAGTAATTTCCTGAATTTCAGCAGACACTCGCGTAAGGCCACCACGGTCCAATGTCATCGTGCGGAGGAGGGATTCCACGCCGCCCAGTTCAGTGCCAGCAATGGTTCTCCCGTTTTCTGGGAGATCTTGCCCACAAGTCGGGCAGGAAGAAGTGTCAAGTATCTTTCGCAGATCGGACGCGCGAGCCTCTAGCTTGCTGCGTTCATCCATTTGACCTGTTATCTTAGATTGCTCGCCGAAAAGGAAAGCTTGTTTGACTGAGAGTTTGGGTTGGAGAAGGTCGCGCCACGCATCGCGCAAAAGGGCTAGCCTTTCCTCAGCCAAGGCCTTTTGCTGAGCAATAATTTCCTTTTGTCGCTCTTTCGCGAAATCCAGGCGGATTTTTGACTGATGCACTTGATCAACCTTTTCAAGATCGTCATCTAGAGTCGTTCGCTCAAGTTTAGTCGCGGCTAACTTTGTTTTGAGTGACTCCATATCGTTCTCGAAGGTCTCTAGCTTCGTTTGCCAAGATGCTTGGCGATGTGCTTGGCTTTCTAGACCTGCTACATGAGAAAGGTCCTTTGTCTGTTGCTTTTGCGCACCGCGAAGCAGTGTTGCCGCCTCATGGCGGCCGTGCACGAGTGTTGGCACTCCAAGAACCTGTTCAATAGCATCCTTGATGAGCTTTCCTTTTTCACTTCCTTCAATCAGCAATGTTTCATATTCTTGGAGCAACTCGCCATCGAATAGAAAAAAACGAGAAACTTGCTCAGGCGCGAAACGATTTATTTCGGCGTCGATAAGGTGGCCTGATACGGCCATATTGTCCTTCTGGAGCATGAAAGCTACGTCAAAATCTTCAGGCCTGGATGGTTGCGCAACATGAGCGCGTTTGCTAGCCCTTCTGCGTAGGTCATAACGGTGACCATCGGCTTCGAATCGGACGCTAACCTCCATCGTCCATGACCCTTCCAGAGCAGCTTCTCGGTTGAGTAGTTCGTTAACAGGCAGTTCGCTGAGGTGACGACCAAACGCTTTCCCATAAAATACCCACCGTATCGCGTTCAATAGGCTTGTTTTCCCCCGCATATTGTCACCGAAGACTACCATCACATTTCGTGTTGGGTCCTGCGGAAATGTGAGCGTAGTCTCACCTTTATACGGCATGAAATTTTCAATCGTTAATGAAGTGAGTTTCATACTGCAACTCCGTTATTCTGTGAGTGTCCAATATGATCTTCAATTAAGCGCTGCAATTCCTGCATTGATACGTCACGGTCTACATCAAATTGATGAAGTCGTTGAAGGGCGAATACCTTTCGCAGCAACTCCTCAGGTAAATCGGAGCCAATCTCTTTTGCAACAGATAGCAGGGTGCTGAGCGCCATATCGTTGGAATCTGTGGAATTCATCATTCAGTATCGTCCTCTTCAATTCCGATTTCAAAATTGGATTCTGGGTCGAATCCGAGTGTAGTTGCCATCGCCCGCAGATCAGCGCCGGCAGTTCTGTTTATTGCAGAATTAGCGAATTCGATCGCCCGTAGAAACTCGCTCTTAAGTAGAGAAAGCTGATCTGGTTCATTTTCCAAGTTCACGGGTACAACGATCGCGTCATGAATTACGGCTAGGTACTTGTCTCTTGAACTTCTCAAAACACGCCCGCGCCTTTGGATGAACTGTCGAGGATTCTGAGACGAGGCGAGGATCATGGCATGATCGATGGATGGAATATCGACGCCTTCATCTAAGCATTTTATCGAGACCAAGACTCCGCCGAATGTGCGAAACCAAGCGAGGGTGGCAGCACGATCACCGGCCATCGCACTGTGGTATTCGACTGGCTGAATTCCAACGTCACTTAGTGCTTCCATGACATCGCGTAATTGTTGGCCGTCCTCACAGTACACAAGCCAGCGTTGGCCTTTCACATATGAATCGCGAAGAGTGGTGGCAGCCAATGGAATCTTTCCAATCGCTTTTTTTGCAATTCTGGATCGTTCGATCAAGAGCATTTTTGCTTTCTCTGAGAGCGTCCGCACGCCTATGGAATCCTCACCGCCATTACGCATCTCTAGAAAGATCCTGCGCGTCAACACCTTCCAGCGCTCAGCTTCCTCAGATGTTAGATGCACCGGATGAGGATGGTATTCGTACTCTACCAAGCGCCCTGAGTGTATTGCATCGACTAGAGTGATAGGTGGAGGGATAACTGGACCAAAGAATGCAAATAGTCCTGCGGTTCCATCAGGATCGCCATAACGTACCGGCGTTGCACTAAGTCCAAGTCGAGGGCCGCTATCAATCCGATATATTCGAGCGTTAAACGGGCTTCCGACTTGATGGCATTCGTCGGCAACAATCATTAAATGCTCTCCTCCATGAGTGCCAACAATGAAATCTTCAGTAGCCGCTGTTTGCATGGTCGAAAGAATAATGCGGGGACCTAGATCGATGGCGGGATCCGTAAGGCTACGAAGACGTCCGGAGCGTTTCCATCGATCGTTTCCAGAACCAGCAAGAAGCAACGTCGCCTCTGGCAATTCTTCACGAATCTCAGATGCCCACTGCTCAAGGAGAAGAGAACTGGGGACGAGAATGAGTGCAGGTTGACCTCTACTAATGTGTTCCTTAATCGCTAGCAATGCAGTGAAAGTTTTGCCACTGCCAGTCGCGTGCTCGAAAACACCGCGACACCCAGCAGCTTTCCATGCGTCTATCGCCGCAGCCTGGTGCGGCAACGCTGTTCGTTTTTGAACGACTATCTCTAGATTCGCCATTTCCACTTCATCTATCCCTCCTAACGCTACGATTTCCAAACGTCGCTTCGCAGCTTCTGGAAATGGTACGATTTCGATTCCGGGGACCTTGCCATCCCAAAGGCGTTCAAAGTACTTGTCATGCCGATCTACACGCTCTGCGTCGCCACTACTTTGCCAGCTGCAGAAAACCTCTATAGCTTCATGGTTCCCGCTGTTGTGCCATGCGTTCCAAGTCTCGTTAGCCGAACCTAGGAAGCTTACTCGGTTACCATCCTTGTCATTGAACACGCCCATTTTCTCATGGTAGATACCATGCGCCTCTGGCCTCAACGCCAACCGAATATCGAGTGATCCGATTCCAATCAAAGTCGCAAGTACACGCGTCCGGTACGCCGAGCGATCTGATGCGAGCAGTCGATCAATTTCTGCGACCATGAGTGCACTGACATTTTTAATGCGGGTTTCGTATCCGGACTCGATACTTTCCAAATCTTCGAAAGTCAATGATGGTGAACAGATGAGGCGTATTGTTCCTCCGCGCCGAGCAAATTCAATTGCAGCAGTTCCAATAATCAAGTAAATAGATGAGCGAAAGTATCCTACCGCTCGTTTGTAATTGCTGGATTTTTGAAGGCATGGACGATAGAATTCCTGCACTGGATCTGAGTCACCAGTCCTATACTCAGTTAGGAAACGGAGTCCTGACAGCCCATCTAAAAGTTCTTTAGTAGCCATGCTGGTCCTATGCTGCAGACATATCGTTCACCACTTTAGATAAGATTTGTATTAATAGCGGTCGGTAAGAGTGATTGTCGCACCTGTAGACTTTTTTGCAAAGTCAGTTTGTTCATCGATAGTCTATACGGCTGGTGTATTTAGAGACGGTTTAATAACTTAGCGGAAATTTAGTCGATGCAGCAGTAACGATCCCATGGCCAGGTAGATCATGTGTTCCGACACGTCAACGCGCTGTTCGTAGTCGCGCACCAGGCGCTGGTAACGCATGAGCCATGCGAACGTTCGCTCGACCACCCAGCGCCTTGGCTGAACAGCGAAACCTTGCTGCTCCTGCAGACGGCGCACGACTACCACAGTAAAGTCGAGAAACGCGGCCTTGTCCATCAACTGTCTGGGGTCGTATGCCGCATCCCCAAACAGATGCTTCACCCACGGCCAGCGTTTGATCAAGCCATCGAGCACCATCTGCGCGCCAGTGGAGTCGGCAATGTCGGCTGGCGTCAGGTTCATCGCCAGCAAGCGACCATCCGTGTCGACCGCAATGTGGCGTTTGCGCCCGCTGAGTTTCTTGTTGGCGTCATAAACTCGCGTTCGCGCGCCGGGTGCTTTCACGCTCTGGCTATCGACAACACCGGCACTCGGCAGCACCTCCCGCTCATTGCACAAGCGATCAAGCATCACGGCCAAGTCATGAATGGTACGAAACAGCATGCGCCGCATCAGCCGCCGAAACCAGTAATAAACCGTCTGATACGGCGGGAAATCATTGGGCAGCATGCGCCACTCGCATCCGGACCGTACCATGTAACGCAACGCATTGATCACCGTGCGCAAATCCGTCTTGCGAGGTCTTCCAGTCTTCGCTTGCCTTGGCAGCAGCGGCGCGATCAGACACCACTCTTCCTCTTTCACATCTGTGGGATAGCCACGTTTGAGTGCCGTCCTCACCTGCTGATGCCGGCTTCGATTCTCTTGCGTCCACATCATCAATCGCTCCAAAACATCAAAGATGCTTTGACCCGAAAGTTGATATGAAGTTTTTAAACCGTCACTTACCACACGAAAGTAGAAATCGCTTTGGCTAGCGAAAAGCCACCATTATCGATAGTTAGCCGCTCAATTTTTCGCTAGATATTCTCACTCTTCATTCGATTACCTCCCGATGAAAATGGCGTTTTTCGATGGTTACCTGCAGAGGTGCTGCTCCGGTTCTCAAACTCTGTGTATCCTCCGTTCAATGCATCGCCTGCTCAGCAAAACGCACTACAGCGGTAAATCCTCCAGTAAGCATCGCTCAAGCCATGTTTGCATTGCTTCATCGACTTGCTCCTGGCGTTGTCCATCGATAGTCTCGAGCAATTCAACAAGCAATGCGCTGGGCAGTACAAGTACAAGCTTGCGCTCCCGCTCCCCGAAGTAGATTTCACGGATTTGAACCCAGTTGGCGTCGGAAATCTCCAATGTGCTCGCATGGGGCACTAGGAAGCCAATATCACCGTAATGGGCATGATTGAGGTAGGACTGGACTTGCCTGAAATCTTGCGCCTCTGGTTTGGCATAGTTTTTTACCTCAAACACCAGCATGCTGGCGCGGTAGTCGCGTAGTAGCCGCGCAAAGAAGGGGCCGCTGCCGTTGTTCCTTGCAACGATGTCACGCCGCGTCGCCTTGGCGCAGTTAGGCTTCACATGAATTGGCGCAAGTGCATGTCCAAAGAGAAATTCCAGGGCGTCCGCGACCCATAGCTCAAACGCTTTGGCGTCTTTAGGACCACAGTCTATGCCACGCAGTGCTTCGGCCAGTCGCTGACCATCGCTGCTGCGTCTGAAACACTCACTGCAAAACATCTGGTAGACGAATTCAATCGTATCATCGAGCAGGACGCCGGTCTCTGTGGGATCCTCGAACAAGGACGCATCCACATCTTCGTACCACACAGGGCGGTATCCCGTAGCCTGGGCATACGTTAGGTCATTCACGGCTCGCAGGACGCGCTCCATCGTCCAAGCACCGCAGACAGAATACTTCAAGTAGGATTGGTCGGACTGAAACACTGTGTACAGTGGCCACGCGGGATCCACCAGCACAGCTTTCCCGTCCCGCGCACCGCGCTGCAACGCCTGCTTGAGGGCATCCGAAAGTGGATCTGTCTTGTCGCAGATCGACATCGTTACCCGCCCGGTGACGTAGGAGCGACCATAGGGATCAGCAAAACGGAGCATTGCTGACCAGGGCGAGGTCACCGCAACCGCATCGAGTACGACCAAATGAACCGATCCCGGCTGTACAGGCTCGACCAAGGTGCCGAAGTGTACATACACAGGCCAACAAGGCTGGGCTAGCGCCGTTTTGGCGGACAACCCCTGGCATTCAGTAGCAACATCATCTCCGATAGATAAACCTGCATTACGTATTTTTAGCCCGGTTTCAAGTATGTCGCTGCTGTTGTCCTGGATTACCACATCACCTGTGCGGCGCTTCTCCGCGTCATTATCATCAGGCTTATCTATCATAAACCACTCCCTAACCATCACAAGCTGCGATATCCACTTCACCTCGCGGAGGCCATGACTGCCTACATGTGGGCAGTCATGGCTAAGCTACCTTATGGAAATGGCTATGTCCAGCGGAGGGTTGCACCTTTAGGCGTTCGCAGGCATAGGCGCTGGTAACTCGCCAATAATCCGGGCACAGCACCGAGGCCGGCAGGCGTGACGGCCCGCATAGCACCAGGCAGTGGCGAGAGCACCAAACAATCACATGTCTGCATCCTGCGCTCCTGCAACCGCCCGTCCCTTTACTCCTCACGTGACACCAACTGCCGTCTTCCGTAGTCAATACGCGGTCAGCCAGGTGGAAGTCGCGGTCATCGTGCCAGGCAGCGAAACACTATGTTCGTGTTGAGGTTATGCTGCAAGGCCAGCTATGCCATCGACACTCCTGGATCGCACGCCTGTTGCGCCAACTTACGTTTGAGCTCCAGCAGGTAGTTTATGCTGCGCCGGCGCTTGTCGTGTTCAACTCCATTCTCCAAGATTGCCTTCACCAAAATTTAGTGGGACAATCTTGCGACTGGTGCTATTCAATGTTTAGACGATGCTGGCTTTACGCTTACGATTCTTACGACCGCCAACCCAGACATGCTGTAGCCCTCAATCGCAGTTCAACTCGACATTCAGTGAGAGTGTGTTAGCCAGGAATCTGACTCACTAATGGCCCTTCGGAGCCAATCGCTGAAAATCTATAGAATTTTGCTGCGTCGCCCATGTGCCTGAATTTCTGTCGCGCTAGTTGTAGTAGCTTCTCGTCGCATGTGGATATGACGAACTGTCGTTGGCCTTCCGGTGAGCTTTGCAACCCCAATATCAGGTCCAGTAGCGCATACGTATTCAGATCATCGAAGTGCGTCACGGGATCGTCCATCATGATCGAGGAGAATCCAGACCAAGTCTGCGAACTACAGGCAGTCAAAAACAGTCCCAGAACAAGCGTCTGCACCTGCGATTGACTGAAATAGTCGGTAGGCCGCAACTCCTTGCCTTTTCGGTGCACTCGGATGCTGATGGCAGAATCCTTGCTGGAAACTTCAATTTCACCAAACCCATAAACTGGCCGCAACCGCTGTTGAATCACCGCAGTCCTTGCCCCGTATTGTTTAATAAAATGCTCAGTTGCGACCGCTTGCTGGCTGCCTAGCAGTTTCGTGACGTCCTCGAAGTAACTAACCCATGGCTCAACCTTTCGGGCGCGCTCGTCAGCCTGCTCTGCGGCCTTCTCGCTGACCAAAATTCGATCGCGCATGTTTTGGAAGGCGGCGGAAGTCGCAGCCGTATCTACTGCCACTTCGATGTCGGCTACCCGGTCACGTAACTGGAGCGCGATCGTTTCGCGCTCCGACGCATCTTGAATGCGCCGATGCAACTGCTCATCACTAACCTCCCTGTGCAGTCCACCAGCGGTCAGCGCTGCGACAAGAGACTGTACTTTGGTATCGTATGCGTTCAAAATCTGAGCTGCCTCTTGATGGCCCGTACGTGCAGCTGCTAGGGTTGCCTTCGCAGCTGCGTGAATGGACTTCTGAGTATCTAGCAAGGTGCTGGCATTTTTGATAGACAAGCCCTCTTGAACGAGACGTACCTCCAGGTCGCTCAGTTGCGCGGCTAACGCCGGTAGGCTTTCCGAAAGATTGACCGTACCACGACTCGCCTCGGTAATAAGCTCGTTTAGCTGGTCTTTCACCCCCTCCAGCGCAGTTGTGGAAGCTTGGCGTTCGCGCTCTAATACTTGATAGTCATCTTGAGCTTTGGCGAGGGTAGCGTCTGCGGCAGCTAGTAGTTGCCGTGAATTGTGGACGGAGTTCGCAGCGAGATTTTCCGCTTCATTGACCTGAATGCTCATTTGGGTAAGCAATCGTGTCGTATCGTTCGATAGAGATAGCCCAATCGAAGTTAGCGCCGACGCATAGGCCGTCCGCTGCCGCTCAAGTTCATCACGCTCAACCATAGCTTGGTTTAACTGCTGTTCGTATTGGCTCAACTCGTCGGTCAGGACATTTCGCGCAGCCATCTGCGTCTGAAGTTTTGTCCTTTCGGTAGCAAGAGTCTCATTCAATTGAACAATAAGATTACTTTGAGCCATCCGTCGGTCAATTGCAGCCAAAAGCGCTTCTAGACTCCCATGATTATGACCGCAGAGCAGGCAAGTCGCGCAATCTACGTGCGTGCGGAGCTCGGCAATAAGATTTTGCAGCCTAGTATCGTTGGTTTTGGCTGAGCTCAGTTCTTGCTCTACACGAGCAACTAAGCGTTCCTGCACAGTGACCGCCTGTTGTGCTTCGCTCAACCGCAATCGCGTCGCGTCTGGCAATCCTTTCAGCTTAGCCTCAATGGCTTTTGCTGCCACCAATCTTGGTTCCGTCTGTGCCCAGTGACCGGCCTGTTCTTTAATCCGATGCACGCGAGCCACGGCATCTTCCGCAATCTTTTGTGAGGCAACAAGTCGCTGTAACGAGGCTGCGGCATCTTGCCGGGCTACCAACGCGTTAGACTGGTCAACTCTTTTCTCGTTAAGAAGCTGGTTGAGTTTGGATAGACTTTCAGCTACCGCTTGATTCTGTGCAGTCAGTTGTGCATACTCCGGTTGGACCGAGGCTGCCCATGTGAACCAATCCCGTTGGTTCTGCACTGACTGTTCCTGTGCTTTGAGTTGAGCAACCTCACTTGTAAGTAGACCGAGGCGCTCCGATGCTTCGTTGGCGCTCGTCTCAGTTTCTTCGACCTGTGCCTTACGTTCATCGAGTTGGGCGCGCATTGATTCACGTTGCCCATCTAACGTTTTTAAGGCCGCGACATGCTCAAGGGCTTTAGACACCCTCGCGCGGGAACTGGTGGCTTCAGTCGCGGAAGATTCCAACATTGCACGAAGGGCTCTTGTGTCGCGAACGCTGATGCCAGAAACGTCGAACCCGGATGCTAAAAGCGTCTGTTCTAACTCAGTGAAGCGAGCATCAAGCGCGTCCGGCGATGTACCTGAGGAGGCAATGCTTTCAAGGCGTTTTAATTCCCCCCTTTCTGCTTCAATCGAGTTGTGGGCGCTTTGAAATTGCTTCCGTGCCTCAGCGAACGTCTGCCGAGCAAGCTTAAGCACATCCTCGGCTTTTTTCAAGCCGCTAACATAGTCTTCAAACGCGAGCATGCGAGACACGATGTCTGAAGGCAGTTCGCACTTTTCTGCAACGTCACGAGTAAGCTCTTGACTGTCCTGGCTGAATAAGTGGGTAGCGCGAAATAGAGCTACCATATTTTCCACCCTATCGGCTGCGGCTGGAGCACCGCCAGTCAACAGACTCAGAACATCCTTTCTCGAAGTGACCTTTCCGTTTACCTGTGCATTGTTGTGTTCCGCTAAATTGCGAGTGATAACGTGCTGTGTACCTTCACGCTCAAGCGTAAGTGTGACCACGGTCGACTCATCACCACTGTCTAGATGCTTCGCTGCGGTTGCTAAGCCACCGCTGGTCTTAGCAAGTCGGCCAACGCCACCAGTGACTGCAAAGTCGATGGCGTCGAAAAATGACGTCTTACCGAATCCGTTGGGACCGTAAAGGATGGTGACAGCAGATCCGAACTCAAACTCCTTCCTTGTCCGATAGGCCCGGAAGTTTTGTATGGATATTGCTTTGATTGTGCCCTGTGCACGCTCTTCGGTGGTCGGATCCGGATGCGCCTCTGCTGACGTACTCGTGACTTTATCGGGTACGCCGTAGAGTCCTTCAAGACAAGCGCTAAAAATCGAACTCGCGCTACTTTGCGAGGGTACAACGAGTGCCTTCGCCAGCTCCGCCTTTAAGCTGCGCTGTCGAAGTAACGTCTGGGCTGATGGTGGGCGCGTCTGTATCCCTGGCGTGACAGGAGACAGGGGGAGAAATGGCAACCTGGCGAGGCTGCCTGCAAGGTCGCGGTTCAGATGAACGACATATTTTCTGCAGAAGTAAACATCGACCTCGACGCGAGAACTGAATGACTCGTGCACTGTAGTTTTCTCTGGAACACAGAATACGAATGACACATCCTTCGCCGACCACTCTCCGGTTCGCTTAAGGTAGTGCTTCTTGAACGCATCATAAAGCGGTTCGTAATCAGCTTCGTCGCCGACCGCAAATGCCGTGACTGCATGGCTACGCAGCATCAAGAGCACGGGTAAGCGATCCTCGCTAAGGGCCTCTTCTACGAAGGTCGCTTCGACCATAAGAGATGATAATGTGTCGCGTAGCTTTAAAGGTAAGGCTAGGACTTCAGGAGATTGCAGCATCGATTGCCTTCTTTAGTTCCGCCTCGTTGGTGGAGTCTTTGTATGCTTTGAAAACGTCGCGGTAGCTCACGCGAATGACTGCGCTGGTAGGATCGGTAATGTTGAGTTCCTTGGTCGGTTCAGCGACTTGGTCAAACAATGGCCGCATCCTTGGGTCCCACGAGTTATTGTCTTCGTCGCGACTAACCAATAGCAATTGACCTCGGTGCTCTGGCAGCAGGCTTAGGACATGCTTATCGCACTCTTCGTGGCTTCGGCCGATCACGGCCACAACTTCTATGCTCGTGTCCCCTGTCGTGATGGTCGCCTGCGACCCTTTACCGTGGTACGTCACCGAATATTGCGCTACTTCGAGAATTGAGAAGCTATTCAGAACATGCTTTACTGCCTGAGATTGAGCTCTGCTCCATTTGTCAGATGAGCTAGCTGTCTCTGGAGCGGCGATCAATATCGTCTTGCTTAGCGCGTCCGATGGCAGCCAACGAAGCGCGGTCACTGATTTTTGATGTGCAGCTCCAGCAGCACCAGCCAACGGCAAATCAGGATACTTAACTTGCAAGGATTTTTTTGAATCGTCGAGTTCATCATTGACCCACTTTACGACTGCAGGAACAACCCCAGAGGGAGCCCTAGGATCTTCCGTACCTGGGTATGGGTGTACGGTTGCGTAAGCAAGTGCAATTCTTCTGCCTGCTGCGCCTGGTGGCAGGGCCGAAGGGTTCAGTTGACGGAATGAGTGGATGCACGCTCCACGTTCTCGGAATACTGCATCCTTGAAGTTTTCCAGTGGGTTACCAGGTCGCTGAGACTCGCCGCCCGCGCAGAAAGTGGGGATATTCTCTGGCTTTATAAACTTATCGGTTGCAAAAATCAGTGCTGACTGACCGTATTGGTTTGCTATGCCCGGGACGGTATTCCCTGCCACGTTCGCCATTACTAAGCACGTGCCTTCACGAAGAACACCGGGAAACTGCATCGGATTGAAGAACGGCTGGACTTGACTCAGGAAGGAACCGTGCGACGGTCCCGGATTGCATTGCGCTACGAACAGCCATGTGAGTGGGAGCTGTGCTTCCTTTGCGGCAGCGGTCCGCTCGATGTCCTGCAAAAGCCACTCCCATACGCGACGTGCATCCCTGACTCCAATCCAGTCAAAGCAAATGAGGCTTGCAAATCGATATGGTAAGTGAGTGTCGGCATATGTCCCTTTAAATAAGTAGATGGATTGACCCTTGAACATGGACTGATTAGGAACTTGAAGTTCGATGCCCGCAGGCTCAATCTTGGTCTGAATCCAGCAAAGGACGTCACCAGATGCGATCTTTGCCCATGTTGCGCAGCAGTTGACCCATTGGTCTGGGTTGACGCGATCTAACGAACTCCCCACATCGTCATGTGTTGTGCCCGGCCTCTGAATTAGTTCACCGAACTGCTCTCGTGTTAAACCCTCAAACCCTCCAATGACGATCGTGCCCACAGGCCAACTGTTATCGGCCATTGCGGCCGCGATGCGGTCGAAGCCGTCAAGGCCAGGAAGGGTGCATTCTGGAAAAATGGTGAAATGGGTTTTCTCGGCACCGTGTGCGCATTTGCGGGCCACGGCGAGCGTGGCGTCGATACCTGTCAGTGCGGCAATTCGTACTGCGGGCGTAAGAGGAAACGGCTCCAAATGAACGAAATCGACATACGGCTGCGCGATAACCATTCCGACTTCTCCGCGCGGCAACCGTACTCCAAGCTGACCGATGTCAATCTCAATGACCTGAATCAAACGCCCCTCCTCACTATTTTGCCGAATTGTTACTGTCACACGTCCCGCAGCGAATTAACCATGTACCGAGACCGATTTGGCCGATTACGGTACAGATCATCTATTTGGGAAGCATACCATGTTGCTAAAATGGAAAATGCATAGATTGTCACTGCGGCAGCAATTGTCGACGCGGAAAACGACAATTGCCGGAATTCGGCCACGAGATTCCGTTGACGGCTGAGTCAGGGGCAGCGTTCGGGTTAGGGGAACTGGCGCTACAGCGCTACAAAATTAGTCCTTCCGTCTATTAAACATCAGTTCGTCACCTGTAGCACGGCCACACGAGTTACCCCTTCCGGCGTTCTTTGCGCTTTCGCATGATGAACTCTGACAGCGAACCACCCATGCTAAGTGAGAGAGGGATGCAGGGAAGTTCCCTGCATCCCCTCAATGGAACCCCAGTCATGATACAGGGAGAGCGCCTATTCGGGGATGTTCGGAGCCGCCGCTACGCCGCTACGTTTCTGCACAGTGCTGCTGCGAGAGCCGCCTCGTAAGCATCGTCCAACCGCTCACGTAAATTTATCCAGTTCGATTCGCAAAATGACCAGGCAGCGTGATCGTCTGACGGATGAAAATCGCCGGGATACACCAATATGTCTTCCAGTTCGAAGCAGCGGAGCTTTACGTGATTTTTCCAAGGGATATCTATGTCGATGCGGGCATGCGCAAGAATAGGCTTACGCAGCTCGTAAAAGCGCTTTTCCGGGTTGGCACTTCCGACGACGGTCTGCGATTTGCGTGGGTCAAGCGCGGGCGTGGCAAGGTACCCACGCAGTACTGCCTCCTCGGTTGGCGTCAAAAGCTTAAAAACCTCTTCGCGGGGCACTTTGTGACGCAGGCACACTCCGGTCAGGTGCAATGTCTTGCGGACTGTAGCGTTGAAAATCTTCTCGTATAAACCCCGGGCGTAGGCACCCTGCCACCGATGCAGGCTGCACAAGAGGTATTTGCGTAGAAACGGCAGACCCAGCTTAGCTTCAATACGGACCAAATAGGGCGAAGCTTCTCCGATTGATTTCCTCGGGGCGCCATTAACCCACTCACAGTGACTGAAATCGGACTTAATATAGGCGGTCACCGAAAAATCGCGTCCGGGCAGGACTACTGTATCATTGCCGGTGCTAAAAGTAAGGCAGCGATTCCCGTATAGGGCCTTGCCAGTAGCGGTCATGGCTTGAATTAATGCGACTGCGTATTCGGGCTCTGTGAAAGCCAAAATGAAAGTAATAGTCACACCATTTAGCTCCATATCAGACGTGGTAAGTAGATCTAACTGCTCACGCGGTAGACCTTCCTGGGCAAGCCAGTTACGTTGCAAACATAGTGCCGCGACGCCTGCGGCGAAGACGCTCGTTCCATGCACAACATTCTGCCCGGCGACAGCGTTAGGAATATTGATCTGCGCCTCAATCTTATCTGGTACGAGCCAGTCTGTCAGTTCATCAGTTCCGGGCGCGCAGCGAACTACCCATTTGGTCATTGTGTCGACCATGGAGCTTGGTTGGTAGGAAGGCTTTGTGTACTGGCTGGACAGTACACCCCATGGATTGCTTACGTTGCAGATTTGCGCCGGTATATCCATGCGAAGTATTTGCGGTATCTTCTTTAGACACAGGACGGTTTTGATGGTGTCGGTCATGATTTGCTTTCTGTTGAACTAAGGGCCAATCCTTTACAGCATGTCATTCAAGGTCTTTGGATCGGCGGTTGAGCGCGCGCACTTATCTGAACGGCGCTCTACTGCGTCGAAAGATTGACGGCGGACGTCGTCTATCAGAGTTCAAACATGGTTCTTACAGGTTTCAAGTCCGCAGTGGATCAACGCGCACGTTGCAAACACTATTAGGCGTATTGCCCGTGTCGGTGGTGTGCAGTCATGAAGTGGCCCCAAGGGATAAACCCAAGCTCTCTGCAGCAGTGGCGAGATGGTATTTCTGACTGGTGATCTGCAGGTTGTCGACGGTTTGATCCATGCTCGCAACCGGTGCAAATTGCTGATGCAGTGGATCGTTGCTGGATGTGATCTGGTGCTGTCTGGACCATGACAACTCGAACTCTGACCGATCATCATAGAGGGTATAGTGGTTAAGTTGTTCGTTTGAAATTGGTAACTGGTACCTGAATATGTGTGGTTTATATAGTGAGCATATTCATGTGAGCTCATGAGATCGATGGGTATCCCTTGACCTGAAAAACAGGGCTCTGAAACGCTGTAAGGAGGTGTCTGTAGTTGCATTAATGCGTCAGGCAGATTAGTTTATGGAAGGGCCACAGCGACTTTATCCTCAGAATTAAGTGGCTGCGGCTGTTGTTCTTAAGGGCTTAGCTTCTACGGAGCTGATCCTTTGTTGTGTAGCGGCGTAGCGGCTTACGACGTCAGCTTGGGTATATAGCGGGCAAAGGCATCCTCGAATTGGGCCAGTTCATATCCCTTTAACACCACGTCGGTACCGAAGCGTAAGTTCTTGCTTACGATATTGAAATCGGTCAGCAGGTTCGAGACTTCACGTGGTGTTATCGGCTTTGCATTCGCATACGAAGACCATGGACCTTCGCGATCAGTGCAGAGGATCCCGATTAGCGTGCTGGTGGCGAGCTTGCTGGTACAAGCGGAGTTGAAAGCCTTTTGGATATCTCGCAATAATTCTTCACCACCACACTTTATTTCGTCGTGACTTTTAGAAAGCGCATGTGCAGCCTGATATGCCTTTTCCAACCATCCACCACCTAAGCATTCGGCTATTGCAAAGAGCGGCTCCCAGTTGTCCTCATGCCGGTCGTTATCCAGATTCGCGGGTGCGGGCCGCGCGTTGGCGATACGATTGCGATTATCGTCTGCCCAACGTGCAATCTGTGCGCGTAGCGCTACGATTGCGTCGTTCGGAAGCGAGACGTACTTTGACACCAGTTCGTTTGGAAGTTTTCGCCGCAAATTAATGGTAATCGAACGGTCCGAGACGGTGCTGGGCATGCCTCCGATACCGGCGATTGCTTTAGCGGAAAAGGTTGAAAATCGTCTTATTTTGCCTTGCTCCATGCGTGCTACATGAGCGTGGGAGCGTGTATGGCCCGAGTTCAAGATCCCTGTCATCAGCTTTGCGCTTTCGCCCAAATATGTATCAGATTCATCAAGGAGCAACGTCGGACTATATTCGTCGACCACACGAAATAGTACTGCTGTCGTAATGTTTGACAAAGGATATGGCTTCGCCACCAGTCCAGCGAGTAGCGTCATCGCGGAAGTTTTCCCGCAACGCTTGATCGGCGAGCGGATGGCCAGCACAGGTGACACGCGTGCGACGTCAACAGTGTACGTAAACAAGATCCAGAGCGCTAGGGCGACGAAATCTTGGGCTGTCATCACGATGTGTCTTGCGAGCTGCGCGACCAGCGCACTCATCATCGACGGGCCGTTGATCGCGTTAGGCCAAAGCATAGGCGGGTCTGGTATATCTCTGTTCGCAACCTGGTTTGTATGAGTGTCTGCAAAATCTTGCGGCTCTGTTGCGTTAGCCACCTGTTCAACTACGGCAGCTGCACCGTGCAGGCGATACAGCTCATCAAAAGTGGGTGCGCCTTTCGGAACCGCGATCAGACCACCGACCAGGACCGCAGCGGCGGTTACGTTTCTCATGTTGCTGCGGCCTTCTATCCCTTCGTGCTTTCCGGCACAAACAACCAACGAGGCTTCTGGATAGGTTCGGTTAAGACTGAGTGCGACACTTCCGATGTTCTCTGCGTATAGAGCTACAGCGACACCGAACCCCGTAGCATGTTGAAGAACCATACCTGCGGCGAACGTTTCGACAACTAGTATTGTCGCGGAGGGGGCACCAATACGGCCGTAGCAGCCAGCCAGTCTGGCGCCGGGGATCAATACGTCTTCGTATACGCCACATACGTTGCGGACCATGGCCATCACATTAGTAGGGTGCTTTTCCGGCGAATAGATAACTATTGCAGTGGAGTAGTCGCATTGCGTTGGACCGAAGTAAGCATCATTAGCGAGGACATTCACTGACATGCCGTCCAATCCGTGCGCGCTCAGGTAGTTATGGTCATCGACATTGCAGGACATGTCTGCAATGACGTCAGTCACCCCAATGGACGTGGCAATGACGGTCAGGTCGCCCGCAGACAAGGGTGTAGAGGAATGATTGAGTTCAAACATTCTCGACTCCCTCGGTGGTCTCGTTGCATTTCTTTAATGACAGGCGCGGACCTGCCAAGATAGAGACGAACAACTTGATATCGAGTGGCGTGTTGGTACGGCTGGCAAGGGCGCGTGCGGCCAGAATAGCGTCCAACTCTGCCAGCAGCCAACCTACGGAACGCTTACCCAATCGAATCGCCGGCGGAACGGTACCATTTTTGACATCCTGCCAGTACGTCGAGTTTGCGCGGCCCATCTTCTTGGCGCTGGCCGGGAGGCGCAGGACGCTATGATCTTTGGTGTCGTGCATTTGCTGGATCAAAGTCATGTAAACCGGGGCGAGGGGCTTTGCCGGAACCTCCATAGCCCGACCATTCGTGGCTGATAACAGCTGGGGTTTCGTGGGTTGTCGCTCCTGCTTAATTTGTTTGGGGTTCAGTTGCATTTTGATCTCCATATCGAGCTCAGCGAGATGCCAAGCGATAAGGGAATTTTCACATTTCAACCTATTTTGGTGGCATATAGATGGGATACATCATTTAAGGAAAATCCAGCGAAATTCGGCCGAGAGGGTGTAGCCGTTTGCGTAAATTTGAATTTTGAATTAGGCTGTGCTTCATTAGCGATTACCTAAAAGGACTCTGGCATGCAGCACCCAAACTGGGAAGAATCTGGTAGCTACGCCTTTGATCCCAAAAAGCTGTCGTACCGAGGGTATGCGTGGGAGTTTTTACGGCGAAATCCTAACTTTCAGAACGAGAGCGATCAAGCACTTCTATCTAGTTCGCAACGTGAGTGCGAACAGGTGGCGACCAAATACGGTTTGCGTGACTTGGTTCCGAGTACGCACATCTATCACCCAGGAAAGCCAGAGCTTGTCTGGCTTGCGGAGACAATTTGCGAACCGCTTTTTGCCCACCGGAAAGGGCAGAAGAATGTTATTCATACTCAGCGACCCGGCGAAGTAGCGCTAATTTTTGATCTTGACGCGACGGTGAGCTCGGGGCCAGCAGCCATTGACGCATTTCTTTGGGATGCAAGAAGGATGTTAATGGCGGAGCGAATGCGATTTATAGAGACATTGCCTGAGGATGAGACGCGCCCCGTACGGGTCAAGTCGCCAAGTATCCGAAAGTCGAAACTGTTTGATTGGCTGCGCACTTACGATGCGGTTGAGTATATGGGCATCTCTCAGAAGGACGTCGCGAGGGTTCTCTACCCCGACGATTTTGTGCCTGACAAGTTCACCAAAAAGACAAGGGAACTGGCCGCGCAAAAACGAGTTTCTGACGATCGAAAACGAGCAATGAGCCTTGTCGATAACGAATACCTTGCATTGGTTCCGTTGGACTACTTACAAGATAAATCAAAGAGATGATTCGACTCATTGCGCCTGCCGCGCTACACGTGCTCGGCAGTATTGAGAACATCTGGTGCAGTCCAGCAATAGATGATTTTTTCTATGTAGCCAGTTATGTAGCTAGCGCCGTATTTTTTGCAATTCATTCATTTAAATATTTGATTTAAAAAGATAAATTAATTACATTAGAATCACGTCGTACTGCTCCTGGTGGTAGGCGTTCTCCACCTGCAGCGAGATTTTCTTGCCGATGAAGTCGCCCAGCATGGCCAGGTGCTGCGATTCTTCCTCCAAAAACAGGTCGACCACTTCCTGCGAGGCGAGGATGCGGAATTCGCGCGGGTTGAACTGTTTCGCCTCGCGCAGCAGTTCGCGCAGGATTTCATAGCAGATCGTGCGCGACGTCTTGACTTGTCCCTTGCCGGCGCAGGCGGGGCACGGTTCGCACAGGATGTGGGCCAGCGATTCGCGCGTGCGCTTGCGCGTCATTTCCACCAGGCCCAGCGGCGAGAAATTGCTCACCGAGACCTTGGTGCGGTCGCGCGACAGGGTGCGTTTGAGTTCGGCCAGCACGGCGTTGCGGTGCTCGGCGTTGTCCATGTCGATGAAGTCGAGGATGATGATGCCGCCCAGGTTGCGCAGGCGCAGCTGGCGTGCGATGGCGTGTGCCGCTTCCAGGTTGGTCTTGAAAATCGTGTCGGCGAAATTGCGCCCGCCGACAAAGCCGCCCGTGTTGACGTCGATGGTGGTCATCGCCTCCGTCTGGTCGACGATCAGGTAGCCGCCCGATTTCAGGTCGACCCGGCGGCCCAGCGCGCGCAGGATCTCTTCCTCCACACCATATAAATCGAACAATGGACGCTCGCCCGTGTAGTGCTGCAGGCGCGTCAGTTCGCTGGGCGTGTAGATTTCCGCGAATTCGCGCAGTTTTACATAGTTTTCGCGCGAGTCGACCTGGATGGTGGCCGTTTCATCGCCGACGAAGTCGCGCAGCACGCGCTGCGCCAGGCTCAAGTCCTGGTGCAGCAGGCTGGTGGCGGGACGCGTGCGCGCGCCGTGCGTGATGGTGCTCCAGGTTTTTCTCAGGTAGTCGACGTCCGCCTTCAGGTCCGCGTCGGACGCGTCCTCGGCCATGGTGCGCACGATGTAGCCGCCCTTTTCATCGGGCGGCAGCAGGCTTTGCAGACGCACGCGCAACTGTTCGCGTTCCGCTTCCTTCTCGATTTTCTGCGAGATGCCGATGTGCTTGTCTTGCGGCAGGTAGACCAGCATGCGCCCGGCGATGGAAATCTGCGTCGACAGGCGCGCCCCTTTGGTGCCGATGGGATCCTTGATCACCTGCACCGTCAGAACCTGGCCGTCGAAGAGGATTTTTTCGATCGGCGCCGGCGTGGCGTTCTGGCCGTCGTGGCCGCGCGCTTCCCAGATGTCGGCCACGTGCAGGAACGCGGCGCGTTCCAGGCCGATGTCGATGAAGGCCGACTGCATGCCCGGCAACACCCGCACCACCTTGCCGGAATACACATTGCCGGCCAGGCCGCGCGTGAGCGTGCGCTCGATGTGCAATTCCTGCACGGCGCCCTGCAGGATGAGGGCGACGCGCGTTTCTTGCGGCGTGATATTGATCAGGATGTCTTCGTTCATGGAGGCGCGGGAGTGGAGGCAACGAATGACATCATACCCGATCAGGGCAGGGGCAAACCTGCCAGTCGTAGCAACTGTGCGGTTTCGTACAGGGGCAGGCCCATGATGCCGGAATGGCTGCCTTCGATATGCTCGACGAACAGCGCGGCGCTGCCCTGGATGCCGTAGCCGCCGGCCTTGTCGTAGGGCTCGGGCGTGGTGCAGTAGGCGGTGATCGAGGCGGGCGAGAGCACGCCGAAGCGCACTTGCGACACCTGCGTGCGCTGTTCCGCGAAATCCTTGTAATGCACGGCGATCGAGGTGAGCACTTCGTGCGTGCGGCCCGACAGTTGCTGCAGCATCGCCACGGCTTCCGCCCGGTCGGCCGGTTTGCCGAGGATGACGCCGTCGATGGTGACGGTGGTGTCGGCCGCCAGCACGGGGCGCGGCGTCAGATGGCGGCGGCGCACGAGGTCCCAGGCGAAGGCGGCTTTTTCATTCGACACGCGGGCGACATAGTCGAGCGCCGACTCGCCGGGGAGGACTTCCTCGGTGACGTCGGCGCCGCGCGGGCCGTCGCTGCGCAGCAGCAGCAATTCGAAATCGACGCCGATCTGGCGCAGCAGTTCGCGCCGGCGCGGACTTTTGGAAGCAAGGTAGATCTTGTGATCAGCCGTTTTCATGGGGGAGTTCAGACGCGGTGATAGGGGTGGTTTTGCGTGATCGACCAGGCACGATACAGCTGCTCGGCGAGGATCACGCGCACCACGCCGTGTGGCAGGGTCATGCTGGAAATGCGCAGCATGCCTTCGGCGCGTGCCTTGAGTTGCGGATCGAGACCGTCGGCGCCGCCGATCAGGAAGGCCGTGTCGCGGCCATCCTGCTGCCACGCCATCAATTGCTGCGACAGGCCGACGCTGGTCAGGTCCTTGCCGCGTTCGTCGAGGGCGATGATGCGCACGCCCTTGGGCAGGACGGCTTCGATGCGTTCGCGTTCCAGCGCCATCGCCGTGGCGGCGGTCTTGCTGCCGGAACGCTCCACCGGCTTGATTTCTTTCAGCACGATGCGCAATTCCGGCGGCATGCGCTTCGCGTATTCCGCGAAGCCCGTCTCTATCCAGGCCGGCATTTTATGGCCGACCGCAGCGATGATGAGCTGCATCGAGGCTTACGCTTCGACTTTTTTGATACGCTTGATCACGGTTTTTGCCGGTGCAGCATCGGCTGCCGGCTTGGCCGCGCGTGGGGCGCGTACTTTTTTCTCCGGCAGCGCTTTCAAGGCTTTCACGGCGGCCGCTTCGGTCTTGGTTGGCGCGACTTTCACGGTTTTGCCGACGGCTTTGGAAGCGGTGGCTTTCTTCGCCGGGGCTTTCTTGGCGGCGGTGGCAGCCGTGGTTTTCTTCGCTGGCGTTTTCTTTTCGATCACGGGCGTCGCTTCCACATTGGCCTTGCTCGCCGCCAGATGGCCGCTGACCTTTTTCGGCTCGTCGCCGGCCGCTTTTTTCGGCGCGCGCTTGGCGGCACCCAGCTTGACCGGGGTGTCGCCCCAGATTTCTTCCAGGCGGTAGTAGGCGCGGATAGGCGCTTGCATGATGTGGACGATCATGTCGCCCAGATCGACCAGCACCCATTCACCGGTGTCCTCGCCTTCCATGCCGATGATGTCGCCGCCGGCGTCCTTGACCTTGTTGCGCACCGAGGCGGCCAGCGCCTTGGTTTGACGGTTCGAGGTACCGGAAACGATCGCGATGCGGTCGAACAGGCTGGTCAGGTGACTCGTTTCGAAGACGGCGATGTCTTGGCCTTTGACGTCTTCAAGGGCGTCAACGACGAGGGTTTGCAGTTTTTTGATATCCATTTAGCTTTTGTATAAATTATGTTGTTCAATATAGTCTAGCACTAGCGGGGAAACAAGCGAGTTTGCCCGATTCCCCCGTTGTAATGCCGCACGTATTTCGGTGGCGGAGATATCCACCGCGAAGTCCTGTGCCAGATAAGTCAGACCGTGCGGCGTGTTGCGGATGCTTTCCAGTGACCCCAGGCGGCGCGAAAATTCTTCGGCGACCACTTGCGGCACTGCGGTGTCATTCAGCGCGAAGCCGGGGCGGGCCGCGACGCAGATATGCGCGTATTCAAATAATTGCTGCCATTCGCGCCAGGTCGCGAGCCGCTGCAGCTGGTCGGCGCCCATCAGGAAAACGATGGAGGCGCGTGCTCCCAGCTCGGCGCGTACCTGGCGCAAGGTATCGATGGTGTAGCTGGCCTGGCCATGTTCGCTGCGCTCGATTTCCTGGCGATCGATCACGACCGGCAGTGGCAGGCCCGCAAACGCCAGGCTGGCCATCTCGGCGCGCTGCTCGCCGGTGGCGCCCAGATTGCCCTTTTGCCAGGGCGCGCCGGCCGGAATCACGCGCAGTTCATCGGCGTGCAGCAGACTGGAAAAATGCGTGCCCAGCGCGACATGGCCCCTGTGCACCGGATCGTAGCTGCCACCGAGCAGCGTCACGCACGCCGTGCTGCCCGCCGTGCCATTCGTCGTGCTAACTGCGGTCACGCCTGCAGCCAGTCGCGATGCACGAGGAAGTCAGTATACAACGCCGCTTCGGGACTGCCCGCTTCCGGGTGCCAGTCGTAGCGCCACTTGACCACGGGCGGCATCGACATCAGGATCGCCTCGGTGCGGCCGCCCGACTGCAGGCCGAACAGGGTGCCGCGGTCGAACACCAGGTTGAACTCGACATAGCGTCCGCGCCGGTAGCACTGGAAATCGCGTTCGCGTTCGCCGTAGGGCGTATCCTTGCGGCGCGCCAGGATCGGCACATAGGCGTCGATGAAGGCGTCGCCGACGCTGCGCATCATGGCAAAGCTGTCGTCGAAGCCCAGGGCATTGAAGTCGTCGAAGAAGATCCCGCCCGCGCCGCGCGCTTCGCGCCGGTGCTTCAGGTAGAAATAATCGTCGCACCACTGCTTGAATTTCGGATGCAGTTCCTCGCCAAACGACGCCAGCGCATCATGGCACACCTGGTGGAAGTGCTTCACGTCGCCCGCGTCGCCATAATACGGCGTCAGGTCCATGCCGCCGCCGAACCACCATACGGGTTCGCCATCGGCATTCACCGTGGTGAAAAAGCGCACGTTCATGTGCACCGTGGGCGCATGTGGATTACGCGGATGCAGCACCAGCGATACGCCCATCGCCTCCCACGCCTTGCCACCGAGTTCAGGGCGCGCGGCCGCGGCCGATGGCGGCAACGCGGCGCCGGTGACGTGCGAAAAATTCACGCCGCCCCGCTCGAACACATTGCCTTCCTCGATCAGCCGCGAAATGCCGCCGCCGCCCTCGGGGCGCTGCCAGGCATCGGTCAGGAAGGGCTTGCCGTCCTGCGCTTCGAGCGCCTGCACGATACGGCTTTGCAAATCGAGCAAATAGGCCTTGACGGCCGAAGGAGAGGGAGTTGACGACATCGCGTGGGCCGACGAGGCCGAAATAAAAAAGTAAGGACGGATTGTACCCTGTAACGGATTTTTGTGATAGCAAAACCGGCGATGCCGTTGCCGGCCCCGCTTTACCGGGGCGGCTTGTCCTGCACCACCTGGACATCATATTGCACGCTGTCGTGGCCCGGTTGGCGGGCGGCGTCGAGTGCTTGCGCCGCGCGCCGCCGCAGGTCGTCGCGTTCCACCGAGTCGACCGGCTGCGCCAGCGGTGCCACAGGCGTCGGCTGTCCGCGCTTGAACCACGACGGTCCCACGATCGCCACGAGCATCAGCAGCACCAGCATCAGCACTGTCATCAGGACGTTGAGCGGGCGCGCGGCGCGCCGGCCATACCGGGCCGGCGGTTTGCCGGCGGCATCGACGATCACGCGCGCCAGAGGCGAGCCGTTCGCGCGCGTGCGCGCTTGCAGCTCCTTGTATTGCAGCGGCGATAGCGTGCCCTGTTTCAGCATATGGCGCAGGGCCGCGACGGGCGTGGCGGCCAGATGCTCGGCTGGCAGGCTGTCGTGGGCGGCGTCGCGCTGCCACGTGTTGATCAGGTTTTGCTGGTACAGCGCGTCGACCGCCTGCCGGTTCACTTGCCGCAGCGCGGCGCTGGCCAGTTGCCGGCGTGGTTCATCGGCGGGCAGCTTGCGCAGCATCGTGAAAAAACGCTCCTCGGGCACCAGTTCGGCGCGCAGCAGCCAGGCCAGCGTCGCGATCTGGTCGGCATGCATCTTCAGCTCCGGCACATCGATGTCTTCGGCGGCATTGTGCGCGCGCTGCAGCTCGATGATCTCCAGCTCGGCCAGCGTATCGTCGTATTCGTCGCTGGTGATCAGGCCGAGGCGCAGCAGTTCCGCCAGCGGCAGCAGGCGCGGATCGGTGCTCATGGCTGCAGAGCTCCGCTAAACCAGCCGTACATGACGGACATCACCAGGATCAGCCCCAGCACGATCAGCGCGCCTTTCCAGGCCGGCGGGCGCTTGTACGGGATGCGGTCGTGACCATGGCGCAGCCTGGACGCTGCCATGATGTCGCGCGCCAGTTCGCTGCCATGCTCACGCACGCGCACTTCGAGCGCCTCGAACTGCGCCGTCGGCAGGATGTCGTTGACCACCAGCCAGCGCATGGCGAGCCAGGGCGCATACAACATGCGGTCGGCCGGCACCGCGGCGTGGGCCGCATCGCGCTGGAACTGGTTCAGCAAATCGAGTTCGTACAAGGCGTCGACCTCGCGGCGGTTGTAGTGCCGCACCCCCTCGGCTGCGAGCGCCTGTTGCCGGGGCGGCAGTTTGGCCATCCGCTTGTCGAAGTCATTCTTGGGCAGCAGATCGGTCAGCAGCAGCCAGCCCAGGGTGCTGACCAGGTCCGCGTCCTGGGCCAGCTCCGGCATGTCGACCGGCTCCTCGGGCGGGTGCAGGCGCTCATGGGCGGCGACATCGCGTTCCGAGTTGGCGTCGTCCAGTTCCTGCGCGGTGATCAGGCCAAGCTGGTGCAGCTGGTTCAGCGATGCGTGGGGTGGTTCGATATGCATGGACTTAGATTTTTACTTTGGCCTGGCGCAGTTCGCCGGCAAATTGCGGCGTCACCGACCAGCCATTGCCGGCGCTTTCTGCGTTGCTGCGCTGGAAGGTGAAGTCGCCTTCCAGCATGACCGCCGATCCGCCGTTGAGCATGCTCAGCACGGGGGCATTGCGTTCGATCAGCAGGCGGCAGGAATAGACGCCCGGCGAGATTTCCTTGCATGGCGCCAGCGGTTCGATTTCGGCGATTTCGCGCGTGCGCTCCATCGATTGCGTCAGCGAAAACGCTTGCCGTGGCTGGGGCGTGATGCGCGCACCAGCCATGCCGTCGCGGAAAGCCTTTTCCAGCGCCTCGCGTCCCAGGGGCTTGGCTTGCTGGGCAAAGTCGCCATCGTCGATGGTGCCAAAGCGCGCCTGGACCAGCATTGGCTGCGCGCCAACATAGCTGATGCGGCTCTTGCCGCCGCTGTCGTCGCGCGCGACGGTATAGGCATACTCCATCTTCTCGCCATCGAGTGCTAGCGTGGCCAGGCAGCCACGGATATTGTGCGACGAGGCGTAACCGGCTTCTTTCACGTCGTGCAGGTTTGCCTTGCCCACGCCTTCCGGCGCCGCCTTGTTGAGCATGCGTGTCACGGTGGCGAGCGTGTTGCTGGAGTCGCACTCGGGCACGGAATTGCCACTGACCAGGTACCAGACCATGCCGGCCAGCGCCAGCGGCGCGACGATTACCCAGGCCAGGCGCGAACCGGGAAACAGGCCATCGAGGATCACGCCGCGTACCGCCTTTGTATGTTCATCCTGGCGCCCTTGCGCATGCAGGATCGCGCGCTTTGCGTCATCACTGCCGCCGGACGCGATGCGCCGGGCCATGGACTTGAATTCTGCGCGCTGCAGCAGTTCCACATGCAGCATCCAGTTCAGCGCCTCGCCCGGCGTGGGCAGCAAGACGTCGCCGGGCAGGTGTGCCAGCGCCCGCTGGTACTGCTCCTGCGTGAGCAGCGTTTCGTCACGCAGGTGATCGAGCGATTCGCGATTGAGCACTTCCACCAGCTGCTGCAAGATCGACAAACGCAGTGCCAGCTCGTCGCCGCTGAAGTGGCGCTCCAGGCTCAGCAACAGGCTGCTCACATCCTCGGACGTAACGATCTGGCGCCGGTACAACCACATCAAGGTGTCGGGCAGCGGCGTTCCGACGGCGAGCTGTGGCAAGTCGGGATGCGCAAGCGCCTGCTCGCGCTGGCGGCGCGTGAGCAGCTTCAGCACATGCAGCGCCTCGACGGAAGTATGCGTGGGCACAGGTGGATCGCTTGTCATCGGGAATGGGTTTATTAAGAATAAAGATGATAAATTTTACAATGCAATCTCGTTTCCCCAGCGCACTATTGAACTTGCGCCTGATCCAGTTCCCTCCTGAACCGCGGTGTTACCGACCAGTGCTTGCCATCCTTGCTGCGCTGGAAGGTGAAGTCGCCTTGCTGCAGCACGGAGAGGCTCGACACGGTGGTTGGCGCCCTGCGCGCGATATCGTTACGCTCGACCAGCAGCCGGCAGGACTGGATGCCGGGTCTTACCTCGCGGCATGGCGCGAGCGCTTCGACATCGGCAATTTCGCGGTAATGCCGCGGCGACAGCAGCATGCCCAGGTCCGGGAACAGCAGCGGTTTGCCGCGCAAGCCATCCATGCCTGCCAGTATCGCCTGCAACAGTGCCTCGCGTCCGATCGGCTCGGCCTGCTGCGCGAAGTCGCCGTTCCACGCGATCTTGCCGAAGCGTGCCTGTATCAGCTCCGGCCGCGCATAGTCGTAGACGATACGGCTCGTGCGGCGACCCTCGACGCGAGCCACGGTATACGCGTATTGCATCGATTTGCCATGCGTGCTGACGGTGGCCAGGCAGCCACGGGTTTTTCGCGACCAGGCATAGCCGGCCTGTTTGATGTCGTGCAGGCTGAATTTGCCATCCGTGACCGCGGCCACGGTTTGCCTGGCGTCACAGCGCGGTACGGCATAGCTGCTGAACCAGTACCAGGCCAGGCCGGCAACGAGCAGCGCGGCAAGCGTCAGCCAGGCCAGGGGGCTCACCGGGGCATCGTTGTCTGGTGCGGCAAGGCCGCTTGGCATGGTCATGGCGAGGAATGGAGGGGGGAATCAGAATGAAAACGGGGCCGGGGCGGATGCTGTCCGCGCCGGCCCCGCCATGGGATCGTTATGGGGCGATCAATGCTTCAGGCCGCGCCAGCCGATGTCGCGGCGGTACTGCGCGCCGTCGAAATGGATTTTTTCCACGGTTTCATACGCCTGTTTCTGCGCCATCTTGATGCTGTCGCCCAGGCCCACCACGCACAGCACGCGCCCGCCGTTGGTGACCAGGCGTTCGCCCTCGATGCGGGTGCCCGCGTGGAAGGTGACGGCATCGACGGTTTCGGCCGGGATGTCGCCGATCGGCGTGCCTTTCACCGGATCGTCCGGGTAGCCGGCGGCCGCCATGACGACGCCGACGGCCGTGCGGCGGTCCCATTCCAGTTCCACGGCGTCGAGCGTGCCGTTGACGGCGTGCTCCATGACGGTGACCAGGTCCGTTTTCAGGCGCGCCATGATGGGCTGCGTTTCCGGGTCGCCCATGCGGCAATTGAATTCCAAGGTCTTCGGCGTGCCCTTGTCGTCGATCATCAGGCCCGCGTACAGGAAGCCCGTGAACGTGGTGCCGTCCTTGGCCATGCCCTGGATGGTCGGCACGATGATCTCGCGCATGACGCGCGCATGCATGGCCGGCGTGACGATCGGTGCCGGCGAATACGCGCCCATGCCGCCCGTGTTCGGGCCTTCGTCGTGGTCCTTCAGGCGTTTGTGGTCCTGGCTGGTGGCCAGCGGCAGGATGTTCTTGCCGTCGCACATGACGATGAAGCTCGCTTCTTCGCCGGCGAGGAATTCCTCGATGACGATGCGCGCGCCGGCGTCGCCGAACTGGTTATCTGCCAGCATCATGTCGACCGCCTGATGCGCTTCTTCCAGGGTCATGGCAACGACGACGCCCTTGCCGGCGGCCAGGCCGTCGGCCTTGATGACGATGGGCGCGCCCATGGCGTCGACGTAGGCGTGCGCGGGAGCGACGTCGGAAAACGTCTGGTAGGCGGCCGTCGGGATGCCGTGGCGCTGCATGAAGGCCTTGGCGAAGTCTTTCGACGATTCCAGCTGCGCCGCTTCTTTCGTGGGGCCGAAGATTTTCAGGCCGCGCGAACGGAACAGGTTGACGATGCCGGCAGCCAGCGGCACTTCCGGGCCGACGACGGTCAGGCCGATGTGTTCCTGCTGAACGAAATCGGCCAGCAATTGCGGGTCGCTGATGTCGAGATTGACCAGGCGCGCATCGCGCGCGGTGCCGCCGTTGCCCGGCGCGACATACACCATCTGTATGCGTTCGGACTGGGCCAGTTTCCAGGCCAGGGCGTGTTCGCGGCCGCCAGAGCCGACTACCAGAATTTTCATAGGGACCGTTCGTTCAGTGTGGGTTGCAGGGCGGCGGCGCCGCCCTTGAGGTGTATAGCTTATTTTTTGCTTAGTTTTCGATCAGGGCGTTCGTAAACACTTCCTGGACATCATCCAGCAGTTCCAGCGCATCGATCAGCTTTTGCATCTTGACGGCGTCGTCGCCCGTGTAGACGGTTTCCGTCGCCGGTTTCATGATGACTTCGGCCACTTCGGCCTTGAAGCCGGCCGCTTCCAGCGCTTCCTTGACGGCGGCGAAATCGTGCACGGGGGTGACCACTTCGAAGCCGCCCTCTTCATCGGCGATGACGTCGTCGGCGCCCGCTTCCAGGGCCGCTTCCATCAGCTTGTCTTCGTCCGTGCCCGGCGCGAACAGCAACTGGCCGCAGTGCTGGAACATGAAGGCGACCGAGCCTTCGTTGCCCATGTTGCCGCCGTTCTTGTTGAAGGCGTTGCGCACTTCAGCCACCGTGCGTACCTTGTTGTCGGTCATGCACTCGACGATGACGGCCGCGCCGCCCACGCCGTAGCCTTCGTAGCGCACTTCTTCGTAGTTGGCGCCATCGACGCCGCCGCTGCCGCGGTTGATCGCGCGCTGGACGTTGTCTTTTGGCATGTTCGCATCGGCCGCCTTGTCGACGGCCAGGCGCAGGCGCGGATTGGTGATGGCGTCGGCGCCGCCCATGCGGGCCGCGACCGTGATTTCCTTGATCAGGCGCGTCCAGATTTTGCCGCGCTTGGCATCGGTGGCAGCCTTTTTATGCTTGATATTGGCCCATTTGCTATGTCCTGCCATGTCGAATCTTCCTTAGACGGGTGTTCAATTGTGGCCGACATTTTAGCATATCGGCCCCCTGCGAAGCGGCATGGCCCCGTCATCAGGATGACACAATCTGTTGCTAAAGTGACGCGCTTTCACCATATCGAGGGCGCGACATCATGGCAAGTCAAATGGACAGGCGGCAATTTCTGAAATTGGGCGGCGCACTTGGCACATTCGTTACCGTCTCCGTGGCCACTGTCGGCCTGGCCGCCTGCGGCAGCACCGATTACAGCGATCCTGGCGTGCCGCTCGCATCCGGCGGCGACTGGAAATTCCCGCAAAGCGTGGCCTCGGGCGATCCGCGCGCCGACAGCGCCATGCTGTGGACGCGCGTCGTGCCCGCCAGTTTCGACGCGGTCGCGCCCGCCGTGGCCGGCAAGTCCGACGTCGCCGTGCGCCTGATCGTCAGCGCCAGCGACAATACGGCCGCCCTGGGCGGCAACACGGCCCTGGCCGGCACGCCCATCGTCGATGCGAAATTGCCGTTGAAGGCCGATTTCGACAATACCCTGCGCCACAAGGTCACGGGCTTGCAGCCTGGCCAGGTGTACTTTTACCAGTTCATCGCCGGCGACGTGCGCTCGAACGTGGGCCGCTTCAAGACGGCGCCCGCCGCCACGGCCGACGTGTCGCAGCTGCAATTCGCCTACCTGACGTGCCAGGACTGGAGCATCAACCACTGGGGCGCGCTGTCGCACATCGCCGCCAACGAATCGCTCGATTTTATCGTCCACCTGGGTGATTACATCTATGAAACGGTGGGCGAGGCCTTCCAGAGCGGTGCCGTGGAAAGCCGCCACGACCAGCTGAAATTGCCCGACGGCACGTACAAGAGCGGCACGTCCGGCGCCAAATACGCGACCACGGTGGCCGATTACCGCTACCTGTACAAGAAATACCGCACCGATGCGCGCCTGCAAGCCGTGCACGAGCGCTTCGCCTTCATCGCCGTCTGGGACGACCATGAATTCACGGACGACGCCTGGCAGGACGCATCCACCTACGAGGGCCTCGTGGCCGCCGACGGCAGCGATCTGCACCAGCCGGCCCGCCGCCGCAGCGCCAACCAGGCGTGGTTCGAGTACATGCCGGCCGACGTCACCTTCGATGCGGGTGCGACGACGTTCCAGAACATCCAGATCTACCGCGATTTCCAGTTCGGCAAACTGATGCAGCTGGTGATGACGGATGAGCGCCTGTACCGCGCCGACCATGCGATCGCCGAGTCGACCATCAATCCCGCCACGGGCAAGCCGCTGGGCAGCATCGGCAGCCGCTACCTGGTGCCGCAAGCGCTGTTCGACAGCGTGGAAGGGCAGAAGATGGCGGCCGCCACCAAGGCCGGCGCCGATCCGCTGGCGGCCGTGGGCATGCTGGGCAGCACGCAGCGCGACTGGTGGAAGGGCAAGATGAAGGCGGCGACGTCCACCTGGAAGCTGTGGGGCAATGAAGTGTCGCTGCTGCGCATGGGCTTGAATGGCACGGATGCGATCGCCACCTTGCTGGCGCTGGGCGCCATGGCGAACGTGGGCAAGGCCATCGCCAGCACCCTGCCGTTGGTGGGCGGCAGCGTGCCGCTGGCCTGCGCCATCGTTGCGGCCTCGACGGCGGGCGCCTCGTCGACCGTGGCGCAAGCGGCGGCCATGGCGATTGCCGGCGCGGCAGCCAATGCCAGTGCGCAGGGCGCCGCCGCCGTGGGCGCCGGCTTGAGCGCGGCCCAGGCCGGCATCACGGTGGCTGCCTACAACAGCGCTTCGCCGGCCGCCGCCGCGCAAGTGATCGCCTTCGGCTGGATCAAGCCCGACGTGCAAGCGAAGGGCGCCGCGTCGAGCTTTGTCGCCGCTTCCGGCCAGCAAGCCGCGCTGACGCCATTCTTCACGCGCTTCCTGCTCAATTGCGACCAGTGGGATGGCTACAACAGCGAGCGCAAGAATCTGATGGCGCACCTGAAAAACAATGGCATCGGCAACGTGGTGGCGCTCACGGGCGATATCCACTCGTTTTTTGCCGGCACGGTCAGCGACGATTTCGACGCGGCCGGCGGCGGCACGCCCGTGATGGTGGACCTGGTGTCGGCCGGCGTGAGTTCCGATTCCTTCTTCAGCTACCTGAAGTCGGCCGCCGGCAGCATGGGCGATATCGGCACCCTCGTCAGCTATCCGCTGGCCATTCCCGTCACGGGCCTGGGCACGGTCAACCTCGACGTCAACCTGCTCGACTACACCATGGGCAAGGCGGCGCCGACCGTCGACAGCCTGCTGGAGCAGTTGCGCGTGCAGCTGCGCGGCGCGCTGGCCGCCAAGGGCGTACCGGAGGCCCAGCTCGATGCGACGGTCTCTGCCGTGCAGGCTGGCTTGAAAGCGAGCACTGACTTCAGCGCGACCCTGCTGGGCCTGGCGCAGCAATTGTCCGGCCTGGGCAACAACCCGTGGATCAAGCATCTGAACACGGATGCGCAAGGCTACACGGTGGTCACCTTGACGCCGGGCAAGCTGGTGGCGCAGTTCAAGCAGGTGAATAAGCTGATCGGCACGGCGGCGCCGTCGAACGTGATCGCGCGCGTGACGACGGCGACGGTCAATGCAGGGGCGGCGGCGGTGGTGGTGTCTTAATATTATTTATTAAACGTCAAGCCCAAAGCAAGGGCTGGGGTCGGACCCTCAGGGTCCGACCCCGGTTTTTGCCGCTGGGCTTATCAGCCGCCTGTCGCTTTTGCCTTACAATCTGGGCATGAGCTCCAGTTCCCCGCAAGCAACTTCAGTATCGCTTCCCCGTTCCGTCTACCTCGGTGGCCTGGCCATCGCCGTGGGCGGGGCGGTGCTGTTTTCCACCAAGGCCATCGTCGCCAAGCTGCTGTACCGCTACCAGATCGACGCCGTCACCCTGATCGCCTTCAGGATGATCTTTTCGCTGCCCGTGTTCGCCGTCATCGCGTACTGGCAGATGCGCACGGAGCCGCCGTTATCAAACAGCGACCGTTGGCGCCTGGTCGGGCTGGGCCTCGTCGGCTATTATCTGTCCAGCTATCTGGATTTTCTTGGCCTGCAATATATTTCCGTGGGCCTGGAGCGGCTGATCCTGTTCCTCACGCCCACCTTCGTGCTCCTGATTACCACCGTGTACTTCAAGCAGCGCATCAGCCGCTTGCAGTGGCTGGCCTTGCTGACCTCGTATTGCGGCATCGTGCTGGTGTTCGTGCACGACTTGCAGGGCGGCGCCAGCAATGTGGCGCTCGGATCGACTCTCGTGCTGGGCTCGGCCTGCTCGTATGCCGTGTATCTGCTGGGCTCGGGCGAGCTGGTGAAACGCATCGGCTCCATGCGGCTCGTTTCCTACGCGATGTGCGTGGCCAGCTTTGCCTGCATCGCCCAATTTTTCATTTTGCGTCCCGTCGAGCTGCTGATTCAGCCCATGCCCGTGTATGGCTTGTCCTTGCTTAATGGCATCTTTTGCACGGTGATGCCCGTCTTCATGACGATGATCGCCGTCGAGCGCATCGGCGCGCCCGTCGCCTCGCAGGCGGGCATGATCGGCCCCGTGTCGACCCTGTTCCTGGGCGCCTTGATCCTCGATGAACCGATCACCAACTGGCAGCTGGCTGGCACCAGCCTGGTCCTGGCCGGTATTTACTTGCTGTCGAAAAAGAAATAATTCCTCCACCCACTGAAATGGTCCTCACCATGAAAACACGCATCGCCCTGATTGCCCACGACAAGAAAAAAGATGACATGATTACCCTGGCGGGCGAATACCTGGACTTTTTGAAGGGTTGCGAACTGTCGGCCACGGGCACCACGGGCGGCCGCCTGATCAATGAACTGGGCCTGGCCGTCGAACGCAAGCATTCGGGGCCGTTCGGCGGCGACTTGCAGATCGGCTCGCTGCTGGTGGAAGGCTTGATCGATTGCGTGATCTTCCTGCGCGACCCGATGACGCCGCAGCCGCACGAGCCGGACATCAATGCCTTGGTGCGCGCCTGCGACGTGCATAACGTGGCGTGCGCGACGAATCTGTCATCGGCGCACCTGGTGCTGTCGCAACTGCAGGCGCGGGCCAACGTGGCCGCCTGATTCATCCAGACGAGGAGAAGAGCATGAGTGCAACGATTACCACCAAGGCCATCCGCGTACAGCGCGTGGGCGGCCCGGACGTGATGGAATACGTGGACGTGGAACTGCCGCCGCCCGGCCCGGGCGAGGCGCGCGTGAAACACGAGGCCATCGGCCTCAATTTCATCGACGTGTATTTCCGCACGGGCCTGTACCCGCAGCCGCTGCCCAATGGCCTCGGCGTCGAGGGCGCGGGCATCGTCGAGGCGGTGGGCGAGGGCGTCACGGAAGTCAAGGTGGGCGACCGCGTGGCGTATGCGGCGCGCATCAATGGCGCCTACGCGCAGCAGCGCAACCTGCCGGCGGCCCTGCTGCTGGTGCTGCCCGAGCGCATCGGTTTCGACACGGCCGCCGCCATGATGCTGCAAGGCTTGACGGTGCAATACCTGTTCCACCGCACGGTGGCCCTGAAGGCGGGCGACACCATCCTGTTCCATGCGGCCGCGGGCGGCGTGGGCCTGATCGCCTGCCAGTGGGCGAAGGTGCTGGGCGTGAACCTGATCGGCACGGCCGGCTCCGATGAAAAGGCGGCGCTGGCCAAGGCGCATGGCGCGGCCCACGTCATCAACTACAACACGGAAAACTTCGTCGAGCGCGTGCGCGAGATCACGGGCGGCAAGGGTGTCTCTGTTGTCTACGATTCCATCGGCAAGGATACGTTTACGGGCTCGCTCGACTGCCTGGCGCCGCTGGGCATGATGGTCAGCTTCGGCAACGCGTCCGGTCCCGTGCCGGCCTTCACGCTCGGCGAGCTGGCGTCGCGCGGCTCGCTCTTCCTCACGCGTCCAGCCCTGTTCAGCTATGCCTCGAACCGCGCCAACCTGGAAGAGATGGCCACCTCGCTGTTCGGCGTCGTCAGCAGCGGCGAAGTGCAGATCGAGATCAACCAGCGCTACGGCCTGGCCCATATCGCCCAGGCGCACATGGACCTGGAAGGGCGCAAGACGACCGGCTCGACCATCATCGTGCCATGAGCGGCGGCAGCGAAAGAGACGGTACGCCGAAGTTCGGCCGCCTGCTGATCGTGCTGTTGTTGGCCGTGGCCCTGATCGGCGCGCTCACCTTTGCCGCCGAGGCGTATTACTCATAGGCATAAAACGCAGACATAAAAAAACCGGCTGGCGCATCGCTGCACCAGCCGGTTTTTTGTATTGCCGCGTCTTTACTCTATTTTTACTTCCACTTTACGAGGGACGCCGCTCTGGCCGGGGAAGTCGGCAAAGGCGCTGGCCACCATGGCCGGCATCACTTGCGACGTGGCGCGCTTGTTGCTGGTCGATTGCACGGTCACGTCGTACAGTTTCTTGCCGTGGCGGTCATTGATCGTCACGCGCAATTCGCGCTCGTATTTATGGCGCACGCTTTCTTCCACGTCCATCGGACCATACCAGTAGGGGGTGTAGCCAAAGCGGCCATAGCCTGGCCACGCGCCATAGCGGTAGCCGTAGCGGCCAGGCCAGTAGCCTGGGCCATACCAGAACGGATCGGTGGTTTGCAGCACGCGCTCAGGATAGTCGACGGTGGAAAAATTCATGGCCACGCGCAAATTGGCCGCCGCCGGGCCGGAAGCTTCGCCGAAGCCGTGCTTGGCCAGTTCCGCGCGCACCAGGTTCTGGTAGCTGCGGTATTCCAGCGTGTCGTCTTCCGCCGCTGGCGCTTCAAACGCATACGATTTGTCCTGCAGTTGCGCAGGCCACTCATGGAATACGGTCACGTCGCTGCGTATGGTGGTGGCGCATCCGGTCAGCAACACGGTCAATGCGGCCATCATGATGGTGAGATATCGTTTCATCGCATGATCTCCTGATAGTAGACGCAATTCATCGCCTAGTATTATAAGAATAGTTCTATTTGTTTCCATGCATTATTACAGAATGTTACCTGGCATGTCCGCGTGTAAGGGAATCCAACATTCCTGAGCTGAATCGCGACTATCGGGGGCTGGTGTTGGTAAAATAGGCTTTTGCCTCCGCTCCCACCCCAATCCCTATGCGCACAGACAGCCCTCAGACGATTTACCGCAAAGATTACACGCCGCCCAGCTTCCTGGTCGACAGCGTCGAACTTGGTTTCGATCTCGATCCCGCCCGCACAGTGGTGGCGAGCCGGATTCAAATGCGCCACAACCCGGCCAGCGGCAGCCGCAGCATCGAATTGCACGGCGAACACATCGAACTGGTGATGGTGCGCCTCAATGGCAAGGTGCTGAAACCATCGCAGTACAAGCTGACGCCCGGCATGCTGACCATCCCCAAGGCGCCCGACGACGTCGAACTCGATATCGAGACCGTGCTGGCGCCGCAAGACAATACGTCGCTGTCCGGCCTGTACGTGTCGAACCACAATTTCTTCACGCAGTGCGAAGCGGAAGGCTTCCGCCGCATCACCTTCTTCCCGGACCGCCCGGACGTGATGGCCAAGTACACGGTCATGCTGCGCGCCGACAAGGAACACTATCCGGTGCTGCTATCGAACGGCAATCTGATCGAAGAGGGCGACCTCGGTGATGGCCGCCATTACGCCAAGTGGGAAGACCCGTTCAAGAAGCCGTCCTATCTGTTCGCCCTGGTGGCGGCGCGCCTGGTGTGCCAGGAAGAGCGCTACACCCTGAAGTCGGGCCGCGAAGTGCTGCTGCAGGTGTGGGTGGAAGACGGCAACCTCGATAAAACCGACTACGCCATGCAGTCGCTGAAAAACTCGATCCGCTGGGACGAGGAGCGCTTCGGCCTGGAACTTGACCTGGACCGCTTCATGATCGTCGCCGTGGGCGACTTCAACATGGGCGCGATGGAAAACAAGGGGCTGAACATCTTCAATACCAAGTATGTGCTGGCCAATCCGCGCGTGGCGACCGACGTCGATTACGCGGGCATCGAAGCGGTGGTGGGCCACGAATACTTCCATAACTGGACCGGCAACCGCGTGACGTGCCGCGACTGGTTCCAGTTGTCGCTGAAAGAAGGCTTGACGGTGTTCCGCGACCAGGAATTTTCGGCCGACATGATCGGCACGGACACGGGCCGCGCCGTCACGCGCATCGACCAGGTGCGCACCTTGCGCCAGGCGCAGTTCCCCGAAGACGCCGGTCCGATGGCGCATCCCGTGCGTCCCGATTCCTTCGTCGAAATCAATAACTTTTACACGGTCACGATCTACGAAAAAGGCGCCGAAGTGGTGCGCATGTACCAGACCCTGGTGGGCCGCGACGGTTTCCGCAAGGGCATGGACCTGTACTTCGAGCGCCACGATGGCCAGGCCGTCCAGTGCGACGACTTCCGCGCCGCCATGGCCGACGCGAATGGCCGCGACTTCAGCCAGTTCGAGCGCTGGTACAGCCAGGCCGGCACGCCGGTGGTGGCCGCTTCCACGCGCTACGACGCCGCCAGCCAGACGTTTGAACTGACCCTGTCGCAAAGCTGCCCCGCCACGCCGGGCCAGCCGAAAAAACTGCCGTTCCACATTCCCGTCACCGTCGGCTTGCTGGCAGCGGATGGCCGCGACCTGCCGCTGCACGTCGACGGAGTGGCATCGAATGGTGCCACCAGCGTCGTGCTGGAATTGACCGAAGCGTCGCAAACCTTCCGCTTCACGCACGTGACCGAAGCCCCCGTGCCGTCGCTGCTGCGCGACTTTTCCGCGCCGGTGGTGCTGGAATACGATTACACCGACGCCGAGCTGCTGCACCTGTTCCGCCATGACAGCGACCCGGTCAACCGCTGGGAAGCGGGCCAGCGTCTGGCCATGGAGCGTCTGCTCAAGCTCACGGGCGCCGTCGCCGCCGGAGAGACCCTGGCGCTGGACGATACCTTCATCGAGGCGCAGCGCGCCCTGCTGGCCGACGAGACGCTCGATCCCGCCTTCCGCGAGCTGGCCCTGATCCTGCCGTCGGAAACCATCATCGCCGAGCGCATGGCGCAAGTCGACCCGCAGGCGATCCATGCGGCGCGCCAGTTCATGCGCCGCACCATCGCGGCAGCCCTGAAGCCTGAATTGCTGGCGCAATACCACGCCAACCAGACGCCGGGCGAATACAGTCCCGACGCCCTGTCGGCCGGCAAGCGCGCCTTGAAAAACCTGGCCCTGTCCTATCTGCTGATCGCGCCGGAGGCGCAAGAGCTGGCCCTGGCGCAGCGGCAGTTCGACGGCGCCGGCAACATGACGGACCGCGCGGCCGCCCTGGGCGCCCTGATACATTCGGGTTCCGCAGCGCATGCACAGGCCGCCCTGGCCAGTTTCTATGCCGATTTCGAGAATGAAGCGCTGGTGGTCGACAAGTGGTTCGCCATGCAGGCGGCGGCGCCAGCGACCGACGTGCAAGCCGTGCGCCAGCTGATGACGCATCCGGCCTTCACCCTGAAGAATCCGAACCGCGCGCGCAGCCTGATCTTCAATTTCACCAACGGCAATCCGTCGCAGTTTCATGCGGCTGACGGCAGCGGCTACGCCTTCTGGGCCGAGCAAGTCATCGCGCTCGACGCCCTGAACCCGCAGGTGGCCGCGCGCCTGGCGCGATCGATGGACCGCTGGCGCCGTTACGTGCCCGCGCTGCAAAGCCACATGCGCGACGCGCTGGAAAAAGTCGCCGGCCAGGCCAGCCTGTCGAATGACGTGATGGAAGTCGTCAGCAAGGCATTGGCCAATTAACACCGCAATCACTCATTCAAACAAAAGGGAATTCATGAAACGCATCAGTCTTACGCAATACCTGGTTGAAGAGCAGCGCTCGAACAACAGCATTCCGGCCGAACTGCGCCTGTTGATCGAAGTCGTCGCGCGCGCGTGCAAAACCATCAGCCACGCCGTCGGCAAGGGCGCGCTCGGTGAAGTGCTGGGCACGGCCGACACGGAAAACGTGCAGGGCGAAGTACAGAAAAAGCTTGACATCATCTCCAACGAGATCCTGCTGGAAGCGAACGAATGGGGCGGCCACCTGGCGGCCATGGCGTCGGAAGAGATGGAATCGATCCACCCGATCCCGAACCGCTATCCGAAGGGCGAATACATGCTGCTGTTCGACCCATTGGACGGCTCGTCTAACATCGACGTCAACGTCTCCATCGGCACCATCTTCTCGGTGCTGAAAGCGCCGGAAGGCATGGGACAGCCGACCGAGCAGGACTTCATGCAGGCGGGCAGCAAGCAAGTGGCGGCCGGCTACGCCGTGTACGGTCCGCAAACCATGCTGGTGCTGACCTTCGGCAATGGCGTGAACTGCTTCACCCTGGACCGCGAGATGGGTTCGTGGGTGCTCACGCAAAGCAATATGCAGATTCCGCCGACGACGAAGGAATTTGCCATCAACATGTCGAACGCGCGCCACTGGCATCCGCCCGTGAAACGCTATGTCGACGAACTGCTGGCCGGCGACACGGGCCCGCGCGGCACCAATTTCAACATGCGCTGGATCGCCTCGATGGTGGCCGACGTGCACCGCATCCTGAACCGCGGCGGCATCTTCATGTACCCGGCCGACCTGCGCGACACCTCGATGCCGGGCAAGCTGCGCCTGATGTACGAAGCGAACCCGATGGCCTTCATCGTCGAGCAAGCCGGCGGCGCGGCCACCGACGGCCAGCAGCGCATCATGGACATCGCCCCGCATAAGCTGCACCAGCGCGTGCCCGTCTTCCTCGGCTCGAAAGACGAAGTGGCCCGCGTCACGGCCTACCACGCGGAGTAAAAAAGCCGCACTTTTCCACGATTTTGAGCGGCCCGCAGCCGGGCCGCTAAAAAAATGCAAAAAAGTTCGCGTTGACACTAGCAAATTTTGTGCATTGTTTGTAGAATGTGGGTCTTCGCCGTTGTAGCTCAGTTGGTAGAGCAGCACATTCGTAATGTGAAGGTCGCCAGTTCGATTCCGGCCAACGGCACCAAGTTTCATCAGAAAACCCGCTCACTTGCAAAAGTCAGCGGGTTTTTTGTTGTCTGTCACATTCCCCGGCTCAGATCCACTGATCGTTTTCCACCGTGCGCTCGCCCGCCTCGCCGTCGCCCGTGTTGACCACGCCGCGCGGCTCGATCAGCAGCAGCCTGGTTTCGGCCATGGCGCACGGTTTATGTTCGACGCCCTTGGGCACCACCGTCATCTGGCCGGCACGCAGCACGACGGCGTGTCCTTCCGCGTAGCCGGGGCCGCGCAGGGCGATGCGCAATTGCCCTTCCAGCACAATAAAGGTTTCGTCCGTATCGGCGTGCCGGTGCCACTGGAATTCGCCCTGTACCTTGACGACCTTGAATTGGTAGTCATTCATTTCGGCGATGACGCGCGGCTGCCAGTGCCCGTCAATCAGGGCGACCTTGCCCGCCAGGTCGATGGATTGGCCCTGGCCGCGCGTGGTGATGGTAGTGATGGTGGTGGTGGACATGCTGTGCTCCGTTCAAGTGGCGATGCAGCCAGAATACGCATGCACTTGCGGGGCGTATTGAACGATCGTGGGTGTTTTCAGCCCTTGACGCTACCGCCGGCGTAGCGCAGCCAGCGGCCAGGCGTCAGTCCATGGGTTTTCAGGAAATGCCGCGTCATGTGGCTCTGGTCGGCGAAGCCCGCGGCCATGGCGGCCGATGCGAGCGTGGCGCCTGCCAGCAGCAGGCGCCGCACCATCTCCAGGCGCCGCATCGTCAGATAGCGGTACGGGCTGGTGCCATAGAACACGCGAAAGTCGTGCGACAGGCTCCAGCGGTCGCGTCCCGTTGCCGCTTCAAGTTCCGCCAGGGTGACGGCCCGCGTGCAGTGCGCCTGCAGGTAGTCGCGCGCGCGGCGCGCCGCCAGGAAGTCGCCTCGCAAGCGCCGAGCCGGCGTGCCGGCCACCGCCGCCAGCGCATGCGCCAGCTCGGCCAGCGCATCGCTCTGCTCCAGCGCTTCGAGCGGGTGGCCGTCGTGCGGCAGCAAGGCGGAGGTGGCGGCCGCCAGGCGGGGATCGGTCGACACGCCTCCTTCGATGAAGGGCAGCGCGCGTCCGCCCAGCACGTCCTGGAACAGCGCCGGTTCGATATACAGCATGCGGTAACGGAAGCCTGCGTCGGTGCCCGCCTGGCCATCGTGCGCCTCGTCGGGATGCAGGATCATGGTATTGCCGGGCAGGCTGTCGCGCTGCCCGCGACGGTAGCTGAAACGCTGCACGCCCGCCAGCGTGCGGCCGATGGCGTAGGTGTCGTGGCGGTGCATGGCATAGGCCTTGCCCTTGAACCACGCCTCGATGCGTTCGACCCCTTGTACCGGTTCGGCGCACTTGACCCAGTCGCTGCGCGCTGGCGCTGATGCTCGCTTCATGATGTTTGTCCGTGGATGCCCGCCCTGGTTGCCGATTGCTGACTGTACCCGCCGCGCGCGCGGCTGTCCACGAAAACCGTGAATCAGAAATTGTGCCGGATTCCCAGCGCCACGCCCGACATGGTGGCGCCCTTTGTTGCTGCGTCGCGTGCCAGGCTGTTGATGGCAAAGTCGGCGACGCCGTTGCGGCCGTTGGCCAGGCGCGTGTAGTAGGCATACAGGCTGCTGCGTTTCGATAGCTGGTAGTCGTAGCCGGCGGTGGCGTGGGTGGCGCCCGTACCGGCTCCCGCGCGCACCGTGCCGATGCTTTCCAGCGCGCCGCCGCTGGCGCGTTGGGCATGCGCCAGGCCGAAACGCAGGCCGTGGCGGCCGAACTGGCGCGTGGCGGAGACATACACCGTTCGGCGGCGCAGCTCGCCCGTGGGCGTCGCATAGCGCAGGTTTTCCAGCACCACCGCCAGCTGCGTGGCGCTGTCGAGGCGCCACGCGAGGGCCAGCTTGCTGCCACGGTCGGTCAGCCCCCGTCCCTGATAGTCGTGATGGTCTTCCTGCGCCAGGGTGGCGTACAGGGCGCCGCCGTCGTAGATCAATGCGGCCGAAGTCAGCGCCGGATGCGCGCCGCTGGCGGGCCGCTCTTCCCCCATGCCGCGCGCCACGTGCAGCGACCAGCCCTGCCACTGCGGCGTCCAGTAATGCACGCTGTTCTGCTGGCGCCGGTCGAAGGAAGACGTGTTGCTGGTATTGCTGTCGCTGGCGCCGGCGCCGTTGCCCATGAGGCTCATGTAGCCGGCCGTGGTGGGGTAGAACGGGTCGAGCGCGGACGTGGCGCTGTTGTAGGGCAGGGTCCAGTTCCCGCCAAACAGCGTGCCCCACGGGCCGGCAATGCCGACGCGCGTGTCGCGCGCGGCGATGGACCCCGCGCCCGTGTCGGGCGCCAAGGTGCCCTCGACCTGGAACAGCGCCTGCCAGCCGTCGCCCAGGTCTTCGCTGCCGCGAAAACCGAGTACCGAGCGGTTGTTGGAGACGCGCTGCACGCTGTCGCCGCTGCCTGACGAGTGCAGCGCTTCGAGCGCCACGTTCAGGCGGCCGTACAGCTGCACATTTTCTTGTGCCGCGGCGGGCAGGGTCGCCGCCAGCGCCAGCGCGCCGGCCGCCAGCAAAGGCAATCGCGTCAGCATGGCATTAGAACGCAAAGCAGCTGCACCCCAGCGCGCCCCAGAAGCCGGAATGGCTGGAGACGGGCACGGAACTCTTGCGCGCCACGTCGTGGGCGTGGGCGTGCACGCCGCAGGCGCCCTGGCACTGGTGCTGTTGCATGATGCTGCTCTTTTGCGGCGGAGCGGCGCGGTAATGGCCGGCCACGTTTTTCACGGGCGACCAGTCCGGCAACACCGGGATGGGAGGCGGCGCCAGTGGCGTAAATTCCGCCTGGCCGTAGACGATCTTGCCGCCGACGATGGTGAGTACCGATTCGATCGACTTGATGGCCTCTTCAGGTATGCTGAAAAAATCCGCGCTCAGCACGGCCAGGTCGGCCAGCATGCCTTCCTGGATGCGGCCCTTCTTGCCTTGCTCGCTGGAGAACCAGGCGCTGCCTGCCGTCCACAGTTCCAGCGCCGTGTCGCGCGACAAGCGGCTGCCCGCGTCGTACAGGCGCAAGCCGCCCACGGTGCGGCCCGATACCAGCCAGTACAGCGCCGTCCACGGGTTGTAGCTGGCGACCCGGGTGGCGTCGGTGCCGCCGCCCACCGGCACGCCCGAGGCAAGCATGCGCGCGATCGGCGGCGTCGCCTTGGCCGCTTCCGCGCCGTAGCGGTCGACAAAGTATTCGCCCTGGAAGGCCATGCGGTGCTGGATGGCGATGCCGCCGCCCAGCGCCTTGACCCGGTCGATGTTACGCGGCGTGATGGTTTCGCAATGGTCGAACATCCAGTGCAGGCCGTCGAACGGGATATCGCGGTTGACCTTTTCAAACACCGTCAGCATGCGCTCGATCGATTCGTCATAGGTGGCGTGCAGGCGGAAGGGCCAGCGTTTGGAGACCAGGTGGCGCACCACCTTTTCCAGTTCGTCGTCCATGCCGGGCGCCAGGTCCGGGCGCGGCTCGAGGAAATCCTCGAAGTCGGCGGCGGAAAACACCAGCATTTCGCCGGCGCCGTTATGGCGATAGTAATCGTCGCCCTGGCCCGGTGTGACCATCTCCGTCCATTTTTCGAAGTCTTCCAGTTCGCGTCCCTTGTTCTGCGTGAACAGGTTGTAGGCGATGCGGATCGTCAGTTGCTCTTTTTGCGCCAGTTCCTCGACCACCGCGTAGTCTTCCGGATAATTCTGGAAGCCGCCGCCCGCGTCGATGGCGCTGGTCAGGCCGAGGCGATTGAGTTCGCGCATGAACTGGCGCGTGGAATTGACTTGCAGTTCGCGCGGCAGGGTTGGACCCTTGGCCAGGGTCGCGTATAAAATCATGGCGTTCGGCCGCGCGATCAGCATGCCCGTGGGGTTGCCGGCAGCGTCGCGCACGATTTCGCCGCCCGGCGGGTTCGGCGTGTTCTTGTCGTAGCCGACCACGCGCAGGGCGGCGCGGTTGAGCAGGGCGCGGTCGTACAGGTGCAGGATGAAGACGGGCGTGTCCGGCGCGGCGGCGTTGATTTCATCGAGGGTGGGCATGCGTTTTTCCGCGAACTGGAATTCATTCCAGCCGCCTACCACGCGCACCCATTGCGGGTTCGGCGTGCGCAGTGCCTGTTCTTTCAGCATGCGCAGGGCGTCGGCCAGCGAAGGCACGCCTTCCCAGCGCAATTCCAGGTTGTAGTTCAAGCCGCCGCGGATCAGGTGCAGGTGCGAGTCGTTCAGGCCGGGAATCACGGTACGGCCGCCCAGGTCGATCACGCGGCTGTCGGGCGCGCGGTGGCGCATGACGTCTTCAAGATCGCCGACGGCGAGGAATTTGCCGTCGGCGATGGCCACGGCGCTCGCCTGCGGGCACGACTTGTCGACGGTGTGGAAGCAGCCGTTGATCAGTATCAGCGGCGCGGCGGAGGAAAGGGACGGTTCGGTCATGATGCAGCTCCATGGTGGCAATGCGGGGGAGGCCGGGGCGCGGCCAGGATCTGCGGTCAGTGTAGCCCAGGGGCCGGGAGCGGACACGGGCCAAAAGATCAGGTATGGCAGGTATGGCGGCGCGCCGACTGGTCTAAGGGCGGGTGCGGCCGCGCGCGACATGGATTACCATGCCGGCAGTAGCGGCTGGGCATGCGTCCGGATGCATTTTTTATCGCGGTTTACCGCATCGCAGGGAGTCCTCATGGATCAAGCACCACACAGCCGTTTATACGGCACCAGCCTGGGCTTTTTGGCCGGGTATGTCGATACGCTGGGCTTTATCGCCCTGTTCGGCCTGTTTACCGCCCACGTCACGGGCAACTTCGTGCTGATCGGCGCCGCGCTGGCCGAACCGACGCGCATCCCCATCCTGCTGAAAATCCTCGCCTTTCCCGCCTTTATCGCGGGCATCGTCGTCACGCGCCTGATGGTGCTGGCCATCGAGCGCCGCGGCGGTCCGGCGCTGACGCTGGCCTTCCTGCTGCAATGGATCTTGCTGGCCGGTTTCATGGTGTTCGGCGTGCTGGCCGAGCCGGTCGGCAAGGAAGCGGGCACGCTGGCGATGCTCGCCGGCTTGCTGGGCACGGCCGCCATGGGCGTGCACGGCGCCACCAGCCGTCTGCTGCTGGCGCATCTGGCGCCGACCTCCATGATGACGGGGAACGTGACGCAGATCGTGCTCGACACCGTCGACGTGCTGCGCGGCGCGGCCGATGCCGCCACCCATGCGCGCTGCGGGAAGTTCTTCTGGCCGCTGCTGGCCTTTGCGCTGGGCGCCATCGCTGCCGGCTTTGGCTACCTGGTCTTCGGTTTCGCGGCGCTGGCCGTGCCGTTGGCGCTGTTGGGCGGGCTGATCGTGGTGGAGCAGCGTAGCGGACGGACCGCCGTGCCCGTGTCCTGACCGCCGCCATGCGCGCCTTCCTGCTGTGGCTGATATTCATGCTGGCCAGTCCTTGCGGGCTGGCCATCGATGCCGCACGCGGCATCCATCAGCTGCAGCACACGCGCTGGACGGCCAGTGAAGGCGCGCCCGACGATATCATCGTCATGGCACAGGGCAATGACGGTTTCCTGTGGCTGGGCACGCATGCGGGCGTGCGCCGTTTCGACGGCTTGCGCTTCGAACCCGTGCGCGCGCGCCAGGGCAGCTTTCCCGACACGGTGGCGCTGGCGCTCAAGCGCGCCGCCGACGGCGGCATGTGGATAGGCTGGCAAGTAGGCGGCATCAGCCACGTCAAGGATGGCGTGGTGCGCAATTACGCCGAGCCGCAGGGCGTGCAGGCGGGCGCCATCTGGGGCTTTGCCATCGGCGGCGACGGCGCCGTGTGGGCGGCCGGCGTGTCCGGCATCTCGCGTTTCGATGGCCGGCGCTGGCAGGCGATGGGACCGGCGCAGGGCTATACGGCGCAAAAGGCGTCCGCCGTGTTTGCCGACCGCGATGGCCGCATCGCCGTGTTCAGCGAAAGCGGCCTGTTCATGTGGCAGGCGACGCAGTCGCGCTTCGCGCCGCCCATCGGCCGGCTTGACCTGCGCGCGCCGCCGCAGCAGGGACCCGACGGCCGCATCTATTTGCTGGAGATGCGCGGCATCCGCATCATCGAGTCGCTGGAACGCTACGACCAGCTCGATCATCGGTGGATTTACCGCGATACCAGCGGCACCAGCGGCAGCATGCTGGTCGACCGCGCCGGCACCTTGTGGTTCGACAGCCAGTACGGCTTGCACCGCACGCGCAGCGGCGGCGCGCTGGCGCCGGGACAGCTGGGCATCAGCAGCGACACGGAATCGTTCCTGCCGCGCGATGGCTTGAGCAATGTCCTCGTCGGCTCCATGTGCGACGACAATGAAGGCAATGTCTGGGTTGCCACGTACGGAGGCCTGGACCGTTTCCGCCAGGCCGCGCCCGTGGTCCTGCGCACGCGTGCCGCGCCCGGCGTGGCCGAAGTGTTCCGTACCCAGGAAATGCTGGCCGGAGCGGCAGGTGCGATGTGGCTGTCGCGCGATGACGTCCTGGGGCCCCTGCTGCTGGCGCGGGCCGACGGCACGGTGCTGCGCGCGCCGCGCCTGGGCCCCATCAGCGCCATCCTGGAAGCGCCGGACGGCCTGTGGGTGGCGGCCCGCGCCGGCCTGCAGCAGCTGGCCGGCGAGGATGGGCGCGTACTGCGCACGATCGCCTATCCATCCGACGCGGCCGCGGTCAAGCGCATGCGCGCCGGCGTGCTCGCGCCCGATGGCAGCATCTGGGGCGTGTTCAGCGGTGCCGGTGTTTTCCAGTACCGCGACGGGGCCTGGCGGCGCGAACCGCTGCTGCCCGATGGCGGCGCGAAAGTGCCGCTGGCGCTGCTGGCCGACGCGGCCGGGCGCCTGTGGCTATCGTATGCCGATGGCAGCGTCGCCATGCTGGAACGGGGGCGGCTGCACACCTTCGGTCCCGCGCAGGGCCTGGACCTGGGCAAGATTCCCATGCTGATCGAATACCGCGGGCAGGTGTGGGCGGGCGGGCAGCATGGCGTGGCGCTGTGGCGCGGCGGCCGCTTCGTCACCCTGCGCAGCGAGCCGGCCAGCGGCACCGAGGGCGTGGTGGGCCTGCTGCGCGCGCGCGACGGCAGCCTGTGGCTCAATCACGGCAGCGGCGCCGCGCACGTTTCCGCCGCCGAAGTGGACCTGGCGCTGCGCGACGCCGCCCATGCCATGCGCGCCACCTCGTACGACGCCGTCGATGGCTTGAACGGCAGCATCGGCATGCTGCACAACCGCTCGGTGGCCGAAGCGGACGATGGCAAGATCTGGTTTTCGCGCCAGAGCGCGACGTTCTGGATCGATCCGCGCCAGGCGCTTGCTCCCTTGCCGGCGCCACGCGTGGAAATCGGCGCGCTGCTGGCAGACGGCCGGCGCGTCGATCCGCCCGCAAGCGCCGGCCTGCAGCTGGCGGCAGGTACGCGCGATGTGCAATTCCATTACAACGCCGCCAGTCTGGGCACGCCGGAGCGTTTGCAGTTCCGCTACCGGCTCGACGGCTACGATACACACTGGCAGCAGGCGGGCGGCCGGCGCCTGGCGCAATACACGGGCCTGGGGCCTGGCAGCTACCGCTTCGAAGTCATCGCGGCGAATGGCGACGGCGTGGCCAGCACGGTGGCGCAACTGCCGTTCCGCGTGCTGCCCACCTTTTACCAGACCAGGTGGTTCCGCAGCCTGTGCGCGGCGCTGCTGCTTGCCGCCGTGTACGGCGGCTACCGCTGGCGGCTGCGCCAGCACGCCGCGCGCCTGCAGGCGCGGATGGAGGCGCAGCAGGCAGAGCGCGAGCGCATCGCGCGCGAGCTGCACGATACCCTGCTGCAGGGCACGCAGGCGATGATCCTGCACTTTCATAATGCCAGCATGGCCCTCGCCGAGGATGATCCCGCGCGCGCTGCCATGCTGCGCGCGCTCGACGACGCCGACCGCATGCTGGGCGAGGGGCGCGACCACGTGCACGACTTGCGCGCCGGCGACGATGCCGGCGCGCGCTGGAGCGCCATCCTGCAACGCGAAGGCGAGCGGCTGGCGGCGCAGCACGGCATCGTGTTCCGCTATGCGCAGGAAGGCGAGGCGCGCCAGCTGCATGCGCGCGCCGCGCACGAAATTTACCGCATCGCCAGCGAAGCGCTGCGCAATGCCTTCCAGCATGCGCGCGCGCAGGTGGTCGAGGTGGCGGTGCGCTATGCGCGCGGCGGCATCGAATTGCTTGTGCGCGACGATGGCCAGGGCTTGCCGCCGGTGGTGGCGGCAAACGGGCAGATTCCCGGACACTGGGGCATGCCCGGCATGCGCGAGCGCGCCGCCAGGCTCGGTGCGCGTCTATCGGTGGATGGGCGCGACGGGGGCGGCACGCAGTGGCGCCTGCGGGTGCCGGCGCGCCGCGCCTGGGCGGCGGAGCACGGTCCGCTGCGCCGCTGGTGGCAGCGCTGGCGCCGCTCAGGCGTCGAGGATGCCGCGCCGTAGCGCGATGGTGACGGCGTGGGTGCGGTCCCTGGCGCCCAGCTTGGCCAGGATGGTGCTCATGTGTGCCTTGACGGTTTCTTCCTTGATCTGCAGCAGGGCGCCCGTTTCGCGGTTGGAATTGCCTTGCGCAACCTGCTTGAGCACGTCCAGTTCGCGGTTTGACAGCACATCGCTGCAGGCATACAGCGCCAGCTCCGCCTCGATCTCGGGCGTGATGTGGCGCCGCCCCGCGTGCACGTTCTGTATCGCCGCCAGCAGTTCGTGGCGCAGCGCGCTTTTCAGCACATAGCCGCAGGCGCCCGCGCGGATGGCGCGCAGCACCTGCGTGTCGCCCTTGTAGGTGGTCAGCACGATGATGCGCGCCTGCGGATGGCGCGCGCGGATGGCGCCGATGGCGTCCAGGCCGCTCATGCGCGGCATCTGCAAATCCATCAGCGTGACATCGGGCAGCAGCGCGTCAAATTGCTGCACCGCTTGCTGGCCATCGGTGGCTTGGCCCACCAGCGCCACGCCAGGAAAGGCGCGCAGCAGGGCCGCGATGCCGTCGAGCAGCAACTGGTGGTCGTCGGCGATGAGCACGCGTATCGCTGCCGTATCGCTGTGCATGATATTGCCAGGCAAAGAGGAGTGATCGATCAAGAGTCGTCGGAACAGGGTGAGCAAAAGGTATTTTACCGCAGCGCTCGCCAGCCTGCAGGGGGGATTGCCCAGGGGAACCTATATTTAGATAGTGGTGCGGGCGCGGCGCCAGGCATACGATGCACGGCAGTACCCACTCAACCCAACTCTGCATGGATGACATCATGACCAATCCGAAACTGGAAGTCCTTACCTCCGACAATTGCCAGATCATCTTCATCGACCAGCAGCCGCAAATGGCCTTCGGCGTGCAGTCGATGGACCGGCAAGCGCTGAAAAACAATACCGTGGGCCTGGCCAAGGCCGCCAAGGTGTTCAACATCCCGACCATCATCACCACTGTCGAAACGGAAAGCTTCTCCGGCCATACCTATCCGGAACTGCTCGACGTTTTCCCCGGCAAGGATATCCTCGAGCGCAGCTCGATGAATTCGTGGGATGACCAGAAGGTGCGCGATGCGCTGGCCGCCAACGGCAAGAAGAAGGTCGTCGTGTCGGGCCTGTGGACGGAAGTGTGCAACAACAGCTTCGCCCTGTGCGCGATGCTCGAAGGCGATTACGAAATCTACATGGTGGCCGACGCCTCGGGCGGCACTTCGAAGGAAGCGCACGACTACGCCATGCAGCGCATGATCCAGGCTGGCGTGGTGCCCGTGACGTGGCAGCAGGTGCTGCTGGAATGGCAGCGCGACTGGGCGCACAAGGCAACCTATGACGCCGTCATGGCCATCGTGCGCGAACACTCGGGCGCCTACGGCATGGGCGTCGACTACGCCTACACGATGGTGCACAAGGCGCCGCAGCGCATCCATGGCGAGCACGCCACCCTGGCGCCGGTGCCGGCCAGGTAAACGCCGCGCGGCAGTGCCATGCGCCGCGCGCCTGACCGCGCGCGGCGTTTTTTTTTCATCGAAAGGAATGCGCCATGAAGTTATATGTGATTTCGCTGGCCGTGGGCTTGCTGGTCGGCATCATCTACGCCGTCTTGCAGGTGCGCTCGCCGGCGCCGCCCGCGATAGCCCTGATCGGCCTGCTGGGCATGCTGATCGGCGAACAGATCGTCCCCAGCGTCAAGCGCCTGATGGCGGGCGAAGCCATCACGGTGTCGTGGCTGCGCAGCGAATGCGTGCCAAAGATCAGCGGCGTGGAAGCGAAGCCAACGCTGGCCAAGGCCGAGCCGCAGCAGAAGGATGACGGCGTCGCCTGATATTCCCGGCAGTTAGAACGCGCCCAGCAAGCCGCGCCGGGCGGCCACCGTGGCCGCCTCGGTGCGGCTTGATACGTTGAGCTTGGTCAAAATATTATTCACGTGGAATTTGACGGTGCCCACCTCGATGCCGGCGCTGCGCGCGATCATCTTGTTGCTCTTGCCCGCCGACAGGTGCAGCAGAATGTCGTGCTCGCGTTTCGACAGGCGGTTCGCCTCGATGCGGCTGGCTTGCTGCGCCGCCAGTTCCGGCGGCAGGTAGTGCCTGCCGGCGGCCACCTGGCCGATGCACTGCGTCAGTTGCAGGAAGCCGGAATCCTTCAGCAGGTAGCCGCGCGCGCCGGCGCGCAGGGCGCGGTGCACATTGTCCTCGCCCTGGTAGGTGGTGAGGATGACGATCTTCGCTTGCGCGTCCTCGGCGCAGATGCGCTCGATCGCTTCGACGCCATGCATTTCCGGCATGTTCAAATCCATCAGCACCACGTCGGGCCGCAATTGCCGGTACAGCTCCACGGCGGCGCGGCCCGTGCCGGCCTGGCCCAGCAGACGCAAGCCGGGCAGCGAGGCGATCAGCGAGGCCAGGCCGGCCAGGATCAGCGGGTGGTCGTCGGCGATCAGCAGCGAGACAGGAGGCGCGTCGTTGTCGCGGGGCGTGTGCATGGTGGTATTCATCGTGCTGGCAGGGTGAAGTGGAAGACTGTGCCGTGCGGCGCGCCGGGCGCATGCCACAGGCGGCCGCCGTGCGCGTCGAGGATGCGGCGGCAGATCGCCAGGCCCATGCCCATGCCGTCCGGCTTGCTGGAATACAGGGCGTGGTAGAGGCGCTCGGCCGCCTGCGGCGCGATGCCGGCGCCATTGTCGGCGACGCTGAAATGCTGCACGCCCCCGTCCACGCGCGAAGACAGCAGCACCGTGCGCGGCCGGTCGCTGGTACCCTGCAGGGCCTCGATGGCGTTCATCAGCAGGTTCAGGATGACTTGCCGGAATTGTGCCGGGTCGGCCTGCAGCAGCGGGCGGCCCGGCGCCAGCTGCGTTTCCAGGTGGATGGCGTGGCGTTGCAGTGGCGCGCGCAACAGCGGCAGCAACTCCTGCACGGCGTCGTCGGCGACAAAATGATCGTGGCTGCCCGGCACGTTGCAGGCCAGGCCATGCACGCTGCGCAGCACGGCGCTGGCATGGCTGCCGGCGCTGGCGACCAGGGCCAGCGCCGCGCGCGCCTCGTCGAGGCGGGGCGGGTCGTGGTCGAGCCAGCGCAAGGCGGCATCGGCATTGAGCGCGATGGCGGCCAGCGGCTGGCGCACCTCGTGCGCGACCGACGCGGCAAATTCGCCCATGCCGCCCATGCCGCTCATGCACTGCGCCTGCGCCAGGCCGGGGTCTAGTTGCTGAGGGAAATAATGCATGCTGGCCATCGCCGTGCTCCTGTCGCTGTCGCGGCGGATGCCGCATTGCAACAAGTATGCATGGCATCGTCGCCAGGGCACTTATACGAATGGGGGAGGCGGACGGTTTTTTTGCAAGGCTGTGGCGGGAAACACCGCCGGGCGGGCCGGCGGTGCGGGAAGCGAAGAGCGGATCAGGACTTGATAAAGGCCAGCAAGTCTTCGTTCAGGCGGTCCTTGTGGGTGGCCGGCAAGCCGTGCGGCGCGCCTTCATAGATGACCAGCTTGGCGTTCTTGATGAGCTTTGCCGCCGCCTTGCCGGACGCGTCGATAGGCACGATCTGGTCGTCGCCGCCGTGCACCACCAGGGTCGGCACGGAGATCTTCTTCAGGTCGGCCGTGAAGTCCGTCTCGGAAAACTGCTTGATGCAATCGTAGGCGTTCTTGATGCCGCACTGCATGCCCTGCAGCCAGAAGGTGTCGCGCATGCCTTGCGATACCTTGTTGCCGGGACGGTTGGCGCCGAAGAACGGCACCGTCAGGTCCTTGAAGAATTGCGAGCGGTCGGCCAGCACGCCGGCGCGGATGCCGTCGAAGACGGACATCGGCAAGCCGCCCGGATTGGTCTCCGACTTGACCATCTGCGGCGGCACGGCGCCCACCAGCACGGCCTTGGCCACGCGCTTTTCGCCATGGCGGCCGATGTAGCGCGCCACTTCGCCGCCGCCCGTCGAATGGCCGACCAGGGTCGCGCCCTTGATGTCGAGCGCGTCGAGCAGGGTGGCCAGGTCGTCGGCGTAAGTATCCATGTCATTGCCCTGCCAAGGCTGGCTGGACAAGCCGTGGCCGCGGCGGTCGTGCGCGATGACGCGGTAACCGTGGCTGGCCAGGAACATCATCTGGTCTTCCCAGGCGTCGCCCTGCAGGGGCCAGCCGTGGCTGAAGACGACGGGCGTGCCCGTGCCCCAGTCCTTGAAATGGATGACGGTGCCATCCTTGACGGTGATGCTGTTGACGGTGAGCTTGCCCGGCGCGGCGGCTGCGGCAGCGGCAGGCTTGGCGGCGGCGCTGGCGCCACCGGCGGCCAGCAGGCCCGCACCGGCGGCCACACCGGCGACGCTGACGAGCAGCTTGCGGCGGGAGTTGACTTCTTCGGCTTCGATTTTCTTCGACATGATGCATTTCCTTCGGGGATGGGGGAGGGAGGCCAGGCAAGGCTGGGCATCACTGAGTCTAGGCCTTCGCGCGCGCGGGCGCCTCTGCCAAAAGACCAGTCGCGCCCGGGCGGGCGCTTGCCTATGATGGCCGGCAGCGGTGCGCCGTGCCGCCTGGCTTTTCAATGGAGCGAACATGAAGAAAAACTGGATGGCGGCGCTGGCCGGCCCCTTCTTACCCGATGCCGGCTTGCTGTTTGCGCGCGTGGCGGGCGCGCTGCTGGTGCTGCACGTGCACGGCTTGCCCAAGCTGCTGCACTTTTCCCAGGAACTGGCGCACATCGACGACCCGCTGCACCTGGGCCGCGCCGTCACCCTGTATTGCGCCCTGTTCGCGGAAATCCTCTGCCCGCTGCTGATCGCCGCCGGCTTGCTGACGCGCCTGGCCTGCCTGCCCCTGCTGTTCCTGCTGGGCGTGTCGATGCTGCTCGTGCACCCTGACTGGAGCATCGCCGACGGCCAGTTCGGCTGGCTGCTGATCATCGTCTTCGGCACCATCGCCATCGGCGGCGCGGGACGCTACTCGCTCGACGCGCGGCTGCGCGGCTAGATCACGCATTCGCGCGGCACGGCCGGCTTGTGCGCCAGCAGCAGCGATAATTTCTTCAATGCGTTGACCAGCCGCGCGCGGTCGCGGATGCTGCCCAGAGAGATGCGGATGGCGTTTGGCGGACGGCTGTCGTAGAAGGCGTCGGAAGCCGTGACGGCCACGCCCTGGGCGCGGGCGGTGGCGGCCAGTTCGCGCGAGGTCCAGTAGCTGGGCAGCGAAAACCATACGTGGATGCCGTCGCTGCGCGGGTGGCTGGTGCCCGTCAGGATGGTGCGGATGACGTCCTGGCGCGCATCGGCCTCGCTGCGTATGCCGGCCAGCAGTGCGTGCGCGGAGCCGTCGTGTATCCACTGCGTCGTCAGCGCCATCGTCACGGGTGTGGCCATCAGGGAAAACGAGCGCAGGGCATGCAGGAAGCGCTCGCGCAGCTGCGCGTCGGCGATCAGGGTGTAGGCCATGCGCAGGCCGGGCGCGAGGCATTTCGACAGGGTGGCGATATGCGACACGTGGTCCGGCGCGTAGTGCGCCAGCGGGGGCGGCGCGTCGGAGGCCAGCAGCCAGTACGGGTCATCCTCGATGATGTGCATGCCGCAGCGCTGCGCCACCTGCGTGATGGCCAGGCGGCGCGCGGCCGGCATGGTGTGCGCCGTGGGGTTTTGCAGGGTGGGGTTCAAGTACACGAGGCGCGCGTGGTGCTTGCGGCCGGCCTTTTCCAGCGCTTCGGGCAGCATGCCGTCGGCGTCCGCTTCCACGGCGACGGCCTTGCGGTTCAGCTGGCCCGCCGCCGTGCGCAAGCCAGGATACACGGCCGCTTCCGTCAGGATGGTGTCGCCGGGACGGCTGAGGGTCAGTATCAGCGCCGCCAGCGCCGCCTGCGCGCCGGGACAGGCCACGACGTGCTCCGCGTCGACATCGCCGAACATGGGCGCCAGCCAGGCGGCGCCGGCCGTGCGGTCCGCTTTGCCGCCGCCACCCAGGTGATAGCTCATCAATAAATCGCTGTCCGTGCGCAGCAGCACCTGCGCCAGTCCCTGTTTCAGCAGATCGTCGAAATCCACGCCCACGGGCGGCGGCGGGATGTTCATGCTCAGGTCCAGCATTTGCGTCAATTCGACTTTCGGCGCCGCCACATAGGTGCCGCGCGCGCCCTGTCCCTCCAGCAGGTTGCGGCGCTTGGCCTCGTCATAGGCGCGTGTCACCGTCGTCAGGTCGATCTGGAACAGCGCGGCGAGCCGGCGCTGCGGCGGCAGGCGGTCGCCGGGGCGCAGGCTGCCGTCGGACATCGCGCGCTCGAGCATGTCGGCGATCTGCAGATAGCGCGGTCCGCCGTGCTGCACGAACGGCGTGAGCCAGGCGTTGGCCTGGCTTGCATCTTGCATGGATTTTGGCTCGGACATGTGGTCTTAATGTATGGATATTGTTGCCGACATTATGCATAAAATTCCTGTTGGAATCCATACATTTATGCGGGGCCGGCTTTGTCTTCAGCTGAGCTTCACGCACGCCTCCTCGTTGCTTCCCCAGCATCCTATCTTGGCCGACATGGCGTCATGCGGCCAGGATAGTGCTCGCCAGGCCGGCGGCGATTGCTATTTCCAACAGGAATTTAAGTCTGCGCCTCAAGGTGTGGCAACGCACGGTGGCGCGAGGCAGGCGCGGTTAAGGTGGTGCTAACAGCTTGCTGCTGATCCACTGTTTGATATGGCTCAGCCCGGCAGCGTTTAGCCGCTTCTTTTCCCCTGAAGCGAGGAGAATCATGATTCGGTCACGGCATCGAGCATGGTTGAAATTATTCACTGTTAAAGGAAACCATCATGAACGCGATTGAAAAAACCAGCTCCGAGATGAACGGCACCGCCCAGGATGCCCGCCAGGATTTGCACCGCACCATCGACAAGGTGGCAAGCCAGGCCCAGCCCCTGGCCGACAAGGTGGCCACGCGCGCCCACGACGGCGTGGACCAGGTGGGCGACCGCATCGAGCAGGTCAGCGACACCGTCAGCAAAGCCTCCGAAACCCTGAGGGCGCGCGGCAAGCAATTGGGCGCCGCCTGCCAGCGCGCCGGCGAAACGGGCCGCGATTATGTGCGCGAGCGCCCGGCCATGTCCTTGCTGATCGCGGCAGCGGCCGGGTATGGCCTGTCGAAATTGCTGGGCTCGCGTAAATAAAGTTTGACGCCTTCCTGGCCGGTATTTGTCGTGGGCGCTGTTCCCTACGCCGTCATGGCGGTGCGGAACAGCGCCCACGCGCACAAGGTAGTAGCTAGTAGCAGGCAGTAAAGGAGAGTGAAGATGCGCTCCATTTTGTTGTGGTTGATCGGCATACCTATTCCCATCATTGTTTTGATTGCCCTGTTTGTGCGCTGAATGAGGAAGTTGTGGCGTTCTCCCGGGGCAAACTACTCACAGGAGACGTAATGGCTACCAACAAGAAAACGCCGTCCACCGACGGTGCGGGTTCCGTCTTGAGCAGCATGTCCGGCCCATCCGACGGCAACGCGCCGCACAGCCTGGGCGCGGACAATGACGTGGCCCGCGCGCTGCTGCAAAAGACGGCCGCCGGCCAGCAGCTGTCGGCCGCCATGGCAGCCAATCCCAAGGAGGAGGGCCAGTATGGCGAGGCGGCGCGCACGCCGGCCGAAGGCGTGCATGTGGCAACGGGCGACCCGCTGGCCACGGCCAGCACCACGGGCGAAACGCTAGCTTCTCCGAAGACGGGCGATGGCCAGCCCGCACTGGGCGAGAATGCCCGCAACGCCTCGCTGGATGGCGCCCGTAGCGACGACAGCGGCTGCGTGCTGACAACCAACCAGGGCGTGCCCGTGGGCGACAACCAGAATTCGCTGAAGGCGGGCTTGCGCGGCCCCACCCTGATGGAAGATTTTATCCTGCGTGAAAAGCTCACGCATTTCGACCATGAACGCATCCCCGAGCGCGTCGTGCATGCGCGCGGTTCGGCCGCCCACGGCTACTTCGAATGCTACAAGGAGCAAGGCAAGCTGACGCGCGCCAAACTGTTCGCCAAGGCGGGCAAGCGCACGCCCGTCTTCGTGCGCTTTTCCACGGTAGCCGGCGAGCGCGGTTCCACCGATACGGCGCGCGACGTGCGCGGCTTCGCCGTGAAGTTTTATACGGACGAGGGCAACTGGGACCTGGTCGGCAACAACATCCCCGTCTTCTTCATTCAGGATGCGATGAAGTTCCCTGACCTGGTGCACGCCGTCAAGCCCGAGCCGCACAATGGCATGCCGCAGGCGGCCAGCGCGCATGACACCTTCTGGGACTTCGCCTCGCTGTCGCCGGAAATCACGCACATGCTGATGTGGGCCATGTCCGACCGCGCCATCCCGCGCAGTTTCCGCATGATGCAGGGCTTTGGCGTGCATACCTTCCGCCTGGTCAATGCCAAGGGCCAGTCCGTGTTCTGCAAATTCCACTGGTCGCCGATGGCCGGCACGCATTCGCTCGTGTGGGACGAAGCCGTCAAGATCAGCGGCGCCGATTCCGATTTCCACCGGCGCGACCTGTGGGAAGCCATCGAGTGCGGCGAATATCCCGAATACGAGCTGTCCTTCCAGGTGTTCACGGAAGCGCAGGCGGAAGCCTTCCCCTTCGACGTGCTCGATCCCACCAAACTGATTCCCGAAGAACTGGTGCCGCTGGTCCCCGTCGGCAAAATGGTCTTGAACCGCAATCCCGACAATTTCTTCGCCGAGACGGAGCAGGTGGCCTTTTGCACGGCGCACATCGTGCCCGGTATCGATTTTTCCAACGATCCGCTGCTGCAGGGCCGTATCCACTCGTATGTGGACACGCAACTCACGCGGCTGGGCGGCGCCAACTTCCATGAAATCCCCATCAACTCCCCGCTGGCGCCCGTGCACAACAACCAGCGCGACGGCATCCATCGCCAGGCCATCAACCGGGGCCGGGTCGCGTACGAGCCCAATTCGCTGGCGGGCGGCTGTCCATTCCAGGCGGGCGCGAAGGGTTTCAACAGTTTTCCCGCATCCGCCGAAGGCGACAAGGTGCGCGGCAAGCCCGAAAAATTCGCCGAGCATTTCGGCCAGGCGCGCCTGTTCTGGATCAGCCAGACGCCGGTCGAGCAAGACCATATCGTGCATGCGTTCCGCTTCGAGCTGAGCAAGGTGCAGACGGTGGCCATCCGCCAGCGCATCGTCGCCATGCTGCGCAACGTCGACGAGACCCTGGCGCAGCGCCTGGCCGATGGCCTGGGCCTGGCCCTGCCGCCCGTCATGCCGCGCGCTTCCATGCTGCCGATCCCCATATATCCGCCATCGCCGGCCCTGTCGCTCTTTTTCCGTCCCGGCAAGACGGGCATCCATACGCTGCGCGTAGCCATCCTGGTGGGACCGGGCAGCGATGGCGCGCAGGTGCGCAGCATCTATGCCTCGCTGCTGGCCGATGGCGCCGTGCCGCGCCTGGTGGGCAGCCACCTGGGGAAAGTCGACACCAGCGGCGGCGCGCCGCTCGACGTGGAAATCTCGCTCGAGGCGGGACCGGCCGTGCTGTTCGACGCCGTCGTGGTGCCGGAAGGCCAGGGCGCCGTGCAGCAGCTGGGCAGCGACGCCAATGCGCTCGACTTCCTGCGCCTGCAATACCGCCACTGCAAGCCGATGCTGGCCGTCGGCGCGGGCAAGGGTTTGCTGGACAAGGCGGGCATACCGGCGTCACTGCCCGATGGCAAACCCGACCCGGCGATCATCGTCGCGCCTTCCGGCGACGTGGTGAAAGCCGTGGCCGCGTTCAAGAAGGCGCTGGCCGCGCACCGGGCGTTTGCGCGCGAAACGGACCCGCCGAGGGTGTGATTGCTTGCATCAGCAACGGACCGGTCCCGTTGCTTACCCGGTTTGCGCGGCACGCGCAACGCCATGCAACAATGTAAACAATAAAAACGTCCTGCGGTGATATGCTGCTGACTAGAACTGTTCATTTGCAACTATTTCGATAGCGGCAAGGAACGGCTTCAGCAAACCGGATCGCGATTACCGCATGGACAAGTACACACCTCGCACCTGGGGGCCGGGCGAACGCCCGACCTTGCCCGGGTCGCCATCGATGCCCGAACATTCGACGCCCAAGCGTGTCGCGTATTTCATCGTCGGCCTGATCGTCGCGCTGACGGGAGGACTGGGCAACGGCCTGGTGACGGCCAATCTGCTGAACCTGCAAGGTTCGCTGGCCGCCTATGCCTACCAGATGCAATGGCTGCCGGCCGCCTACGTGATGACCATCGTCTCGATGAATCTGCTGCTGGTGAAATTCCGCCAGCAGTTCGGCCTGCGCCTGTTTACGGAAGCGTTCCTGGTGCTGTACGCGCTCGTCACCTTTGCCCATCTGTATGCGAATACCTTGCCGTCGGCGATCGCCGTGCGCGCCGCGCATGGCATGGTGGGCGGCGCGCTGGGCGTGCTGGGCCTGTACTACACCTTGCAGGCGTTTCCCGCGCGGCACCGCCTGAAAGGCGTGGTGCTGGGCCTGGGCTTTGCCCAGCTGGCGCTGCCCCTGGCGCGCATCTTTACTTCCGAACTGCTGCAGATCGGCGAATGGCACGGTCTTTACCTGTTCGAGCTGGGACTGGCCCTGCTGGCGCTCGGCTGCGTGCTGGCCCTGAAACTGCCGCCCGGCGACCGCGTGCAGACGTTCGAGCCGCTCGACTTCCTCACCTTCATCCTGTTCGCGCCCGGCGTGGCCCTGCTGTGCGCCGTGCTGGCGCAGGGGCGCACGGCGTGGTGGATGGAGTCCGAGTGGGTGGGCGTTTGTCTGGCAGGCTCCATCGTGCTGATCGCCGCCTCGCTGGCCATCGAGCATAACCGCGCCCGCCCGCTGCTCAATACGCGCTGGCTCACCACGGGCAAGATCGCCAAGCTGTTTTTATCGGTGCTGCTGTTTCGCATCGTGCTGTCCGAATCGACGGGGGCGGTGGGTTTCCTGCAGGCGCTGGGCCTGAACACGGACCAGATGCAGAACCTGTTCATCGTGGTGTTGCTGGGCAGCGTGGCGGGCCTGGTGGTCAGCGCGCTGACGATCAATCCGGCGACCCTGCACCGCTCGCTGATGTTCGCGCTGCTGCTGATCGCGGCCGGCGCCCTGATCGACGCGCACGCCACCAGCCAGACGCGCCCCGTCAACATGTATGTCAGCCAGTTCCTGCTGGCCTTTGGCGGCACGTATTTCCTCGGCCCCACGATGGTGGCCGGCATGGGCGCCGTCATCGCCGAACCGCGCAACCTGGTGAGTTTTTCCGTGATGTTTACCATGACGCAGAACCTGGGCGGCTTGCTCGGGTCGGCCATCGTCGGCACCATCCAGACGGCGCGCGAAAAATACCATTCCAGCTACCTGGTCGAGCACCTGACCATGCTCGACCCGCAGGTGGCCGCGCGCGTGCAGTCGGGCGCGTCGGCCTATGGCGGCGTGCTGACGGACCCCGCCCTGCGCAGCACCCAGGGCGTGGCGCGCCTGGGCGCCATCGCCACGCGCGAAGCCAATGTGCTGGCCTATAACGACGTCTTCTTGATGATCGCCGGCGTCGCCATCGCCACCCTGATCTGGATGCTGGTCAGCCAGTCCTGGACCCGCATCACCACCGGCGCGCGTCGCCTGGTCGGCCCCGTGCGCGATGCGCAGACGGCCATGGCCATCGTCCCCATTACCAATTCGGAACCGAGCAATGACAGAAAATAACATCCCGCCACCAGCATCGACGGCGCCAGCAGCCGCACCCGCCGCCCCTTCCACGGCGCAGCCGGACCGGCGCCATCAGTGGCTGTCCGCGCTGGCCTTTGCCGCCGTCGCCCTGGTGGGCGTGCTGATCGTGCTGTATGCGTGGCGTTTGCCGCCGTTCACCAGTCCCATCGTGACGACGGAAAACGCCACCGTGCGCGGGCAGGTGACGATCATCGGCACGCAGCTGTCGGGCTACGTGGTGGAAGTGACGGTGCAGGACTTCATGGACGTCAAGGAGGGGCAGCTGCTGGTGCGCATCGACGACCGCATCTACCAGCAGCGCTACGAGCAGGCGCAGGCCCAGCTGGCCGCGCAGCAGGCGGCTCTGTCGAACTGGGCGCAGCAGAAGGCCAGCGCGCAGGCGGGCATTTCCGTCAGCGAAGCAGCGTTGGCCAACGCGGAAGCGCAGGCGCGCAAGGCCAGCGCCGACCTCAATCGCGTGGAGCAGCTGGTGGCCGACGGTTCCCTGTCGCAGCGCGAACACGACCAGTCGCGCGCCTCGCAGGCGCAGATGGCGGCGGCGCTGGCGCAAGCGCGCGCCAATCTCGACATCGCGCAGCAAAGCGTGCATAGCGTGGTGGTCAACAAGCAGGCACTGGAAGCGGCCGTGGCCAACGCGCAGGCGGCCGTCAAGGCGGCGAAGATCGACCTCGATAACACGCGCATCGTGGCGCCATCCGATGGGCAATTGGGCCAGGTGACGGTGCGCCAGGGCGCGTACGTGAATTCGGGCGCGCAGCTGATGGCGCTGGTGCCGCGCCAGATGTGGGTGATCGCCAATTTCAAGGAAACGCAGATGAACGGCGTGCAGGAAGGGCAGAGCGCCACCTTCCACGTCGACGCCCTCGATGGCGCCGTGCTGACGGGCCAGGTGGAGCGCATCTCGCCGGCCACCGGTTCCGAGTTTTCCGTGCTGCCGGCCGATAATGCGACGGGCAACTACCTCAAAATCGCCCAGCGCATTCCCGTGCGCATCCGCATCGATCCAGGACAGGCGAATGCGCGCCGCCTCGTGCCGGGCATGTCGGTGGTGGTCAGCGTCGACACGTCGGCCGTGCTGAACGACTCGGCGGACAATCCGGCGCCGCCGCCACCGCCGAAGAAGGCCAAGCCATGAAGCGCCATGCTCTGCTGATGGCCGGCGCGCTGGCGCTGGCCGGCTGCGCCGCCAAGGCGCCCTTGCAGCCGCCATCGGCCTTGCAACTGCCGTCCGGCTGGCGCGCGCAAGCCATCGGCGCACCAGCGGCGACGGGCGCCCATGTCGAGCAGCTGTGGTGGCAAGCGTTCGGCGATCCGGTCTTGAGCGACCTGGTGGGCGAGGCGCTGGCGCGCAATGGCGACTTGCGCGTGGCGCGCGCCCGGGTGCAGGAATACCGCGCGCGCCTGGCGCAGGCCGACGCGAACCTGGCGCCGAACCTGGCGTTCGACGGCTCGCCGACGCGCACGCGCACCCTCGCTTCCAGCGGCAAGCCGTATGTGACGAATGTCTTCCAGGCGGAACTGCAGGCCAGTTACGAAATCGACGTGTGGGGCCGGCTGGCCAGTCTGAGCGACGCGGCCGCCGAGAGCTACCGCGCCGAGCAGGCCAGCCTCGATGCGGCGGCCCTGTCGATCGCCGCCAGCGTGGCGACGAGTTACCTGAATCTGCGGGGACTCGACGCGCAGCTGGCGCTGACGCAATCGACGCTGCAACTGCGCGAACAGTCGCGCGAGCTGGCGCGCAAGCAGTTCGAGGTGGGTTACAGTTCGCGCCTGGAATGGCTGCAGGCGCAATCGGAATACCATGCGGCGGCCGAGCAGGTGCCGCAGCTGCAGCGGCAGATTTTTGAACAGGAAAACGCGCTGGCCATCCTCGTCGGCGGCAATCCCGGCCCCATCGCCCGCGGCTTGCCCCTGGCCGACCTGGCGGCGCCTGACGTGCCGGCCGGCCTGCCTTCCGAATTGCTGCGCCGGCGGCCCGACATCGCGCGCGCGGAACACAACCTGGCGGCCGCCAACGCCAGCCTGGCCGCCACGCGCGATCAGCTGCTGCCCTCGTTCAAGCTGACGGCCGTCGGCGGCGGGCAGGCGACGACCCTCACCGATTTCCTGCATGCGCCGACCGCCCTGTGGCGCCTGACGGCGCTGGCGGCCGGTCCCCTGTTCGATGGTGGCCGCGTACAGGCGCAGACGGATGCGGCCGGCGCGCAGCGCGACCAGCTCGTGTACGCGTATGAAAACGTGGTGCGCAACGCCTTCGCTGAAACGGAAAACAGCCTGGGCGCCATCTACCGGCTGCGGCAGCAAGCCGTGGAAAACGACGCGCGCCGCGCCACCGCGTTTGATACCCTGCGCATCGCGCACAACCGCTACCGCAATGGCTACGCCTCGTACCTGGAAGAACTCGATGCCCAGCGCACCCTGTACAGCGCCGACGTGGGGCTGCTGCAGCTGAAGACGCGCATCCTCGTCGCTTCGGTCGACCTGTACCGCGCCATGGGCGGCGGCTGGTCGCCCCAGACGCCTTAGGCGCACGTGCACGGCGTGGCCGGTTACCGCGGCCGGTGTACTATTCCGCACTGGGAAAGCGGCGGCATGGTGCCAGCCGCTCCCGTCACGAACGAGGTCGCAGCATGACGATTTTTGGTATAGGCATCCACATCCTGATCGCGGTATTTTTTGCAATTCACGTGGTGCGCAACGGGCAGCAGTTGTACTGGCTGCTCATTTTATTCATGTTCCCGCTGTTGGGCAGCGTGGTGTATTTCTTCGCCATCTACCTGCCCAATTCGCGCCTGCCGCAAGGCGCGCGCAAGGTCGCGTCGGTGGCCGTGCAGGTGCTCGATCCGAACCGCGAATTGCGCGAGGCGAAAGCCGCCTTCGAGTACACGCCGACGGCGCAAAACCAGATGCGCCTGGCCAGCGCGCAGCTGGAGGCGGGCGATGCGCGGGAAGCGGCATCGACCTATGAAGCCTGCCTGCAGGGAGCGTTTTCATCGGACCTGGAAATTCGCCTGGGCGCGGCGCGCGCCTATCTGGAATGCGCGCGCGGCGCGGAGGCCTTGACGCACCTGGAATTCATCCGCCGCAGCGACATCCATTTCCGTCCCGAGATGGTGTCCTTGCTGACGGCGCGCGCGCTGGCGCAAAGCGGGCGACAGACGGACGCGAAGGCGGAATTCGACGATGCGCTGACGCGCTACAACAGCTTCGAGTGCCGCGCCGAGTGCGCGATCTGGGCCCTGCAGCAGGGTGACAAGGTGCTGTCGGAACGCCTGCTGCTCGATATCGACAACGCCATGGCCCGCTGGAGCAGCCATACACGTGCCATGTATGCGCCATTGCTGGCGCGCCTGGAGGCGGCGCGCCGCTGATTTGTTGCCGGTGCCTGGCTCAGACGCCAGGCACCGTATTCTTGCCCTCGACCAGCTTGTACCCCTTGCCATCGAAGCCATAGCGCGCGTGGCCGTTCAAGGGCGTGGCGATGCGCGGCGGGTCTTCGTCCGGCTTGACCGTGACGCCCGGTTTGATCTTCTCGGAGGCGCCCTTGAAATCGATCAGCAGGTCGTCGTAGGCGCCGCCATTGCGCGCGGGAGCGAAGCGCCACTTGCCGTCGACCATCCAGCACTCGTCCGTGTCAGGCCCGCAGGCGCCCATATTGTCCGAATACAGGTCGATGCCGCCATCGAGCGCGGTCACCTTGCCATCGCCGATTTCAAACAGGGCCAGTTGCGTGATGGTGTAACCCTGGCCCGTGTAGCCATGGCGTATCGCCAGTCCCGGCTTGTCCGCACCCAGCATGACCCAGTGCACTTCGCCGAGTTGCCCCGAGGAACCGAGGGCGGCGATGTTTTCCAGGCGTTTCACGACTTGCCATTGGCCGTCTTCCGGCTGGCCTTTGGGCGCGAGAAAAAAGACGTTCAACAGCCCCGGCGAGGCATGCGCCGATTCGGCCGTGCCTTCCGTGTTCGCCGTTTCCGCATTCGCCACGAGGATGGCACGGCCATCGGGCAGCAGCTTGTGGCTGATGGCGCTGACCACGTAACTGAGTTTGTCGACGTGGTTATCCGGATCGGACAGGTCGGCCAGCGCATCGTCGCTGTCGCTGCGGTAGTCCTTGCCGAAGACGGCGCGCATCATGCCCGCTTCGCGTTCACGCGCCTGCGGCGTGCTCATCGCTTCCGTCCTGGGCGCGGTGGCGGCCGGCGGCGGCACGTGTTCGGTCGATGCCGTGTCGGCGGCGGCAGGGACCTCGGCTGCCACGTCAGCTGCTGCGCTGGCGCTGGCGGGGGCGGTCTTGTCGGAGCAGGCGCCGAGCAGTGCGGATACCATTAACAGGGCGAGCGGGGTGCGGTAATTCATAGGCAGGGCGGATTGCGTTCATGGAGAATGGGCGCAGTATGCCAGATAGATGGAAGCGAGGGAGCGCGGCCTGGCGGCCGGTCCTTCGCTTCCTTGCCCGCAGGGGGCGATTTTGCAGATAGTGGCAGCGCTTATTTTTCCAGCGCCACCTTGTCATCGCGCCGCAGCGGCGCCTTCTGGCGGCGCAGTTTCGCCATGCCGCGCTTGAGCAGGTGCTCCAGGTCGTCGATGTAGGTGAATACGGCCGGCACCACCAGCAGGCTCAATAAAGTCGAGGTGATCAGGCCGCCGATGACGGTAATGGCCATCGGCGAACGGAAGCTGGGGTCGGCGCCCCAGCCCAGCGCCAGCGGCATCATGCCGGCGCCCATGGCGATCGTCGTCATCAGGATGGGGCGACTGCGCTTGTGGCAGGCGTCGACCAGGGCATCGAAGCGGTTCATGCCGGCCTGGCGCGCCAGGATCGCATAGTCGACCAGCAGGATCGAGTTCTTGGTGACGATCCCCATCAGCATGATCAGGCCGATCATCGACGGCATCGACAGGGCGCTGCCCGTGATCAGGAGCGCCACGAAGGCGCCGCCGATCGACAGCGGCAGCGCCGCCAGGATGGTCACCGGTTGCATGAAGTCCTTGAACAGCAGCACCAGCACGCAGTAGATGCACAGCACGCCGATCAGCATGGCCAGGCCGAAGCTGGCGAACAACGAGGCCATCTCCTGCGCGTCGCCCAGTTCGGCGATCTTCACCGACGGCGGCAAATTCTTCATCGACGGCAGCGCGCGCGCTTCCTCGTTCAATTCGCCGAGGGTGCGCGAACCGAGTTCCACGTCGAGGGTCACGTTGCGGCTGCGGTTCAAGCGGTCGATCTGCGCCGGGCCGCTTTCCATCGTCACGCTGGCCACGTTCGCCAGGCGCACGGGGCCATTCTTGCCGGGCACCGTCAGGCGCTCGATGGCGGCCAGGTCGGCGCGCACGCTGTCGGGCAGCTTGACGCGGATCGGCACCTGGCGTTCCGGCAGGTTCATTTTCGTCAGGTCCGTGTCGTAGTCGCCGGCCGTGGCCACGCGCACCGTCTCGCCGATGGCTGCCGCCGTCACGCCCAGGTCGGCCGCCTTGGCGAAATCGGGGCGCACGATGATTTCCGGGCGCACCAGCGAGGCGCTGGAATTGACGTTGCCGATGCCTTTCAGGCCGCGCAGCTCGCGCTCGACCTTTTGCGCCGCGGCCATCAGCGCCACCGGGTCTTCCGAACGCAGCACCAGCTGCATCTTCACGCCGGTGTCGGGCGGACCCACCGTGAAGCGGGCGCCGGGGATCGTATCGAGCTTGTGGCGCAGCTGCGTTTCCAGGTCCGCCATCGACTCCTTGCGCTGGGTGCGGTGCACGGTGGTCAGGGTCAGCACGGCGCGGCGCGCCTCGGCCGCCGCGCCGGGGGCGAAGGCGTCGCCGCTGGAGCCGCCGCCTATCGAACTGAAGACGCCCTTGATGCCTTCTGTGCGCATGGCCGCGTCGCGCGCCAGGGCCGCCACGGCCTGCGTTTCGGCCAGGGTGGAGCCGGGCGGCAGTTCCAGGTTGATCTGCGTCTGCGCGCGGTCGGCAGCCGGCACGAAACCGGTCGGCAGCAGCGGCACGAGGGCGATGGCGCCGACAAAGAACAGGGCCGCGGCGATGGCCGTGATGCCGCGGTGGTTCAGGCACCAGCGCATGACGCGCAGATAGCGCGTCATCAGCCAGCCATCCTGTTCTTCCTTGTGCGGCAGCGGTTTCAGGATGTAGGCCGCCATCATCGGCGTGAGCAGGCGCGCCACCACCAGCGAGGCCAGCACGGCCAGCACGGCCGTCCAGCCGAACTGCTTGAAGAACAGGCCGGGAATGCCGCTCATGAAGGCCGTCGGCAGGAACACGGCCACCAGCGCGAAGGTGGTGGCGATCACCGCCATGCCGATTTCGTCGGCCGCTTCCATGGCCGCTTCCATGGGCGACTTGCCCATGCGCAGATGGCGCTCGATGTTTTCGATTTCCACGATGGCGTCGTCGACCAGCACGCCGACGACCAGGGCCAGCGACAGCAGGGTGACGGTGTTGAGCGTGTAGCCGAACCAGTAGATGCCGAGGAACGCCGGCATCACGGACAGGGGCAGGGCGGCGGCGGCCACCAGGGTGGCGCGCCAGTCGCGCAGGAACCACCACACCACCAGCACGGCCAGCAGCGCGCCTTCGTACAGCAGCTCCATCGAGCCCTCGAAGTTTTCCTCGACGGGGAAGGCATTGTCGATCGACTGCTGCAGCACGACATTCGGGTTGTCCTTCTGCAGCTCGGCGATGGCGGCGCGTGCGCCCCTGGCGACGGCCACTTCGCTGGCGCCCTTGGTGCGGAACACCTCGAAGGCGACGACGGTCCTGCCATCCTGCTCGGCCAGCGCGCGCGGTTCGGCGATGGTATCGCGCACGGTGGCCACCTGGTCCAGGCGGACATGGCGTCCATCCGGCAGCGGCACTTCCACGCGCGACAGTTCATCGGCCGTCTTGACGGTGGCGATGGTGCGCACCGACTGCTCGGCGCCGCTGACGTCGCCCCGCCCGCCAGGCGCTTCGCGCTGCACCAGGCGCAGCTGGCGCGAGACGTCGAGGGCCGACACTTTCAAAGCCGCCATGCGCGCCTCGTCGAGTTCCACCTGGATCTCGCGGTAGACGCCGCCCACGCGGGTGACGGCGCCCACGCCGGGCACGGTCAGGAGGCGCTTGGCCACCGTGTTGTCGACGAACCAGGACAGGTCGGGCGCGTCGAGCGGATTGTCGACACCGGGTTTTGCCGTGGCGATAAAGGTCAGCACCACCCTGCCTGCGGTGGACGCCTTGGTGACGGTGGGGTCGCGCAGCTCGGCCGGCATGTCCGCCTTGACCCGCGCGACGGCGTCGCGCACATCGTTGACGGCTTCGGCGATCTGCTTTTCCAGGATGAATTCAACGGTCACCGTGACGACGCCATCGAGCACCTTGGTGTAGATGTTCTTCACGCCTTGCAGGGTGGCGACGGAGTCTTCGATCTTGCGCGCCACTTCCGTTTCCAGTTGCGCCGGCGCGGCGCCGGGCAGCACCGCGCTGACGGTGACGATGGGCAGTTCGATGTCGGGGAAATCCTGCACCGGATTGGCCTTGTAGGCCAGCAGGCCGGCCAGGGTCAAGAGCGCGAACAGCATGATGGCCGGGATCGGATTCTTGATCGAGAGGGAGGAAAAATTCATGGGTTTCCTTACTTTTTCGCTGTCACGGCGACCGGCGCGACGGGCTTGGCTGCCACCGGAGTGACCACATTGCGTACCAGGTCGCCGTCATTGAGGAAGCCGGCGCCGCTGACGACGATCGTCGTGTCGGCCGTGATGCCGTCGATGATCTCGATGCGGTCGCTCAGGCGCCGTCCGGCCTGCACCTTGATCTGGCTGACGCGCTGGTCGGCATTCAGGCGGAAGACATAGCTGAAGCCATCGCGCACGGCGATCGCCTGCTGCGGCACCGTCAGCGCGCCCGAAGTGCCCAGTTCGAATTCGCCGCTGGCGTACATGCCGGCCTTGAACGGCGCGTTGTTGCCGCTGCTGGCAGGCAGGTCCACGTAGACGAGGGCCGAACGGGTCTGCGGGTCGACCGTGGGAGCGATCATGCGCACCTTGCCCATCAAGACGCTGCCGTTGGCCGCCTTGACCTGCGCCAGGGTGCCCGGTTTCAGGTTCAGCAGCTCGGTGGCCGTCACTTCGGCGCGCCATTCGAGGCGGCCCTGGCGGATCATGCGGAACAGCTCCGTGCCGGCGCCCACGACGGAACCGACGGTGGCCGAGCGCGAAGAGATGATGCCGCTGTCGGGCGCCACCACCTGCGTGTACTTCAGGCGCAGCTGCTGCGACGCCAGCTGCGCCTTGGCGGACGCGATGCGCGCGTTGGCCGTCTGTTCGGCCGTCAGGTATTGGCTGATCTGCTGGGCGCTGATGGCGCCCGTGCTTTGCAGCGAGCGGGCGCGCTGCGCGTTGGCCGCCGCTTCCGCCGCATTCGCTTCCGCTTCCAGGACGGCGGCCTTGGCCTGCGCCACGTCCGCGTTCACCGTGTCGTTCGAGAACACGGCCAGCACCTGGCCGGCGCGCACGACGTCACCGACGTTCACGCGTACGTCCGTCAGACGCAAGCCGTTCGATTCGCTGCCGATGACGGCTTCCTGCCAGGCGGCCACGTTGCCGTTGGCCTTCAGCTTGATGGGCAGGCTGGCCGTTTGCGGCTTGGCCGTGGTGACGGTGAGGGCCGGTTTTTGCGCCGCTTTTTTATCTTTGGCGTCGTCGGCCGCGGTGGAGGACGGGGAGTACAGGGTAACGCCGGCGCCCAGCAGCACACACAGGGCGGCAAGGGCGAGCGCCATCGGTTTCAAGGTCTGTTTTTTCATGTTGTCGTATCCGTCAAGGTGCGTTGTTGGCGATGGTGTTGCTGTTCCAGCCGCCGCCGGCGGCGCGGTACAGCGCCACCCAGGCGGCGCTGCGTTCGCGCTCGAGGTTGACCACCGTGTTTTCGGCGGCCAGGCGCGTGCGGCGCGCGTCTTCCAGTTCGATCAGGCTGGCCAGGCCATTCTTGTAGCGGTCCTCGGTGGCGACAAACGACACGCGGTAGCCTTCCAGGGCCGTTTTGGCATGGCTGCTGCGCTCGTCCGTGCTGGCCAGGTTGACCAGCGCCTCTTCCACTTCGCGCACGGCCTGTCGCACGCCGGCGCGGTATTTCACCACCGCCTCGTCGTAGCGCGCGGTGGCCGCATCGACCTGGGCGCGGCGGGTGCCGCCGTCGAAGATGGGCAGGCTGACGGCCAGCGGGCCGATGCTCCAGGTGCTGGCCGTGATGCTGCTGCCGCCAGCGCGGATATTGCCCTTGCCGATGGAGCCGGCCAGGCTCAGGCGGGGATAGCGCTGCGCCTGCGCGCCACGCACTTCGAAGCTGGCCGCCGCCACTTCGCGTTCGGCACTGTAGATGTCGGGACGCTGGCCCAGGGTTTGCGCCGGCAGCTGCGCAATCGCCACGGGCGAGGGCAGGACCGCCGGGCTGGCCGCCAGCTTCTGGCGCAGCGACGCTTCCGGCATGGCCGACAGGGCCACCAGCGCCTTGACATTCACGTCGCAGGCGGCCCGTTGTTCGATGGCGCGGCTGGCGCCGTCGGCGGCGCTGGCGCGGGCCAGGGCGGCGTTGGCGGGCGGCTGGAAGCCGGCGCCGGCGCTCAGTTCCGTCAGGCGTGCCGAGTCGCGGCGCGAGACGGCGTCCTGCTCGGACACGGCCTGCAATTGCTGGCAGGTGCGCAAGGCGTAGTACTGGTTCGCCACTTCGGCGGCGACCGAGACGCGGGCCTCATGCCAGAGCGCGCGGGCGCTGTCGTAGCGCTCCTGCGCCGCATCGCGCGTGGCGCGGTTGGCGCCGAAGACGTCGATTTCCCACGACGCCTGCAGCGCGGCCTGCGAGGTGGTGCCGCTGGGCTGGGCCGATTGCTGGCTGGTGCGCACCACGCTGCCCGTCGCGTCGAGCTTGGGCGCCAGTGCGGCGCCGCTGCCGATGCTGTCGGCGCGCGCCTGCGCGATGCGCGTGCCGGCGGCGGCGATGGTCGGGCTGACCTGTTGCGCATCGGTGATCAGTTCCACCAGCAGGCTGTCGCCCTGGCCCTGCCACCAGCTGGACAGGTCCGTCAGCTTGCCGTTATGCGGCAGCGGCGCCTGCCACTGCGCGGGCGTGCCGGCGGCCACCGTTGCGGGCGGCCCCTGCAGGGCGCAACCGCCCAGCGCCAGCACGATGCTGGCGGCCAGGACGCGTTGAACGGTGCATTGAATAGTCGTCATGCTGGTCCTTCTGCTTGTCGTTGAGCGGTGGGGGGAGAGGGAGGAAGGGCCAGGCGCCGGCGCTCCACGTCGGCCATGGCCAGCGCGTAGTCGGTCATGCGCGCCAGCCAGGTATCGATGGCGTGCGGCGTTTCCATCAGTTGCGGGCGCAAGGTGTGCAGCACCTCGGCGCCGACCATGTGCTGCAGGGCCAGCGAGGCGATGGAAAAGGCCAGGCGGTGCATGTCGTCGCTGTCGTCGGGGGCGCCCAGGTGGCGTGCCAGCACGCGCGTGAGCGCCTCGTGTTCGGCACGGATGTTCTGGTCAACCTCGCGCGCCCACAGGCCCGTCGGTTCGAGCATCTCGCGGCACCACAGGCGCATGCAGTCGCGCGCGATTTCTCCCTGCTGCATGGGGGCGAGCAATTGCGCATAAAAGCCTTCCAGACTTTGGCGCAGGGTGAAATGGGGTTGCTCGTACAGGGCGATATTGTCTTGTGGATTCGATAGTTGATGGGAGAAGGCGGCGCGGTACAGGCCCGCCTTGTCGCCAAAATAGTAGCTGATGGCCGCCGCGTTGGTTCCGGCCGCCTGCGCCAGTTCGCGCGTGGACGTCTTGGCGTAGCCCTGCTCGGCAAACAGGCGGATGGCACTGTGCAGCAGCCGCTCGCGCGACTGTTCGCCATCGGAACGGGGTTTGCGCCCGTCGTCGGCGGGCACGGTATGGGAAATGTTTTTTTCAATCATGTCGGAGATTTAATCATATATCTCAAACGATTGATATAACTAAATCGGTTGATTTAGTTAAGGAAAGATGAAGATGCGCTAAAACGCGGGCAAAAAAAAGCCCGCGTACTAGCGCGGGCTGAATCCAATGTTCGGAGAACGAATTGGAGGAGACAGGTCCACTATAGCGCTGAAAATGGTGCAGTGCAATACCGTAGAACTACGGTATCGGCCCGTTTTAAATGGCAAAAAACCATGTTTTATGTTGCGATGCACCGGGATCAAGGCTTGTTGCGCAGGGCCAAGGTAAACGTGCTGCCGGAACCGTAGTCGCTGTTGAAGAACAGGGCGCCGCCGATGGCGTTGGCCAGGTTCTGGCACAGGTACAGGCCCAGTCCCGCGCCTTCCACGTGGCGCGTGGAGGTGGAATCGAGCTGCGAGAAGGCCTGGAACAGCTTGGCCTGGTCTTCTTCCTTGATGCCGGCGCCGCTGTCGGCGATGCTCATTTCCGTCACCAGCACGTCGTCTTCCTCGCGCTGGGCCAGGCAGATGCGCACCGTGCCCTGTTCCGTGAACTTGATGGCGTTGTTGAGCAGGTTGATGAGGATTTGCGTCAGCGCGCGTCGGTCCGTGTCGATGATGACGGACGGCTGGCCCGCTTCTCCCAGCGCCATTTCCAGCGCCAGGCCCTTTTGCTGGGCCAGCGGGCGCAGGGTGTCGGCCACCTCGGCCATCAGATCCTGGCAGTGCACGGGTTCGATCGACAGGGTCAGCTTGCCCGCCTCGATCTTGGCCACGTCGAGGATGTCGTTGATCAGCGAGAGCAGATGGCGCGCGCTGGCGCGGATGGTGTTCAGCTGCTTGTCCTGGTCCGACGTCAGCGGCCCTGGCAATTTCATCAGCAGCGCGCCCGTGAAGCCGATGATGGCGTTGAGCGGTGTGCGCAGTTCATGCGACATGTTGGCGATGAAGGCGGACTTCATGCGGCTCGCCTCGGCCAGTTCCAGGTTTTTCAGGGCGATTTCGCGGTTGATGGTTTCCAGTTCGGCCGCATGGTGCGCCAGGCGCATGTTCAGCTCGATCACCTGGCGCTCGCGCGCCTGCAGTTCGCCGTTGACCTGCACCGCCTGTTCATACGTGGAAATGAGCAAATCGAGGATTTGCTGGCGTTCCGCATTGATGAAATGCTTCTGGTCGCCCAGGTACAGGGCGATGCCGATTTCCACATTCTGGTTCTTGCGCAGCTTCTGGTTCATCAGCATGTGGCTGATGCGGTTGAGCAGGTAGTCTTCCGCGTAGGGCTTGCGGATGAAATTGTCGGCGCCGCACTCGATGCCGCGGATGATGTCCTTCGGGTCGTTGAGCGAGGTGACGAGGATCACGGGGATGTCGCGCAGGGTCGGATCGGACTTGATGGCGCGGCACAGGTCGTAGCCATTCATTTCAGGCATGACGATATCGGACAGCACCAGATGCGGCTTGCGCTCGCGGATGGCGGCCAGGGCCAGCTGGCCATTCGCCGCCACGCGTGCGTTATAGTGCAGCGACTGGATCAGGCGGCGCAGGCGCTCCGCCTGGGTCGGGCTGTCCTCGACGATCAGGATCTCGATTTCGTCAGGCTTGATTTGGTTGTTGGAGTCCACAGACCTCTCCTAGGATTTCAGTGTGGTGATGCTGGGCGCCGTGAGCGCGCAATATCGACATCGTATGACTATATCGGATTTAGGTCTGCAAAAGTAACTTCCAAGTAACTATTTTGGCCACAGGGAATGCTGTGGCCGCCTGTCAATTCTCTCCCTGGAACTGGCCTGCGCGATAGGTGAGCACGAGGGTGTCGCGGTGTCCATGTTCACCAATGGGCTGGATCGGCGTCGATTCATGGATGACAAACGCATCGTCGAGCAGCAGCAGCGACCATGGCTCGGTCAGGGTAAAGCGCTTGCCATTGGGGCCGTTCGCCTCGAAGATGCGCGTCTCGCCGCCCTTGACCTGTTCACGCCCGATCAGCAGCACGGCGACGAAATCGACGCCGTCGCGGTGCGCGCCTTCCGGCGTGGGGCGGCCAATGCCATCGGTCGTATCGATGCGGAACTGGTGCGCCTCGATGAACCACGGCTGGCGGCCCTTGACCTGCGAGCAGACGTCGCCCAGCGCCCGGATCAGCTGCTGCCAGGCCGGCTGCGCGACGATGGCCGGCTCGACCGGCTCGAACAGGCGGTGCATGCCGCCGTGCAGGGCGTTGTATTCGACCGGTTGCCAGTGCGGACGGTGCGCCGTCTGCGTCAGGCGCTCGCCATCCTGCACGAAGCACGAGTGGCGCCGGCGGCGATAGCGGCCGCCATCCTTCAGGTAATTGTCCAGCGCCAGCGTGTTCCAGCTACCTTCCAGCGCGCGCAGCGCGGTCAGCGGGCAGCCGGCCAGCGCGGCCACGTCCTGCGGGCGCAGGACGGCATAGCCGTCATCGCGCAAGGCGTCCTTGACGTGGGACGGGTCGGTAAAGATCGGTGCGGAAGTGCTCATGGCGGTGCGGGCCGGAACGCGGCCTGTCTCAGTTTATCCAGCCTGGCATTCTACGACTTCGCGGCGTTTCCTGTGCAGTGCGATAAGAATTATTCTTGTTTACTTAAAAATTCTTTACCAGGGTCAGGCGCAGCGAGCGCGATTCCACCGGATGGAAGTGGATATCGTCGACGGGCTGCGCCTCGCCGGGCAGGCGCGAGGCATAGTAGTAGTCGATGGCCGAGTCGCGCCGGTTGGCCAGGTTGTAGCCTTCGACTTCCACGCGCAAGGTCTTGTCGATCTGGTAGGCGATGCGTCCGTTCAAGCCCACGCTGGCCGCCGAGCGCACGCTGTTGTCTTCGATCAGCGGGCGCGGGCCGAAGTAGCGCAGGCGCAGGGAGCCCGACCAGGGCCCCGCCGGCGTCACCGTCATGGCCAGCTGGGCCACGCCTTCGATGGCGCCGGGGATGAAGTCGCCCGCCGGGTCGCTGCCGCGCGACCGCGCCCGCGCATACGCCAGGTCCAGGTCCAGCGACAGCCAGCTGGCGGCCTTGTAGTAGCTGGAAAATTCGATGCCATAGCGGCGGCTGGGGCGGCCCGCCTCGGTGGCGCCCGCGTCGCCGATGAACAGCAGCTCGGAATCGAAGTCCAGGCGGTACAGCGACAGCGACGTTTGCAGGCCGGCGATGGCGGCGCTGCGCAAGCCCAGTTCCAGGGCGCGCGAGCGCACCAGGGGCGTGACCTTGTCTGCCGCCTCGCCCGTCTTCGGGTCGAGCGTGATCGTCGTGCCGCGCGCGTCGTTGCTGTGAAAACCATTGCCGATGTTGACATACGCTTCCGTGTCGCGCCACGGCCCGGCGATCACGCTCAGGCTGGGGCTGAACAAATGGTCGCTGGCCGTGCCCGCATTGGCTGCGCGGTCGCTGCGCACGTCGAAGCGGTAGGCGTCCGCGCGCAGTCCCGCCACGGTGCGTAGCGACCGCGACCAGCGCGTGCTGTTTTCGCCATACACGCCGATGCTCGATTCGACGATATGGTCTTGCCGCGTGGTCGACACGATCTGCCGCTGGTGCGTGTTGTACAGGCCATTGTGGATATTGTCGTTCTGCAGCTGCACGCCGATGGTGGTGTCGCTGCTGCCCCTGTCCGTGTGGCGGTGCCAGGTATGGCTGGCGTCGAGGCCGGACGTCACGCGCCGGTCGGGCTGGGCGAACTGGTCGCCGTTGTCGGGGTCGTCCAGCGCATACGTGAAATTCGAGAACAGGGCCAGGCGGTTGGCGATCACATACGCGCTGACCTTGGAGGAGACGTCGTCCGTCGTCTGGCGCCAGGCGCCCGACAGGCTGTAGCGCTGGGCCTTGCCGCCATCGCTGGCATCGATGGCGTCGAAGCGGCCCAAGGTGCCGTCCCGCACGGCGCGCAGCGGAATCTGGTCGGTGGCGTTCCAGCTGGCGTCGTACGCCATGGCCGTGACGTTGTAGCCGTTGTTGGCATAGCCGTCGCTGTAGCGCAGCACGCCATTGCGCTTGCGGTAGCGGTCCGGCTGCGTGAACGGGCCGTCGTTATGCTGCGCTTCGAGCGCGTACAGCAGGCTGCCGTCGCCCGCATCGATGGAGTCGGCCAGCAGGGCGCGGCGAAAGCCGTTTTGCCCGATGCCGGCGCTGGCGACGCCCTGCGTCAGGCGGTTCGCGTAGACGATGGACGCCGCGCCGGCCGAGGAAAAATCGCCTTGCGCCGCCGAATACGGTCCCTTCTTGTAATCGAGGCGCATGGCCAGTTCGGGGATCAGGAAGTTCAGGTCCGTCCAGCCCTGGCCGTGGCCATGGCTGCGCTGGTTGACGGGCATCTCGTCGACGGTGCTGCGCAAGTCCGTGCCGTGATCGAGGTTGAAGCCGCGCAGGTAGAACTGGTTGGCCTTGCCCTCGCCGCTATGCTGGCTGACGATCAGCCCCGGCACGGCTTCGAGCAGTTCGCCGGGCCGGTAGCTGGTGCGCGCGTCGAGCTGCCGTTGCGTGACGCTGCCCGCGTTGGCTGAATCGGCCACGCCCAGCTGGTTCAGGCGCGAACCGTCGACCAGCACGCGCTGGAAGATGTCGTCGGCGTGGGCGGCCGGTGAAAACAGGGCGGCGAGGAGGAGGAGAAGGTAGCGTGGCGTCATGGGTGTATGGGGGGGGGGCGGCGGTCTGCCGGTGTTCAGCGGATCGGCAGTTCCGTGTTCTGGCGGTCGAACATCAGCGTCTGGATGGCGCCGCTGTCCTGCACGTTGAGGGTGTTGCGCTGGCTGGGCAGGAAGTCGATCAGCAACTGGTTATGGATGCGCGTGGCGGGGGCCAGGCGCGTGCCTTCGAGCTCCTGGAAGATGACCACGTTGTCGGCATTGACCTTCATGCCGACCCAGTTCAGGCGCAATCGCTTGCCGTCCGGTCCCACCAGATAAAACTGTTTTTCGACATAGCGGCGCAGCGCCGCTTCGCTGTCTTCCTGGCCCAGGTCGAACTGGCGCTGGTACAGATTCGTCAGCAGCGCCTCGACGTCGTGGCCCGTGTAGGTGTGCACCACTTCCGTGTTGCCGCTGGCCGGGTTATAGCTGATGTCGGCGATGCCCATGTGAAAATTGTGGGCACCCGCCGCCATGCTGGCGCAGGCCAGCATGGCACAAGCGAGCAGGCGCCAGCGCTTCACGCCTCGTCGCCCTTGGCCGAGCCGCTGCCTTTCAACGGCGTCTGGAAATCGCGCATCAGGTTATCCTTGGGCGACTTCTCGCTCTTGAACAGTTCCAGGCGCGATGGCGTGATCTTTCTCGGCCAGCTATTGTTGCTGGTGTCGATGTCGGCCGTTTCCCAGTACGGGTCCTGCACCAGGCCCACCATCGGCTCATCCGTGATGACGACCTTGGTGATTTTCTTCGGCGCGTAGCGCCACACTTCGGCCGGCACGCGCTCGACGTATTTCTTGCCGCTTTTCAGTTCGATCTCGAGGATCAGCGGCATCACCATGCCGCCCACGTTCGACAGGTCGACCAGGTACAGATGCTTGCCCTGTTTCAGCAAGTCTTTTTCCCACGGTTCCAGGGTGGCCAGCGCTTCGGCATAGGCGTTGCGGTCTTTGTTGGTCACCGTGAAATCGTCGTGCTGGTTGTAGAAATCCTTCAGCTCCGGATGCGCGTCGACGCGGCGCGGCATGCCCTTGTTGGCGCGGCTCGTGACCGATTCCGGCTGGGCGTCCTTCTGCGCCTTTTTCCAGGCTTTTTCCGTTTCCGGGTTCTTCGAGCTCACGCCGTATTCGCTGATGCCGTCGATGCTGATGTCGACCGGGTCGGTGGAATAAAACCAGCCGCGCCAGAACCAGTCCAGGTCCGTGCCTGAAGCGTCTTCCATGGTGCGGAAAAAGTCGGCGGGCGTGGGGCGCTTGAACTTCCAGCGCTGTGCATATTCCTTGAACGCGTAGTCGAACAGCTCGCGTCCGAGGATGGTCTCGCGCAGGATGTTCAGGCCCGCCGCGGGCTTGGCGTAGGCGTTGTTGCCGAACTGCAGCAGCGATTCGGAGTTCGTCATGATGGGCACCTGGTCGCGGCTACGCATGTAGTCGACGATCTCGCGCGGCTCGCCGCGCGAAGCCGGGTAGTTTTCTTCCCACGCCTGCTGCGCCAGGTATTGCACGAAGGTGTTGAGGCCTTCGTCCATCCACGTCCACTGGCGCTCGTCCGAGTTGATGATCATCGGGTAGTAGTTGTGGCCCACCTCGTGGATGATCACGCCGATCAGGCCATACTTGGTGCGCTTCGAGTAGGTCAGCTCGCCCGTCTTCTTGTCCTTCACGGGGCGCGGGCCGTTGAACGAGATCATCGGATACTCCATGCCGCCCACGGGGCCGTTGACGGAGATGGCCGTCGGGTACGGGTAGGCTATGCTGTACTTGTTGTACTGTTCGATCGTGTGCACGATGGCTTGCGTGCTGTATTTTTCCCACAGCGGATTGCCCTCTTTCGGATAGTAGGACATGGCCATCACATCGCTGCCGCCCTTCTTGTAGCCCTGCGCATCCCAGATGAACTTGCGGCTCGAGGCCCAGGCGAAGTCGCGCACGTTGGCCGCCTTGAAGTGCCACGTCTTTTGCGCGCGGCTGACGGATTTTTCGGCCGCCTCCGCCTCTTTCTGCGTGACGATGACGACGGGCTTGTCGCTGCCGCGGGCCCTTTCCAGGCGTTCGCGCTGTGCGGACGACAGTACCTCCTGCGGGTTTTGCAGCGCACCGGTGGCGGCGACGATATGGTCGGCGGGAACGGTCAGCTGCACGTCGTAGTCGCCGAATTCCAGCGTGAATTCGCCCGAGCCGAGGAACTGCTTGTGCTGCCAGCCGGCCGCGTCGTAGTAGGCCGCCATGCGCGGGAACCACTGCGCCACTTCGAACAGGGCGTTCTTGTCGTCGAAGACTTCATAGCCGGCGCGCCCGCCCAGTACCTTCTGTTCATTGATGCGGTAATCCCAGTCGATCTGGAAGACGAAATCCTGGCCCGGTTTCAAGGGCTGCGGCAAATCGATGCGCATCATGGTGCAGTTGATAACGTACTTCAGGGGCTGGCCATCGGCGCTTTTCAAGGCGCGGATATGGAAGCCACCCTGAAAGTCGCCGCGCCAGGATGCCGCGCAAGCCTTCGAACTTCATGGTGTCTTCGCCCGTCGTCCTGGCCCACGCCTGGCGCGAAGGCGCCGTGGCCATGCGGCGCGCGTCGGAATCGGGCCGGTAGATATTCTGGTCCAGTTGCACCCACAGGTAGCCGAGGGTGTCGGGCGACTGGTTATGGTAGGTGATGGTGCCGCTGCCGGCGATCTCGCGTTTGGCTTCGTCCAGGGTGGCGCGGATGGTGTAGTCGGCGCGCTGCTGCCAGTAGGCGTGGCCCGGCGCGCCGGAGGCGGTGCGGTAGGTGTTCGGGGTGGGCAGCACTTCTTCGAGCTGGCGGAACTTGTCGTCGAATGGTTCGGCAGCGTAGGCCGACACGGTAAAGCACAGAGCCAACGAGGCTACGGAGCCGAAAGATAAGCGCATGGGCACCCTGATGTTGTTGTAAGGAAATAGTGGCAACTATTCTATACGCGGGGTGGGGCCAGCCATGTATCGATTTGTAATAAACAAAGGCGGATTGTGCGCCAACTTTTGCCTGGCGCTGTCAGGCGGATGCTTTACCTGATTTTGCTCGGAAAAGCGGCGCGTTTACTCACTTTTCATCAGACTGTCGCGCAACTGGTTCAGTTGTTGTTTCATGTCCACAACTTGTTCCACGCTGCAGTGGCTGGCCGTCAATATGGCTTCTGGCAACAGGGCCGCCTCGTGGCGTAGCTGGTCGCCTTGTTCCGTAAGGGAAATGATGACCTGGCGCTCGTCGCTGGCGGCGCGCGTGCGCGTCAACAGGCCCGACTGCTCCATGCGCTTGAGCAGGGGCGTCAGGGTGGCCGAGTCGAGGAACAGGCGCTCGCCCACTTCCGACACCGTCAGGCCGTCGCGCTCCCACAGCACCATCATCACCAGGTATTGCGAATAGGTCAGGCCGAGCTTACGCAAGAGCTTGCGGTACAGCTTGTTCATGGCAAGCGAGGTCGAGTACAGCGCAAAGCACAGCTGGCTGTCCAGGCGCGGCACCTGGTGCAAGGGGTTGGGGGCGGGGGTGGTATCCATGGGCACAGTATATATAGTGCGCTATTTAATTGCAATGCGCGGCGCCGGACCTGGCGATCCGGCACCGGGACGCGGACGCTTATCCGGCGTAGCGCGCGCGCAGCAGATTGAGCATCGCGACGTTCTGTTCCCACGCGTCGCTCACGGGCTGCTGCGTGTATGGCAGCGTTTGCGTGTACGGCGCGGGGCCGAATTCCGGCGTGAACGTCATGCGCTCGGCGCCGGCCGCGCGGCGCAGGGCGACGATGGCGTCCCACCAGGCCAGGTGGGCGTCGAGCGCAGGCTTGGCTTCCGGCGCGCGGAAGTCGGCCACCTGCGGCCCCTGCGCATGGCCCACGCGCGCATGCACGTGGCGCACCAGCGGCAGCACTTGCGCCAGGGGCTGCGGCTGGTCTTCCAGCAGCGATTCGCAGGCGCAGCACCAGTGCGACAGGTCGGCCGTCAAGGGCAGTTCGGGATATTGCGCCAAGTAGGGCAGCAGCAGCATCGGGTGGCCGGAAAAGCGGCTGCGGTGGATTTCATGCACGATGGGCACGCCGTGCCTGGCCGAGATGGCGGCGGCCAGGTCGATCAATTCCGCGTTCTGCGCCTGGCTGTAGTAATCCTTGCCCGTGTGCGTGTTGACCAGCACGGGGCGGGCCAGGCAGGCGTTTTCCAGCAGTTCCGCCAGGGCGGCGCGGTGCAGTTCGAAGTCGCCGTGGAAGACGGTTTCCCACTGCGCGGCGATCAGTTGCAGTCCGGCCCTGGCGATGCGGTCCGTCCACTCCTCGCGCAAGGCCGCGTCCAGCGGCAGCGACATTTCGATGCCGTCGAAGCCGGCCGCCGCTACCTTGTCGATGAAGACCTCGGGCGGCAGGTCGTTATTGCCCCAGTGGGCGGCAAAGACCTCGATGCGCATCAGACGAAGCCCCGCACGGGGAAGGACGCGTCGCGCTGGATCCAGTTGTGGGCCGCGTATTCGGTCTGGCCGTCGGTGGCGTGCAAGGTATAGGCGTGGCGCGAGACGGGCGAGCGGTTCGGCGCGCTGTAATGGGGCAGCAAGCCATGGAAGCAGACGAGGGCGCCAGCCTTCACTTCCAGCGGCACGGCCGTGCTGTCGTCAGGCCACGGCGTCGCATCGAGTTTTTCCACGCGCACGGCGTCGCCGTTGCGGATGAAGCGTTCGCGCAGCGGGCCGCGGTGGCCGCCCGGTTCCGCCCACAGGCAGCCGTTGTCCAGGGTCGCGTCTTCCAGCGCGAACCAGAAGGTGGTCACGCTGATGGGCGTGGTCTCGAAATACGTGGCGTCCTGGTGCCAGCGCACTTCGCCGCCGATGCCGGGCTGCTTGAAAATGTACATCGATTGCCAGACCTGCGCATCCGCCAGGCCCAGGTCGCGCGCCACCGCGGCCAGCTTCGGGTCGGCCGAAAAAGCGCGGAAGACGGGGTCCAGATCGTGCATGGCGTGGCCGATCTTGTTGATCGACAGGGATTTCGCCTGCTTCAGCTGGCCGTCCGCGCCGAACGCCTCTTCCTCGAAGAAGCAGCGGATGGTGTTGTCGGAGGCGAGAAAATAATCGTTGGTGTTCTTCGCCTGGTCGCGCGTGGTGAAGATCGATTGACTCTGGCTGGGATCGAATTCGTTGACAATCTGTTCGGCGCGCGCGCGCAGGGCGGCGATCTCGTCCGCACCCTTGAAGTCGGGCAGGATGAGGTAGCCGTCGCGCTGGTACTGTTCTTGTTGGTCGATCGTTAGCATGGCGGCGGCTCCGTAAGTAGATAGAAAGCGCCATTGTAGGATGGGCAAGGGCGGCAAACAATCGCCCTGCGGTTGACAGATTGTCGCCAAAGCGCAGACAATCTTTGACATGGATCAACTAAAAGCGATGGAAGTCTTTGTCGAAGTGGCGCGCCTGCGCAGCTTCACGCTGGCCGGGCAGCGCCTGGGCCTGACGCGGGCCATGGTCAGCAAGACCATCATGCAGCTGGAAGAGCGCCTGCATGCGCGCCTGCTGCACCGCTCCACGCGCGAGGTGAGCCTGACGGATGCGGGCCGCGCTTATCTGGCGCCGTGCATGGCCACCGTCAGCCAGGCGCAGGAAGCGGCGCGCATGGTGGCGCACGTGGCGCAGGCGGGAGTGGGGGCGGAGCTGGCCGGGCCGCTGCGCATCCAGGCGCCGTCGAGTTTCGGCAGCGCGTGGCTGGCCGACGCCGTCGCCCGTTTCAGCCTGCTGCACCCGCAGGTGCGCGCCGAGTTGTTTGTCGACGATGCGCTGCTCGACCCGATACGCCACGGTTTTGACTTGACCATCCGCGTGGGCGGCATCCCGGACAGCAGCGCGCTGGCCATGCGCCCGCTGGCGCCGTGCCGCGCCGTGCTGTGCGCCAGTCCCGCCTACCTGGCGCAATGGGGCGTGCCGCAGGCGCCGCAAGAGCTGTTGCAGCACCAGTGCCTGCACTTCAGCCACCTGACCGATGGCACGAACTGGCATTTCCAGCGCGGCGAGGGCGGCCAGCAAGAAGCGGTGAGCGTGCGCGTGCAGGCGGGTTTTACGGCGAACAATGGCCTGGTGCTGCACCAGGCGGCGCAGCGGGGACTCGGTATCGTCTACAGCACCACGTTCCTCGCCTGGCGCAACCTGCTCGATGGCAGCCTGCTGCCCGTGCTGTCGGACTGGGACCTGCCGCTGAATCACTTGAGCGCCCTGTATCCGGCCAGCCGCCAGCCGTCGCCCAAGGTGCGCGCGCTGATCGATTTCCTGGTGGCCGAATACCAGCCCGTGCCGCCGTGGGACCGCGAGCTGGCAGCGGCCGGATTTTTTAGCTGAAAGCGGCCGGTTCCAGCGTCCACGCGCCATCGGCGTACACGCGCTCGTCGTCCAGATACACGGCTTCGGTGACGGCGAAGATGTCGACGTGGTAGCGCGCATCCTTGCGCTTGAACTGCGGTTTCGCATACACGCCATGCTTGGCGCCCAGCGACAGGTGGATGCCGCACATGCGTTCATACGTGCCGATGTCGTTGACCAGCTGCTCGCGCGAAAAGGCGCGGTTCATGCCGAAGCCCAGTTCGCGCACCCACACTTCGCCTTCGTGGGCGCGGATGATCTCCAGCATGGCGGTAAATTCCGGCGTGGCGTGTTCCGTGCCCGTCACGCGGCCCTTGTCGATGATCAGGGTGATCGGCGTGTCGGGGCGGTTGACCATGAAGTGGGTGTCGCCAAAGACGAAGATGCGCACGCGCCCGTTCACCGCTTCCAGGTCCTGCGCTTCCGTAAATACTTCGCCCAGGGGGAACTGGCCGCCGATATTGTTCATGCCGCTGTAGTCGCCGATGTTGAGCTTGGCCGATTCGAATGGCGAAGCGAAGACCAGCTGCTCCCCGCCGCTGTCGACCATGCCGTGGCGGGCGCCGTCGATGCGCGCCTTCAGCGCATGGCCGATGCCGCGATAGTAGGCGGGGTCGTAGGCCAGCGAGGCGATGTAGTGCAGCCCCTGCACGCCGGGCATGCGCGACAAATGCACGTGCTCGATGACCTTCAGTCCCCGCTTGAATAGCTCGATGCGGATGCGGAACGCTTCCAGGCGGAAGCTGGTCGACTGGATCAGCACGACGAGGCTGCCGGCGGGCAGTTCGGCAAACGCGGCCAGCACGGCGTCGGGCGTCACTTCGTCGAAATCGATGAAGGTGGCGTCCGGCAAGGCCTGGCGATACGCTTCCGTCAGCACGACATTGAGCCAGCTGCGCTTGTCGCAGACGATCAGGGACGGTTCGTCCGGGCGGTGGCAGATGGCCATGGCCAGCAGGTCGGCCACGTTTTGCGCGGCCACTTCGGTGGCGGCGGCGCTGATGGCGTCGAGCCGGCTGGTGTCATTCTCGGGAAGCGTCATGGTGCTAAGGTGGGGGACGTGAAGTAATTGCAGCATTATAAGGTGATTGCCGCTGAAGGTGATTGCCGTTGGGCACACCATCCCCCATCCGGCACAGGACAGGCGGCTGCCGCGTCCCTGATTATCTTGTGCAGTGCTTTACGGCAATGTATTATTTAACACATGGTATGGCAGCGAGCCTGGAAGCGGCCCGGCGCAGCGGCAAATGCACGCATGCGCACGGCGGCACGCTTTCAGTGATGCAGGGACAACAAGCCGACAGGCGATGATGAAGAGTGTGATGTGATGAGCATAATCGGACAAGATATTCCCATGGAGCGGCCGGATACGGATGGGCGCGCCGCCGTCTTCGTTCCCGTCACGGGCGTCAAGGAAGATGTCCTGTTGACCATACGCAAGGGCGCGGCCATCGTCGGCTTTGCCAACCACGACCGCACCATCACCGTGTATTTTGAAAGCAACCGCTTTGACGACCCCGTGCTGGCGAAGTGGGAGCACAAGGCGCGCAAGGCCTACGACCGCCTGGTCGACAATGCGCCCACCGTGTCGAAATTGACCACCAGTCCCGCCAATTTCGAGCAGATCGGCTATATCAATGGCAAGGGCATCACCATCCGCCGCATGGAAAGCCTGCAACGCTGGCTCGCGTATTCGGAGGCAATGGAGTCTTGCCCGGCAACGGATATCATTCCGCGCACGGTGATTGCGAAACCAGAAAGCGTTAAAGTTTAAGAGCGGCTGATAAAAGACGCCCAGGGCGTTTTATCAATCGTTTCGCTTTCTCCCATTACACCACGACGATATTCGCCTGCGCCTTGAGCGGGCAGGGCAGGGTGTCGTCGAAGGTGATTTCGATGGCGCTGGCGATGAACATGCCGCCGATGTGCTGGGCGGCGATGTCGGGCGGCGTGCCGGGCTTGGTCAGGTTGACGTCCTGGGCGAAGACGAAGACCCGCCAGGTGCCGTAGACCGTTTGATCATATCGCAGCAGGGTGCGGTAAGCCCGCTTCAAGTCCAGGCTGCCCGCGTACACGCCGTCGTTGGCGCCCGGGTCGAAGCCCAGGCCGTCGTCGGTCAGCGATTCCACGAAGTACAGGCCCTGCGGCGCCTGGAACAGCACAAAGGCGTACAGCTCCGTGCCGCGGAAGACATTGCCATTGTCGCGCTTGAAGCTGGCGCGCAGCCACAACGGTTCATAGGCTTGCACGACGGCGGGGGTGTCCGTTTCCACGGGGCCCGCCACATGGATGTTGACTTGCGTTTCGGTGACCGCATGCTGGTAGGTGGCGCCGGTGGTGAAGCGGTCATATTGCCAGCTGATGTCGGCCGTGTAGGGCAGGCCCGCGTTCGGCGCTTCCGACAACACCCATTTCGCCACCACGCGCTCGGCCAGCGTCAGTTCGCCGGCGGTCGGTGCTGTTGCTTCCTGGCCACGCCAGAACGGGTCTGCGATATCGGAGCAGGCGACGGCGATGGCGCCCGAGGCGATGGCCGAGGCCACGCCCGCCACCGTGAATTCGGGCTGCCCCGAGCCGGCCCCTTCGAGCGAACAGCAATGCACGCTGGGCTCCGTTTCCTCGAAGCTGCCGCCCACGCTGAAGCTGGCCTTGCCGGAACCGAGCGCGGCAGAAATGATGGCCACCAGCGCTGCGATGATGGCGATGATGATGGCGAGAACTTTCCACCATGGGTCGGAAAACGGCAGATCCCCATGCGTGCCCGCGTAGGCGGGGTTTGGCGTCCAGACGAGGGTCATGCCGGTCGGCACGATGGGCCCGAGGCCGGGCGGGCAGCGGCAGTCTTTGTTGTCGCCGCCCGTGGCGCCCCAGCGCTTGCCCGGCAGGTGGCCCTGCGGCTTGGACAGTTCCAGGGTGCCTTCCTCGACCGTGCACGTATAGGTGCTGGTGGCGCTGTCGAAGCGCGTTTGCGAGACGAAGATTTGCTGGATCGAGCGGTGCGGCGTGTAGCCGTCCGCCTTGGCGACGAAGCTGACGAGGCGCTTGCCGGGCGTGGCGTGCTGGAAATCGGCATCCCACATGACCAGCATGGCTGCGCCGGCGGGAATGCTGGCAAAGAAGAAGGTGCGTGCCACGGGCGCGATGCCGGGGTCGCCCACGCTTTCCAGATACACGCTGACATTGTTCAGCGCGCTGCTCGACGTATTCGTCACGTGGGCGGCGATGCGCAAGCCATAGATGGCATTGTCGAAGATGCCATCGGGCAGCATGATGTTGGTGACGGGCTCGATCGCGAACGGCCGCGTCAGCACCTGCAGGGGGGTATCGCTCATGATGCTTGCTCCTCGGGGCCTTGCTGTTCTTGCGCTTGCTCTTTCTCCAGGGCGGTGACGATATAGGTGACGCCGCCCAGTATCTTGCCCTCATGGCTCTCCAGCACGCGCAGCAGCGCATACTGGCGTGGCGGCAAGGCTTCGGCGCGCAGGCTCAGGTACACGGCCTGCGCCTGGCCGCGCGGCACTTCCAGCGTCAGTTCTTGCTCGCCGGGCGCATCCCCATGGCAATGGGGCGTGCGCGCCAGACCGGCTATCAGGCGCGCGTCCCTGGCCGGCTGCCATCGCTCGAGCCCCAGGGTGGCCAGCAGGCGCTCCGGCAGCTCGCCGCCCGGTTCGATATGCAATGCCACTTTTCTGTCGGTGCGCGGCAGGGCCGCCACCGCGATGGTCAGCAATTGAGCGCGCCGCGCCGCCAGCACCACGGTGACGTTGCGCTGGGCAATCTGTTCGTGCTGCCTGGGCTGGAAGGGAAAGCCGTTGGGCAGTGGATCGGGCAGCGGGTTGATGTCGCCCGGGCCATGGGCCACGGCCAGCAGGCATTCGTGGCCGCCATTGACGATGACGGGGACCCAGGGCACCAGGCACAGCACTTCCTGCGTGGCACCGGGCGGCAAGTCGGCAAACGCGGAGCCGATCTGCGTGGCGGCGCCGACGGCGATCTGGCCGGAAGGGTCGCCCCAGTAAAAATCCACGCGCACGCCGTTCGAGGCGCTGTTGCCCGTGTTGTGCACGCGGCCCCACAGATAGTTGCTGGTGCCGGCGATGGGCGCGCCGGGCGGCCCCATCGGATCATTGCCCGGCACCACCCAGATGTCGGCGCTGTCCCACCACCAGGGCTGGCCGTCTTCGATGATCAGGTGGGCTGGCATGGCGTTCTCCTTGTCCTTGGCTGGTGCTTGTAGCTTAGGCTGCGGCGACGGAGGCTTTTTGATCGGTATCAAGGCCATGGAACACGGGACGGGTGCGTCCTTGCGTTGCTTGCGTAGGGTAATATTGCGGCAGAATGCAGTGGAATGACTCCAGGAAAAGGTTGGAATGTGCTTGAAACAGTGAATGACGTTTGCATCAACGCCGCTTGCGGCCGGATCTTGCCGCTGCGCGTGGCGCATTGCCCGTTTTGCGGTGCGCGCCAGGTGGCGCAAGCGCCTGTTCTGGAGAAACTGCCAGCGCCGCCCCCGCTGCCGCGCATGCCGCCGCCGGTGCCCGTCGCTGCGCCCATTCCTGCACCGCAACCTGCACCGCAACCCGCGCCGCCGCGTCAGCCCGCTCCCGCTCCCGAGCCCGTCCCGCCAGCGGCCCCCGCGCCGGTCAAGGCGCCGCCCGCGAAACCGGCCAGCAAGGGCTCGGTGCCGCCCCCGCGTCCGCCCGTGCGCTTGCGTACGTGGATCGCGGCGGTGGTGGTGCTGACCGGTATCTGGTTCTTCAACAAGCCGGCCGACAAGCCGGCCAGCGTGGCGGAACAGGTCGAGGCCGCCACGGCGCTGGCGGCGCAGTGCGAGCTGGACGGGGCGCGCAGCGCGCTGGCCGTGCTGAAAAGCGCCAAGGCGCCCGCCGCGCAGATCAAGCGCCTGCAGGCAAACATCAGCAAGTCCGCCGCCGCGTGCGACAGGCAACAGCAACGGGCGCAGGCGTGGACGGCGCTGCAGGACAGCGTCAGCCAGGCGCTCGATGCGGGCAAGCCGGAGCTGGCCGCCACGCGCCTGACCGCCTACGTGAAACGCTGGGGCGAGGATCCCGACACTCTGGAACTCGACGCCAAAGTGAAAGTGGCGCAAGCGAGCGCCCAGCTGGACCTGGCCGACGCCTGCCTGGCAAGGTCGGACCGGGGCTGCCTGGAAAGCAGCCTGATCGCCGCCGAGCGCTACAAGCGGCCGGAACTGGCGGCGCGCACGCAGGCGCTGCGCGCATCGCTGTCGCAACTGCTCGAGCGTTCGCTGCTGGACGCTGTGCCTGCCCCGGCCGCGGGCCAGTAGGGCACGACAATGGAGATGTCCTGCCTGCGCGTCGGGCAAGGCGCCTTGAAAATATCAAGATACCATTGCTTGCAACTACGCCACAAAAGCCTGTTTTTATGTGCGTTAGCGCACACTAGAAAATTTTAGGCAGGTGTATATTGCGAACTGATCTGTGTCTTTTGATAACAATGAAAGGGAATATCATGAAAGTAAGCAAAAATTGGATGACCGTGTGCGCCGCCGGGATGATGGTTGTGGCACTGGCTGCCTGCCAGAAGAAGGACGATGTCGCCGCAGGTCCTGCGGAACAAGCGGGCCAGAAGATCGATGCGGCCGCTGCCAAGGCTGAAGCCGACATCAAGGCCGCCGCTACCAAGGCCGACGCCGCCGTGAGCCAGGCCGCTGCCGATACGGGCGCCAAGATGGATCAGGTCGCCGCTGACGCCGACAAGAAAATGAGCGAAGCGGCCGATGCCGTCGGCAAGAAAGTGGAAAAAGCCGGCGAAAAGATGCAGGACGCCGCGCACAAGTAATACTCGCAATACCCGCGCCAGCCCGCAGCTGCCGTCACGTGATGGCGGCTGCGGCGACGCCATCGCTGGCGCCGGCTGGCCTGCCATGCGCCGCTGTCCCCGTACTTGCACCATCCATCCCGTCCGTTCCCCCCAGCACCACGCTCAAATCGACAAAGCCGTCGCGCCACGCGCGTTCCAGGTCTTGCTCCACCGCTTCCAGGGTCGTTTTTTCCACCTGCCGAAAACCGCGCAAGCCATACGCTCGGTTGCGCCCGTGCGCCTTGGCCAGGTACAGGGCCATGTCGATCAGGTTGACGCTGCGTTCCCACGTGAGGGGCCGTCCCAGCGGCGCCAGCGGATAGGGCGCGAAGCCCACGGACACGTGCACTTGGATGGCCTGCCCCTGGTAATGGATGCTTTGCGCCGCCATGCCGTTGAGGATGCGCCGCGCGATATCGTCGAGTCCGTCGCGCGCGACGGCCGGCAGGAAGGCGAGGAATTCCTCGCCGCCCCAGCGCACGATCATGTCCGTTTCGCGCAACACGTCGTGCAAGGTTTCGGCGATCGTCGTCAGCACCAGGTCGCCCGCCGCATGGCCGTAAGCGTCGTTGATGTGCTTGAAATGGTCGACGTCGAGCAGGAACAGCGCGCCCACGACATCGCCGCCGTAGGCCGGCTGCGGCTTGCCCGCATGGCTGCGCATGAATTCCTGGAAATGGCGGCGGTTGTACAGGGCCGTCAGCGGATCGCGCGAGCTCTGGCGCTTGAGCTCCTGGTTCTTCACCTTCAGCTGCACGTTCGCATGGCGCACCTTGCGGTACAGCAAGCCGACGATGGCGGACGCCATGGCCAGCACCAGCGCCAGCAGCCACCATACGCGTTGCTGCAGGCGGCGGTTGTCGATTTCCGTGCTCTTGAGCTGGTTCTCGCGGCTCAGCAGCTCGATCTGGCGCTGTTTCTTTTCCGCTTCATACTTTTCTTGTAATTCATACACGGCCTTTTGCCGCTGCTTTTCGAACAGCTGGTTGGAAATGCCGCGCTCGCGGTGGTACGCCGTGACGGCGCCGCGCAGGTCGCCCGCCTTTTCCAGCGCCATGCCGTATTCCAGCAGTACGGCCTGCATTTCCGGCTGGTTGGCCGTGCGTTCATAGTATGCCAGGCCCGTGGCCACGCTTTGTTTGCCCTCCTGCAAGCGTCCCTGGCCGAGCAGCGCCTGGCCGATGTTCAGGCGGGCCGTCGCCTCCACCTGTTCATCATTGACCAGGCGCGCCGCCGTGATGGCTTCATTCGCAAAGCGCAGGGTGCGCGCGTAATCGCCTTCCTTCAGGTAGCTGTCCGACAGGTTGACGAGGGTGACGGCCACCATGCCGCGCGCACCGAGCTGGCGTTCCAGCGCCAGCGCCGCCAGCAGGGCGCGCTGGCCCCGCTGCGGCTGCTGCGCGTCGAGCGCCAGTCCGTATTCCGTATTCTTCGCCTGCGCCATGCGGCCTGGCGAGGCCAGGGTGCTCGACACGGCCAGCAATTCGTCGAGCACTTCGAAACCCTTGTCGTATTCGCGCATCTGCGTGTACAGCAGGGTGAGGGCATTCAGGGCGGCGGCCAGGCTGGACGGGGACTTGCTCTGGCGCGCCAGGTCGACGGCCGCCTGCAGCTTGGCCAGCGCAAACGGGAAATTGCCTTCCTCTGCCCACGACTGGCCCGCGCTGATGGTCGCCTGCACGCGCACGGGCAAGTCGTCCGTGCGGTTGGCGATGCGTTCCGCCTCAAAGGCCAGCAGGTGCGAGGCGCGGCGTTCGTTCCGGGCAAACGTGATGTAGGCCTTGTTGAGTATGCCTTTCGCCAGCGCCACGTCGCTCTTGTTCCGGCGCGCGTAGGCGATCAGCTCCTCGGCCAGCTGCATGGCGAGGTCGTTCTGCCCCAGGCGCATGCGGGCGTTGCTCAGTTGGGTAAGGAATTCCGCGTGCACGGGCAAGGGGGCGCTGCGCGCCTGCGTTTCCACCTCTTGCAGGCGCTGCAGGGCGCGCGCGGGCACGAAGCGGCCATCGTCGCGCACGGCGGCAAGATACTGCTCAAGGTTGCCGACTTGGGCGTGCGCGGCAGGCGGCAGCCAGCAGGCCAATACCACCAGCCACTGCGCGCTTCGCCATGATGCCCGTTTCTGTCTGCCTGCCAACGTCCCGCTCCCGCAATGACCACCTGTCTGTCACAGATTATATTCTGTTGCAATCAAGAAATATCATGCGGTGCACAGAAATGTGCGAAAGTGCACACGGCAGGCATGGACAACGCCTCTTACTGCGCCAATTGCTGCAGCAGGTACAGGCGCTGGTACAGGCCGCCCTCGATCTGCATCAATTCCTCGTGCGGCCCCGCTTCCGTGATGCGGCCATGGTTGAGCACGATGATCCGGTCGGCCTCGCGGATGGTCGACAGGCGGTGCGCGATGGCGATGATGGTCACCTTGCCGCGCAATTCGTTGAGGGCCAGCTGCACGATCTGCTCCGTCTGGCTATCGATGCGCGACGTCGCTTCGTCCAGCAGCAAAATGCGCGGCTGGCCGGCCAGCGCGCGGGCAATCGCGATCAGCTGCTTCTGCCCCGACGACAGGCGCGAGCCGCCTTCGCCCAACGGCGTGTCGTAGCCGTGTTCCAGCGCGGCGATGAAGTCGTGCGCATGCGCGGCGCGCGCGGCCGTCTCGATCTGCTGCTGCGTGTAGCCGCGGCCCATGTCGATGTTTTCGCGCGCCGAGGCGGCCAGCAGGAAGGGGTCTTGCGGCACCAGCCCCACGTCGGCGCGGAAGTGCTCGTTGTCGATGCTGTCGAGGGCGACGCCATTGATGGCGATGCTGCCCTGCGTGACGGGGTAGAAGCGCAGCAGCAAGGACAGCAAGGTCGACTTGCCGCTGCCCGTGTGGCCGACGATGCCAAAGAAGGCGCCTTGGGGAATCGTCAGCGACAGGTCGTGCAGCACGGGCTGGTTTTCCACATACGCGAACGTCAGGCGGGCGATGTCCACGGCGGGCACGTCGCTGTTCGATTTTGCCTGCCGCAGGGCCGGCGTTTGCCTGCCCTGCGCGTGTTCAAGCGCCTGCGCTTCGTCCAGCAGGGCCGAGACGCGCGCCGTGGCCACCACCGACTGCTGCAGCTGGCTGAACTGCATGGTGATCTGGATCAGCGGTTCGATCACGCGCGCGATGTAGCTGATGAACGCATACAGTACGCCCACTTCGACGGCGCCCATCTCGCGCCGGCCGAAGCTGAAGATGACGACGGCCAGCAGCACGATGTTGAGCATGTCGAGCGCGGGGCGCAGCAGCCAGGCGTTGGCGCGCAATTCCTGCATGCGCGCCGTGTAGTGGTCCTGGTTGATGCCCGTGAAGCGGGCGCCGAAGCGCTTTTCCGCATTGTTCGCCTGCAGCACGCTCATGCCGCCGATCGATTCGGCGATCTGGCCGTTGATCTCGCTGCGCAGGGCGCGCGCGCGCGTGACGGCCGGCGCGCTCCAGCGCTGGTACAGGAAGACGATCGCCAGCACGGCCGGCAGCAGGGCCAGCACGATCAGCATCAAACGCCAGTCGAGGAAGGCCATGGCGGCCATGGTGCCGACCAGTACGATGGAGCTGTCGAGGATGACGAACAGCACCTGCACGTACAGCGATTTCACCGCTTCCGTGTCGTTGGTGACGCGGCTGACCAGTTGCCCCGTGATGGCGCGGTCAAAGAAGGACATGGGCAGGCGCAGCACGTGCTGATACACGGTTTCGCGCAGGCGCTGCACCGAACGCATGGCCAGGCCAGACAGGCGCACCAGCTGCAGGTAGCGCAGGCCGGAAGCGACCCAGCCCGTCAGCAGGCAACCGCCCAGCAGCAGTGCCATGCGCGTCCAGTCCAGGTGGCGCGGCAGCAGGTGCTGGTCGATCAGGGCCTTGCCCAGGATAGGCCCCGTCACTTCGAGGGCGGCGGCGAGGATCAGCCAGAACGTGGCCCAGTACAAATGGCGCAGGTCGGGCGCGGCGGCGCGGCGCAGCAGGCCGATGGCTTGCGCGGCCTGGCGGCGCACGGATGGCGTGGCGGTGGTGGCGTGGTCGGTCTTAGATGGCATCGAGGCTGGCCTCCAGTTGTTGATAGCGCCACTGGCTGGCATACCAGCCGTCGCGCTGCATCAGCGCGTCGTGGTTGCCCGTTTCCGTGACGTGGCCGTCGCGCAGCACCAGGATCAGGTCCGCGTTGACGACGGCGCTCAGGCGGTGGCTGGCGATGATGGCGCTGCGCTCGGGGCGCTTGCGGCGCAATTCTTCCAGGTGCTGCAGGATGCGCGTTTCCGTGCCCGTGTCGACGGCGGACAGGGCATCGTCGAGCAGCAGCAAGCCGTTGTCGGCCAGGAGCGCCCGGGCGATCGCCACGCGCTGGCGCTGGCCGCCGGACAGGGTGATGCCCTTTTCGCCCACGTGGGTGGCATAGCCATCGGGGAACTGCAAAATGTCGGCATGGATGTCGGCCAGCTGCGCCGCCCGTTCCACTTCCTCGCGCGTGGCGCCGGGGCGGGCCAGGGCGATATTGTCGGCGATGGTGGCGGAGAACAGGAACGACTCCTGCGGCACCCAGCTGATGGCCGCGCGCAGCGCGTGTAAGGTGTAAGCGTCCAGCGGCTGGCCATTCCACGTGGCCGTGCCGGTCTGCGGCGTGACCTGGCGCAGCAGCACGCGCAGCAGGGTCGACTTGCCGCTGCCCGTGGGACCCACCAGACCCAGGGTCTGGCCCGGCAGCAGGCGCAGCGAGATGCCGGACAGCGCGGGCGCCGTCTGGCCCGCATACGCAAAGCCGACGTCCTGCAATTGCAGGGGGCCGGGCGCGAGCGTGGCAATGCTGCCATGGTCGTCGATGGCCAGCGGCGCATCGAGCATCGGCTGCAGCCGCTGCCAGGCGGCGCGGCCCCGTTCGATCAGGGAAAGTACCCAGCCGGCGGCGAACATGGGCCAGATCAGCTGGCCCAGGTACATGGAAAAGCTCGTCAGCGCGCCGATGGTCAGCTGGTCTTGCCACACGAGGTAGCCGCCCAGGCCCAGGGTCAGCGCCGTGGCGGCCGTCAAGGTCAGGCCGACGGCCGGTTCATACGCCGCTTCCCAGCGCTGCGCCGTCAGGCTGGCGTTGGCCGCGTGGCCGGCCAGGGTGGAGAACTGCTTGCTGCTGCGCTCTTCCAGGCCCAGCGCGCGCAAGGTGCGCACGCCCGACAGCGATTCCTGCACATGGTCGTTCAGCGCGGAAAAGCGCTTGAGCGAATCCGTCGACGCCGTGTGGATATGGCTGGAAATGCGCCAGAAGGCCAGTCCCATCAGCGGGAAGGGCAGCAAGGCGATGCAGGCCAGGCGCCAGTCCACGCCCAGCAGCATGATGCCGAGCACCATCAGCAGGGTCAAGGTGCCGTCGAAGCCGGCCAGCATGGCTTCGCCGGCGGCCATTTCGATGGCGTCGATGTCGTTGGTCGCCAGCGCCATCAGGTCACCCGTGCGCTGGTTCTGGTAGAACGAGGCGCCCTGCTGCGACATGCGCGTGTAGAAGCGCGTGCGCAGCATCACGCCCAGCTGATAGGCGGCCTTGAACAGGGTGATGCGCCAGCCCACGCGCAGGAAGTAGATGACGACGCCGACGGCGAGCAGGGTCAGCAGCTCAAGCCACAGTTCGGCAGCCGTCATGCGGTGCGCGGCCAGCGCGTCGATGATGGCGCCCACGCGGCGCGGGATCCAGACGGTCAATGTTGCCACGCCTGTCAGCATGACGGCGGCGGCGGCATACGCCGGCCAATGCTGACGCACGAAGCCGGCGATGAGCCTCGATAAACTCATGGTTACCTTTTGTTTTGAATAATGGGGTGTCGCGGGGCGGAAGGACGGGCACGCGGACGGAAAGTACGCGTAGGATACAACAAGGCGGAAAAGCGCGCTGTGGACGGGCACGCAAAAAACGGGCCGTAGCCCGTTGTTTTGCTGCGTCAGTGCGGCGCGCGACGCTTACTTGCGACCGCTGCCTTTGCCGCCCAGCATGTCGAGCTGTTTCGATGGCGCGCCTTTGGGGGCTGCCTTGGCTGCCGGCTTGGCGGTTGGCGCAGGGGTGTGCTTCACGGCGGCCTTGGCCACGGTCTTGCCGACGGCGCTGGCCGGCTTGGCGGCCGGCTTGCTCGAAGGAAATGGTTTCGCGGCCGGTGTGGCCGGTGCCGGTGCGGGCTTGGCCGTTTCAGGCTTGGCTTCCGGCTTGGCTTCCAACTTCGCTGCCGGTTTGGTGTCGGCCGCTTTCACGGCGGGCTTGTCGGCGACCTTCTCGGCAACCTTGGCCGGCGCTGCCGCCGGTTTGGCTGCGGCAACGGGGGCGGGTGCCGCCTTGGCGGCAGGCTTGGCCACTTCGGCCGGCTTGGCGACGACGGGTGCAGGTGCCGCTGCCGGCGCTGGCGCAGCGACAGGGGCAGCGACAGGTGCGGCGACGGCCAGCGCAGGCTTGGCTGCGGCAGGAGCCGGGGCGGTGGAGGCGACTGGCGCTGCCGCATCGAGGCGCGCCTTGGCCGAGGCCAGCAATTCCGCCTGGGTGCTCGAAGCGATGCCGAACAGCTGGCGGCTGTAGGCCAGCACGCTTTCGATATTCGGCTGTGCCTGGCTGGTGCTGTAGCTGAAGAAGTCGCGCGGGTCCTGCGTGACCAGCAGGTGCTGCGCCGTTTCCGCCGTGTGCGACAGGGCGGCCTTGCCGGCGTTCAGGTTCAGGGCGATGATTTTCTCGGCGCTTTCGAAGACTTTGCTGGTGAGGGTACTGAAGATTTGCAGCTGGTTTTCCAGTTGCGACTTGGCGGCGCTGGAAAATTGTTCAGGAAGCGGAAACATATTTACTCCTTTGTACGGATTAAAATGCTGGCAAAACGCTCTGCAAAATCCCGAAAACCAGAGTTGGCCGCGTTTTGTAAAGTGGGTAGCGTGCTGAACAGCTCATCATGGACTTTTTATGATGCAACGCAATATGAATATTCTAGCGGTGATTCGAGTTAGTTGAAAGCTATTTTCTCAAGGGCGTGCGCCGCGTGTCTGGTGCGCACTTGCCGCATTCATGGGCCTGGCAGCATTTGCGGGAAGTTTGCGCTCGCGCAAAGCGTTGTCATGAAATCTATGGCTACGCTTTTGCCAGTGACCATATTCGTGCACTGCAGCATCCTTGAAAAAAGTAGATGACAATGCACTGGAAGCGCCAGATACCGTAGTCAACCGAAGGAGTGTCCGCATGGACCTTGTCATCCGCAATGCCAGCCTGCCCGACGGGCGCCGCGCCATCGATATCGCCATCGAGGGCGGCCGCATCGCCGCCGTCGGTCCCGCCTTGCCCGTGACGGGCGCGCAGGAGATCGACGCCGCCGGCGACCTCGTCACGCCGCCGTTCGTCGACGCCCACTTCCACATGGATGCCACGCTCAGCTATGGCTTGCCGCGCGTGAACGCCTCCGGCACCTTGCTCGAAGGCATCGCCCTGTGGGGCGAACTGAAGCCGCAATTGACGCAGGACGCCCTGGTGGCACGCGCCCTGCAGTATTGCGACTGGGCCGTGGCGCGCGGCTTGCTGGCCATCCGCTCGCACGTGGACATCTGCGACCCGCGCCTGCTGGCCGTCGAAGCGCTGCTCGACGTCAAGCGCCAGGTGGCGCCGTATCTCGATCTGCAGCTGGTGGCGTTTCCGCAGGACGGCATCCTGCGCAGTCCCGGCGCCTTCGACAATCTGAAGCGCGCCATCGCCATGGGCGTCGACGTGGTGGGCGGCATCCCGCATTTCGAGCGCACCATGGCGGACGGCGCGGAATCCGTGCGGCTGCTGTGCGAATTCGCCTGCGAACAGGGCCTGATGGTCGACATGCATTGCGACGAATCGGACGACCCGCTGTCGCGCCATATCGAAACCCTGGCCTTCCACAGCCAGCGCCTCGGCATGCAGGGCAGGGTGACGGGCTCGCACCTGACGTCCATGCATTCGATGGACAATTATTACGTGAGCAAGCTGCTGCCCCTGATCCGCGAGGCTGGCGTGGCGGCCATTGCCAACCCCCTCATCAACATCACCCTGCAGGCGCGCCACGATACGTATCCGAAGCGGCGCGGCATGACGCGCGTGCCCGAGATGCTGGCCGCCGGCATCCCCGTCGCCTTTGGCCACGACTGCGTGATGGACCCGTGGTACAGCCTCGGCTCGGGAGACATGCTGGAAGTGGCGCACATGGGCTTGCACGTGGCGCAGATGACGGGCCAGCAGGCGATGCACGACTGCTTCCTGGCCGTCACCGAGACGCCGGCGCGCATCCTGGGCCTGGACGGCTACGGCATCGCGCCCGGCTGCCATGCGGACTTGCTGATCCTCGATTGCGGCTCCACGGTGGAGGCGCTGCGTCTGCGCGCGGCGCGGCGCCTGGTGCTGCGGCGCGGGCAAGTCGTCAGCGAGTCGCCGCGCGCCAGTGCGCGTCTGCACCTGGCGGGCCGGCCGGAGACGGTCAATTTTCGCCTGGGGCGCTGATACAATCAGCCATCACTTGTTATCGGGAGCAGCACCTTGAAAGAAATTGACATCCGCCCGGCCAACGAAGCCGACTTCGACGCCATGTGGGCCATCTTCCAGGTCCTGGTGGCCGCTGGCGACACCTATACCTTCCCCGCCGATACCACGCGCGAAGCGTGTCACGCCTACTGGTTCGGCCCCGGCGTGCAAAGCTTTGTCGCCGTGATGGGCAGCGAGCGCCTGCTGGGCATGTACAAGCTGGTGGCGAACCAGCCGGGCCATGGATCGCACGTGGCCAATGCCTCGTTCATGGTCGACCCGGCCGCGCAGGGCGTGGGCGTGGGCCGCCTGCTGGGCGTGCACTGCATGGAGGAGGCGCGCCGCGCGGGCTACCTGGCGATGCAGTTCAACTTCGTCGTCAGCACCAACCTGGCCGCCGTCACCCTGTGGAAAAAGCTGGGCTTCACGGTCGTCGCCACCCTGCCGCTGGCCTACCATCACGCGCAGCTTGGTTATGTCGACGCCTACGTGATGTACCAGCTGCTGACCGACCCGATGCAGTGGCCGGCATGAGCGGCGCCATCACCGTCTGCGAGACGCCCCGTCTGCGTCTGCGCACCGCCACCCTGGACGATGCGGCGTTCTACATGGAACTGGTCAACGACCCGTCGTGGATCGCCAACATCGGCCAGCGCAATATCCACACCCTGGAGGCGGCCCGCGCCGCGCTGGAAACGGGACCGATGGCGCAGTTCCGCGAGCATGGCTATTCCCTGTACATCGTCGAACGCCGCAGCGATGGCGCGATGGTCGGCATGGCTGGCCTGGTGCGCCGCGACAGCCTGCCCGGCCCCGATATCGGCTATGCCGTACGACCCGCTTACTGGGGCCAGGGCTATGCCTACGAGGCGGCGGCCGCCGTCGTGCGGCACGCGCAGCAGGTACTGCGCCTGCGCACCCTGTACGGCATCACCTCGCAGCAGAACCAGGCGTCGATCAATCTGCTCAACAAACTTGGGCTGCGCTTCGAGCGTTTCTCGCGCCTGCCGCCGGAGGGCAGGGAGACGAATATCTACCGCAAGGATTTTCGCCAGGACTGAGACGGAAAATCCGTATCAGCGAAGTGAAAAAAAGTATTTAGAAACCGGCGCCTTTTGTAGTGGTGATGCGCCGTCTTTGTTTTTATAGTGGATTCACCGGTGGAAAACCGCCGGACTATAAAAATGGAGACGTGTTATGAAAATCATGACTGCTGTTGCATGGGGCGCCCTCATGTCCGCCGGGTTTGCCGACGCCTCGGCGCAAAGCTGCTCGGTGCCCGTGCTCAAGGTGCTGGCGCAGAAAAGCCTGGGCCTGACCGTGATGGAAAAGACCCTGGCCGAGTATGAAAAGAAAAACGGCACCAAGGTACAAATCAGCTATTTCGGCGAAAACGACCGCCGCTCCAAGGCCCGCCTTGACGCTTCCACCAAGGCCGGTTCCTATCAGATCTACTACATCGACGAAGCCAACGTGGCCGAATTTGCCACGGCCGGCTGGGTCGTTCCCCTGCTCAAATACCTGCCCAAGGACGCCGACTATGACGACTTCCTGCCGGGCCGCCGCGCCGTTGCCTCGTACAAGGGCGTGGCGTATTTCGCGCCACTGATCGGCGGCAGCGACTTCCTGTTCTATCGCCGCGACCTGCTGGAAAAGGCCGGCATCGCCGTGCCGAAGACGCTCGACGAACTGGTTGCCGCCGTCAAGAAGCTCAATAGTCCGCCGAACGTGTATGGCTGGGCGGCGCGCGGGCAGCGCGGCTCGGGCATGAATGTGTGGCGCTGGTCGCCGTTCATGCTGGCCGCCGGCGGCAAGTGGGAAAAGGATGGCGTACCGACCTTCAATTCGCCGCAGGCCGTCAAGGCGACGACCCTGTACCGCGACCTGTTCAAGTATTCGCCGCCCGGCGGCGCCACCTACGACTGGAGCAATGCGCTCGAAGCATTCAGGTCCGGCAAGGTGGCCTTCATGATCGAGTCGACACCGTTCGCCGACTGGATGGAAGACCCGAAAAAATCCTCGGTGGTCGACAAGGTCGGCTATGTGCGCCCGCCCGCGCCGCTGGCATCGGCCGCCTACGGCCATGGCCTGGCCATCTCCGCCACGGGCGCGAAAGATGAATGCACGCGCCAGGCGGCCGGCAAGTTCATCGCCTGGGCGACGGGCAAGGAACAGGAACAGGCGCGCCTGAAGGACAACGTCTTCAGCGACTACAACCGCAGCAGCACCATCGCCAGCGACTACTTCCGCAAGCACGTCAAGCCGCAGATCCAGGCGGGCCTGACGGACACCACGCCCGTCTCGCGCGTCACCATCTGGCCCAGCCCCGAATGGCCGGACATCGGCGACAACCTGGGCGTGGTGCTGGAAGAGGTGTTTACGGGTACGCGCGGCGACGTGCAGAGCGCGCTCGACGAAGCGAATGAGTATGCGACGGAAGTGATGCAGCGGGCCAACAGGAGAAAGTAGTCCGCTTGCCGTTCAGCCGCCGCCCGCGATGGTGGCGGCCCGCTTCCCTGTGCCTGAAAGTCCGTTGCGAAAGTGTACTTCTATGCCGCACTCCATCCGTAAAAAACGCCACACCTGGCTGCCGGCCGTCTTCCTGACGCTGCCGCTGCTGATTCTGCTGATACTGGGCCTGGTGCCCAGCATCGCCGCCATCAACCTGGCGCTGCAAAACCGCGTGCTGCGCTACAGCGACAGCGACTACGTCGGCTTTGCCAATTTTCTCCGCCTGTTCGGCGACCGCCGCTTCGTCAATGCCGTGCAAGTATCGGCCATCTGGGAAGTGGTCACCGTGGCCGGCTCGCTGCTCGTCGGCGTGCTGCTGGCCGTGTTCCTATTCGAGAAAGTCAAGGGACGCACCCGTGACGTCATCGCGCTGCTGCTGATCGTGCCCGTGCTGCTGCCGCGCGTGTCGGCCGCCTTCATCTGGAAATTCATGTATTCGCCGTTGATGGGCATTTTGAACTGGCTGCTTGAATGCGTGGGCCTGGGCGGCACGGCCTTGCTGTCCGACCCCGCCACGGCCCTGTACGCGGTGGCGCTGGTCGACATCTGGCAGTGGGGCCTGTTCTTCGGCGCCGTCATCCTGAAGCTGCTGGAAACCCTGCCCGCCGAACCGCTGGAAGCGGCGCGCCTCGACTACGCCAGTACCTTGCAGGTGTATGCGTATATCGCGCTGCCCATGCTGAAGGTGCCCATCATGAGCCTCGTGTTCATCAAGATGGTCGAGTCGCTGCGCTCGTTCGACCTGATCTACGTGATGACCAAGGGCGGCCCCGGCATCTCCACCGAAACGCTGGACATGTATGCGTATGCGCAAGGCATCGGCCTGATGGGCAAGGTGTCGTACGCGTCCAGCATGGCCGTGCTGATGATGCTGGCCACGACAATTATTTTTACATTGCTCTGGAAGCGGGTCGCCAAATGGGAAAACTGACTGTTACGCGCGGCCTCGGCGCCGTCACCACCACCGCCATCACGACCCTCATCGTGCTGGTGGCGCTGTTCCCCATCCTGTGGGCCGTGCTCAATTCCTTCAAGGAGCTGATGGACATCGTCACGCCCGTGCCGCGCTTTTTCTTCAGCCCGACCCTGGCCAACTACCAGCAGGTGCTGGCCAGCCCGGAAGTGCTGACGGGCCTGGGCAACAGCGTGGCCATCGTCGGCGTGGCCGTCCTGCTGGGCGCCGTGCTGGGCGTGCCGGCCGCGTATGCGATCGCCCGCTATCCGATCCCGGCCAAGAAGGATATCCAGTTCTTTCTGCTGTCGCTGCGCTTTTTGCCGCCCGTCGCCGTGGCCATTCCATTGATCTCGATCTGGATCGACCTGGGCCTGTACGACTCGCGCCTGTCGATGGTGGTGACGTATCTGCTGGTGACCCTGTCGACCATCATCTGGCTGTCGATTCCCGCCTTTGCGCGCATCCCGAAGGAGATCGAGGAAGCGGCCGCGCTGGACGGCTACGGTCCCTACCAGGTGTTCTGGCACGTGGCTCTGCCCGTGGCCTCGAAGACCCTGATGGGCGGCATCGTCTTCAGCTTCGTGCTGGTCTGGAATGAACTGATGATCGCGCTGGCGCTCACCTCCTCGAAGAGCATGACTCTGCCCGTGGTGGCGTCGGCCTTCACGTCGATGGGCCAGGAAGTGCCGTGGGGCGTGGTGAACGCTTCCACCGTGCTGCTGGCGCTGCCGCCGCTGCTGTTCGTCGGCATCCTGGGACGGCTGCTCAACTCCATGCTCAAACATAAATAAGGACTCCAATCATGCAAGCACTCGTACTGGAACACGCGCATTCCATCACCCTGCGCGACATCGACGTGCCGCTCGCCGTCGGCCCGCGCGACGTGAAGATCAAGATTCATACCGTGGGCATCTGCGGCAGCGACGTGCACTACTTCAAACATGGCAGGATCGGCCCCTTTGCCGTCGAAGCGCCGATGGTGCTCGGCCACGAGGCCTCCGGCGTGGTGGCGGAAGTGGGCGCGGAAGTCACGCACCTGAAAGTGGGCGACCGGGTCTGCATGGAGCCGGGCGTGCCGCAGTTCGATTCGCCCGCCACCATGCGCGGCCTGTACAACCTAGATCCGGCCGTGCGCTTCTGGGCCACGCCGCCCATCCACGGCTGCCTCACGCCGTACGTCGTGCATCCGGCCGCGTTCACCTTCAAGCTGCCCGACAGCGTCAGCTTCGGCGAAGGCGCCATCGTCGAGCCGCTGGCCATCGGCTTGCAGGCGGCGAAGAAGGCGGCCATCAAGCCGGGCGACGTGGCGGTGGTCATCGGCGCCGGCACCATCGGCGCCATGAATGCGCTGGCCGCGCTGGCGGGCGGCTGCTCGCGCGTGATCCTGGCCGACCTGGTGCCGGAAAAGCTGGCCCTGTTCGCCGATAATCCCGCCGTGACCACGGTCGACGTGCGTCAGGCCAGCCTTGCCGACACGGTGCGCGAGGCCACCGATGGCTGGGGCGCCGACATCGTCTTCGAAGCGAGCGGCAGCATGCGCGCCTACGACAACATCACCGATCTGCTCTGCCCGAACGGCTGCCTGGTGCTGGTCGGCATGCCGCCGGATAAGGTGCCTTTGGATATCGTCGCCATCCAGGCCAAGGAAGTGCGCATTGAATCCGTCTTCCGCTACGCGAACATCTTCCCGCGCGCCATCGCCTTGCTGGCCTCGGGCAAGATCGACGTGAAACCCTTCATTTCGCGCACCTTCGGCTTTGCCGACGGCGTGCAGGCGTTCGAGGAAGCGGCCCTGGGCCATCCGCGCGACGTCAAGATCCAAATCGAACTGGCGGGAGACTGATCATGGCAAATATCGCCTGCAGGCAGCTGCACAAGACGTATGACGAGAAGACGGCCGTGCTGCAGCCGTTCGACCTGGACATCGATGACGGCGAATTCATCGTCCTGCTGGGGCCATCGGGCTGCGGCAAGTCGACCCTGCTGCGCATGATCGCGGGCCTGGAAGACATCAGCGGCGGCGAGCTGCTGATCGGCGGCGCCGTCGTCAACGATTTGCCGCCCCGCGCGCGCAACGTGGCGATGGTGTTCCAGAACTACGCGCTGTATCCGCACATGACGGTGTACGACAATATCGCCTTCGGCCTGCGCCGCCTGAAAGTGCCGAACGACGAGATCGAGCGCCGCGTGCGCGAGGTGGCGGCCATCCTCAGCCTGGACAGCCTGCTCGATCGCAAGCCGCGCGCCATGTCGGGCGGCCAGCAGCAGCGCACGGCGATTGCGCGCGCCATGATCAAGACGCCGCAAGTGTTTCTGTTCGACGAGCCGCTGTCGAACCTCGACGCCAAGCTGCGCGCGCAGCTGCGCGCCGACATCAAGCGCTTGCACCGGCGCCTGCGCACCACCACCCTGTACGTCACGCACGACCAGCTGGAAGCGATGACCCTGGCCGACCGCGTGGTGCTGATGAAGGGCGGACATATCGAGCAGATCGGCACGCCGGCGGACCTGTACAACCATCCGCGCACGCTGTTCGCGGCAGGCTTCATCGGCACGCCGGCCATGAACTTCATCGATGGCGTCGTCGAAAAGGAAGGCGGGCAAACGGTGCTCGTGTGCGCCGGCTACCGCTGGCCATTGATTTCGCCCCGCTTCGCCGCGCTGCCGGCGGGCATGCGCGTGGTCTTCGGCCTGCGCCCGAATCACTTGCGCGCGGCGCCAGCGCAGGCACGAACGCAGGAGCCGGCGGGCACGCATGGCCTGGCGTGCGCGATCGACCTGGTCGAGCTGCTGGGCGCCGAAGCGCTGATCAGCTTTCAGTGCGGCGCCTTGACCTTGTCGGCCCTGCTGCCGGCGAATGCGGCCAACAGCGCGGCGCAGGTAGGGCAGACCCTGGCGCTGGCTTTCGACGAGGAACACATGCATCTGTTCGACGCCGACAGCGGGCTGGCGGTGGCCGCGGGCTGAAGTCGTTAAAATAGGGGACCGAGACCGTGCAAGGGAACTGCCGTGACGCCTGACCTGGAACTGATCCACAAACCGATCCATGAATCGTTTCGCGCGTGGGCGCACGGCTTTCCGCACACCGTGGCAAAATGGCATTTTCATCCCGAGTACGAACTGCACTTCATCATCACGTCGAGCGGCAAATTCTTCATCGGCGACCATATCGGCAGTTACGGAGCGGGCAATCTGATCCTGACGGGGCCGAACCTGCCGCACAACTGGGTCAGCGAACTGCCGGAAGGCGTGGTCCTGCCCGAGCGCGACCTGGTGCTGCAGTTTTCCAGCGACTTCATCGAACGTTGCGCGCTGCTGTTCCCGGAAATGGCGCCACTGAAAGCGCTGCTGGCCGAGGCGGGCAGGGGCTTGCAATTTCCCGATGCGCTGGGCCTGCGCCTGGTGCCGCTGATGAAGGAGTTGACGACGGCGCAGGGCTTGCGCCGGGTCGAGCTGTTTACGCGCCTGTTCGGCGAGCTGTGCGACTGCCGCGAGCGGCGCCCGCTGGCCAGCGTCACCTACCTGGCGCAGGCGGGGCGCTACATGTCCTCGACCATCAACCTGGTGCTGGCCTATATCAAGCAGAACATCACGCTCGATTTCTGCGAGCAGGACGTGGCCGACGTGGCGGAGATGAACACCCTGAAATTCACGCGTTTCTTCCGCAAGCACACGGGCACCTCGTTCATTCAATACGTCAACCAGGAGCGCATCGCGCTGGCTTGCGAGCTGCTGATGAACACGGACATGAAGGTCACCGACATCTGCTACCGCACGGGATTCAACAACCTCTCCAATTTCAACCGCCAGTTTTTGGCGCACAAGCAGATGTCGCCGTCGAAATTCCGCTCCTGCCTGCTGATGAACATGCCCGAGCCGTCCGGCGACGGCCATTCTTAACTTTCTTTTGGAATCAAATGACTTATCTCGGTATCGATATCGGCACTTCCGAAGTCAAGGCCATCCTCACCGATGACGCCCAGGCCATCCTGGCCAGCGCCGGCGTGACCCTGCGCGTCTCCAGTCCCCATCCCGGCTGGTCGGAACAGAATCCCGAGGACTGGTGGCATGCCACCCTGGACGTCATCGCCGCCATCCGCGCCGCGCAGCCGGTGGCGTTTTCCGGCTTGCGCGGCATCGCGCTGTCGGGCCAGATGCATGGCGCCACCCTGCTCGACAAGCAGCAGCACGTGCTGCGCGCCGCCATCCTGTGGAACGACACGCGCGCGTTTGCCGAATGCGTGGAACTGGAAGCGCTGGTGCCCGAGTCGCGCGCCATCACGGGCAACCAGGCCATGCCCGGCTTCACGGCGCCCAAGCTGCTGTGGCTGCAAAAATACGAGCCGCCGCTGTTCCGCGCCACGGCCAAGGTCTTGCTGCCCAAGGATTACGTGGCCCTGCGCCTGACGGGCGAGTATGTGTCCGACATGTCCGACGCTTCCGGCACCCTGTGGCTGGACGTGGCCAAACGCGACTGGTCCGAGCGCATGCTGGCCGCCACCGGCCTCTCGCGCGAGCACATGCCGCGTCTGGTCGAAGGCAGCGCTAGCGCCGCGCAGGTGCGATCCTCGCTGTGCCAGGAATGGGGCATCGCGCACACGGTGCTGCTGGCCGGCGGCGCGGGCGACAACGCGGCCGCCGCCGTGGGCCTGGGCGTGGTGGAGCCGGGCGCCGGCTTGCTGTCGCTGGGCACGTCCGGCGTGCTGTTCGCCGGCAGCGACGGCTTCGCGCCGAATCCGGGCCAGGGCGTGCACGCGTTTTGCCATTGCCTGCCCGAGCGCTGGCACCAGATGAGCGTGATCCTCAGCGCCGCGTCCAGCCTCAGCTGGGTGGCGCGGCTGACGCAGTCGTCCGACATCGGCGAACTGGTGAACCTGGCCGAACGCGTCGAGGCGCGCTCGGCACCCGTCTTCCTGCCGTATTTGAGCGGCGAACGCACGCCGCACAACGATGCGTCCGCGCGCGGCGTGTTTTTCGGCCTGTCGACGGAACATGGGCGCGCGGAACTGGCCTACAGCGTGATGGAAGGCGTGGCCTTTGCCATGGCCGACGGCAATGCGGCTCTGCGCAGCGCTGGCACGCGACTGGAAGAGGCGTCGTTCGTGGGCGGCGGTTCGCGCAGCCGTTTCTGGGCCCAGCTGTGCGCGAATGCCTCCGGTCTGAACGTGCTGCGCCACGACCACGGCGTGGCCGGCGGCACCCTGGGCGCGGCGCGCCTGGCGCAGATGGCGGTGACGGGCTTGCCGCCCGCGCAGGTGTGCACGCGCCCGGCCGTGCAGGAAACGGTGGCGCCGCAGGCGTGCGCCGTGCTCGACGAGCGCCTGGCGCGCTACCGGCGGCTGTATCCGCTGCTGCGCGCGGAGTTCGCGGGAGCGGCCGCGGCGCGCTGAGGCCGCTGGCAAGATTGCCCGCCTGACCATCCTGCGGGCGCGGCAATATGGCCAGACAGTCAACCTTCCCGTGTAATTTGTTGTTTCTATGTTGAAAGTGTTTCTTTAGCGAAAGCGCCGCTTGGTTTTTCACGGGGCGCGCCGCATGATTTCCTTATTTGGTGAGAATTGGATAGATTCGGCGGCGCCTTTGTTGCCATCCTGTTCTTGCCGTCGGGAGAAACACATGCAACTTGCGAATCTGAAAATCTCCGTCCGCCTGGGTCTGTTGGGCGCCTTCTTCTTTCTTGCGCTGGTGTTCGTTGGCGTGCGCGGCTGGAGCGCGCTCGACGCGGCCAGCGCGCGCAGCGCGGACGCCATGCAGCGCTCCGTGGCCCTGACGGAAGCGGTGGACGCGGCGCGCAGCGCGCAGGTGGAATTCAAGATCCAGGTGCAGGAATGGAAAAACATCCTGCTGCGCGGCGGCGATGCGGCCGCCTTCCAGCGCTACCGCGAGGCCTTCGTCACCAGTGGCGCGCAGACGCGCAAGGAATTGAAAAGCCTGCAGGCGATGATGGGCGCATTAAAACTCGACACGGCGCCCGTGGAGCAGGCGCTGCAGGCGCACGACGCGCTGGGCGTGAGCTACCTGGCGGCTTTGCAAAAGTATGACGGCGCGCGCGCCGACAGCGCCCAGACCGTCGATGCGCTGGTCAAGGGCATGGACCGCGAGCCGACGCGCCAGATCGACGCCATCGTCGCCGTCATCGGCAAGCAGTCGCACAGTCTGATGGCGCAGATGAAGGAGCAGGATGCGGCTGCGCACCGCAGCGCCAGCATCGCCATGCTGGCCACCGTGCTGGTGACCCTGGTCATCGGCAGCGTCACCGTGTGGTGGCTGATCCGCAGCATCACCGTGCCGCTGGGCGCGGCCGTCGGCATCGCCCAGCAGGTGGCGGCGGGCGACTTGCGCGCCGTCGTGGCCGACGGCAGCCGCGATGAAATCGGCGACCTGCTGCGCGCCTTGAAGGCGATGAGCGGCAACCTGGCCGCCATCGTGGGCCGCGTGCGCGCCGGCACGGACGCCATCGCCACGGCGTCGAGCGAAATTGCCAGCGGCAATATGGACCTGTCTTCGCGCACGGAAGAGCAGGCCAGCTCACTGGAAGAGACGGCCGCCTCGATGATCGAGCTGACGTCCACCGTGCGGCAGAATAACGACAACGCCGACCAGGCGCGCCAGCTGGCCGGCGGCGCGTCCGACGTGGCGCAGCGCGGTGGCGAGGCCGTGGCGCAGGTGGTGCAGACCATGAGCCATATCAATGCCTCGTCGAAGCGCATCGTCGACATCATCGCCGTCATCGACGGCATCGCTTTCCAGACGAATATCCTGGCCCTGAATGCGGCCGTGGAAGCGGCGCGCGCGGGCGAGCAGGGACGCGGTTTCGCCGTCGTGGCGACGGAAGTGCGCAGCCTGGCGCACCGCTCGGCAGCGGCGGCCATGGAAATCAAGCAACTGATCGGCGAATCCGTGCGCACGGTGGAAGAGGGCAGCGTGCTGGCCGGCCAGGCGGGGCGCACGATGGATGACGTGGTGAGCAGCGTGCAGCGCGTCAACGCCATCATCGGCGAGATCGCCGTGGCCAGCGTGGAGCAGCGCGACGGCATCGAGCAGATCAGCATCGCCATCAGCCAGATGGATGGCGTGACGCAGCAGAACGCGGCGCTGGTGGAGCAGGCCGCCGCCGCCGCGGATGCGCTGCAGCAGCAGGCGGCCAGCCTGGCCGACGCCGTCAGCATCTTCAAGCTGCACGGGACGCCCGGCGTGGCCGTACCGGCGGGCGGCGCCCCGGCGCGGAAGCTGTCGCTGGCCTGACGCGGGCGTGCCGCCGTGCCGCTTGACGCCAGTCAAGCGGCGCCCCATCAGGCAACTATCGCGCCGAAATTCTTATACTATTTCCTTTCCGCATGGTTCTGCGCCCGGCCGCATGGCGCGCGTTGCAAAGGAAAAGCATGTCTTCCATCTCTTGCCTGCCGGGTGACGCATGACGGCGCTGCTGCTGGCCCTGTGCCTGACCCTGGCCGTGATGCTGAGCGTGCTGCTGGCCTGCCAGTGGCAGGCGGCGCGCACGTGGCGCCTGCGCCATGCGACGGGCGTGGTGCTGCAGGCGGCGCAGGCGCGGCGCATGGCCGATGCGCTGGCGCTGCTGCATGCCTTGCCGGCGGCCGTGATCGGCACGGACCACGACGGCGTGGTGCGCTACCTGAATCCCCGCGCCAGCGCCATGGGCGGACGGCTGGGCGACGATGGACTGGGCCAGCCCGTGACGCAGCTGCTGCCGCTGTTCCATGACGGTACGCCCGTCGATGCGGCGCGCCAGGTGCGCGATTGCGTGGCGCGGCAGGAAGTGCTGGAGGTGGTGCGCGGCGCCGTGCTGCTGCGCCATCTCGATGGCAAACGCATCGACGTGCAATACAGCTGCGCGCCGCTGGCGCAGGGCGGCGCGGTGCTGCTGCTGCACGATGTGTCGGCGCGCCGGCGCGCCGAGCAGCAACTGGAATTCATCGCCCACCACGACGGCTTGACGGGGTTGCCGAACCGCCTGCATTTCCAGATCCGCTTCGAGCACGGCATCGCCTATGCGCGCCGCCACCAGGCGTTGCTGGCGGTGCTGTTCGTCGACATCGACCGCTTCAAATCCATCAACGACAGCCTGGGGCACGACGTGGGCGACCAGGTGCTGACGGAGTTCGCGCGCCGGGTGCAGCAGTGCGTGCGCAAGGTCGACACGGTGGCGCGCCAGGGCGGCGACGAGTTCATCATCCTGCTGACGGAATTGCGCACGGCGCACGATGCGGAGCGGGTGGCCGAGAAAATCGTCGGCGCCATCGCCGCGCCCTTCGTCATCGGCGAATACAGCCTGTCGGTGGCGGCCAGCGTGGGCGTGGCCCTGTACCCGGACGACGACGACGACGTCAATGCGCTGATCGAGAAGGCCGACCTGGCCATGTACGCGGCCAAGCGCCACGCGCCGGGCACCTGTTTGCGCTACGCGCCGCGCATGCAGACGCAATCGTATTCGCGCACCATCCTCGAGACGGCCCTGCGCCACGCGCTCGAACGCGACGAGTTCGCCCTGTTCTACCAGCCGCGCATGGACTTGAAGACGCGCACGATCACGGGCGTGAAGGCGCTGCTGCGCTGGAAGCACCCGGAACTGGGCCTGATGATGCCGCTCGACTTCTTGCCGGTGCTGGAGGAAAGCGCCCTGATCCTGCCGGTGGGGGCCTGGGTGATGGCCACGGCGGTGGAACAGGCGCGCAGCTGGATCGCGCAGGGGCAGATGCTGACCGTGTCCGTCAGCCTGTCGGCACGCCAGTTCTACCAGCGCGATATCGCGCGCAATGTCGCCGCCGCGCTGGAGGCGGCCGGCGTGCCCGGGCATTGCATCGAGCTGGAAATCGCCGCCGGCATCCTGATCGACCGCAACCAGAACTGCGAGCTGATATTGCGCCAGTTCCGCCAGCTGGGCATGGCGATCGCCATCAGCGATTTCGGCACGGGCGACGCTTCGCTCAATTACCTGAAACGCTTTCCCACGGATGCCGTGAAGATCGAAAAGTGCTTCGTCGACGACGTGGGCAAGCCAGGCAACGACGGCGCTATGGTGCGCGCCATCGTGGCGATGGCGCGCACGCTCGGACTGCGCACCATCGCCGGCGGCGTGGAAAGCGGCGAGCAGCTGGAACTGCTGGCCGAGATGGGCTGCGACGAGGCGTTTGGCTATTTTCTCGGCCGCGCCATGGCGCCCGAGGGCATCGAGGCGCTGCTCAAGTCGCCTAGCCCGGCCTGACGGACAGCGCCGCCAGCAGCACGGCAGCCAGCACGGCAGCGCCGCCGGTAACGCGCGCCAGGCGCATGGCCTGGTGCGGCGCATACGGCAGCAGCCAGATCAGCAGCAAGCCGCAGCCCGTCAGGCTGCCGACCCAGTAGACGAGGCCATAGCCGCCGCCGGCGATGTGCATGGCCCAGGCCAGGCCGGCCGCCAGCGCCAGCCAGCCAGCCCACTGCAGGCGGCGGCGCAGCGACGCGGGCGGCTCGGCGCCGCGTCCGTGCAGGTCGGCGTAGTGGCGGTCCATCGCCAGGCACAGCGACGACAGGCCCGCGTAGCACAGGGCTAAGACGAGGAAGTTGGCTAACAGCTCCATCATGCGGCCTCCATCGTCGTTGCCGGCTTGGCGGCGGGTGTGGTTTTGGCCGCCTTCATGGGCAGCGGTTTCAGCTTGAACGCCGCATACGCGAGGCCCAGGCCCAGCACCAGTACCACCAGGTCGAAGGCGGCCACCGCCACGGGGCCGCGGCCCAGGAACAGGGTCACGCCCAGGTGCGAACTGGTGGTGAAGACGTTCAGCACGGGCAGCGACGCCAGCAGGAAGGCGCCGGCGGCCAGCTGCATGCGCCACATGGCGCGCGAGGGGCGCAGCTGGGCGATGATGGCGGCCAGGGCCCAGGCGCCGAAGAAGCAGGCGATTTCCTCCTTCGAGCGCTCTTCCATCGCCACCGGCAGCAGGCGGTTGGCCCAGAAGTAGGCGCCGAAGGCGATCGGCATGCCGGCGATGGCGCCGATGTTGAGCGCTTCCACCAGGCGCAGGCCGAAGCTGGCGCGCTTGCCGGCGGCCAGCGCCTTGGCCTGCTTCTGGCGCGTCTTGACGGCCCACAGCAGGGCGCCCGTGGCGACCATGGCGCAGCCGGCCAGGCCTGACAGGAAGAACAGGGCGCGCAGCAGCGGTCCGCCGAAATGCGCGACGTGCAGGCCAACCATCACGCCGTGCGTGGCGGCCGCGCCGGGCTGCGTGTCGCCATCGGTGGCCAGCAACTTGCCGGACACGCCATCGAACTCCATCGACGGCTGCTTCGACGACATGTCGCGTCCCCCGGCGCGCGTCAGCGAAATGGTGGCGTTGGCGTCGCCCGGGTGGTTCACGGAGATGCGCTCGACCTTGCCGCCCCAGTGCTGTTCCGCCTGGCGCACGAGGGGCGCGAACGGCGTCAGGGGCGCGGCCACGCCGGCCGGCTTGCTGTCGCCCGAACGGCCGGGAAACGCTTCGGCGAAGAAGGCGTCCTGATCGCCCTTGTAGGCGGCCGTGGCGCCGGACGGCATGTACAGGAACATCAGGGTGACCAGTCCCGTGTAGGTGATCATGATGTGATAGGGCAGGGCCAGCACGGCCGTCACGTTGTGCGCGTCGAGCCACGAGCGCTGGCCCTTTTTCGGCCGGAAGGTAAACAGGTCCTTGAAGATGCGCTTGTGCGTGACGATGCCGCTGATGATGGCAACGAACATGAACATGGCGCAGAAACCCACGATCCAGCGGGCCCAGATGGCCGACATGTAGTGCAGGTCGAAGTGCAGGCGGTAGAGGAATTCGCCGCCGCGCGTCTCGCGCGGCTTGGACAGCACCTCGCCCGTGGCCGGATCGGCTTTTTCGCTATGAAAATTGCCGCGCCGTCCGCGTTTCTTTTCACCCGGTTGCGATGGCTTGCTCCAGCCCAGTTGCGTGGCGGGACTGCGCTCGCCGGGCAGGCTGATGAACCAGCGCGTGGCGCCTTGGGCGCGTTCCTGCATCGCCTGCTGCGCCACCTTGGCCGCTTCCTCGGTGCTCACCTGGCTGGCGGCGGCGCCATGCAATTCGGGCTGCATCCACAAGGTGATTTCATTGCGGTAGTAGCTGGCCGTGCCGGCGCAAAACACCAGCAGCAAGATCCAGCAGACGAGCAGGCCGGACCAGGTGTGCAGCCATGCCATCGACTGGCGGAAACCTTCTTTCATGCGAGACTCCAGGATAGTGCATCCATCCACTGCAGGATGGCGGCGATGACGGCGGCCGGAATCAGGAGACCCAGCCAGGCGCGCAGGGCGCTGCGCGTGGCGAAGACCCACATCACGGCGCAGGTGTAGATGGCAAACGACAGCAGGGTGGCTGTCATGACGGCTTCGGCACGGGCCATGGGCAAGCTCACCGACAGCAGCATGGTGAGCAGCGCGGCCAGCACGTAGCCGCCGACGATGGCCGCCACGCTGCGCGACGCCACGCCGAGGCGGTACACGGCGCCGGCGGACAGGCGCAGGCGCGCAGGTTTTTCAATCGTTTCGTTGGTGGCTGGCGCTTGCATGGTCAGTCGTGATCCTTGCTCGGTGGCTGGGCCGGGCCGGCCGGCAGCGGCGTCACGCCGTGCGGCTGCACCAGGCTCAGGGTGGTCACGAACATGGCCTTGTCATACGCTTGCGTGCCGCGCTGGCCGGCCGTCTTGTCCGTGTGCTGCACTTCCAGCACATAGGTGCCCTTCCATGGCAGCGGGAAGCTGACCAGGCCTTGCGCATCGCTCCACGCTTCCTTGCCCCAGCCCGATTGCACCACAGCGTTGACCTTGGCTTGCGCCAGCGGCTTGCCCTGGTAGCTGACCTGGAACTGGCCCGGTTGACCGGTCGGTACCAGGTCCAGGGTCAGCGCGGGCGCCTGCGCCTTGCCGTCGGCGACCAGGCGCGCGGCGGGAATCCACACGGTGCGCGTGCTCTTGCCATCCTTCTTCTCTTCCCACGACGGGTAGTTGTCTTCCTCGACGATGATGCTTTCGCCGGCGCCCGCCTTGCCATTCAGGATGAACGCGCCGGCTGTCTTGCTTGCCTGCAGCGGCTGCGCGCCCTTGGCCGATATCCACGTCACGTTCCTGATGCTGAACTTGTCGAGCAGGCCGGGCGACGCTTCGCGCAGGTTGTCGCCGAATTCGCCGAAGTACACGCTGGCGGCCTTGCCGTCCTGCTGCAGCCAGATCTGGTGCGCGCTGGCGCTGCCGCAGGCGAGGGTCGCGCCCAGCAGGGCGGCGGCGAGGGCGCCGAGGCGCGCGATGGAAGTGAGGTGCATGGTGTATGCCTTAGTTTGTGGTGAGAAACGTGGTTATCGCAGCGGTGCAAGTTACCGGAAAGTGGCGGCGCCAGGGCCGGCCAGCGAACATGCTTGCGCCATGAAACGACCTTTTTCGTTATTGACAGGGGAAGGCTTGCTTGGCGGGGATGCCTGGCTGGCGCAGCGTGTCATTCAGCTGCGCACCAGCCATGCCGTCCTGGCCGGTCGATGGCAGGCGGGACATGCGGGATGCGGATTCCGCATGGAATCCAAATGTGAATGAGAACTATTCTTATTATAGTGCGGGGTTGCGAGACATGCAAGAGTGCGGTGGCATTGCTGCAACCGGCTTAAGCGGTTTACCGTACCGTGGCAGCCGTACAACGCTTTGCCGCTGGCCCGGCATGCGTTAACATGGGGAGTTAATAGGGAGGCAACATGACTATACAAATCATCAATACGGCGCCGATTGCCGGCCAGCGGCCAGGCACGTCGGGCCTGCGCAAGAAAGTGGGCGTGTTCAGCCAGCCGCAGTACCTGGAAAATTTCGTGCAGAGCGTTTTTGACACGCTCGGCGACTGCCATGGCCAGACCCTGGTGCTGGGCGGCGACGGCCGCTTTTACAACCGCGCGGCGATCCAGACGGTGCTGCGCATGGCGGCCGCGCATGGCTACGCGCGCGTGCTGCTGGGGCAGGGCGGCATCCTGTCGACGCCGGCCGTCAGCTGCGTCATCCGCAAGCATGGCGCCAGCGGCGGCCTCATCTTGTCGGCCAGCCATAATCCGGGTGGCCCCGATGGCGATTTCGGCATCAAGTACAACATCGCCAATGGCGGCCCGGCGCCCGAGAAGGTCACCGAAGCCATCTACGCCCGCACGCAAGCCATTACCGAATACCGCATCAGCGACGCTGCCGACATCGACCTCGATGCGCTGGGATTGGTGCGCATCGAGCAGATGACGGTCGAGGTGATCGACCCGGTCCTCGATTACGCGGAACTGATGCAGCAGCTGTTCGATTTCGACGCCATCCGCGCCCTGTTCGCGGGCGGCTTGCGCCTCTGCTTTGACGGCATGCACGCCGTCTCCGGCCCGTATGCGACGGCCATCCTGGAAGACATGCTGGGCGCGACCAAGGGCAGCGTCATCAACGGCGTGCCCCTGGAAGACTTCGGCGGCGGCCATCCCGACCCGAATCCCGTCAACGCGCAGGAATTGATCGCCATCATGGCGGCCGGCGATGGCCCCGACTTCGGCGCCGCCTCGGACGGCGACGGCGACCGCAACATGATCGTCGGCCGGCGCTTCGACGTTACGCCGTCGGACAGCCTGGCGATTCTGGCCGCGAATGCCAGCGTGGCGCCAGGCTACCGCGCCGGCTTGAAGGGCATCGCCCGCTCCATGCCGACGTCGGGCGCGGCCGACCGCGTCGCCAGCGCGCTGGGCATCCCGTGCTACGAGACGCCGACGGGCTGGAAGTTCTTCGGCACCCTGCTCGACGCGGACATGGCGACGCTGTGCGGCGAAGAGAGCTACGGCACGGGCTCGAACCACGTGCGCGAAAAGGATGGCCTGTGGGCCGTGCTGTTCTGGCTCAACCTGCTGGCAGCGAAAAAACAATCGGTGGAAGACATCGTGCGCGCACACTGGGCCACGTATGGCCGCAATTACTATTCGCGCCACGATTACGAAGACATCGACAGCGCCGGCGCGCAGCAGCTGATGGAAGCCGTGCGCGGCCGGCTGGCCGCCCTGCCGGGCCAGGTGTTCGATGGCTATACGGTGGCGCTGGCCGACGATTTCAGCTACACGGACCCCGTCGACGGTTCCGTGGCGACGCAGCAGGGCATCCGCATCGTCATGAAGGATGGCGCGCGCATCGTGCTGCGCCTGTCCGGCACGGGCACCGAAGGCGCCACCCTGCGCCTGTACCTGGAGCGCGACGAGGCTGACGCCGCGCAGCACGGCATGCCGACCCAGGAGGCGCTGGCGCCACTGATCGCCATCGCCGAACAGGTGGCGCAGATCCGCGAGCGCACGGGGCGCGACGCGCCGACCGTGACGACGTAAAAAAAGGGCGCCCGAGGGCGCCCTTCTTCATTGCGGCGGATTAAACCGGCATCATGCTTTTGCCGGGATGGCCGCCTGGCGGTAGTTGTCGACCATCTTGTAGCGCTTCGCATACAGGCCGAAAGCCAGCATGGCGACGGCGGCGAAGGCGGCGAAGAAGAACATCTGGAAGGCCGTCACGCTGATGCCGCTTTCGGCGATCTTGCCGATCACGCCTTCGTTCATGACGCTGCGGTTGACGATCAGCACCCACAGGTTGCCCACCGTGGTCGACAGATTCCAGAAGCTCATGATGGCGCCCTTCATCGAGACGGGCGCCTGGCTGTACGCAAACTCCAGTCCTGTCGCCGAGACCAGCACTTCGCCAAACGTCAGCAGGGCGTACGGCAGGATCTGCCACATGATGGAGACGGCGTTGCCGCTGTCGAGGGCCAGTTGCAGCAAGCCGATGACGATCCAGGCCAGCGAGGAAAAGCCGATGCCGGCCGTCATGCGGCGCAAGGCCGTCGCTTCCAGGCCGAAGCGGTTGAGCATTGGGTACAGCACCAGGTTGTTGAACGGGATCAAGAGCATCACCAGCATCGGGTTCAGCGCCTGCATCTGCGCCGGCAGGAACCAGCTTGGTTTTTCCATGGTGTTCGCCTGCACGATCCACGTCGAGGCCTTCTGGTCGAACAGCGAGAAGAAGGGCGTGACGAGGGCGAAGATGACGAGGATGCGCAACACGGCGCGCACGCCTTCGACGGCTTCGTCCGGGTGGATGCCGCGTGCGCGTTCCAGCTGCATGGCCGTGCCGATGCTGCCGAAGGCCAGCAGCAGGACCAGCGCCGTACACGCGGAAATCACGAAGCCCCATTCGGGAATGCTGTAGAACGCATACAGGGCACCGATCACGCCGACATACGCCACGTACAGGCCGGGACGCGAACCGCCATCGACGCGCGCCAGCAGGGCCGTGCGGGCCACGCGGGTGAACGAATCGGGATTCGGCGGCGCCGGCGGCACGTGCACGTATTTCTTGGCGCCCATCCAGAAGACGATGGTGGCGGCCAGCATCATCAGGCCGGGGATGCCGAAGGCGATCGACGGACCGAAGTCGCGCAGGAACATCGGCATCAGCAGCGAGGCGAAGAAGGAGCCGAAGTTAATGATCCAGTAGAACAGGTCGAACACCAGCTTGGCCTTGTGCTTGTTGGTCTGGTCGAACTGGTCGCCGACGAACGAGGCGACGAGGGGCTTGATGCCGCCGGAACCGAAGGCGATCAGGAACAGGCCGAAATAGAAGCCGTTGACGCTGTTTTCAAACAGGGCCAGGCAGGCATGGCCGGCGCAATACACGAGGCTGAGCCAGAAGATGGTGTTGTACTTGCCAAAGAAGCGGTCGGCCAGCCAGCCGCCCAGCAGCGGGAAGAAGTACACGCCGATGACGAAGGTGTGGAAGACGTGCTTGGCTTCGCCCGTGCGCTGGTCGATCGGGATCATCAGCAGCAGGGTGCTGATGAGGAATGGCGTCAGGATGTTGCGCATGCCATAGAAGCTGAAGCGTTCGCAGCCTTCGTTGGCGATGATGTACGGTATTTGCCGGGGCATCTTGCCCGTGGCGGTTTGTGTCTCGGCCGATGACATTGGCTCTCCCCAAGTTTTTTTTGTAAGCCGCGATGCTAAGGCCTGCCGCGTTTGCTTGCAACAGAAAAAACGGCCTGTCCGCTATTTCGCAGGGATTTGTAAGGTATTGATTTTCATAAAGACATTACTTTCGGCACTTGCACTGGCACTTGCACGAGCCGGGCGGGGCAGCCACAGCTGCATCGGCAGCATGCCGTCCGATGCGGGACAGTCTTCCAGGGTAAAACCGCAAGCGAGGTACAGGGTCAACGCCGCGTGGTTGTCCTGCGCCACGGCCAGGCGCACGCGGCCCAGTTCGGGAATGGCGCAGGCATGGTCGATGGCGGCCTGCACCAGTTGCCGTCCCGCGCCGCGCCCGCGCGCCTGCGGCGCCACGTACACGCCCCACAGGCTGGCCTTGTCATGCACGACGGCAATCGGTTCGCGGCGCAGGCCGGCAATGGCGATCAATTGTTCCTTGTCGAAAACGCCAAATATTATTTGGCGGGAAGTGATGCGCAAGCGCTGGGCTATCTGTGCCAGCGGCAAGCCGCTCTCCGCCGCGTACGTCGTGCAGAAGGTGGCGGGCAGTTCGGCGATGCCGGCCAGGCGCAGCGCGCGGTAGGCGGCAACGTCGTCGGGCGCGAGCGGGCGGACGGTGGTGGCGGGCATGTGGCCGAGTATCGGGCTTCGATGCCAGAAAGTAAACCTTGCGTTGCGGCGGTATCGAACATAAGATATATCTTATTGCGATATATCTTAAGGAATGCCATGTCCCTTTTTCTTTGTGGCACGCCCCCGCTGCGCGCGGCGGCCCACCGCCACGGCGATGCGCCGGGCGCCGCCGCCAGCGTTGCCAAGCCTGTTCCCGCCGCGCGCGGGCCGAAAATGTTTGATGCGGGCACCTTGCGCTACCTGGTGCTGCAATTGATCGCCGACAAGCCGCGCCACGGCTACGACATCATCCAGGCCATCGCGCAGCGCGCCGGCGGTGCGTACGCGCCCAGCCCCGGCGCCATCTATCCGCTGATGCATGGTCTGGTGGGCCACGGTTACGTGGCCGTCAGCCGCGATGGCAACAAGAAACTGCACAGCATTACGCCGGAAGGGCTGGCTTTCCTGGCAGCGAACCGCGCCTATGTCGACGCGATTGCCGCGAGGATCGACGCGCCGGCCGGCGCGGACGACGACCTGCGCCACCTGATGCACGAATTGAAGGCGGCCGTGCTGGCACGCGCACGCGCGGGGGATGCGGACGCTTGCCGTCTTGACGCCATCCGCGCCATCCTGCGCCAGGCCCGTACCGAGATCGAGGCGCTCGCATGATGGCCGCGCCCGTCCCCATGCTGACACCGGCCCGCGAGCGCGCGATGCTGTGGCTGCTGGCCCTCACGCAATTTACCGTCATCATGGATTTCATGGTGATGATGCCGCTGGCGCCCCAGCTGATGCAGGCGTTCTCCATCGGCCCGGCCGCCGTCTCCGGCGCCGTTTCGGCCTACGCCTGGTGCGCGGGCCTGTCCGGCTTGCTGGCGGCCACGTATATCGACCGCTTCGACCGCAAGAAGCTGCTGCTGACCATGTTTTGCCTGTTCACCGTGTCGAATCTGGCTTGCGCGCTGGCGCCGAACTTCCATGTGCTGCTGTGGTCGCGCGCCTTTGCCGGGCTGACGGGCGGCGTGCTGGGCGCCATGGTCATGGCCATCATCGGCGACGTGATTCCTGCCGAGCGGCGCGGCGCGGCCACGGGCATCGTCATGACCTCGTTTGCCATGGCGGCCGTGGGCGGCGTGCCCATCGGCGTGGTGCTGGCCGCGCACTTTGGCTGGGCGTCGCCGTTTTTCCTGCTGGTCGTGCTGTCGCTGCTGGTCTGGCTGGGCGCGGCGCGCGTGCTGCCCTCGCTGACGGCGCACACGGGCGCGGCTGCCACGCCGCTGCGCCAGGTGCTGCCGAAGTTGCTGGCGCTGTTCCGCGAGCGACGCCACCTGCAAGCGTTTGCCTTGTCGATTGTCAACATGACGGCGGGTATGCTGGTGATCCCCTTCATTTCACCCGTACTGGTGGGCAATATGGGGCTGGCGCCGGCCGACGTCACCTGGGTGTACCTGGCGGGCGGCTGCGCCACGATCTTCACGGCGCGCCTGATCGGCCGCTGGGCGGACCGGGCCGGCAAGCAGCAGGTGTACCGCTGGGTCTCGCTGCTGTCGATCGCGCCGCTGCTGTTCATGACGCACTTGCCCCAGTTGCCGCTGCTGGGGCTGATGCTGGCGTTTCCCTTCTTTATGGCACTCGTTTCGGGCCGCACGATACCGCTGCAGGCGCTGCTGACGACCATCCCGGAACCGCACAAGCGCGGCGCCTTTCTCAGCGCCAATTCGGCCCTGCAAAGCCTGGGCAGCGGCCTGGGCGCGTGGCTGGGCGGCCTGAGCCTGCAGACGGACGCGGCCGGCCACATCAGCGGCTATGGCGTCAATGGCTGGCTGGCGGCGGGCTTGTCGCTGTGGACGGTGTGGTGGGTGGCGCGCGTGCGCGGCGCGGCGCCGCAGGGGGCGCCGGCGTAGGGGAGCTTATTGAGGGACGATGCGCTGCATGGGCGCGTTGTCCTTGCGCCATTGTTCCAGGCTGATCAGCTCACCGCTGACGATGTCGTCGACGAGGATGCGCTTGCCGTCAGGCGAAACGATGAAACTCTCCCAGCGGTGCGCGGCATCGGGCGTGTTTTCGACAAAGCTCAGCTGATAACAGGCGACGCCATCGACGAGGCGCGTCTCGGGCGACGTTTCCATCACGGCGCCGTGCGCGCGGCCGCCCGACGCCTTTTCGATATGCGCCGACCAGGCCTTAATCTCCGGCAACGCCATCAGCGCATCGACGGCGCGCGCGTTCTGCTCTTGCGCCGGACTGCTCGCGGCCGGGGGATTGCCTGCGTGCGGCGCGGACTGCTGGTGCAGGTAGAACGCGCCGAGTCCGGCGGCCAGCAAGCCGGCCAGGATGCCGGCGATGATGGTGGTTTTGGAAGAAGAGGCGCGTGGCGGCATGATGGCGATGGGGAGAAAGAAGGACGATGGCGGCCATGCTAAAGCAAAACGCACGCATGGGCAATCGTTGGAGTTGCTAAAAAGAAAGATGAAAAAAAGCCACCTTCCGTAGAAGGTGGCTTTCGGGGCCGCCGGGCAGGCGCTGGCAGGTTTTGGCTTGCCAGCCTTGTCCCGGCGTAAGCGTCCCTGCGCGCCGTCGCCTGCGCGCGGGGACGCCGGACATTACATCATGCCGTCCATGCCGCCCATGCCGCCCATACCACCCATGCCGCCGCCCATGCCGCCGGCTGCCTTGTCGTCAGCGATTTCGCAGACCATGCAGTCGGTCGTCAGCATCAGCGAAGCGATCGAAGCGGCGTTTTGCAGCGCCGAACGGGTCACTTTGGCTGGGTCCAGAACGCCCATTTCCACCATGTCGCCATACGTGCCGTTGGCAGCGTTGTAGCCGTAGTTGCCCGAGCCAGCCAGTACGGCTGCCACGACGACCGAAGCTTCTTCGCCAGCGTTTTGCACGATCATGCGCAGTGGCTCTTCCATTGCGCGCAGGACGATCTTGATACCGGCATCTTGATCAGGGTTGTCGCCCTTGACCGTGATGTTGGCGCGTGCGCGCAGCAGGGCTACGCCGCCGCCTGGCACGATGCCTTCTTCCACGGCAGCGCGGGTCGCGTGCAGTGCATCTTCAACGCGGGCTTTTTTCTCTTTCATTTCGACTTCGGTGGCTGCGCCAACCTTGATCACGGCAACGCCGCCGGCCAGTTTGGCCACGCGCTCTTGCAGTTTTTCACGGTCGTAGTCCGAGGTCGCTTCTTCGATCTGTACACGCACTTGTTTCACGCGTGCTTCGATCGAGGCAGCTTCGCCGGCGCCATCGATGACGATGGTGTTTTCCTTGCCCACTTCGATGCGTTTCGCTTGGCCCAGTTCGGCCAGGGTCACTTTTTCCAGGGTCAGGCCGACTTCTTCAGCGATCACTTGGCCGCCGGTCAGGACAGCGATGTCTTCCAGCATGGCCTTGCGGCGGTCGCCGAAGCCAGGGGCTTTCACTGCGCAGGTTTTCAGGATGCCGCGGATGTTGTTCACCACCAGGGTCGCCAGCGCTTCGCCTTCGATGTCTTCGGCGATGATCAGCAGTGGGCGGCCAGCTTTGGCGACTTGTTCCAGTACCGGCAGCAGGTCACGGATGTTCGAGATTTTCTTGTCGCACAGCAGGACGAATGGGCTGTCCAGTACGGCAACTTGTTTCTCTGGGTTGTTGATGAAGTATGGCGACAGGTAGCCGCGGTCGAACTGCATGCCTTCAACGATGTCCAGCTCGTCGTTCAGCGACTTGCCGTCTTCCACGGTGATCACGCCTTCTTTGCCGACTTTTTCCATCGCTTCAGCGATACGCTCGCCGATCGAGTAGTCCGAGTTCGCCGAGATCGCGCCAACTTGGGCGATTTCCTTGGTCGTGGTGCAAGGACGGGCGATTTTCGCCAGTTCTTCGACGGTCGCCGCAACGGCTTTGTCGATACCGCGCTTCAGGTCCATCGGGTTCATGCCGGCGGCAACGAACTTCATGCCTTCGCGCACGATGGCTTGTGCCAGCACGGTCGCGGTGGTGGTGCCGTCGCCGGCGTTGTCGCTGGTGCGGGAAGCAACTTCCTTGACCATTTGCGCGCCCATGTTCATGAGCTTGTCTTTGAGTTCAACTTCTTTCGCTACCGACACACCATCCTTGGTGACGGTAGGGGCGCCGAACGAGCGCTCCAGGACGACGTTGCGGCCTTTCGGGCCCAGCGTTACTTTGACTGCGTTGGCGAGGATGTTGACGCCTTCGACCATCTTGGCGCGCGCTGCGTCGCCGAATACTACTTCTTTAGCTGCCATGTTCAATTCTCCTGAGTTTCGGGATGTATCTGTCTACAACGTGGAAACAATTACTTGACGACGATCGCCATGATGTCTTCTTCGCGCATGACCAGCAGCTCATCGCCGTCAACTTTGACGGTTTGGCCGGCGTACTTGCCGAACAGGACGCGGTCGCCCACTTTGACATCCAGAGGACGGACTTTGCCGTCGTCGAGAATCTTGCCATTGCCTACGGCAAGGACTTCGCCTTGATCCGGTTTTTCAGCAGCTGCATCAGGAATGATGAGGCCGGACGCAGTCTTGGTTTCCTGGTCGAGGCGTTTGACGATGACGCGATCGTTCAATGGGCGCAGATTCATACAAAACTCCTTAAAGTTCAATGGATAGGTGTTGCTAAGTGAATACATGCCTGGCACAGCGCCAGACGTGCTTTCAGTGACCGCCGTTGAAAGCAGCCCGCAACGGTCAAGCAAACCCCATGTCATCCTGTCCTTGCCTGTTTCCGGCAGTGGTGCATCGCGGCGTCGCCCGCCGCGTAGCGTTCCCTGCAGTGGCCTGGCAAGCACCATCAGTCCTGAGGATTACTACGAAAGAGTTTGTTAGCACTCTCTACTAACGAGTGCTAATTATAGGGACGCTAAGGGTCAACTTCAAGGGCTTATTCAAAGGGAACATATAGATAGATGCTGAGCAGAGCCTGCATCTACACAGGGTTTGCGCCAGCGCAAGCCTCGTTCCCGGGCGTCAGCAACAGGCGCGACTCTAGCATGCCGTCCGGAGAGGCGGCGTTCCTGTACGCACAGGAAACAGAGTTTGACTATGAAATTTGATAAGATGATTGCAATTGCATATCAATATCACCACTTGCACCAGAAAGCACGCCATGCCATTCCCGATTTCCCGTCCCGCCCTGCGCCTGCTGGGCGCCACCCTCATCGGTCTCGCCTGCCTGGGTAATGCCGGCGCGCAAACGCCCACCATCGTCGACGAGATCACCGTGGCCACCCTGACGCCGCTGGAAAAGGAAATGTTGCTCAATGACTTGTTCAACGACTTGAACAAGGATGACGACGACCAGGAAGCCCATGTATGGAACAACGGCGCCGACAATGGCGTGCTGGTGAAAGTCACATACAACTTCAGCAACTCCGGCATGACGGAGCACAGCCTGAAGGCGCACGTCTGCCGCGACATGAAATTCGTCGTCACGGCGGCAGGCAAGTCGCAGGACCTGAGCCGCCGCACCTGTTCGCAGAACAGCGGCCGCTGGGATGTGCAGGGCAAGGACCCGGCCGTCGTCGTGTCACCGCCTTTCCTGTCCGACGTCACCATCGCCAAGCTCAATGCGCAGGAACAAAAATCCTTGCTGACGGCCGCCGTGCGCACCCTGAAAGATGAAGAGGATGGCAAGACCCGTGAATGGAGCAACAAGGGGCTGGGCAATGCCGTGCCCTTGCGCGTCACTTTGACGCCCTCGCGGACGGACGCCAAACCTGGCAGCTACCGCCGCACTTGCCGCGATTTGACGATGGTGCTTGATGGCAAGGGTGGACAACAGACGCTGACGCGCCGCTCTTGCGAAAACAGCTATGGCGGACTCGATATCGAACCTGATTACGTCGACGAGTAAATCGCTGCCGTCGCGGCGCTGGCGGATGCGTGCAGATGGCGAAAAGCGCCAGAAAAAGCGTGTATTGTCCGCCAACTGCCCTGCATTGATGTAAATATGTGTGACAGCGGCGTGATTCGATTGACGCCCATGGAGCGTCCGCCCTATAGTGGCGGGATGATTTCCGAATTCAATGAATTATCCGACAAAATAGGCCTGCTGGCCGAAATGACCCATGCGCTGCGCCGTGAAAACGCGCAACTGCGCAAGGACAATGCCGCGCTGGCCGCCGAGAACGCCCTGTATGTGCAACGCATGCGCGAGGCGCAGGAGCGGGTGGAAGCGTTGCTGGAAAAAATTCCCGAACTGGTGCAAGCTGGCCTGGAGCAAGCCGCTTCGGAAGCGGGCGCCTATATTGCCGAGAACGAGAAGGAAGCGTAATGTCGCGTGTCGATGTCAATATCATGGGCCAGTCCTACAGCATGGTGTGTCGCGACGGCGAAGAGCGCGCGCTGCGCGAAGCGGCGATCTATCTTGACAGTAAAATGAAAGCCATCCGCGACGCGGGCAAGGTCAAGGGCAACGACCGCATCGCCGTGCTGGCCGCCCTGGGCGTGGCCGCGGAATTCCTCTCCGTGAAGTCGCCGCAAGGTCCGCTGTCGGAATTGACGATACTGGAAGTGAAGCAGAAAATCTCGGCCATGCATACCGTCCTGGATAGCGCATTGACGCCCCAGGAAAACCTTTTTTAAGCGGACACGGTACGATTTGTCTTTGCGATGCGCGATCAAAGGAGTAAACTTGGGTCTACCCTGCGGTGTTCGCGATTGCCATATATTCCTTGAACCATTTATGCGCATCGGTTGCGAATTTTGTTTGATGGGAGTGAGCGTCGCTCGTTCGACGAACCCGAAATTGAACTAACGTGACCACCTTGAACCGTTTGGTTCGGGATGCCGGCATAGCGGCACAGGCGGGGCCCAATTTGCAGTACAAAGAAAACGGTTGCAGCATCATGCGCAACCGTTTTTTTACGCCTGGTGCTTTTGAGAGGGAGTGAGCATGAAACAATACTGGCTGATGAAATCCGAACCCGATGAAGTGAGCATCGACGACCTGATGGCCGCGCCCCAGCACACCATGCCGTGGTTTGGCGTGCGCAACTACCAGGCGCGCAACTTCATGCGCGATGGCATGCGGCCCGGCGATGGCGTGCTGTTCTACCATTCGAGCTGCCCGCAGCCGGGCGTGGCGGGCGTGGCCGAAGTGGCCAGCGGCGCGTATCCCGATCACAGCCAGTTTGAAGAGGGCGGCAAATATTTCGATGCCAAGGCCACGCCTGAACAGCCGCGCTGGATCAGCGTCGACGTGCGCGGCGTGAAGAAGACGGCGCTGCTGCCCCTGTCCGAGATGCGCCAGATGCCCGAACTGGAAGACATGCTGCTGCTCAAGAAGGGCAGCCGCTTGTCCATCACGCCCGTGACGCCGGCGCAATGGAGAGCGATTACAAGCAAGTTACAAGGCTGATCGCCGTTCAGGCCGGGCGGGCCTTGGTGGGCGGCGTGCCCATGACCTGGCTTTTATACGCCCACACGAGCAGGGCGATGGCGCCGACGATCATCGGCAGGGACAGCATCTGGCCCGACGTGATCGGCACGCCCAGCCACACGACTTCCCAGTCCGGCGTGCGGAAGTATTCCGTGAAGAAGCGCGCGCAGCCGTACAGCAGGGTGAACATGGCGCCGACGGCCATGCGCGGGCGCTGCTTGCGCGCATACAGCCACAGGATGATGAAGACGAGGATGCCGTCGATCAGCATCTGGTACAGGGGCGACGGGTGCACGGGATACGGAATGCCCGGCCACTGCATGGCCCATGGCAGGGTGTCCGGCGCGATGCGGCCCGGCAGTTCGGCATTGATGAAGTTGCCCAGGCGGCCGGCCGCGTAGCCGAGCGGCACCAGCGGGGCGATGAAGTCGAGCACGTCGAACAGGTTGCGGCCCGCTTTGCGGCTCCACAGATACATGGCCAGGATGACGCCGAGGAAGCCGCCATGGAAGGACATGCCGCCATGCCAGACCATGAAGATCTCGAGCGGATTGTGCAGGAAGTATTCGGGGCGGTAGAACAGCACTTCGCCCAGGCGCCCGCCGATCACCACGCCCAGCATGCCGTAGAACAGCATGTCGTCGAGGTCTTCCTTCTGCCAGCCCAGCACGGCGATATGCGGCTGCTTGATGCGCACGCGGCCCAGGAGAATGAACAGGGCGAAGGCCAGCACATACATCAGGCCGTACCAGTGCACGGCGAGCGGGCCGATTTGTATGGCGATCGGGTCGGGCATCGGGTGTATCAGCATGGGGTTTCTTTCTTTGTTTAAAGCCAAGGTTGCGTAGTATGGGGGCGCTGGCGGTTTTTTGCCTTAGCGGCCACTTAATTTATTGGGCGGTCGCGCCGATCTGCTTGCGCAGCAGCGCCAGGAATCCTTGCAGCACGGCGGACGGATTGTCGCGGCGCCAGGCCAGGCCCGTTTCCACCAGCGGCGTGGCGTCCTGCAACGGCCTGTATTCTACGCCGGGGCGCATCAGGTTCGATACCGATTGTGGCACAAGCGCGATGCCCATGCCAGCCGAGACGAGGCTGACGATGGTTTGCATCTGGATCGCTTCCTGGCCGATCTGCGGCGTGATGCCGGCCGAGCGGAATACGCCGAGGATGGCGTCGTGCAGGGCGGGCGAGATCGCGCGCGGGAAGATGATCAGGGGCAGGGGCGGCACGTCGCGCAGGCGCACGGGTCCCGGTGCCGTCAGGATGGCGAGGCCGGACGGCGCGGCCAGCACCAGCGGTTCGGCCAGCACGGGCAGGTAATCGAGCTCTCCTTTCGCCTTCTCGGGCAGCGGTGGGATCAACAGGCCAGCATCCGTGCGCCCGGCCAGCAATTCCTCGAGCTGGAGGTCGGAGGTGGCTTCCTGCAGCGCGATCCGCACTTGCGGGTAGGCCGTCCGGTAAGCGCGCAGCAAGGGCGGCAGCACGCTGTAGTCGGCCGACGAAACAAACGCCAGGCTCAGGCGCCCCGCTTCGCCCTGCGCGGCCCGCCGCACCAGCGCGGGCAAATCGAGCGCCTGCGCCAACAGCCGGCGCGCCTCGGGCAGCAGGGCCGTGCCGGCCGGCGTCAGCTGCACCTCCCGGCGCGTGCGCACGAACAGGGGCGCGCCCAGCAATTCTTCCAGGGCCATGATCGTCTGCGACAGGGGCGGCTGCGTCATGTGCAGGCGCGCGGCGGCGCGGCCGAAGTGCAATTCCTCGGCGACGGTGACAAAGTAGCGCAGCTGGCGCAGCTCGAGATTCATATGCGTTTCCATGTGGAATAAGTGCTGTGATATATAAAACGACTCACAGACACGTGCATCATATATTTGACAGTGGGGCGCGCGCAAGGCAATCTGGCGTACCCCCACTGCATGCAGGGTTTTGTTGCAAGCCCGCGCAGTCCAGCACCCATTACTCTTGGAAGGTCCCCATCATGCCGCAATACCGCTCCCGCACCACCACCCACGGCCGCAACATGGCTGGCGCCCGCGCCCTGTGGCGCGCCACCGGCATGAAGGACGGCGACTTCGACAAGCCGATCATCGCCGTCGTCAACTCGTTCACCCAGTTCGTGCCCGGTCACGTGCATCTGAAGGACCTGGGCCAGATGGTGGCGCGCGAAATCGAGGCGGCCGGCGGCGTGGCCAAGGAATTCAACACCATCGCCGTCGATGACGGCATCGCCATGGGCCACGGCGGCATGCTGTATTCGCTGCCCTCGCGCGACCTGATCGCCGACTCCGTCGAATACATGGTCAACGCCCACTGCGCCGACGCCATGGTCTGCATCTCGAACTGCGACAAGATCACGCCGGGCATGCTGATGGCCGCCATGCGCATCAACATCCCCGTCGTGTTTATTTCCGGCGGGCCGATGGAAGCGGGCAAGGTCGTCAAGGTCGTCAACGGCAGCCAGAAGATCATCAAGCTGGACCTGGTCGACGCCATGATCAAGGCCGGCGACAGCACCGTCTCCGACGCCGACGTGGCCGAGATCGAACGCTCGGCCTGTCCGACCTGCGGTTCCTGCTCCGGCATGTTTACGGCCAACTCGATGAATTGCCTGACCGAGGCGCTGGGCCTGGCCCTGCCCGGCAACGGCACGATTTTGGCCACGCACTCGGACCGCCAGCAGCTGTTCCTGCGCGCGGGCCGTTTGATCGTCGAACTGGCCAAGCGCCATTACGAGCAGGATGATTACACCGTGCTGCCCCGTTCCATCGCCACCAAGGCGGCGTTCGAGAACGCCATGGCGCTCGACGTCTCCATGGGCGGCTCGACCAACACCGTGCTGCACTTGCTGGCCGCCGCGCACGAGGCGGAAGTGGCATTCACGATGGCCGACATCGACCGCATCTCGCGCAAGGTGCCGTGCCTGTGCAAGGTGGCGCCGATGACGGACAAATACCATATCGAAGACGTGCACCGCGCGGGCGGCATCGTGGGCATCCTGGGCGAACTGGCGCGCGCCGGCCTGCTCAACACCACTTTGCCGACCATCCACGCGCCCACCCTGGCCGACGCCATCGCGCAAAACGACATCATGTGCACGGACGATCCGGCCGTGCATGAACTGTTCCGCGCCGCGCCGGGCGGCGTGCCGACGCAGACGGCGTTTTCGCAGTCGGAGCGCTTCGCCGCCGTCGACACGGACCGCGCCACCGGCTGCATCCGCGACAAGGCCCACGCCTACTCGCAGGATGGCGGCCTGGCCGTCTTGTACGGCAACCTGGCTGAAAAGGGCTGCATCGTCAAGACGGCGGGCGTCGATGAAAGCATCCTGAAATTCTCGGGCAAGGCGCGCGTGTTCGAAAGCCAGGATTCCGCTGTTGAAGCGATTTTGGCCGATACTGTGCATGAGGGCGACGTCGTCATCATCCGCTACGAAGGTCCGAAAGGCGGCCCCGGCATGCAGGAAATGCTGTATCCGACTTCGTACATCAAGTCGAAGGGCCTGGGCAAGGCGTGCGCGCTGTTCACGGACGGACGCTTCTCGGGCGGCTCCTCGGGCCTGGTGATCGGCCACGCCTCGCCGGAAGCGGCCGAAGGCGGCGCCATCGGCCTGGTGGAAGAGGGCGATTTCATCGACATCGACATCCCCGAGCGCACCATCAACCTGCGCGTCACGGATGCCGAACTGGCCGCGCGCCGCGCCGCCATGGAAGCGAAGGGCGATGATGCCTGGCTGCCCGTCAACCGCGAGCGCTATGTGTCGCAGGCGCTGCAGGCGTATGCGGCCCTGACGACGTCGGCCGACCGCGGCGCCGTGCGCGATCTCTCCCAGCTGAAGAAGCAGAAACGCTGATTTGTTGCATAAGTGCGACGGCCGGCCCCGTTTGACTGGACGGGGCCGGCCGTCGTTACATCGCCTTACAAACAACATGGCCATGGGCGCGCAGATGGGGCAGAATAGGACTGCCTTCTGACGACATTGCGTTACTACATTGAAACGCTTGATCTGGGCTCGTGGTGCATCTGCGGAAACACAGTAAAATGCCGCAGGAAGTAACTTTGGAGAAAAGACAATGAAACGTTTTATGTTGGTGAGTGTATTGACCGTATCGGCTCTGGCATCGCAAGCAGCGTTGGCCAATCCGGATCTGGCGAAAGCAAAGAACTGCATGGCTTGCCACGCGGTGAGCACGAAACTGGTGGGCCCTGCGTTCAAGGACGTGGCTGCCAAGTACGCCGGTCAGAAAGACGCGGAAGCCAAGCTCGCGGCGAAAGTCATGAAGGGCGGTTCCGGCACCTGGGGCGCGATCCCGATGCCAGCGAACCCGCAAGTGAGCGATGCTGAAGCTCACACCCTGGTCAAATGGGTACTGGCACAGAAATAATCTGTGCCGCGGTACCTGCAATCAGCGCGCCGGCAATCCCGGCGCATTTTTTTTGCCTGCCGCGTTCAGATTGCCCATGCCCTCCAATGTCGCCCGCACCGCCTCGTCGAGCGGCGTATGCGGCTCCTGGCCCAGCACGGCCAGCAGCCGCGCATTCTCCATGGACAAGGGCGTTTGCCACAGATAGCGCATCTCGCGCATTTCGCGCAGGGTCGCCACGAACGGCGACGCCAGCGTCACCAGCCACCACGGAAAACGCCGGATGGCGGGCGCAGCGCCCGTCGCCCGTGCCACCACGCGGGCAATCGCGCCCGTCATTTGCCGGCCGTCGTGGTCCCAGTGGCCGGCCATGTGAAAGCGCGCAAATGGCGGCAAGGTGGCGCGCACGGCCAGCAGTTGCAGCATCGTGCGCGCCACGTCGGGCAGGTAGGACCACTGGTGGCCCACGCCGGGCGCGCCCGGATACAGGATGCTGCGCACGCTTTGGCCCGGCTTTACCAGGCCCTGCGAAAACCAGTTGTTGCCGGCGCGGGGGCCGAAGAAGTCGCCCGCGCGCACGATCAGCACCCTGGCGCCCTGCGTGCTGGCCCGTTCCAGCCGCGCTTCCAGTTCCACGCGGATGGCGCCCTTGCGCGTCAGCGGGTGCTGCGGCGCGTCTTCCGCCAGCAGCGGGAAAGCGTCGGGACCGAAGTTGTACACGGTGCCGGGCAGCACGATGGTGGCGCCTTCGGCGATCGCCGCCGCGATGGTGTTGTCGAGCATGGGCAGCACCAGCCGGCCCCAGTGGCGGTAGCCGGGCGGGTTGACGGCGTGCACGATGACGGCGCAGCCCTTGGCGGCCGCCAGCACGTCCGCGCGCGCCAGCGCATCGCCGCGCAGCCACTCGATGCGGTCGCTCCGTGGCGATGGCGTCTCGCCCCGCGTGAGGGCGCGTACCCGCCAGCCCGCCGCCAATAGCTGGCGCACCATCTCGCCGCCGATGCCGCCCGTGGCGCCCAGTACCAATGCCGTTTTCGTGTCTTCCATGCTGACCTCCGTGTGGTTGATGGCGCCAGTATCTGCCGCGCAAGGCTGATTGGGAATTGACGAGCATCGAGCACAGGCTATACATTTATGTATGACCGCCACATCCATCGCCTGGGAATACTACCGTTCGCTGCTGGCCGTGCTGCAGCACGGCTCCCTGTCCGGCGCCGCCCGCGCGCTGGGCATCACGCAACCTACCGTCGGCCGGCATATCGCCGCGCTGGAACAGGCGCTGGGCGCGACCCTGTTTACGCGCTCCCAGCTGGGCTTGCTCCCCACGGAAGTGGCGCTGGCGTTGCGGCCACATGCGGAAACCATGGAGCACACTGCCGCCCTGATGGAGCGCGCCGCCAGCAGCCAGGGGCAGGGCGTGACCGGCGTCGTGCGCATCGCGGCCAGCGAAGTGGTGGGCGTGGAAGTGCTGCCGACTATCCTGGCCCGGCTGCGCGCGCGGCACCCTGGCTTGACCATTGAATTGGTATTGAGCAACAAGGTGCAGGATTTGCTGCGCCGGGAGGCGGACATCGCCGTGCGCATGCTGCGTCCGCGCCAGGAGCAGCTGGTGGCGCGCAAGGTGGGCGATATCGAACTTGGCCTGCATGCGCACGCGGATTACCTGGCGCGCCATGGCACGCCGCTGGACTTGGCCGACCTGGCACGGCATGCCGTCATCGGTTACGACGAGGCGAGCCCGTTCGTGCGCAACGCGGGCGCCGCCTTCCAGGGTTTTTCGCGGGACAACTTTGCCTGGCGCAGCGACAGCGACCTGGCGCAACTGGCCCTGATCCGCGCGGGCGCCGGCATCGGCGTGTGCCAGGCGGGGCTGGCGGCGCGCGATCCGTCCTTGCGGCGCGTGTTGCCGCAAGCGTTTACGCTGCCGATGGCAACATGGGTCACCATGCATGCAGACTTGCGCGGCAGCCTGCGCTGCCGCGCCACCTTCGACGCGCTGGCCGAAGGATTACGCGATTACGTTGCCAGCCAGCCGCTTATTTGACGACTTCCATCTTGGTCTTCTTGCCGTCGCGATATGTAAACAAGGTCAGCGCGCCATCCTTGATGTCGCCGTTGGCGTCGAACGCAATCGGGCCCGTCACACCCTGGTAGTGCACCTTGGCCAGGAACGGCAGGTAGACGGACGGTTTCGACGATTTGGCATCGGCCATGGCGGTGGCCATGGTCATCACGGCGTCGTACACGTATGGCGCGTACAGCTGCACTTCCATGTTGTACTTTTGCTTGTAGCGGGCGCGGAAATCGTCCATGCCTTTTTGCTGCGCGCCCGTCACGCCGCCCGCTTCCGCGCAGGTGACCATGTCCTCGCCCACGGCGTCGCCCGCCAGCTTGCCCAGCGGCTCCGTGCACAGGCCGTCGCCGCCCATGAACTTGGCCTTGATGCCCAGCGCCTTCATCTGGCGCAGCATGGGGCCGCCCACGGAATCCATGCCGCCAAAGAAGATCAGGTCGGGATTTTTCGACTTGATGCTGGTCAGGATGGCATTGAAGTCGGTAGCGTTGGCATTCGTAAATTCCTTGCCGACGATTTGCACGCCTGGCGCCGCCTTCTTGGCGCCCTTGACGAACTGTTCCGCCACGCCCTGGCCGTAGGCCGTGCGGTCATCGATGACGGCGATTTTCTTCGCCTGCAGCTTGCCCACGGCATACGCGCCCAACGTTCCGCCCAGCTTGTTGTCATTGGCGACGACGCGGAAGGCCGTGTTGAATTTTTGCTGGGTGTACGTCGGGTTGGTGGCGGCCGGCGAAATCTGCGGAATGCCGGCATTGAAGTAAATGCGCGAGGCGGGAATCGTCGTGCCCGAGTTCAGGTGGCCGACGACGCCGTTGACCTTGGCGTCGACGAGCTTTTGCGCCACGGCCGTGCCCTGCTTGGGATCGGCCGCGTCATCTTCGGGCACCAGCACGAATTTCACGGCTTTGCCGTCGATCTTGAAGCCTTTGGCGTTCAAGTCTTCGATGGCCATCTTGGCCGCGTTCTCGTTATCCTTGCCCAGGTGGGAGCTGGCGCCAGAGACCGGGGCGACGTGGCCTATCTTGATGATTTCCTGTGCGCCCGCATGGCCGGCAAAGGCGAGGGCGACGGCGAGAGGAAGGACTTTGGTCTTGAGCAGCATAAACATTCTCCAATGGATAAAGATACGGCGGCGTCTCGTGAAAACCGCTTCGACAGGCGGTACGTGTGAAGCAAGGTACAACAAAAAACAGGCGGCGCAAAGCCGCTTTTGGGGCTTTTTGCATTTTGTCGCAACAATCACCAAAGTGAGGCGCGATGCACCGATTTTGCAGGCGCGAGCGCACCAAAGAATGGCGTTGCGAGGGGGAAAGGTGTAGGGGGAATGCTGACATTAACCCAGCGGCAAGGACTGGGGTCGGACCCTCAGGGTCCGACCCCGGCAATTCGCTGTTAGGGGTAAGAGTGGCTTGATTGCTGTGCAGGAGGATGCAAATGTCCCAACTCATGGCTGACCGCATGCGCCACAATCTGTTCCAGCGATTGCTGCAAGTCTTCGCGCAGGGCGCCGCGCATGCCGATCAGGGCGTTTTGCAGGGCCGTCTGCAGCACGTGGGCGATGCGTTCTTCCAGCAGGTGGTCGATCTTGCCCTGCACCTGGTGCAGGATGCGCTGGGTCAGGCGTGCTTCGATGACGTCCCAGTCGGGTTGAGCTATGCTCGGTGGCAATGCCGGCGTTGTCTCGACGGCAGGCGCGGCCGCAGCTGGCGCGACTGGCTCCGTCACGTCCGGCCCCAGCAGCACCTCCGTCAGCAGGGGAATGCCCGGGTCGAATGGCTGCTGGCTCATGTTTTACCTGCCACGAAGTGGGTCGGCTGCACGTTCTGCTGGCGGTAGTGCAGGAAGCGCTGGCGGCCCGCCTGCGCATCTTGCTCATCCATGGAGACGATCTCGAACACGCGCTGGAATTGCGCGTAATTGGCGGGCGGCAGCTGCGACAGGTTGACGAGGATGTCGTGGTGCGGCAGCTCGGCTGCCGCGTCATCGGTCAGGATGATGGGCGTTTGCCCCGCCAGCGGGTCGCCGGCCAGCACGTGCGGCAGGAAATCCGTGGCGGAAATGGTCCACATGGCGCTGTTCAAGGCGTCGAGCTGGGCGCCATCTTGCACCAGGACGACCACCTTGTTGCCTGCCATGTAGGCCTTGCGCGCCAGGCGGCAGGCGTAGGCCAGCTTGTCCGGCACGTTGCTGTGAAAATCGACGCGGCTCATGGCGGTCAGGCTGCCATGCCGCTGTGGCGCAGCAGGGCGTCGATCGACGGTTCGCGGCCGCGGAAGGCCGTGAACGATTCGAGCGCGGGACGCGAGCCGCCGACGGACAGGATTTCTTGCAGGTAACGCTTGCCCGCCGCCGTGGTGGCGGCCGGCCCCAGCGCGCGGGCTTCCTCGAACGCCGCATAGGCGTCGGCGGACAGCACCTCGGCCCATTTGTAGCTGTAGTAGCCGGCCGCGTAGCCGCCGGCAAAGATATGTCCAAAAGAATTCTGGAAGCGGTTGAAGGCGGGCGGGATGATCAGCGCGAACTTGGCGCGCACGCCGTCGATCAGCTGCTGCACGCTCTGGCCAGTGCCGGCGTCGTAGTCATAGTGCAAATGCATGTCGAGCAGGGAAAATTCCACCTGGCGCAGGGTTTGCAGGCCGGACTGGAAATTCTTGGCGGCCAGCATCTTGTCGTACAGCGCGCGCGGCAGCGGCGCGCCCGTGACGGCGTGCGCCGTCATGTGTTCGAGCACTTCCCATTCCCAGCAGAAGTTTTCCATGAATTGCGACGGCAGTTCCACGGCATCCCATTCGACGCCGGCGATACCCGACACGCCCAGCTCGTCGACCACCGTCAACATGTGGTGCAGACCGTGGCCGAATTCGTGGAACAGGGTGATCACTTCATCGTGCGTGAACAGGGCAGGCTGGGCTTGGCCGTCGACCACGGCCGGTTCCGTGAAGTTGCAGGTGAGATAAGCGATCGGCGTTTGCACGTGTTGCGCATCGGCGCGGCGGCCGCGTGCGTCGTCCATCCAGGCGCCGCCGCTCTTGCCCGCGCGCGCATACAGGTCCAGGTAGAACTGGCCGACCAGCTGGCCGTCGCGCTCGATGCGGTAGAAGCGCACGTCCTTGTGCCAGACGGGCGCCGCGTCGAGCTTGATCTCGACGTTGAACAGGTTCTGGATCTGGCGGAACAGGCCGTCGATCACCTTGTGTTCAGGGAAATACTGTTTGACTTCCTGGGCCGAGAACGCGTAGCGGCGTTCCTGCAGCTTTTCGGAAGCGTACGGCACGTCCCACGCTTGCAGTTCGGCGATACCCAGTTCTTCCCGGGCGAATTGTTTGAGTTCGGCCAGGTCTTTCTCGGCGAACGGGCGCGCGCGTTTGGCCAGGTCTTCCAGGAAAGTGATGACTTGCGCGGGCGAGGTGGCCATCTTGGAGACCAGCGACACTTCGGCGAAATTGGCGTAGCCGAGCAGTTGCGCCTCTTCGTTGCGCAGTCGCAACAGGGTCACGATGTTCTGCGTGTTGTCCCACTCGTCCTTCTTGCTGAAGACGTCGCCCTGGTCCGACGCCTTGGTGGCGTTGGCGCGGTAGATGGTTTCGCGCAGCGCGCGATTGTCGGCAAATTGCAGGATCGGGTAATACGAGGGGAAGTGCAGCGAGAATTCATAGCCCTGCTTGCCGGCCTTGTCGGCGGCGGCGCGCGCGGCGGCCTTCACGTCGTCGGGCAGACCGGCCAGGTCGCTTTCCTTCTCGACCAGTAATTTGTAGTCATTCGTGGCGTCGAGCACGTTTTCGGAAAAGCGCGTCGAGACGGCCGCATGTTCTTCCTGGATGGCGCCGAAGCGCTCTTTCTTGTCTTCGGGCAACTCGGCGCCGCCCAGGCGGAAGTCGCGCACGGCATTGTCGACGATGCGCCGGCGCGCCGGCGACAGGCTGGCGAAAGCGGGGCTCGCTTGCAGCTGCTTGTATTTGCCGAAGAGGATGTCGTTCTGGCCCAGTTCGGTCCAGAATTCCGTCACCTTGGGCTGGTTGGCATTGTAGGCGGCGCGCAGTTCCGGCGTGTCGACCACGCTGTTGAGGTGGTTGACGATGCTCCAGGCCCGGCCCAGGGTTTCGGCGATCTGGTCCTGTGGCGCGACGAAGTTTTCCCAGCTCACTACTTCCATGGGCGCTTCCAGCTGCGCCACTGTGGCGCGCGCCTGGGCCAGCAGGGTATCGATGGCAGGCGTGACATGCTCGTGCGTGATCGCGTCGAAGCGTGGCAGGCCGGAAAAATCAAGCAGGGGATTGGTGTTCATCGTCGGTTCCATATAGTAAGAGGGGCGGTCATGCCGCCCCGGTGTTGTTACACTCGCTCTGCGGCCTCGACGGTATTCATCAGCAACATGGTGATCGTCATCGGGCCCACGCCGCCAGGCACGGGCGTGATGTGGGAGGCGACTTCTTTCACTCCAGCAAAATCCACGTCGCCGCACAGCTTGCCTTCATCGTCGCGGTTCATGCCCACGTCGATGACGATGGCGCCCGGCTTGACCATGTCGGCCGTCAGGGTGTTGCGGCGACCGACGGCGGCCACGACCACGTCCGCCTGGCGCGTGTACAGGCCCAGATCCGGGGTCGCACTATGGCAGATGGTGACGGTGGCATTCGCTTGCAAGAGCAACAGGGCCATCGGCTTGCCGACGGTGTTGCTGCGGCCGATGACGACGGCGTGCTTGCCGCGCAAGTCCACGCCCGTGCTTTCGATCAACTTCATGCAGCCATACGGCGTGCACGGGCGGAAGCCGGGCAAGCCCGTCATCAGTTCGCCGGCGCTCAGCACCGAATAGCCGTCCACGTCTTTCGTCGTGGCGATCGCTTCGATGACCTTGTGCGGGTTGATGTGCTTGGGCAAGGGCATTTGCACGAGGATGCCGTGGATGGCGGGATCCGTGTTCAGGCTGGCGATGCGTGCCAGCAAGTCCGCTTCGGACAGGTCCGCTTCATATTTTTCCAGCACCGAGTGGAAACCCACGTCGCCGCACGCCTTGACCTTGTTGCGGACATACACCTGGCTGGCCGGGTCTTCGCCGACGAGGATCACGGCCAGGCCGGGCTGGGTGCCCTTGGCCGTGAGGGCGGCGGCGCGCGTGGCGATCTCGCTGCGCAGTTTTTGGGAGAGGGCGATTCCGTCGATCAGTTGTGCTGGCATGGTAGGGAGGCTGTGTGGGAGGGAAAAGACAGATTATAAAGCCGGGCGGCGCAAAGGGGCGGTTTTGGCTATGCAAAGGCGTCACAACAGCGGGCCAGAGACGCAGGCCTGAGAAAATGCCGATGGCGGCGTTGCAGCTCCTTGCCCTCGACGTTCTTCAGGCCCGCCTGGCCCGGTATGCCTGTGCCGACGACTGGGGCGTTAATGCGTTTTTCTGGTGTGCTGGTGGCCTAGGGCGCGCAAGGGCCTGCGGTTCTTTTGGCGCCGTTTTTGGCACTTTGATCACCCTAATTTCCGGGCAGAATTTGCGGCACTGCAGCATAAATTCCATAGGGCAGTTTCACAATGCGAAATGCTATATCGTAATTTGAAAAATAGTAAATACGCTGTTAGAATCCCCACACTAAACCGACTTAATAGTAAATAATCAGCGAAATACCGTCCGACAGCGATCCGGAAAATCGGGGTGGGGCGTTCACAAAGGAGACTCAACAGATGTCAGCTCAACTGAACCAGGTAACGACACAGATCGGCACCGACCCGGATATGCAGGAAACCAAGGAGTGGCTGGACGCGCTCGAAGCCGTGCTGGAAAATGAAGGTCCGGAACGCGCGCATTACCTGATGGAGCGCATGGTTGACCTGGCCCGCCGCCGTGGCGCCCAGATCCCGTTCTCCAGCACCACCGCCTACGTCAACACCATCCCCACCAAGCAAGAAGCACACTGTCCCGGCAACCTGGAGTACGAAGAGCGCCTGCGCTCGTGGATGCGCTGGAACGCCATGGCCATGGTCGTCAAGGCCAACCGCGCCGACGGCGACCTGGGCGGCCACCTGTCCTCGTTCGCTTCGCTGGCGAACATGCTGGGCATCGGTTTCAACCACTTCTGGCACGCGCCAACGGCCGACCACGGCGGCGACCTGCTGTACATCCAGGGCCACTCCTCGCCCGGCGTCTACGCGCGCGCCTTTCTGGAAGGCCGTTTGACGGAAGAGCAGATGCTGAACTTCCGCAAGGAAGTCGACGGCAAGGGCCTGTCCTCGTACCCGCATCCTAAATTGATGCCTGACTTCTGGCAGTTCCCGACCGTGTCGATGGGCCTGGGCCCGCACATGGCGATCTACCAGGCGCGCTTCCTGAAATACCTGCACGCACGCGGCATCGCGAAAACCGACAACCGCAAGATATGGGCCTTCTGCGGCGATGGCGAGATGGACGAGCCGGAGTCCTTGGGCGCGATCGGCCTGGCCGCACGCGACATGCTCGACAACCTGGTCATCGTGGTCAACTGCAACCTGCAGCGCCTGGACGGCCCGGTACGCGGCAACACCAAGATCATCCAGGAACTGGAAGGCGAATTCCGCGGCGCCGGCTGGAACGTCGTCAAGGTCATCTGGGGCCCGGGCTGGGACGCCCTGCTGGCACAGGACAAGGAAGGCATCCTGCAGCGCGTGATGATGGAAACCGTCGACGGCGAATACCAGAACTACAAAGCGAAAGATGGCGCCTACGTGCGCAAGCACTTCTTCGGCAAGCATCCGAAGCTGCTGGAAATGGTTGCCAACATGACGGACGACGACATCTGGCGCCTGACCCGTGGCGGCCACGATCCGCACAAGATCTACGCGGCCTTCAAGATCGCCCAGGAACACAAGGGCCAGCCGACCGTCCTGCTGGTGAAAACCATCAAGGGCTATGGTATGGGCAAGTCCGGGGAAGCGCGCAACACGGCGCACCAGACGAAAAAACTCGACGACGAAGCCATCCGCGAAATGCGCGACCGCTTCTCGCTGCCTATCCCTGACGACAAGCTGGCCGACATCCCGTTCTTCAAGCCTGCCGACGACGCGCCGGAAATGGTCTACCTGCACGAGCGCCGCAAGGCCCTGGGTGGCTACCTGCCGCAGCGCCGCCAGAAGTCGGAAGAAACCCTGCCCGTGCCTGGCCTGGACGCGTTCAAGAACGTGCTCGAAGCGACGCCTGAAGGCCGTGAAATCTCGACCACGCAAGCGTTCGTGCGCGTCATCTCGACCCTGCTGAAAGACCCGAACCTGGGCCAGCGCGTCGTGCCTATCCTGGTCGATGAATCGCGTACCTTCGGCATGGAAGGCCTGTTCCGCCAGATCGGCATCTACAACCCGAAAGGCCAGTTGTACGAGCCGGTCGACAAGGACCAGGTCATGTACTACCGCGAAGACAAGGCGGGCCAGATCCTGCAAGAAGGCATCAACGAAGCGGGCGGCATGAGCTCGTGGATCGCCGCGGCGACGTCGTATTCGACCAACGACCGCATCATGATCCCGTTCTACACCTTCTACTCGATGTTTGGCTTCCAGCGCATCGGCGACCAGGTATGGGCTTCGGCCGACATGCGCGCCCGCGGCTTCCTGATGGGCGGCACGGCCGGCCGCACGACGCTGAACGGCGAAGGCTTGCAGCACGAAGATGGCCACAGCCATATCTTCGCCGCGACCATCCCGACCTGCATGCCGTACGATCCGACCTTCAGCCATGAAGTCGCCGTCATCATCCAGGACGGCCTGCGCCGCATGATCGCCAACCAGGAAGATGTGTTCTACTACATCACGATCATGAACGAGAACTACGCCCAACCAGGCATCAAGCCAGGCCAGGAAGAAGGCATCCTGAAAGGCATGTACAAGCTGCAGGAAGGCCAGGCTGACGCCAAGCTGCGCGTACAACTGATCGGCTGCGGCACCATCCTGCGCGAATCGATCTTCGCCGCCGAACTGTTGCAAAACGACTGGGGCGTGGCTGCGGACGTGTGGTCGGCGCCGTCGCTGACCCTGGTGGCTCGCGATGGGCAGGATGCGGAACGCTGGAACATGGTCAACCCGTCGAAACAGCAGCGCGTGCCTTACGTGACGTCGCTGATGCAGGACACGGACGGCCCGATCGTCGCCACGACCGACTACATGCGCGCGTTTGCAGAACAGATCCGCGCCTTCATGCCGAAGGGCCGCACCTACAAAGTGCTCGGTACCGATGGCTTTGGCCGCTCGGACAGCCGCGCCAAGCTGCGCGAGTTCTTCGAAGTGAACCGTTATTATGTCACCGTGGCCGCGCTCAAATCGCTGGCTGACGAAGGCAAGATCGACGTGTCGGTGGTGGAGCAGGCGATCGCCAAGTACGGCATCGACGCGAACAAACCGAATCCGGTGACCCAGTAATCGTTGTGCGGACCCGATGATGCCAGGGCGGTGCGAAAGTGCCGCCCTGGCGTGTGTGCGGGTCCATCTGACAAATAAAATAACGGAGCAAGCTATGAGCATTGTGGAAGTCAAAGTCCCGGATATCGGCGATTTCAAGGAAGTCGAGATCATTGAACTGATGGTCAAGCCAGGCGATACGGTCAAGGTCGACCAGTCCCTGATCACGGTCGAATCGGACAAGGCCAGCATGGAAATTCCATCGAGCCACGCCGGTGTCGTCAAGGAATTGAAAGTCAACGTGGGCGACAAGATCGCCGAAGGTTCGCTGGTCCTGCTGCTGGAAGTGGCGGACGACGCCTCTGCGCCGGCGCCTGCCGCGGCCGCCCCGGTTGCAGCACCTGCCGCTGAAGCCGCTCCCGCCGCGGCCGCGCCAGCGCCTGCCACCCCTGCCGGCGCGCCCGCTCTGGTCGACGTGACCGTGCCCGATATCGGCGACTTCAAGGAAGTCGAAGTCATCGAACTGATGGTCAAGGTTGGCGACAGCATCAAGGTCGACCAGTCGCTGCTGACGGTCGAATCGGACAAGGCCAGCATGGAAATCCCGTCCAGCCATGCCGGTATCGTCAAGGAATTGAAGGTCAAGGTCGGCGACAAGGTTGCCAAGGGTAGTCTGGTACTGGTGGTGGAAACGACAGGTGGCGCCGCCGCTCCTGCCGCTGCCGCCTCGGCCGCCGCGCCGGCGCAAGCCGCCGCCGCACCAGTCGCCGCCGTCGCTTCGGCGCCGGTCGCCGCCGCACCTGCCGCCGCACCTGCCGCCGCCCCTGCCGTGAACGGCAAGCTGGCGCACGCGTCGCCATCGATCCGCAAGTTCGCGCGCGAACTGGGCGTGGAACTGGCGCTGGTTGGCGGTTCCGGTCCGAAGGGCCGCATCACCCAGGAAGACGTGCAGAATTTCGTCAAGGGCGTGATGTCAGGCGCCGTCGCCGCGCCAAATGCGCCGGCCGCTGCCAAAGGCGGTTCGGGCGTGGGTCTGGACTTGCTGCCATGGCCGTCGCTGGACTTCAGCAAATTCGGTACGACCGAACTGCTGCCGCTGTCGCGCATCAAGAAAATCTCGGGTCCGAACTTGCACCGCAACTGGGTCATGATCCCGCACGTCACGCAGTTCGACGAAGCGGACGTGACGGACCTGGAAGCGTTCCGCGTCGATACCAACGCGGCCAATGCGAAGAACAAGGATGCGGCCAAGCTGACCATGCTGGCCTTCGTCATCAAGGCCTCCGTCGCCGCGCTGAAGAAATTCCCCGCGTTTAACGCCTCTCTGGATGCCAAGGGCGAGAACCTGATCCTCAAGCAGTACTACAACATCGGCTTCGCGGCCGACACGCCGAACGGCCTGGTGGTCCCCGTGATCAAGGGCGCGGACCAGAAGTCGGTCTCGCAAATCGCCCGCGAAATGACGGAACTGTCGCTGCAGGCGCGCGAAGGCAAGCTGAAACCGGCCGACATGCAGGGCGCCAGCTTCACCATTTCGTCCCTGGGCGGCATCGGCGGCACGCACTTCACGCCTATCGTCAATGCACCGGAAGTGGCCATTTTGGGTCTGTCGAAAGCCTCGATCAAGCCGGTATGGGATGGCAAGGCCTTCCAGCCGCGTTTGATGATGGGCACCTCGCTGTCCTACGACCACCGCGTGGTCGATGGCGCGATGGGCGCGCGATTCTCCGTGTACCTCGGCGAAGTCCTGGCCGACATGCGCAAAATTCTGCTGTAAGGAGCGATTGATGAGCACAGTAGAGGTAAAAGTACCGAACATCGGCGACTTCAAGGAAGTCGAAGTCATCGAACTGATGGTCAAGGTGGGCGACACCATCAAGGTGGACCAGTCGCTGATCACGGTTGAATCGGACAAGGCCAGCATGGAGATTCCGTCGACCCACGCCGGCGTCGTCAAGGAAGTCAAGGTCAAGGTCGGCGACAAGATCGCCGAAGGCAGCGCGCTGCTGGTGGTGGAAGCATCCGAAGGCGCGGCCGCTGTCGCTCCTGCGGCCGCTCCTGCGCCTGCGGCAGCCGCTGCGGCTCCGGCTGCGGCACCAGCGGCACCCGTCGCCGCCATCCCGGCCGGCAATTACAGCGGCCAGGTCGACATCGACGTCGACATGATGGTCCTGGGCGGCGGTCCCGGCGGCTATTCGGCGGCGTTCCGCGCGGCCGACCTGGGCATGTCGACGGTCATCGTCGAACGCTACGCCACCCTGGGCGGCGTGTGCCTGAACGTGGGCTGCATCCCGTCGAAGGCGCTGCTGCACGTCGCTTCCGTCATCGATGAAACGGCGCACATGTCCAACACGGGCGTGACGTTCGCCAAGCCGACGATCGACATCGACCAGGTACGCAAGTACAAGGAAGGCGTGATCTCGAACATGACGGGCGGCCTGGCCGGCATGGCCAAGGCGCGCAAGACGCAAGTCGTCACGGGCGTGGGCCAGTTCCTGTCCGCGAACCATATCGAAGTGACGGCAGGCGACGGCTCGAAAAAAGTCGTGCAGTTCAAGCAGGCGATCATCGCCGCCGGTTCGTCCGTGGTAAAGCTGCCCTTCGTGCCGGAAGACCCGCGCATCGTCGATTCGACGGGCGCGCTGGAATTGCGCCAGATCCCGAAACGCATGCTGGTCATCGGCGGCGGCATCATCGGCCTGGAAATGGCGACTGTGTATTCCACGTTTGGCGCGCGCATCGACGTGGTCGAAATGATGGATGGCCTGATGCAGGGCGCGGACCGCGACGCCGTCAAGGTGTGGCAGAAGTTCAACGAGAAACGCTTCGACAACATCATGACCAAGACCAAGACGGTGGCCGTCGAGGCACTGCCGGAAGGCATCAAGGTCACGTTCGAAGCGGCCGAAGCGGGCGCCACGGCGCCGGCGCCGCAAGTCTACGACCTGGTGCTCGTCGCCGTAGGTCGCAGCCCGAACGGCAAGAAGATCGCCGCCGACAAGGCCGGCGTGCAAGTGACGGATCGCGGTTTCATCAACGTCGACAGCCAGATGCGCACCAACGTGCCGAACATCTTCGCCATCGGCGACCTGGTGGGCCAGCCGATGCTGGCGCACAAGGCCGTGCATGAAGCCCACGTGGCGGCCGAAGCGGCTGCTGGCCAGAAGTCGCACTTCGACGTCAAGGTGATCCCGTCGGTCGCCTACACGGACCCGGAAGTGGCATGGGCCGGCATCACGGAAGACGAAGCGAAAGCCAAGGGCATCAAGGTCGAGAAGGGCCACTTCCCGTGGGCCGCCTCGGGCCGCGCCGTGGCCAACGGCCGCGCCGAAGGCTTCACCAAGCTGCTGTTCGACGCGGAAACGCACCGCATCATCGGCGGCACCATCGTCGGCACGCATGCGGGCGACATGATCGGCGAAATCGCGCTGGCCATCGAAATGGGCTGCGACGGCACCGACATCGGCAAGACCATCCACCCGCACCCGACCCTGGGCGAGTCGATCGGGATGGCTGCTGAAGTGTACGAAGGCGTGTGCACGGACTTGCCGCCACCGCGCAAGCGCTGATGGTTTAGCCTACACGTTGTAGTACTCAAAAACCCGCAAGCGATTGCGGGTTTTTTATTGTCCAACGACGATTAAACACCTCATCGGCAGCAGCATCGTCGGCACGCATGCGGGTGACAGGTGAACGATGAAGCGGTGAAATCGCGCTGGCCATCGAAATGGGCTGCGACGGCACCGACATCGGCAAGACCATCCACCCGCACCCGACCCTGGGCGAGTCGATCGGGATGGCTGCTGAAGTGTACGAAGGCGTGTGCACGGACTTGCCGCCACCGCGCAAGCGCTGATGTTTTAAGCGCACCTTGCAACATGAAAAACCCGCAAGCGATTGCGGGTTTTTTTATTTTCCTTGACCTTTAGCATGGTAAAGCGTGGCGCATCGGCCTCATGTGAAAATTGGTGAGTATTGCCGTATGGAAAAAGTGGCAGAATGGAGGTCTGTCACCATGTTCTTTTTTTTTGCTGCAACAGAAGCGTGTGATTTTTCCAGGAATGTTGCCAGCGTGGGATACGGTCAAATTCCGCTGTACTGAGAGAGTTTTGCAACGATGAAAAAATTTACCGCCCTTCATATTGCCGATGTCCGTTTGCGCCGGGCCGACGAGCAAGAGCAAGCCGTGATGTTGCATGCCTTGTACCAGGATGTGGCCGCTATCCTGGCGGCGGGCAAGAGGATCGATGCGATTTTCTTCACGGGCCAGCTGGTGGCGCCCGACGCCTGTGCCGGCACGACGCCCGTGTACGTCTACGAATATTTCCTGCGACCCTTGCTGCAGGCGGCCAGCCTGCCGGGCGCGCGTTTCTACCTGGTGCCGGGCAGCCGCGCGCAGGGTGTCGCGGCGGCGGCGCTGGGCGATGCCGGCTTCAGCTTTTTCTCCGCCGATGAGCACGCCAGTGCCGAGCAGCGCGCGCACTACAAGAATATCCACGCCGTGTTCCATGGCCACCAGCATACGGGCGACGCCAGCTCGCTGATGAAGTCGCTGGGCATCCTGTTCAAGAGCAATCCCGGCAGCCTGTACGGTGCGCAGGGCCAGATGGCGGCGTTTGCCGTGCTCGAGTTCGGCACAGGCGCGGCCGATGGCGGCGCGGCAGGCGCGCAGTGGACGGTGTCCCTGCGCGAGTTCGATGACGTGAGCAAGAGCTTCGCCCTGTCGGTGCTGTACACGCCGAATGGCCAGGAAACGGGCCAGATGGATGCCGACTATGTGTTTGCCACCTTGCTGCCGCAGCTGGCGGACGAGCGCGCTTATCTGGACGGCTTGCTGGGCACGGCGGGCGCGCAGCCGCGCGTGGACGCCGGCGTGGCTGCCGATGCGCGCGAATTCCTGATGGAGCTGGCGTTCGTGATGTTCGAAGCCAAGACGGTATTCCTCAGCGAGGCGGAGCTGGAGCGCTTTGCCAGCGACTATTGCGGCGTGAAGGGCTGGAACATGGCAGCCGGGGAGTGGCTGGCGCCGTTGTATGCGCATGGCTTGCTGCTGCGGGCCGATGGCCAGGTGGCGTTTTCCTTCGATTATTTCCGCACGTATTTCCTGGCGCAACGCTTTGAAACCTCGTTCGATCTGATGCGCTATGGCCCGGAGCGCCACGACGGAAGTGAGTCTTCACTTGCCTTTGACGGCGCTTTGGCGGCCCAGCCTTTCCTGTGCGCGCTGGGCTTGAACGAAGAATATGCGGAAGCGGCGCTGCCGGAAGACTGCAGCCGCCCTGCCTGACTTGCGCGGTCAGCCGTCGCGCGTCAGTCCGCGAGCGGCTGGCGCAGGGTGCCGCGCAGGAACAGGTCGAGACTGACCTCCACCTTGGCGCGCAATTGCGCCACGTCCGGTTGCGCCGGTGGCGGGAACAGCAGGCGCGACATCTGGTCGCCCAGCAGGCAATTGAGCAGGTGCAACGCCAGCATGGAGGGCGTCAACGCCGCGCGGAACAGCGGTGCGATGTCGGGGCGGCTGAAAAACTTGGTCAGCATCTCGCGCGTCTGCCCCGGTCCCACCTTGTAAAACGTTTCCGCCAGTTCCGGGTGGGTGGCCGCTTCGGCCACCACCATGCGATTCAGGCGGATCGCCGCCGGCATGGTGACGAGCTGCACGAACAGCAGGCCGAACTCGCCCAGGATGGTGGCCAGGGGCCGCATATCCGTTTCCAGCGCCGGCATGGTCGAGAAGTAGGCGGCGCGGCGCAATTCCACCACGGCATTGAACAAGCCCGACTTGCCGCCAAACTTCACATAGATCGTGCGCACGGCCACGTGGGCTTCGCGGGCGATCATTTCCAGGCTCACCTTTCCATACCCTTTTTCGAGAAACAGGCAGCCGGCCGTGTGCAGCAGATTGTCCATGCGCGCTTCCATGTCGGCCGCGCGCGGACGGCCGGCTGGCTTGCCGCAGCAGGAAAGCTCCTGGGCGGCATCGTCGGATTCTGTATCGGTAGGCAAGGTATCGCTGAGGCCGGGATCGGACATGGTCTGGGTCTCTTTATAAGTGGAAAAGTAAGTGATGGCTCACACTGTAGTGCAAATTAAAATGAAATGCAATCGTTTCATTTCTTGACTTTGGCTTTTCTTTGCCCAATAATGAACCTATATCATTTCATTTTCGGAGCGAGTATGTCCAACCAGCCAGGCCAAGCAGAGCACAAGGTGCTGAGTGCCGTCCCACCCGCGGCCCCTGCCGCACCTTCCACGCCCGCCGCTTCCGCCAGCTCCGCCCCACCGAACAACCGCGTGAAAATCATCGCCGGCCTGATCGTCCTCGTCGCGCTGGGCGCCGGTGCGCGCATGTGGTACCGCAGCCACTATTTCGTGGAAACGGAAAACGCCTATGTGGCCGGCCACGTGCATCCCGTCTCGGCGCGCATTTCCGGCGTCGTCACCAAGGTCTTCATCGACGACAATCAGATCGTGAAAGAGGGTGACGTGATCGCCGAACTCGACCCGTTCGACCAGCGCGTGAAAACCGAGCAGATCGCCGCGCAGATCGCCAGCGCCGAGCAGCAAGTGCTGCAGGCGGACGCGCAGATCGCGCAAGTGCAGGCGCAAGCCAGTGGCGCCCAGGCGCAAGTGGCGCAAGCCGATGCCCAGCTGCTGCGCGCGAAACAGGATGCGGAGCGTTATGGCCAGCTGTACACGAGCCAGATGAAAGCCGTCTCGAAAGCGGAACTGGACGCCGCCAATGCGGCACGCTCGAGCGCCGTGGCCGACCTGGCCGCCCGCCGCGACAGCGCTTCCGCCGCCAAGGCGCAGATCGGTGCGGCGCAAGCTGCGCGTGACGTGGCCAAGGCGCAAGTGGCCGTGCTGCGCGTGCAATTGAAGGACGCGGAGCAGCAGCTGCAATACAACCGCATCCTCGCCCCCGTCGCCGGCCGCATCGGCAAGCGCAACGTGGAAACGGGCATGCGCGTGCAGCCTGGCCAGCAATTGACGGCCATCGTGCAGGACAACGTCTGGGTCACCGCCAACTTCAAGGAAACGCAACTGGCCGACCTGCACCGCGGCCAGAGCGTGCACGTGAGCATCGACGCCATGCCGGGCAAGAAACTGGTGGGCACCGTGGACAGCTTCGCGCCTGCCTCGGGCGCGCAATTCGCCCTGCTGCCAGCCGATAACGCCACCGGCAACTTCACCAAGATCGTCCAGCGCGTGCCGGTGAAAATCGTCTTCCAGCCGGAAGACATCAAGGCCATGAATGGCCGCCTGGTGCCGGGCATGTCGGTGATCGCCGAAGTGGAAGTGAACCAGCCCGCGTCGGCCGAGGCACCGCGCCACGCCGCCGCGCCAGCCGCCCAGACCACCGCCCGCTAAGCTTCCATGAGCAGCCCTTCCACCACGCTGGCGAAGCCGCCGGCGTTTCCCGTGATCGACGAGAAAGTCTCCGCGCGCACCTGGCTGGCGGTCGCCGCCGGCATGCTGGGCGCCTTCATGGCGGTGCTCGACATCCAGATCACGAATTCCTCGCTCAAGGATATCCTTGGCTCGCTGTCGGCCACCCAGGAAGAGGGCTCGTGGATTTCCACGGCCTACCTGGTGGCGGAAATCATCGTCATTCCCCTCACCGCGCTGCTGGCGCGCGTGTTCGGTCTGCGCACCTACATGATCGGCACCACCGCTTTCTTCCTGCTGTTCTCCACCCTGTGCGGGGCGGCCTGGAACCTGGAAAGCATGATCGTCTTCCGCATGCTGCAGGGGTTCACGGGCGGCGCCCTGATCCCGATGGCGTTCACCCTGGTGATGCTCAAGCTGCCGGCCTCGAAGCGCGCCGTCGGCATGGCCATCTTCGGCCTCACGGCCACCCTGGCGCCGGCCATGGGCCCGACCCTGGGCGGCTATCTCTCCGAGCTGTATGGCTGGCCTTCGATCTTCTACATCAACTGGGTGCCGGGCGTGCTGCTGATCGCCGGCATGATCTATGGCCTGGACAAGGAGCCGATGCAGCTCAAATTGTTCTGGAAGGCCGACTGGCTGGGCATCTTCTTCATGGCCCTGGGCCTGGGCTGCCTGACCATCTTCCTGGAAGAGGGCAACTCGAAGGACTGGTTCGACTCCGGTTTCATCATCGCCTTCGCCGCGCTGGCCTTGACGGGCATCCTGGGCTGGGTCGTCACCAGCGCCACGCGCGCCGAGCCCTTCGTCAACCTGGCCCTGTACGGCCAGCGCAATTTTTTGGTGGCCACCGTGCTGTCGGCCGTGACGGGCATGGGCCTGTATGGCTCGGCCTTCCTGCTGCCCCTGTTCCTGGGCCAGATCGCCGGCTACTCGCCGATGCAGATCGGTGAAGTCATCATGTGGGTGGGCTTGCCGCAGCTGTTCATCATGCCGTTTGTCGCCAAGCTGTCGTCCGTGGTGGACAACCGCATCCTGTGCTCGTTCGGCCTGCTGCTGTTCGGCGGTTCGTGCATGATGAACGCCTACATGGATGCGTCCACCGGCTACGACCAGCTGCTGTGGTCGCAGGTGGTGCGCGCGCTGGGCCAGCCCTTCGTCATGCTGACCCTGTCGAACTTCGCCATGAAGGGCATCGCGCCGAAGGACATGGCGTCGGCCTCGAGCCTGTTCAACATGACGCGCAACCTGGGCGGCTCGATCGGCATCGCCCTGCTGGCCACGGCCCTGAGTACCCGCGAGCACTTCCACTCGCAGCGCCTGGGCGAGGCGATCAATGCGTATTCCAGCGCCACGCAGCTGCGCATCGACCAGCTGACGTCCTCGTTCATGGCCAAGGGCTATGACGCCGTCACGGCCGGCAACCAGGCCTTGCAGGCGATCGACGGCATCGTGCGCCGCGAAGCGTATGTGATGGCCTACAACGATGGCTTCTTCCTCGTCGGCGCCATCCTGCTGGCCTGCATCGTGCCCCTGTGGCTGGCCGATAAACTCAAAGCTCCTGGTGGCGGTGGCGGCGGTCATTGACCGCGCACAGGCCGCACGTGCAGCACCTCAAGAACAAGAAGGTACACATCATGAACACAGTTATGACCAAAATCGCCACAGCCGCCTCGTTGGCCGTGCTGCTTGCCGCCTGCGGCACCGTGGGCCAGGATTTCATCGCCCCGGCGAACGTGGCCGGCATCGACAAGGCATCCTTCCGCCACGGCGCGGCCGCGGCCGATGCCGCGCAACTGCCGAAAGAGTGGTGGCGCATCTACGGCGACGCCACCCTGGACCGCCTCGAACGCAGCGCGCTGCAGGACAATCCCGGCGTGAAAGCGGCCGGCGAGCGCCTGCTGCAGGCATTGGCGCAGAGCGGCACGGCGCGCGCCAACCAGGGCCCGAGCGTGAACGTCAGCACGGGCATTTCGAACTCGCGCACCTCGGCCAACACCTCGCAGGGCCTGGCCCTGGGCAACCGCTCGATCAGCGGTAATAATTTTTCCGTGGGCGGCTCGCTGTCGTATGAAGTCGACTTGCTGGGCCGCGTCAAACGCATGGTCGAAGCGGCCGATGCGCAGGCGCTGGCGGCGCAGGCCGACCGCGACGGCGTGCTGCTGATGCTGTCGGCGCAGGTGGCCAGCAACTACTGGCAGCTGCGCGGGCTGGACGCGGAATTGGCGATCCTGAACGGTGCCCTGGACACGCGCCGCGAGTCGGCGCAGCTGGTCGAGGCGCGCTTCAACGCGGGCTTGACGAATGAGCTGGACCTGGCGCGCGCGAAAGTCGAACTGTCGAACGCGCAAGCCGACCTGCATGAAGTCAAGCGCCAGCGCAACCAGCTGGAAAACAGCCTGGCCACCTTGACGGGCAAGCCGCCGTCGGCGCTGCAATTGCCGGTGGCCGCCCAGCCATCGAGCCTGCCGCTGCCGCCCGCCATTCCCGTCGGCTTGCCGGCCAGCCTGCTGGCGCACCGTCCGGACCTCGTCTCCAGCGTGGCGAACCTGCGCGCGGCGAATGCGCAGGTGGGCGTGGCCGAAGGCGCGTTTTATCCGACGCTGCAATTGACGGGCAATTTCGGCTATGCGTCGGAAAAGCTGCGCGACCTGGCGCAGGGCGGCTCGCGCCAGTTCAGTTTTGGTCCGCTGGCCCTGTCGCTGCCGATCTTCGACGGCGGCCGCAACCAGGCCAACCTGGATTTGAGCAAGGCGCGCTATGCGGAAGCCGTGGCGAACCACGAGACGAAGCTCTTGACGGCCTTGCGCGAAGTGGAAGATGCGCTGTCCGATGTGGAGCAGCGCCAGTTGCAGGGCGATGCGCAAGCCTTGTCGCAGGCCGCCGCCGCGCGCGCCTACCTGGTGGCGCGCACGCGCTACGAGCGCGGCATCTCGACCTACCTGGACGTCACGGATGCCCAGCGCAGTTCGCTGGCGGCGGACCGCGCCGCCGCGCAGATCAAGACCCAGCGCCTGCTGGCGACGGTCGCCGTGGCGAGGTCTTTGGGTGCCGGCTGGCAGCCGGACGGCGAACTGGCCAAGCTGGCGAAGGCCAATTAAGTACGATGATTACGTGAGCGTGGCCGGTGGCGGTGTCGCCGCCGGCCCGTAGCGTTCCAGCAGAAAGTCGATGAAGGTCGTCAGCTTCGGCGTGGGCTGGCGGTCGCGCGCATACACGAGGTGCATGGGGCGCGGCGCCGGCACGTAGTCGGCCAGCAGCGGCACCAGCCTGCCGGCGGCGATATCGCCAGCCATCAGGATTTCCGCCTGCATGACGATGCCGAAGCCGTGCAGGGCCGCCACGCGCAAGGCTTGCCCGTTGTTCGAGCGGAAGCGGCTCTCGCGCACGGGGCTGCCGTCGTCGTCGCCGCTCCTGGCCAGGCGCCAGCGCACATGGCGCGTCCACTGCATGAAATCGAGGCATTCGTGGCGCGCCAGGTCGGCCGGCGTGCGCGGCGTGCCGTGTCTGGCCAGGTAGGCTGGCGCGGCGCACATCACCATCGCATACGGCCGCAGCGCGCGCGCCACCATGGCGGAATCTTCCAGCTTGCCGATGCGGATGGCCGCATCGAATCCTTCTTCCACCAGGTCCACCGTCCTGTCGTTCAGATTCAATTCCAGGCTCACTTCCGGATACGCATCGAGGTAGTCGGCCAGCAGCGGCGCGATGCACTCGCTGCCGAACGACACGGGCGCCGTGATCTTCAGCTTGCCGCGCGGCGCCGTGCGCATGGCTTCCGCGCCCCGTTCGGCCGCATGGATGCTGGCCAGGATCTGGCGGCACTGTTCCACGTACTGCTGGCCGATTTCCGTCAGGCTTTGCCGCCGTGTCGTGCGCGCCAGCAGCCGCGCGCCCAGCCGCTCTTCCAGGTACTTGATGTGCTTGCCCACCATCACGGGCGAAATCTGGAACGCCTCGGCGGCGGCCGTGAAACTGCCCGCATCGACGACGGCGACAAAGATTTCCATGCTGCGCAATTTATCCATGGCGTCTCGATTGCAAACTGTAGGTTGGTAATCTTGTAAATTCTAGCGTATTTATTCCTTTTTGTAAGCGGCGCATACTGGCTCCATCGTTCAACCCCAGACAAGGAAGCATCATGAAAATCGTCATCATCGGCGCCAGCGGCACCATCGGCACGGCCGTTTCGGCCCAACTGGCGCAACGCCATGAAATCATCGAAGTGGGCAGCCGCAGCGGCACGCACCAGGCCGACATGGGTGACATCGGGCAAGTGCGCGCCCTGTTCAAGCGCATCGGCAAGGTCGACGCCGTCGTCGTCACGGCTGGCAAGCTGCATTTCGGTCCCCTGGCCGAATTCACGCCCGAGCAATTCCGGCTGGGTCTGGACAGCAAGCTGATGGGCCAGGTCAACGTGGCGCTGGTGGCGCAGGAATACCTGAATGACGGCGGTTCGATCACGCTCACGAGCGGCATCGTGGCCGAGCAGCCGATCCGCTTCGGCGCGGCCGCCAGCATGACGAATGCGGCCGTGGAAGGCTTCGTGCGGGGCGCCGCCATCGAGTTGCAGCGGGGCGTGCGCATCAATGTCGTCAGCCCCACGGTGCTGGCCGAATCGCTGGAGTCGTATGGCCCCTTCTTCTACGGTTTCGAGCCGGCCGCCGCCAGCCGCGTGGCCCTGGCTTACAGCCGCAGCGTGGAAGGGGCGCAGACGGGGCAGGTGTACAAGGTCTGGTAAGCCGCTTGCCATGCCATAGGGCAGGTGGGACAATCGCAGGCTGAACAAGGAAGCGGCCGCGCCGTGATGGTGCGGGGCGCTTGCTTGCTGTGAACCATACACCGAGGCCCCATGAAAAACATCCTGATTCCCCTGCTGCTGGCCGCCGCCGTCGGCAGCGCCTGCGCCGCGACGCCAGCCGCCGCACCAACCACCCCGGCCACCGCCGCGCAATTGACCGCCATGAGCGCCCGCTACGCGCCCGTCGCGCTGACGGCCGACGTTACGCACCTGTCCAAAGGCGACCGCCAGGCCATTGCCAAGCTGGTCGAGGCGGCCAAGCTGGTCGACGTGCTGCAGCTGCGCCAGCGCTGGTCCGGCAATGAAGCGCTGTGGGCCGCCTTGAAGAAGGACAAATCCAAGCTGGGCCAGGCCCGTTTGAACTATTTCTGGATCAACAAGGGCCCATGGTCGGTGCTCGACGCGCACGCGTCCTTCATGCCGGCCAGCTATGCCGGCATCGCCATTCCCGCGCACAAGCCGGAAGCGGGCAATTTCTATCCGCAGGGCGCTACCAAGGCCAGCCTGGAAACGTGGATGAATGGCCTGTCGCCAGAAGACAAGCAGCAGGCGCAATGGTTCTTCACGACCATCCGCGCGGGCAAGGATGGCAAATACCAGACGGTCAACTACTCGGACGAGTACAAGGTGGAACTCAAGCAATTGGCCAAGCTGCTCGACGAGGCGGCCGCCGCCACGGACAACGCATCGCTGAAGAAATTCTTGACCCTGCGCGCCAAGGCTTTCCTCGACAACGACTATTTACCGTCCGACTTTGCCTGGATGGACCTCGATTCGCCCGTCGACATCACCATTGGCCCATACGAGACGTATAACGACGAGCTGTTCGGCTACAAGGCCGCGTTTGAAGCCTATGTGAACATCCGCGACCAGGCGGAAACGCAAAAACTGAACTTCTTCGCCAAGCACATGCAGGAACTGGAAGACAACCTGCCGCTCGACGCCCAGTACCGCAACCCGAAAGTGGGCGCGCTGGCGCCGATGGTGGTGGTCAACCAGGTGTACGGCGCCGGCGACGGCAACATGGCCGTGCAGACGGCCGCCTACAACCTGCCCAATGACGAGCGCATCATCAGCGCGCGCGGCTCCAAGCGCGTGATGCTGAAAAACGTGCAGGAAGCCAAGTTCAAGGCCACCCTGACGCCGATCTCGAAACTCGTGCTCACGCCCGAAGCGCAGCAGGACGTCGATTTCAACTCCTTCTTCACGCACATCCTCGCGCATGAAATCATGCATGGCCTGGGCCCGCACGCCACCACCGTCGACGGCAAGCCATCGACGCCGCGCCAGGACTTGAAGGAAGCCTACTCGACCATCGAAGAAGCCAAGGCCGACATCACGGGCCTGTTCGCGTTGCGCTACATGATGGACAAGGGACAGCTCAACGATACCCTGGGCCAGGGCGAGGCGGCCGAGCGCAAGCTGTACAACACTTTTCTTGCCTCCGGTTTCCGCACCCTGCATTTCGGCCTGACGGATTCGCATGCGCGCGGCATGGCCATCCAGATGAATTACATCCTCGACAAGGGCGGTTTCGTGTCGCTGGGCGATGGCAAGTTCGGCGTCGATTTTGCCAAGATCAAGCAGGCCGTGATCGACCTGGACCGTGAATTCTTGACCATCGAGGCGACGGGCGACTATGCGCGCGCGCAAGCGATGATGGCCAAGTATGTGGTGATCCGCCCGGAAGTGCAGGTGGCGCTCGACAAGATGAAGGCCGTGCCCAACGATATCCGCCCGGAATTCGTCACGGCCCGCGCGCTGGACAAGGCGACGAAGAAGTAAATCTGACGCCGTATTCTCAGTGTGAAAACCGGTGCCCCGCGCATCGGTTTTTTTTTGGCTCTGTCCTCGTAAAATAGGGGAAATGCCGGAATCTTCCCATGGCGGTGCTGTCTGACTCCGCATACCCCCCACACAGGGAGCAGATCATGCGGCCAGCCGAATGGATCAGCTTTATCGCGCAGTTTGCGCAGTTGAACCGGCGCCAGCGGCAGGCGGGCATGGCCCTGCTGCATGGCAACACGCCACTCGACGCGACCGTCGCGCTGCTGGAGGGCGTGGCGCAGCCGCGCTTGGCCTGTCCCGCCTGCCACTCGCCCCATCTGCATCGGCATGGCCATGCGCACGGCCTGCAGCGCTACCGCTGCGTGCCTTGCGGGCGCACTTTCAATGCCTTGACGGGCACGCCACTGGCCCGCCTGCGCCATAAGGCGTTGTGGCTCGATTATGCCGACTGCCTGCTCGATTCCCGGTCGGTACGCCAGGCGGCCAGCCAATTGGGCGTGCACCGCAACACCACGTTTCGCTGGCGCCACCGATTTTTATCGTTGGCAAAAACGGACCGGCCGCATGGCCTGCATGGCATCGCCGAGGCTGACGAGTTATACGTGCTGGAATCGGAGAAAGGGGCGCGACAGATGACGCGTCCGGCCCGCCGCCGCGGCGGCCATGCGCAACGGCGCGGCATATCCAACGAGCAAGTCTGCATCCTGGTGGCGCGCGACCGCACGGGCCAGACCCTCGATTTCGTCATGGGCAGAGGCGCGTTGACGAAGGCGCAACTGCACCGCTGTTTGTTGCCTGTCATCGATAAGGATATCCTGCTGGTCACGGATGGCCATGCCGCCTACCGGGCGTTTGCCAGCGAGGCGGGTATCAGCCACCAGGCCGTCAACTTGCGCGCCGGCATCCGTGTGCAGGGCGCCGCGCATGTGCAGAACGTCAATGCATATCACAGCCGCCTGCGCGAATGGTTAAGGCCGTTTCACGGCGTGGCCACGCGCTACCTGCCAAACTACCTGGGATGGCGCTGGATACTCGACGCCAGACGCATCCGCTCACCCGAAACGTTATTGAAAGCAACATTGGGAGCATTCCCACACTTGATGGTGACATAGCCTTTTTTTTGGCTTTTTTTCTGAAAAGTTGCCAGTTTTTTCTTGTGGAAATATTTTCACCGCTTACTCTGCAGTGGTGACATTCTTTCTTTCCGCTGATCCCATGTTGAAACTGTTTTCGCTGTTGAGTTTGCTTATTGCCGCGCCTGCGATGGCGCATGCTCAGCTCACCGATCTGGAAAGCCGCTGGCTGCAGGCGGGAAAACCCGTCATCGATTACGCGCGCACGCAGGGCTTGCCCATCGACATCATCGTGCAGCCGCAGGATGCGCCAGGCGCCGTGCCGCTGGCGCTGGGCTACGCGGCAGGGCGCTGCAAGCTGGTGCTGTCCTTGCGCGGCAATGCCATGGCCGATACCGTCCTGCAGGGTGTGCCGCCCGCGCGCGACGGCCTCATGATCGAAGCGATGACGGCGCATGAAATCGGCCATTGCCGGCGCTATGCGCAAGGCGACTGGCATGCCTTGCCGCGCGGCTTTGTCGAGCCGCGCAGCATGCAGCGGGGCAAGCTCACACCGCTGGCGCAGGAGCTGCGCGAGACGCGCCGGGAAGAGGCCTATGCGGACCTGGTGGCCCTGGCGTGGATGCATGCACGCCACCCCGGGCAATATCAGCAGGTGCTGGCCTGGATGCGCGGCGTGCGCGCGGCTGGCGAGGCGGCGGGTGGCGGTATAGGCAGTTCCCACGCCACGCAGGCATGGCTGGCGCTGGCCGAAGGCGAGGGTGCATTTGCTGACTCCGCTTCACCATTTGAACAGGCGCAAGTATTGTGGGGGAAGGGCTTGAGCGGCGACAAATAAACATGATTTTGTACGCGGATGGACCGTCAGCGTGTGCTGTCGCACGGAGCTTTGCGCGCGGCAGGGGTCTAATCTGGGCATCAACTAACCAGAGAGGAACCATCATGAACAAAATGATCGCACTCATGCTGGCCGCCAGTGCCAGCGCCCTGCTTGCCGCCACGCCCGCGTATGCACAGGATGCCTCGTACAAGAATTTGACGGACAAGGCAACGGCCGATTACAAGCAGGCCAAGGCCGCCTGCGACAGCCACAGCGGCAACGCGAAAAAAGTCTGCGTGGAAGAAGCGAAGGTGGCGCGCGCCAAGGCCGAGTCGGACGCCGTGGCCCAGTACCGCAACACGCCGCGCGAGCTGGGCAAGGCCCGCAAGGATGTCGCCAATGCCGAGTATGACCTGGCCAAGGCCAAGTGCGGCGACCGCACGGGCGCCGATAAAACCACGTGCATGAACGATGCCAAGGCGGCGAAAACGGCCGCGCTGGCCGACGCCACCACGGGCGCCAGGGCCGGCACCAACGTCGCGCAAAATCCGCCTGCCACGACGAAGGAAAACTGCGACGCCATGGATGCGACGGCCAAGGCCGCCTGCATGACGCGCAATGCGGCCGGCAGCACGAAGATGGCCGTGGCCGACTCCGTCATCACCACCAAGATCAAGGCGGACCTGGTCAAGGACAATGACTTGAAGGCGCTCGACGTGCACGTGGAAACCGTGAATGGCGTCGTCATGCTCAGCGGCTTCGTGCCTTCCCAGGCGCAAGTGAAAAAAGCCGCCGACCTGGCCCGTGGCGTGGAAGGCGTGAAGGACGTGAAGAATGGCTTGAAGGTGAAGTAAGCCAGGTGGCCTTTGCCGCCACGGCAAAGGCCCTGCTTGCATGAAAAAAGCCAGGTCCGCGCATGCGGAACCTGGCTGTTTGTCACTGCCGCCAGAAGACGTTCCTCTGGTAGCGGCTCTTATTTCACGTACTTCGCCAGCCAACCCTCGACTTCGCTATAGAAGAAGCGGCTGTTCTCGCCCTTCAAGATCCAGTGGTTTTCGTCCGGGAAGACCAGCAGTTTGGCCGGCACGTTCAGGCGCTGTTGCACGGCAAAGTTCATCAAGGCGTTGTTGGCCGGCACGCGGTAGTCGAGCTCGCCCACGGTGATCAGGATGGGCGTGGTGAAGCCCGTGCCTTTTTCGTGGTTGCCCGCTTGCATGACCGGGCTTTGGTCGCGCCACACGGGCAGGTTCGACCAGACAGGGCCGCCTGCATTCGTTTCACGGCCGAAGCCGCCATCGCTGGTGCCCCATTGCATGATCAAGTCCATTTCGCCCGCGTGCGAGACGATGGCCTTGTAGCGCGTGGTGGTCGCCTGCAGCCAGTTGGCCAGGTGGCCGCCATAGCTGGCGCCGCCGGCGGCCAGCTTGGTGCCGTCGATGAATGGATATTTCTTGATGGCTTCATCGACACCCTGGTTGACTTCGTCGCCCGGACCCTTCAATGGGTCGAATTGAATCGAGCGCGCAAATTCCTCGCCATAGCCGGTGGAACCCTTGTAGTCGGTCAGCAGCACGACATAGCCGGGCTTGGCCAGCAAGTGATAGTTCCAGCGCAGCACGAACTGGTCGCGCCACATGCTGGCCGCGCCGCCGTGGATGACGGTAAACAGCGGGTATTTCTTGTTCGGATCGAAGTTGGCCGGTTTGACGAGCATGTTATGGATCTGGCGGCCATCGGCCGTCGTGAACCAGAAGTGCTCGGGCGCCTGCCAGTCGATTTTATCTGCCTTGTCCGTGTTGAAGGCCGTCAGCCGCTTCGGCTGCTTGCCGTTGAAGGCATAGATTTCCGGCGGGTTGATGGCGGACTCCCACACGCCGACCAAAGCCTTGCCACCGCTGCTCAGCGAGTTGACGGTGCCGGTCGGCAAGGATGGCTCTTCGCGCACGTCGCCACCCTTGGCGTCGATCGAGTACAGCTTTTCCAGGCCCGCATGCTCATAGCTGAAGATGATGCGCTTGCCGCCTTCGGGCAGCACGAAGCGCGAGATCGAACGGTCCAGCGTGGCCGTCAGAATCGTCGGCGCAGGCTTGCTCATCGGCCAGGCGAAGCTGGCCAGGCGCTTCACGTCATACACCTTGCCCGGCGTTTGCGCGTCGCTCAAGGCGAACAGGGTCTTGCCGTCGGCCGAAAATTTCAGGGAAGCGTAGCTATGTTTGTCCTGCGTCAAGCGCTGTGCTTCGCCGCCCTCCACGGGCAGCAGATACAGTTGCGAATAGACGGCTCCGCGCTGGGCCGCGTCGCGGTTGGTGGCCGCGTTGAAGACGACGGCCTTGCCGTCCGGCGTCCAGACGGCGTCCAGCGATTGTCCCTCGTCGCCCTGGCCGCCGCCAAAGCCCGGCAGGGTCACCAGTTGCGTGCCCGACAGGATGTCGCGCGGCGCCGCTTCCGGTTGCGCATCGACGATGAACAGGCGCACTTGCTTGTCGGTCAGCCATTTGTCGAAGTAGCGTGGCGCCGTCGTTTCATACGAACGGGCGCTGTATTTGCGCTCCTTGCGCTCTTTCGCGCTTTGCTTGACGTCGGCTTCCGTCTTGTTGCCTGGATAGATGTCGCTGATGAACAGCAATTGCTTGCCGTCCGGGCTCCATTTCGGCATGCGCGCACCGAGGGTGAGCGAGGTCAGGCGTTGCGCTTCGCCGCCGGCGGCCACGTCGAGGCGGTAAATCTGGCCCGATTCATCGCCGTCGCGCTTGGCGACAAACACCAGCTGGCGGCTGTCCGGCGACCAGGCCACGGCGCTTTCGCCGCTCTTGGAATAGGTCAGGCGGCGTGCGGGGCTGTCGTCGCCCAGGGACTTGATCCACAGGTCCGACCATTGCTCCTTGCTATCGTAGGCGCTGTCGACCACGGAGAACACGGCCCACTTGCCATCTGGGCTGGCGACGGGGGCGCCCACCCGTTTCATCAGCCACACGTCTTCATGCGTGATGGCGTGCCTGGCCTGCGTGGCGGCGGCTGCGGTGGTGGCCTTGGTATCGGCGGCGTGGACGGTCGTTGCCAGCGAGGCGCAGGCGGCTGCGATCAGCAGCGAGCCGAGGGAACGGCGAAGACGGGGTGAGGTCATGGGCGTGGTCCGGGAAGTGAAAAAAAAGTACAGCGAGCAACATTATTGCCCATCGTTTCCATCGCTGCCAAGGTCATGAACCGTTACTTACCAGGCGGGATGGGCGCGTATCGGGCGGGCGCGGCCTGGCCGATCAGTTAAACTTGCCGCTTTACTCACGCTGGCGCTGATTCAACATGAAAATTTGTCTACCCTTATTGAAAACGCTCTTGCTGGGGGCAGGCGTGCTGCTTGCCAGCCCGGGTTTTGCCGCCGTCGCCGCACCGTACCCGAATACCAGCGCCATGGGCGTGGGTCATGCGGAAAGCACGGCCTGGTATGCGGGCTGTCTGAAGGTCAAGGAGGCGGCGCCGCCGCCCGCCGACCTGCCGGCGCCATCCGCCGTGGCAGCCTTGCAGCAGTGCCAGGCGACTGACCTGTATTACGATACCAAGAGTATGTCCTCGCCCAAGCCGGCGGACTGGCGTCCCGTGCGTCATTGCGCCATGGCCACGCAGAATAGCGCCGTCTTGATGATGCTGTACCAGAATGGACAGGGCGTGCAGAAGGACCCCTTGCTGGCGCTGAAATACGCGTGCAGCATCGATGCGGCGCCGGCCGAGATGCAGGGCCGCATCGAACATTTGCAGCAGATTAACGCCAGCGGACGCGGCCTGATCGATTTGTGCGACGACATCACCAGCGGCTACATGATGGGCGTATGCGGCGCCATCGATGCTCGGCAAAAGCAGCGCGTGCGTGCGCAGGCGACAGATAAGGTCAGTGCGGCCATGCCGGCCGTGGCGCAAGCGTCGCTGCAAAAACTGCAGGCGGCGGCAAGCAAGTTTGCCGACGCGCGCGCGGCCAACGAAACGGATTTGAGCGGCACGGCGCGCGGCGCCCTGAGCATCGCCGCCCGCACGGCAGAGCTCGATCTGCTGGCGCAGGATCTGCGCGAGTACGAGGCGGGCAAGCTGCCGCCAGGCATGTCCAGGGAGCAGGCGGCGGCGCTCGACAAGGAGCTCAACGCCATCTACGGCAAGCTGATGAAGAAGCCGGCGGAAACCCATGCGGGCGCCGTGGGCAAGGATGGCATCCGCGCCACCCAGCGCCTGTGGCTGGCGTATCGCGATGCCTGGATGAATTTCGGCGCCGTGCGTTATCCATCCGTGACGAGCGAGACCTGGGCTGGCCGCCTGACGTCGCGGCGCAATGTGCAACTGCAAGATTTGCTGGGGAATTAAGCCATGCGGGAAGCGTATTACCACGAAGACGATTTTTGCATGATCGAGCTGTTGCCATTGGATAATTTACAGCATTGTTTGACGCAGATGGGCGAGCAGCAGGCGTTCGCCGACGCGCACCGCAGCGGCGCCGGCTGGACGGACATGTACGTGCCCGAGGCGCCGCCGTCGCCGCTGCGCGTGCTGGGCCTCACGGCGGACCAGCTGCGGGTGGCGCTGGCGGACGCCTTGCCGCCGTATGGCGCCGTCTACACGGGCTACAGCAGTTACCGCGTGGAATGCAAGAACGTGCTGGCCTTTGGCGGCGACAAGACGGAAACATTATTCGCCGGCCTGGACGAGCACGGTGTCGTGTGCGACCTGTGGTGCAGCGATGGCATGCCCGAACTGATGCTGTTGCCCTTGAAGGAGCACCTGCTGCTGGCCGACTGGGGCGCGGGCTTTGCGTGCCCGCTGGCCGATGGCGACTTGTTCGCGCGCTATCTGCAGGAAAACGAACTGGACTGATCGAACTGAACTGATTACTCGCAGGCGATGGCGTTCGGCTGCGCCACCTTGATCACCGACGCCAGCCGTGCCATGTCGTTGCCGTCGCCTTGCTCCACATACGGTTGATAGCTGTCGATGATGATGCGCGCACGCGCCTGCCAGCCGCAATTGTCGGCCTGGCGCGCGGGCACGCGCAGCAGCCGGCGCGCCTCGCCATCGTTGGAAAAGCAAAACCATATCTCATGCTGGGCGGCAGGGCGGGGCAAGCGCCCCCATTGCGCCTTGTCGGGCGCGAAGCAGACGCGGTTGCCGATGATCTCCAGGCTCATCTCGTCCGTGCGCGCGCTGTACTGGCCATCGAGCACGATGGGCGCTTGCGCCTGCGCGGGCAGGCAGGCGGTGGCAAGTAACAGGGTGGCGACAAGTTTCATGCGTTTCTTCTTTCAGGGCTGGCAAGACGAAGGGCCAGTATAACCGTGGGGCCGGAAACGCAAAAAGCCAATCCCGAAGGATTGGCTTTTTGGTACTGCGCATTCGTGGTAGGCCGTGCGGGATTCGAACCTGCGACCAACGGATTAAAAGTCCGCTGCTCTACCAGCTGAGCTAACGACCCGAAAGAGGCCGCATTATATATCAGTTGAAAAAGAATGCAAAGCATTCCTGCGAGAAAGTGCAGGTCTGCTAAGGCAGGGCTGCCGTGAGCTTCAGCACTTCATCGATGCTGGTTGTGCCATCGATGATCTTGCGCGCGCCGGCGAGGCGCAGCGGCGTCATGCCGTCAAGGATGCTCTGGCGGCGCAGGGCGTGCAGGTCGGCGCCCGTCTTGACCAGCTGGCCGAACGCTTCCGTCACGCTCAGCAGTTCATAAATGCCGGCGCGCCCCAGGTAGCCGCTGTGCCGGCACAGGGCGCAGCCGACGGGGCGGTAGATGACGTCTGGCCGTTCCAGCTGGCCGCCCGTCAGGCGCTGCCATGGCGCGGCGCCTGGGGCGGTATCCAGCTCCTTGCAGTCCGGGCACAGGCAGCGCAGCAGGCGCTGCGCCAGCACGCCGGCCAGGCACGCTTCCAGCAGATAGGCGGGCAGGCCCAGTTCCAGCAGGCGCATGACGGCCGAGGGCGCGTCGTTGGTGTGCAGGGTCGACAGCACCAGGTGCCCCGTCAGCGCCGCCTGGATGGCCATCTCTGCCGTGGCCAGGTCGCGGATCTCGCCCACCATGATGATGTCGGGGTCTTGCCGCATCAGCGCCCGCACGCCATCGGCAAACGACAGTTCGATGCCGGCCTGGGTTTGCACCTGCATCTGGTTGAAGGCCGGCTCGACCATTTCGATGGGGTCTTCCACCGTGCACACATTGACTTCGCTGCCGGCCAGCGCCTTCAAGGTGCTGTACAGGGTGCTGGTCTTGCCGGAGCCGGTCGGGCCCGTCACCAGCACGATGCCGTGCGTGCGCGCCGTCAGCTGGCGCCAGCGTTCCGCGTCGGCGGGCGGAAAGCCCAGCTCGGCGAGACTCTTGACGGCCACTTCCGGGTCGAAGATGCGCATGACGAGTTTTTCGCCGAAGGCCGTGGGCAAGGTCGACAGGCGCAGCTCGATTTCCTGGCCCTGTGCATTGCGCGTCTTGATGCGGCCATCCTGGGGGCGGCGCTTTTCCACGACGTCCATGCGCCCGAGCAACTTGATGCGCGCCGTCATGGCCAGCATGACGGCGGGTGGCAGCTGGTAGGCCTGGTGCAGGCGGCCGTCGATGCGCAGGCGCACGAGGCCCGCGTCGCGCTTCGGTTCCAGATGGATGTCGGAGGCGCGCTGGGCAAACGCGTATTGCCACAGCCAGTCGACGATGCGCACCACGTGCTGGTCATTGGCGTCCAGGTTGCCCTTGTTGCGCCCCAGTTCCACCAGTTGCTCGAAATTGTGGCGCAGCGCCATGTCTTGCGTGGACGCCTGGCGTGCCACCTTGACGGAACTGGCCAGGCTGAAAAATTGCGCGATGGCGTCGGCGATGTGCAGCGGATTGGCGATGACGAGGCTCAGTTTGCGCGGCGCAAGATTCCCCAGCTGTGCCTGCCAAGCGAGCGCGTAGGGCTGGGCCGTGGCGATGACGATGCGTTCTGGCGTGCTTTCCACGGGCAGGATATTGAAGCGGGCCGCATAGCCGGCCGTCATGACGTCGGCCACCTGGCTGAAATCGATGTGCAGGGGATCGATGCGCAGATACGGCAAGCCGGCCCGCCGCGCCAGCCAGGCGCACAGGGTGTCGAGCGTCAGCGCGCCGTGGGCGATGCCGCACAGCGGATGCAGGGCCGGCGTCGGCAGCAGGGCGGCCTGGGCCTGCATGGCGGCCGCTTGCGCGGCGTCGAGCAAGCCGTCTTCCTGCAGCCAGGCCAGCAGTTGCGGAAGTTGCAGCGGCGTGTCGGGAGGAGGGGATGCGGACATGGCCGGCGCCTTTCATGGCGGCCGGCCTTGCCTGGGTGGCCGGCGCTTACAGGGTGCTGGCGATGCCCTTGACCCAGGACTTGGCGGGCAGCTTGGTCTCGGCGACGATCTGTTTGGCGCGCTCGAGCAGGGCCGCTTGCGCTTCCGTATCGAGTGCCACTTTCGTCTTGAAAGCGATCGCCACCACGTTCCCATCATGGACTTCCGGCAGGCAGATCACCTGTTCAAACGCAAACTTCATCGCCTTGATGTTCTTCGCGTAGCTGGGGTGGTCGCCAAACAGGTTGACCGTCATGATGCCGTGCGGCGCCAGGCAGGCGCAACAGGCTGCATAGAAATCGGCGCTGTCGAGCACGGGACCGCGCGCCGTGGCGTCATACAGGTCCACTTGCAGGGCGTCCAGGGTGCCGTGGTTGGCGTCGTCGTTGACGTAGTCGAGCGCATCCATCTCGCGCACGTGCAGGCGCTCGTCGTTGGGCGGCAGCTTGAACATCGATGCGCAGATGGTGATGACGGACGGGTTCAGTTCGATGGCCTCGACTTGCGCCTGCGGGAACTGGCGGTAGCAGAACTTGGTCAGCGCGGCCGTGCCCAGGCCCAGCTGAGCGAGGCGCTGAGGTTGCTCGATCCACAGCATCCACGCCATCATCTGCTGCGCGTATTCGAGCTCCGGCCAGTCCGGCTTGCGGATGCGCATGGCGCCCTGCACCCATTCCGTGCCGAAATGCAGATAGCGCACGCCATCCATTTCGGACAGGGTCACGGGGGCATAGCGGGGCTTGCGCGCGGGGCGCGAGGATTCGACTTGTTCGATGGATTTTCGTTTGATAAGCATAAGGCGGCCTGAAAGTGTGCCGCATTATAGCCCGCGCCGGGGCGCCATAAAAAATGCCAGCCGCTGGGGCTGGCATGGTACGGGCCGGTTGCCGCGCTTACTGTTGAGCTGGTTCGATCGAGACACGCAGGCGGATGCGTTCGCCCGGATCGTAGGACATGATGCTCGTGTAGTTGCGGCCGCGGTAGTCGTAGGTGACCTGGTAGCCATTGTTGCGCGATTCCCAGTGATCGACCTGGCGGCATTGCTTGACGGCTTGTTCCTGCATGCCGCCCTGGTAATTGTTCTGGTTGTCGACCCGGTCGCCGACGACGGCACCGGCAATCGCGCCAGCGGCGGCGGCGGCCGTGCGGCCATTGCCGCCACCGACCTGGCTGCCGAGCAGGGCGCCGGCGATACCGCCGACGATGGAGCCGCCAGCGCTGCGCTGTTGCGGCGGTGCCTGGACTTGCACATATTCCGTACGGCATTCCTGGCGTGGGCGGTTGATCTGTTCCACTTGCGGCACGACGCGCACGACCTTGCCGAAATCTTCAAAGTCGGCGGCCTGGGCGAGTGGCAATGCGCCGATACAGAGGGCAGACATCATCAATTTGGCTTGCAAGTTCATTTGTAACCTCGTTATCTAGAGAATCTTTCAGGGTATTTTTTACAACTTGGGACTATAGTAATCCCGCCAGACCGGGGCAAGTGTTTCGCATGGCAACAAAATGTAACAGCCCAAGCCCCTTGCCCCACAGTCTGTAACATGCACTTTCAATCGATACAAGATGTTGAAGTGACTTGAAACCAGCGGTTTGTAACAAATCTTGCGTTTGACATCATATTCGGGTTGATTCATGCAGGACAACACGTTACCCTAATACGCGTATGGCTTATATAAAATCGCACTGAATCGCATAAAAGTTGATACAGATCGAATCACCGCGTGCGCATTGACCCGCGTGCGGGGATGCAATAAGAAGAGCAGCTAGAAGAGATCCATACATAACAGGTCGATTTGAGGGAAAAATGAGTTTGTTACTAACCGTGCCGCCCAACCTTGTCCAGTCCATCCGTGCCTTTCGCGTGACCGAATTACAAGACGAGGCGATCCGTCTCGGGCAGCACTTTTTATATGCGCATTGCAACGCTGGACAGACCAAACAACAAGTCATCGGCATTATTGCAGAAGCATTCCTGTTTCCGAAAAACCTGGCGAAGAATTTCGATGCCCTGCGCCTGTGCCTGACGGACACCATGTTCAAGGCGGGCACGCAGACGGGTTTCCTGGTGGTGCTCGAGCAATTGCCAAATACGCAAAAATTTGACAAGGAAGCGCGCGAGATCCTGCTCGACGTGTTCCGCGACGCGGCCGACTACTGGGCCGAGAAGAAAGTCCCGTTCCGCGTCTTCTATTCGTTCGAGTAAATACTTACTCTTGCCGCGACGCCGTCAAACCGGCCTCCGGCGCCGGTGAGACTCGGCATCGCCGGGCGGCTGCGGGGCGCCGGCGCTCATGTTGCGCCGCAACAATAATACCGGCCTTTCTAGATTCGCATCGCCATAGCGGGTACAATGCGCGCTATGAAAAATATCGTTATCCTCATTTCCGGACGCGGCAGCAACATGGAAGCGGTCGTACGCGCGGCGCAAGCCGAGCAATGGCCTGCCCGGATTGCCGCCGTCATCAGTAACCGGGCCGATGCCCAGGGATTGGTTTTTGCCGCGGAACATGGGATAGCGACGGCAGTCGTTGCCAACAAGGATTATGCCAGCCGCGAGCAGTTTGATGCGGCGCTGCAAGCCGTGATCGACGGCTTCGCCCCCGACCTGGTCGTGCTGGCCGGTTTCATGCGTATCCTGACGCCGCCCTTCGTCGAGCATTACGCGGGGCGCATGCTCAATATCCACCCGTCGCTGCTGCCGCTGTTCCCGGGCATGGCCACGCACCGTCAGGCGCTCGAGGCGGGCGTGACGGAACACGGCGCGACCGTGCATTTCGTGACTGCCGAGCTCGATCATGGCCCGGCCGTGGCGAGCGCGACAGTCCCCGTCTTGCCAGGCGACACAGAAGACAGCTTATCGGCGCGCGTGCTGGTACAGGAACATCTGCTTTACCCGCGCGCCATCCGCCTGTTCATTGACGATAAACTGTCAGTCGAGCATGGCCAGGTCCGCGTGGACCCTCAATAAAATATTACAGGAAGAATAACAATGAGATTGCCACCAGCGATACTTGCCAATGCTGAAGAAGTATTGCGCGAAATTTTACGTTTCACGGCCCCGGCCGACACCACCCTGTCGCGCTATTTCCGCGACCATCCGCGCCTCGGTTCGCGCGAACGCGGCGCCATCGCTGAAGGCATTTATGCCGTGCTGCGCAACAAATCGTTCTTTACCGATTTCGCTGAAGCGGGCAATGGCCCGACCATGCGCCGCCTGACCATCCTCGGCCTGGCCGAAGCCGTCGGTGCGGACTCCTTGGGTGGCCTGACGGAAGAAGAAGTGGAATGGCTGGAACGCATCACGCAGATCGACCGCAGCCTGATGCCGGCGAACATGCGCGCCAACATGCCGACCTGGCTGTTTGACAAGCTGATCGCCCAGTTCGGCGAAGCGGAAACCATGAAGCTGGCCGATGCGCTGAACGCGCCGGCGCCGCTGGACTTGCGCGTCAACTCGCTCAAGGCCACGCGTGACGACGTGATGCTGGCCCTGGCCGAAGCGCCGATCCTCAGCACGCCGACGCCGTTTGCACCGCTCGGTTTGCGCGTGATCAAGAAGCCTTCGCTGCAAAACCTGCCGTTGTTCCAGAGCGGCGCCATCGAAGTGCAAGATGAAGGCAGCCAGATCCTGTCGCAGATCGTCGGCGCCAAGCGCGGCGAAATGGTCGTCGATTTCTGTGCCGGCGCGGGCGGCAAGACCCTCGCATTGGGTGCGCTGATGCGCAACACGGGCCGTTTGTACGCGTTTGACGTATCGGAAAAGCGCCTGGCCAAGCTGAAACCACGCATGGCCCGCAGCGGCCTGTCGAACGTGCATCCGGTGCAGATCGCGCATGAGCGCGATGCCAAGATCAAACGCCTGGCTGGCAAGATCGACCGCGTGCTGGTCGATGCCCCATGCAGCGGCCTGGGCACCCTGCGCCGCAATCCGGACGTGAAATGGCGCCAGCAACCGAACTCGATCGTCGAGCTGCAAGCCAAGCAGGCTGCCATCCTGGCCGGCGCGGCGCGTCTCGTCAAGGGCGGCGGCCGCCTGGTGTACGCCACCTGCAGTTTCCTGAATGAAGAAAACGATTTTATCGCTGAGCAATTCCTGGCCGCCAACCCCGACTTCACCTTGGTGCCGATGCACAAGGTGCTGGCCGAGCAGAAGATCGATCTGGAAATGGGCGACTACCTGAAATTGTTGCCGCACTTGCACCAGACCGACGGCTTCTTCGCCGCCGTGTTCGAACGCAAGGTCATGCCGAAAAAAGTCTATGCCGATGAAAAACCGGCCGACGACGTTGACGCTGAACCAGCCGAGTAAGCCTGTCACGGGCTGCCGCTGCACCCTGCAGCGACGGCTTTCAATGCCGCCAGCCCGTCTGGCGGCATGGGTTCGATGCCCATCCGTCCCACCTTCCGTCCCACCTTCCGGACCGCCTGCGCCATGAATGAAACCCCGCTGCTCAACCTGATCACTGACTTTGTCGACGATTTCCGTCAACCGGCCATCCTGTGGCAGGCGCTGGTCATCGTCGCCTGCCTGGCGCTGAGCTGGCTGCTGGTGCGGCAGTTGCGTGTGTTCCTGCACCACCGGGCGGAAGCGGCCGCCACGCCGGCCACGCCGGAAACCTTGCAGCGCACGGATAGCTTCATTCGCATCCTGACGCCCGTGCTGGCGGCCATGCTGCTGGGCATTGCGCAGCATTTCCTTGCCAAGTTCCAGTCGGTGAACCTGCTCAGCATTGCCATTCCCCTGTGCACCTCGATGGCGCTGGTGCGCTTCGGTTTCTATGTGCTGCGCCGCATCTTTGCCCGCCATGGCGACATCAGTCCCACCATGCTGTTGCTGGAAAAGATTTTCACGGTCGTGGTGTGGGCCGGCATGGCCCTGTATATCACGGGCCTGTGGCCGGATCTGCATGCCTTCCTGGAAGGCATCGTCGTGCCGCTGGGACGCAACAAGGTGTCCGTGGCGGCCATCCTGCAAGCCGCGATTTCCGTGGCCGTGCTGCTGGTGCTGGCCATGTGGGCCGGCACCTCGCTCGACGAGCGCCTGATGAAAATGCAGGGCTTGCACACCTCCTTGCGCGTGGTGCTGTCGCGCATGGGGCGCGCCGTGCTGATCCTCGTTTCTGTGCTGGTCAGCCTGTCGCTGGTGGGCATCGACCTGACGGTGCTGTCCGTGTTTGGCGGCGCCTTCGGCGTGGCGCTGGGCTTTGGCTTGCAAAAGATCGCCGCCAATTTTGTCTCCGGTTTCATCATCCTGCTCGACCGCAGCCTCACCATCGGCGACATGATCACCGTCGGTCAATTCACGGGCAAGGTGACGCAGATCAATACGCGCTATACTGTGTTATTGGGTGGTGATGGGGTTGAATCCATCGTGCCGAATGAAATGCTGATTTCCGGCGGCGTGCAGAACATGTCGCTGAGCAACCGCATGGTCTGGTTGTCGACGGCCGTGTCGGTGGGTTATGAAACGGATCTCGATGTCATCTTCCCCTTGCTGGAAGCGGCGACGGCCAAGGTGCCGCGTGTGTCGCAAAGCAATCCGCCATCGGCCACCCTCGTGCGTTTCGGCGCCGACGGCCTCGATGTGCAGATCGGCTTCTGGATCGCGGATCCGGAAAATGGCACCGGCGGCGTGAAGTCGAATGTGAACCGCGCTATCTGGCGCACCTTGCAGGAACATAAGGTCACTGTACCGTTTCCGCAACGCGAATTGCGTATTGTTGGTACGCCTCCTGCCCCGCTTGCGGGCGCGGCAGAGGGTGAGTCCGCGCCATCCGGCACCCAGCCTTAACCTCGCTGCCTGCCTCCGATTTTGCCTGATAGCACCCATTAGGGCGTACAATCACGCCTAAAATTAACTCTGCCGGACCTCCAGAGTCACTGGAGCGACCGTGCGCACGCCCTGACCACTTGGAGTAGTAGTAATGACATTGAGTTCCGTTTTACACGACGTTTTGCAGTTCATGGCAACTGGCGTTACCGATCTGTCTGCATGGCAAGTTTTCCTGTACACCATGGTGGTCACGCACATCACGATCGCCAGCGTCACGATTTATCTGCACCGCCACCAGGCCCACCGCGCGCTGGAGTTGCATGCGATTCCCAGCCATTTCTTCCGTTTCTGGCTGTGGCTGACGACGGGCCAGGTCACCAAGGAGTGGGCGGCTATCCACCGCAAGCACCATGCCAAGTGCGATACGGAAGAAGATCCGCACAGTCCCGTGACGCGCGGCATCAAGAAAGTGTTCTGGGAAGGCGCCGAGCTGTACCGCGCTGAATCGAAGAACATGGAAACCATGGCCAAGTACGGTCACGGCACGCCGACCGACTGGATCGAGCGCAACCTGTACACCAAATACAGCTGGCTGGGCGTGGTGTCGCTGTTCGTCATCAATTTCATCCTGTTCGGCGTGATCGGCATTTCCGTGTGGGCCGTGCAAATGATGTGGATCCCGATCACGGCGGCCGGCATCATCAACGGCATCGGCCACTACTGGGGCTACCGCAACTACGACTGCGCCGACGCGGCCACCAACATCATTCCCTTCGGCATCCTGATCGGCGGCGAAGAGTTGCACAACAATCACCATACGTATGCGACGTCGGCCAAGCTGTCGTCGAAATGGTATGAGATCGATATCGGCTGGGCGTATATCCGCGCGCTGGAAATGTTGGGCCTGGCCAAGGTGAAAAAGCTGGCGCCGGAACCGAAGTTCTCGCACGGCAAGGTGGAAGCGGACTTCGAGACTTTGCAGTCCGTCATCGCCAACCGCTACGACGTGATGGCCAAGTACGCGAAATCGATCAAGCATGCCTGGAAGGAAGAGCTGGAACACTTGAAGCACAAGGCGGAGCTGGAAAAGCGCTTCCTGAAATCGTCGCGCAAGCTGATGCAGCGCGAGCCGGGCAAGCTGGCCGATGCGCACCACGAGCAGTTGTCGGAACTGTTCCAGCACAGCAAGGCACTGGAAACCATGCATCATATGCGCGTGGAGCTGGGCGCCATCTGGGAACGTTCGCACTTTACGCGTGAGCAATTGCTGCAAAAGCTGCAAGACTGGTGCACGCGCGCCGAAGCGTCGGGCATCAAGTCGCTGCAGGACTTTTCACTGCGCCTGCGCAGCTATGCCTAAGTAAGCTGTCGCGTCATATCAAGGCCCTGGTTTCCAGGGCCTTTTTTTCGTCCCGGCAGAAGGGGAGAGCGGCGAGATGAAAATCAGGGCGAAAAAAAACCGCTCATCGGAGCGGCTCTTTTTACAGAACACAATATCAATTACTTGATTTTGGTTTCTTTGTACGTTACGTGCTTGCGTGCTTTAGGATCGAATTTCATGATCTCCATTTTCGCAGGCGTCGTACGCTTGTTTTTGGTAGTCGTGTAGAAGTGACCCGTACCGGCGGTCGATTCTAACTTGATTTTGTCGCGGCCTGATTTTGCCATGATAGCTCCCTTATTCTGCTAATTAGACTTTTTCGCCACGAGCGCGCATATCGACCAATACGGCGTCGATGCCGACTTTATCGATGACGCGCAGACCGGCGTTGGACAAACGCAGGGAGACCCAGCGGTTTTCAGATTCAACAAAAATACGACGATTCTGCAAGTTAGGCAAAAAACGACGTTTGGTTTTGTTGTTTGCATGGGAAACATTGTTGCCGACCATCGGCTTCTTCCCAGTGACTTGGCAAACACGTGCCATGGCGCACTCCTTAAAGATATTCCAAATTGGAAAAACGAGAGTATATCCAAAATAAGCCGATTTATCAATGACTTGCGAAAAACAATTGTGTCGTGTTGTATTGAAATAATTTAACAATTTGACTTTTGCCCTGCTTCATAGGGGAAGGCACTGGTAAACGGCGCTGTTTACTGTTAGATAAGCGTCTCGGTGCTGTCACGTATGTCCTTGTTTACACATGGTTAACTGCCGCCTGGCCAACCCCGGCCTAGATCTGGCCGTGTTCCGCGAACGAATGCACTTGCCGTCCGGCCACGACGAAATGGTCGAGGATGCGCACGTCCACCAGCGACAACGCTTGCACCAGCGCGCGTGTCAGTAACAAATCCGATTCGCTCGGTTCCGGCGCGCCGGACGGGTGGTTGTGGGCCAGCATGACGCTGGCCGCGTTGTGCAGCAGCGCCTGCTTGACCACTTCGCGCGGATACACGCTGGTGTGGGTGAGGGTGCCGCGAAACATTTCCTGGGTCGTGATCAGGCGGTTCTTGACGTCCAAAAACAACACGTGGAATGCTTCATGCGCCAGGTGGCCCAGGGTCAGGCGCAAATAATCTTTGACGGCGTGCGGCGAATTGAGGGCCTGGCCCGCCTGCAAGTCTTCGATGATGGCGCGCCGCGCCAGTTCCAGGACCGCTTGCAGCTGGGCAAACTTGGCGCTGCCCATGCCATGTACGGCGGAAAAACTCACGAGGCTGGCGCCGAACAGGCCTCGCAGGGAGCCGAAGTGCTCGACCGTGTCGCGCGCCAGTTCCACGGCGCTCTTGCCGCGCACCCCCGTGCGCAGGAACACGGCCAGCAATTCCGCGTCCGACAGCGACTGCGCGCCATCCTCGATCAGGCGTTCGCGTGGCCGTTCGCCGGCCGGCCAATCCTTGATGCCCATGCTGTTCTCCTGTTTGGCACCGGCGCGCGCCCCAGTACTGCCTTCTTTGACGAAGCCATGGGGCAGGCGCGGCCAGTGTGGCTTACAATATCGTTTTGCACCAGTTACTTGAAAACTACTATGTCCAACGAGCAACCAGCAGTCGTCACCGAAGCGGCTTACCTCACCCTGCATTATCGTCTTGCTACTGTTGACGGTACTGATATTGTCACTACCTTCAGCGGAAATCCCGCGACCTTGATGCTGGGACAGGGCCAACTGGCGCCGTTCCTCGAGCAGCGCTTGCTGGGCTTGCCTGAAGGCACGCACCAGACGTTCGAGCTGGCCGCCGGCGAAGGCTTCGGCGAGCGCAATCCCGAGCTGGTGCAATCGGTCTCGCGCGCGACGCTGGACGAGAACTCCGTGCCGGGCGCCGACTACAAGATCGGCGACCTGGTCGATTTCGCCGCGCCGGGCGGCGGCCGCTTTGCCGGCGTGCTGCGCGAAATGCGCGAGGACTCCGCCCTGTTCGACTTCAACCATCCGCTGGCCGGCCAGCCGCTGCGCTTTGAAGTCAAGCTCATCTCGGTGCTGTGAAGGAATAGCGATGGATAAAGAACTGTTACTGGCCCAGCCTCGAGGTTTCTGCGCTGGCGTCGACCGGGCGATCGAAATCGTCGAACGCGCCTTGCAGCAATTTGGCGCACCGATCTATGTGCGCCATGAAATCGTCCACAACGCCTATGTGGTGGCCGACTTGCGCAACAAGGGCGCCATCTTCATCGACGACCTCGATGACGTGCCTGCCGGCAATACGCTCGTGTTTTCCGCGCATGGCGTGTCGAAAGCCGTGCGCGCCGAGGCGGAATCGCGCGGCCTGAGCATTTTTGATGCGACGTGCCCGCTGGTCACCAAGGTGCACATGGAAGTGAGCAAGATGCGCCGCGAAGGCCGCGAGATCATCATGATCGGGCACGACGGCCATCCCGAGGTGGAAGGCACGATGGGGCAGGCCGATATGGGCATGCATCTGGTGGAAACGCTCGATGATGTGGCGGCATTGCAGGTCGCCAATCCGGACAGCCTGGCCTATGTTTCGCAAACAACGTTGTCAGTTGACGACACTAGCGACATTATCGCGGCCTTGAAAGCGAAATATCCGAATATCGCCGAGCCGAAAAAAGGCGACATTTGCTACGCCACCACCAACCGCCAGGAAGCCGTGAAATTCATGGCCCCGCAAGTGGAAGTGGTGATCGTCGTGGGCAGCCCGAACAGCTCGAATTCGAACCGCCTGCGCGAAGTGGCCGAGAAGATGGGCACGCCAGCCTACATGGTCGACAATGCTTCGCAAATCGATCCCGCCTGGCTGGAAGGCAAGCTGCGCGTGGGTGTGACGGCTGGCGCCTCGGCGCCCGAGGTGCTGGTGCAAGCCGTCATCGACCGCCTGAAAGAGTGCGGCGTGAAGAGCGTGCGCCCGCTCGACGGCGTGCAGGAAGCCGTCACATTCCCGATGCCGAAAGGCCTCGACGGCATCAAGCGCGACGTCGCCTGAGTTGCCAGGGCGCTTGAGTATCGATGAAATAGTTACCTCAAAACCGAATTTAATTCGGAAATGATCGCATTATTCCAAGCTTAGTTTTTGCAAAAGATCGTTATGATTGGTTCAAGCTTGAATATGTTGTCGTTATGACTAAGCAAGGTCACGCCCGTTTTCGGTGCGTGCACCATGCTGGTGAGAACGGTCCAGGGATGGCACTGCAGGAATTCTTCCTCCGGTGCCGTTTTTGTATCAGCGACCCATGTTCTGGCGGAAGTTGTTCCCGAAAAATGCATATTTGATAGGGCAATCATGGATACATTCATCCAGCAGATCATTAACGGCTTGGTGTTGGGCAGCATGTATGCCTTAGTCGCCCTCGGTTACACAATGGTGTACGGTGTCTTGAACCTGATCAACTTCGCCCACGGCGACGTGCTCATGATCGGCGCCATGGTGGGCTTGACCATCCTCAAGCTGCTGGGCATTTATGTGCCGGACTGGCCCGGCTATCTGAAACTGGCCACCGCCATCCTCGGCGCCATTCCCATCTGTATTCTGGTCAACATCATCATCGAGCGGGTCGCCTACCGCCGCCTGCGCAACGCCCCCCGCCTCGCCCCCCTGATTACCGCCATCGGCGTTTCCATCCTGCTGCAAACCTTTGCCATGATGATCTGGACGCGCAATCCCTTGCCCTTCCCGCAATTGCTGTCGACCGACCCCATCAACATAGGCGGCGCCGTGATTTCGCAAACGCAAGTGCTGCTGCTGGCCCTGGCCGCGCTGTCGATGGGCGGCTTGGTGTTGCTGGTGGAAAAAACGCGTATGGGCCGTGCCATGCGCGCCACGGCGGAAAACCCCCGCGTGGCGGGCCTCATGGGCGTCGATTCCGACAAGGTCATCGTCGCCACCTTCGCCATCGGCGCCGCGCTGGCGGCCGTGGCGGGCGTGATGTGGGGCGCCAATTATGCATCCATCCAGTTTTCCATGGGCGCCATCCCCGGCTTGAAGGCCTTCTGTGCGGCCGTACTGGGCGGCATCGGCAATATTTATGGCGCCATGCTGGGCGGTATCTTGCTGGGCATTATCGAGAGCCTGGGCGCCGGCTATATCGGCGACATCACGGGCGGCTTCCTGGGCAGCCACTACCAGGATATCTTTGCCTTCGTCGTGCTGATCATCGTGCTGACCCTGCGCCCGTCCGGCATCATGGGCGAACGCGTGGCCGACCGTGCCTGATGTGAAACTGGGAGAATAATCATGGCATTACTCGATTTCGACGCAAAAAAGAATCCGGCCAAGGCCTATGCCGGCATGCTGGGCCTGGCCGCGCTGCTGATGGTGTTCCCGTTTTTTGCCGCCCAGTTCGGCAACTCGTGGGTGCGCATCATCGACATGGCCTTGCTGTACATCATGCTGGCCCTGGGCTTGAATATCGTCGTCGGCTTCGCCGGCCTGCTCGACCTCGGCTACATCGCCTTCTATGCCGTGGGCGCCTACCTGACGGCCTTGCTGGCGTCGCCCCAGTTCGCCATCCTGCTCGAATCGGTGGTGAATCAATATCCGGCGCTGGGTGAAACCCTGGTGCAATTGATGGGGCCGGAAATCCGCGAAAACGGCATCCATCTGTCGATCTGGATCATCGTGCCGCTGGCCGCCGCTGTTGCTGGTTTCTTTGGCGCCCTGCTGGGCGCGCCCACGCTCAAGCTGCGCGGCGACTACCTGGCCATCGTGACCCTGGGCTTTGGCGAGATCATCCGCATTTTCATGAACAATTTGAACGACCCGATCAATTTCACGAATGGCCCGCAAGGCATCAATTTGATCGACCCCATCCGCATCTTCGGCGTCAACCTGGCGGGCGAGGCGGGCACCAACAGCACCGTCACGGTGGCCGGTTTTTCCATGCCGTCCGTGAACGCCTATTACTTCCTGTTCCTGTTCCTGTGTATCGCCGTCGTGTTCGTCACCAAGCGCCTTCAGCATTCGCGCCTGGGCCGCGCCTGGGTGGCCATCCGCGAAGACGAGATCGCCGCCAAGGCCATGGGCATCAACACGCGCAACGTCAAATTGCTGGCCTTTTCCATGGGCGCCTCGTTCGGCGGCGTGGCTGGCGCCATGTTTGCCTCGTTTCAGGGCTTTGTCTCGCCGGAATCGTTTTCGCTGACGGAATCGATCGCCGTGCTGGCCATGGTGGTGCTGGGCGGCATCGGTCATATTCCCGGCGTGATCCTCGGCGGCGTGATCCTCGCCTCGATACCGGAAGTGCTGCGCCACGTGGTGGAACCGGCCCAGCAGGCGCTGTTCGGCCATGTGGTGATCGAGGCGGAAGTGCTGCGCCAACTGCTGTACGGCCTGGCCATGGTGTTGATCATGCTCAACCGTCCTGCCGGCCTGTGGCCGTCGCCGAAGCACGAAGACCGGCCCGACCACGACGTGGACCAGCCGAACAAATCCACCGGCGTCGTGTCCGCTTAAGGGAGGAGTACCATGAGCGAACAGATCATTCTCAATATCGCCGGCGTCAATAAACGGTTCGGTGGCTTGCAAGCGCTCACCGACGTGGGCATCACCATCCGCCAAGGCCAGATCTACGGCTTGATCGGCCCGAACGGCGCCGGCAAGACCACGTTTTTCAATGTGATCACCGGCCTGTACCAGCCCGATACGGGCACCTTCGAGTTGGCCGGCAAGCCGTATTCGCCGTCCGCGCCGCACAAGGTGGCGAAGGCGGGCATCGCGCGCACCTTCCAGAACATCCGCCTGTTCGGCGACATGACGGCGCTGGAAAACGTCATGGTGGGGCGCCACGTGCGCTCGCACCAGGGCGTGTTCGGCGCCATCTTCCGCCACAAGGCGGCGCGCGAGGAAGAGGCGTCGATCCGCCGGCGGGCGATGGAGTTGCTCGACTTTGTCGGCATCGCCCAGTTCGCCAGCCGCACGGCGCGCTTCCTGTCGTATGGCGACCAGCGGCGCCTGGAAATCGCCCGCGCGCTGGCGACCGATCCGACCCTGCTGGCGCTCGACGAGCCGGCTGCCGGCATGAATGCGACGGAAAAACTGGCCCTGCGCGAGTTGCTGGTGAAAATCAAGGCTGAAGGCAAGACCGTGCTGTTGATCGAGCACGACGTGAAGCTGATGATGGGACTGTGCGACCGCATCACGGTGCTCGAATATGGCAAGCGCATCGCGGAAGGCTTGCCGGCCGAAATACAACAAAACCCGGCCGTCATCGAGGCTTACCTGGGGGGATCGCACGCATGAGCAATATATTGAAGGTGGCGGGCCTGCACGTGGCCTACGGCGGCATCAAGGCGGTGAAAGGCATCGACCTGGAAGTCAACGAGGGCGAGCTGATCGCCCTGATCGGCGCGAACGGCGCCGGCAAGACGACGACCTTGAAAGCCATCACGGGCACTTTGCCTGAATGCAAGGTCGAGGGCACGATCAGCTACCTGGGCGAGTCGCTCAAGGGCACGAAATCGTTCCACCTGGTGGAAAGGAAACTGGCCATGGTGCCGGAAGGGCGGGGCGTGTTTACCCGCATGTCGATCCGCGAAAACCTCATGATGGGCGCCTACACGCGCACGGACAAGGCCGGTGTCGAGGCCGATATCGAGAAATGGTTCGACGTGTTCCCGCGCCTGAAGGAACGGGCGGCGCAGATGGCCGGCACCCTGTCCGGCGGCGAGCAGCAGATGCTGGCCATGGCGCGCGCGCTGATGAGCCATCCGAAGCTGCTGCTGCTCGACGAGCCGTCGATGGGCCTGTCGCCCATCATGGTCGAGAAAATCTTCGAGGTGATCCGCAGGGTGTCGTCCGAAGGCATCACGATTCTGCTAGTCGAACAGAATGCCCGCCTGGCCCTGCAGGCGGCGCACCGCGGCTACGTGATGGATTCGGGCCTGGTCACCATGGGCGGCAACGCGGCCGCCATGCTCGACGATCCGCGCGTGAAGGCAGCGTATCTGGGAGAGTAAGAGCGGGGAGAGTAAGCGCGCATAAAAAATGCCCCAGCTGGGCTGGGGCATAATGGCATCCGTCGGGGAAGTGCGGGATGGATGCCTGGAGGAGCTGGTAACAGCGGACCGCCGTAGCGGTCGCTTGATAATTACTTGGCAGCCGTGCGTGGCACGACTTTTTCAGCCGCTTGCGTGAACTGGTTCACGGCCGACGTCAGGTTCGCTTCGATGGCTTCGACGGCTTGCTTGCTGGTTTTCGAGAATTGCTCGTAGCCTGCATTGGCGTTGCCGATGGCGCTTTTCAGGATGGCGACGGCGTTTTCCGAACCGGCTGGCGCGTTCTTGGTGACTTCTTCCACCAGGGACAGCACTTTGCGGTTGGTTTCAGCGATTTGCGATTCAGCAGCTTTGCTGAATTCGGCTTGGGTGCCCGACGTGATGGCAGCCAGGTGACGACCGTAAGCGATGGCTTTTTCGGCGCTAGGCTGGGCTTGCGCAGCGGTCAGCGAGAAGAATTCTTGTGGGTCTTTTGCCGACAGCAATTGCTTGGCGGCGGCGGTCGATTCTTCCAGCGTTGCCTTGGCAGCGGTCAGGTTCAGTTCGACGATCTTTTCGATGCCTTCGAAGGCTTTGCCCGTCAGCGACGAGAACAGGGCGAATTGGGCTTCCAGGTTGGCTTTGGTAGCGGACGAAAATTGCTCAGGAATTGAAAACATATAAATCTCCAAAAAATCTAACTGGTTAATTTGATGCTGCGTGTACCGTTTGGGAAAGCAGGTGAATCTAAATTTTTCAAGCTGAACAAGAATTGTGCAACGCAACAAACCCTATTCTACGGCGAAAAAAAATGAAGTCAAGCGATTCTTGTGCGATGCAACAATTGAATAGATTTGGGTCAAAAGTCATTGTTTCTAAAGAGAAATATTTAGTTTCTGTGCATTAATGGTTTAATCCTAAACTGTTATTTCCCCGCCTTTCAGGACGAGTGCGGCGCAGCATGCTAGACTTTGCCTCCCGCACCGGCGCAGCGCCCCGGTGAGTATCCCGTTTCCCGAGTCGATACCATGTCCAATCTTCCCGCCGCGGCTGGCGCCAGCGGCAAAGTCCCCAAAGCTCCTTTCCTGACCACCGTGGCGCCGATGGCCTTGCCCGGCTTCTTTGTGTTGTTATGGAGCACAGGTTTTATCGTCGCCAAGTTCGGCTTGCCGTATGCGCCGCCGCTGACCTTCTTGCTGCTGCGCTTCCTGGGCGTGCTGGTGATCCTGCTGCCGCTGGTGCTGTTGTTGCGCGCGCCATGGCCCGTGGGCCAGTTCCGCCAGATCGCCGTGGCCGGCATTTTGATGCAGGCCGGTTACCTGGCCGGCGTCTGGTGCGCCATCAAGCTGGGCATGCCGGCCGGCCTCTCTGCGCTGATCGTCGGCATGCAGCCCGTGCTGACGGCCTGCGCCGCGCCCCTGATCGGCGAATCCGTGCGCCCGCGCCAGTGGCTGGGCCTGTTCTTTGGCTTGCTGGGCGTGGCCCTCGTCGTGTATGCGAAGATCAACCTCGTGGGCCTGACCGTGGAAAGCGTGCTGCTGTGCGTGTTCGCCCTGTTGTCGATGACGGCCGGCACCATGTATCAAAAACGCCACTGTCCCCAGTTCGACTTGCGCACCGGCACGGTGGTGCAGTTTGCCGCCTCCATCGTGGTGGTCTTGCCATTCGCCCTGTATTACGAAGGCCTGGACCTGCATTTCAGCAATGTGCAATGGACAGCCAACTTCATCGGCGCCTTGCTGTGGTCGGTACTCGTGCTGTCCATCGGCGCCATCTTCCTGCTGTTCGCCCTGATCCGCCGCAGCGATGCGACGAAAGTGACGGGCTTGCTGTACCTGACGCCGCCCACGACGGCCGTGATGGCCTGGCTGATGTTTGGCGAAGCCTTTAATATGCTGGGCATCGCCGGCATGCTGGTGGCCGTGGTCGGTGTGGTATTCGTCGTCAAGAAATAAAGCAACAAGCGGGAGAGCAGGGCAGTGAACAAGCAAGCATTGGAAACACCTTCGGCGCAGCAAGCCGTGGACGCCGTCATTCTGTCGCGCCGCTCCATCCGCGCCTTTTTACCCACGCCGGTCGAGCAGGACGATATCGCGCGCATCCTGGAAGTGGCGGCGCGCGCGCCTTCGGGCGCCAACATGCAGCCGTGGAAAGTGTATGTGCTGTCGGGCGAGGCGCGCCAGCGCCTTTCGCGCCGCATCCTCGCCGCTTACGACGCGCCGAAGGCGCCCGATGCGCCCGCGCGCACGGCGTCGTACACCTATTACCCGCGCCAGTGGACGGCGCCGTTCATCGAGCGTCGCCGCAAGATCGGCCTGGACCTGTACCAGCTGCTGGGTCTGGAGCGGGGCGACACGGCTGGCATGGCGGCCCAGCATGGGCGCAATTTCCAGTTTTTCGATGCGCCCGTCGGCCTGATCTTTACCATCGAGCGCGTGCTGGAGCAGGGTTCCTGGCTCGACTACGGCATGTTCTTGCAAAACATCATGCTGGCGGCGCGCGCGCGGGGACTCGATACGTGTCCGCAAGCGGCTTTCATCCATTACCATGACATCATCCGTGACGAGCTGGGTGTGCCGGCCAGCGAAATGGTGGTGTGCGGCATGGCTCTCGGTCATGCCGACCCGGACAAGATCGAGAACCGCTTGAGCACGGAGCGCGAGCCGCTGGCCGGCTTTGTTAAATTCATGGACAAATAGACATTACCAGCGACCGGCACAGGAAAACAGTCCGTTAAGGATGAGTTTGTTTGCGGATCGCTAACGATTTGTATTTCGTTGCTGCAATAAATACTGTCCTAACTGTTAAATAGGCTTGCGATTACTCTGCATTTCGCTACACTGCAATAAGGCAACAGCTTCACGGGGAATTATCGAATGGCTAAGTTTAAACTTGCGCTGGGTATCCTGGCTTCCCTGCTGTTTGCGCTGGCGCCGGCTGCGGCCGTGCACGCCAGGGATGCGAACGGCAAATCCTCAGCCGCGAAGAAACACAACACCAAGAAAATCAAAGTCGTGCTGCGCAAGGGCGCGACGGCCGCGCCGCGCGAAAAGACCGTGCGCCGGGTCGTCATGGTGCGCGGCAAACGCAAGGTCATCTATCAAAAAATCAGCAGCGTGGCCGTGCCCATGGCCGCACCGATGCCCACCATGGGCGACCTGGCAGGCCTGAACCTGACGCGCGATCCGCTCGACCTCAAGTCGAGCGTGGCGCTGGTGCTGGACCAGGCCAACTCGGAAGTGCTGTTTGAAAAGAATTCCAATGTGGCCTTGCCCATCGCCTCCATCACCAAGATGATGACGGGCCTGGTGGTGGTCGAAGCGCACCAGGACATGGATGAGCTGCTGACCATCACGGACGAGGACGTGGACCGCGCCAAGTTCAGCAGTTCACGTCTGAAGGTGGGCTCCCAATTGACGCGCGCGAACATGCTGCATATCGCCCTGATGAGCTCGGAAAACCGCGCCGCCTCGGCGCTGGGCCGCAATTATCCGGGCGGCTTGCCGGCGTTTGTCGACGCCATGAACAGCAAGGCGCGCCAGCTGGGCATGATGGATACGCACTATGTCGATTCCAGCGGCCTGTCGAAAATGAACGTGGCCAGCGCGCGCGACCTGGGCAAGCTGGCCATGGCCGCCTTCCGCCATCCGCTGCTGCGCGAGTACTCGACGGACCCGAAAGCCATCGTCGAAGCGAGCGGCCAGCCCATGCAGTTTGGCAATACGAATCACCTGGTGGCCAACCCCGGCTGGGAAATCGGCTTGCAAAAGACGGGCTTCATCAATGAGGCGGGACGTTGTTTGATGATGCAGGCCGTCATCGAAGGACGGGCCGTGATCATGGTCTTCCTCGATTCCAAGGGAAAACAGTCGCGTACGGCCGACGCGGGGCGCATGCGTAAATGGCTGGAAGCCTTGAAACCAGCCAATATGAGCTTGCCAGGGGGGTAAGGTGTCCAGGGCGGCATGGCTGCCCTGCATTCTTATTACTCTTGAGGAATGAATCCCAAGGTCACGGAAATCTGGTTCGCCGTTTCCACCAGGTCCACCAGCCACTCATCCTGCAGGCGGTCGGCCGGTGCCGAGATCGACAGGCCGGCGATCAGCTTGCCCGAGTCGTCGCGGATGCCGGCGGCCATGCAGCGCACGCCCAGTTCCAGCTCTTCATTGTCGCGCGCATAGCCGCGCTCGCGCACCAGGCTCAGCTCGCGTTCGAGCTTTTGCAGATCCGTGATGGAATTCTTGTTGTGCCCGGCCAAGCCCGTGCGCGTGGCATACGCGCGGATGGCTTTCGGCTCGTCGACGGAGAGGAATAATTTACCGGTCGAAGTCAGGTGCAAGGGGCCGCGGCCGCCGATGGCGCGCACCACCTGCATGCCCGAACGCTCGGAAAAGGCGCGGTCGATGTAGACGATCTCGTCGCCCTGGCGCACGGACAGGTTGATCGTTTGCTGGGTTTTCTTGTGCAGCTGGCGCATGAAGTCCAGCGCCGCTTCGCGCACGCTGAGGCGGCTTTTCACCACATTGCCCAGTTCCAGCAGGCGCATGCCCAGCCGGTACGTGCCCGGTTCGATGCGGTCGACAAAGCGCGTCAGCACCATGTCGTTGAGGATGCGGTGCGCCGTCGAGGGGTGCAAGCCGGAAACCTTGGATAATTCCTTCAGGCTGACCGGGTCGGAATATTTGGCCAGGGCATCGAGCAGGGCGACCATGCGTTCGATCACCTGGATCGTCGTCTTCGGGGCAGCGACCGGTTCAATTTTCATGATGGATTTGGTGCAATGCAGTATTCATGCTTCTTTATACCATGATGTGAAAAAATAGTGAAATGTTCCGAGATAGTCAGCGAATAAATTGTCACAATTCTCATGTTGGCCGTCATAATTGGTGGTTGGATGGACTTTGAATCATGGAAAACTATGCAACCTGTAAATGAATTCAAAAGCAAGAGTGGCTTGAAGCGGATCTTTGCCGCTTTTTTCTACTCGCTCGATGGCTTGAAGGCGGCCTGGCGCCATGAACATGCATTCCGCCAGGAACTCGGTTTGTTCGTCGTCGGTACGGTGATTGCCTTGGTCTTGCGCATCTCCGCCTTTGAAAAACTGGTGCTGATCGGCGTGCTGCTGCTGGTGTTGATCGTCGAACTGATCAATTCCGCAATCGAAGCCGTGGTCGACCGTATTTCGCTGGAGCGCCATCCGCTGTCGAAAAACGCCAAGGACTTCGGCAGCGCCGCCGTGCTGCTGACCTGTATCCTGGCTTTTGCAGCGTGGTCCGTGGTGCTGTTCAACCGTTTTTATTAAGCACTAAATCCCCGTTGCGCGCCGTCCATATGCGAAAAATGTATATCAAACGGCGAAACGCTTCGTTCTCTTTGCGGCCGTGGCGCCGTAATCTGGTGGCTCTGAAAGTTCAACCACACGGGGATCTTAGATGCTGTCGAAAAAAATCATCATTGCCGCCGCCATCAGCGCATTTGCCATTCTGCAAACGGCGCAGGCCGCCGATATCACCCTGCTCAACGTGTCGTATGACCCGACGCGCGAGCTGTACCAGGATGTGAACACGGCGTTTGCCAAGGAGTGGAAAGGCAAGACGGGCGACAACGTCAAGATCAAGCAATCGCACGGCGGTTCCGGCAAGCAGGCGCGCGCCGTCATCGACGGCCTGGAAGCGGACGTGGTGACCTTGGCCCTGGCCTACGACATCGATGCGCTGGCCGAGCACAAGCTGCTGGCCGCCGACTGGCAAAAGCGCTTGAAGCACAACAGCTCGCCATACACCTCGACCATCGTGTTCTTGGTGCGCAAGGGCAACCCGAAAGGCATCAAGGATTGGAATGACCTGATCAAACCGGGCGTGTCTGTCATCACGCCGAATCCGAAGACCTCGGGTGGCGCCCGCTGGAACCATCTGGCGGCGTGGGGTTACGCCTTGCGCCAGCCGGGCGGCAGCGAAGCCAAGGCCAAGGATTTCCTCGGCAAACTGTACAAGAACGTGCCCGTGCTCGATTCCGGCGCGCGCGGCGCCACCACCACCTTCGTCGAGCGTGGCATCGGCGACGTGCTGATCGCCTGGGAAAACGAAGCGTATTTGGCCGTCAAGGAACTGGGCCCGACCAAGTTCGACATCATCACGCCGTCCGTCAGCATCCTGGCCGAGCCGCCCGTCGCCGTCGTTGACAAGTTTGCCGACAAGCATGGCACGCGCAAGGTGGCCGAGGCTTACCTGAATTACCTGTACACGGATGAAGCGCAAGACATCATCGCCAAGAACTACTACCGTCCGGCAACGGACAAGGCGGCGAAGAAGTACGCGTCGCAGTTCGCCAAGGTCAACCTGTTCACCATCGAGCAAGTGGCGGGCGGGTGGACGGCGGCACAGAAGGCGCACTTTGCCGACGGCGGTATCTTCGACCAGATCTACCAGCCGAAGTAATCTTCACCGGCAGGCGGCAACGCTTGCCGGAATCGATCACGCAAGGACACATCATGGCGCTGCGCAGCTTTTCCGATTACCGGGTATTGATCGTGCCGGGCTTGCATAACAGCGGTCCCGAGCATTGGCAGAGCCGCTGGCAGCGCCTGTATCCGCAATTCGAGCGGGTCGAGCAGGACGACTGGAACGCACCCGACCTGGCCACTTGGTCGGCGCGCCTGGACCAGGTGCGGCGGCAAGATGCGCGTCCCACGCTGATCGTCGCCCACAGCTTCGGCTGCCTGACGACGGCGCACAGCCTGGCGCGCGACCCGCAGGGCGTGGCCGGCGTGCTGCTGGTGGGGCCGGCCGATCCCGACAAGTTTGGCGTGGCCAAGGCATTGCCGCAAAAGCGGCTGCCTTGCCCCGGCATTCTGATCGCCAGCCAGACGGACCCGTGGATGACGGCCGAACACGCGGCGCAGTGGGCACGGCGCTGGAATTGCAAGTATATTGATGGCGGTGCGCTGGGCCATATCAACGCCGAGTCGCGCCTGGGTGACTGGGTCTACGGCCAGGCGCAGCTGCAAACGCTGTTTGATCTGGCGCAAAGCGACAAACGCCACCGTCAGGCAGCCTGATACGACGAACATACCGCCACACAACCTCTCAAGGAGATCACGATGACTTTACGCCTGGGCGACGTCGCCCCTGATTTTGAACAAGACAGCTCGATCGGCCCCCTCAAGTTCCACGAGTGGGCGGGCAACTCCTGGGTGGTGCTGTTTTCCCACCCGGCCGACTTTACCCCCGTGTGCACGACGGAACTGGGCCTGACGGCCAAGCTCAAGCCGGAATTCGACAAGCGCAACGTGAAGGCCATCGCCCTGTCCGTGGACGCGGCCGAGTCGCACAAGCGCTGGATCAAGGATATCGAAGAGACGCAAAACACGGTGGTGGGCTTCCCCATCATCGCCGACGTCGACAAGAAAGTGTCGGTGCTGTACGACATGATCCACCCGGAGCAGTCCGTCACGGCCACCGTGCGTTCCGTCTTCATCATCGACCCGAACAAGAAGGTGCGCCTGATCCTCACGTATCCGCTGAGCACTGGCCGCAACTTCAATGAAATCCTGCGCGTCATCGACGCCCTGCAACTGACGGACGGCTACACCGTGGCCACGCCCGGCAACTGGCAGGATGGCGACGACGTCATCATTCCGCTGACCGTGCAAGACCCGGACGTGATCAAGCAGAAGTATCCGAAGGGCTTTACTGCAGCCAAGCCGTATCTGCGTTTGACGCCGCAGCCCAACAAATAAGAGCACCGAAAAAACGTCCATGGCGTTGTTGCATTGCCTCGCCGTACATTCGTACTGTCTTCGGCAACGCGCCTAGCCCTGAACGTTTTATTCGGCACTCTTGATCCAACAAAAACGCACCTCGCCGGTGCGTTTTTTTTCGCCCGCAGATTCCGCAAGCAAGTATGCGAAATCCATCTAAGCAAATGAGAAATGGTTAGTTCTTTTTATAACGATTGCATGTGATTATTGCGTCCTATAACTCAAAAATGTAATAAGAAGGAGTTTCTATGTCTGCAGCATCAGCAGCACCGATCAAGGCGCGGGGAGCGCCGTTTCGGGTCATGCCGGGGTTTAAGCTGTCACTGGGCTTTACGCTCTTTTACCTGGCCTTGATCGTCCTTATTCCGCTGTCGTCGGTGTTCCTGAAAACCTTCACCATGACGTGGGATGCCTTCTTCAGCGCCGTCACGTCCGAGCGCGTGATGGCGTCGTACCGCCTGACGTTTGGCGCTTCCCTGATCGCCGCCCTGCTGAACGTGGTGTTCGGCGGCATCCTGGCCTGGGTGCTGGTGCGCTATCAATTTCCCGGCAAGCGCATCATCGACGCGCTGGTCGACTTGCCGTTCGCCTTGCCGACGGCCGTGGCCGGCATCACCCTGACGGCTTTGTACTCGTCGAACGGCTGGTTCGGCCAGTTCATCGAAGGCGTGCTGGGCATCAAGGTGGCGTTCACGCCGCTGGGCGTGGTGGTGGCGCTGACCTTCATCGGCTTGCCGTTTGTCGTGCGCACCGTGCAACCGGTGCTGGAAGACGCGGAAAAGGAACTGGAAGAAGCGGCCGCCAGCCTGGGTGCCAATTCCCTGCAAACATTCATCCGCGTCATCTTCCCCACGATCTTGCCTTCGCTGTTGACGGGCTTTGCGCTGGCCTTCGCCCGCGCCACGGGCGAGTACGGTTCCGTGATCTTTATCGCCGGCAACATGCCGATGGTGTCGGAAATCACGCCGCTGTTCATTATTACCAAATTGGAACAATACGATTACGCAGGCGCCACGGCTATCGCCGTGGTGATGCTGGTGGTGTCCTTCCTGCTGTTGTTGACGATTAACCTGCTGCAAGCATGGACGCGCGGAAAGGCGAAGAAATCATGAGTACGAATACGACTACCGTCGCTGGCGTGGACAATGCGCGCCCGGCAGTGCGCCGCTTCGAGCCGAACGTCGGCCCCGTCGTGCTGGAACCGCTGTGGGTGCGCACGGTCCTGATCACCATCGCCCTGCTGTTCCTGACAGCCTTTTTGATCGTGCCCCTGGTGGCCGTGTTCGCGGAAGCGTTCAAGAAGGGCTGGGAAGCGTATATCGCCGCCATCATCGATCCGGACGCGATTTCCGCCATCAAGCTGACATTGATCACGGCCGCCATCGCCGTACCGCTGAACCTGGTGTTTGGCGTGGCCGCTTCCTGGTGCATCGCCAAGTTCGAATTCCGCGGCAAGAGCATCTTGCTGACCCTGATCGACCTGCCGTTTTCCGTCTCGCCCGTGATTTCCGGCCTGATCTATGTGCTGATGTTCGGTGCCCAGGGCTGGTTCGGTCCGTGGCTGCAGGCGCACGACATCAAGATTTTGTTTGCCGTGCCCGGCATCGTGCTGGCCACCATCTTCATCACCTTCCCGTTCGTCGCGCGTGAACTGATCCCGCTGATGCAGTCGCAGGGCAGCGAAGAGGAAGAGGCCGCCATCGTGCTGGGCGCGTCGGGCTGGAACACTTTCCGCCGCGTGACTTTGCCGAACATCAAGTGGGGTCTGCTGTATGGCGTGATCCTGTGTAATGCCCGCGCCATGGGCGAGTTCGGTGCCGTGTCCGTGGTGTCCGGCCATATCCGCGGCGAAACCAACACCATGCCGCTGCAGGTGGAGATTCTGTACAACGAGTACAACTTCGCCGCCGCGTTTGCCGTCGCCTCCTTGCTGGCCTTGCTTGCGCTGGTGACCCTGGCCCTGAAAGCCTTCATTGAGTGGCGTTTGAACGAGAGCGACGCCGACGATTCCGCCTTACGTTCCACGGAGCACTGATATGACCATCGCAGTTAAAAACATCCACAAGCGCTTCGGCGATTTCGTTGCCCTCGACAATATCTCGCTGGACTTTCCCGCCGGCGAATTGACGGCCCTGCTGGGCCCGTCCGGTTGCGGCAAGACCACCTTGCTGCGCATCATTGCCGGCCTGGAACATCCGGACAGCGGCCAGGTGCTGCTGGACGCGGAAGACGCGTCGAACCGCCACGTGCGCGAGCGGCAGGTCGGTTTCGTGTTCCAGCACTATGCGTTGTTCAAGCACATGACGGTGTTCGAGAACGTGGCCTTTGGCTTGCGCGTGAAGTCGCGCAGCGAGCGCCCGTCGGAAGAGCAGATCCGCCGCAAGGTAAAAGATTTGCTGGAGCTGGTGCAGCTCGATTGGCTGGCCGACCGCTATCCGCCGCAACTGTCGGGCGGACAACGCCAGCGTATCGCCCTGGCGCGCGCGCTGGCCGTCGAACCGCGCGTGCTGCTGCTCGACGAGCCGTTCGGCGCCCTCGATGCCAAGGTGCGCAAGGAATTGCGCCGCTGGCTGCGCCGCCTGCATGACGACTTGCACGTCACCAGTATTTTCGTCACGCATGACCAGGAAGAAGCGTTGGAAGTGGCGGACCAGGTCGTGCTGATGAACAAGGGCACCGTCGAGCAACTCGGTTCCCCTGAGCAAGTCTACAACCACCCGGCCTCGCCGTTTGTCTACGGCTTCCTCGGCAACGTCAACCTGTTCCACGGCAGGGTGCACGACGGCGTGATGGCGACGGGCGACGCCAGCTTCGAGGTGCCCGATTATGCGGGCGTGAGCGACAGCAAGGGCACGGCCTATGTGCGTCCGCACGACCTGGAAATCGACCGCTACACGCAGGGCGCGGAAGGCATCGTCGTGAAACTGAGCCGCGCCCATGCGATCGGCCCGCTGGCCCAGCTGGACTTGCAGCGCGTCGATAACAGCGAACTGATCGAAGCGGTGATGTCGAACGAGCGCTTCAGCCATCTGCAGCTGAAGGAAGGCGAAACGCTGGTCGTGCGTCCAAAGCGCCTCCATGTCTTTGTCGAACCCACCCGAACTTAATACAGGATAGCCATGAATTTTCAACAATTGCGATCGATCCGCGAAGCGGCCCGCCGCGGCTATAACCTGACGGAGGTGGCCAACGCCCTGTTCACGTCGCAACCGGGCGTGAGCCGGCAAATCCGCGAACTCGAGGATGAGCTGGGCGTGGTGATTTTCGAACGCAACGGCAAGCGCTTGACGGGCTTGACGGAGCCGGGCAAGGGCATCCTGAAGATCGTCGACCGCCTCTTGATCGAGGCGGAAAACCTGCAGCAGGCAAGCCTCGAATACAGCGGCCAGACCAGCGGCACTTTATCCGTAGCGGCCACGCACACGCAGGCGCGCTATGCACTGCCGAAAGTGGTGCAAAGTTTCCGTGCCGCCTATCCCGACGTGCGCATCGCGCTGCAACAAAGCGCGCCCGAGCACATCGCGGAATGGGTGCTGTCGGGCAAGACCGACATCGGCATCGCCACGGAAGGCTTGAGCCAGTTCCCCGACCTCGTGTCGTTCCCGTGCTACCGCTGGAGCCATCTGATCGTCGTGCCGGACGGCCACCCGCTGCTCGAACATTCGCCCATCCGCCTGGAAGACCTGGCGAAATACCCGCTGATTACCTACGACAAGGGCTTCACGGGACGCGGCCATATCGACGACGCCTTCGCCAAGGCGGGCGTGGCGACCGATATTATTTTGACGGCCATGGATTCCGACGTCATCAAGCAATACGTGGCGCTGGGCCTGGGCGTGGGCATCGTCGCCTCGATGGCCTTCGACCATGGCCGCGACAAGGGACTGCGGGCGGTGGAAGCGTCGCACCTGTTCGCCACCAATACGACGCGCCTGGCCGTGCGCCGCGGCGCCTACCTGCGTTCGTACGCCTACGAATTCATCCTGCAGCTGGCGCCCGACTTGACGCGCGAAGACATCGACCGCGCCATGGCGGGAGAGGAGGCCCTCTAGGCGATGGCGGCCCGTTGCGCGCGCGTCAGGCTGGCCACGGCGCGCGCGTAGCTGTCCTGCACCAGTTCCGCCAGATAGTCGGACGGGAAGCGCGCCACGTCGACGATGGTCACCCAGTGAAAGCGGCCCATGTAACGGGCCGGTTTGACGCCGGGCATGTCCGTCAGTTCGATAAAGCGCTCCACGCTGACGCGCAGGCTGAAGCGCCACTGTTCCGGCATGCTGGTTTTAAAGTATGCAAATTTCTTGCCAGCTACTTCATATACGAGGATGTTCGACGGGGCACCGTAGAGCACGGCTTGCGCGCCGGGCAGGGCCGCGCAAAATTCCTTCAGTTCATCACTTGTCATTCGTCCACCGCCATGAATTGTTGCGTGTCGTGGTCGAAGGCAAACGCCGACCCGGCAGGCGCGTCGAGCAGCGCAATGAAGCGGTCATCCACGCTGAGCACGGCGCCCAGCGACACGAGTGCCACGTTGACGCTGTCGTTCATGTAGTCGTCGCTCTCGTCGTTGGCCGTGAAGCGCCAGCCGCTGTCGTCGTCGTTGTCAGGCTCCTCGCGGTACAGATAGCCGACGGGCGCGCCGTCTTCCAGCACTTTTTTCGTCACGAAGCACAGGCCCGCGTAGCGGTTGACGAGGTTATCGTCATCGTCGTGCTGGGTATTGATGATGTGGCGCGCCGCGAAGGCGATGGGGTCTTTGGCGTGCAAATCGGCGATGTAGCCGGGCATGTTGTCGAGCTTGCCCGTGAAATGGCCGCCGGCGTCCACCGTATCGACCAGCACCCACATGCGTTCGGCGCCCGGCGCCTGCGGATCGTCGCTGTGGAAGGCGAAGATCAGCTTGACCACGTCGCCGGGGCGCACCTGGGCGATGGCCTCGGGCGGTGATTTATAGAAAGTGTAGGGATGGCGCGCCGCCAGTTCGGCGGCGTCGGCCAGGTGCCAGCTGGGCATGGGTATCCGTCATCAAAAAGAGTGACACCCATGGTAGCCGATCGCGTGCCAGGACGACCACGCATATCGCCCGGCCTTGCCATTGCCGCAGGGCTACCCGGCTTCTCATGTGCCGATCTACAACAATCCTGTGGCCCGGAATGGCGGCCGCTCATGGCAAGGATGGCGGCAAGCCCTACGATAGCCGGCACTAGCAATAAATTGATGAGGTCGATTGAAAATGCCAATGGTAAAATATGTTTCTTTTATTGCATTTTGATTTCCTGAATGATATCTTTTGCTCAGCCGCACGAAAAATGATAAAAAAATAAGTAACATTATATTTATTGAAATACTTGAGCTAGGGGAATATATGAACACGACTAAACATGCGCTGCTGGGTCTTTGCCTGAGCGTTTCGGCTTGCCTGGCGCCATTGGCCCAGGCGGCAAGCTGGGTGGAAATCACCAATCCTGCCATGAGCGGCTTCACGGTGGGCGGCAAGACCGTCACTTATGGCAGCGTGGCAGCGGACTCGGTCTGGGTCTATGACGGTGCCAACCCGCCCGGCGCGCAAAGTGCGGCCGCCATCCAGAGCTTGGTCAGCACCAAGTTTGGCCTGCCGTCCAGCGGCACCGGCTCGTTGGTCTTTGCCGCCCAGGGCGACCTGGAAAGCGGCAAGTCCGGTTCGTTCACCGTCAACTCCAGCTTTGACTACCTGGCCGTGCATTATGGCCGTGGCGAATTGTTGTTCCACTGGAGCGCGCCGCTGGCCGCCAATACGGTGTTCAGTATTGCCAACCTGCCGCGTGGCCTGAGCAATTTCCGCGCTTTCAACTCGGTCTCGGCAGTGCCTGAGCCAGCGACCTACGGCATGCTGATGCTGGGCCTTGGCCTGCTCGGTTTTGTCGCGCGCCGCCGCCGCGCCTGAGCCTGCAGCGCCTGCGGGCGCAAGACATAAAAAAAGCCTGGAAACGCGATGCGTTCCAGGCTTTTTGCATGGCAGAGCGCTCTTTACCAGCTATAGCCAGCCTTGGCGTAGTAATAGCGGCCGTTGAAACCGTTCGGCGCGAAGATGCTGTAAGGCTGGGTGCCGTTGACGTTCAAGTTGCTGTTGCTCGTCACTTGCGCCGGGTAGCGGTTGGTGACGTTGTCGATGCCGGCCACCAGGCGCCAGTTCTTGCCCAGTTTTACGGAACCGGACACGTCCAGCACCCATTGCGGGTCATACGTCTGGTCCAGCTTGACATCGTTTTGCGGTACGGTGAAGCTGCCGTAGCGCGTCACGACGCCATGCGCATTCCAGATGCCGAAGCCGTAGTCGGCGGCCAGGCTGAACTTGTCCTTCGGCGACGCCACCGTGATGCGGTCGATGCTCTGGCGGTCGATCAGTTTCAGGTTGTTGGCCGTCAGGATGGCCGGATTGTCGGCGATTTTCCGTACCGTGCTCTTGTTGTGGTTGTAGGCCACGGTGAGGTCCAGGCGATCCTTCTCTTGCAGGTCGATGCGGTAGGTGCTGACGATGTCCACGCCTTCCGTGCGCGTGTCGACGGCGTTGGTGAAATAGCGTCCCGAGCCTACTGGCGTGCCCTGTGCGGCGAGGACGTTTTTCAACGCATCGCTGAGTCTCAGATTTGCCGAGAACAGGATGCGGTTGTCGATGTCGATGCGGTAGGCGTCCACCGTCGTCGTGAAGTTGCGGGTGGGCTGGAATTGCAGGCCCAGGCTGTAGTTGCGGGCCTTTTCCGGTTTCAGGTCTTGCGCACCGAGGGCGCGCGCCTGCGGCGTGTTGACGGCGAAAGTGCCCGTCTCGATCGGCGTGTTGACGCCGTTGAAGACCTGGAAGTTGGTGGTGGTGATGGTGTAGTACTGCTGCGCCAGCGATGGCGCGCGGAAGCCGCTCGACACCGTGCCGCGCAGGGAGAGGGCGTCCGTGAACGCATAACGGGCCGAGCCCTTGGCCGAGGTGGTGCTGCCGAAATCGCTATAGCGCTCATGGCGCAAGGCCACGCTGCCGGACAGTTTCTTCGTCGCTTCCGCTTCCAGGTTCACATAGATCGACTCGTTGTGGCGCGAGTGGCTGCCGGCGTTGGCAGGGCGGAAGCCGGCAAAGCCTTGCGAGCCGCCACCCGTGTACGACGCTTCGTCGCCGGCGCCGATGCTGTATTTTTCATGGCGCGCTTCGGCGCCCACGGCCACCGTCAGGGGCCCCGTAAAGTAAGCGACGGGGAATTCGCGCGCCGCATCGAGGTTGAATACCGTTTGTTCATTTTTCAGCGAACCGACATAGAAGTGCGTGGGGCTGTTCGCGCCCAGCGACTGGTTGACCGTGTTGTCCAGGTCCAGTTCGAACTTGTTGCTGCCGTAATTGATGCTGGCATCCCAGCGCCAGCCGGCCGCTTCACCGCGCAAGCCGGTGACGATGGACTGGTCGGTCAGGGTGCTGTTTTGCAATGGCAAGAAGCCTTCCGGGAAGAGCGGCGTGCGCTGCGAGTACAGCTTGGTGACGTCATCCTGGATCAGCGCCGTGCGCCAGGTGGCGGCGGCCGACGTGTCGCGCTTGCCATAGTTGCCGAAGGCATACCAGTCGAGGTTATCGCTGATGCGGTATTCGCTGTTGAGGAAAATCGTCGCCGGCTTGCTTTCCGGGTCGCCATAGCGCTGGTTGACCTTGCCGTAGCGCGGTTCCAGCGGATTGCGGAAGTCGGCGCCGGCGCGGTTGGTCGGGTCGCGCTCGGCCACTTCCGCCGAGACGCGCACCCAGCCATCCTCGCCCAGGGCGAAGCCGGCCGAACCCTTGATGGATTTCTGCTTGCCGTCGCGTTCCTGCGTCTGGCCATAGCCCACTTCGATGTCGCCGCCGGCCGCGCCTTTTTTCAGGATGATGTTGATCACACCGGCAATCGCATCGGAACCGTACTGGGCCGCCGCGCCATCGCGCAGCACTTCCACGTGGTCGATGGCGGCCAGCGGGATGGCGTTCAGGTCGACGGGCGCCGAGCCGCGGCCCAGCGAGCCGTTGACGTTGACGACGGCCGATGTATAGCGACGCTTGCCGTTCACCAGCACCAGGGTCTGGTCGGGCGACAGGCCGCGCAATTGCGCCGGACGCACGGCGTCGCTGGCGTCGGCGCCCGTGGCGCGGGCGAAGTTCAGCGAGGGCAGCAAACGCGCCAGCACGGTGGCCAGTTCGCCCGAACCCGTGCTTTGCAGGTCGCGCGAGGTGAGGATGTCGATCGGCGATTCGGAATCGATGGTGCGGCGGTTCTTGGCGAAGGTGCCGGTGACGACCACCGATTGCAATTCGCCTTCGGCCGGCAGTTCTTGCTGCGCTTGTGCCTGCATGGGCAGGCTGAAGCAGGCGATCAGGCTGGCGGCGATAACGGTTTTCACGGGCAGGGCGGGAATCTGGGAGCGGGCGTTGCTTGAACTCATCGACGATATCTCTTCGGTTGGTGGTTGCGCGGACCATGGCGGTCCGGTGATGACATCAGATTAACAGTGGGCACGCGGCGTGCTTACGAATCGTTCTGTCTATCGATATGCAATAAATATCTGAAAGACGTCAACATGGCGCGAGTAGCGCATATGGCCTCGTTTCCAGCATACGACCGGGCATGGCAAGGCCGCAATGCTGCACAGCAGTAAATTGCCAGCTGTTGTATAAATACGACTATCTGCGAAGGGAGTGGGGTGCCTGGCGGCGGCATGCGCCGCCGGGCGGAGGGCAGTTACTGCCCCGGATTGGGCGCGCTGGCGTGGATGGCGTCGACGGCCGCCACCAGTTCCGGCGACAAGCTGACTTGATGGGCATCGATGTTTTGCTGCAACTGCGTCACGCTGGTGGCGCCGATGATGGTCGAGGCCACGAACCAGCGCGTGTAGCACCAGGCCAGCGCCAGTTGCGCCGGCGTCAAGCCGTGCGCGCGGGCCAGCGCCGCATACTGGCGCGCCGCTTCGATGGTGGCCGGGCGCACGTAGCGGGGACTCCAGCCGGCAGGGAAGCGCGTCAGGCGGCCCTTGGCCTGCGGATCGTCGAGGTATTTCGCCGTCAGCTGGCCGAACGCCAGCGGACTGTAGGCCAGCAAGCTGACGTTTTCCCGGTGGCAGGTTTCGTCGAGCAGGCTCGTCTCGAAATGGCGCGCCGTCAGGTTGTACAGGTTCTGGATGGACGCGATGCGCGGCAAGCCTTTCAGCTCGGCCTGCTTGATGTATTCGCACACGCCCCACGACGATTCGTTCGACACGCCGATGTGGCCGATCTTGCCTTCCTCGACCAGCTTGCCCAGCACGGCCAGCGTGTCCTCGATGGCGACGCAAGCGTGTTCCTTGCGCGGGTTGTACACGCTGGCGCCGAAGATGGGCAGGTTGCGGCTGGGCCAGTGCAACTGGTACAGGTCGATGTGCTCCGTCTGCAGCCGGCGCAGGCTGTCCTCGACGGCGGCGCGGATGTTGGCCGCGTCGTGGTCCGTCTTGCCCTTGCGGATCCAGTGCATGCGCGAGTTCGGCCCGGCCACCTTGCTGGCCAGCACAATGTCGCCGCGCCGGCCGCTCTTCTTCAGCCAGCTGCCGATGTAGCGCTCGGTGCTGCCCTGCGTCTGCGCGCTGGCCATCACCGGATACATTTCCGCCGTGTCGATGAAGTTGATGCCCCGCTCGAGCGCGTAATCGAGCTGGCTGTGCGCTTCGGCTTCACTGTTCTGCTCGCCGAAGGTCATCGTGCCCAGGCAGATCCGGCTCACTTCCAGGCTGCTGGCGCCGAGCTTGACCCTGGCGATCATGTCGCCTGTTTGCCGCGCAGCGCGCGGGCGCAATCCTTGATCAGCACGGGACCGGCGTAAATCAGGCCGCTGTACAGCTGCACCAGCTGCGCGCCCGCCTCGAACTTGGCCACGGCGTCACTGCCCTGCATGATGCCGCCCACGCCGATGATGGGCAGCGCGTTGCCCAGTTCCGCCTTCAGCAAACGGATGACATTGTTCGACAGTTCGAACACGGGCGCACCCGACAGGCCGCCCGCTTCCGCGCCGTGCGGCATGCCTTCGACGGCGCTGCGCGACAGGGTCGTGTTGGTGGCGATGACGCCGTCGATCTGGTGGCGCGTGAGCGAGTCGGCGATGCTTTTCACCTGTTCGCCATCCATGTCCGGCGCGATCTTCAGGGCCAGCGGCACGTAGCGCTTGTGCTTGTCGGCCAGGCGCGCCTGCGCATCTTTGAGCTGCGACAGCAGGGCGTCGAGTTCCGACGCGCCCTGCAGCTGGCGCAGGTTTTTCGTGTTCGGCGACGAGATGTTGACCGTCACATAGCTGGCGTAGGGGTAGACTTTTTCCAGGCACAGCAGGTAGTCGTCGGCCGCGCGCTCGATCGGCGTGTCGGCGTTCTTGCCGATGTTCAGGCCCAGCACGCCGGCGCGGTTCTGGTAAAACTTCGACGCCTGCACGTTGGCCACGAACGCGTCCACGCCGCCATTGTTGAATCCCATGCGGTTGATGATGCCCTGCGCCTGCGGCAGGCGGAACATGCGCGGTTTCGGATTGCCCGCCTGCGCGCGCGGCGTGACGGTGCCCACTTCGATGGAGCCGAAGCCCAGGTCGGCCAGGGCGTCGATGTAGGCGCCATCCTTGTCCAGGCCGGCAGCCAGGCCCACCGGATTGGGGAAGGTGATGCCCATCACCGTGCGCGGGTCCAGGGCCGGCTTGCCGGCCAGCTTGGTCAGGCCCAGCGCGCTGGCGCGTTTCAGGGCGGGCAGGGTGAGATGGTGGGCCGCTTCGGCATCCATCGAGAACAGCAGCGGGCGGGCGAGGGAGTACAGGAATTTTTCAGACATGGGGCGCTTTGAGTAGGTGTGCGGGCCGCCGGGAGAGGCTGGCGGCGCGCTGTGTAATTTGCCGTATTTTACCGTGTTCCACGCGGCTGCCGGGTGTATAGTTCTTGTTGGTCAAATGCAATATTGATCCATTGTTAATCCGCATTCGGCCGTGGACTTCCCTGTTTCTTCCCTGTTCTGTTGACTTTATAAGCGAGACATCGATTGAAAAAGACACGCATCCTGACCGCCATCGCGGCCGCCAGCGCACTGCTGCTGAGCCACCCGGCCCTGGCCCTGCCCAATACGCAAGACACCCGCATGCTGAGCGAACCGGCCGTTTCCAGCCGCCACATCGCCTTTATCTATGCGGGCGATGTATGGCTGTCGAACCTGGACGGCGGCGGCGCGCGGCGCCTCACCTCGGACCTGGGCGACAAGTCCAACCCCGTCTTCTCGCCCGACGGCAGCCTGATCGCGTATAGCGCGAACATCGACGGCAATGTCGACGTGTATGTGATCGCGGCGGCGGGCGGCGTGCCGCGCCGGCTGACCTTCCACCCGGGCGCGGACCTGGCGCAGTCGTTCACGCCCGATGGCCAGGCCGTGATGTTCACCTCGCCCCGTGCCGCCTTCAACAACCGCTTCCAGAAGCTGTTCACGGTACCGGTGGCGGGCGGTGTGGAAACCCAGCTGGAGATCCCGAACGCCTCGCGCGCCGCATACTCGCCCGACGGCAAGCGCATCGCCTACAATCCGCTGATGCCCGCCTTCAAGCAGTGGAAGCGCTACCGGGGTGGCACCAATTCCTGGCTGTGGCTATTCTCGTCGGCCGACAAGTCGATCGAAAAAATTCCCCAGCCGACGACGCGCTCGAACGACGTCGATCCCATGTGGATCAAGGACACCGTGTACTTCCGTTCCGACCGCAACGGCGAATTCAACCTGTTTGCCTATGACGTCAAGACCAAGGCCGTGCGCCAGTTGACGCGGCACGCGGATTTCCCCGTGCTGAACGCGTCGGCGGCGAACGGCACCATCGTCTACGAGCAGGCCGGCTACCTGCACTCGCTCGACATCGCCAGCGGCCAGGCGCACAAGCTGACCATAGCCGTGGCCAGCGACCTGGGACAGACGCGTCCACGCTGGGTCAAGAACGCGAAATATATCCGCGACGCGTCGATTTCGCCGTCGGGCGCGCGCGTCGCCTTCGAGTACCGGGGCGAGATCGTCACCATCCCGGCCGACAAGGGCGACGTGCGCAATCTGACGCAGACGGCCGGCGCCCACGAGCGCACGCCGATCTGGTCGCCCGATGGCCGTTCCGTCGCGTATTTCTCGGACGAGTCGGGCGAATATGAGCTGCATGTGCGGGCGCAGGATGGCAAGGGCGCCGTACGCAAGTTCAAGATGAATGGCAGCGGCTTCTATGACAACGCCGTCTGGTCGCCCGACAGCCGGAAGATCGCATTTGCCGACAACGGCTGGAGCATGTACGTGATCGACGTCGGCACGGGCAAGGTGCAAAAAATCGCCACGGAACCGATGTATGGCGTCGACAAGAGCATGCGCGCCGCGTGGGCGCCCGATTCGCGCTGGCTGGCCTACACGCTCAATTCGCCCACCTACACGCGCAGCGCCTACATCTATTCCGTCGAGCAGAACAAGTCCATGCCCGTCACCGACGGCCTGTCCGACGTGGCCCAGCCCGTGTTCGACAAGAGCGGCAAATACCTGTACTTCTTCGCGTCGACCAACGCAGGCCCCAGCAACAACTGGTTCTCGCAGCAGAATGAAGACAACCTGGTGACGCGCACCGTGTGGATGGCCGTGCTGCGGCGCGACTTGCCGTCGCCCCTGATCAAGGAAAGCGACGAGGAAAAGGCCGCCAGCGCGGAGAGTAAAAAAGACACGGCGAAGGCGGAAGCCGAGCCGAAAAACGAGCCGAAGGTCGATCCGAAGACGGGCCGCGACGACCCGAAAGTCACGGTCGCTCCCGTGGCGCCGATCCACATCGATTTCGACGGCATCGCCACGCGCATCGTCGACCTGCCGCTGCCGGCCGCGCAGTTCTCCAGCCTGACGGCCGGCGCCGCGGGGCAGATCTTTTTGCTGCGCGAGAGCGATGGCAAGAAGGCCGTGCAGCGCTTCGACCTGAAGGAGCGCAAGGCGGAAACCGTGGTGGCGGAAGCCGATGATTTCGAGGTCTCGGCCGACGGCAAGAAGCTCTTGTACCGCCACAAGGACAACTGGGCCATGGGCAGCGCCACGGGCAAGCTGCTGGCGCCCGGCGAAGGCAAGATCAAGGTCGACGCCATCGAAGTGAAAGCCGATCCGCGCGCCGAGTGGACGCAGATCTTCAATGAAGTGTGGCGCATCAACCGCGACTACTTCTATGACCCGGGCATGCATGGCGTGGACTGGAAAGCCATGCGCGACAAGTACGCCGTCTTCCTGCCCGAGCTGTCGAGTCGCGCGGACCTGAACCGCCTGATTCAATGGATGTGCAGCGAACTGGCCGTCGGCCACCACCGCGGCGGCGGCGGCGACGATTTTATCGAGGCGAAGAAGGTGCCGGGCGGCTTGCTGGGCGCCGACTACGAGGTGAGCGACGGCCACTACCGCTTCAAGAAGGTGTATGGCGGCTTGAACTGGAATCCGGCCCTGCGCGCGCCGCTGACGGAACCGGGCCTGAACGTCAGGGCGGGCGAGTACCTGCTGGCCGTCGACAGCCGCCCGCTGGCGCCGCCGACGAACTTGTACAGCGCCTTCGAGAACACGGCAGGCAAGGCGATCGACCTGATCGTGGGGCCGTCGGCCGACGGCAAGGGCGCGCGCACGATCACCGTGGTGCCCGTGCCGACCGAGGATGCCTTGCGCAACCGCGACTGGATCGAGGGCAATATGCGCAAGGTGAACGCGGCGACCAATGGCAAGGTGGCGTACGTGTACGTGCCCAATACGGCGGGTCTGGGCCACACCTACTTCAAGCGCTATTTCTTCCCGCAGGCGGACAAGCAGGCCATCATCGTTGACGAGCGCTTCAACGGCGGCGGCAGCGTGGCCGATTACTACATCGAGATCCTGCAGAAGAAGGAAATCGCCTGGTGGACCATGCGCTACGGCGCCGACATGAAGACGCCGTCGGCCTCGATCCAGGGGCCGCGCGCCATGCTGATCGACGAGACGGCCGGTTCGGGCGGCGACCTGCTGCCGTGGATGTTCCGCAAAAATAACATGGGTCCGCTGATCGGCAAGGCGACGTGGGGCGGCCTGGTGGGCATCCTCGGCTTCCCCGTGCTGATGGATGGCGGCTTCATCACGGCGCCGAACCTGGCGTTCTGGACGCGCGAGAATGGCTGGGGCGTGGAAAACGAAGGCGTGCCGCCCGATATCGAAGTCGAGCAAACGCCGGCCGACGTCATCGCCGGGCGCGATCCGCAGCTGGAAAAGGCGATCGAGGTGATCCAGGCCGAACTGGCGAAGAACCCGCCCGCGCGGCCCAAGCGTCCGGCGTTCCCGGACAAGAGCAAGTAGGCAATGGAAAAGGGGCACAAGCCCCTTTTTTTACATCACGACCCACTGCCCCTTGATGCGCGCTTCCAGCGGCTTGAAATTGATCTTGTACGCCATCTTCGGGCTTTGCGCGATCCAGTAGCCCAGGTAGATGTAGGGCAGGCCCAGCTCGCGCGCCTGGGCGATTTGCCACAGCACGTTGTAGGTGCCATACGAGGCGCCCGGCACGTCCGGGTCGAAAAACGTGTAGACGGACGACAGGCCATCGGCCAGCACGTCGATGATGCTGACCATGCGCAGGGTGCCTTCGGCATCGCGAAACTCCACCAGGCGCGTGTTGACCCGGCTTTGCAGCAGGAATTGCGCATACTGGTCGCGGCTGTCCTGGTCCATGCCGCCGCCCGCGTGGCGGGTGCTCTGGTAGCGCAGATACAGTTCGTAGTGCTCGTCGAGGAAGGACAGGGTGGCCACGCCCGCCTGCAGATCGGCGTGCCGGCTCCAGGCGCGGCGCTGGTTGCGGTTGGGCGTGAAGGACTGCGTCACGACGCGCACGGGAATGCAGGCCTGGCAGCCATCGCAATACGGCCGGTAAGTAAAAATGCCGCTGCGGCGAAAGCCGTTGCGCACCAGTTCCGAATACACGTCGCTGTTGATCAGGTGCGAGGGCGTGGCCACCTGCGAGCGGGCCTGGCGGTCGTCCAGGTAGCTGCACGGGTAGGGCGCCGTCGTATAGAACTGCAGGGTGGCAAACGGTAGTTCGTTCAGGTGCGTCATGCTGATCCTGTCTGGTCTGTCCGCGGCAATGGAAGTCTGCGTGGAGATATCATAGCTTTTTTACGCGGGTGATGCAGCATGCCAATCCGTGATTTGCGCTGCTTCAATGGCGACGCGGACGTGGGCCAGGAAGCGCGCGCGCGAAATGGGCGCCGCGCCCAGCGAAGCCAGGTGTTTTGTTTCTTGCTGACAGTCAATCATGGTCACGCCGCGCGCCTGCAAAAAGCGCACGAGCTGCGCCAGCGCGATCTTCGAGCCATCCGTCACGCGCGCGAACATCGATTCGCCATAGAACATGCGCCCGATCGACACGCCATACGCGCCGCCCACCAGTTCCCCGTCCAGCCACAGTTCCGACGAGTGCGCGTAGCCCAGCTTGTGCAAGCCCGTGTAGCCGGCGATGATCTCATCGGAAATCCAGGTGCCCGGGCCATCCTTGCGCGGCGCCGCGCAGGCGCGCATGACGGCCTCGAAATCGCCGTCGAAACGCAGCTGCCAGCGTCCGTCCGTGGCGGCGCTGCGCTCGACCTTGCGGATCGCCTTGGCCAGGCTGTCGGACACCTTGAAGTTTTCCGTCATCAGCACCATGCGCGGATCGGTGCTCCACCACAGGATGGGCTGGCCTTCGGAAAACCAGGGAAAGATGCCGCGCCGGTAAGCGTCGAGCAGGCGCGCGGGCGACAGGTCGGCGCCGGCCGCCAGCAGGCCGGGCGCCTCGTCCGTCAGGGCGCGCGCGACGTCAGGGAACGGGGTGTGGATGTCGAGCCAGGGAATCATGCGGCGTCAAGGGTGTCGGGTGGAGGGGGCTTACTCGGTATCCGCGCGCGCCATCGGGCGCGTGATGTCGCCCGTATGGACGCCGTAGCTGCCGCCTTCGCGGATTTTCACGCGGTCGGCAAAGAACAGCTCCAGGGTGGCGCGGATGGTGGGGAAGGCCAGGTCGTCCCAGGGAATCTGCGCTTCCGTAAACAGCTGTACGTCCAGGCTTTCGATGCCCGGCGCGAAATCGAGGTCGCGCAGGCGGGCCAGGTAGAACAGGTGCACCTGGTGCACGCGCTGCACGTTGAGCAGCGAAAACAGGGGGCCCAGCTCGATATTCGCGCCCGCTTCCTCCACCGTTTCGCGCTCGGCCGCGTCCGACGTCGTTTCATCGTTTTCCATGAAGCCGGCCGGCAGGGTCCAGTAGCCGAGGCGCGGCTCGATGGCCCGCTTGCACAGCAAGACCTGCAGCTGGCCATCCTCTTCCCAGACGGGAATCGAGCCGACCACCATTTTCGGGTTCTGGTAATGGATGGCGTCGCAGTTGGCGCAGACATAGCGCAGACGGTTGTCGCCTTCCGGAATGGACAGGCTGACAGGATGGGCGCATTCGGAGCAGAATTTCATGGGCGGGCTTGGAAAAATGGGTGTTTGCTGTAACGCTTACTGTACACCGATTGCGCGCGGCGTGGCGTGACGGGCGGACACAATACCAGCTGGCAATTGTCGCACTCTTTTAATTTAATGGCTCTATTGCGGTTGAAGTTGAGATAGCTATTGCCTAAGTCACCCGTTTGCCCTTATAATTCTTGTGCGGGGTGGAGCAGTCTGGCAGCTCGTCGGGCTCATAACCCGAAGGTCACAGGTTCAAATCCTGTCCCCGCAACCAATACCGGAAAGCCGCCGACTCTTGCAAAAGATCGGCGGCTTTTTCCATTTCTGCCTGAATTTACCGGACGGCACTATCCGGCAGGCGGACCGCGCATGAGATTGTCAAATCATGCCCTTTACGCCGCGCAACAATCTGGTATATAATTCTTGTGCGGGGTGGAGCAGTCTGGCAGCTCGTCGGGCTCATAACCCGAAGGTCACAGGTTCAAATCCTGTCCCCGCAACCAATTCGAAGCTGCTGGTTCCTCGCAAGAGGGCCAGCGGTTTTTTCGTTGTGCGGTGGTGTTTACTCGTGCACTTGGCGCGCATACACGAGCAGCCGCAAATGGCGGTCCGCATCGATGGTCAGCGAGGTGTGCTCATAGGCGACCTGCTCGCCGTCGATTGTCAGGCGGCGCACGCCTTCGCACGGCGCATGCACGTCGTGGCGGCGCCACCACTGCTTGAAGTCGGGCGACACTTTTTCCAGTTCCTCCACCAGCGCGTGCATGTCCGCTTCCTGCGTGGCGCGCGCATAGTCGCGGCGAAAGCTCGACAGCATCAGCGGCGCCTGCTCTTCCCAGGCCGTGAAGCGTGACCGCAGCAGCGGGTCGGTAAATAGCAGCCACAGCAGATTGCGGCGCGCGGCGGCATGCGCGCCGAAGCCGAACAGGGCGTCCGCGCCCGCATTGAACGCCAGCACGTCCCAGCGCAGGTTGAGCACATACGCCGGATGCGCCAGTTCGTGCATCAGGCGGCACACCAGCGGCGGCACCACGCAAAACGTCTTGCCTTCTTCGGCCGGCGGACGCGCATGCGCGAGCAGGAACAGGTGGCGCCGTTCGGCCGCATCGAGTTTGAGCACTTCGGCCAGCTTGTCGAGAAAGGCGCTGGAGACGCCGATGTCGCGTCCCTGCTCCAGCCAGGTGTACCAGGTCAGCCCCACGCCGGCCAGTGCCGCCACTTCTTCACGGCGCAAGCCCGGCGTCCGGCGCCGCCCGCCGCCGGGCAAGCCCACGTCTTCCGGCGACAGCCGCGCGCGCCGCGCCTGCAGGTAGGCGGCTAGTTCGTGGCGGGTACGGGCCAAAGTGCGCATGGTGCTGTCTTTCCTGTGAAGTTGTTGCTATCAGTAATAGCATAAACAGTTAAATTGTAATTGTTTATATTGTATTCCAGAATGCCTGCTTTCTTCCTGAAAGCTTGCCCATGTCTGACTATTCCCCTTCCCGTGCGCCCGCATCTGCCGCCGCCGCGCTGCCCGCCACCGTCTGGCTGATCGCCGTGGGCGCGTTCGCGCTGGGCATGGCGTCGTATGTGACGGCGGGCTTGATGCCGATGATCGCCGCTGCCCTTTCCATTTCCCTGGCGATGGCCGCGCAAATGGTGACGGCGTTTACCCTGGCTTACGGCCTCGGCTCGCCGCTGGTCGTGGCCTTGCTGCCCGCGCGCGCGCAGCGCTGCGGCCTGTTGCTCGCCCTGGGCGTATTCGTGCTGGCGAACGGGGCCAGCGCGCTGGCGTCCGGTTTCAGCAGCTTGCTGGCGTGGCGCGCGATGGCCGGCGTCGGTGCGGGTGTCTACCTGGCGCTGGGTATCGCGGCGGCGGCCGGCGTGTCGGCGCCGCCGCAACGGGGCAAGGCCATCGGCGTGATCATGGGCGGCATGGCGGGTGGCACGGTGCTGGGCGTGCCATTGAGCTTGCTGCTGGCGCAGCAGCTGGGCTGGACGGCGGCCCTGTGGCTGGTCGCCATCCTCGGTGCGCTGGCGCTGGCGGGCTTGCTGTGGCAGCTGCCCGCGCTGCCGGCGGCGCCGGCCATCTCCCTGCGCCGCAAGCTGGCCTTGCTGGCCGATGGACAGGTGCTGGTCATCCTGCTCGTGTCGCTGCTGGCGGCCGTCGCCAGCCTGGGCATGTACACCTTCATCGCCCCGCTGCTGGCGTGGTCCGCGCACGGGGCTGCGATGTCCGCCACGCCCTTCCTGTGGGTGTGGGGCGTGGGCGGGATCGTGGGCAGCGTGCTGGTTGGGCCATGGGCGGACAAGCTGGCGGCGCCCAGGCTGACCATGTTCATCTTGCTGCTGCTGGCGCTGGCCTTGGGCGCGCTGCCGCTGGCGGCCGGCTGGTCGGCGTGGCTGATGCTGGCGCCGATCGCGCTGTGGGGCGCGGCCGGCTGGGCCTTGCAAGTGCCGCAGAACCAGCAGTTGCTTGCCGTGCGCGCGCGGCAGGGCGATGGCAACCTGGCCATCGCCCTCAACGAATCGGCGCTGTACCTGGGCAGCGCCATCGGCGCCGCCACGGGCGGCTTGATGCTGCTGCTGGACTGGCCCGCCTGGCTGCTGGCGGCTGCGGCTGCCGTGGTGGCCGCCGCAGCATTGCTGCTGCAGTCAGGTCTCGTGCGCCGCAGTTAGCGCTTCTTCGCCAGCTGCATGCCGACGGGCAGGGCGCGGATGCGCTTGCCCGTGGCGGCGAAGATGGCGTTGCACAGGGCGGGCGCGATGGGCGGCGTGGCCGGTTCGCCCACGCCGCCCAGCTCCATGTCCAGGGTGCCCGGCACCAGGTGCGTGTGGATCACGCGCGGTGCGTCGGCGGCGCGCAGCACGGCATAGTCGTGGAAATTGCTTTGCTCGACCCGGCCATTTTTAAAGCTGATTTCGCCGCTCATGGCCAGCGACAGGCCCATGATGCAGGCGCCCTCGACCTGCGAGCGCACGCGGTCCGGGTTGATCTGCGGGCCGCAATCCATGGCGATGTCGACCCTGGGCACGATCACTTCGCCGGCCGCGTTGATCTCCACTTCGATCACGGCCGCCACATAGGTGACGAAACTGTAGGACACGGCCAGGCCCAGCCCCCGTCCCTTGGGCAGCTTGCGGCCCCAGCCCGCCTTGGCCGTCGCCAGCTCGATCACGTGGCGCATGCGGCCGATGTCGACCGGATACTTCGCCGGATCTTCGCCATAGTTCCAGCCATCGGACAGGTCGGCCGGGTTGATCTTGCGCGCGGGGCCCAGCAGCGCCAGCAGATAGTCGCGATGGTCCTTCTTCGCCGCGTGCGCCAGTTCGGCCGTGAACGACTGGATGGCAAACGCGTGCGGGATATTCGACACGGAACGGAACCAGCCGATGCGCGTGTGGGCCGGCACCTCGGGCACTTCGACGCGGATGTTCGGAATCGCATAGGGCACGTTGATGGCCGACATGCCCAGCTCGAACGGCGCCTGCTTGTTCGCGCCGGCGGCAAAGGTCGAGGTGATGGTGGGCGCGGCCGTGCGGTGCAGCCAGGCCGTCGGCATGCCTTTCGCGTCGAGCGACGCTTCCAGCCGTTCGACGGACACCGTGTGCAGGTAGTCGTGCTGCAGGTCGTCGTCGCGCGTCCACGTCAGCTTGACGGGCGCGCCATCCATGGCCTTCGACAGCAGCGCCGCCTCGACGGCGAAATCGGGTTTCGATTTGCGCCCGAAGCCGCCGCCGAGCAGGGTCACGTGGACGGTCACGTCGTCATACGCCAGCCCCAGGGCCTTGGCCACGTTGCTGCGCGTCGCCTGCGGCGCCTGCACGCAGGCCCACACCTCGGCCTTGCCATCGGCGATACGCACGGTGGCGGCTGGCGGCTCCATGGTGGCGTGGGCCAGATGCGGCAGATAGTATTCGGCGCTGAATTTGCGCGCGGCGGGAGCGGCGGCCAGGGTGGCCACCGTCTTGCCCTGGTCGCGCGCCGGGCTGGCCGGCTGGCGCACGGCCGCCTCCAGCGTCTTACGGAAGGCGGTCGAATCGTAGCCGCCGTTCGGACCGTCGTCCCATTCCAGCACCAGCGCTTCGCGGCCCTTGATGGCGGCCCAGGTGTTGCTGGCGATGACGGCCACGCCGCCCAGCGGGTTGAACATGGCCGGCGGCGGACTGCCCGCCAGTTCGACGATGCGCAGCACGCCAGGTACCTTCAAGGCCGCCGTCTTGTCCACGCTTTTCAGCTTGCCGCCGAAGACGGGCGGACGGGCGATGACGGCATACGCCATGCCGTCGAGGCGCGTGTCGATGCCGAAGTGGGTGTTGCCCGTGACGATATCGTGCAAGTCGATGCCGCGCGTGCTGGTTTGTCCGATGTAGCGCAGCTCGCCCGCCGTTTTCAGGCTGATGCGCGCGCGTGGCGGCACCGGCAACTTGGCCGCGTCTTCGGCCAGCGCGCCGAAGGACAGCGAGCGTCCGCTGGCAGCATGCACGACCGCGTGGTTGACGGCTTTCACTTCGGTGACGGGTACGTCCCAGCGCACGGCGGCCGCCGTTTCCAGCATCAGGCGCGCCGTGGCGCCCACGTGGCGCATGGCGCGGAATGAGTGGCGCATGCTGCGCGAGCCATCCGTATCCTGGCTGCCGTAGCGCGCTTCGTCGGCGGGCGCTTGCTGCACGCGCACCTGCGCCCAGTCGGCGCCCAGTTCGTCGGCCGCCACCATGGGCAGGCTGGTGCGGATGCCCTGGCCCATTTCGGAGCGGTGCGCCACGATGGTGACGATGCCGTCGGCGCCGATCGACAGGAAGACCAGGGTGTCGTCGACCACGCCGCCCGCCATCTTGTCGCCGCCGTATTTGACGGCGTCGGCCGCCATCACGAGGCCGGAAGGCCCGGCCACCAGGGTCAATCCAGCCAGCGCGCCGGCGGCCTTGAGCCAGTTGCGCCGCGCGGGCGAATGTGCGGCGGCAGTGTCATGGATACTCATTGGGCCGCTCCTTTCGCGCCGATGCTGGCCGAGGCCTGCTTGATGGCTGCGTGGATGCGCGTGTAGGTGCCGCAGCGGCAGATATTGCCGCTCATCGCTTCGCGGATCTGCTGGTCGTTTGGTTTTGGCGTCTTGTGCAGCAGGGCCGTGGCCGACATGATCTGGCCGGCCTGGCAATAGCCGCATTGGGGCACGCCGTGTTCCTGCCAGGCTTGCTGCAGGGCCAGGCCAACCTTGTCTTCGCCCACCGCTTCGATGGTGGTGATCTTCTTGCCGGCGGCAGCCGACACGGGCGTCACGCAAGAGCGGATGGCCTCGCCGTCCATATGCACGGTGCAGGCGCCGCACAGGGCCATGCCGCAGCCGAATTTGGTGCCGGTCATGCCCAGTTCGTCGCGCAGGGCCCACAGCAGGGGCGTGTCTTCAGGCAGGGCAAGGTCGTGCTGCTTGCCATTGATGGTCAGGGTCGTCATGTATATTCCTCGGAATGGGGATGGTGCGGGTAAGCGCGACGGCCATCCGCCATACGGATGAGCGCATCAGTATGGGATGGTAGCACCAGCCGCCCTGCGCTGCAGGGCGTGGGGCCGGCGGCGGTCGGGTACCCTCACGTCGACCTGCTTCAGCGCGCCTGCTCCAGCTGAGCGTACACGGCGTCGGCGATCTTGCCCAGCGCCTGTTTGGGCAGGCTCGCCGAGAGGGCATAACCGAGCTGGCCGTCGATCCAGTAAAACACGCTCAAGTCCTTTTCCTGCGTGTAGCGGAAAGCCGTTTCCTGCCTGCCGGCCCGCTCCCTGGCCACGTACAGGGTCAGGCGCTGGCCTTTGCCATCTTCATACATGAATTGCGCCACGGGGCCGTCGCCATCGCCGGGCAGCAGGCGCCCGCCGATCAGCTGGTAGCCGAGCGGCGACAGCGCGGGCGGCTGAAGTTTCGTGCCCAGGCGTTTCGACAGCCATTGCACCAGATGGGCTTCCTGCGCCGCGCCCACTTCCACGGGGTGGCGCACTTCGGGCGTATAGACGGCATGCGCGATGGCGGCGCTGCGCGCCAGGGAAACGGCGCTGGCGCTGGCGCTCACGCTGTCGCCGCCACGCAGCAGCCAGCCGCCCGCGCCGCCGGCAATCACCAGCACGACGGCCGCTGCGGCCTGCATGGCGTGGCGCTGCCAGGCGCCGTTCGCCGCCGGCGGCGATGCCGCCTGCCGCAGCGCCGGCGGCACGGCTTCGTCCAGCACGGGATCGAACAGGGCGCGCAGTTGGCGGTTCTGCTCGCGCCACGCGTCCACCCTGGCGGCGTCTTGCGGATGCGCGCGCAGGTGGGCGTCGATGGCCGCACGCTGCGCCTCGGGCAGGACGCCGTCGGCCAGGGCGTGCAATTGCGCTTCGCTGATGGCTTGCGTTGTCATTTCACGACTTTCAGGGTGGGGGCGCCATGGCTACCTGAGGGGCGGCCGTCGAGCAGTTCACGCAGCCGTTCGCGCCCGCGCGACAGCCGCGACATGACGGTGCCGACGGGGATGCCCAGAGTGGCCGCCACCTGCTCATACGGCATCTGTTCGAGCGCGACGAGCAGGATGACTTCGCGCTGCCCCAACGGCAAACGGGCCAGCGCTGCATCCATCTCGCCGATGGCGATGGCCTGTCCCGGCGCATGCTCGGGCGCGGGCAGCAGGGCGTCGTCGTCGAGTTCCTGCAGCGCCAGGCCGGGACGGCGCAATTGATCCACGTGCAGGTTGTGCATGATGGAAAACAGCCAGGGTCGCATTTCGCCGCTCCGTTGCCACTGGTCGACCTTGCGCCAGGCCCGCTCCACGGTGTCCTGCACCAGGTCGTCCGCGTGCACGGTGCCGACCAGCGCGCGCGCATAGCGGCGCAGGCCGGGCAGGCAGGCTTGCAGCTGGCGGCTGTCCTCTTGCGTGGTCATCGTGGTGGCGGGATAGTGGGCTTAGGGCTTGACGACGTGCCACACGTTCTTGAAATTGTCGCCGGCCACGTCGCCCGGCTTCTTGTCTTCCTTGTACAGGTACAGGGGCTTGCCCTTGTAGGTCAGCTGCATGGCGCCGTTGTCCTCGCGCTTGATGCTGCCATACGGGGCGGCGGGCGCCGCTTCGGTGGCGATGACGGCGGGCCAGGCCACCAGGCAGCCGCCGCTGCAGGCGCTCTTGCCGCTGTCGGCGACATCCTTGTCGAACACATACACGGTCATGCCGCTGGCGTTGACCAGCATGCCGTTGGCGGGCATGACGTCGGCGGCGAAGGCGAGTGGGGCGGACAGCAGGGTGGCGAGGGCGGTGGCGGCAAAAGTGGTGAAGCGCATGATGGTCTCCTTGAGGTTTTGGTGGGCTTGCAAGGGATAGACGCACGGCGCTCCCTGTTTATTCCACCGCTGGCGGATTATTTTTTGCCGGCGCATGCAGGCTGGCCCACAGGTGGGCGGCCGCCATGGTGCGGTGCGGCGCATACTGGCGCAGCCACTGCTCCGTGCGCGCCATGTCCGGTTTGACGTCTTCGCCGAGCAGTTTTTGCAGGGCGGCGCGGATGGCCACGTCGCCGTGCAGCGAGCAGTCGGCATAGCCGTAGCCGCGCAGCAGCGCGTAGTTGACGGTCCAGGGGCCGATGCCTTTCACGGCCAGCAGCGCCTGCGACATGGCCGCCACGTCGCCGGAGGGCGGCAGGTCCAGCGACAACTCGCCGTCGTCGACGAGGCGCGCCAGGCGCAGCACGGTTTCCGCCTTGGCGCGCGAGAATTTGCGGCTGGTCAGATCCTCGATGGACAGGCGCGCCACGTCGCGCGCCTCCGGGTAGCACCACAAGCCGCTGCCGTGCCGGCGTCCCGCCTGCAAAATAAACGTGCGGCGCAGGGCAATGGCGAACGGCAGGTTGATCTGCTGGCCGATGATGGCCCAGGTCAGCGCCTCGAACGGGCTGGCCGACTGCACGATGCGCAGGCCCGGGTTGACGCGCACCAAGGGCGCCAGCAGCGGGTCGGCGGCGGCCAGTAGCGCGAATGGCTGCGGGTCGATGCGCAGGCCGAGGATGTTCAGGAGGGCGCCGTGCAGGGGCGTTTCAAGGTCGGCATCGCCATCGCCATCGATGTCTGCCTGGCAGATGGCGGCATCCGGCGTGAAGGCGACGTCCAGTACGACGGGCACGCCGGCAAGCAGGATGCCCTTGCGCAGGCCCGCCGGCGTGAGCTGTTCCGCCACGGCCTCTGTATCGCGGCTGTGGAAGGCGATGACGTCGTCGCGGCGGTAGCCGGCGGGCAGGGGGAGGGTCCAGTGCAGCAGGGTCATGGTGGGCCAAAATCAGGGACGGTATCAGGGAGGCGATGCGGGCGCACCGCGTTTCTTGCTGTTGTCTTCAACGGGCGCAGAGGTCGGTGCCGGGTGGGCTCAGGGCCGCCGCGTGCTGGATCTGCAGCGCGTCGGGCACGCCGTTTTTCACGGCCGTCAGCTCGGCCAGGATGGAAATGGCGATTTCGGCCGGCGTCTTGCTGCCGATGTACAGGCCGATGGGGCCGTGCAGGCGCGCCAGCTGTTCTGCGCTCACGTCGAACTGCAGCAGCCGCTCGCGCCGCTTGGCATTGTTGACGCGCGAGCCGATGGCGCCCACATAGAACGCGGGGGACTTCAACGCTTCCATCAGGGCCAGGTCGTCGAGCTTGGGATCGTGCGTGAGGGCGACGACGGCGCTGCGGCTGTCGAGCTTTAATTCCAGCACCAGGTCGTCGGGCATGGCGTGCAGCAGGGGCACGCCCGGCACGTTCCAGCCGCCCCGGTACTCCTCGCGCGGGTCGCAGACGATGACGTGGTAATCCATGGCCGTGGCGATTTGCGCCACGAAGCGCGACAGCTGGCTGGCGCCGATGATCAGCAATCGCCAGCGCGGACCGTGCTGCGTGGTGAGCGCCCCGTCTTCCAGGGCCAGCACGGCGCCCGGCGCGGCGCGCTGCAGGGTGACGGCGCCGCTGCGCAGGTCCAGCCGGCGCTCGACCAGTTCATGGGCTTCCAGGCGCGCCAGCAGTTCGTCCACGCGGCTGCCCGCATGCAGCGGTTCGATGGCCAGTTCGATGGTGCCGCCGCAGGGCAGGCCGAAGCGGTGCGCCTCGTCGGCGCTGATGCCGTAGCTGACGATTTCCGGCAAGGTGCGCACGATGCCGTGCACGCGCACGGTGTCGATCAAATCATCTTCGATGCAGCCGCCGGAGACGGAACCGACCACCGTGCCATCGTCGCAGATGGCCAGGGTGGCGCCCACAGGGCGGGGACTGGAACCCCAGGTCTTGATGACGGTGACGAGTTCGCAGCGGTGGCCGGCGGCGAGCCAGGCGGCGCTGGTTTTCAGAACTTCAAGGTCGATGCTGTCCATGGCGCGCGCGAGTGACATGCCGCATGTTTGCGGCAAAGTATGGAAAAGTATTCAAGATTGTGGATATACTACCTGTTCCACCACCCTGCGGAGAATTTTCATGTCAAATGAAGTCAAGACGCAAGAAGAGGGTATTCCCAAGTTCGGCAAGCTGCTCATTGTTCTGTTTTTAGCCGTGGTGTTCTGCGGCGCCCTGACCTGGATCATGGGCACTTACTTCCCCAACTTCCCGGGCGCCTGAGCCAACCTGCGGCATCAGGCGCCTCTGGTGCTTAAGGCTTGAGCGGCTTCTTCGCCGCCTGCTTGGCGCGCACGTCGGTGACGGCGCGGTTGATGGCCGCCATGCGCGAGTTGGTGCCAGGGTGCAGGGCCGTGTAGCCGTTGGCGACCGTGGCCGGCACTTGCGTGGCCATGCGCTGCCAGAAGCGGGCGGCGTTGTCGACGTTGTAGCCGGCACGCGCCAGCAGGTAGATGGCCAGGGTGTCGGCTTGCACGTCGAGTTCCTGCGGCATGGCCTTGATGCCGGCGGCGCCCGTCAGCATCGACACGTCGGGCTGCACGGCGCCCAGGCTGTCGATGATGCTGCCGGCCGTCCCCGCCGTGCGCTGGCTGCGCGCGTGGTCGAGGATATTGTGCGCCATTTCGCGGGCGATCACGAAGGCGATACCTTCGTCGTTTTGCGCCGCGTTGACCATGCCGCGCGTGAGCATGATGCGTGCGCCGTCCGAGTAGGCGTTGATGTTGTCCGCATTGCCCAGGGCGACGCGGAAGGCGCAGGCCCGCGTGACGGGAATTTTGAGGTCCTGCTGCTGGCCATCGCGGGCGATCGTCATGTTCAGGCTTGCGCTTTTCGAGGCCAGCGGGCCGACGATGGCGCCGAACGGGCCTTCCGCTTTCGGGCCGGCCGGCAGCGGCTTGCCTTCGGCGGCCAGCAAGCCGTCGCCCTTGCGCAGGCCGGCGCGCGCGGCGCCGCTGCCCGGCAAGACGCCCGAGACCTGCATCTGCTCGCCGTAGCCGAGCGCCGCCTGGGCCGCATCGGCATAGATGCCGGGGTAGGAATACTTGTTCTGCGCCGTAAAGCCCAGCAGGTTGCGCGCATACGTCTTGCACAGGTCCGCATTGTTGATCAGCAGGGGCGCCGAGACTTTCGACAGGCGGTCCTGCAGCGCCACCATCTTCACCAGTTCTTCCTGCGCCGCCTTTTGCTGCGCCGTCGGCGCGCGTGCATCGGGCGCCGGCACGACGTTGAACGGGCCGCTGACCTGCGTCGTTGGCGTGGTGCAGGCAGAGAGAAGGGCAACGCAAGCCACCAGCAGTGGCGAGGCCAGATGGCGCAGCGAAGTCGGGGCTGGGATCAGATGGCGGAAACCTGGCATGAGAAAATCCTTCTTGTAACTCCTGACAAAACCTGCTGCGCGGCGCGGGTCGCGGCCTCCGATGCTCACTGTGCATTCGCACAGCTCCGCTTCTCAGCCACAACTCACATCCGCTCGCTACGGTTTGTCAGTCGCTGTTAATGTTTGCCGGTGCTGCCGAAACCGCCAACACCGCGTTCGCTGTCGTCGAATTCCTCGACGACGTTAAAGCCCACTTGCAGCACCGGCACGATAATCAGTTGCGCCAGGCGTTCCATGGGATTGAGCGTGAAAGCACTCTGGCCCCGGTTCCAGGTCGATACCATCAGCTGGCCCTGATAATCGGAGTCGATCAAGCCTACCAGATTCCCCAGGACGATGCCGTTTTTATGGCCCATGCCGCTGCGTGGCAGGATCATGGCCGCATACGACGGGTCGCCGATGTGGATGGCCAGGCCGGTGGGAATGAGCACGGTCTGGCCGGCTTCGATGGTGATGGCCTCGTCGATGCAGGCGCGCAGGTCCAGGCCGGCGCTGCCGGGTGTGGCGTAGGCGGGCAGCAGGTCTTGCATGCGGGCGTCGAGGATCTTGATGTCGATATTTTTCATTAAAGCTTTACATTAAGACTGATAAAAAGGTTTCTGGAATGCCTAATAAACCGTAGCGAGCGGCAGTGAGTTGTGGCCGAGAAGCGCAACTGTACGAAGGTACAGTGAGCATCACAGGCCGCAAATCACGACGCGCAGTAGGTTTTTAGGCATTCTTATTTGAGCAGCGAATTTTTGGCCAGGCGTTTCGAGATTTCCGAAATCAGCTGGCGCGCCAGGTTCAGTTTCGAGGCGCGCGGCAGCACGGTGTGGCCTTCCTCGTCGAACAGGATGATGGTGTTGTCGTCCTGGCCAAACGTGTTCTGGCCGATATTGCCGACCAGCAATGGAATGCCTTTTTTCTCGCGCTTGGTCGAGCCGAATTCCACGAGGTTTTCCGATTCGGCGGCAAAGCCGACGCAGTACGGATAGCCGGCCAGGTTGGTGCGCGCCGCCACGGTGGCCAGGATGTCGGGATTTTGCGCGAACTTCAGCTCGGGCACGGAGCCGTCGGCCTGCTTTTTCATCTTCTGTTCGCTGGCGTTGGCCACGCGCCAGTCGGCCACGGCGGCCACGGCGACGAAGACATGCTGGCCGTCGACGTGGGCCAGTACCGCGTCATGCATCTGCTGCGCGCTTTGCACGTCGATGCGGCGCACGCCGAATGGGGCGTCCAGGGCCGTGGGGCCGGAAATGAGCAGCACTTCGGCGCCCGCTTCGCGCGCCGCGCGCGCCACCGCATAGCCCATCTTGCCCGAGGACAGATTGGTGATGCCGCGCACGGGGTCGATCGCCTCGAAGGTGGGGCCGGCCGTGACCAGCACGCGCTTGCCCGCCAGGACTTTCGGCTGGAAGGCGGCGATCAGCTCCGTCAGCAATTGCTCCGGTTCCAGCATGCGGCCCAGGCCAACTTCGCCGCACGCCTGTTCGCCGGCGGCAGGGCCAAACAGCTTGACGCCGTCGTCGCGCAGCTGCTGCACATTGCGCTGCGTGGCGGGGTTCTGCCACATCTCCACGTTCATGGCCGGCGCCACCAGCAGGGGCAGGTGGGAAGGGCGGGCCAGGCACAGGGTCGACAGCAGGTCGTCGCACACGCCGTGCGCCAGCTTGCGCAGGAAGTCTGCGGAACACGGCGCGATCAGAATCGCATCCGCGTCGCGCGTCAAATCGATATGCGCCATGTTGTTGGCGATGCGCGCATCCCACTGGCTCGTATGCACGGGGTGGCCGGACAGGGCCTGCATCGTGACGGCCGTGATGAAGTGGCTGGCCGCCTCCGTCATCACCACCTGCACCGAGGCGCCGGCCTTTGTCAGCGCGCGGCACAGTTCCGCCGCCTTGTAGCAGGCGACGCCGCCCGAGAGTCCCAGGACGATTTTTTTGCCGGACAATTCCATGCCGTTCTCCTGCGTGTTTATTTGTTTACCCGGCGCAGTTCATCGATGATGAACAGGGCCGCGCCGATGCAGATGGCGCTGTCGGCGATGTTGAAAGCGGGGAAATGGCCCCAGCTTTTCCAGTGGAAGTCGAGGAAGTCGACCACGTGGCCGTAGATCAGGCGGTCGATGGCGTTGCCCAGCGCGCCGCCGAGGATCAGCGCCAGGGCCCAGCAGAACATGCGCTGGCCGGCGTGCTTTTTCAGCAGATAGATGATGTAGATGGCGGCCGCCAGGGCGATGCCGGTGAAGAAATAGCGCTGCCAGCCGCCCTGGTCGGACAGGAAGCTGAACGCGGCGCCCTTGTTATACGCGAGCACCAGGTTGAAATACGAGGTGATGACCATTTCCTGCGCATAGCGGAAGGTCTTCAGGATCGTGATCTTGGTGATCTGGTCGAACAGGATGACGATGGCGGCGATGCCCAGCCAGGGCACGAGCGACGCCGAGGATGACGATTTCGATGAAAAACGGTTTTTAGTGGCCATATTTTTCCAGGGAAGATAAAGCCGCCGCCAGGTGGCAGGCGGCGGTTGGACTCATAGCATACAACGGCGGGCAAAATCGTAGCGAGCGGCAGCGAGTTGTGGCCGAGACGCGCAGCTGTACTTTAGTACAGCGAGCATCGCAGGCCGCAAATCGCGACGCGCAGTAGATTTTGACGACGTTGTTTAGGCGAAACGGCGCGCTTCGCCTTTTCCAAACAGGTTGCTGACGCAGCGGCCGCACAGGGTAGCATGCGCGGCGTCCGTGCCCACGTCCGCACGGTAGTGCCAGCAGCGCTCGCACTTCGGCGCCGTCGACGCGGCCACGAGCACTTCCTCTGCCGCTTCCTCAGGCACTTCGACAACGCTGGCCTGCGAGGTGATGAAGACGAATTTCAAGTCCTCGCCCAGGGTGGTCAACAGCTTGTACTTCATCGGTGCGGCCTTGATCGTCAGTTCCGCCTGCAGCGAGGAGCCGATGGCGCCCGAGGTGCGCAAGTCTTCCAGCTGTTTCGTCACGTCCGTGCGCACGGCGCGCAGGGCCGTGTACTTCTCCAGCAGCTCGGCGGCGTCCGATACTTGCGGCAGCTGCCACCAGGTTTGCGTGAAGATGGTTTCATCGCTGGCGGCATAGGCTTCGCTGCCTGCGAAGACGGCCCACGCTTCCTCGGCCGTGAACGACAGGGCCGGTGCCATCAGGCGCAGCAGGCTTTGCGTGATGTGCCACAGGGCCGTCTGCGCCGAGCGGCGTGCGTGCGACGTCAGGCCGGAGGTGTACAGGCGGTCCTTCAGGATGTCCAGGTAGAAGCCGCCCAGGTCTTCCGAGCAGTACGTCTGCAGCTTCGACACCACCGGGTGGAATTCGTAGCGCGCATAGTTGTTCTCGATCTGCTGCTGCAGCGAGGCCATGTTGGCCAGCGCATAGCGGTCGATTTCAAACATTTCGGCGACCGGCACGGCGTCCGTGGCCGGATTGAAGTCCGAGGTGTTCGCCAGCAGGAAGCGCAGGGTGTTGCGGATGCGGCGATACGATTCCGTCACGCGTTTCAGGATTTCGTCGGAGATCGACAGCTCGCCCGTGTAGTCGGTCGAGGCGATCCACAGGCGCAGGATGTCGGCGCCCAGGGTGTCCGAGATTTTCTGCGGCGCCAGGGTGTTCCCCAGCGACTTCGACATCTTCTTGCCTTCGCCATCGACCGTGAAGCCGTGCGTCAGCAGGGCTTTATATGGCGGACGGCCATTGAGCATCGACGACACCAGCAGCGACGAGTGGAACCAGCCACGATGCTGGTCCGAGCCTTCCAGGTACAGGTCGGCCGGGAATTGCAGCTGCGTCGAGTGCGAACCGTGCGCTTGCGGGCCGCCCAGTACCGTCTGGTGCGTGGCGCCGGAATCGAACCACACGTCCAGCGTGTCCTTGTTCTTGGCGTAGATGGCCGCTTCGTCGCCGATCAGGTCAGCCAGGTCCAGCGCCTGCCATGCCTCGATGCCGCCCTTTTCGATCAGCTTGGCCACCTGCTCCAGCAGTTCCGGTGTGCGCGGATGCAGGTCGCCCGTTTCCTTGTGCACGATGAAGGCCATCGGCACGCCCCACTGGCGCTGGCGCGACAGGGTCCAGTCGGGACGGTTGGCGATCATGCCGTGCAGGCGTGCCTGGCCCCAGTCCGGGAAGAATTCGGTGTCGGCGATGCCTTGCAAGGCCGTCTCGCGCAGGGTCGCGCCGCCATCCTTCGGCGTCACGTCCATGCCGGCGAACCACTGCGAGGTGGCGCGGTAGATGATCGGCGTCTTGTGGCGCCAGCAATGCATGTAGCTGTGGTCGAACATCTTGACTTCAAACAGCGCGCCCGCTTCGCGCAAGGCGTTGCAGATCGGCTTGGACGCTTCCCAGATGGTCATGCCGCCGAACAGCGGCAGGGTCGAGGCGAACTTGCCGTCGCCCATGACGGGCTTGATGATGTCGTCGTCCTTCATGCCGTGCGCCTTGCACGAGATGAAGTCGTCCAGGCCGTAGGCAGGCGCCGAGTGCACCACGCCCGTGCCGCTTTCCGTGGTCACGTATTCGGCCAGGTACAGCGGCGACAAACGGTCATAGAAGGCGTCGGCCGCATGCAGCGGGTGGCGGAAGCTGATGCCGGCCAGGGCCGCGCCGTCGCAGGTGGCGATGGTCGTGCCTTCGAGCTTGAAGCGCGCCAGGCTGGCCACGACCAGGTCTTGCGCCAGGATCAGCAGCAGCGGCTGGCCATCGCGCTCGGCCTTCACCAGCGCGTATTTGACTTCCGGGTGCACGTTCAGCGCCTGGTTCGACGGGATGGTCCACGGCGTGGTGGTCCAGATGACGATGAAACCGTTATCGGTCGGCAGGGAAGGCAGGCCGAAGGCGGCCGCCAGTTTTTCCGGCTCGGCGAACTTGAAGCCGACGTCGATGGCGGGATCGCGTTTTTCCGCGTATTCCACTTCCGCCTCGGCCAGCGCCGACTGGCAGTCGAAGCACCAGTTGACGGGTTTCAGGCCGCGGTACACATAGCCTTTTTCCAGCAGCTTGCCCAGCGCGCGCAATTCGTCGGCTTCATTGCCGTGCGCCATGGTCAGATACGGGTTGTCCCACTCGCCCAGCACGCCCAGGCGAATGAAATCCTTCTTCTGGCGCTCGACCTGCACGGTCGCGTAGGCGCGGGCCTTTTCCAGCACGTCGGCCGTCGGCAGGTTCTTGCCGTGCAGTTTTTCGATCTGGATCTCGATCGGCATGCCGTGGCAGTCCCAGCCCGGTACATACGGCGCGTCGAAGCCGGACAGCGAGCGCGACTTGACGACCATGTCCTTCAGGATCTTGTTGACGGCGTGGCCCAGGTGGATGTCGCCATTCGCGTACGGCGGGCCGTCATGCAGGATGAATTTCGGACGGCCGGCGGCAGCCTTGCGTACGCGCTCGTAAATCTTCTTGTCTTGCCATTGCTGTACCCATTGCGGCTCGCGCTTGGCCATGTCGCCGCGCATCGGGAACGGGGTTTCCGTCATGTTGACCGGGTATTTGCTTTCAGGCTTCTTGTTCTGCTTGGGCGTGGCTGGCTTGTTTTGATCGGACATAATCTTCTTTAATGATATTGAATGGTTTGCGGCGGCAAGTGCCGCCAGGCGAAGGAGTTGGCCGGCGTCAAATTCGGTCGGTGGCGGTAATGGCGCCGCTGCGCTGCTCAAAATAGGCGCGCGCCTGATTCGAGTCGCGCTCGATGGCGGCCGTCAGGGTGGGCAAGTCGTCGTACTTTTCTTCGTCGCGCAGCTTGTGCAGGAATTCCACGCGCACCAGCTTGCCGTAGCAGGATTGGGCGAAATCAAACAGATGCACTTCCAGCAAGACGCGGCCGCTGTCGTCGACGGTGGGGCGCACGCCGAGGCTGGCCACGGCGGGCAGCGGCTGGGGTGCCAGGCCGTGTACCTGCACGATAAAGATGCCGGACAGGGCCGGGCGGTGCGCCACGCGCAGGTTCAGGGTGGGGAAACCGAGGGTGCGGCCCAGCTTCTGGCCGTGGATCACGTGGCCGGAAATGGCGTACGGATGGCCCAGCAGCTGCGTGGCCAGCGGGAAATCCCCGGCCGCCAGGGCCAGGCGCACGGCGGATGAGGAGATGCGCGTGCTGCCGTTCATCACGGTAGGTAATGTTTCTACATGGAAACCGTATTGGCGGCCCGCTTCCTGCAGCATGGCCACGTCGCCGGCGCGCCGCGCGCCATAGCAGAAGTCGTCGCCGACCATCAGCCATTTCACGTGCAAGCCGTCGACGAGGACTTTTTCCGTGAATTCCTGCGGCGTCAAGGCGGCGAACTGGGCGCTGAAGTGCTCGACGACGACCCGGTCGATGCCGGCGTCGTCCAGCGATTGCAGCTTGTCGCGCAAGTTGGCGATGCGCTGCGGGGCTTTGGACAGGTCGCCCGCGCGCTGGGCGAAGAATTCGCGCGGGTGCGGTTCGAACGTCATCACGGCCGCTTCAATGCCGAGTTCGGTCGCCGCGCCGCGCACGCGCGCCAGCAACGCTTGATGGCCGATGTGGACACCGTCAAAATTGCCGATGGTCAGAGCGCAAGGCGCTCGTGCCTGGGCATTGGGAAGTCCGCGGAATACCTTCATAGGAATCTGATGAAAAACTGTGCCAAAAGGGGGATTATACGGACTGTTTCAGGGATGCACACCCGGCAGGGCGGGCACAGGGCGAATTTCACTGCTGAAATGATAAAAAGCGTTGCCGGCAAGTGTGCTGGCAACGCTTTAGTATTGATTCAATGCACTCTCAACGTCGAACCCAAGCGTAGCGAGCGGCAGTGATTTGTGGCCGAGAAGCGCAACCGTACTGTAGTACGGTGAGCATCACAGGCTGCAAAGCGCGACGCGCAGTAGCTTGGGTTCGATGTCAATTACTTGTTCATTAACGTCCAGTAACGGGCCAGGTCAGCCGCGCCATCCGTGCCCTTGACGGCTTTGAATGCCGTCGTGGCATTGGCTTTTTTGCCGGCGTGAATGTAAGCGATGCCCAGATGCAGCTTGGCTTCTTCCGCATACTTGGCGGTGCCCATTTTCACGGCGTCGTTCATCAAGCCCAGGCCCTTCTCGGCCTGGCCATCGTAGACCAGCGCGAAGCCCAGCTTGCTCAAGCTGTCGGCGTCCTTGTTCTTGACGTATTCCGCTTCCGACTTGGCGGCGTTGGCTTTCAGGTCGGCCTGGGTTTTCAGGGCCAGGTCTTTCAGACGCTGGTGACGGGCGGCATCGGCGCCGGTACCCAGTACGCCTTTTTTGTAGCCTTGCTCGATGATGGCCAGCGCTTCGCCGGGATTGCCTGCTTGCAGGGCCAGCTGGCTGATTTCCATGTATTCGGACGGCTTGGTGAACAGGCCGTTGGCCAGGCGCAGGCGCTGAACGTCCAGGCCCAGGCGTTGCGAGAAGCCAGGTTTGCCCGAGACGCGGTTCAGCAGGTCGGCCCAGTAGCTGGTTTTCGGATAGCTGCCAGCCAGTTTTTCCAGGGTAGCCACATAGCCGGCCTTGTCGTTCTGTTTCAACTGGATGTTGGCCAGCATTTGCAGGCTTGCTTCCGAGTTGCCGCCGCGCGCTTGCAGTTCCTTGGCCGCTTCGGCGTAGTTGCCGCTGACGTAATAGGTCTGGATCAGCAGTTCGCGCATCTGCGCATCGTCGCGGTCTTTCAGCGAGCGCTTGATCCAGGTAATGGTGTTCGGCCAATCCTTGGCGCGGTAGTACATGCCTGCCAGCGCTTGCGTGAATTTCGGCGCTTCGGCGGCGCTCAGGCGGCCGGAATTGATGACGGCTTCGAAGGCCTTGATGGCGGTGCCGTTGTCGCCAGCGGCGGCGGCGGCCGAAGCGCGTACGCGTTCGATCTGGTAGCTTTCAAAGGCGGTCTTGCCGCCGACGCTGTCTGCTTCACGCAGTTTGGCCAGCGCTTCCTTGTTTTTGCCGCTGCTAGCGAGTTTTTGTGCTTCTTGCAGTGGCTTGCCGACTTCGGCGCGCACGGTGTCCGCGGCATATGCCAGCGAGCCCAGGCCGATTACAGGAGTTGCTGCGGTAAAACCGATAGCGGCCATGACGAGGCCGAGATGAGCGAGACGAAACTTGGACATGAGAAAGTCTTTCAGTAAAAAGCGAATAGGCAGGAAGTCCTGCCTATTCGGATGTAAAGATAACCTGATTGCTACAGCTTACTGGAATTGCTCGTTGCCGACCAGACCGATTTTGGTCACGCCCAGACGCTGCGCCGACGCCATCACACCGGCGACGACCTTGTATTCCACCAGCTTGTTAGGACGCAGATGCACTTCTGGCTGATCTGCTTGCGCAGCAACGTTGCTCAGTTTGGCTTCCAGCGTATTACGATCAGGTACGACCTGATTGTCCCACAAGATAGTGCCATCAAAATCGACATCGATCGTGACGACCACTGGTTCGGTTGTCGGTGGCGGCGGGGTGCCGACCGGCATGTTCAGGTTCACCGAGTGGTTTTGCTTAGGAATCGTGATGATCAACATGATAATCAGCACCAGCATCACGTCGATGAGGGGCGTCATGTTCAGTTCCATCATTGGTTCCGGATCCGCGCCTGCTGCGCTTCCCGAACCGACATTCATACTCATAGTGTTTCCTTTAAGAAGTCCAACGAAGCACCGGGCGATACTGCCGCCCGGCAAGCTTCCGTCAGTGGCGCCCCCATGTTGCCGGGGCGCCGCTGTCAGTCGCTATCAGCCCTTGTCAGGTGGTTCGGTGATGAAGCCGACCTTCTGGATCCCGGCACGTTGGGTCGTGTAAATAACCCGGCCGATCGATTCGTAGCGTGTTTCTTGGTCGCCACGAACGTGTACTTCCGGCTGCGGTACTTTCACTGCTTCAACTTTAAGATAATCGAACAGTTCGTTCGTGTCTTTCAGTCTGGTCTGGCCCAGGTAAATCTCACCATCCTTGTTAACAACGATGTTGACGTTCTCTGGCTTGGTTTGCAGGGCTTGGTTGGCCTCAATCGGCAGATCGATTTTCTGCAATTTGAGGACAACCGGACTGGTGATCAAGAAAATGATCAGCAAAACCAACATGATGTCGACGAGCGGCGTCGTGTTGATTTCTGACATTACTTGATCTTCATCTCCGCTGTCGGAGCCGACGGACATCGACATGATTCTTATCCGATCTTTTTAGCGCCGGCAGCACGGCCAGCTTCGCTGGTGGACATTACGCCGGAAACCAGGACCGAGTGAACGTCGGCGCTGAACGAGCGGATGTCTTCCATTGCGGATTTGTTGCGACGTACCAGCCAGTTGTAACCCAGAACGGCAGGAACGGCGACCAGCAGACCGAAAGCGGTCATGATCAGTGCTTCACCAACTGGACCTGCCACTTTGTCGATCGATGCGTTACCGGTCATGCCGATAGCGGTCAGCGCGCCGTAGATACCCCAAACGGTACCGAACAGACCGATAAACGGTGCGGTCGAACCAACGGTTGCCAGGAACGACAGGCCATCTTGCAGACGCGATTGGACTTTGTCCGAAGCGCGCTGGATCGACATCGTCACCCAGGTCGACAGATCGATTTGTTCCAGCAGGGCGCCGTCATGGTGTGCGGTTGCCTTGGTGCCCGATTCAGCGATGAAGCGGAATGGCGAGCCTTCGCTCAGGGTTGCCGAACCAGCAGCGATCGAAGGAGCTTTCCAGAATTTGGAAGCGGCTTCCTTAGCTTGCTTGAAGATCTTCATTTGATCCAGCAGTTTGGTGATGATGATGTACCAGCTGCCGATCGACATGATGGACAGGATGATCAGGGTAGCGCGTGGCACGAAGCCGCCGTCCCAGACTGCGGACAGGCCGAACGGGTTGTGCACTTCTTCGGTTTTGGCTGGAGCGGCTGCGTCAGCGGCTGGAGCTGCTGCTGCGTCTGCTGCTGGAGCGGCGGCATCTGCGGCAACTGGTGCTGGTGCAGCGTCTGCCGCAGGAGCCGAAGCGGCAGCCGATGCTGGCGCGTCAGCGAATGCCGGAGCTGCTACCAGAGCGGTAGTAGCGGTGACGGACAACAGAACCGCGGCAAAAAATGCGGACAAACGGGTATTCTTAAACATGCTTCCTCCAAAATTAAAAATAACAGATCGCTGAACGTAATGACAACGAAATCATAGTGTGAGACAGGGGATAACTGTCTCGGGTTTTAATCCAGCGACCAAACGTATTGCATTTGCTGCCAGCCTTGTTCCGGCTTGCCGTCAACTGTTGCCGGCTTGAATGTACAGCGGCTGATACCTTGCACCGCGGCTTTGTCCAGGTCTCTGAAGCCGCTGGACTTCACGATCTTCGAATCAGCGACCTTGCCGTCTACACCGATCAGGAACGACAGTGTCACCACACCGGTTTCCTCATTGCGCTGCGACGACTTTGGATAAGCCGGTTTTTCGCAGACACTGAAGTCAACCACGGCCGGTGTACGCACCGATTTGGCTGGTCCAGGAGTTGGCGCAGGCTGTGCAGGCGGCGATGGCGGTGCCAATACATTCGTAGCTGGCTTCACGGCAGTCGTATTTGCGATCACGTTCTGCTGTGGTGGCGGCTGCTGCACGTTCACCTCGACTGGCGGAATGAATGGCGGTGGTGGCGCTTTCATTTCTGGCGGCGGTGGTGGCGGTGGAAGATCCTTCGGTGGAGGCGGTTTGACTTCCTCGATAATCTTGGTTTCAACCGGTTCCATCATTTTGGTGACCAACCGCTTGCCCAAGCCCGTCGCGATCCCGTAAGCCGCGAGAACGTGCAGCAGGACAACGACGGTTATGCCTGTGTAGTTCTTGGGACTTTTCTCGTTCGAAAAATTCATGCCTGCTTTCTCCAAATACCATCTCTTGTCTTGCAACTGAACCCCAAAATGACGACACAAAGCTCCAGCCGTATCCGGGACGTCGCCGAATTATACATACGAATTCTTTATTTTACACAGATTTTTAACGCCTAAAACCGGTTAAATTTTTGGCGCTTTTGCGCCCTGAAAACGTACTTGCTTATGTCATCTTTGCACGCTTTCGGACATAAAAAAAGGCGGTCTTATCGGTTTTTTACAGCCGTTTTGGGCGACCGCTGCTAAGTTCTCCGATGTGCCTATATGGCGGAATTATATTTCGTGATATCCAATATGGAAACTGCTAAATTTGGAGAAAAATCTTTCTTTTGGGAAATGTTTTGGCTCGGAACCAGACCACTTAGCCCGCCGCGCGCACCAAACGGGTGCGCAACACACTTCACCCAGGTCAAAAAAAGCCCTTCCGGAGGCCGTTTCGACGCCGTCAGGCCATACGGAATTCCTATATAGGCATAGGAAGCGCTTATATTCTTGCTATTGATTATTATCAATAAATCATTTCATGGCTTGGCGGCCGGGTCGTCGCGCCGGTTGCGCTTCTCGCGCCGGCAATTCAAGGTGCCCAGGACCACCCCCTGCGGATCGACCGTATCGAGGTGCACATCGAAGCCCCACAGCCGCGCCACATGCTTGAGCACCTCGGCCGCCTGCTGGTTCAGCGGGCGGCGCTGGAATTGCGTATGGCGCAAGGTCAGTGCCCGGTCGTCGCGCGTGTTGACGGACCACACCTGGATGTTCGGCTCGCGGTTGCCCAGGTTGTACTGCTCGGCCAACTGCTGGCGCACGTAGCGGTAGCCGGCGTCGTCGTGGATGGCGGACACGGCCAGCTTTTCATTCTTGTCGTCGTCGAGCACGGCAAAGAAATGGAATTCGCGGATCAGCCGCGGCGACAGATACTGGGCGATGAAGCTTTCATCCTTGAAATTGCGCATGGCGAAGTCCAGGCTCTTGCGCCAGTCGCTGCCGGCCATGTCGGGGAACCAGGCGCGGTCTTCATCCGTCGGGTGCTCGCAGATGCGGCGGATATCGCTCATCATGGCAAAACCCAGCGCATACGGGTTGATGCCGCTGTAATAGGGGCTGTCGATGGGCGGCTGGTAGACGACGTTGGTATGGCTTTTGAGAAATTCCATCATGAAGCCGTCGCCCACCACGCCTTCATCGTAGAGCTGGTTCAATATCGTGTAGTGCCAGAAGGTGGCCCAGCCCTCGTTCATGACCTGGGTTTGCCGCTGCGGATAGAAGTACTGGGAAATCTTGCGCACGATGCGCACCATCTCGCGCTGCCACGGTTCCAGCAGCGGCGCGTACTTCTCTATAAAGTACAGCAGGTTTTCCTCGGGTTCGGGCGGAAAGCGGGGGGCGGCCTTGCGCTGGTCGTCCTCTTCCTCGTCTTCGTCGCGCCGGGGCAGGGTGCGCCACAGCTGGTTGATCTGCGACTGCACATAGGCTTCGCGCTCTTTCTGGCGCGCATATTCCTTCGCCATCGACAGTTTCGCCGGGCGCTTGTAGCGGTCCACGCCATAGTTCTGGATGGCGTGGCACGAGTCGAGCAGCAATTCCACGGCATCGACGCCATGGCGCTGCTCGCATTCGGCGATGTAATTCTTGGCAAATACCATATAGTCGATGATGGCGTCCGCATCCGTCCAGGCGCGGAACAGGTAATTGCCCTTGAAGAAGGAGTTGTGGCCGTAGGCCGCATGCGCGATCACCAGCGATTGCATGGTCAGGCTGTTTTCCTCCATTAAATAGGCGATGCACGGGTTCGAGTTGATGACGATCTCGTAGGCCAGGCCCATCTGACCCCGCTTGTAGCTTTTCTCGGTGGACAGAAAATGCTTGCCGAACGACCAGTGGTTGTAGGAGACGGGCATGCCGACCGAAGTGTAGGCATCCATCATCTGTTCGGCCGTGATGATTTCCAGCTGGTTCGGATAGGTGTCGAGGCCGAACTGCTTCGCCACGCGGCGGATTTCCTCGTGGATTTGCTCGATCAGCTCGAACGTCCATTCCGACTGCTCGGGCAGGGCGTTCGGGTGGCGCAGGCGCACGAACGGTTCGCCCGGGGTGTTGCTGGCGCGGTCAAAGGCTGCACTCATCATTTCACCTGTTTCTTGAACAGTTCGCGGAACACGGGGTAGATATCGGCCGGCGTGACGATCTTTTGCATGGCGAAATGGGCGTGATGGTCGAGCACGCCCGCGTATTGCTCCCACAGGTTTTGCTGCGGGCCGTCGGTGATCTCGACATAGGTGTAGTACTGCACCTTGGGCATGATGGTATTAATAAGCAACTGGCGGCACAGCACGGAATCGTTGTCCCAGTTGTCGCCGTCGGACGCCTGCGCCACATAGCTGTTCCATTGCCCGGCGCCATAGCGCTCGTCGATGATGGTGTTGAGCAAGTGCAGGGCGGACGACACGACGGTGCCGCCCGACTCGCGCGAATTGAAGAATTCATGCTCGTCCACCTCGGCCGCCGCCGTATGGTGGCGGATGAAGACCACCTCGATCTTGTCGTAGACGCGCTTGAGGAACAGATATAACAGGATGAAGAAGCGCTTGGCCGTGTCCTTGCGCGACTCGTCCATGGAGCCGGACACGTCCATGATGCAGAACATGACGGCTTGCGTCATCGGCTTGGGCACCTTGATGCGGTTGCTGTAGCGCAAGTCGAACGGGTCGATGAAGGGTATCGCCAGCAGGCGCGTGTGCAGGTGGTGGATCAGGCGGCGCAGTTCGACCACCAGCGGGTCGCTGTCGGGCGCGCCTTCGTGCAGCAGGGTCGCCAGGTCTTCCTCGGCCTGCGCCAGCTGCCTGCGGGCGCCGCCGCCGACGGCGATGCGCCGTCCCAGCGCGCCGCGCAGGGAGCGCAGCACGTGGATGTTCGAGGGCGTGCCCGACATATTGTAGCCGGCGCGCTGGTTCTTGAATTCCGTGGTGGCCGTCAGCTGGGTTTTCACCATGTGCGGCAATTCCAAGTCTTCGAAGAAATAATTCATGAATTCTTCGCGCGACAATTCGAAGATGAAGTCGTCTTCCGTCGTCTCGTCGCTATTGCCCGCCTTGCCCCGCCCGCCGCCACCGCCGCCTTTCGGCCGGGCGATCTGGTCGCCTTTCAGGTATTCCTTGTTGCCGGGATTGACCACTTCCCAGATGCCGCCATGCGCGTGACCGAACGACGGTTCGCCCACGTCCTTGACGGGGATGCTGACCTTTTCGCCATTCTCGACGTCCGTGATCGAGCGCCCCTTGATGGCGCGCCCCACCGCATCCTTGATCTGGCCCTTGTAACGCCGCAGGAAACGCTCGCGGTTGACGGCGGATTTATTCTTGCTTTGCAAGCGCCTGTCGATGAGGTATGTCAAAGGGTGCCTCCTTGCTTCTCGTCCTGCGCGCCCCCGCATGTTGCCGGGCGGGAGCGCGCCTCCGCTGTCCGCGCTATGACGACTTGCGTACGCGCAAGTACCATTCGCATAACAGGCGTACCTGCTTGGCCGTATAGCCTTTTTCCACCATGCGGGCCACGAAGTCGGCGTGCTTGTTGGCATCGTCGGCGCTGGCCTTGGCATTGAAGGAAATCACGGGCAGCAATTCCTCCGTATTCGAGAACATTTTCTTTTCGATCACGGTGCGGAACTTTTCATAACTGGTCCAGGCGGGATTCTTGCCGCCGTTCGAGGCCCGCGCGCGCAAGCCGAAGTTGACGATTTCGTTGCGGAAATCCTTCGGATTGGAAATGCCCGCCGGTTTCTCGATCTTTTCCAGCTCATTGTTCAGCGATTCGCGATCGAAGCTTTCGCCCGTGTCCGGATCGCGGTATTCCTGGTCCTGTATCCAGAAATCGGCAAACGTCACGTAGCGGTCGAAAATGTTCTGGCCGTATTCCGAATAGCTTTCCAGATACGCCGTCTGGATCTCCTTGCCGATGAATTCCACATAGCGCTGCGCCAGGTGCTCTTTAATATAGGAGAAGTAGCGCTGCTCGAGTTCCGGCGCGAACTGCTCGCGCTCGACCTGCTGTTCCAGTACATATAATAAGTGCACGGGATTGGCGGCCACTTCGGAATTGTCAAAGTTGAACACTTTTGACAGGATCTTGAAGGCAAAGCGGGTCGACAGACCGTTCATGCCCTCGTCCACGCCCGCGTAATCGACGTATTCGTGCATCGACTTGGCTTTCGGGTCCGTATCCTTGAGGTTTTCGCCATCGTAGACGAGCATCTTCGAGAAGATGCTGGAGTTTTCCGGGTCTTTCAGGCGCGACAGGATGGCGAACTGCGCCATCATGCGCAGGGTGCCGGGCGCGCACGGCGCCTTGACCAGCGAGGAATTGGCCACCAGCTTGTCGTAGATCTTGATTTCATCGGACACGCGCAGGCAGTACGGCACCTTGACGATATAGATACGGTCAAGAAATGCCTCGTTGTTGCGGTTGTTCTTGAAGGTCTTCCATTCCGACTCGTTCGAGTGGGCCAGGATGATGCCGTCGAACGGTATCGCGCCGAAGCCTTCCGTGCCCTTGTAATTGCCTTCCTGCGTGGCCGTCAGCAAGGGGTGCAGCACCTTGATGGGGGCCTTGAACATTTCCACGAACTCCATCAAGCCCTGGTTGGCCAGGCACAGGCCGCCCGAATAGCTGTAGGCGTCCGGGTCGTCCTGCGCATAGTCTTCCAGCTTGCGGATGTCGACCTTGCCCACCAGCGAGGAAATATCCTGGTTGTTTTCATCGCCCGGCTCCGTTTTCGAGATGGCGATCTGTTTCAGCACGGACGGGTAGCGCTTGACGACGCGGAACTGGTTGATATCGCCATTGTATTCATGCAGGCGTTTCACGGCCCACGGGCTGGGGATGTTGCGCAGGTAGCGGCGCGGGATGCCGTAGTCCTCTTCCAGGATGGTGCCATCCTCTTCCTCGTTGAACAGGCCCAGCGGAGACTCGTTGACTGGCGAGCCTTTCAGGCAATAGAAGGGCACGTGTTCCATCAGCGACTTGAGTTTTTCCGCGATCGACGACTTGCCGCCGCCGACGGGGCCCAGCAGATACAGGATCTGCTTGCGTTCTTCCAGGCCTTGCGCCGCGTGGCGGAAATACGAGACGACTTGCTCGATGACTTCCTCGGTGCCGTAGAACTCGCGGAAGGCGGGATAGATCTTGATGATCTTGTTGGCGAAGATGCGCGACAAGCGCGTGTCGTTGCGCGTGTCGACCAGCTGCGGCTCGCCGATGGCGGCCAGCATGCGTTCGGGCGCGCTGGCGTACGTCAGCTTGTCCTTCTTGCACAGGGCCAGGTATTCGGAGAGCGACATTTCCTCTTCGCGGGTGCGCTCGTAGCGTGCTGCATAGTTATCAAAAATGGTCATGTCAATGTCCTTTAATGTAAACCTGTACTGCCAGTCACCATGGCCGCCCGCCTGGCACTCGCCTGGGCTTGCCGCTTGAACTTTTTCTGTACCCCGTATCGATTTTTATTGTTGTTTCAAGCCCGGCTGTCTTTGCGAGTCCGGATTGCCCGGACCAAAAAACTGGCGCTTGATGCCGTGTGCTGACGTGGCCAGCCGGCTTTTTTTCACTGTTGATAGCGCTTGTTGCACCAACCTTTACCCCATGAAATTTATTATTGCTCTAAAGGATCAGGAAGTCAAAAGATATGTCGGCATATCCTTAATACTTGTTTGTAAATTGTTGATTTAATTGGATAAATCATCAAAATTTCCATCGATTTCAATGAACCTTTTTGTACCTTTTAAATCATCATACGACAATTCGTCAGCGCGTGCCGGTGCCGGCCGTGGCGCTGCCGTCGCCGGCGCCGCGGCGGCCTGGCGCCGGTGAGGCCGGCCATCTTGCGCTAAGATGCCTGCATGTCTGATGGCCCCGCGCGCCGCGCGCACGCGGGCCAGCATTTTTATCGTCACCCTATAAGGAACACCCATGATGAACTCCCAATTGCGCGCGATCGTCCGCGGCATGCCGAAGGCCGAGCTGCATATCCATATCGAAGGCTCGCTGGAACCAGAACTGATTTTCGCACTGGCGGAGCGCAATGGCGTGCCGCTGGGCTATGAATCGGTGGAACACTTGCGCAGCGCCTATGCTTTTACGGATTTACAGTCTTTTCTCGACATTTATTACGCCGGCGCAAGCGTGCTCTTGAAAGAGCAGGATTTCTATGACATGACGCAAGCCTATCTGCGCCGCGCCGAAGCCGATAACGTGCTGCACACGGAAATCTTCTTCGACCCGCAAACGCACACGGCGCGCGGCGTGCCCATGGCCGACGTGATCAACGGCATCCATCGCGCCTGCCAGGACAGCCCCGTCAGCGCGAGCCTGATCCTGTGCTTCCTGCGCCACCTGAGCGAGAAAGAGGCGTTCGAGACCCTGGAAGACGCCTTGCCGCACCGCGACAAATTCATCGGCATCGGCCTCGATTCCTCGGAAGTGGGCAACCCGCCCGAAAAATTCTCGCGCGTGTTTGCCCGCTGCCGCGAACTGGGCCTGCACCTGGTGGCCCACGCGGGCGAGGAAGGTCCGCCGGCCTACATCCGCACGGCGCTCGACGACTTGCGCGTCGAACGCATCGACCATGGCGTGCGCTGCCTGGAAGACGCGGAACTGACGGCGCGCCTGGCGCGCGAACAGATCGCCCTGACCGTCTGCCCCCTGTCGAACACCAAGCTGCGCGTGTTCGACCAGATGCACGACCATAATCTGGTGCAACTGCTCGACGCGGGCTTGCTGGTGACGGTGAACTCGGATGATCCCGCGTATTTCGGCGGCTACATGAACGACAATTTCGACGCCATCTTCGACGCCTTGCCGCTGGGCCTATCCCACGCGCAACGCCTGGCGCGCAACGGTTTCATCGCCGCCTTCCTGCCGCAGGCGCAAAAAGAGGCGTTTCTCGCCACCGTCGACGCGTATTTCGCGCAGCACGCCGCAGCCCACGGCAGCGCGCAGTAACTCTATAAAGACCCGCCGCCCATGCTCCGCCTCTCCCTGAAAATGACCGGCCGCGACTGGCGCGCCGGGCAACTGCGTTTCCTGCTCGTCGCGCTGATCGTCGCCGTGGCGGCCCTGTCGGCCGTCGGCTTCTTCGTCGACCGCCTGCGCGCGGGCCTGAACCGCGACGCGCACCAGCTGCTGGGGGCCGACCTCGTCATCAGCGCCGACCAGCCCGTCAATGGGGCCTGGCGCGCGGAAGCGCAGAAGCGCGGCTTCATCCTGGCCGACACGGTGACGTTTCCCAGCATGGCGCAGGCGGGCGCGGGCGAGCAGTCGACCTCGCAGCTGGCGTCGATCAAGGCCGTCTCGCCCGGCTACCCGCAGCGGGGCAGGCTGAAAATCACGACCAGCACCAGCGAGGCGCAGGATGCCGTGGGACGGCCAACGGACCAGGTGCCGGCGCCCGGCACCGTGTGGGTCGATGCGGCCATTCTGTCCAGCCTGAACGCGAAGCTGGGCGACACGCTGACCCTGGGCGACAAGGCATTTACCGTCACGCAATTGATCGCCAGCGAGCCGGACCGCGGCGCCTCCTTCCTCAACTTCGCCCCGCGCGTGATGCTGCCCTTGGGCGACCTGGCCGCCACGGCGCTGGTGCAGAACGGTTCGCGCGTGTCGTACCGCCTGCTGCTGTCGGCGCCGCCCGCCAAGGCGGGCGAGCTTGCGCAATATCAAGCCTGGCTGGAAAGCCAGATCAAGACGCAGGCGATCAAGGGCGTGCGCATCGAGTCGCTGGAATCGGGCAGCCCGCAGATGCAATCGACCCTGGACCGCGCCGACCGTTTCCTGTCCCTCGTCGGCTTGCTGTCGGCCATGCTGGCCGCCGTCGCCGTGGCCATGGCGGCGCGCCGCTTCATGCTGCGCCACCTCGATGCCTGCGCCATGCTGCGCTGCCTGGGACTGACGCAAAACCAGGTCACGGCCATGTACGTGATCGAATTCCTGCTCGTCGGCCTGGCCGGCAGCGTGGTCGGCGTGGCGGTGGGCTTCGGCGGCCATCTGGTGTTGCTGGAGCTGCTGGGCAAGCTGGTGCAGAGCGACTTGCCGCCCGTGTCCATGCTGCCCGCCCTGCAGGGCGTGGCCACCGGCATGCTGTTGCTGCTGGGCTTTGCCCTGCCGCCGATTTTGCAGTTGCGCAACGTGCCGCACAACCGCGTGATCCGCCGCGAGCAGGAGCCGCCGCAGGCGCTGGCCGTGGCGACCTACGGCCTGGGCATCGCCGCCTTCGTCGTGCTGCTCTTGTGGCAGGCGGGCGACGTGAAACTGGCCCTGCTGACGGCGGCCGGCTTCCTCGGCGGATTCGCCCTGTTTGCCCTGGCCGGCTGGCTGGGCATCCGCTCGCTGAAAAGCCTGCGCGGCGCCTTCAATCACCAGGGCTGGCGCTTCGCCGTCACCTCCCTGCAGCGCCGTCCGGGCGCCACCGTCATCCAGGTGGTGTCGCTGGCGCTGGGCCTGATGGCCTTGCTGCTGCTGACGGTGGTGCGCGGCGACCTGATGGTGGCCTGGCGCAACGCCACGCCGCCGGACGCGCCGAACCGCTTCATGATCAATATCCTGCCGGAACAGAAAGACCCGATCGCCGCGCGCCTGGCGCAGGCCGGCGTGGCCAATGCGCCTTTGTATCCGATGATACGCGGGCGCCTGGTGGCCGTGAACGGCAAGGCCATCACGGAAAGCACCTACGAGGATGACCGCGCCAAGGGCCTGGCCGACCGCGAATTCAACCTGTCGACGATGGCCACCATGCAGGAAGAAAACAAGCTCGTGGCCGGCAAGTGGTTCGGCAATGCGCCGGGCGCGCCGGCCGAGGCGTCGGTGGAAGAGGGCATCGCCAAGACCTTGAAACTGAAACTGGGCGACAAGCTGCGCTTCGACATCGCCGGCCAGCCCGTCGAAGCGGCGATTACCAGCTTGCGCAAGCTGGAATGGGGCTCGATGCGCGTCAATTTCTTTGTCATCATCAACCCGGCCGCCATGGCGGACACGCCGCAGACGTGGATCACGGCGTTTCACCTGCCGCCGGCGCAGGCGGACCTGGGCAATGCCTTGCTGCGCGACTATCCGAACCTGACGGTGGTCGACGTGGGCGGCGTGCTGAAACAGATCCAGGGCGTGCTGGACCAGGTGGTGACGGCCGTCGAATTCCTCTTCGCCTTTACCCTGGCCTCGGGCTTGCTGGTGCTGTATGCGGCGCTGATGGGCTCGCAGGACGAGCGCACGCGCGAAGCGGGCCTGCTGCGCGCGCTGGGCGCCACGCGGCGCCAGCTGGCGCAGGCGCAGCTGATCGAGTTTTCGCTCGTCGGCGCGCTGGCCGGCTTGCTGGCGGCATCGGGCGCGGCGGCCATGGGCTGGGCCCTGGCCACGTACCAGTTCAAGTTCGCCTGGAGCTTCGCGCCGGGCGTGTGGGCTTTTGGCTTGCTGGCCGGCGCCCTGTGCGCGATCGCCGGCGGCTGGCTGGGCTTGCGCAATGTCTTGAAACATCCGCCGCTGCAAACCTTGCGGGAAAGCTAGGCACCCACGCTGTCGTCCGCCTGCGCGCGTAAAAATTGCGCGTAGGACACGACCGGCTGGTCCAGCTGGTGCGGCGGCACGTCGAACAGGGCCCAGAAGTAGGTTTCTCGCCCGTGGCAGATGGTCGGCGCGGCGCAGTAGCGGAACCAGTTTTCGCCGATGTGCGCCGCATACATGCCGTCGCTGCCGGCATCGGAAAAATACGGGATCACGCGCATTTCCAGCAAGGCCAGCAGCAAGGACGCGGGCGCGTCGCTGTCGCGCGCCATTTCGTACTGCGTGTGCAGGCTGCGTTCCGTCTCGATGATCATCAGGCGGGCCTGGCCGTCGCGCGTGAAAAACAGGATGCCGCAGGGATTCGGGAAGATATAGAACTCGACGAAGCCATGGCGCCGGCACAACGCGTGCACGACGGCGGCCATGGCTTCGTCTTGCAGGAAACGATAGTCGTGCAGCAACAGCAAGTCGCGCACCGTGTCCGACTGCTGCAGGAAAAATTCGCGTTGCAGGGCGTGGACTTCCTGTTCCAGGATATCGAGCGCATCGTCGTCGCTCTTCTTGATGTAGCGGTCGATCAAGCCCCGGTTGAAGGCCGTCACGGCCACTTTTTCATCGGCCGCGCCCGTAAATAAAATCTTCTTGCACGGCAAGTCACGCACGGCCTGGCAGAATTCCAGGCCATTCATCTGCGGCATCGAATAGTCGACCACCAGCACGGAAGGCACGGCAAAGCGCTGCGCCTGGCCGCTGATGCGCCAGATGCGTTCGAGGTCGAGCGCCACGTTGCACTGGTCGGGCGGCAGGTTTTGCGTGTCGAAATTGACGTGCAGCGGCGTCTCGCCCAGCTGGGTGCTGTGGCGCAGCCAGTGCAGCGCGCTGCTCGTGTCGTGGAAGGTCTGGCGCGCCAGAGCGGGATCGAGCTGGAACGCCAGGCTTTTCAGGAAGGAGTCGCTGTCATCGATCAATACGGTCAGGGTCGGATGGGTATAGACGGGCAGTTGCATGCGTCACCTTGCGGGGGAAGAGGGTGGGAAGCGGGCAGGCACGGGCTGGGGAAACTCCAGGATGAAAATCGCATACGCATGCTCGCGCGACACGCAGCGGATGCGCGCCTGCCAGGCGGTGACGATCTGCCGGCACAGGGCCAGGCCGATGCCGCTGCCGTTGTGCACGGGATAGGAATAAAAACGCTCGAAGATCAGCGGCAGGCGGTTTTTCGCGATGCCGCAGCCCGTGTCGATGAACAGCAGCCTGGGCTCGGCGCGGGCGCCGTCGATGATGATGCGCACGCGGCCCTTGCCGGCCCGCTGGATGGCTTTCAGCGCGTTTCTCAGCAGGTTCAGCAGGATCACCACGCACAGCTCGTCCTGGCCGGCGAACTGGAAGTCGGCGCGCACGTCCACCTTGACGCTGCTGCGCTGGCTGTTGCCGGTAAATGGATAGCGCTTGAGCACGGACGTCACCATCGCCAGCATCGACAGCGTCTGGCTGGGCTGGAGGTTGCGGTTGACGGCGCTGGCGCTCATCAGGAACAAATCGATCATGTGCTGCATGTGGCGCACTTCGAACTGGATGCGCGACAAGGCTTCCTGCAACGGCGGCAGGTCGTCCGCCTGGCCGGACAGTTGCGGCAGCAGCCGGCGCATGCCCCGCACATTGGCTTCCACGCTGGTCAGCGGCGTGCGCAGCTCGTGCGCCACGGAACCGAGCCCTGCCGCCAAGCCCGCCAGCCGCTCCCGTTCCAGCACCTTGCTGCCCACTTTCACCACGGACAGCGCGGCAATGGTGAACCAGTGCACGGGCAGTTGCTGCAGCACTTCACGTTGCAGCAGGAAGCCGCCTTCTCCCTGCAGGATGACGGCCAGGCAGGCGGCGCTGGTGCCGATCAGGTAGGCGCGGCAAGCCAGTTTCGTTTCGAAGTGAAACAGCACGACCAGGCCGATCAGCAGCGATTCGCTCCAGATGGACGAGGCGTGGTTCATCAGAAACATGAAGGTAAAGAAGAAGGGCAGGATGTAGCTGAGCGCGAACAGCAGGTAGCGCGACAGCCAGCGGGCCGAGAAGCGGCGCGCGAACAGGCCCGCCACGCAGATGCCCACGCCCGTCAGGCGCAGGGTCAGGTTTTCATAGGCTTGCGGAAAAAAATTATGCCACAGCAGGTAGTACAGCGGCATCGCCACCGTGCCCACGACGGCCAGCATGGCGACCCTGCCTGCCAGGTTCTCATGGGGCATGCGCTCATGCAGCAGCGAATGGAGCAGGCGCCTGCGCCAGTGTGTCCATCGTCCTTGCCATTGCTGCGTCATGACTCTGCCTTGATCCTCTTCAGAACATTATCATCGCGTAAATTTTCCTGGTTGAACGGTTATCTCGCCGGACATTGATATACGTCAATGGATGGGTTGGCGACACGGTCAAGGTTTTAATTTGCAACAAACCTTTCCCTAGGAGAAAAATCATGACCATCGCCAACAGCTTGCACTCCCCATCCTTCGTCCGTGCCGAACACTGCCTGCCGGACTACATCGTGCGGCGCATGGATGCGCATCACATCACGCGCATCGAAAAATTGCTGGGCGGCCAGCATCCCCATGCCTGGCAACCGACCCCCGCCCATGCCATTTTCTTGGCGGGCAATGACTACCTGTCCATCGCCGCCGAGCCGGCGCTGGTGGCGGCCCAGGTGGCGTCCCTGCAGGCGAACGCGGGCGGCATGCTGATGTCGGCCGTGTACTTGCAGGAAGGCAGCGAACAGCACCGGCTGGAAAGCCGGCTGGCCCGCTTCATGGGCTGCGAGGATGGCATCCTGGCGCAGTCCGGCATGGCGGCCAACGTGGGGCTGATCCAGTGTATCGCCGGCCCCGGCATCCCCGTCTACCTCGACATGCAGGCCCACGCCTCGCTGTGGGAAGGCGTGCTGTCGGCGCAGGCCCAGGCCGTCCCCTTCCTGCACAACGACATGACGCATTTGCGGCGGCAGGTGGAAAAGCACGGCCGCGGCGTGATCGTCGTCGACGCCCTGTACAGCACCAACGGCAGCCTGGCGCCCTTGCTGGAACTGCTCGATATCGCCGAGCGCAGCGACTGCGTGGTGGTGGTTGACGAGTCGCACTCGCTGGGCACGCATGGCCCCCGGGGCGCGGGCCTGGTGGAAGCGTGGGGACTGGGCCACCGCGTGCATTTCCGCACGGCGTCGCTGGCCAAGGCCTTCGCGGGACGCGCCGGTTTCATCAGCTGTTCCAGCCGCTTCAAGGGGTATTTTTTGTCAGAATCGCGCCCCGCCATCTTCAGTTCCTGCCTGCTGGCGCACGAGCTGGCATGGCTGGGCGCGGCGCTCGATTTCATCATGGCCGCCGACGGGCGGCGCGCCACCCTGCAACGCCACACGCTGCAGGTGCGCGAAGGCTTGCGCGAGCTGGGCTACAACGTCAGCGATGGCACGGAGCAGATCGTGGCGCTGGAGGCGGGCGCCGAACCGGCCACCCTGGCCCTGCGCCAGGCGCTGGAACGGCAAGGCATCTACGGCGCCATGTTTTGCGCCCCGGCCACGGCGAAGAACCGCGCCCTCGTGCGCCTGACCCTCAATGCGGGACTCGACGGGGCGGCCGTCGAACGGGTGCTGGCCGGCTGCGCCGCCATCCGCGCCGAAACGGGCATGGAACAGTGGTCGTCGACGCGGCGCCTGCGCAGGCTGGCGCTGGTGTAGGTGGTCAGCCGGCCAGCCGGCCCAGGAGGGTGGACAGCGCGCCCAGCTGCTCGGCCGGCGCGTCCTGCAGCAACTCGCGGCCCACCGCCTGCGCGGTGGCGTTCGCATGTCCCAGTAATTCCTGGCCGGCGGCCGTCAGCACGGCATAGCCGACGCGCGCGTCGCGCGCATCGGCCTGGCGCGCCACCAGGCCAATCTTTTCCAGCGGCATCAGGGAGCGCGTGACGCCGGAGGCCGTCAACGCCAGGCGCTCGGCCAGGTCGATGCGGCGCAGGCGCGCACCGGGTGCGCGCTGCAGCTGATACAGCAATTGATAGTCGCTGAAGCTCAGGCCATGCACATTGCCCAGGGCGCTATCGAAGCGGCGCACGATGAGGGCCTGGGCGCGCGCCAGGCGCAGGCAAAAGTCGAGCGCGCCGTCGCCGTCCAGCGACAGGGGGGGGTGATCGTTCATGGCTTCCATTGTATTCGCTGCGAAATGCTTGAGTGCGCAAGTGTAAAGCAATGGCGCTCAATACAGCGGCTGCCCCTGTTCCAGCCACTGCGCGCGGTGCAGCGCCAGCAGGGCATCCAGTTCGGCATCCGCATCGAAGGCGGGGTCGTCGGGCAGCCTGACGGTGTCGATGACGGCGCAGGAAAAAGCCGCCGCGCCATCGCGCCGCCAGTCCGCCTGCAGCGCCGCATTGCGGTGCTTGCCCAGGTTCAGCTCGAAGCGGTGCCGGTTCAGCATGCCGGGCGCGTTGCGGCTGCATTCGAACAAGGTGCGCCCGCTGGGCAGGTGCCGCACGGCGATGATGCCCAGCGGCGGCGGCTGTTGCCGGTAGTGTGCTTTCAATGTTGCCTGTCGTGTCTTGTCCATGTTTCATTGCTCCTATCTTGTTGCTTCAAATCGTTTCCGCTCCGCCGATGCGCGGGATGGCGGTGAAGAGTGCCGCGGCCATCGCGGCCGCCAGCAGCAGGGCGCCGCCGCCGCAGAACAGCTCGCCCACGCTCAGGTGGCGCAGCAGCGCGCCCGTGGCGGCCGCCGACAGCGGGGCCAGTCCCAGGAAGATGCCCATGAACAGGGCCATCGCCCGTCCCAGCATGGCGGGCGCCACGCGCCGCTGTATCCACGTAAAGATGGCCACCTGCAAGTAGCCGCCCAGCATGCCCGTGACGGCCAGCAGGGCCGCGCCTTGCCAGGCCGTGCTGATTTGCCCCAGCGCCATCAGCAGCAGGCCGACGACCGCGTCGACCAGCAGCAGGGTGGCGCCGAAGCGGCGGCGCAGCCAGGCGCCGCCCAGGCTGGCCGCCAGCATGCCGGCCAGGGTGCCGGCGCCATGCGCGCCCATCAGCAAACCCAGCGCGGAGGCGCCATGCAGGCGCTCGCTGGCCAGCACGGGCAAGGCCACTTGCAGCGGCCCCATGACGAAGAACGCGACCACCGCCCAGTACGCATAGCAGTTGCGCAGGGGAAGGTCGCGCCACACCATGGCCAGCCCCGCCGCCAGGTCGCGCCACATGCCCTGCGCGGTGGCGGCCGCGGCCGGTGGCCGCAGGCTGACTTGCCGCAAGGTCCAGGCCGAGAACAGGAACGTCAGCGCATCGATGGCAAAGGCGGCGGCCAGCGCCGCCATGCCGGTGTGCCCGGTGCCAGCGTGGGCGCCCAGCACGAGCGCCGCCAGCAGGGGGCCGGCCAGCAGGGACAGCTGGCGCGCGCCCATCTGCAGGCTGTTGGCCGTCTGCAGCGTTTGCGGCGGCACGGCCTGCGGCAGGATGGCCGTGCCTGCGGGAATGCCAAAGGCGGAAGCGATGCCCAGCGCCAGCGCGGCCGCATAGGCCAGCGGCAGGCTGGCCTGCTCCAGCAACAGCAGCGCGGCCAGCGCCAGCAGGATGGCGGCATTGGCCAATTTGCTCAGCAGCAGCACGCGCCGTGGCGAATGGCGGTCGGCGACGGTGCCGCCCAGCAAGATCAGCACGGCACGCGGGGCGCCCATCAGGGCCATGGCGATGCCCAGGCTGAGGCTATCGCCCGTCAGGCTGAGCACCAGCCAGGGCAGGGCCAGCATGCTGAACTGGTCGCCCAGCATCGACACGAGGCCGCCGCCCAGCAGCCAGCGGAAGTTGGTATTGCGTAGCAAAGGGGATTCTGCGGTGGTGGGCATGGTTGATCTGTCCGTGTTTAAAGATTGCATAGTAGTTGATAAAAGCTTGAGTGGTCAAGTATATTGCTTTTTATGGCGGCAGCGGCAGCTGGCGCCGCATGGGCCGCCGGCGCTTGCGCTATTATGGCGGCCATGACTGATACCACTGCCCCCACCCTGTACGAGACCATCGGCGGCGCCCCTGTGCTGCGCGAAATGGTCGACCGTTTTTATGACTTGATGGAACTCGAAGCCGAGTTCGCCGGCATCCGCGTCATGCATCCGCCTTCGACGGACGGTTCGCGCGACAAGCTGTATTTCTTCCTGACGGGCTGGATGGGCGGGCCGGACTTGTATATCGAGAAATTCGGCCACCCGCGCCTGCGCGCGCGCCACTTGCCTTACGCCATAGGCACGAGCGAGCGCGACCAGTGGCTGCGCGCCATGGCCTGGGCCATGGAAGACACGGGCATCGAAGAATCCTTGCGCGTGCGCCTGATGGAATCGTTCTATCAGACGGCCGACTGGATGCGCAACAAACCTGACTGACACCCATGAGCCCAATCGAGTTCTACAGCCTGCTGGGCGCCGCCATCGTCGCCATCGTCCTGTTGCTATTGATCTTGCTGCGCCCGCGCGGCGCGGCCGGCGATGGCGCCACCACCCTGGCCCTGGTGCAGCAGCACCAGCAGCAAAGCCTGGAACGCATCGACCGGGTCGAGCGCGAAGTGCGGCTGCAGCTGCAGGCGTCGGCGCAGGCGGCGCGCCAGGACCTGGCCACCAGCCTGGCGCAATTCCAGGCGGCGACCTTGCAGCAGCTCGACAGCCTGCGCACGCAGATGCAGGCGCAGGGGAAAGTCGGGCGCGAGGAACAGGCGCAAAGCCTGGCGCGCTTTGCCGACAGCACCAACCAGACCCTGGCGCAGCTGACGGAATCGAATGCGCAGCGCATGCTGGAAGTGCGCGCCACCCTGGAAAACAAGATCCGCGACTTGCAGGCCGACAATGGTGCGCGCCTGGAAGAGATGCGCAAGACGGTCGATGAAAAGCTGCACGCGACGCTGGAGACGCGTTTGAACGCCTCGTTCCAGCAAGTGTCGGAGCGGCTGGAAAAAGTCCATCAGGGCCTCGGTGAAATGCAGCAGCTGGCGCTGGGCGTGGGTGACCTGAAGCGGGTGCTCACCAACGTCAAGACGCGTGGCACCTGGGGCGAGGTGCAGCTGGAAATGCTGCTGGAGCAGGTACTCACTGTCGACCAGTATGCGAAGAACGTGGAGACCGTGCCGGGCAGCGGCGCGCGCGTGGAGTTCGCCCTGAAGTTGCCGGGCATGCTAGACGGCGGGCCACCCGTGTGGATGCCGATCGACGCGAAATTCCCCAAGGAACAGTACGAGCGCCTGGTCGAGGCGGCCGAGCGGGCCGATGCCGACGGCGTGGCCCTGGCCGGCCGCGAGCTGGAGCGGGCCGTGCGGGGCGAAGCGAAAACCATCGCCGAAAAATACCTGGCGCCGCCGCAGACCACCGACTTTGCCATCCTCTTCCTGCCCACGGAAGGCTTGTATGCGGAAGTGCTGCGCCGCCCGGGGCTGGCCGACGAATTGCAGCGCGTGCACCGGGTCAGCATCGCCGGGCCTTCCACTCTGACGGCCTTGCTCAACAGCCTGCAGATGGGTTTCCGCACCCTGGCGCTGGAAAAGCGCTCGTCGGAAGTGTGGCAAGTGCTGGGCGCCGTGAAGACGGAATTCGGCAAGTTCGGCGACGTGCTGTCGCAAACCCGGCTGACCCTGGAAAAGGCGGCGAAAAATATCGAAAGCGCGGAAGTGCGCAGCCGGCAGATGGCGCGCAAATTGAAATCCGTGGAAGCCTTGCCGGGCGAGGCGGCCGCCTTGCTGCTGGGTAAGGCGGACGCGGGATTATCCGCCGAGGCGGACGGCGACTAGCGCCGGCGGCGCAGCGTGGCGCAGGCACATAGCGCCAGTCCCGCCAGCAGCATGGCCCAGGTGTCGGGTTCCGGCACGGCCGGCAGGACGGACAGGTCGGTCGGCGGCAGCGTCGGCAGGATCACGCTGGGCGGCACGATGATGCCGCCGCCCGCCAGGCCGGGCGGCAAGCCACCACCTCCTCCGCCACTCCCGCCGCCCATGCCGGCCGGGGAGCCGGTGCTGCCGACGGTACGCACATAATCGAAGGGCAGGAAAGGAATGCTGGCCACCGCGGGCGGCATGGCGCCGCCTGTGAACGAGCCGCCGCGCAAGGCGTCGGGATTGTCGATCAAGGGCGCGCCGGCCGTTTCCGGGGCGGCCGGTGCGGCGGCGACAGGCGCGGCGCCACCGGGAGCGGCAGCGCCTGCCGCCGGCGGCGCCGACGCGGGCGCCTGCGTGATGCGGCTGACGTTGCGGCAAATCGTCGGCACCAGGATGCACTGGCCCTGCACGCAATACACGAGTCCCCGTTCCTGCATCTGCTCGCTCCATCCCGCGCGCGTGACATTGCGGCACACCCGGCCCGGGCCGAAATGCATGTCGCTGATGCGCGCGTTGTAGCCGCCCTTGCCGCGGATGGCGTCGCGGCTGATCACGACGATTTCATCATACTGGCGCGCGCGCATGCGCTGCTTCAATTCTTCGCGCACCGGCGGCGCGATGTCCGTATAGCGGTCCACGGCCGCCACCACGTCACCCATGAACGGGTCGACGCCGGGACGGTTCCAGCTGCAGTTCTCCAGCACGTCGGCCCGTGGGGCCCCCTTGGCGTAGGCGGGCAGCGGCGTCAGGGATGCCATGCCCAGCAGGCAAGCTGCTCCCAGCACGCTGGCGCCCGCGATCCATGAACGGTGTTTCATTGGAAGTTTCCTCGTGAAAACAATATCAAAATTGAACTTTTTGTCTAAGCTCAGATGTTATCACCGAAGAAACTTCAATATCAACTAATAAATAAAATTATTACAATTAGTGTTGTGTTTATTTATTTTTTACTCATGGAAATAATTAATATTTTTATCTCGATAGGAGGGACGGTTGCCGCGCAGGCAATGTGATTGCGAAGGGGCAATACAAACGGCCCGCGCAGGGCGGGCCGTCTTGGCAGGGGAGGAGGAGGAGGCGCCGCCGGCGCGGTCAGCCTGGCCGGCGCTGGCGCGTCAGGTCAGTCCGTGGAACAGCACGATGTCGACCAGGTCGCCGGCCGCCACGTTGCCTTGCGCTTCGTGCAGCACGATCATGCAATTGGCTTGCGTCATCGAGCGCAGGATGCCCGAGCCTTGCGCGCCCGTCACGCGCACGTGCTGGCGTCCGTCCGCGCCGCGCTCGACGATGCCGCGCTGGTATTCCGTGCGGCCCCGTTTCTTGCGCATCGGCGCCTGCGCCGCCACCTGCAGCAACGGCAGGGCGGACGTGTCCGCATCGGCGCCCATCAGGCGCAGCAGGGTCGGGCGGGCGAGGAAATAAAACGCCGCCATCACGGCCACCGGGTTGCCCGGCAAACCCAGCAGCAAGGCCGTGTCGCCCTCGCTGGCAATCCGGCCAAAGGCCATGGGGCGGCCCGGGCGCATGTTGATTTGCCAGAAGGCCACTTCACCGAGGCGCGCCAGGATCTCGCGCGTAAAATCGGCCGCGCCGCTGGACACGCCGCCCGAGGTGACGATGACGTCGGCCTTGGCGCAGGCGCCGCGCAGGGCCGTTTCCAGCGCCTGCGGATTGTCCTTGACGATGCCCATGTCGAGCACGTCGCAGCCGAGGCGTGTCAGCATGCCCAGCAGGGTGTAGCGGTTGCTGTCGTAGATGCAGCCGGCGGCCAGCGGCTCGCCGAGCGAGCGCAATTCGTCGCCCGTGGAAAAGAAGGCCACGCGCAGGCGCCGCCGCACGGGCACCGTGGCGATGCCCAGCGAGGCCAGCAGACCCAGTTCGGCCGGGCCGAGTATCTTGCCCTGCAGCAGAGCAGGCTGGCCCTGCATCAAGTCCTCGCCCTTGAAACGGCGGTTGTCGCCGGGGCGGATGCAGTCCGGCGCCAGCGTGATGCTGCTGGCGCTGGCTTGCCGCACCAGTTCCTGCGGCACCACGCTGTCGCAGCCGTCCGGCATGACGGCGCCCGTCATGATGCGCGCGCATTGCCCGCGCCCCACGCTGACCGTGCCGGGGCGGCCGGCCAGGATGGTGTCGACCACGGCCAGGGTGACGGGCGCGTCGCCGCCCAGGTCCGCTCCATGCAGCGCGTAACCATCCATGGCGGAATTGTCGTGCGCGGGCACGCTGATGGGCGAGATGATGTCGGCCGCCAGGATGCGCTCGAACGCTTGCGGCAGCGGCAGTGCCTCGATGTCGGCCACGGGTGCGACGGCGTCGGCCAGGATGGCTTGCGCCATCGGCACGGACAAGCCCTGCGCCTGCAGGGCGGCCAGCTCGTCCGGCGTATTGATGTTGCCGAATGCGCTATTGTTCTCGAACAGCACTTCAGCCAGTTTCAAGGGACCGTGCCAGGTGCGCATGCGGCGCTCCCCGCTGCGCAGATACGCATCGAGCTGGGACAGGGCGGCGGTCTTGACGAGACAAAAGACGGGATGCGGGCGGCGCACTGCCGCGCCCGTCGCCGCATCGACTTCCTCGGTGACGGCGATGGCCAGGTCGGCATTGTCCTGCGCCAAACCGGCCGCCAGGCGCATGGCCAGGTCGGGCGGCAGCAGGGGCGAATCGCAGGGCACGGTGAGCAGGTACGGCGTGCTGGCGTGATGCATGCCGCTATGCAAGCCTGCCAGCGGACCGAGCTGGCCCGGCAGCGCGTCCGGCCACACGGGCAGGCCGAAGCGGGCGTAGTCGCCGGCATCGGCGTGGACGCTGAGGGCCAGCTGGCCCACTTGCGGTGCCAGGCGCTGCAGCACATGGCGCGCCAGGGGCTGGCCATGCAGGGGCAGCATGCCCTTGTCGCGCTGGCCCATGCGCGTGCCGAGGCCGCCGGCCAGGATCAGGCCGGTAATGTCGTGTTTGTTGATCATGAGAGGCGAAAATGTGGATGCATACGCCATGGTAGCAGCGGCGGGCGTGCGCCGCGCCCGATTCAGCCGCCGATATACGACATTTCCACTTTCTTTTTACCGTGCTCAAGCGCGCCGCCCGTCAAATCCGTCTGGCTGGTGCGCAATTGCGAATAGCGGTCGCCGCGGCCGCGCCACAGCTGCGCCACGGCCGAAGAGATTTCCGCGTCGCTATGGCCGCCCCGCAGCAGGCTGCGCAAGTCGTGGCCGCTGCTGGCGAACAGGCAGGTGTACAGCTTGCCTTCGGTCGAGAGGCGGGCACGGCTGCAGTCGCCGCAGAACGCTTGCGTGACGCTGGAAATGAGGCCGATTTCGCCGCCGCCATCGGCATAACGCCAGCGCGCCGCCGTCTCGCCCGCGTAGTTCGGGTCGATGGGCAGCAAGGGCATGTGCGCGGCGATGCGCCGCACGACGTCGTCCGATGGTATGACTTCCTGCAAGTTCCAGCCGTTCGAGGCGCCCACATCCATGTACTCGATGAAGCGCAGGATGTAGGGCGTGCCCTTGAAGTGGCGCGCCATGGGCACGATTTCCTGCTCGTTCATGCCGGCCTTGACGACCATGTTGATCTTGATGGGACCCAGGCCCGCCGCATGCGCCGCGTCGATGCCGTGCAGCACGTCGGCCACGGCGAAGTCGACATCGTTCATGCGCTTGAAGGTGGCGTCGTCGAGCGAATCGAGCGACACGGTGACGCGGTTCAAGCCCGCATCCTTGAGCGCTTGCGCCTTTCTGGCGAGCAAGGAACCATTGGTCGTCAGGGTCAGGTCCAGCGGCTGGCCCGACGGCGTGCGCAGTTCGGCCAGCATGGCGATGAGCTTTTCGATATTCTTGCGCAGCAGCGGCTCGCCGCCCGTCAGGCGGATCTTTTCCACGCCGTGCGCGACGAACAGGCGCGCCACGCGCGTGATTTCCTCGAACGACAGCAAATCCGTGTGCGGCAGATACACGTGGTTCTTGTCGAACACGTCCTTCGGCATGCAGTACACGCAACGGAAATTGCAGCGGTCGGTAATCGAGATGCGCAAGTCGTGCAGGGGCCGGCCCAGTTGATCGTTCAGCAGGCCTGTCGGCGCTTCCAGGGAGGCCGGGATGGCTGGCGCGGCACGTCGCCGCTCCGCCATCATGATGATTTTTTCTGACATGAGCCTAATAATCTTGCGGTTTGTTTAATTCCGGCGCCGGACAAGGGCCGCCGGATTTGCTAACCATACCACGATCGGCGCACGGTCGTCGGCGGCCGGCCGCCAGGGCCGTCCGTCCGACCGCGTGGCGGCGCTAGAAACCCGCTTCGCGGCGCGCCACGCCCGCGGCCGCGCGCAGGAAGCGCCATGCCGGCGCTTCCCATTCCCCGGCGATGGCGACCCTGCCGCGCCAGGCGGGGCTGGTGGCCGGCAATTCGGCGTCCGCATCGAGCAGCACCCGGTACACGGCCTGTTCCGGATACAGCACGCCGTTCTTTTCGCGCACCAGCACGTCGCCGCCGAACAGCGCCGCCAGTTCCGGTTCATTCAGCGTGCGGCTGGCATCGCGGTCGATGCTGGCCACGGTCAGGCGCAGCGCGGGGCCGGCCAGGCCGTCGGCGAGGAACAGGGCGCGGTCGCCGCGCGCGATGCGCCGCACGGCGTCCTGGTCGACGTAGGCCACCACCTGCCAGCGCCCGGCGCCCACCAGCGAGCCCAGATACTCCTGCCCCTTGAGCCATTCGCCGGGCCGCAGGTCGGGATCGACGTCGACCAGCACGCCCGCGAACGGCGCCAGCGGCCGGTAGCGCCGCAAGTCCGCGCCCACCGTCGCATGCTCGGCGCTGGCGTAGGCCAGCTGGTCGTTCAGCACTTGCCAGTCCTTGCGGCTGGCGGCGTCCAGGCCGGCAGCCGCCGATTGCCATGCCAGCAAGTCCTGGCGCGCGCCCGTCTCGCCTTCGCGCAGGGCCAGTTCGGGCGAGGACAGGCGCAGCAGGGGCTGGCCGGCGGCGACGTGCTGGCCATTGGCCACGGGCAGCGCTTCGAGCGCCGCGTGCGCGGGCGCGTACAGCGCCAGGCGCGCCTGCGGCTGCAGCACGCCGGAGGTCAGCACCCGGTCCGGCCACGGCAGCAGCAGGAGCAGCGGCAGCAGCGCGGCCAGGCCGGCGCTGCGCCAGGCGCGGCGGCTGTGCCGCAGGGCGTCGCGGCGCGAGCGCCACACCTGCAGTTCGCGCCACAGCGGCAACGCGACAAACCAGCAGATCTCGACGAGGAACAGCAGGATGCCGACGGCCTTGATGAAGAAGTGGTACACGAGCGCGGCGATGCCGAGAAACAGCACCAGCCGGTAGATCCACACGGCCCAAGCGAACAGGATCAGGCCGGCGCGCCGGCGCGGCGGGAACGATTCCGGCGCCGGCTCGTTCAGCGCGAACAGGCGTTCGCGCAAGTCCCAGCGGGCCAGCGCGAATGCGCGGCTGTGCAGGTTGGGCAGGCCCAGGTAATCGGACAGCAGGAAGTAGCCGTCAAAGCGCATGAAGGGGCTGGCATTGATGGCCACGGTGGTGATCCAGGTGGTGGTCGAGAGCAGGAAGGCGACCTGCTTGGGGCCGCCATCGGGCAGCCAGGTCCAGGCCAGCGTGGCCCAGGCGGCGATCATCAGTTCCGTCATGATGCCGGCGCCCGCCACGGCCAGGCGCTGCTCGCGGCGCGCCAGCTTCCACACTTCGTTGGTGTCCGTGTAGGCCACGGGCCACATCACCAGGAAGGCCAGGCCCATGGTCGGCACGCGGCAGCCGTAGCGCTTGGCCGTCAGCGCGTGGCCCAGTTCATGGCAGACCTTGGCGAAGGTGATGGCGGCGCCGTACAGCAGGGCGCCGTGCCAGCTCAGCGTGTCGAGCAGGGTGGCGGAAAAGCGTTCCCAGTCGCGGTAGGCGCCGGCCACGCCCAGCAGGCCGGCGGCCAGGGTCAGCCAGCGGAAGGCGGGCGAAAACAGCCACCCGAGGCGCGGCGCGAGCCAGTCCAGCCAGCGGTCCGGGTGCACCAGGGGGATGCGGAAAAACAGGTAGTTATGCAGCAGCCACTGCTGCCAGCTGCCGCGCTGGCGCTGGCGCGTGGCCGCCATCGCCGCCGCGGCACCCCGGCGCGGCTGCAGCAGCTGCTGCTCGCGCAGGAACTCGAGCAGGCGCTCGATGGCGCCGCCGTCGAGTTGCAAGGTGGTGCTGCCGTTGATGTCGTCGATGAGGGCCTGGGCATCGTTGTTCTCCCAGCGGCGCAGCATCTCGAAGCTGGGCCAGTCGAGCTGGAAGAACAGGTTGCGCACGGGGTCATGCAAGGTCCAGCTGGGCTGGCCGTCGGGCAGGCGCGGTCCGGCATGGATGGACAGCTCCTGGCGCAGCAAGGGTAAGGCGTGCATGCGGTTCCGTTCTACAGGGCGATGAACTGGCGGATGCTGGCCAGCGGCCGGCGCAGTATCCAGTAGAGCAGCGGCACGCGGTCGCCGCCCAGCTTGGCCGTGCCCTTCAGGCCGATGCGCTGGCCGGTGGCGCCGTCCAGCTTGGCGCGCACGCGGTAGGCATAGCTGCCGTCGGGGCGCGCGGTGGCGCGGTGGCTCATGTAGCGCACGTTCGCTTCGAGCGGCGTCAGCGGCGCGGCCGCCAGGTACAGCTTGAGCGGCGCCCGCTCGGCCAGCGGAATGGCGTCGCCGATCGGTACCCACGCCTCGATCTCCACGTCGTCGGCGGCCGCCACCTGCATGATGCGTTCGCCCGTCTGCACGGGCCGGCCTATCCATTCCGACGGGTCGTCGAACAGGGCGATGCCGGCGTGCGGCGCCAGCACGCGCGAGCGCTGCGCCTGGCCCTCCAGGAACGCCGCCTGCGCCTGCTTCTCGGCGATCTTGCCCAGCAGCGCGGCCAGCTGGGTCTTGGCGCGGGGGTCGTTGAGTATCATCTGCGCCGTTTGCCGGTACTCGGCCTGCGCCGTGGCCAGCCCTTCGCGCGCGACGTCGAGGCGGCTGCCGATGGGCGCCTGGTCGAACGAGAACAGCGGCTGGCCGGCGCGCACGGCCTGGTTCGGGCGCACGGAAAATTCGGCGATCACGCCATCGAGCGGCGCGCGGATGGTGGCCGGATTGGCCGCCACCAGCTCGCCCGGCGCCAGCACCGTCAGGCGCACGGGAAACAGCAGCACCGCCAGCAGCGCCAGCGCGGCGCCCACCCGGCGGCGCCAGCGCTGGCCCTGTCCATCGCCCTGCCACCACAGGCGCAGCCGCGCCGGCAGCGCGGCCGGCGACCAG
>NZ_WFLJ01000029.1 GCF_009208735.1 Janthinobacterium rivuli | reverse complement strand
AGATCCACAGCCGGGCGGACAGCAAGGCGCGCAGCCTGGCCCGCCTCCCGAGCCGCCACGCGCGCGCCCCGAACCGCCGCCCGCCCGGCCACGCGCCAGCCGCAGCAATCCGCCGCCGAAAGGCCCCACGGGGCCCATCAGCGTCGACCCGGCCACCCTGCGCCTGGCCGTGCTGCTGGCGATATTGCTGGTGGTGGCAGGTTCCATGGCGTATTGGTACTGGCGCGCCAGCACCAGCCCCGGTGCGGGTGCCAACCTGCCCGGCGTGCCCATGCCGCTGACGGATGCCCCGGGCACGGCCGGCGTTGCCGGCCCCATCCTGGTGGAACCCGCCACAGGTGCGGTGCCGCCGGAGGCCATGACGCCCGCCGCGCTGCCGCCCGACTATCCGCGCGACGCGCGCCAGCCGGCGACGGCACAGGACCAGCAAGCCATGATCCAGGCCGCGGCGCAAGCGGCCGTGGCCGCCCAGCTGGCGCACCTGGCGCCGCCCGCGCCAGCCCCCGCCAGCCTGCCGCCCGTGGCCGCGCCCGACAATAGCCAGATCCAGGTGCTGCGCAACGATACGGCGCCGCAAATCCCCCCCGGCGTGCAGCAAGCCTATCAAGCCTTCAACGGCGGCCAGCTGGGCCTTGCTCGTCAAGAATATGAAACGGTGCTGCGGCAGGATGCGAATAACCGTGACGCGCTGCTGGGCCTGGCGGCCGTGGCCCTGCGCGAGAACCAGGGCGCGCAGGCGGCGGCCCTGTACGTGCGTTTGCTGGAAATCAATCCCGACGATGGCGAGGCGCTGGCTGGTTTGATCGGACTGCGCCAGGGCGACGTGGCGCAGTCCGAGGCAAAATTGAAAGCCATCCTGGCGCGCAACCCCGACAGCGGCCCCGTGCTGTTTGCGCTGGGCAATGTGTACGCCAAGCAGCGCCGCTGGAACGAAGCGCAGCAGCAATTTTTCCGCGCCTACGGTGCCGCGCCCGGCAATCCCGACTACGCCTTCAACCTGGCCGTCGGCCTGGACCGGCTGAACCAGCCCCGGCTGGCCGCCACGTATTACCAGCGCGCCTTGACCCTGGCGCAAACGACGCCCGCCGCCTTCGACCAGGCCGTCGTGCAAACGCGCTTGCGCGAACTGGCGGTCCCCGTGCCCACGGCAGGTGCGGCCACGGCCGAGCCGGCCACCATCCCACCCCGTCAGGAATAAGCATCGCATGGCAGAACAGGCAAAACTTCCGCTCGGCAAGCTGTTGATCCAGAAAGGCGTGATCAGCGAAGACCAGCTGCGCATCGCCCTGATCGAGCAACGGCGCAGCAGCGAACCGCTGGGCAAGCTGCTGATCACCCTGGGTTTCGTCACGGAAGCAACCGTGCGCGAGGCGCTCAGCGAAAACCTGAAACAGGTCAGCGCAGACTTGTCGAGCCTGGTGGTCGACGCCATCGCCCTGAAACTGATCCCGAAGGACGTGGCCAAGCGCTACCGCGTCTTTCCCATCGTGTATGAACGGCAGGCGGACAATCTGATCCTGGCCATGGCCGACACGAGCAACATCGTCGCGCTCGACCAGATCAGCGCCATGCTGGTCAAGGGCATCACGATTTCCACCGTGCTCGTCAACGAATCGGACATTTCGCGCGCCATCGACCAGTACTATGGTTTTGAATTGTCGATCGACGGCATCCTGCACGAAATCGAAACGGGCGAGGTCAGCTATCAAAGCATGGCTTCGCCCTCGGACGAATACAGCCAGCCCATGGTGCGCCTGATCGACGCGCTGCTGGCCGATGCCGTGCAAAACGGCGCCTCGGACATCCATTTCGAGCCGGAACAGTCGTTCCTGCGCATCCGCTACCGCATTGACGGCATCCTGCGGCAGATCCGCAGCCTGCACAAATCGTACTGGCCGGCCATGGCCGTGCGCCTGAAGGTGATGTCGAACATGAATATCGCCGAGGCGCGCGCGCCGCAGGATGGACGCATCAGCATCAAGTTTTCCGGGCGGCAAATCGATTTCCGCGCGTCGGCGCAGCCCACCACGCATGGCGAAAACTTCGTGCTGCGCGTGCTGGACCGCCAGAAAGGCATCGTCCCGCTGGATGCCCTGGGCCTGGCCGAAGCGGAATTGAACTTGTTGAAACTCATGATCGCGCGCCCCGACGGCGTGATCCTCGTGACGGGCCCGACGGGCAGCGGCAAGACCACCACCCTGTACTCGATCATCAACCATATCAATACGGAAAGCGTCAACATCATGACGCTGGAAGACCCGGTCGAGTATCCGATGAACATGATACGCCAGACCTCCGTCAACGAATCGGTCAAGCTGGGCTTTGCCGACGGCATCCGCTCGATGATGCGGCAAGACCCGGACATCATCCTCGTGGGCGAGATCCGCGACCGCGAAACGGCGGAAATGGCATTTGCCGCCGCCATGACGGGCCACCAGGTGTATTCGACGCTGCATACGAACTCGTCCATCGGCTCCATCTCGCGCCTGCTCGACATCGGCATCCTGCCCGACATCATGGCCGGCAACATCATCGGCATCGTGGCGCAACGCCTGGTGCGCCGGCTGTGTCCGCATTGCAAGGAAACGGTGATCGCCGACGACGTCGAGCGGCGCCTGCTGGGCCTGGCAGCCGACGAGGCGCCCGTGTCCATCTGCCGCGCCGTCGGCTGCGAGCGCTGCGCGCACCAGGGCTACAAGGGCCGCCTGGCCATCATGGAAATCCTCAAGATGACGGCCGAACTCGATGAATTGACGGCGCGCCGCGCCAGTGGCCGCGAATTGAAGAACGCGGCGCGCGCGGCCGGCTTCAAAGGCATCATCGACGACGGCATGCGCCGCGTGCTGGAAGGCGTGACCACGCTGGAAGAAGTGGGCCGCGTCGTCGACCTGACGGAAAGGCTGCACTGATGCCGCAATATGTCTACCGTGCCATGGATGCGGCCGGCGCCCTGATTCCCGGCAGCATGGAGGCGGCCAACGTGCCGGACCTGGAAGCGCGCCTGCACCGCATGCAGCTCGACCTGATCGATTGCAAGATCACGGGCCAGTATCTGGTGCTGCTGGGCAAGCGGATCATCCACCGCCGCGACCTGATCAATTTCTGCTTCCACATGGAGCAATTGACGGGGGCCGGCGTGCCCATCCTGGAAGGCTTGAACGACTTGCGCGAAAGCACGGACCACCCGCGCCTGCGCGAAGTCGTCACGGACTTGATCGAAAGCATCGAGGGCGGCTTGCCCCTGTCGGGCGCGCTGGCCCAGCATGGCGACATCTTCGACGCCACGTTCACCAGCCTGATCCTCGCGGGCGAACAGAGCGGCAAGATCGCCGAGGTGTTCAAGAACCTGTCGGAAAGCCTGAAGTGGCAGGACGAGCTGGCCTCGCAGACGCGCAAGATCATCATGTACCCCGTCATCGTGGCCATCGTCGTGGCGGCCGTGACGTTCTTCCTGATGATCTACCTCGTGCCCCAGCTGACGGCGTTCATCCGCAACATGGGCGGCGAGCTGCCGCTGCACACGCGCGTGCTCATTGCCGTGTCGAATGTCTTCATCGATTACTGGTATCTGCTGCTGGCCCTGCCCGTGCTGCTGTATTTCGGCGGGCGCGCGCTCATCGGCCGCAGCGAGGCGGCCCGCCATGCGTGGGATGGCTTGAAACTGCGCCTGTGGCTGGTCGGCCCCGTGCTGCACAAGATCATCCTGGCGCGCTTCGCCACGTTCTTTGCCCTGATGTATGCCTCCGGCATCACGATACTCGAATGCATCCGCCTGTCCGAAGGCATCGCCGGCAACCAGGTGGTGGCGGCCGGCCTGCGCCGCGCCGCCCAGCTGATCAGCGAGGGCTACGGCGTCACCGCCGCCTTCCAGCACACGGGCATCTTCCCGCCGCTGGTGATCCGCATGCTGAAGGTGGGCGAAGCGACGGGTTCGCTGGACACGGCCTTGCGCAATGTCAGTTACTTTTACAACCGCGAAGTGAAGGAATTGATTGAAAAAGTGCAAGCCATGATCGAACCGGCCATGACGGTCATCCTGGGCTTGCTGCTGGGCTGGATCATGCTGTCGGTGCTGGGGCCGATTTACGACACCATCAGCACCATCAAAACCTGAGGCCGCCGTGTTCCGCAAACAACTGCTCTACATCACCAGCGACACCCTGTGCGCCTACGACTGGGACCACGGCGTGCTGGGTGCCGGCCAGGCTTTCCCCGCCAGCGCGGCCGGGCTGGACGGCTTCGCCGCGTGGCTGGAAGATCCGCAGGCACAGCGGCTCAATGTGCCCGCCTATCTGCTGACGGACTTGATCGAGGAAGATTTCCAGCGCCAGCTGCTGCCCCACGTGCGCGGCAAGGCGGGCCGTGCCTTGCTGGAGCGGCGCAAGCAGCAATTGCACCGCGACACGCCCTATCGGGGCAGCACCCTGCTGGGCCGCGACAGCACGGGCCGCCACGATGACCAGGTGCTGTTTTTCGCCCTGACCAACCCCGGCTTGCTGCAGCCGTGGACGGAGGCGCTCGAGCACTTGCGCGTGCCCGTGGCCGGCATCTATTCGACCAGCCTGCTCAGTATCGCGCTGGTCAAGAAGCTGTCGATCGCGCACGAACACCTGCTGCTGGTGACGCAGCAATCGGGCGGCTTGCGGCAAAGTTATTATGAAAAAGGGCAGCTGCGCTTTTCGCGCCAGACGGCCACCATCGCACTCGACGGCGTGGCAGTGAATATCGCGCTGGAAACGGAAAAGACACGGCAATTTCTCACCAGCACGCGCATGCTGGCGCGCGGCGACGTCCTCAACACCGTCATCCTGGCGCCGGCGGCGCAGATCGCCAAGCTCGAACTGCTGTGCGACAACGGTGTCGAAGTGGCTTACCACTTCATCGACCTGCAACTGGCCGGCAAACGGGTGGGCTTGCGCCAGACGCCGGCGCTGGCCGACGAATTGCTGCTGACCTTGCTGGGCAAGCATCCGCCGCCCAGCCACTATCCGCCCGGCGCGCTGGCGCGCTATTACCACTTCCAGCGCGCGCGCAAGGCGCTGTATGGCGCCAGCGCGCTGATCGGCGCGTCGGCCGCCCTGTGGTGCGTGATTAATTTGCTCAGCGGCATCACCGACGGGGCCGCGACGCAGCGCCTGGCGCAGGAAACGGCGTCCTACCAGGAGCGCTACCGCAGTGTCATGTCGACGCAGCCGCCGGCGCCGGCCAAGACGCAGAACATGAAGGTGGCCGTGACCCTGGGCCAGATGATCGCCAGCCAGGCGCCGGAACCGGGCCGCCTGCTGGGCATGCTGAGCGCCGCGCTGGACCAGGCGCCGCAGGTCGCGCTCGGCCAGCTGCAATGGCATGCGGGCCGGGCGCCCGCGCGCGCGGCCGGTGGCCAGCCAGGGCCGCAACAGGATGCGAGTGCGCCGCCGCGCAGCGCCCTGGCCGGCATCCCGGTCGCGCCGCCGCAGGCGCTGCGCCTGGAAGCGGACGTGGCCATGCCGAACAATGATTACCGCGCCGCGCTGGCCGCCGTCACGGCCTTTGCGCACACCCTGGCACGCCAGCCGGGCATGCAGGTGATGATCGAGGAAACGCCGCTCGACTTGCGCCCCAGCGCGGCCCTGTCCGGCAAGAGCGCCGCGCCGGCGCCAGACAGCCAGGCCCGCTTCACCCTCTTGCTGGAGTGGCAACCATGAGCGGCCCCGTCAAGCAGCCGCCCCTGCCCGGCATGCAGCGGGCAGGCACGCCCGCGCGCACCCTGCCCGCCTGGCTGGGCGAACTGCACCTGGTGCGCGCCGCCCTGCTGTGTTTTGCGCTGACCTTGCTGGCCAGCGTGCTGCTGCTCAGTCTGAGCGCCGCCTATCGCATGCGCGAAGCGCAACGGTTGTACCTGGCCCAGCACACGCGCACGGCGGCGGCCACCCTGTTCAACCACGCGGAAGCGGAAAAGCAGGAAATCCGCGCCTACGAGCCGCAATTCCTGGCCCTGCGCCAGCGCGGCCTGATCGGCGAGGAAAACCGCCTGGCCTGGATCGACGCCATCCGTCGCAGCCAGGAACAGCGCAAACTGCTGCCGATCAGCTACGACATCAGTCCGCAGCAAGCGCTGCCAGTGCCATTGCCCATGGTGATGGGGCAATATCACCTGCGCGGCAGCCGCATGCGCCTGCAGATGGATTTGCTGCACGAGATGGACTTGCTGAACCTGTTTGACGATTTGCGCCAGGCCGGCTATTTCGCCGTGCAGGCTTGCACGCTCAAGCGCCATGGAGCGGCCGCGGCCGGCGCAGGCAACGCGAACGCCACGGGTGCCACGGCGCCCGCCCTGGGCGCCGAATGCGAGCTGCTGTGGCTGACCGTCAACAGCGTACCCGTGCCGGGGCGGCCATGAGCGACACCGTCGTCCTGCGCCCCCTCATCCTGTGCGTGCTGCTGGCCGGCGCCGCGCTGACGGCCCGCGCCCAGTCCCCGCAGCTGGGGCGACTGTTCCTGTCGCCCGAACAGCGCGCCCAGCTCGACGCGCAACGCTACGGGCCGCCGGCGCCCGATCCTGCCATGGCCGCGCCAGCGCCGCCGCCGCCACCGCCGCCGCCCGCCCCGCCCGTGGAATTGAATGGCGTGGTACAGCGCAGCAGCGGCCGCTCCACCGTCTGGTTGAACCAGGAAGTACAGAACGAGCCGCACAACCGCCTTGCCAGTGGCAAACCCGGCACCTTGACCCTGCGCCTGTCGAACGGCCAGGTGGTGCTGCTGAAACCTGGCCAGCGCTACGACCCGGCCAGCGGCACGGTCAGCGAAGCGCAGGAGGCGCCGCCATGACGCCACGGCAAGCTCATTGGCGACCTCATCGCCAGCGCGGCGCCGCCCTGTTGCTGCTGGTGGCCGTGCTGGGCCTGGGCACCGCCAGCCTGCTGATCAGCGCCTTCGGCCGCCAGTCGGGCGAGGCCGAACGCCAGCAGCGCACCCTGGCCACCCTGGCGCAGGCGCGCGAAGCCTTGCTGGGCTTTGCCGTCACGCAAGGGCGCTTGCCCCGTCCGGCCGCCTCCGCCCTCGACGGGCGCGAACGGGCCGCCGACTGCGCCGACGCCGCCGCCTGCAGCGGCTTCCTGCCGTGGGTGGCGCTGGGCGTGGACGGCGTCGATGCGTGGGGCAAGCTGCTGCGCTACAGCGTCACGCCGGAAATGGCGCGCGCCCCCATCGTCTCGTTTTCCGCCGTCGCCGACCGGGTCGTCCTCACGCGCGACGGCCGCGGCGACTACGCCTACGTGGCGGGCCAGGACCAGTGCGACGTCAGCGCCCAGTGCCTGCCGGTCGTGCTGTTCTCGCAAGGCAAGGAGCATTACGGCACGGCCGCCAGCGGCGTGACGCAGATCAATACGGCACGCGGTAATCTCGACGAAGCGACGAACGACCGCGCCAGCCGCAGTTTCATTGCCCGCCCCGCCACCGACAATGCCGCGCTGCCGGGCGGCACCTTTGACGACATGCTGACCTGGATTACCTTGCCCACCCTGTACCAACGCATGCGCGCCGCGCGCAACCTGCCATGAGCCCCCGCCCGCCCCCTTCGCGCCGCCAGGGGGGCTTTTCCCTGATCGAGACCGCCATCGTGCTCGTCATCGTCGGCCTGATGATAGGCGGCCTGGTCACGCCCTTGACGGTGCAGCTGGAGCAGCGCAAGGTGGCCGAGACGCAACAGGCGCTCAATGAAGCGAAGGAAGCGCTGACGGGCTACGCGCTGCGCTACGGCTACCTGCCGTGTCCCGCCATCTCCGCCCTGAGCGGCCTGGAAGACCGGCGCGGCACGCGCTGCACGGGCGAAAAACGCGCCGGCTTCCTGCCGTGGGCCACCCTGGGGCTGCGCCAGGGCGACAGCTGGAACAATCTGTTCCGCTACAGCGTGACGCCGGCCTTCAGCGACAGCGGCCAGCAGTTCAACCTGGGCACGCCGCGCGACATCAGCGTCGTCACGCGCCAGGGCGGCGCGCTGCTGCAGGCGACGGCATTGAGCGACATCCCCGCCATGATCATGTCGCACGGCAAGAACGGTTTCGGCGCCACGAGCGTGCAGGGCCAGCGCCAGGCTGTGCCTTTCGGCAACAATGTCGATGAGCGCAACAATGCCTCGAACGCCACCGCTTTCATCAGCCGCGCCGCCAGCGGGCCGCAGCAACCGGGCGGCGAGTTCGACGACCTCGTCGTCTGGCTGTCGCCGAACATTCTGTTCAACCGCATGGTGGCGGCGCAAAGGCTGCCGCGCTGATGCCCATGTTCTTTCCCGCCCTCACCATCGCCCGCTACACGCTGCTCGAAGCGCTGCGCAGCCGCCTGCTGTGGCTATTTTTGCTGGCCGCCTGCGGTGCCGCCGCGCTGGCCGGCTTCCTGCAGCAACTGGCGCTGACGGAAAGCGGCGCCGTGCAGGCGGCGCTGCTGGCGGCCACCCTGCGCCTGGCCGGCGTCTTCCTGCTGTCCACCTTCATCATCACCAGCATGGCGCGCGAAGCGGCCGAGCGGGGGCTGGAACTGCTGCTGGCACTGCCGATGCCGCGCGCCGCCTATCTGCTGGGCAAACTGCTGGGCTATGCGGTGCTGGCGGCCGTACCCGCCTTGCTGTTCGGTCTCTTGATGGCGCTGTTCGCCGCGCCCGCGCACAGCGCGCTGTGGGCGCTGTCGCTGCTCGGCGAATTGTGGATCGTCGCCGCGTTCAGCCTGCTGTGCGCGGCCAGCCTGCAACAAGCCCTGCCGGCGCTGGCCGCCAGCGGCGGCTTCTATGTGCTGGCGCGCATGCTGGGCAGCCTGCAACTGCTGGCGCACGGACCGCAGGCGGGCGACTCGCTGGCGCAGCGGGCCACGGCCGGCGCCATCGACGTGCTGGCCCTGCTGCTGCCACGCCTCGATGCCTTTGCGCGCACGGACTGGCTGCTGTACGCCACCGGCGACTGGCAAGCCCTGGCAGGGGTGGCGGCGCAAACGGCCATCTATGTGGCCTTGCTGGCCAGCTGCGCGCTGTGCGACTTTTACCGCAGGAACATCTGATGGCCGCCGCCCAGCGCCCCTGGAGCAGCGTGCCGCGCCCCCTGTGCTGGCTGCTGGCCGCATGCCTGCTGCTGCAGCTGGGCTGGCGCCTGGCGCAGCAACACGCTCCGGCACAGGCACGGCCGCTGCCCGCCGCGCCGCCGGCCGACGTGGCGCGCCTGGCCAGCCTGGGCGAGCCGCTGGCCATGGCCAAGGCCATGCTGCTGTACCTGCAGTCGTTCGAGGATCAGCCCGGCGTCAACCTGCCGTGGCGCGAACTCGACTATGACCGCCTGGCCGGCTGGCTGGAGACGGCGCAAACGCTCGATCCGCGCAGCAACTACTCGCTGATGGCCGCCAGCGAAATCTACGCCGGCGTGGCCGACCCGCAACGCGCGCGGCGCATGCTGGCCTTTGTCGCCGCCAGCTTCGCGGCCGACCCGCAGCGCCGCTGGCCCGCCATGGCCCAGGCGGTGCTCGTGGCGAAGCACCAGCTGCGCGACCTGCCACTGGCCCTGTCGTATGCGCGCGCGCTGCGCCACCTGGCGACGGGACCGCAGGTACCGCCGTGGGTGCGCGAGATGGAAGCGTTCATCCTGGAAGACATGGACCAGCTCGACAGCGCCCGCGTGGTGATCGGCGGCCTGATCGCCAGCGGCCAGATCAGCGATCCACACGAGCTGGCTTTCCTCGCGCGCCGGCTCGACGAACTTGCCAAGAAGAAAGCAAAGGCCGCACCATGATCCTGCCATGCGCGCCCGGCATCAAATGCAGTAAACTGCCATTCCAAGTTGTCGCACTTTTTTTCAAGGAAACCCCATGCTCCCACGCCGCCAGCAAGGCTTTACGCTCGTAGAAATCGCCATCGTCCTGGTCATCATCGGCCTGCTGCTCGGTGGCGTGCTCAAGGGACAAAGCTTGATCGACAGCGCCAAGGTGAAAAACATCATCCAGCAGTCGAATGCGCTGACGGCCGCCGTCAACGCCTACCAGGACAAGTTCCGCGCCCTGCCCGGCGACGATATCCAGGGCACCACGCACGTGCCGAACTCGGCCGGAAACGGCAATGGCGACGGCCAGATCGGCGACGGCCAGCCGCGCGAATTCACGCTGGCGCCGCAGCACCTGGCGCTGGGCGGTTTCATTACCGGCTCCTACAACGGCACCTCGCAATTCATGACCAGCGCCCAGGGCGGCGCCGTCTACTTGTACAACGATGAAGTGGGCGGGCGCGCCGGCAACGGCATCCGTTTCGACAATCTGCCCGAGAGTTACGCGGAACAGATAGACAGCAAACTCGACGATGGCGTGGCCAGCACGGGCAGCGTCCGGGCGAACATGCCCTATGGCAATACCGGTGCTATCATCCCCCGCACCGCCGTTTTCTTCTGACACGCCAGTCACTATCAAAGGAATACCATGTCAATGCACCGCAAACTCATCGTTTCCATGGCCGCCGCCAGCGCCTTGCTGGCCGGCGGCGCGCAAGCCCAGTACATGGGACCGACGGCCGGCCCGACCGCGCCCGGCAACGTGGCCGCCATCCTGAAAAATCCCGTCGACGACCAGGCCGTCGTGCTGCGCGGCCATTTGTTGCGCAAGGTCGGCAAGGAAAAATACACGTTCTCCGACGGTACGGCGGAAATCCGCGTGGACATCGACGACAAGGTCTTCATGAACCGCAAGATCGACGCCAGGACCCAGGTGGAAATCCGTGGCGAAGTGGAAAAAGATTTCATGGAAAGCCCGGAAATCGATGTCGACGTGCTGACCGTGGTGCAATAAGCATCGCCGCCCTCCCGCCGCCATGGCGGGAGGGATACCCCCTCCTCTGTATGCCTTGCGCAAGCTTTTTTCCATCACGGAAACTAGGCTTGTCAGAACAATCAATTTCGTCTAGCATCTTTTCATTCAGGGTCAGCCAGCGCCAGCGTGAGCCAGCCTGTCGACTCATCCATTCTGGGAGCTTTCCGGGTGCAAGATTTGCCTTCGATACGCTCAAGAATTTCATGGCTGGTGCTCGCCTGGGTCATGCCGACGGCGCTCGTGTTTCTCTTGCTCGTGGCGCAAAGCTACACGCGCGAACGCGACCATGTCGTCAGCGAGACGGCGCAGGCGGCGCTGGCGGTCGCCGCCGCCGTCGAACGCGACCTGAGCGGCGCCCGGATGGCCGCACGCGTCCTGGCCGCCTCGCCCGCCCTGCAAACGGACGACATCGGCACCCTGCGGACCCTGGCCGGCAGCCTGCTGCAGCCGGGCCTGGCCGTCAGTGGTTTCATCGTTTCCGACGCCAAGGGCCGCCAACTGATCAATACGACACTGCCCGTCGGCCAGGCGCCGCCTCCGCTGCCGCAAAAATGGGCCGCCAGCATGGAACGCACGCGCGACTACGGCAAGGTGCGGCTGACCAGTCTGCTCATGGCGCCGGACGACGTGCCGCGGCTGGCCCTGAACCAACCCTTGCCGCGTGACCAAGGTCCCGCCTATGTGCTGACGGCCCTGTACCCGCCCGATTACCTGTCCGTGCTGCTGCGCGAGCTGCGCCTGCCGGCCTACCTGGACGCGGTCCTCATCAATGCCGACGGCATCAACGTGGCGCGCACGGTGGCGCCGCAGCGCTATGTGGGCCAGCGCAGCGCGGCGCCGCTGCTCGAACAGATACGCCATGCACGCGAAGGCGTGCTGCGCCATGCCACCCTGGAAGGCATCGACGTGTATACGGGCTTTCGCCGCGCCCCGGACGCCGCCTGGACGGTGGCCGTCACCATGCGCAGCAGCACGGTGGCGCAAGCCCTGCTGCGCTCCGTGGTCACGGCGTCCCTCATCCTGGCGCTGCTGCTGGGCGCAGGCTTTGCCCTGGCCTGGCGCGTGGGCGGCCGCCTGGCCAGCACCCTGCAGGAACTGACGCAGCAGATCCACGCGCTGGCGCAAGGCAAACCGCTGCGCTCGAACAGGCACGCGGACCGCGAATCGGCCGACATGGCCAGCGCCCTGGGCGCGCTGGAACGCGACTTGCGGCGCCACCGCACGCAGCTCGAAAGCCTGGTGGCCGAACGCACGCTGGCCCTGGAAAAATCCACGCGCCTGCTGGAAACCGTGTATGCGACGGCGCCGATCGGCATGCTGTTCGTCGACCTGGACTTGCGCATCGTCATGATCAACCACTACCTGGCCGCCATCAACGGTGCCAGCGTGGCGCAGCACCTGGGCCGTCCCGTGGGCGCCATGCTGTTCGACGCCGCCGTGCGGGCGGACGTGGAGCGCCGCGTGCGCCAGGTGATCGAGACGGGTCAGCCCATCGTCGACATCGAATTGCAGGGCCATAGCGGCCAGCAGCGCGAGCAATTGAGTCACTGGATCGTTTCGTACCACCCGATTTTCGGCCCGGAACGGGAGTTGCTGGGCGTATCGGGCCTGTGGCTGGACATTAGCGAGCGCAAGCGCAGCGAAGCGGAATTTCGCCGCTCGAAGCACCTGTTTGGCACCATCATCGAAAACATCCCGGCCATGGTCTTCGTCAAGCGCGCCGACAAGCTGAGCTTTGAAATGATCAACCGCCACGCGGAACTGACCCTGGGACGCTCGCGCGAGCAATTGCTGGGCAAGACCGACCACGATTTCTTCCCGCCGCAGCAAGCGTCGGCCTTCGTCAGCGCCGACCGCAAGCTGCTGGCCACGGGGCAGATGGTGGAAATCGAACAGGAGGCGATCAACACGGCCGACGGCACCACGCGCCACTTCACCACGCGCAAGGTGGTCTTGCGCGACGATGCGGGGCGCCCCAGCCACGTGCTGGGGGTGTCGATCGACATCACGGAACGCAAGCGCGCCACCGAGGTGCTGCACGCCACCACCTTGCGCCTGGAACAGAGCGAACGCTTCATCCGCACCGTCACCGACAACCTGCCCGGCATGGTGTCGTACTGGGGCGCCGATTTGCGTTGCCGCTTCGCAAATAATTTCTATAACGAATGGTTTGGCCGCAGCAGCGCCGAACTGGCCGGCATCCACATGTGCGAATTGCTGGGGCAGGAACTGTTCGACGTGTATGCGCCCCACGTGGAAGGCGTGCTGGCGGGCCGGCCGCAAAGCTTCGAGCGCGACCTGCTCGATCCCGCCGGCCAGGTGTGCCACACGTGGACCAATTACATCCCCGATATCGACGATGGCGGCGGCGTGCGCGGCTTCTTCGTGCTGGCCTCGGATGTGTCCGAGCTCAAGCGCACGGAATTGCGTCTGCATGAACTCAACGAGCAGATGGTGCGCGCGCGCGACAAGGCCGAGGCGGCCAGCATCGCGAAGAGCGAATTCGTCGCCAACATGAGCCATGAAATCCGCACGCCGATGAACGCCATCATCGGCCTGGCGCGCCTGCTGGAAGAGTCGCCGCTGGAACGGCGCGAGCGCAGCTATGTCGGCAAGATCCAGATGGCCACGCAATCGCTGCTCAATATCGTCAACGATGTGCTCGATTTCTCCAAGATCGAGGCGGGCCAGATGGTGCTGGAACAGCGCCGCTTCCAACTCGAACGCATGCTCGACAGCGTAGGCGTCTTGCTGGCCAGCAGCGCGTGGGCGCGCGGCGTGGAACCCGTGTTCGTGCTCGACCCCGGCGTGCCGGACGAACTGATCGGCGACGCCCTGCGCGTGGAACAGATCCTCATCAACCTGGTGGGCAACGCCGTCAAGTTCACCTCATACGGCGAAGTGGTGCTGTCCATCAACAAGGTGGCCGAGGATGCGACCGGCGTCACGCTGGAGTTTTCCGTGCGCGACACGGGCATCGGCATCGGCGCGGCCGAGCAGGAACACATCTTCGACGCGTTTTCCCAGGGCGACACCAGCACCAGCCGCAAGTACGGCGGCACGGGACTGGGGCTGGCCATCTGCCGGCGCATGGTGGAATTGATGGGGGGCGCCCTCAGCGTCACCAGCGCGCTGGGCCAGGGTTCCGATTTCCGCTTCAGCTGCCGCTTCGAGAAGGTCATGCCGCCGTCCGAGCCGCCCGGCCGAAGCGCGCCCAGGGAGCTGTCGCTGCTGATCATCGACGACAATGCCAGCGTGCGCGCCATGCTGGAAGACTGGTGCGCGGCGCAGGGTTGGCACAGCCGCAGTGCCGATAGCGGCGCGGCCGGCCTGGCCCTGCTGCGCGCCCACGCCAGCGGCGGGCCGGCGGCGGACATCGTCTTGCTGGACGCGGCCATGCCCGGCATGGATGGCATTTCCATGCTCACCGAGGCGCGCGCCGACGCGCCGCTGGCGCTGCCGCCCGTGATCATGCTGGTGGCCGACCAGGATAGCGAAAACCTCGAACGCCTGGCCGACAGTCTGATGCTGGCCGGCATCGTTTCGAAACCGGCCACCCCGGCGCGCCTGCTGGCGGCCGTGACGGCCGTGCGCGAGGGCCGCGGCACGCCTTCCGCGCTACCCGTTTCCACGCCCTTGTCGGGTTTGCTCAGCGGCATGCGCGTGCTGCTGGTGGAAGACAATGAAATCAACCAGGAAGTGGCGCAGTACATTTTGCTGCACTCGGGCGCGCGCGTGGCCCTGGCCGCCAACGGCAAGCTGGCCGTCGACTTGCTCACCAACACGCCGGATGCCTGGGACGTGGTGCTGATGGATTTGCAGATGCCCGTCATGAATGGCTATGACGCCACGCTCGCCATCCGCGCCCTGGGTTTGGGGGATCTGCCCATCATCGCCATGACGGCCAACGCCATGGACGAAGACCGCCTGCGCGCCATCGCCAGCGGCATGAATGCGCATGTGGCCAAGCCCATCGATGTCGACGAGATGATCCAGACCCTGACCCGGCTGGTGCCGGCGACCCCGGGCGGCGGTGGCGGCGCCAGCCAGGCGGATGATGCCGTCACGCCAATGCTGGACCTGCCGGCCACGGTGCCCGGCATCGACCTGGCGGCGGCCCTGCACCGCTTCGGCGGCGATTACGGCGCCTTCCTGGCCCTGCTCAAGCGCTTTGAAAACTCGCAAGGCGACGCCGTCGAGGAAACCAGGGCCCTGCTGGCCGCAGGCCAGGCGCAGCAGGCGGCGCAGTTGCTGCACCGCGTGTGCGGCGTGGCGGCCAACCTGGGCGCCACGCATGTCGCCAGCCTGGCCGCCGAGACGGAAAAAGCGCTGAAAACGGGGCAATCGCACGCCACGGCCGCCTTGCTGGGCCGCCTGGAACACGCGATGGCCGAAGTCATCGACGCGGCGCGCACCCTGCCCTCGCCCCTGCGGCGCGGGCAGGCGGCAGCGGCCGCGCCCGGCAGCGTGCCGGTCGACCTGCGCGCCGGCCTGGCCGAGCTGCTCATCCTGATCCACAACAATAACCTGAAAGCGCTGGCGCAATTCCACGCCCTGCACCCCGCCCTGCAACAGGCGGACCGGGAAGCGGCCCTGGCGATGGCGGATGCGATTGAAACGCTGAATTTTGCCGAGGCGGAAGAACTCGTGCTCGATCAGCTGAAACGAGAGGAAAACAAGTGAGCTGGACCAACCTTGCCATGAACGGGCGCATCCTCATCGTCGATGACGCCATGGAAAACATCCAGATCCTGCACCAGCTGCTGCGCGAGGAACACGACGTGCTGTTCGCCCTGAGCGGTGCGAAGGCGCTGGAGATCGCGCATAATCAACTGCCGGACCTGATCCTGCTCGACGCCGTCATGCCCGGCATGGATGGCTATGCCGTCTGCAACGCGCTGCGCGAATCGGCCCTGCTGAACGCCATTCCCGTCATCTTCGTCACGGCCCTGAACCAGCCCGAGGACGAGACGCGGGCGCTGGAAGCGGGCGCCGTCGATTTCATCACGAAACCGTTCAACGCGGCCGTCGTGCGCGCCCGCGTGCGCAGCCAGCTGACCATCAAGCGGCAGGCCGACGCCATGCGCGAACTGTCGCTGACGGACTCGCTGACGGGCGTGGCCAACCGGCGCAGCTTCAACGAGACGATGGATAGCGAATGGCGGCGCTGCGCGCGCGATGGCGTGCCGATGGCCCTCATCATGGCCGATATCGACCACTTCAAGGATTACAACGACACGTATGGCCACCAGGCAGGCGACCTGTGCCTGCAGCAGGTGAGCGCCGCCCTGCGCCGCTGCGCCGTGCGTCCGCCCGACCTGCTGGCGCGCTATGGCGGCGAGGAATTCATCATCCTGCTGCCGCAGGAAACACGCGACGGCGCCGAAGTGGTGGCCCAGCGCATCCTCGACGAGGTGCGCGCACTGGACATTCCCCATGCCCGGTCGAGCGTCGGCCCGCACGTCACCGTCAGCCTGGGCATGGCCAGCGTCATGCCCACGGAAGGCATGGACCCCAGCGCCCTGATCCGCGCCGCCGACGCCCTGCTGTACCGCGCCAAGCATACGGGGCGGGACAGGTATTGCGCCTCTGACGGGGAGTGAGCGCCGCCGCCAGGGGACTTCCGCCAGCCCCATGTCGGCTTACGCCCTGCGGGCTAAGCCGACCTACGAAGGGGAAGCAACTTGTCGCTCAGGGATAACACCGCATCAGGAACTCCGCCACGCACACGGGTTTCGCATCGCCTTCGCGCTCCATGGTGACGGCCCAGTTCACCTGGGCGCCTTCCGGCAAGTCGTCGACGGAGAGGATGTCGAGCCGCGCGCGCAGCCGGCTGTTCACGGGCACGGGGCCGGGAAAGCGCACCTTATTGAGGCCATAGTTGATGGCCATGCGGATGCCGGCCATGTGCAAGGCGCCCTGCAACATGGCCGGCAGCAGGGACAAGGTCAGGAAGCCGTGCGCCACGGTGCAGCCGTACGGCGACTCGCGCGCGCAGCGCTCGGCGTCGACGTGGATCCACTGATGGTCGTCCGTCGCGTCGGCAAAGGTGTCGATTCGCTGCTGGGTGATGGTGAGCCAGTCGGAAACGGCCACGTGCTGGCCCGCCAGGGCCTGGAAACCGGCGATGCCGGCGATGTCACGCATGGCCCGGCTCCTCTTGCGCCACCGGGCGGCGGCCGAACATGCCCATGCCCTCCACCGTGGTGACGACTTCGCCATGCTGGTTGCGCACGCTCCACACGGAAATGACGATGCCGCGGTCCGGTTTCGACGTCGATGGGCGCACTTCCTTGACCTGGTAGGTCAGGTGCAAAGTGTCGCCGGCGCGCACGGGTTTCAACCAGCGGATGCTGTCCAGGCCAGGCGAACCCATGCTGGACGAATGCTTGAGCAAGTTGTCGACCACCAGGCGCATCATCATGCCGCAGGTATGCCAGCCGCTGGCGATGACGCCCTTGAAGATGGTCTTTTCGGCGGCCGCATGGTCGACGTGGAACGGCTGCGGGTCGAAATCCGTGGCGAAGGCGATGATTTCCTTCTCCGTCACATGGCGCTGGCCCAGGTCGATTTCCAGTCCTTGCGTAAAATCTTCGAAATACCAGTGCTTGGGTTTGATTCCGGTCAATGCGGTCATGCGGTCTCCGTCGGCAAGAAGCCCGGCTGGGCGATAAAGCGCTCGATATGGTGCTCCACGTCGCCCAAGGTCAGGGCGATCATGGAGAGGCGCTTGAAATGGTGGGCGGCAGGCAATTCGTCCGTCACGCCCATGCCGCCATGCAATTGCACGGCTTGCTGGCCGACAAAGGTGGCGGCCAGCCCCACCCTCGCCTTGGCGGCGGAGACCGTCCGGCGGCGCTCCGCCACGTCGTCGCTGTCGGCCTTGGCGGCGGCCAGCATGGCCATCGAGCGCGCCTGCTCCAGGTGGATGAACATGTCGGCCATGCGGTGCTGCAAGGCCTGAAACTTGCCGATGGGCGCGCCGAACTGCTGACGCGTCTTCAGGTACTCGAGCGTGGCGGCGAAGATGGCGTCCATGGCGCCCACGGCTTCCGCGCACAGCAGCGCGGCGCCATAGTCGAGCGCGGCATCGAGCACGGGCCAGCCCTGCCCAGCCTGGCCGATCAGGGCGTCATGGCTCAGCACCACTTGCACGAGGGTGACGGTGGCGGCGCGCTGGCCGTCGATGGTGCGGTAGTCGCGCACGGAAACGCCGGGTGCATCGACAGGCACGAGGAACAGCGAGATGCCGTCCGTGTCCATCTGGGCGCCACCGCTGCGCGCCGAGACGATCAGCGCGCCCGCCTGCGCGCCGTGGATGACGACGGTTTTCTCGCCATCGAGCACGAAACCGTCGCCGCTGGCGATGGCCGTGGTGGCGATATCGTGCATGTCATGGCGCGACTGGCGTTCGCCCAGCGCGCACGCGAGCTTCAGGCTGCCGCCGGCGACCTGCTCCAGCACGGCATCGTGACCGCCCGCCAACGTGAGGAAACGCGCCCCCAGCACGGTGGCCAGATACGGTTCGACCACCAGGCCGCGGCCCAGTTCCTGCATCACCAGCAGCATGTCGACGGCCGTGCCATCGAAGCCGCCCGCGGCGGCCGGCAGCGGCAAGGCCGTCATGCCCAGTTCGGCCAGGGTGGCCCAGGCGGCATCGGACGTGCCCGTGGCCGAGTGGACGATCTGCTTGCGCGTTTCAAACGGGTAATCCTTGTCGACCCAGCGCCTGAGCGCGTCGGCGAATTGCTGCTGTTCCTGATTAAAATGGAAGTCCATGTCGTCTCCTTCTGCCTTACAGGCCCAGGATCATCTGCGTGATGATGTTTTTCTGGATTTCATTCGAGCCGCCATAGATCGATGTCTTGCGGTAATTGAAGTAATACGCGGCCAGCGGCGCGGCCAGGTCGTCGCCGCCCGCGCCATGCGGTGCGGTGCCGTCAAGAAAATCAGGGTCGAAGGGCAAGGCTTGCGGGCCGAGGGCTTCCACCATCAGTTCCGTCAATTGCTGCTGCAGTTCCGAACCGCGCACCTTCAGCATCGACGCCTGCGGTCCAGGCCCCTTGCCTTCTTCGCTGATGACGCGCAAGACCGTCATTTCCAGCGCCATCAATTCGATTTCCAGGGTGGCGACCTTGGCCGCAAAGACGGGGTCGTGCAGCAGCGGCACGCCGCGCTTGCTCTGCTGCATGGCCAGCTGCTTGAGGAAAGTCAATTCGCGCTTGGAGCGTCCCACGGCGGCGATGCCCGTGCGCTCGTGGCCCAGCAGATACTTGGCGTACGTCCAGCCCTTGTTTTCCTGGCCCACCAGATTGCTGACGGGCACGCGCACGTTGTCGAAGAAGACTTCGTTCACTTCATGTTCTTCATCGAGCATGATGATGGGACGCACGGTGACGCCCGGCGTTTTCATGTCGATCAACAGGAAACTGATGCCTTCCTGCTTGCGCACCGTGCTATCCGTCCGCACCAGGCAAAAGATCATGTCCGCGTGCTGGCCCAGCGTCGTCCAGGTTTTCTGGCCGTTGACGATGTAATGGTCGCCGTCGCGCTCGGCAGTGGTTTTCAGGGAAGCGAGGTCGGAACCGGCGCCCGGCTCCGAATAACCCTGGCACCACCAGTCGTCGCAGTTCAAGATGCGCGGCAAGTAGTATGCTTTTTGTTCGGCATTGGCGAAGGCCATGATGACGGGCGCCACCATGTTGACGCCGAAGGGCAGGATGGGCGGCGTGGCGGCGCGCGCGCACTCGTCTTCCCAGATGTGGCGCTGCACGGACGTCCAGCCCGTGCCGCCGTATTCGACGGGCCAGGCCGGCGCGGCCCAGCCTTGCTGCGCAACAATCTTATGCCAGCGCACGTAATCGTCGCGGTTCAGGCGCAAATGCTGGCGCACCTTGCGCTGCAAGTCCGCCGGCAGATGGGTGTCGAGGAAGGCGCGCACCGTGTCGCGGAACGCCATCTCCTCGGCCGTATATTGCAGGTCCATGTCTGTCTCCTTGTTCTTATCGGTTGCCGTGATGACTGCACGCAAGGAAGCTCAGCGCACAAAAAAAGCACGACCGTTCTCAAGGATTGTACAACAGATTGGGAGCGGCGCCAGGGGTTTTACGCGGGCTGGTGCTCAGGAGCGGAACACCTGCCGACAAGGACAGGTGCCCTACCCTTGGCTGCTTCCAGCGCCGATCCATATCAGACGCTGGCCGCGCGTCCGAGATCGGCGCCGAGCTTCTCGACGAAGCGTTCCATGGTTTCCTCGCCTAAATCGACCGCCTTGGCCCCGCCACCGGCAACGAAGGTCACGTCGCCGATACCGATCACGCCAAGCACGAGGCGGAGGTACTGGGTGGCGATGTCGCGATCCCGGATCGGCGAGCCCTCCGTATAGACGCCGCCAGACGCGATCAGTACGGTTGCCTTCTTGCCGGTCACGAGGCCGCGTCCATCGAAGCCCAGCGTCAGACCCTTGCGCACGATATGGTCGATCCAGGCCTTGAGCACGGCCGGAACATTGTAGTTATAGACGGGCGTTGCGATGACAATGTGGTCGGCGGCGAGCAATTCCGCAACGAGCTCGTCCGACAGCCGTAACTCGTCCGCCATGGCGGGAGTGTGCTGCTGTGCAGGCGTGAAGTAGGCTTGCAGCCAGGCCGCGTTGACGAACTGCAGTCCCGCATCCATGAGGTCGCGTTCGACCACTTCGCCATCCGCGTGCGCGGCGCGCCAGTCCTGCACGAAACGACGGGTCATGTTGCGCGACACGGAGTGCTTGCCACGAGGGCTGGTTTCGATTACCAATAGCTGAGTCATACAGTCATCCTTAAAAATAGCACTGCGGGGTAACGCCTGAAGCACGCTTGTCGGTCAGGCCGCTTATGTGCTTCCACTATATCGCCGCGAATCTATTTCCAATAGAGATTAAAATGTGATGATTTCCATCGATAATCATGATGGAGTTACCGTGGAGACGCTATTTTGATTGGAAGTCTGACGCTGGACCAGTTGCGGGTACTGGTCACGATCGCCGATACGGGCAGCTTTTCCGCCGCCGGTCGACAACTCGGCCGCGTGCAATCGGCCATCAGCCAGGCCATCGCGACGCTGGAGGATGTGCAAGGCGTGCGGCTGTTTGACCGCAGTGGCCATCGCCCGAGCCTGACCGAGACTGGCAGGGTTCTGGTCGAGCAGGCACGTCTGGTCTTGGCGAGCGCGGCCCGCTTCGAAGGAGTGGCCATGGGTACGCGTTCGGGCCTGGAACCGGAGCTCGTCGTTGCCATCGATCCTCTCGTACCGACGGCGCCCTTGATCGAGAGCCTGTCCGCACTGAGCCGGACATTTCCCAATCTGCCCGTCAGCTTTTCGACGGAAGGCCTGGGCGGTTCGCTGCGGCGTCTGAGAAATGACCCGGCCGCCATCGGGATCTGCCTGTTGCTGCCTTCTGTTCCAGACGACATTGCCGCCTATCCGTTGCTGCGTGTCGGCATGCAGGCTGTCGTGGCGCCAGGGCATGCACTTGCCTCGCTGGCACGTGTGGCGACGCAGGCCGATCTGGAACCGCATGTCCAGCTTGTGCTGTCAGACCCGGTTCATCCCGGTGGCGCCAACTTTGGGCTGGCAAGCGGCAAACTTTGGCGCTTCGCCGACCTTGGCCGCCGCCTGGACTTCCTGCTCGGCGGTTTCGGCTGGTGCCGCATGCCGGACCATCTCGTGTCGCCATTGATTGCAGCCGGCAGCCTGGTTGCCATGCAAATCGAACACGACCCGACACCCCGCGAAGGGCTGACGATTTATGCGGCGCACCAGCGTGGCCGCACGCTCGGGCCTGCAGGGCGATGGTTGCTGGACGACCTCACACGGCGCCTGTCTTGAAGTGATCCTTGCCGCCATCACCCATACAAATGCAGCAGCACCTGCACGGCGACGATCTTGACGATGGTCATGCTGGGGAAAATCATGGCGTAGCCGAGGTTCGGGCGGTCCGACTTGGCCAGGCGGTTGGCGAACACCAGCACGGCCGGGTTGCCCGTGGCGCCGGCCGCGATCCCCAGCAACTCGGGAAATGGCAGGCGCAGGAATACCTTGCCCAGGATTACAACGAGAGCCACCACCACCAGCACCGTGACGGCGCCGAGCGCCAGCATGGGCAAGCCATCGGCGCCCACCTGCTGCACGAAGGGCAAGCCGGACGCCATGCCGACGGCAGCGAGAAAGATCGTCAAGCCATAGTTGCGCATGACCAGGTTGGCCGACAGCGGCAAGCGCCAGCTGATCTTGCCCACTCTGCCCAGGCGCCCCAGGATCAGCGCCATCACCAGCGGGCCGCCCGCCAGGCCCAGGCTGAACGAGCCTATCCACGGCAACGGTATCGGCACCAGGCCCAGCAAGACACCCAGCACCATGCCCATGCCCAGCGATACATAGCTGAACTCGGCCGTGGCCGTGATGGAATTGCCGAACAGCTTGCGCACGTCGGCCGCATGTTTCGCCGGCGCGATGGCCATCACCCGGTCGCCGAATTCCAGGGTCAGGAACGGGTGCGGCAAAATCATGGCGTCGCCACGGCGGATGAACGCTATCTGCAGGGGGAAGTCTTTCGCCAGGTTCAGTTCACCCAGGGGCACGCCGACGATTGCCGCGTCCGACACGAACACTTCCGTGCCGTCGAACGCGCTGCGGTCCTTCATCAACCGGCCCGGATCCAGGTGGCCCAGCGCCGTGCGCGCCGCTTCCACGCCCGCCACCGTGCCCGACACCATCAGCGCGTCGCCCACGCCAAGCACCAGGCTTGGGTCGGGCAAGCGGTTCTGGTGGCCCTGGCGCACGCCGATCACTTGCACGCCCGCCAGGGGACCGTCGGCCAGTTCGGACAGGGCCGCGCCCGCCAATTTGGCTTCATCGATGGTGATTTCGGACACGACGATGGGCGCCGGCGGCGGCGTCAGTACGGGTTTTAATATCCGTCCGGCCAGGTACAGGCCCAGCATGGGGCCGACGACGCCGAACGGATAGGCGACGGCATAGCCGACGGCCGCGTCGCCATTGCCGTGCGACGCTTCCAGCGCCGCCTGCAGGGCGGCCGTGCTGGTCATGGCGCCGGCAAACACGCCGCTGGCCATGCGCAGCGAAATATCGATCCACTGCCCGCCCCAGACGGACACGGCCAGGCCGCCCATGACGGCGGCAAAGGCGATCAGGTTATGTTTCTGCCCCGCGCCGCGCAAGCCGGCGAAAAACTGCACGCCATACTGCACGCCGATGCCGTACAAGAACAGCAGCAAGCCGATGGGGCCGACCATCGGCGGCGGCACGGCAGCGGGAGCGAACGCGCCCAGCGCCAGCCCCGCGAACAGCACGCCGCCCACGCCCAGCGAAAAGCCGAACACGCTGATGCGCCCCAGCGCATACCCGGCGCCGATGACGAGAAACAGGGCGAGGATGGGCGTCGACTCCAGCGTGTGGCGAAACAGTTCAATCATCAGGGCAACCTTGGTCTGGAGAAGGCCCAGTTTAGCATGCACAAAAGCAACACCATGCCTGTATGACAAGCAAGCGTGTGCGGCGGCCTGCACCGTAAAAAGGGCAAAAAAAAGCCCGCTGCGGGAGCGGGCTGAATCTAATTCCTGTGAGGAAGTAGAGGAGACAGGTGCAATGATGCCGCATCGCAATATATAAATCCAATTGCATGTTGTGATGACAGAAATACGATTGTTCTATATCTGATCCATGCCGGCCGTCCCTACTCCCGCCATCCTCAGGCCGCGTTATCGCCGCGCAAAGTTTTCGCCGCCGCCACCATGTTCGCCAGCGCAGGAATGACTTCTTTCCAGCCACGCGTCTTCAGGCCGCAATCGGGGTTGACCCACAGGCGCTGGGCGGGGATGCGCTCGGCCGCCTTGCGCATCAGTTTCACCATCTGTTCCTGGCTGGGAATATTCGGCGAGTGAATGTCGTAGACACCGGGGCCAATCTCATTCGGATAGTTGAAATCATCGAAGGCATCCAGCAATTCCATGTCGGAGCGCGACGTCTCGATCGTGATGACGTCCGCATCCATGTCGGCGATCTGCGCGATGATGTCGTTGAATTCCGAATAGCACATGTGCGTGTGGATCTGCGTCTCGTCGGCCACGCCATTGGCCGCGATGCGGAACGATTCGACGGCCCAGCGCAGGTAGTCGGCCCATTGCGATTGACGCAGCGGCAAGCCTTCGCGCAGCGCCGCCTCGTCGATCTGGATCACGCGGATGCCGGCCTGCTCCAGGTCCTGCACTTCGGCGCGGATGGCCAGCGCCAGCTGGTGGCATGACACGGAACGGGGCTGGTCATCGCGCACGAAGGACCAGTTCAGGATGGTGACGGGGCCCGTCAGCATGCCTTTCATCGGCTTGTCCGTCAGCGACTGGGCGTAGGTGCTCCACTCGACCGTCATGGCGCGCGGGCGGCTGATGTCGCCGAACAGGATGGGCGGCTTCACGCAGCGCGAACCGTACGATTGAACCCAGCCGAACTGGCTGAAGGCATAGCCGTCGAGCTGTTCGCCGAAGTATTCCACCATGTCATTGCGTTCCGCCTCGCCATGCACGAAAACGTCCAGGCCCAGGCTTTCCTGTTCCTGCACGCAATGGGCGATTTCCGCCCGCATCAGCTTTTTATAGCCGGCTTCATCGAGCTGGCCGCTGCGGAACTGGCTGCGGGCCTGGCGGATTGGCGCCGTCTGCGGAAACGAACCGATGGTCGTCGTCGGATACAGCGGCAGTTGCAGCAGCGCCGCTTGCTTGGCAGCACGCTCGGCAAAGCCGCTGGCGCGCCGGCCCAGGCTGGCGTCGATGCGGGCCACGGCCGCTTTCACGTCCGGATTGTGCACGCGCGGCGACTGGCGGCGCGACAGCACGGCGGCGAGATTCGCATCCAGCGCCGCTTGCACGGAGACGCGGCCCTGGTTCAGGGCGCCGGCGAGGGTGTGCACTTCATCGAGCTTTTGACGGGCGAAGGCCAGCCAGGATTTGATCTCCACATCGAGCTTTTGTTCGCTGTCCAGGTCGACGGGCACGTGCAGCAGCGAGCACGAGGGCGCGATCCACAGCCGGCCTTGCAGCCTGGCGTGCACGGGTTCCAGCCATGCCAGCACCGCGTTCAAATCCGTCTTCCAGATATTGCGGCCATTCACGACGCCCAGGGACAGCACGCTGGTGGCGGGCAATCGGGTGATGACCTGCTCGACTTCATCGCGGGCGTTGACGGCATCGAGGTGCAAGCCCTGGACCGGCAATGTGCACGCCAGTGCCAGGTTGTCTTGCAGCTTGCCGAAATACGTGGCCAGCAGCAGTTTGACGTGATTGAGCTTGCTCAAGGCGTCATAGGCCGTGAGCAGCGCCTGCCGCCAGGCGCCATCCAGTTCCGTGACGAGGATCGGTTCGTCGATCTGCACCCATTCCACGCCCTGCGCGGCCAGTTCCTGCAGCAGTTGCACGTAGACGGGCAGCAAGCCTTGCAGCAGCGCCAGCTTGTCGGAATCATCCTTGGCCTTGCCCAGCCACAAGTAGGTGACGGGCCCGATCAGCACGGGCTTGGCTTTCACACCGAGCTGGCGCGCTTGCGCCAGTTGCCGCAGCAGGCGGCTGCTGTCGAGCTTGAATTGCGTGTCGGCCGCGAATTCCGGCACGATGTAATGGTAATTGGTGTCGAACCATTTCGTCATTTCGCCGGCGTGGATGCAGCTGCATTCACTGTCGCTGGCCGAGCGGCCACGGGCCACGCGGAAATAGTTATCGAGCGCCGCGCCTTCCAGGCCGCGTACGCGCCGCGGCAAGTTGCCAAGTGCAAAGCTCAGGTCCAGCACCTGGTCGTAGAAGGAAAAGTCGCCCACGGGCGCCAGGTCCAGCCCGTTCTGGTCTTGCCAGTGGCGCTGGCGCAACTCGGCGCCATGGCCTTCCAGCGCATCGAGGCTGCTTTGGCCCTTCCAGTAGTCTTCCAGGGCGAATTTCAGTTCACGTTTGGCGCCGATGCGCGGATAGCCCAGATTGTGTGTCGTGACGGTCATGACGGTGCTCCTTATGAAGTATGCACACATCATAAAAGGTTCCATCGATTAAAAATAATGATAATATTTTATATATCCATGAATATAGCTCATGTGAAATCATGTTCGAATGCATCTGGCCGTCTTGCGCGGGTCACGCCCGACCCGCTGAAACGGACGACGGGATCGACTAACTGCTCCTTGTGTCGGCGACGGGCAAAAAAAAAGCCCGCTGCGGGAGCGGGCTGAATCTATTTTCTTGGAGGAAGATAGAGGAGACAGACGCATGATGCCGCATTGCAGGCCATCAATCCAATTACATGTTGTGATAGTGGAGATATGAATTATCCATATCTGAAACAGACCAGGAAAAATGCGGCGCCATCGGCAGAGAAATAGAGGCCAGCGCAGCGATGATTGTTCAGTCTTGGGCAGGCGAACAAAACGCAAAGCGTTGCCGATGCATGCGCAGATAGTATTTCTGCTCCTCCTTCAGGACCATGCGCAACGGGATTGGCAAACCGATCAGTTCACGATGCCGCCCCAGCAACGAGGGGGAACACAACATGGCGCCATCATCCGCAAAGCTGATCGGGCCGCGATCAAACAAAGGGGCGCGATCAGCGGCAAGCCATTATGGGGATCAAGCCGCTGCTGATCGGTGGCACCTTGCCAGGACAAGGCATGCGAAGCACGCAGAACCGGTTCAAGATCGCACCCCGTTACCGCACATTTCCTGTCCCACAATGCGAGCAATTCGTCCCGATACCGGCCTTGCCCGCGCCGGGCCTGGCACAGTATGTCGATCTCCGTTGAGCGCCCCTTCCCCCTTGCCAGTAAATCATTGATATCGTTTTGTTCCACCTTGCTGGCGATCAATGCGAGGATGGCTTCCTTGCCCTTGTTCAGGGCGCCAAAAGCTTGTCGAGGATTGGTGCCGTGAAAAACAACGATTTCGGCCGAGGAAATCGGCGTACTGCGCAGATCAGCATACCAACGCACCATGCGGTGGTACTCTTCCGGCTCATTTGTCATAGGAAGATAGCCGCGCATTGAAACACGCATTGCCATCAACGTCCACAAAATACCCTTCAGTCAATAAATTGCCCTATGTACGCCATAGGCAACGGTGATTCCCGATCCCGGCCAAAGCCAGCCTGGAGAATGTGTACCAGCCGATGATGATGAATTTTCGGGCAAAAAAAAGCCCGCTGCGGGAGCGGGCTGAATCTATTTCCTTGGAGGAGATAGAGGAGACAGTTGAATGATGCCGCGTTGCAGCATATAAAACCACTTTATATTCGTGATGTCAGAAATACGCCGTAGTGATATTAGGGGCAACAGATCATTCCGCGTGGCAACTTTTATGCCGCCGCTTCCGTTTTCCCGTCGCCGGAACGCAACATATTCTTGATGCCGCGCAAGGCTTGCCGCACCCGCGCCTCGTTTTCGATCAGGGCGAAACGCACGTATTCATCGCCGTATTCGCCGAAACCGATGCCGGGCGACACGCTCACCTTGGCTTTTTGCAGCAGCAGCTTGGCGAACTCCAGCGAACCCAGGTGGCGATAGGCTTGCGGGATATGCGCCCAGATATACATCGACGCCTTCGGTTTTTCCACCATCCAGCCTGCCTCATGCAAACCTTTGACCAGCACGTCGCGGCGTCGCTGGTACTGGGCGCAGATGTCCTTCACGCAGCTCTGGTCGCCTTCCAGCGCGGCAATGGCCGCCACTTGCACGGGCGTAAAACTGCCATAGTCGTGGTAACTCTTGATGCGCGCCAGCGCCGCCACCAGTTCCGCATTGCCGACCATGAAGCCGATGCGCCAGCCCGCCATGTTGTAGCTTTTCGACATGGTGAAAAACTCGACGGCCACGTCGCGCGCGCCCGGCACCTGCATGATGGACGGCGCCTTCCAGCCATCGAAGGTGATGTCGGCATAGGCCAGGTCATGCACCACCAAAATATTGTGCTGCTTCGCCAGCGCCACGACTCTTTCAAAAAATTCCAGCTCCACGCATTGCGCCGTGGGGTTCGACGGAAAGCCCAGCACCATCATCTTCGGTTTCGGGTAGCTTTCGCGGATGGCCCGTTCCAGTTCGGCAAAGAAATCCACGCCCGGGCCCATGCGCACGGAGCGAATGTCGGCGCCCGCGATCACGGCGCCCCAGATGTGGATCGGGTAGCTGGGGTTCGGCACCAGCACCGTGTCGCCCCGGTCCAGGGTCGCCAGCATCAGATGGGCCAGGCCCTCCTTCGAGCCGATGGTGACGATAGCTTCGCTGTCCGGGTCGATGTCGACCTCGTAGCGCTTCTTGTACCAGTGCGCAATCGCACGGCGCAGCCGGGGGATGCCCTTGGAGGCGGAATAGCCGTGCGTGTCGGGGCGTTTCACCGTCTCGACCAGCTTGTCGACGATGTGGGCCGGGGTGGCGCCATCGGGATTACCCATCGACATGTCGATGATGTCCTCGCCACGGCGGCGGGCGGCCATCTTGAGCTCGGCGGTGATATTGAAAACGTAAGGGGGAAGGCGATTGATGCGCGAAAAGCTGCGCGGAGCTTGGCTGTCGGTCATGATGATCTCTGTACGTAAGCGCCCGGATCCGTCCGAGCGACGTTGGCGCGGTGGCTGCGCCTGAGAAGATACTAACCCGGCTTTGCCGACATTGGCAAGGCCGATTCGGACAGGCTACAATACGCGCTGATCGAAAATGAGCGCACCGGTTGGTAACCCGGTAAGTGCCCGGCACCGTCCGGCATGCTCCCGCCCACGCGGACCCACGGCGCTGCCCCTTGGCTGTTACACCAGCCGGGGAGGTGTTCTGGTTCGTGCATTTTCCCGCCGCGCCATCCCTCCCCTGCTTCACTTTAGGAATGAGACGGATGGCAACACACGACACCGCAGCAACTGGCATGACCCTGGACCGCGCCGGCATCGAGCAGCAGCTGGCCCTGCCCGTGCGCCACTTCATCGAGTGCGCGTTCGACGGCGAAGACCTGTCGCGCCTCGATCTGCAAGGCTGCACCTTCGAGCGCTGCACCTTTGCCGACACCAATATGTTCGCCAGCAAACTGGCACGCAGCACCTGGCGCCGCTGCCGCGCGGGCAGCGCCGATTTCGAATCCGTCGACGCCGTCGACGCCACGTTTGAAGGCTGCGACCTGAACAACACGAAATGGCGGCGCGCCAAGCTGGCGTCGGTCACCTACCGCGGCTGCAAGCTGACGGGCGCCTCGTTCGAGGAAGTGGCCCACCTGGGCCTCACCTTCGAAGACAGCCTGCTGGTGGGCGCCGACCTGCGCGGCTTTTCCTTCCGCAAGGCAACATTAAAACAGCTGGATTTTTCCGACGCCTACCTGGCCGGCTGCGACTTCCGCGAAGCCGTCTTCGAAGGGGGCAGCCTGCGCAATGCCACCATCAAACTGGCGAAATTCCAGGGCGCGGACTTGCGCGGCGCCGATATCGACGGATTCAAATTGAGCGAAGCGTCCTTGCTGAAAGGCGCCGTCATCACGCATGCGCAGGCGGCCAACTTCATGCGGGCGCTGGACCTGGTGGTGATTTAATGTAAAAAGGCAAAAAAAAGCCCGCTATGGAAGCGGGCTGAATCTATTTCCTTGGAGGAGATAGAGGAGACAGGTGCATCTTGCGGCATCGCGGCATATCACGCCACTTTATATTCATGATGATAGAAATTCCTGTCAGTGATAATGAGTCGCCATCAGGGTTTCAAGCCGTGCGACGCGTGGCTTGCGGCAAAAATTCTCCCAGCCACACCAGCATGGCCAGGCCCGGAAACGCCATGCCGGTCAGCAAGGTTGCTTGCCAGCCGTAGCTGGCATATACCCAGGCGCCGATGGCCGAGCCGGCAGCGCCACCGGCGAAGAACAGGGCGAAATACAGGCCGTTCAGGCGGCCCCGCACTTCCGCGCCCAGGCTGAAGATGGCGCGCTGGCCCAACACCAGATTCGCCGCCACGCCCATGTCGAGCACGATGGAGGCCAGCACCAGCAAGCCCAGCGCCAGGTGTTTCGACGTTGGCGCCAACATCGGCAAGGCAAAGGCGACGATGCCCAGGGCCAGCGCGGCGGCCGTGGCAGGCAAGGTGTGGCCCGCATCGGCCAGGCGGCCGGCGATCGGCGAAGCGACGGCGCCCGCCATGCCCACCAGGGCAAAGATGGCGATGCCCGTTTGAGACAGACCGAACGCGGGGCTGGCCAGCACCAGCGGCGTGACGGTCCAGAACAGGCTGAAGGCGCCAAACAGGCCAGCGTGATAGGCGGCGCGGCGGCGCAGCACGGGCGTGCCCAGCAGCAAATGCCACAGCGAAGCCATCAAGGCAGGATAGCGCATGCTCGACACCGGCTGGCGCACGGGCAAGGCGCGGCGCAGCACCAGCGCCAGCAGCACCATCAGCACGGCGGCGCCGCCAAACACCACATGCCAGCTCGCGTGGGCCGCCACCAGCGACGCCACGGGACGGGCCAGCATGATGCCCAGCAACAAGCCGCTGACCACCTTGCCCACCGTCTGCCCCCGCGTCGCTTCCTGCGACAGGTGGGCGGCAAACGGCACGATCACTTGCGCCGCCACGGATCCGAGGCCGATGGCCAGCGCCGCGGCCAGGAACACGATGGCGCCAGTGGAAAGGGCCGCCACCACCAGCGCCGTGGCCGTCACCAGCAAGGCGGAGACGATCAGGCGGCGGTTTTCCAGCAAGTCGCCCAGAGGCACGACAAACAGCAGGCCCAAGGTATAGCCGACTTGCGTCAGGGTGACGATCAGCCCGGCCGCCTTGGCCGACAGGCCCGTCGAGGCGCTGATGGGCCCGACGAGGGTTTGCGCGTAATACAGATTGGCCACGATCAGGCCGGAAGCGATGGCCAGCAGCAGTACCATGGCGGGTGAAATATCGTGGGGAGCGGAAGGTGAGGCCTTGTTCATGTTGTTTCCTCGGTTCGGTAGGGATGTAGCCATTCTAGGCAAAACCGGGCCTAAGATAATTAGGGCATAATCGATCTACACTTTTCACATAATATGAACAATGAAAGCTATCCCATGGACAAGATCAAGGCCATGCAAACCTTCGTGCGCATCGTCGAAGCCAACAGTTTTTCCAAGGCGGCCGAAACCCTGAATTTGCCGCGCGCCGCGCTGACGGCCACCCTGCAAAAACTGGAAGCCTACCTGGGCACGCAATTGCTGCAGCGAACCACGCGCCGCTTGTCGCTGACGCCGGAAGGAGCCGAGTACTTTCGCCATTGCCTCGACATTTTGAAAGCCGTCGACACGGCGGAACTGGCCTTCCGTGGGCCCGATGCGAAAAAACCACGTGGCTTGCTGCGCATCAACCTGCCCAACACGGTAGGCCGGCGCCTGATCATTCCCCATATCGCGCAGTTTCACGCCGCCTGGCCGGACGTGCAACTGCAGCTGAGCCTGACGGACCGCTTGGTCGACCTGACGCAGGAAGGCATCGATTGCGCCTTGCGCGTGGGCACCTTGCAAGATTCCGCCTTCATCGGCAAGCAGGTCGGCCTGATGCGCTTCGTTACCTGCGCGTCCCCTGCCTACCTGGCGCGCCACGGCACGCCGCACACCCTGGCCGACCTGGCCGCGCACCGGGCCATCATGCATTTTTCAGGGCGCACGGGACGCGCCTTCGATTGGGACTTTCTACAGGAAAGTGAAGTGGCGCGCGTGCAGATGGCCGGCCCCATCGCCGTCAACGACGCCGACGCCAGCGTCGCCTGCGCACTGCAGGGGCTGGGCCTGGCACAGGCGGCCATGTACCAGGTGCGCGCCCACCTCGACAGTGGCGCCCTGGTGGCCGTGCTGGCCGATCACCCGCCCACGCCCATGCCGATGTCGCTGCTGACGCCGCAAGGCCGTCTGGCCACGCCCAAGCTGCAGGCATTTGCCGGCTGGATCACGGCCCTGCTGGCCGCCCAGCCCGACGTACAACTGCCCGCGCACAAAATCTGAGGCAAAAAAAAGCCCGCTGCGAGAGCGGGCTGAATCTATTTTCTTGGAGGAGAATAGAGGAGACAGGTGAATTATGCTGCGTCGCGGCATATTAATCCAATTGATTGTTGGAATAATAGAAATACACCAAGCAGATAACTGATGAAAAAAAAGCCGGCTCCGCAAGGAACCGGCTTTCCGCTGCGTGCACCGCTTTACTTCGCTGCCGTCACCGGCGTGCCCTTGATGTCGGCGCCATACGGCAAGACCTTGGACGCCATGCGGGTATCGGCCTTGATCAGCGCCACTTCATCGGCCAGGATGCGCGCCGTCTCGTTCAGCAGCACGTCCTTGGCGCTCTTGGCGGCCGTTTCGGCGTCGAGTTCCGCGCTCAGGGCGCGCTCATCGCCCTGCAAGCCGTCGTCGGTGCGCAAGGCGCCCTTCACGGCGGCGATCTGCTTGGCCGTCTTGTTGGCCGCTTTCGCACCCTTCAGCACGTCTTTCGGATCGGGAATCACCACCAGGTCGTCGGCAGGATTCGCAATCTGCGCGATCAGGCGTTTTTCACGCGCCTTGGCGCGCGCTTCCTGGGCGTCGCGCTCCTTGCGGCGCACGGTTTCATTGAGCGAGATCTGGTTTTCCTTGCGCTGCTTGACGACCAGGGCGATGTCATCGAGCAAGTACTGGAAATCCTTGTCCTTGGCCACGCGCGCTTCATGTTTCTTGTCCAGCAGCGGCACGATGTCCTTCAGGTCGCCCGTCGGCATGTACGGCGCCGGCTTGATGGCCACCCACGGCAAGGCATTGTCATAGCTCGATTCGCCGAAGTTTTCCGCGTCCGACATGGCTGGCAGCTTGATGTCGGGCGTGACGCCGCGCAACTGCGTGGTGCCGCCATTGATGCGGAAGAACTGCGCGATGGTCATTTTCAGCTCGCCGAAACGGGCTTTCTCGCTGCCGCCGAAACGGTCGAGGTTGAACAGGGTCTGCACCGTGCCCTTGCCGAAACTGCCTTCGCCGATGATGACGCCACGACCGTAGTCCTGCACGGCGGCGGCGAAAATTTCAGAGGCGGAAGCCGAGCCGCGATTGATCAGCACGCCCATCGGGCCATCCCAGGCCAGGCCGGCATTCGTATCGCTTTCCACGTCAACCTTGCCTTCGGCATTGCGCTGCATCACGACAGGCCCCTTGTCGATGAACAGGCCCGTCAGTTCGACGGCTTCGTTCAGCGAACCGCCGCCGTTGTTGCGCAAGTCGATCAGGACGTTGTCGACCTTGTCCTTCTTCAACTCGGCCAGCAAACGGCTGACGTCGCGCGTGGCGCTCTTGAAGTCCTTGTCGCCTCGGCGGCGCGCTTCGAAGTCCTGGTAGAACGTCGGCAGGGAAATGACGCCGATGCGGCGCTTGACGCCGTTGTCGCGCACTTCGATGATCGATTTCTTCGCTGCCTGCTCTTCCATGCTGATTTTCTTGCGCACCAGCGGCAAGACCACATGCTTGGCGTCGGGGCCGGCGTCGGCCGGCAGGATGTCGAGGCGCACCACGGAATCCTTGGCGCCGCGGATCAGCTGCACCACGTCATCGATGCGCATGCCCAGCACTTCGGTGATGGGGCCGCTTTCGCCCTGCCCCACGCCGACGATGCGGTCGCCCACTTTCAGCTTGCCCGACAAGCCGGCCGGGCTGCCCGGCACGACTTCGCGCACCACCGTGTATTCGTCGCGCGTCTGCAGCACGGCGCCGATACCTTCGAGCGACAGCCGCATGGCGATGTCGAAGTTGTCCGAGGCGCGCGGGCCCAGGTAATTGGTATGCGGCTCGATCGACATGGCGTACGCGTTCATGAAGATCTGAAACACGTCTTCGCTGTTGAGCTTGCGCGAACGGGTCGTGTAGCTTTCATAGCGCTTGTCCAGGGTCTCGCGGATGGCCTTGTCTTCCTTGCCCGCCAGCTTCAGGCGCAGCCAGTCGTTCTTGACGCGCTTGCGCCACAGGTCGCGCACTTCCTCGTCGTTCTTCGGCCAGGCGGCCTTTTCGCGGTCGATCTGGTAACTCTCGTCGGCCGTGAAGTCGAATTTGGTTTTCAGCAATTCACGCGCATACGCCATGCGCTCGTCGAAACGTTGCTGGTACAGGTTGTAGATGGCAAACGGCGCCGTCAAGTCTTCATTGATGATGGCGTCATCGAGCTTGGTGCGCAGCGGTGCGAAGCGGTCGACGTCGGCCTGCACGAAAAACAATTTTTCCGCGTCCAGCGACTTGAAGTAACGGTCGAAGATTTTCTCCGACATGGCGTCATCGAGCGGCATGGCCTTGTAATGGACGCGCGTCAATACGCGCGAGGCCCACAAGGCGGCCTGCGTTTGCTGGGCCAGCGGCTTCATGGGTAGCGGAGGAGCGGCGCTCTTGTCCGTCTGGGCTGCGCCAGCGTGGGCTGACAGGGCAAGCACCAGGGTGACCAGCATCATTTGCTTCTTCATCGGCTTCTCCGAAAATTAGTTGAATCAATTCCAGGCGGCGCAGAGAGGCATGCGCCAGCCAGCAAGACAGTAAGGGGGATACACGACTGGTCTGCATATTATTCTACAGGATACGGCCTGGCAGTCTCCCAAGGAATATCAGTTTCTTCCTGGAAGCTTAAACGCGGATTAAAGGCGGCGTTTCATTCATTACAAAGTGAAACATTTGTGAGAAAAATCGCATCATCGGCCAGCGATCGAGTTCAGCATGTTCCATTGAAATCAAGAAAGTCAATACCCCATTCTTGAAAATCTTGATGTGGATGATGTTTTTACGCGAAAAAAAATGATTCCTGCGGGAAACACTTAGTAACAAAAGGCAAGCGACATGCTATCATCGCGCCCTGAAATCCAGCTTGCCTGTGCGCGGCCCCCAAGCCGGCGCGCCTCCGTTTCAAACGCATTCCCCACCAGATCCCCTCCCCGCGTGTCATGTCATGACCAGGAATGGCCGAGCTGATTACCCTTTGCCAGACTCACACTATGCCTACAATTTCGTTCTCCCCCCGCCACTGGAGTGTCGGCGGCAAGATTACCGTCTTCACGTTTTCCCTCGTCAGCCTGATCCTCGCCAGCCTGACGGCCTTGACCAGCATCCGTACCTCCAATGCCCTGGAACAGCGTGCCGAAGCGGCCGTCACCAGCGAACTCAATAGCGTCATGACGACCACGGAAGTGTTTCATACCGCCATGGTCAACGAGGCGGCCAGCTTTGCGCGCCTGTTCGCGGCCGAGTTTCCCGGCCCGTTCACGGTCGATGCGGGCGCCATGGTGGCCGTGGCCGGCAAGGCCACGCCGGCGCTGGCCAACGGCGGCAAGGTGCTCAACCTCGACACGGCCCTGGTCGACCGCTACACGGCGCAGACGGGCGTGATCGCCACCATCTTTGCCGCCAACGGCGATGAATTCGTGCGCATCAGTACCTCGCTGAAAAAGCAGGATGGCGAACGGGCCATCGGCACCCAGCTCGACCACAATCACCCCAGCTATGCGCCGCTGCGCGCCGGCCAGCGCTTCGTTGGCATGGCAACCCTATTTGGCAAGCAATACATCACCCAGTACGATCCCGTGCGCGATGTGGGCGGCAAGGTGGTGGGCGTGCTGTTCATCGGCCTGGACATCAGCAAGAATCTGGCCATGCTGAAAGAGAAGATTCGCCAGGTCAAGATCGGCCAGACGGGCTATATCTATATCGTCGACACGGCCCCCGGCGCCAACTACGGTCACCTGGTGCTGCACCCGAACAGCGAAGGCAAGAGCGCGCTCGAGTTCAAGGCCAGCGATGGCCGCTTGTTCATCCAGGACATGCTGGCGCAAAAAAACGGCGCCATGCGCTATACGTGGACGGCGCCGGGCGAAACGAGTGCCAGCGCGCGCGAAAAGCAGCTGTTTTACCGCCAATTCAAGGATTGGCAATGGATCATCGCGGGCGGCACGTTCACGGACGAGATCACCCTGGAGGCGCGCCAGATGCGCAACCAGCTGGCCATTTCCGGTTTCATCGCCCTGCTCATCTTCGCCCTGCTGCTGTACTGGCTCGTGCGCACCCTCGTGTCGCGCCCGCTGGCCGCCGCCGAAACGGCCGCCGCGCAAATCGCCGCCGGCGACCTGACCGTGCACCTCGACACCAGCAGCCTGGATGAAATCGGCCGCCTGCTGCTCGCCATGAACCGCATCAGCGACAACCTGTCGCAAGTGGTCAGCAATGTGCGCGGCAGCGCCGGGCAGATCGCCACGGCGTCCGGTGAAATCGCCAGCGGCAACCTGGACTTGTCGAGCCGCACGGAGCAGCAAGCCAGTTCGCTGGAAGAAACAGCCGCCTCGATGGAAGAACTGAGCTCGACCGTGCGCCAGAACGTCGATCACGCGCAGCAGGCAAGCCGGCTGGCGCACGATTCGTCCAGCCTGGCAGCGGAAGGCGGCGCGGCCGTGGCGCAAGTGGCCAGCACCATGGATGCCATCCGCAGTTCCTCCGGCAAGATCGCCGACATCATCGGCGTCATCGACGGCATCGCCTTCCAGACGAATATCCTGGCCTTGAACGCGGCCGTGGAAGCGGCCCGCGCCGGCGAACAGGGACGCGGCTTTGCCGTCGTCGCCACCGAGGTGCGCACCCTGGCGCAGCGCTCGACGGCAGCGGCGAAAGACATCAAGGATTTGATCCAGGCGTCCGCCGGCACGGTGGACCTGGGCCATGCGCAAGTGAGCCAGGCCAGCGCCACCATGGACACGGTGGTGGCCAGCGTGCGGCAAGTGAGCACCATCATGGCCGAGATCGCCCAGGCGAGCGAAGAGCAGCGCAGCGGCATCGAGCAAGTCAACCAGGCCATCGCCCAGATGGACCAGGTGACCCAGCAGAACGCGGCCCTGGTGGAAGAAGCGGCCGCGGCCGCCGACGCCTTGCAGGAGCAGGCGCAGGAGCTGAACCAGGTGGTGGGCGTGTTCAAGCTGTAAGGGCTGGCGGTGCTAAGATGGGGACGAATCCACTTTGCCAGGAGGCAGCATGCACGACGACTACGTTGTAATAGCCCGGCTGATGATACCCACGGATGCGCACGTCATCCGCGGCTGCCTGGCGGCCGCCGGCATCGACGTGCTGCTGACGGACGACCAGCACATGCAGGCCGACATGCTGCTGGCGGCCGCCATCGGCGGCGCCCGCGTCATGGTGCGCGAACACGACGTGGCGCGCGCCAATGACATCCTGGCCGCCTTCGAGCGGGGCGACCTGGCGCTGGCGGATGATGCCGACGTGGGCGTGCCCGTCGCGGATTAAGAACACCTGTCAAAACCTACTGCGCGTCGTAATTTGCGGTCTGCGATGCTCACTGTACCTTCGTACAGTTGCGCTTCTCAACCACAACTTCCTTCCGCTCGCTACGGTTTTGCTAGGCGTTGTAAATCAGGCATAGAAACAGCGCCCGCACGCCTGGCGGTAACTCTCGTTGCCGCCAATACTGATCTGCTCACCTTCCTTGATGCGGCGGCCCTGCTCGTCCACGCGGATGTTCATCGTGGCCTTCTTGCCGCAAGTACAAATATTCTTCAATTCCTCGATATCGTCGGCCAGCGCCAGCAGATAGGCCGAGCCGGGGAACGGTTCGCCCTTGAAATCCGTGCGCAAGCCGTAGCAGATGACGGGCACGCCCTTCACTTGCGCCAACTGGTGCAGCTGCTGCACCTGGACCGTGCTGAGAAATTGCGCCTCGTCCACCAGCAGGCAGGCGACCTGGGGAATATCGTCGAGGAAATTCGTGTCGGCGTGGAAGATGTCGACCTGGCGCTGCGGGCCCAGGCGCGAAGTGACCCTTCCCACGCCGTAGCGGCTGTCGATGGCGGCCGTGTACAGGCGCACCTGCTGGCCCTGCTCTTCATAGTTGTGCGCGACCTGCAACAAGGCCGTCGACTTGCCCGCGTTCATTGCGGAATACCGGAAATAAAGTTTTGCCACTGCCGCCTGCCCTGTCTGAGTAATTTCAATACTATTTAGTATCTTTTCGAGGCGTGATTATAAATCGCAATGGCAAGCTTGCGGCAGCTTAATCCATGCGCCCATGCCGAGGCAAAGCGCCGGAAAACGGTGCATACTGGGATGATGCAGTTCCGCAGGCATATGCGAAAGCCGCATATGCAAGCATGCAAACATTCGTTCGCCGCACCCGTCCACCCGCCTACACTGCGCGGCACGGAAGGCGGCTCGGGACACAATCCGGAGCGGCTGTTTCTCTGACAGGAGCCACCATGAATGATCGAATGCCATCCCCATCCCAGCCGCCAGCGCTATACACGCTGATCGGCAATACCCCGCTGGTCGAAGTGACCAGGCTCGACACGGGCCTGTGCCAGCTGTTCCTGAAACTGGAATCGCAAAATCCCGGCGGTTCCATCAAGGACCGCATCGGCCTGTCCATCATCGAAGCGGCCGAAGCCGACGGCCGCCTGCGGCCGGGCGGCACCATCGTCGAGGCGACCGCCGGCAACACCGGCATCGGCCTGGCCCTGGTCGGCCGCATCAAGGGCTACCGCGTGATTCTCGTCGTGCCCGACAAGATGTCGACGGAAAAAGTGCTGCATTTGAAGGCCCTGGGCGCGGAAGTGCACACCACGCGCTCGGACGTGGGCAAGGGCCATCCCGAGTACTACCAGGATTACGCGGCGCGCCTGGCGCGCGACCTGCCCGGCGCCTTCTTCGCCGACCAGTTCAACAATCCCGCCAACCCGCTGGCCCACGAAACGACCACCGGACCGGAAATCTGGGAGCAAAGCGGCCATGACGTGGATGCCATCGTCGTCGGCGTCGGCTCGTCCGGCACCCTGACGGGCCTGACGCGCTACTTCCGCAAGGTGCAGCCCAAGCTCGAATTCGTGCTGGCCGACCCGCAAGGCTCCATCCTCACCGAATACATCGACACGGGCAAGGTGTCGGACACGAGCGGCTCGTGGGCCGTGGAAGGAATCGGCGAAGATTTCATCCCGGCTATCGCCGACATGGACAGCGTGAAAAAAGCCTACACCATCAGCGACCAGGAAAGTTTTGATTCCGCGCGCGCCCTGCTGCGCGCCGAAGGCATTTTAGGCGGCTCGTCCACCGGCACCCTGCTGGCCGCCGCCCTCAAATACTGCCGCGAACAGACCACGCCCAAACGCGTCGTCACGTTCGTGTGCGACACGGGCACACGCTACCTGTCGAAGGTCTACAACGACGGCTGGATGCGCGACCAGGGTCTGCTGCAGCGGGCGCTCTCGGGCGACTTGCGCGACCTGATCGGGCGCCGCTACGACGAGGGCGACGTCGTCAGCGTGGCGCCGGGCGATACCCTGCTGACGGCCTTCAACCGCATGCGGGCCAGCGACCTGGCGCAGCTGCCCGTCATCGATGGCGGCCGGCTGGTCGGCATCCTCGACGAATCGGATTTGCTGCTGCATGTATCAAGCGACGCCGCGCATTTCGCGGGTCTGGTGGGCGCCACCATGACGACGCAGCTCGAAACCCTGGCGCCATCGAGCGGCTTGCCCGCCCTGCGCGCCACCTTGGACCGTGGCTTGACGGCCGTCGTCGCCGACGACAACGCCTTCTATGGCTTGATCACCCGCTTCGACCTTCTCAACCACTTACGCAGGACACTATCTTGAGCCAGCACATTCCCCGCAAGAGCCGCCTCGCCACCCGCGTCATCCACGCCGGCCAGTCGTCCGATCCGTCGACGGGCGCCATCATGCCGCCCATTTACGCCACCTCCACCTTCGTGCAGGACAGCCCCGGCGTGCACAAGGGCCTCGATTACGGCCGCTCGCACAATCCCACGCGCTGGGCGCTCGAGCGCTGCGTGGCAGACCTGGAAGGCGGCAGCGCGGCCTTCGCGTTCGCCTCGGGCCTGGCCGCCATCTCGTCCGTGCTGGAATTGCTGGACGCGGGCAGCCATATCGTCGCCGGCGACGACATGTACGGCGGCACCTACCGCTTATTCGAGCGCGTGCGCCGGCGCTCGGCCGGGCACGAGTTTACGTATGTCGATCTGACCAATCCCGAGAACCTGCTGGCCGCGCTACGCCCGGAAACGAAGATGGTGTGGGTCGAAACGCCGACCAACCCGATGCTGAAACTGGCCGACCTGCGGGCGATTGCCGACATCTGCCGCGCGCGCGGCATCATCGCCGTGGCCGACAACACGTTTGCCAGCCCGCTGGTGCAGCGGCCTTTGGAACACGGCTTCGACATCGTCGTGCATTCGACCACCAAGTACCTGAACGGCCACTCGGACATCATCGGCGGCATCGCCATCGTCGGCGCGGAAGAGCGCCAGGCGGAATGGCGCGAGCAGCTGGGCTTCTTGCAAAACTCCGTGGGCGCGATCGCCGGGCCGTTCGACAGTTTCCTGGCCCTGCGCGGCGTGAAAACCCTGGCCATCCGCATGCAGCGCCATTGCGAAAGCGCCCTGGCGCTGGCGCAGTGGCTGGAACAGCAGAAGGAAGTAAGAAAAGTGTTTTATCCGGGCCTGGCATCGCACCCGCAGCACGCGCTGGCGCGGCGCCAGATGGACGGTTTCGGCGGCATCATCTCGATCGACCTCGATACGGACCTGGCGGGCGCACGGCGCTTCCTCGAACGCTGCGAGGTGTTCGCTCTGGCCGAAAGCCTGGGCGGCGTGGAGAGCCTGATCGAACACCCGGCCCTGATGACGCATGCCAGTATCCCGGCCGAGCAGCGGGCCAAACTGGGCATCGGCGATGGCTTGATCCGGCTGTCGGTGGGCATCGAGGATATCGAGGATTTGCGCCATGACTTGCGCACGGCGCTCGACGCGATTTGATATTTCAGATCAACCCAGGACCAAAACTACTGGGGTCGTACCCTGAGGGTACGACCCCGGCTGTAGCGGTGGGGTTTCCTCACTCCCCCGGCCGATACCTGCGCGCCAGGTGCTTCGCCACGTCCTCGGGATAAAACAGCACGTCCTTGAACTCGCCGCGCGCATACATGGCCGCCTGGTCCCGGAAATGCGGCGACTTGGGGTCACCGCTCTGGCCGCCCGCGAGGATGCTTTTCGCCTTGATGCGGGGACCGAATTCCACGGCCGCCACAAAGCTGTTGCCGCGCTCGCCGTAAATCCTGCGCGTGCTGCTCTTGCTGCTCTGGCCATACGCGGCCAGCGCGCCCCAGTTGCCCGACGCATAAGGCACGGGCAAGCTGGGCTGCGCATCGTCGAACGGCTGCACGATATCGCCCGTCAGGCGCTGGAAGCGGTTGATCTCGCCCCACGGCGTTTGCCAGTTACCGAAATCGCGCTGCAGCTTGGCTGCGGCACTGGCCAGGGCGTCCAGCCGTTGCGCCGCAGTGACCTTGTCCGTCGCCAGAAAATCGACCACGGGCACGCCGTGCTCGCGCGCCTGTTTTCCAACCACTTCGGCCAGTTCCTGGCCCCAGAACACGGCCAGCGAAGTGGCCGTCGACGTGAGCGAATAGCGCCAGTCCCAGGACCGCAGCAAGGCCACCTTGTCGGCCAGCGCCAGCTTGCGCGCGTCGCCCGCCGGCAACGCATCCCAAGCCGCGAACAGCGGCGGCAGCAGCGCTTCGAACGCCGTCAGCTCGCTGTCATAGGACGCGGCGATCAGCTTGTCGAGCGTGAAATCCTTCTGGTTCTGGAAGACCTTGACGGCATGCAGGCCGCGCGCGTTTTCGCCATACACGGACATGTAGGCGGGATAGTCGCTCTGGCGCGGGCTGTTGGCGCCGGCCGCCGAATACGGCCAGTTGTTCGTATTCTGTATCCAGCCATTTTTCGGATTGAACAGGGTGATGGTTTGCGCCACCGTATGCAGCCCCTGCCATTCCGTGGCCGGGTCGCTGCCGTCGACGGGCTGCTTCCAGTTGAAGCGCGGGTCGCGCACGGGGATGAAATTACCGTGAAAATAGGCGATGTTGCCATCCGCATCCGCATACACGGTGTTGTTCGAGGAATTCGTGCGCAGCTCCATCGTCTTGTAGAAGGCCGCGTAATCGCGCGCCTTGGTGCGCGTGTACGACTGCGTGAGCGCCTTCAACGGTTCATGCATCAGGCGCACGGCCACCCATTTACCGTCCTGCGCACGCACGATGGGGCCATGGTGGCTGTAGTAGACCGTGATGATTTTCGAGCCCATGGCGCCGTCGGCCAGTTTATATGGCAAGGTAATCGGTACGGCTTTCAAGGGGCGCAAGCCGCCGTCATAGCGGTAGAACCATGCGCCATCGTGGTCGACGATGCTTTCCAGGTATTCGTCGATGACGTCGCCGCCGCCCGAGGTATGCATCCAGCCGAGGCGGTCGTTAAAACCCTGGTAGACGAAGAACTGGCCCCAGGTGACGGCGCCATACGCGTTCAAGCCTTCGCCGCTGGTGACCTGCACTTCGGGACGGAAATAGAACGAGGTATGCGGATTGATCATCAAGAGCGCATGGCCATTTTTCGTGATCGCGGGCGCGATGGCGAAGCCGTTCGAGCCGCTCGGCTCCGGATCCAAGCCCGTTTCCACGCTGGCCAGCGCCACGGCGGCAGGCATGGCCTGCTGGCCGTAGAACGCTTCGAGCTGCGCCAGGTTGATCGATTCGATATCGCCGCCGATGCTGCCTTCGCTGAAGCTCAGGGCCATCCACGGCTCGAAATGCGTGATCAGCTTTGGTTTCACCTGCGGATGCGTGGCCAGGTAAAAATTCAGGCCGTCGGCAAACGCATCCATCAGCTTGCGCAGCCACGGCGGGCTGGCGCGGTACTGCGCCTGCAACTCCTGCGGGTCGATGAAGAGCTTCATGCGCAGGTCGCGGTACAGCTCCCGTTCGCCCTCCACTTCCGCCAGCCGTCCCATGGCGTTGATGTAGTTGAGTTCCACGCGGGGGAAATCATCCTCGGCCTGCGCATACATCAGGCCAAAGACGGCATCCGCATCGCTCTTGCCCGTCACATGGGGCACGCCCCACGTGTCGCGCGCGATGCTGACGTTGGCGGCCTGGGCCCGCCAGCGGGCCATGTCCGTGACAGAAACAGCGGGCGCGGCCAGCACGGGAATACTGGCGACAGCGACGGAGGCAAACAGGGCACTGCGATGTAACATGCAAAAACTCCAGATCAGGATGCGTCGATCAAGGCGGCGATACGCTGGTTCAACTCCACATTTTCCGCCTGCAGCTGCGCCACCTTCTGTTTCAGGCTGGCGATCTCGCCGCGCAGGCGTTCCGTTTCGGACGGCGCCTGCGCCGCATTGTCCGCCCACGGTTCGTTGCCTGTTTCCGGCGTATCCTGCGACACGTGGGGCGCCTTCGGCTCGCGCGGCGTGCGCGTGGCGGCGCGCTGTTCGCGGATTTCCTTGGCCGCCTGGCGCAGCAGTTTTTTGCCGCCGGCGACGGCCGCCACCTGCTCTTCCGGCGGCAAGGACGCCACGGTGGCCGCCGCGTTGATCGAGATCGTGCCCGAGCGGACGGCTTCCACCAGTTCCGGCGCGGCCGCCTTCTGGATCTTCTCGATCTGGCTGATCTGGTTGCTGCTCAATCTCGCCGCCTTGGCCACCTCTTCGCGCGTGCTCATGGGGGGCTTCGGCGCGTTTTCGCCTTCCGGCGCATCCTGGGCGCTGACGGGCGCGGGACTGCGCGCGGCGACGATTTCCTTCTTGCGCAGGGCCAGCACGCCGCGCTGGAAGTCCGATACGCTGCGGCGCGCCAGGTGATTGTCGATCATCCACAGCATGACGTCGTCGAGCGAGGTAAAGCTGGTGTTCTGGATGGTCTTGAATTCGATGCCGTGCTGGCGGCAGATGGCGTAGCGGTTATGCCCGTCGATCAGCACGTCGTTCCACAGCACCAGCGCGTCGCGGCAGCCTTCGGCCAGCAGGCTGCGCTCGAGCGCCGCGTACTCGCTGGCGGTGAGCGGATCGATATACGACTGCAGCACCTGATTGATAGTGATATTCATGGTTGTCCTCAATATTGCGGCGCGATGGTCCGCGCCGGCACGAATGCTACACCATCCGCCACCCATAAAGCCGACTGAGGTCCGCCATCGCTCCTCAAGGAGGGAAAAAGTGCATTTTTCCTTTCTTTCACAGGCAACTGAACTTATCATTTGGCAATATTTAGCTACCATCCCCTTTTACTCGCGCCTGCCTGTGCATGAGCGCGCCCCAGACAACAAGGAAATCAATGAAAAAGTTCTGCCACGTCGCCATCGCTGCCCTGCTACTCAGCGGATGCGCCACCATGGAGGTCCGCGAGACGACCCGCACGATGGAGCGCATCGGCCATGATCCGCAACTGAACATCGTTTCAAAAGTCACTGCCGGTGAAGCACTGTTATCCACTTTCCAGTACACAAGCAAAACGGGCTATCAGATTTACGATGGGCGCGCCGTGTCGATTGGTGGCGGACGTGTCGCCGTCATCGAGGGCGACTTCCTGTACCGCGCCGATGTCGAGGGGAAACCCGCTTACTGCACTGAACGGCAGGTATTCAACATGTTGCTAATCGGAATGACCAAGAATGCCTGTTTTGCTGACCGCAACAATGATGGCCTGCTGGACCAGGTAATGGTCGCAAGCGATCTGATGTGGTTGCACGAAGATGTCAATCCCGGCATCAAATTCGGCCTGGGAGTGGAAACGGCACCTATCGACAGGTCCATCAATTCGCAGTTGCTATACCAGGGCTACAGCAATCAAACCTTGCGCATTGCCTACAGAGAATATGCAGGCGACCTGGCACGGCCGTCGTTTGCGCAAGACTTGTCGTTTGAGATATCCAGTTTCCCTGCGGAAATTACCTTCAGGAAAATCCGGATCCAGGTACGCAGCGCAGGAAATCAAGGCCTGGAATACCAGATCCTTGGCGGCTATTGACCCTTGTGAGCAAGCTGCGATCCGAGCAGATATAGCATGAAAAGAAAGTACGCCACCGCGATCATTTTTGCCGTCGCCGCCATCGGCTTCACCTGGGTCAGCCCCTACATCGCCATGTACCGCATCAGCATCGCGGCGAAATCCGTGCGCCTGGAAAACCTCGCGCAGCAGGCGGACCTGCCCGCCATACGCGCCAGCGTGGCGCGCCAGTTGCGGGCGGCCGGCGAAACGGCCAGCGAAGACGATTTCAAGGAAATGCTCGACACCATCGTCTCGCCGCCCGGCATCACGGTGCTGATCCTGCACGGCAAGCAGGGGGCGGACGGCAAGCGCCACGACTTCGGCATGGCGTACCGCTCGTGGAACGAAGTGGTGCTGCGGCGCAGCGGGGCCGGGCCCGCCGCCAGCCAGTTTTTGCTGCGCCGCCATGGCATCTGGGACTGGAAACTGACGGACATCACCTTGCCGCCAGAATTACTCTGACGAAACTTGATCTAAAACAACACTTACCTAAACCGCTATATTGATTTTGGGAAATATTATGTAGAATGCCAACACTTCAGGCGCACCGGGTCGCCAGGCATCCGAGAGATTGCACGATGAAAAGAATGATGCTTCTCGCTGTAGTGGCACTGGTCGCGCTGGCCGGCGTCTTCTATGGCAGCCCGTATTTCACCATGAACAAGATCCGCGCGGCGACCATGGACGAGGATAGCCAGGCCCTGGCCGCGCAAATCGACCTGGCCCAGCTGCGCGGCAGCCTCGGGCAGCAACTGCACACCCTGTTCTCGGCGCCGGAAGTGGCCGACGACATCAGTCCCGACGTCATCGATCCCTTGCTCGATACCATGCTGATGCCTGAAGGCATCGTCGCGTTGATGAAGCTCAATGACCGCTACGAAAATCCGATCGCCAAGGTCAGCGACATCAGCGGCCGCAAACGCAACACCAAGCCCGACTACAAGCTGCGCTACACCTCCTGGAACAGCGTCGTGGTGCAGCGCGCCCACAGCAAAAGCCACATCGGCGAACTGACCCTGACGCGCGACGGCCTGTGGCACTGGAAACTGGTGTCGGTGGCCCTGCCAAAGAATCTGCTGGCCGACGCGTAAGGCGCCCGCCCTTCGTGTCGTCAATCCAGCCGCTATCCGACACCGTACACTGCTATCATCGGTTTTTGATTTCCATCGGAGGCAGCATGTCAGACCTGGTACAACACGCCTTGACCCACGCGGGCAAACCGGCCACCACGCCCTGGGTGGTGACCCTCGTCAGCGGTGAAAAACTCACCGGCCCCATTTCCCCGCTCAGTGACGGCTGCTACGCCATCGGCCTGGGGCAAATCAAGTATTTTTCCAGCGACAAGGTCGCCTGCCTGAATGTCTCGGGCGCGGGCGCCTTTCCCATCTGAACACCTTGGCAACGGACAAGACGCAGGACAGCGCAGGCCTGGCGGCGCAGCTGCAGGCGCTGGAAGCGGCGCTGCAAAGCCAGGCGGTGCGCGCCGACAGCGCCAGGCTGGCGGCCATGCTGGCCGACGAGTTCGTCGAATTCGGCAGTTCGGGCAATCTCTGGACGCGCGCGGCAACCCTGGCGGACCTGCCGGCGGAAGACTTTTGCCGCCGTAGCATCAGCGATTTTCAGGCCCGCTTGCTGGCCGACGATGTCGCCTTTGTTACCTACCGCTCAGAGCGCCACGCGAGCGGCGCCCTGCCCGCCAGCGCCAGCTGGCGCAGTTCGCTGTGGACATGGCGCGACGGCCGCTGGCAAATGGTTTTTCACCAGGGCACGCCCATTCCCGGCTGATCCTCCCCCATTCTCCAGACGCTTTTCCGGTGCCAGCTCCAGCGGCGCCGGAGCAAACCATGCATGCCGGAAAGTTGTTTTACGGCACGAAATCTCATTGATTTACTAATTTTTTTTTGCAACAATGAATTTAATAAATAAAACAAATAAATTATTGGAATCGTTTTTTTAAGTACCACAATCCTCACACCACGAATCCGTGTTCTGGATAGAGAAGCACTGCGTAACGCACGACCCGCTGCCAGGCCAACGCCTGCCACTTGTTCCGCGCAAGCATCCTTTCTAATCGTCACCACGTATTCTTGGGAGAGACATCATGGATAAATTCACCGTTCGCACCCAGCTCACTCTGGCCTTCGGCCTGCTGGTCTTTTTCCTCATCGGCATCTCGGCCCTGTCGGTGCGGAGTTTTTCCACTTTCAACACGGGCTTTGAGCAGTATGTCAACGGCATCACGGCCCGCGCCAATACGGCGCACCGCGTGCGTGACGCGATCGACATGCGTGCCGTGGCGGCCAGGAACCTGGTGCTCGTCACCAAGCCGGAAGACCTGGAAATCGAACGCAAACAGGTCTTGCAAGCGCACGCCGATGTCGCCAGGAACATGCAGCATCTGCTGCAACTGGCGCAGCAGCCGGGGGTATCGGACGAGGTGCGCGCCATCATCAACAAGATCGACAGCATCGAAAAGCGCTACGCCCCCGTGGCGCTGGCCATCGTCGACCTGGCGCTGCAAAAGAAAACCGAATTGGCCATCGTCAAGATGAACGAGGAATGCCGTCCGCTGCTGGCCGCCCTCGTCGCGGCCACCGATGACTATTTCACCCTGACGGACCAGCGCTCCGCCCTCATCCTGCAGGAAGACAATGAGCGCTATATTCTCAACAGGAACATCCTCATCGGCGCCAGCTTGCTGTCCATCGTGCTGGCGGCCCTGGCGGGCTGGCTCATCACACGCAGCCTGCTCAAGGCGCTGGGCGCCGAACCGAAGCAGCTGTGCGACGCCGTCAGCCAGCTGGCGGGCGGCGACCTGACAGGCAAACTCAACGTTGCAGCGCACGATAGCGTCAGCGTGCTGTCGGCGCTGCAGCGCATGCAGGTGTCGCTGACCTCGGTGGTGTCCTCCGTGCGCCAGGATTCCGACACGGTGGCCCTTGCCGCCGAGGAAATTTCCACCGGCAACAACGACCTGTCCCTGCGCACGGAACAGCAAGCCAGTTCACTGGAAGAAACCGCTTCCTCGATGGAAGAACTCACCAGCACCGTGCGCAAGAATGCGGAAAACGCCCGCGAAGCCAATGTGCTGGCCACCACCGCATCGGACGTCGCCAGCAAGGGCGGCGACGTGGTGGGGCAAGTGATGGGCACCATGGACCTGATCAGCGAATCGTCGCGCAAGATTGTCGACATCATCAGCGTCATCGACGGCATCGCCTTCCAGACCAATATCCTGGCCCTGAATGCCGCCGTGGAAGCGGCGCGTGCCGGCGAACAGGGCCGCGGCTTCGCCGTCGTGGCCACCGAAGTGCGCGGTCTGGCCCAACGCAGCGCCAGCGCGGCCAAGGAAATCAAGACGCTGATCGACGATTCCGTGAGCCGCGTCGATGCCGGTGCCAGACTGGCGGCACAAGCGGGCACGACGATGTCCGAGGTGGTCGCCAGCGTCGCCCGCGTCAGCAATATCATCGCTGAAATCACGATGGCCAGCCAGGAACAGTCCGCCGGCATCGAGCAGATCAATCAGGCGGTGACCCAGATGGATGGCGTCACGCAACAAAACGCGTCGCTGGTGGAAGAAGCGGCGGCGGCCGCCGAATCACTGCGCGACCAGGCCAGCCACCTGGTGCAAACCGTGAGCATCTTCAAGACGCACGACGGCCATGCGGCCGCACCGGCGCCTGCACCAGCGCGTGCCAGCCACAAGCCGCTGCGCCTGGTACCGGCGCCGGCCAGCAGCACCGTCAAGCGCCAGGCCGCGCCGGCAAAACACCGTGCGGTGCAAGCGGAAGCGGTGACGGCCGGCGATTGGGAAGAGTTTTAGCAGATAGCGGCATGCGGCCACGCGTGCCGCGCCACACCCGCACAGGGGCCTCGCCGCAGGCGGCGCTCCTGTCGCGTTGCAACAACACGCCCCTCCCGAAAAAATCCGCGGCAGCTGTTGTATTTCCACTGCCCGCAAGCGACCAGCACGGCAACAGCCATCGCTCTTTTTTGCGCTCCCGCAGGAAACCCCATCGTTACGCCCGGCCACTTTTGCGCTCGCACAAGCCTGCCGGCACTCTACTATGCACCCGTCGGATATTGACGACAAATACGATTTTATTCACGTATTCAGTCGAAACGGATATGAATAGCCATCGCTGGAAAATGGCATGAATACCAAAACTTTCCGTGCTAGCATGATTTTTCGTTCAGCTGGCCAGCGCCAGCCTGCATGCCCCAACAACCTCGACCGACAGGAGCCGTTACATGATGACACCGCATGCCAGCACAGTACGCCATACCCTGATTGCCCTGGCAATCACCGCCGCCTTTCCCCTGCAGGCGATGGCGCAGGCACAGGACAGCGTCCCGGCGCCTGTCGCCGACGCCCCTGCCGCGCCGGCGGCACAGGCCGGTCCTGGCCAACTGGAAACGGTGATCGTGACGGCGCAGCGGCGCGCGGAAAACATCAAGGACGTGCCCATGTCCATCGCCACCCTGAAGGGCGACAAGCTCGACACCCTGACGGCCGGCGGCGCCGACATCCGTTTTCTCAACAGCCGCTCGCCCAGCGTGTCCGTCGAATCGGATTACGGCCGCACCTTCCCCCGCTTCTACATTCGCGGCCTGGGCAATACCGACTTCGACCTGAACGCCTCGCAGCCCGTGGGCCTGGTGATGGACGACGTGGTGCAGGAAAACGCCATGCTGAAAGGTTTTCCCGTGTTCGACGTGGACCAGGTCGAGGTGTTGCGCGGCCCGCAAGGCACGCTGTTCGGGCGCAACTCGCCGGCCGGCGTGATCAAGTTCGATTCCGCCAAGCCCGTCTTCAAGACGGAAGGCTACCTGAGCGGCGGCTTTGGCAAGGATGGCATGAAGAACCTGGAAGGCGCGTACAACGTGCCCGTCAGCGACACGGTGGCCCTGCGCTTCTCCGGCCAGACGCAGCGCCGCGACGACCGCGTGCACAATCCGCGCCCCACCGGCACGCGCGACTTCGAAGGCTATGAAGACAGCGCCGCCCGGCTGCAGGTGCTGGTCAAGCCCACGCGCGACTTCAGCGCCCTGTTCAATGTGCACGCGCGCAACCTCGATGGCACGGCCACCTTGTTCCGCGCCAACATCCTGAAACAGGGCACGAATGACCTGGTCGACAATTTCGACTACGGCTCTTACCCGACCGACGGCATCAACCGCCAGCACCTGAAAACCAAGGGCGGCAGCATGCGCCTGAAATGGGACTTGCCTGGCGTCACCCTGCATTCCATCACCGGCTACGAAAAACTCGATTTCTTCAGTCGCGCCGACGTCGACGGCGGCTATGGTGCCGTGTACGCACCGCCGATGGGCCCGGGCTTCATCCCCTTCGTCGTGGAAACGGCCGACGTGATCCCCAACCACAAGCAGATTTCGCAGGAATTCCGCGCCGAATCGAGCGCCAAGGGGCCTCTGCAATGGATCGCCGGCCTGTTCTATTTCAAGGAAGACATCCAGATCGACAGCATCAGCTTTGACAGCCTGGCGCCCGGCAATCCGCAAAACAGCGCTTACGCCACGCAAAACCAGAGCTCGAAATCGTATGCGGCCTTCGGCTCGCTCAACTACACGGTCTCGGACGCGCTGAAACTGCGCGCCGGCCTGCGCTACACGAGCGACAAGAAGGATTTCTCGGCCAAGCGCGTGGAAGCGACCACGGCCGGCCCTTTCAACCTGAACGACACCTCGCACAACATCAGCTGGGACTTGAGCGGCACCTACGTGCTCACGCCGGCAACCAATGCCTACGCGCGCATCGCCACCGGCTACCGCGCGCCGTCGATGCAGGGGCGCCTGAACGGCCTGGCCGACCGCCCCTCGTTTGCCGGCGCCGAAAAGGCGCTGTCCGTCGAGGCCGGCATCAAGCAGGACCTGTTCGACAAGCGCGCGCGCTTGAGCCTGGCCGTGTTCCAGTACCGCGTGAAGGACAAGCAACTGACGGCCGGCAGCGGCGCCGTCAACATGAACCAGCTGATCAATGCCGACAAGGCCACGGGCCGTGGCGTGGAACTCGATTTCCAGGCGAACCTCAGCGATTCACTCAGCATGACCCTGGGCGGCAGCTATAACCACACGGAAATCCAGGACAAGAAACTGTTCGTGCAAAGCTGCGGCAACGCGCAAAACAACCCGGCCAGCGGCTGCACCGTCACCGACCCGCAGGGCCCGTTCAAGGGCACGGCCTACATCGACGGCAACCCGCTGCCGCGCGCCCCGGAATGGCAAACCAACTTCACCCTGAAATACAGCATCCCCGTCGCCAATGGCGAGTTCTACGCCTACACGGACTGGGCCTACCGCACCAGCTACAACTTCTTCCTGTATGAAGCGAAGGAATACAAAGCCAAGGAACTGCTCGAAGGCGGCTTGCGCGTCGGCTACAAATGGGACCGCTATGAGCTTTCCGCGTATGGCCGCAACATCACCAACCAGATCCAGTCGCTGGGCGCCATCGATTTCGACAACCTGACGGGCATCATCAACGAACCGCGCACGTATGGGGTGCAGTTCAAGGCGACGTTTTGACGCTTGATTAGGCGACAATAATACTCTGACCACGCTCGTGTTGGAGCCCGCTCACTCCAACGCGGCGTCAATTCCATGTTCAGCGCAAGTTGCGCGCTGCATTGGAGGTACTACTAACAAAACAATGCAACAATTGGATAGATTTCCAGTTGTTTATTTTTAATACAATCTGGCCCCATGATTACTCCGGCGTCTTGTATGAAAAAATATTGGTTTGCGGTAGCCCTGACTCTCGCCCAGCCTGCCGTACATGCAGAGGAAAAATCAGATCCTCTTGATACCTTTCGCTTACAGACGCAATTTCAAACATTGATGTGCCGCATGGAGACCCATACCGCTATCTTGGAAGTTCAACTCGGAAAGCTGGATGATGCCGTTCCGCCTATGCGAATTTGCATCAAAAAGGCCAAGGCAGAGTTAAAGAATATCTATCCAGCTGCATTGAAAGCCGTTGCAAAAAAACCTGCCGCAGCAAAATTACTCAAAGATTACTACGCCTCGTCGCTCACGGCGCTCGAAGGTGTCGCTCCAAATTCGAGCGAAACGAAACAGGGCTATGCTGTGCGCCAAGATGCGGCGGATGCCAAAAACAGAGAGATCTGGAATCGTTTTGAAATTGAAGCTGGAATTCAGGACTGATTCAATGATCACATCGTCCGCGGCGTTGTCCTGCCAACCCGCACTTGCCATTAAGAATAAGCTCCATTCGCATCGCACCATACAGGCTGGTCTTCCAGACGGGAGCGGCCGCCGTGCACCTGAAGTTGCCATGAGCATGAGTATTAGAACGCCTAACAAAACCGCTGAATGTATCTCCAGCAGATGAGTATGCAGGCAAGCGAGAGGAATGCCTGATGGATATCGGCACGGCGCTCGTAGCGGATGCGTAATCGGCGGAAGCGGTGTAGC
>NZ_WFLJ01000028.1 GCF_009208735.1 Janthinobacterium rivuli | reverse complement strand
AGCGCGTGCCGGGGCCGCCTGGCGCCGCGCCGCGCGCACCGGCGCGGCCGCCGGCGCCTTCAGTTCCAGCAACGACTCCTTGGTGGCGCCGCCCGTGGTGACGGGCGCCGGATCGACCTGGTTGCGCAGCACCAGCGACAGACTGCCCACGCTGCGCGCCAGGTCCAGCTTTTCCACCTGCTCCGGCGTCAGCTCCAGGGTCACGGCATTGACCACCTTGGGCTTGTTGTCGTCGCGGCCGGATTCCTGCGCCACGGCCAGCACCAGGATGCGTTCGAGCACGATCTTGGAAATGGCCAGCGGCCCGCCGCCCGCAGGCCTGGCGCGGTCATCCTGCGTATGCACGAGAATGTCGACGAAATTGCCCGGCAGGGCGAAGCCGGCCACGCCCACCACGTCATTGACGCGCACGGTCATGGCGCGCTTGCCGGCAGCCACGATGGCCGACAGGCCGCCCGTGGCGCCGGGCGGCGCGAGCTTGCTTTCCAGCACAGGCTCGCCCCTGCTGACGGCCGTGCGCGTGATGCGCCCGTCCAGCGCGCCGGCCTCGCCAAACGCGCCCGGCGGCATGGCGCCCGCCGGCCAGTCCATGCCGCGCAGCATGGCCGGCGTCACCTTCGCGCCCACGCCGATATTGACCAGCGCGACCATCACCGTCTGGCTGGCCGGCGTGCCTTGTCCAGCCATCCAGCGCGCGGCCGCCAGCACGGCGCCGCCCGCCATCAGCAACGCCAGCAGCAGCACGATCGCAACGCGGCTATTTCTCATGATTTTTCCTCTTGGTAAAACTTGGGTTTCCGGACGGGCACATCATGCATACCCGCCGGCTGCCAGGGCCAGCCAGATGGCGGTGCCGGCGGCAATGGCGATCGCGTATGGCAAGTTGCCACCCGGTACGGCAGGCGCGCCGACACGCGGCACCTCGCCTGCCGCGGCGCGCAGCCAGCCTTGCAGCAGCAATTGGCGGGCATTGGCCATGGATTGGCGCAGCGTGCCCCGGCACAGGGCGACGGCCAGCGCCAGCACGCCGCCCGCGAGCAGGCTGCACAGCACGGCAAACACGACGGGGCGCGGGCCAAGAAACGCCCCCACCATCGCCATCAGCTTGACGTCGCCCGCGCCCAGTGCCTTCATCGCATACATGGGCAGCAGCAAGCCCAGGCCGACGGCCAGGCCGCCCAGCGCCAGCCACGGCCCGGCCGGCGTCGCCCCGGGCAAGGCCAGGCTGTTGAGCAGCACGCCAAGCAGGGCGCCGGAAAACACCAGCCGGTTGGGAATGCGCCGGCGGCGCACGTCATGCCAGACAGCCGCGGCAAGCAGCCCCCACAAGACCATGGCGGGGCTGAACGTCCAGAAAGAATGAGGGTCCATCGTGTACCTGATGCAAGCCGAGCGCATGACGGCATGCGCATCGTTGGGCGGGAAGTCGGCAGGCCGCCGCGCATGGGCAGCGGCCTGTCGGGGTGCAGCGCGGTGGGCGGGCGCCTTAGATCGCCGCGCCCGTCAGCTTGGTGCCGATCGCCTTGAAGGCGCCATCGAGGCCGGTGGTGAAATAGCCGACGGCCGTGACCAGCGCCGCAGCCACCAGCGCCGCGATCAGCGCATATTCGATGGCCGTCACGCCATCTTCTTCGGCGATAAAGTTTTTAATGCAATTCATATTATTCCCTTTCAGGTCAAGTTTCAAACATGATAAAAACTGAAAATACAGTCTGAAAATAAAAACATCATCCTTGTTTTTATTTGCCAATTTCTGATGCGTGTATTTTATATAAACAAACATAAAATCGAATCAGAGAAAAGTCATTTTATGCGCAGTACAAACCATCTTAATTTTTTGTCTATAATCAGTACATATGTACTGTCATTCCGCGTGGACGGGCTCGGCCAGCCGGTTGCGGGTGGCGTACACATATAATTCCAGGCGGTTGGTGACATCGAGCTTGCTGTAGATCGATGTCAGATGATTACGCAAGGTTTGCTCCGAGATAAAAGCGCGCTGGGCTATCGCACGGTTCAGCGCGCCATTTCCTTCCACCATCATGGCAACGATCTTGCGCTCCTTCAGCGTCAGCCTGGCGATCCGCTGCTCTTCCGGATCGGGCGCCGCCTCCGGCTTGTTCAGCACGCCCAGCATGCTGTCGAGCAGTGCCGGTTCCAGGCACAATTCGCCCCGATGCAGGCGGGCGATGGCGTCGACCATTTGCTTGACGGACGTTTCCTTGCCCAGCACCGCGCGCGCGCCGCTGCGCACGGCGCGCCCGCATGCGGCCTGGTCCTGCGTGCCGCTAAACAGCAATGCGCGCGACACGCCATTGCCGAGCAGCTGCGGCAGATAGTCGATGGCGCAGGCGCCGCCGCAGCCAAGGTCGGCGTCGAGCACGATGACGTCGGGACACAGGGTCCGGGCCAGCAGCAGCGCGCTGTCGATCTCGGTGGAACTGGCCACCACCTGCATCGCCGGCTGGGCGCCGGCGAGCAACTGCTCCAGGCCCCACAGCCAGGTCTTGTGGTCCGACACCAGCATGACGCGGATGACATTGTTTGTTGACATGCTTTACCTCTCTACTTGTAGCCCACTCCCATCGGGGAATGCTGTTGATCCGAATCGGCTTGCCTGCCTCGTCCGCGCGCGCCTTCTGCTGCCGCGCGCAGGGGAAAGAAGTCATGGGGGCACAAAGGAAGAGGCCTTGGGCCGGCACCCGCCGACGCGGTGCGTGCCCAAGGGCAGCGGTCGCCGCATGCCGGGTGGGTGCCGATGGATGGGCAGCGTGGCCAGGGCGGGAGCGCCACGGGCGCGCCATCGCTGCTGCCACCGCTGCTGTTGCTTACATTGCAGCATTTTTGTTGCATCACCTTGCAAAACAAGTCCTTGCCTGCACGCAGGACAATCCTGACACCAGGCCTGTTTTCATATCCGCGCATATTACTCCCGGCCCTGTCGGGACGGAGCATGCACGTTTGAAATAGCGCAGTTAATTACGATTATCTTGACCTGTAATAATTTAAATGGCGGACACACCCTTGAAAATCGATATAGAATAATCGCCAGTCAAATGGCGAAATGCCAGCCGCCCGACATTCGTCCTCGCGGAACTTAACCGGATTATTCCCATGCGTTTAAAACAGGCCGATTCCCGCATATTCCGCAAGCCTGGCGGACAAGGCGGCGCCACCCTGGTTGAATTGGCCCTGATAACACCGGTCTTTCTCATGCTGATAATCGGCGTCATCGAATTGAGCATGGCCTATTTTGCCAACATGACCATGCAGCACGCGGTGCGCGAAGGCGCGCGCTATGCCGTCACGGGGGCCAAGGACCTCGACCCCGACAGCGCCAACCAGCAGCGCTACCAGGCCGTGATGCAAAAAATACGCGACAGTTCCATGGGCATGTATGACAAGGTCAGCCCCGTGATCTCCGTCAACGGCAGCGATGCGGTGGGCGCCGCCATGTTCGGCCAGGCCGGCGATATCGTCGTCATTTCCGTCGATTGCCGCTGGGCATTCGCCACGCCTTTGATCCGTGCCCTGTTCCGCGACGGCCAGGCGCATTTCGTGGTGGCCGCCACCATGCGCAATGAAAGCTTTGGCGGCCTGTGATGCGCGCGCCAGCCCCCCGTTTTCCGCGCCGCGCCGCGCGCGGCATCGCCGCCGTCGAATTTGCCATCGTGCTGCCCTTGCTGGCCTTGCTGCTGTTCATGCTGGCCGACCTGTCGCGCGCCATCCAGGCCAAGACCATCCTGCTCAATATCAGCCGCGAAGGCGCCAACCTGTCCGCGCGCGCCACGTCCGACCTGAGCGCCTCCAGCCAGGGCATCATGAATGCGCTGGCGGCCACCACCCCGCCGCTGGACATGAAGGGACGCGGCATGATCTACATCACCAAGATCATGGGCTACACGGCAAAGAGCGGCTTGCGCAATATCGTGCTGGAACAGTACCGCTGGGAGGCTGGCGCGCAGGCCAGCGGCTACCTGCCCGCCAGCCAAGTGTGGCGATGCGGCAGCTGGAGCGATGGCACGTGCAGCGGCATCGCCAGGGACGAATACGCCCCCACGGTGTCATTGATGCAGAACCAGCTGGCCGACGGCGAACTGATTTACGCCGTGGAAACTTTCTACAATTTCGACATGCTGTTCGGCACCTTGAAATTTGGCAACAGCACGACGCCCGTGCTGGCGCCCAACCTCACTTCGATGACGGTATTCTGATGCGCATTCCACACAAGCGGCAAGGCGGGCAAGTACTGGTCATGGTGGCGCTGTCGGCCGTCGTCCTGATCGCCTCCGTGGGCCTGGCCATCGATTCGGCCCTCGGCTACTTCGTCAAGGCCAAGCTCAACGCGGCCGTCGACGCGGCCAGCCTGGCGGCCGCGCGCGGCGTCACCGCGGGCAGCTCGGAAGAGGCACAGCGGGCCAGTGCGCGCCGGTCGGCAAGGGATTTTTTTGACATCAATTATCCGGACCACTTCCTGCTGTCGACGCCGACCCTCGATCCCGTCGACGTCACGTTCGACAGGGGTACCGTCACCATCGACGTTTCCGCCAGCGCCTCGCTGCCCGTCTCGCTGATGGGCGTACTCGGCTTCAAGACCCTGAACGTGGCGGCCAGCGCGCAAACCATCCGCAAGGACCTGGACATGGTGCTGGTGATGGACACGTCGCGTTCGCTGGAAAACAATGCGGACGCCGTGCGGGCGGCGGGCAAGTCCTTCCTGAACAAGTTCAACTCCACGGTCGACCGGGTCGGCTTGCTGCATTTCGCCTCGGAAGCGCAAATCGACGTGCCGATCAGGCAGGTCGAGCGCGGTTTCGACCGCGGCGGCATGACCATGAAAGGCGGAAAGATCGATCAATTCACCTTTGTCGGCGGCACCAACTCTTCCGCCGGCATGTTCCAGGCACGCAAACAGCTGAACGACATCGCCCAGGTCGACCGCTCCAGCCTGCGCGTCATCGTGTTTTTCTCCGATGGCTCGCCGGCGGCGTTTTCCGCGTACTTTCCCAACAAGGACAACAAATGCGAGGAAGCAGGCGGCCTCGCCACCTTTCCGAAACTGCAAAACCCCGCATTGGCGGGCCTGTACAGGATGAAAGTGAGCGACTCGCTCCAATACGGCGATTGCGCCGCCAGTCAGATCACCGCGCTTCCCGCCTGGTATAACGCGAATAATGACGCGGCGCGGCGCGAGTTTCCCATCGTCACCAATACGCCCCGCGTCGTGACCGCGTCCACCGCCTCGGCGCAGGCGCAATGGACGAATGTGCACCGCGCCTCGCGCAACCTGGTCGAAGCGATGGCGGCCAAGGCGCGCCAGGAAGGCATTTTCGTCTTTACCCTGGGCATGGGCGCATCGCTGAAGACCAGGGAAGGGCCGGACAACGAGCTGGGCGAAGACTTGCTGCGCTGCCTGGCCAATACCACCGATGCGAAAGCGGCTTGCCGCAAGCCGGCCGAACCCGTGGGCCTGTACTGCTATGCGGCCACCGAGAGCGAGCTGAGCCCATGTTTCACGCGGCTCGCCTCGGCCATCCTGCGCATTTCCAGGTAGCACCTGGGCGCCGCCTGGAAGGCGAAGCAGCTGCAACCCAAGGTACCCCAGAAGCCGGAAAAATCGCTGATCGGCACGGCCGACTTGCAAAAACCCGGCCCCGCCGGCAGGCGGCGGAGACGGTATCCGTGAACAATCAATGGCCTTCGCTGGCGTTGAACATGGATTTGGCGTAGATCAAGCCCAGGCCATAGCCGCCGCCGTGCGCCACGGCCGTCGCCACCGTCTCGTTGTAGGTCTCGCCGCGGGCCCAGTCGCGCTGCAGTTCCAGCAAGTATTGCACTGACGTCAACGGCTGCGCGCCCGCCTGTATCATGCGCTGCATGGCCATCGCATGGGCTTCATCGGAGACGTCGCCGCTGGCGTCGGCGATCACGTAGACCTCAAAACCCTGTTCCAGCGCCGACAGGGCTGGCCCCACGATACAGACGGACGTCCACAGGCCGGCCAGCACGATCTTGCCCTTGCCGTAGCCATTCACCTTGTCGGCGATGCGCGGATCTTCCCAGGTGTTCATGCTGGTGCGGTCGATCGGCGCCTGCTCGGGGAAGACGGACTGGATTTCGTCAAAGATCGGGCCGGAGAACGACTTGGCCGCCACTGTTGTCAAAATCGTCGGCACCTTGAATTCACGCGCCGCCTTGGCCACCAGGGCCGCATTGTTGCGCAGCAAGGCCAGGTCGATGGAGCGGGTGGCGAACGCCATCTGCGACTGGTGGTCGATCATGATCAGGGTATGATCGTTCGGGGTCAGCAGTTTTTGGGCGGCTTGGGCGGTGGCGATAGGCATGATGTTTTCCTTAGTGAAAATAATTGAATATGAAAAAGAAATCTCGTTGTACGGTGTTTCTGCTCCTGCCCTTGCGTCACGCTGTGTGTGCCGGGCCAGTGCTATGCAGTATGGACGAGATACTTTGAAAACAAAAACGGAAAGAATGCCAAGCTATATGCAATTTTTTCGATGATACGAAATAAACGCAACAGCAACCCACACATCAAGGAGAAAACATGGGATTTGAATTCAGGATCACGGCCAGCCTGACGCCGGAACAGCGCCAGCACCTCGCGCAGTTGCCAGAGTTGGCGGCGCCGGCGCCGCGCCCGCCCGGCAGCGCCAGGCCCGATACCGAAGCCAGGCTGACGGAAGCCGGCCTGTATGTCTGCCAGCACCTGCGCCCGGACCCGTGGCACGGCCTGGCCGTCCTGCGCGCCTGGCTCGATGCGCAGGGCGTGGATTACGCCGTCGCGGAGATCGACGACTAAGAGCCTACAGGGAACCTTCGAGCATGATGCGCAGCATGCGGTAGCTGCCCGCATCGACCGTGCGCAGCAGGCTGCTGCCGCCGTCCGCATACAGGCTGCGCGTGCGCTCAAGCTGGCGCAGCAGATTGGCGCCCGACACGCGCAGGCGCAGCTGGTCGCTGAATTTCCACAAGGCGTACAGATCCAGTTCGCGCCGGGCACCCTGCCAGGCCAGCAGCTGGTTTGACTCGCGCGACGGTCCACCGCCCTGGTAATGCAGATTGCCGCCCAGGGTCAACGGCTTGCCGGCCAGCCGGTAATCGGCGCCCAGGTTGGCGCTCCACGGCAACTGGCCATCGAGGCGGTTGTCCGGACCGGCGACGGCGTCCACCGTCGACCAGTTGCGCGCCACGTTCGCCCGCAGGTCCAGCGCGGGGGCGCCCGCCCACAGCGCCGACAGCGGCAGCTTCGCCTCCAGTTCGATGCCGCGCACCTGCGCCCTGCCCTGATTGACGGGCGTGGCCACCCAGCGCCCCTTGTCCTGGTACAGCCGGTCCAGCATCACATCGCCGATGCGCCGCAGCGAGGCGCTGGCGCCCAGCATGGCGCCTTCCGCAGGATAGTATTCGTAGGCCGCGTCCAGGCCCCACGCCAGTTCCGGACGCAGCGCCGGGTTGCCCTGGTTGTCGGGGTTCACGGGGCTATTGCCGTTGTCGTTGAGGTAGGGGCGCGGGATCAGCTGGAAAATCTGCGGCGCCTTGTAAGTACGCGTGACGGCAAGGCGCAGCTGATCCTTGCCGGCCAGCTTCCACAGGCTTTGCAGCACGGGACTCCATACCTGCGCGCGCACATCGACGGGGCCGGCGCCACCGGTGGCGCTGGCCGTGCGCCAGGTTTCCCAGCGCAGCCCCAGATACAGCGACCAGCGCGCGGAGACTTCCCATTCATCCTGCGCGAACAGGGCCAGGCGCCGCACCGTGGCCGCATAGTCTTCGTCCGGCAGCACGGGTGGCCCGCCCGACGACAGCTGGCGTTCGCGTCGGAACTCCGTGCGCCGCCGGTTGCCCGCATCCCAGCCCGCCGCCAGCGCATGCCCCTCGCCCAGCGTCCGCCGATAGGTGCCGCTGGCCTGCATGCCCACATCGTCCACGCCTGCATCGACCCGGCGCACATTCGCCGGCCCGGGCGCGGCGCCGACACCCTGGAACAGATAATCGCTGCCGCGGTGATTGGCATCGAGGCCCAGTTTCATATCGAGGCTGGCCCCCTGTCCGAGCTTGCGCAGCCAGTGCAGATCGCTGCGCACGCTGCCGCTGTCCTGACTGAAGGCGGCGTCATTGTCCGGATAGTCGGTATGCCCGCCCAGGTAAGACGTTTCCACCACCTGGCGGCGGCTGGCCAGGCGGCGCCAGGTGACCAGGCTTTGCCAGGCCAGGCTGTCTTCGCCCGCCAGCGCCCATTGCAGGCGGGGCGCCAGCTCCAACGTATCGCTCTTCACGCGTTCCGTCAGCGGCATATGGCGCACCACCGTGGGTTTGCCATCCGCATCGTATGCGCGGTTCCATTCATCGGACAAGCCCCGACGCCCCGTGTGAGCGAGCGTGCCGGCCAGCGCGTAGGACAGGCGGCCGTCCTGGTCCGCCCACTGCACGGTGGCGCTGCCGGCGGGCATGCCATGGCTGCCGGACGCCCCCAGCTTGAAGGTGCGTTCGCGCCGCTTGCCCGATTTTTTCAGCACGATGTTGATGGAACCGGCGATCGCCTGGGCGGAAAATTGCGCCGTGGCGGCGCGCATGATTTCCACGCGCTCGACCAGTTCCGGGTCCAGCGAGTCGAGCGAAAAACCGGGCGACACGGGCACGCCGTCGAGCATGACGAGGGTGTAACCCTGGCCCAACCCGCGCAGCTGGAGCTGCCCGCCCTGCCCCGTGCCGGCTGGCGCGCCGATGGAAATGCCGGGCAGGCGCTTCAGGGCATCGGCCAGCACGCGGTCGCCCTGGCGTGTCAGTTCCGCGTGGCCGACGACGATGGCGGCCACGGTGTCGTCGCGGCGCTGGTCCGCCTTGCTGGCGGTGACCGTCACGGAAGGCAGGACGTCCTCGGCACGGACGTGCGCCGTCAACGGCAGCGCAAGGCTGCACAATAAAATACTCAATCGCATGGGGAATCCTGAAAGGTCGATGGTGGTGTCGGGTGTGCGCTCGCGCGCACACCCGACCTGCGGCCTGATAACACTAGCGGCCGAACTGCTCCTTGCGCAGGCGCAGGGCGCGCGCGGTGGCCTTGGCATCGAGATCGGCCAGCCACTGTTGCGGATCCTGCAAGCGCCCGTCCCGGGTGACCTGGAAATGCAAATGCGGCCCCGTCGCCAGGCCTGTGGCGCCCACCGTGCCGATGGCCTGCCCGGCCGTGACGGCCGTGCCGGTGGTGAGCGTGACCCGATCGAGATGGGCATACAGCGACTCGATGCCGGCGCCGTGGTCGATGCGGACGGCCTTGCCAAAGCGCGCATCTTCGCTGACGCTGGCGATGCCGTCGGCCGCCGCATGCACGGGCGTGCCGCGCCTGGCGCCCAGATCGATGCCGCTATGGCCTTGTGGCGTCATCTGGCGCACCACGCCAAAGAAGCCGGTCACGCGCATGCTGTCCAGTGGATTGCGCCAGACCGCGGGCGCGGGCGCCGACGCCGGCGCAGTGAGCATGCTGGCTGGCGTCGCTGCCACGGCCCACGCCAGTGCCGGCTGCAGCGCCAGGCTGGCCGCGCCGATCGCGCACAGCAACAGCGCCATCAACGCCCGCAAGGCGGGAGCCGGGCGAGCCTGCCCGTCCCGCATGCGCAGCAGGCGCTCGGCCATGCTGCCGCCGCCAAAGGCCAGTCCCGGCAGCGGCTGCGCCTGCAGCCCGAGCTGCCTGACCAGGGCCGCCGCATATTGCTGGCGCTGGCGCGGCGCGCGGCCGGCCAGGACCTGGCGGTCACAACCGAGCTCTTGCGCCCAAGCCAGCTGGCCGGCCAGCCAGCGCGCGACCGGATTGAACCACAGCAGCGCCTGCAGCATGGTGGCCAGCAGCCGGAGCAAGGGGTCGCGCCGGCGTGCATGGGTCAGCTCATGGGCGATCACCAACTGCCGTTGTTCCGGCGTAAATTGCGCCAGGTGCGCCGGCAACAGCAAACGCGGCCGCCACACGCCCACCAGCATCGGCGAGATCGGCGCATCGACTTCCAGCACCTCCAGGCCATGCAGCCGCCGGCGCCGCGCCAGTTGCATCAAGGCGCGCAACATGGCGTGGCCACGCCGCCAGCGCCAGGCTGCGCAAGCGACGCCCAGCAGATAGATCAGGCCCCAGGCGCAGGGCACCAGGGCCAGCCATGAAGCGGCGGATGGCAGCCCGGCCGCCGGCACAGCCGTGGCCAGCGGCACGTCGGGCGCCGCGCTGGCCAGCGAAACAGGCACGCTCACCTCGGGCACCACGCTCAGCTGCCGCGTATTAGGCAGCAGCGGCAGCACAAACACGGCGGCCAGCACCAGCTGGGCGCCGAGCCACACGCTGCGCTGCGCCGCCAGCGCGGGCCAGCGCCGCTGCGCCAGGCTCAGCATTGCCCACAGCAGCGGGCCGGTCGCGAGACAGGCGGCGCTGGCCTGCAACAGCGTGAGGGAAAACAGCAGCATCGCTTATTCCTTTCCCTCGAGCGGCCAGTCCTGCAGCAGCTGCTCCAGCGCCACCAGTTCCTGCTGGTCCACCAGTTTGCTGCCTGTAAACATACTGACCGGCAAGGGACTGTCGATTTCCATCACGCGCCGGCCAAAGTCGTGGGCAAACGCGGCCAGGGTCGCCACCTTGTCCACGTTCGCCTCATACACGAGCACGCCATGCACGCTGCGCTGCAGCAGCATGCCCTTGTCCAGCATGCGTTCGAGCGTCTTGCGCGTGGATGAAAACGACCACCCCAGCTCTTCCTCGACGCGGGCGTGCAGTTCGCGCGCGGACAGCGGGTGGTCTTTCCACAAGGCTTTCAATAATGATAATTCGGTAACGGATGGCGTGGCCATGGAAATCCCCTCATGTGACGAATGAACCAATTATGCGACATGCGTCACATGCGCGCAAGCGAAACTTGCGACACATGTCGCAAGGCCAGCCTGCCCGCTCCTGGCCTTGCAAACTTGAAACAGTTGGAACGCTTTTTTGCCAGGCTGTTATACTTCGCGTGTGCGGCACATATGACCAGTCCCCTTGCCGCTGTCTTTCGACCCCTAATCTGATTGCCTGCGACTGGCGCCTCACGATGGCGACAGGCCGATCTCACAATAAAGTTACCATGTCCTTTTCCTCCCTCGGATTGTCCGACGCTATCGTACGTGCCGTTACCGAACACGGCTACACCGTGCCTACCCCCATCCAGTCGCAGGCGATTCCCGCCGTGCTGGCTGGCGGCGACTTGCTGGCCGGCGCACAGACCGGTACCGGCAAGACGGCCGGCTTCACCCTGCCCGTGCTGCACCGCCTGTCGACGGACGCCAATGGCGCATCCATCACCAGCAACACCTCGACGCGCCCGATCCGCGCCCTGATCCTGGCACCGACGCGCGAACTCGCCGCGCAGGTCGAGGAAAGCGTGCGCGCCTACAGCAAGTACACCAAATTGAACTCGACCGTGATCTTCGGCGGCGTCGGCATCAACCCGCAAATCAAGCAGCTCAAGCATGGCGTCGACATCCTCGTCGCCACGCCGGGCCGCTTGCTGGACCACATGGGTCAGGGCACGGTCGACCTGTCGAAAGTGGAAATCCTGATCCTCGACGAAGCCGACCGCATGCTCGACATGGGTTTCATCCGCGACATCAAGAAAGTGCTGGCCGTGCTGCCGCCGAAACGCCAGAACCTGCTGTTCTCGGCCACGTTCTCGGAAGAGATCAAGGCCCTGGCCGACGGCTTGCTGAACAAACCGGCCATGATCGAGGTGGCGCGCCGCAATTCGACCGTGGAAGTGATCAAGCAAAAGATCCATCCGGTCGACCGCGACAAGAAGCACCCGATGCTGTCTTACCTGATCAAGTCGAACAACTGGACGCAAGTGCTGGTCTTTACGCGCACCAAGCATGGCGCCAATAAACTGGTCGAGCAGCTGGGCGCGGACGGCATCGGCGCCCTGGCCATCCACGGCAACAAGAGCCAGTCGGCGCGCACGCGCGCGCTGTCCGAGTTCAAGGATGGCACCCTGCAAGTGCTGGTCGCCACCGACATCGCCGCGCGCGGCATCGATATCGACCAGTTGCCGCACGTCGTCAACTACGACTTGCCGAACATTCCGGAAGACTATGTGCACCGTATCGGCCGCACGGGCCGCGCCGGCGCCAAGGGCGAAGCCGTGTCGCTGGTCTGCGTGGATGAGCACGAAATGTTGAAAGACATCGAAAAGCTGATCAAGCAAACCCTGCCGCGTGAAGTGATTCCGGGCTTCGAGCCGGACCTGAACGCCCGCGCCCAGCCTGTGCAATTGCGCAGCGGCACCGGCGGCCACCGCAACAACAGCCGCGCGCCAGCCGGCGCCGTGGTGCGCGTGAAAACCGGCGGCAGCGGCGCCAAGCCACGCAGCGCCGGCCCGGCCGGCGGCGGTGGCGGCGGCAACCGCAGCGGCAATGCGCCGCGTTCGGCGGCGTCGCATCGCTCCGGCGGCCGCGGCCGCTAATACCCGCTGGTAAGCGTATCGCAGGAATAAAAACCGTTCCAGGACTTGCTTCTGGAACGGTTTTTTCATGCACGCCACCATTTGCCGATTTGGGCTAGGATAGTGTCCATCATCCTCACCTGCGTACTGCCATGCCGAACTTCGCTGCCAACCTCAGCATGATGTTTACCGAACTGCCCTTCCTCGACCGCTTTGCCGCCGCCAGGGAAGCGGGCTTCGATGCCGTCGAATTTCTTTTCCCCTATGCCGTCGAGGCGCGCCAGATCGCCATGCGGCTGGAGCGCCACCATCTGCAGCTGGCCGTCTTCAACTTCCCGCCCGGCGACTGGGAACACGGCGAGCGGGGCATCGCCTGCGATCCGCGCCGTGGCGACGAATTCCGCACGAACGTGCAGTTGGCGCTCAATTACGCGCTGGCACTCGGGGCGAAACAGCTGCACTGCATGTCCGGCATCGTGCCGCCCGGCATGAGCCTGGAACGGGCGCGGCAAAGCCTGATCGGCAACCTGCAATATGCGGCCGACGCCTGCCGTCCGCATGGCATCAACGTGCTGATCGAGCCGATCAACCGCTACGACATGCCAGGTTACTTTCTCAACCATAGCCAGCAGGCGGCCGACATCATCGCCGACTGCCAGCGCAGCAATGTGTTCCTGCAGTACGACATTTATCACATGCAACGCATGGAGGGCGAGCTGAGCAACACCATCCGCGCCCTGCTGCCGCTGATCCGCCACATCCAGATCGCCGACACGCCGGGCCGCCACGAACCGGGCACGGGCGAGATCAACTACCGGCATGTGTTCAAGCTGCTCGACCAGGTCGGCTACGCTGGCTGGGTCGGCTGCGAATACCGTCCCGCCAGCGACACGGTGGCGGGCCTGGGCTGGCGCGAGCAATTGACAGGCACGGCGGCCATCGCTGGCACGCCGGGCGCCTGATCGCAGCGCGCTTGCGCCCGCACAAGGCGGGCGGCGCGGACCGGCACGACAATACCTTTCCATACAGTATTTTCTGTCGAGAGGTGACGTGTCCGCCCTGCCCGCCCGCCATCGCCGCGCCCTGCGGCTGTTCCCTGGCCATCTGCACCTCTGCCTGGCTATCGTACTGTGCGGCTGCGCCACCGCGCGCCCCGAGCTGGCGCAAGTGCGCGCCCTGGCCGCCGGCACCGGTGCCGTGACCGCCTTCAGCGAGTTGTCGGAGCGCCACGTGGACACCTACCAGCGCGCCCGCCCCTACCTGTCACCCGCCGAAGACGCGCGCGAACGCCTGCTCGATGCGCAACGCCGCGCCGCGCAGGCCGATGTCGCGCGCCTGGCGCAGGCCGTGCGCCTGTACCTGCAGGCGCTGGGCCGTCTGGCCGATGCCGATGCGTATGAGGTGCAGCCGGAACTGGCCGGCGCCGGCGCCGCCATCCGCGCCTGGCCCGGCAGCGGCATCGACGACCGCCATGTGAGCGCCTACACGCTGTTGCTGCAGCAACTGTCGCGCCTGGGCGGCGCGGCCAGCCAACAGGCGCACCTGGGGCAAGTGCTGCACGATGGCGACGCGCCGCTGCAAGCCCTGCTGGCCGTGCTGGCGAAAAACATGCAGCAAAGCAAAACCGAGGAATTCCGGCTGTTTGGCCTGCGCCATACGCTGACGCGCCGGCAACTGGCGGCACTGGCGCGCGAACACGCCCGGCTCGCCGCCGCCCTCACCACCACGGAGGCAAGATGGACGGATCGGTAAGCAGCGAACGGCGCGAGGCTGCTCTCAGCAGCGCCATGCGCGTCGAGCAACTGGCAGACAGCCTGTCGCAGGCGGCCGTCACCCTGCACGGCGCCGTCATGCGCGCCATCCGCAAGCGCGCCAGTCAGGGCGAAAATGGCATCAGCCACAGCCAGGCGCAAGCCGTCTTCGCGCTGGAAGTGGCCTTGCGCCAGCAAGCCAACCAGCTGTATGCCGATGCCGCCGGGCACACGGTGGCGGGCCTGGACACGGCGCAGCGCCAGCTCAGCGGACTGCTCGACACGGTGCGCCTGCGCATCGCCCGCAACGACGACGTGCGGCACTGGATCAGCCTGGCGACGAGCTTGTTGCACCTGGGCAGCGCCGTCCTCGCCGGCAATCCCGAGCGCATCCTCGGCACCCTGGGAAAGGTGCGTGAGCGGCTGCAAGAGATGGCGCCGGACTGATTGAAATCGGCTGGCAAGCGCCTATACTGGGACGTCCCCGCCTGGCAATCGTGCCTGCGGGGCGATGACCAGAGGAGGCCAATATGCGTATCGAACCGTATTTGCAATTCGATGGAAACTGCGCGCAGGCGCTGGAATACTACCGCCAGCACCTGCATGGCACGGACCTGTGCCTGATGCCGTATCGGGGCTCGCCGGCCCAGGAGCAAGTCAAGGAAGACTGGTATGACAAGATCATGCACGGCTCCGTGCAGCTGGGGCCCACCATGCTGATGGGCTCGGACGGCGGCTGCGACGAGGGCGCCAAGGGCATGAGCGGCAGCGCGATCTGCCTGACCGTCGAGACGCCGGAGGAGGCGGAACAGGTCTTCGCGGCGCTGGCGCGTGACGGCAAGGTCCAGATGCCGCTGGAGGAAACGTTCTGGGCCAAGCGCTTCGGCATGCTGAAAGACCAGTTCGGCGTGGCCTGGATGGTCAACTGCCTGAAAGAGCCAGCATAGAACGGCCGCTGCCAGCCTGCGCCGCGTCAAACGCGGCGCGGGTAGTAGCGCAAGCAGAACCGCCCATCCTGGACTACCATATAGGAGAGATTCCCGAGGGGTGATGGCCATGAATGGATTGCCGCAAGACCAGCTGCAGCGCCTGCAGGGCGTGCTGGAGCAACGCAAGCTGGCACTGCTGGAACAGATCGAGAACGAAGCGGCCGAAGCGGACGCGCGCGCCTCCTTGCTCAATGAAATCGAAGCCTCGCCGGCCGACAATGCCAGCGTGCGCACCTTGAACGCCCTCGTCAGCGAAGCGGCCGAGCACAACGTGGCGCAGCTGGCCATCATCAAGCAGGCGCTGGCCAAGTTTGCCGATGGCAGTTACGGCCTGTGCGACAACTGTGGCGAAGCCATCGGCCTGTCGCGCCTGAACGCGCGTCCCGAAGCGCGCCTGTGCATCGATTGCCAGACGCGGCTGGAAAAAGCCCGGCGCGGGCTACCATGACTGCGCAACAACAAAGGGCAAGGCATCGCTGCCCTGCCCCCTGTTTCCCAGCGTGACTGCCATGCTGCCTGCCGTCCCCCGCCAGCATCGTGCGTGACGGCTGGGTGGACGGGTCTCCTCTACTGCCATTGCCCTACTGCAAGCGCCACGCTTGCTAACTCATGTGCTGTCCGCCATTGATGGCGATATTCGCGCCCGTGACGAACGCCGCCTCGTCGGACGCCAAGTAAGCCACCAGGGCCGCCACCTCGTCCGGCTCGCCCAGGCGGCCCAGGGGAATCTGCGGCAGGATCTTCGTTTCCAGGATATCGGCCGGCACGGCCGTCACCATCTGCGTGCGCAGGTAGCCGGGCGAGACGGTGTTGACGGTAATGCCGTGGCGCGCCACTTCCAGCGCCAGCGCCTTGCTGAAGCCATGCACGCCCGCCTTGGCGGCCGCGTAATTGCATTGGCCAAACGCACCCTTCTGGCCATTGACGGACGAGATATTGATGATGCGGCCCCAGCGCTTAGCCAGCATCGGCTCGAGCACCTGCTTGCTCATGTTGAACAGGCTGTCGAGATTGGTGCGCATGACTTCTGACCAGTGCGGCAATTCCATCTTGCGCATGCTCTGGTCGCGCGTGATGCCGGCGTTGTTGACCAGCACGTCGATGCGGCCGAACCGCGCCAGCACGCTTGCCACGGCTTCGCTGCAGGCGGCGAAGTCGGTCACATCGAGCGCCAGCGGATGAAAATAGTACTGCTGCGATTGCTGTTCGTCGAGCCAGCCAGCCACCCGTGCATTGCCCGGCGTATGCGCCGCCACGACGGCAAAGCCCGCCGCATGCAGCCTGCGGCACAAGGCCGTGCCCAGGCCGCCCATGCCACCCGTGACCAGCGCTACCTTTTGTTCTTTCATTGCTGTCTCTCCCGCTTGTTATGGTTGTTCTGCGTGGGATCAAGTGTAGGTGGCACTTTTGAAACAGGCCTTGCGCCAGATCAAAGGCTGAGTCTGCATACATCTGCGCAGCATCCATGCAAGGAAAATTATCAAAATTATACTCACCGAGGAGGTGATGGCACCTCGACAGGCAAGTCGTGCCGACTTTGCTTGACGGTCAGACTCACACGGAGAACGCGATGGAAATCCAGGACGACACAGAAGCATTGAGGGATTTGTTCAACGACATCAATCCCGGCATGAGCGACGTGGAATCGGTGCATCAGGCGGAGCTCGATCCACAGCATGCGCTGGCCCTGATGGCCAATCCGAAGGCGGCCTTGAAAGCCATGGGCATCCCCGTCAGCGATGCCTCGCAAGTGCAGGTGACGATGAAGAACCGGGCCAGCCGCAGCATGCCGGACGTGGCGCAAAAGGCGGCGCAATTGCGGCGCATCATCGTCATCGTGATTCACTACCGCAACTGCGACGCCGACATCATCATCATTGCCATGAGCTGACGGGCAGGGGCAACGGCCGCTCGCGTGCGCGGCCGTTGCCCGTGACTGTGCCAGAATGGGGCTTACTCCACAGCGAGAGGCCAGGCCATGACGTACAAGACCGTATTGCTCCACATCGACGACAGCGCCGGGCGCGCCGCCCGCATCGAAGCGGCGGCCAGCGTCGCCCAGGCTTGCGGCGGCCACCTGACGGGCGTGGCCCTGACGGGCGTGTCGCGCCTGCTGTACCAGAACCAGCCCGACCTCGATGCGGACCCGAACCTGAGCTTGCATCTGAACTTCCTGCGCGAACGGGCGACGCGCTCCCTCGACGGTTTCGAGCAACAGGTGCGCGCGGCCGGCGTCGCCTCGTTCGAACAGCGCGTGCTCGACGACGAGGCGGCGGGCGGCATCAGCCTGCTGGCCCGCTATGCGGACCTGGTCGTCATCAGCCAATACAACGCCAAGGATAAATCGCCATCCGTGATGCGCGACTTTCCCGCGTACGTGCTGCTGCATTCGGGGCGCCCCGTGCTGATCGTGCCGTATGCGCCGCCGCTGCCCCTGCTGGCGCCGCCGGCGGCCGCGCGCAATGTGCTCATTTCCTGGAACGCCAGCAAGGAAGCGAGCCGCGCCGTGAGCGCCGCCCTGCCCCTGCTGCAGCGTGCCGGACAAGTCCACGTGGCCATTTTCGATGCCCAGGTGCATGCCGCCGAGCACGGCGAACAGCCGGGTGCCGAGCTGACGCACTACCTGGCGCGCCACGGCGTGGAAGCGCGGCTGCATTTGCTCGATGGCGGGGGCGTGCGGCGCGGCGACATCGGCGAAGCGCTGCTGTCGCAGGCGGCCGACCTGTCGGCCGACTTGCTGGTGATGGGGGCATATGGCCATTCGCGCCTGCGTGAAACCATCCTCGGCGGCGTCACGCGCACGATCTTGCAAAGCATGACGATCCCCGTGCTGATGGCGCACTAGACCTTTGGAAAGACGGCGGGGCTAGCCGCCCTGCCAGGGCTGGCTGCGGATCTTCGCCACCTGGCGTTGCGCCAGCCACTGCCACAGCTGCTGCGCGGTGTCCTGCGGCACGGCCGACATATGGCGCGGGGGAGCCAGGGCGATTTCGCAATCGCGGTCCGACCATTCCTCGAAAGTGACTTCGCCTCCGCTAGCGACTTCGACCTGATACATCAAGCCGTCGTCGTAGCCGAAACGCAACACGACGGCGGCCGGGCTGCCGTCCGGCGCGACGGCGCCAACACGGTAGACCTCGGCCAGGGCATCGGCCAGCTGTGCCGGCGAGGGCGCGCAGATGTCGCGCCCATCGGCCCGTGTCAGAATGAACCATGCCTGTGTCATGACGCGCCCTCCTATCCATACTCGTTAGCATGCGAGGCAAGTACTACAGGCAGTCACCTTGGTCCAGTGTCACTTCGGGCGCGCGGAAACTATCCCTGTCGGCATTGTTTACCAATCATTAGCAATACTAACAAGGATCATACCTAAATTTCATGCAGCGCGGAATTTATGCATCTTGCGCCACAGAGGCGCCGGTTCACGCCACCAGCACGGGAATGCTGAGCGGGTCAAAATCATGCCAATCGCCATTGGCGATCGTGCCTTCCGCCTCCTCGATATGTTCGGCGCCCAGCCGGTGCAGCGCTTCGAGCGCCCGTTCGCGCTCGTCGAGGCCGCCTAGCGCGACGGCGATCAGCATGCCCGGATGGCGTGGCTGGCGGCGGTTTTCGCCGTTGTTTTCGCCATGCTTCTCCGCTTCGCCCGCATCCTTCATCTTGTTGAAACTGTAGAGAGAACCCACGTGGGCGCCCACCAGCGCGCCCACCACCGGACCCAGCGGCCCCGTCGCCAGCGTGGTGGCCGCGCCGATGCCCGCACCAATGGCGGCCCCGACGGCCACGCCTTCCACCACGCCTTCCGGCGTTTCCTTCGCCCCCGGCGAGATGTCGCGGTCGCCGCCCAGCGCGTGCAAGTCGTGCTGGCCCGGCTGGTTGACAAAGAAGGCGCTGATGCGGCTATCGGGAAAGCCCGCCTGATTCAGGGCGGCGCGCGCGGCGTCTATCTGCTCCTGCAACTGAAAATGACCTGCGATGATGCGTGACATGATACGGCCCTCCTCGTCGGCTGCTGGCGCACCATGCGCCGCCTCGATAGCGTGCGCCGGACAGCGCCAACAGACCGTTCGCTTGCGCACACAGCAACTCAATCATGCGCTCATTCATGCGCTCGTGCTGAACGGGCTGCGGATATCCGACAGGAACTGTTGTGCGCGCGCAGTTTGCGGCCGCGCAAAGAAATCCTCGGGCGCGGCCCGTTCCAGCACTTGCCCGTGGTCCATGAACCAGACGCGATCCGCCACTTCGCGCGCAAAGCCCATCTCGTGCGTCACGCACACCATCGTCATGCCGCCCTGCGCCAGGTCGCGCATCACTTGCAGCACCTCGCCCACCATTTCCGGGTCCAGCGCGCTGGTGGGCTCGTCGAACAGCATCAGCGGCGGCTGCATGGCCAGCGCGCGGGCGATGGCCATGCGCTGCTGCTGGCCGCCGGACAGGGCCGCCGGCATGGCGCGCGCCTTGTGCGCCAGCCCCACGCGTTCGAGCAGGGCCAGCGCCCGCTCCTGCGCGTCCTTGCGGCTCAGGCCGCGCAAGCGCTGCGGCGCCAGCGCGCAATTGTCCAGCACCGATAAATGGGGAAACAGGTTGAATTGCTGGAATACAAAACCGATGTGCGAGCGGAAGGCATTCACGTCCAGCCCCGGCGCGTGGATGTCCTGGCCCGCCACTGTGATGCGGCCCGACGCGATCGGCTCCAGGCGGTTGATGGTGCGGATCAGGGTCGACTTGCCAGAACCGGACGGCCCGCATACGACCAGCACCTCGCCCTTGGCGACGTGTTCGTTGATGCCGCTCAAGGCGTGATAGTCGCCATAGTATTTGTTGACGTTGTCAAAGGTGATCATGCCGCCGCTTTCAAGAGTCGCGCCTGACGCCGCTCGAGCCAGAAGGCGGCGCGCGACAGGCTGAAACATAAAACAAAATACGTCATGCCCAGCAGGAAATACACTTGCACGGGTTTCGTCAGCACCAGGCCATTGACTTGCGTAGCGATGAACGACACTTCGGCCAGGCCGATGATGGTGCCAAGCGAGGTTTCCTTGATGGTCGAGACGAACTGGTTGACCAGGGACGGCAGCATGTGGCGCAGCGCCTGCGGCAGCACGACCTGGCGCATGCTGTCCAGATAGTTCAAGCCCAGCGAACGGGCAGCTTCCACCTGTTCCTTGGGCACGGCTTGCACGCCGGCACGCACGATTTCCGCCAGATAAATGCCGTCGAAGATGACGAGGGCGGCCAGCATGGTGCCGAATTGCCCGCTTTCATGGCCCGTGATGCTGGGCAGGAAGAAATACGCCCAGAAGATCACCAGCAACAAGGGAATCCCCCGCACCACGTGGATCAGCGCGGCGACGGGCCAGCGCAGCAGGCGCCAGGGACTCAGGCGCGCCAGCCCCAGCAGCAAGCCAACGGGCAGGCTGAGCACCAGCGCCAGGCTGGCCAGCAGCACCGTCAGCGCCAGCCCGCCCAGCGGCCCCTCGGGATAGCGTCCCACAAGAAAATACAGCCAGTAATCGTGGATCAGTTCCAGCATCAGAACACCTTCCTTTGCAGCAAGGCAGCCAGGCCCGCGATCAGCAGGGAGACGGCCAGGTACGCCACGCTGGCAAAGACGAAGGCCTCCACGCTGCGGAACGAGGCCGCTTCCACGCGCTGCGTCTGGTACATCAGCTCGGCCACGCCGATGACGGTGGCGATGCTGGTGTTTTGCCACAGGTTCAGGGTTTGCGACAGCAGCGGCGGCGCGGCCAGCCGCAGCGCCTGCGGCACGATGCACAGACGCATGGTGGCGAGAAAACTCAAGCCCAACGCCCGGCCCGCCTCGAATTGCTGGGCAGGAATGGCGCGGATGCCGCTGCGGATGTCTTCCGCCATGTAGGCGGCCGTGTAGACAGTCAGGGCCGTGACGGCGCTGACGGCTTCGATATTGCCGGCATACAAGCGCTCCTTCCACGCCTCGGGCAGCAGTTCGGGCGCGCCGAAATACCAGAACAGGAAGTGGGCCAGCAAGGGCACGTTGCGGATCAGCTCGACATACGCGGCGCCCAGGCCGTTGAGCAGGCGCGATGGCGCCAGGCGCAGCATGGCCACGCCGCACGCCAGCGGCAGGGACAGGAGCAAGGTGATGCCCATCAGGCGCAAGGACAGCAGCAAACCGGACAACAACCAGTCGCGGTAGTCGCCGGCCAGCAAAAAGTTCAGATCAAACATGCGGAAGAGTCAGGCAAGGTTCAGGCGTCGATCTTGTCCGATTCAATTTTAAATGTGCGTTTCTGGAATTTCACATTGCTCGTCGGGCCATACCATTTGAAGAACAGCTTTTCCGCCTCGCCCGATTTTTCCAGTGCGCGCAGCACCTGGTCGACGGCCGTTTTCACGCCCGTCTCGCCCTTGCGGATGCCGAAGGCAAACACTTCCTTGCTGATGTTCTGCGGCAGCACAAGATAATCCTTTTGCGCGGCGCCCAGCTTGGCGTAGTTGTTGAGCAGCGAGACTTCATCGTCGACATAGCCGACGCCCTTGCCTTGCTGCAAGCCGAGATAGGCCTGCCCCGCCGTCTCGAACGTCACCACATCCACGCCGGGCACGGCCTTGCGGATATTCGGTTCCTGCGTGCCGCCCTTGACGGTCAGCACTTTCTTGCCGGCCAGGCCAGCGACCGTCGTGATATTGCTGCTTTTTTTGACCAGCACGCGCTGGCCCGTGTAAAACGTGGAGAGGGAAAAATCGACCAGCGCTTCGCGTTCCTTGTTGTGCGTCAGGGACGCCGTCAGGATGTCGATGCGGCCCTGCTGCAATTCGGGGATGCGGGCGGCCACGGCCAGCTGCTTGATCACCGGCTTGACGCCCAGGCCTTGGGCGATGGCGCGACACAGGTCCACTTCATAGCCGACCAGCTGGCGCGACTTGGCGTCGATGAAACTGTTTGGTTCGTCCGTGCCCAGGGTGCCGCAGACCAGCTCGCCCTTCGCCTTGATGGCGGCCAGCTGGTCCGCTTGCGCCACCTGCGTGAAGGCGATGGAGGTGAAAAGAAGCGCGGCGAAATGAAGACGGGTCTGCATGGAATTCCTCTGGTGGATAACGAATTCCGCCATTAGACCGCAGCGCTCTTATTTCCAAAAAGGAATCTTTTCACCCTTACTTATAAGCAAATCACCTAAGGGCGTCGCCTCGCTACCAGTGCTGGACAAAGTTGGGGAATGGCGAGGCCATGTGCTCGGCTTCCACAGGCGGCGCCATCCAGTCGCGCGGGTCAACCTTGTAGTACTGCAAGAATTGCGCATACAGTTCTTCGTGGTGCTCGGCCATCTGGTACGGCTTTTCAAAGAAGGTTTCCGTGGCCACGGCAAAGAATTCGGCGGGATTCGTGGCGCCGTAATGGTCCATCACGCTTTGCTGCTGAACCATGGCGTCGTGGCGCAGGTTGTCGAAGTCGCGCGACAGCACGGTGGCCCAGCTGCGGTAGCTCGACACGCTGGGCAGGTAGGGCGCGCCATTCGCGGCGCCCGATTCGCTGTCGAGCTGGTGGGCGAATTCATGCAGCACGACATTATGGCCATCGGTCCAGTCGGCCGCCCCGCGCTGCACGTGGTCCCAGGCCAGTACCACGCGGCCGTCGCCCCAGGATTCGCCCAGCAAGCCGTTGGCCGATGGCGTCACCACGCCGCCCGGCCCCACTTCATCGCGCGTGACGATGAATTCCGTGGGATACACGAGGATGGTGTCGAGCGCGGGATACACCTGCGTCTGGCGGTTCAGCAGCAGCAAACAGGCCTGGCCGGCGATGGTGTAGCGCATCTCGTCCGTGATCTCCAGGCCGCCGCAACCGACGAATTTCTTTTGATACAGGAATTGCACGACGAGCCGGCGCAGTTGCTGCTGCAGCGGCGCCGGCATGCGGGGATACACGGGAATGTTCTTTTCCAGCACGGCCAAGCCTTCGGCCGGCAAGGGCTTCGCGAGAGCCCGCCTCAGGCGCCAGCGGGGGAACCACAGCGAAAAGACGATGGCGGCCGTGACGAAGGCGATCCACAGAAGAGGGTTCATGCGGAGTCCCGTTTCAGGCAGGGCAGTGGCGGAGACGATAACAGGGCGGCGTAGGCAGACAAGGACAAGCTCCTTCGAATGAACCCGCATCGGAACGGGCGGGCAGTCCAGCCCACATGGGGTTGATTAACATCTTTTCAATCCGCCAAGGTCAACGGGCGAGCACCAACGCCAAAAGCCGGGATGTCACCCGGCTTTCATTGCAACGTCACAACGCCCGACAACAACGTCGGGGGTTACTCGGCAGATTTTTGCTGTGGCGCTCCGAACAATGCGGCGACCAGCGGATCGCGCGTCACGGGACCGCGGTTGACGCGGATGGCGTAATGCGTGTCATCGGCCAGGATGTGGAAGTGACGGCCGCTGCCTGCCATGCTCTGCTCGCGCAGGCCGGGACGGTCTTTGCGCGGTGGCGCGCCTTCGCGTTTCGGCTGGACGATGGCGGCCAGGAAGGCGCGCACGCGCTCAGGGTCCGGCGTCAGCTGGTACACTGCCTTGCCCAGGTAGGTGGCGGTGCCTTCGATGTAGCGGGCCAGTTCGATCACGCCCGCTTCGCGCAGGTCGCGGATGTATTTGCGGGCGCCCGATGGCGAGAACTTGAGGAACCAGGCGATTTCGTCGGCCAGCATCTCGTGCAGCGACAATTCGCCGATCAGCTTTTGCATGTTTTCGATGCGACGCAGGGTGGCCGACGTCGAACGCACGCGCTCGATCGGTGCCATGGAAATGGGATTCATGCGTTCCGGGGGGATGGGTGCTGCGCGTTCTACCATTTGCGAGCCTTTTTCGGGGCTACGAAGTTCCTGGTGCGCTGCCTTTAATTCGCTCTTCACGTGAGACTGAGTCATTGCATGCATTTGAATACTCCTTTTAAACGATTGCCGGTAGCCCGGATTGTTAAGTTCTTGGCAATTTTTATACCAGAACACCACGAATCCTGAGCGTCTGGGCACAGAATGCCATCCTGCTCCTCACTGGTCTGTGCGTTAACGAACATTAGAAGCAAGAAAGTGAAAAATATTGCCCCACTGAATTCTTTCTCTCACGGCATCTAAAAATGACATCCAAAAATGACATCCAAACCCCGCGGCATTCCCACTTTGCGCCGCCATGCATGGCGCAAAGTGAAATAGCGAACAGAAGCGGAATCTCCATTGCAATAGATTCAAGCTTCGCACGCGGCGCACGCCGCCCGCATCGCGCACCTTCGACTCTTGCAAAGGAAACATCATGAAAATGCCTGCCCTGTTGGCCGCCGCCTTGCTCGTCACTTTGTCCGCCTGCAAGAAACCGGCCGAAGCGCCCCTGCCCGAAATGGCGCCCAACCCCGCTTCCACCCCACAAGTCACGCCAGCCATGCCGGAAACCGGCCCGGGCAGCACGACGCCGCCCGCGCCGCTGACCGATCCCGCCACCGCGCCCGCCCTGCCGCCGGCCACGGCGCCGAAGTAAAGCCTAACGGCGAGGCCGCCGGACGGCGATCGATCGGGCGCCCCTGCGGCGCCACCCCTACTCCACGGGGGAGTTACGCGTTGCCAGCCTGTTTGCAACGCGTTTTTTTACGATTGGAGTCGGCCACGCCATTTAGGTTCACATGCAATGCATCGGCCAGTCGACGGCGAAACCACCGCCAGGAATGCGGCAATCCGCACACCCTTTCCGCCCGCCGTGCGGAAAAACGGAATATCGCCATTTCCCATTTTCAATAGATTCAAATTAAACCTTTATAAACAATCACTTGCAATAAACGTCAAAATGCGCTCCACTGGCACGGAAGATGCTTTTATATTTTCATAACCGCCACCAGAGCGGCAGCCTGACCCACTATATAAAACCATCTACCTTTTGGAGACAACAGCATGGCACGCACCTTCCGCATCTCGTCCTTCCTCAACACCAAGGCACTGACCGTGGCCGTCGCCCTGGCCGCGCAATTCCCGCTTGCCGTCCATGCGGCCGACCTGGTCCGCCTGGGCAACCTGAAATTCGCCCATTACGGCGCCGTCGCCTACATGAAGGAAATCGCGCCGAAATACGACCTGAAGATCGAGGAACGCATCTTCGCCAAGGGCCTCGACATCGTGCCAGCCATGATCGCCGGTGAGATCGACGTGTCCGCCAGCGCGCTGGAAGCGGCCATCACGGGCCGCGCCACGGGCTTGCCCGTGTACCTGGTGGGCGGCTTCGCCAAGGGCGGCGTGCAGATCGTCGGGCGTCCCGACCTGAACATCAAGGGCATCGCCGACCTGAAAGGCAAGAAAGTCGGCGTCACGCGCGGCGGCCCGCAGGAAATCCTGCTGTTTGCCGAGCTGACCAAGGCCAAGCTGACCTGGTCCGACAAGCCGGGCAAGGACGTGCAGATCCTGTACATGGGCTACCCTGACCTCAACCAGGCGCTCTTGACCAAGGATATCGACGTCATGAGCCAGTCCGAGCCCTACTCCACGCAAGCCATCCACAAGAAATACGGCGCGGCCATCATCAAGCCCTACGACACGCCGCTGGGCGAGCCCGTGCGCGCGCTCGTGATGACGGAAAAGATGTACAAGGAAAAGCCGGCCGTGGCCCAGCGTTTCATGGATTGCTTCGTCGCCGCCACGCGCGCCTTCCTGGCCGACCCGAAACTGGCGGAAAAATACGTGCGCGAATCGATGTTCAAGAACCAGATCACGTCCGACGATTACCGCGACGCCATCGACAACGCCATCTTCACGGAAGACATCACGCAAAGCCACGTGCAGCTGACCACCGACTACATGGTGAAATTCGGCGTGGGCCGCATGGCCAAGGCGCCTGCCGCCAAGGATTGGGTCAAGCTGGACCTGCTGGAAAAAGCCAAGAAGTCTTATGTCCCACGCTAATCACGACCTCGCTAATCTGAAAGTGTCACGATGAATATTCAAATGATGAAACGCTTCGCGCACGGCGCCGCCGTGCCCGTGGCCGTGCTGCTGCTGTGGCAAGCCATGTCGACGTTCGGCTGGATCAATCCGCAAATCCTGCCCTCGCCCGTGGCCGTGGTGGTCAAATGGTATGAATACCTGATTCCCATGCAGGCGTACACGCCCGAAGCGGGCAATTACCTGGTGTGGATGTTCTCCGGCGAATTGCCGCACGACGCCTGGGCCAGCCTGTCGCGCGTGCTGGGCGGCTTCGCCATCGGCGCCGGCCTGGCCTTGCCGCTGGGCTTGCTGATGGGCACCAACAAGACCATCTATAAACTGTTCGACCCGCTGGTGCAGGTGCTGCGCCCGATCCCGCCCATCGCCTACATCCCGCTGGCGATTTTGTGGTTCGGCCTGGGCAACCCGCCCGCCTTCTTCCTGATCAGCATCGGTTCCTTCTTCCCCGTGCTGATGAATACCATCGCCGGCGTGCGCCAGGTCGACGGCATTTATATTCGCGCCGCGCGCAACCTGGGCGCCAGCCAGATGACGATGTTCCGCCGCGTCATCCTGCCAGCGGCCACGCCCTACATCCTGGCCGGCGCGCGCATCGGCATGGGCACGGCCTTCATCGTCGTGATCGTGGCGGAAATGATCGCCGTCAACAGCGGCCTCGGTTTCCGCATCCTGGAAGCGCGCGAGTACTTCTGGTCCGACAAGATTATCGCCGGCATGTTCACCATCGGCCTGTTCGGCCTGGCCATCGATATCGCCATGAATGCCCTGAATAATCATTTGCTGCAGTGGCACCGCGGCCTGGAACACTGAGAGGAACGGCCATGACCACGATCAATATCAATGCAGTCAATAAAATCTTCACCACGGGCGGCGCGGACGTCATCGCCCTGAAGGATATCAACCTGGAAATCGCCAGCGGCGAATTCATCTGCCTGCTGGGGCCATCCGGCTGCGGCAAGTCGACCCTCTTGAACGCCATCGCCGGCTTTTCGCAGCCGACGTCGGGCCAGATCCTGGCCGGCGGCAAGCTGATCACCGAACCCGGTCCCGACCGCGGCATGGTGTTCCAGGAATACGCGCTGTTCCCCTGGATGAGCATCGAAAGCAATATCGCTTTCGGCCTGGAAATCGCCGGCAAGACGCCGGCCGAGATCAAGGAACGGGTCGACATGCTGCTGAGCATGCTGGGCTTGACGGAATTCCGTGCCCGCTACCCGAAAGATTTGTCGGGCGGCATGCGCCAGCGCGTGGCGATCGCCCGCGTGCTGGCCCTCGATTCGCCCATCATGCTGATGGACGAGCCGTTCGGCGCGCTGGATGCCTTGACGCGGCGCAACCTGCAAGATGAATTGCTGAAAATCTGGAAAGTCTTCGGCACCACCATCGTGTTCGTCACGCACTCGATCGAGGAATCGATCTACCTGGCCGACCGCACCATCGTCATGACCTACCGTCCCGGCACCATCAAGCGCGACGTGGCCATCGAGCTGCCCCGCCCGCGCGACCCGAGCGACCCCGAGTTCAACCGCCTCAAGCGCATGCTGGGCGAGATGGTGATGGAAGAGCAGCAGCGTCATCACAACGCCGAAACCATGGCAAGTACGGCAGATTAGTCGTCGTGCGACCATACCCCAAAGCAAGTGCCGGGGTCGGACCTTAAGGTCCGACCCCAGTCTTCGACTTGCGGGTTTCAGCTTTACAATACCGCCGTATTCAACCCGACACACGGAGCACCATGGCATTCGGCAAATGGACCCTGAGACCCGCGCTCGGCCCCCTGCTGGCCGTGGGCTCGCTGGTCGTGCTGACGTGGGCCTCGTATGCCTGGGTCCAGCAGCGCCAGCTCGATGAGTTGCACCGCACCCTCGATTCGCGCGCGGAACTGTATGCGGCGTCCATCGGCGGCGCCCTCAACAAGTACGAATTCCTGCCCCTGGCCGTGGCCCAGAGCGATGCCGTGGCGCAGCTGCTGGAGCAGCCCAGCGCCGACAAGGTCACGCAGATCAATGCCTACCTGGTCGACATGAACCGCCGCGCGGGCGCCTTTGCCGTCTACGTGCTCGATGACAAGGGCACCACCCTGGCGTCGAGCAACTGGCAAGACCGCAGCTCGTATGTGGGCGTCAACTATGGCTTCCGGCCCTACTTCAAGGATGCGTTCGCGGGCGGCATCGGCCGCTTTTACGGCATCGGCTTTTCCACCTTCGAGGCCGGCTATTTCATTTCGCAGCCCGTGCAGCGCGATGGGCGCATCATCGGCATCGTCGCCGCCAAGGTCAACCTGGACTGGATCGAGCAATCGTGGCGCACGCCCGGTGCGGGCGAACAGATCTGGGTCAAGGATGCGAATGGCGTGATCATCCTGGCCACCACGCCCACCTTCAAGTTCAAGACCCTGGCGCCCTTGTCGGCGGCCGCCAAGAAAGACATCAGCGAGCAGCGCCAGTTCCTGCAAGAAAATCTGCCCATCTTGCCGCACCAGGTGCAGCGCCAGTTCGCCGACGGCGCCAGCGTCATGACCCTGGAGCGCCCACAGGCTGGCGACACGCCGGCCCTGTCCGGCAGCGCCGACAAGGTGAACTATCTGGCCGTGAACCGAGCGCTGGGCCCGCTGCAATGGCAAATCACCGTGCTGGCCGAGCTCGACCAGGTCGACGAGGCGGCGCGCAACGCGGCCATCGCCGCCGCGCTGGGCTGGGCCCTGCTGCTGCTGGCCCTGATGTATGCGCGCCAGCGCCGGCGCCGCATCGCCGACAAGCTCAATGCGCAACAAACGCTGGCGCGCGCCTATGAACAGCTGGAAATCAAGGTCGAGCAGCGCACGGCCGACCTCGTGCATGCGAACGGCCGCCTGCAGGCCGAGGTGGCCGAGCGCGAGCGGGCCGAGCAAACCTTGCGCTATGCCCAGGCGGAACTGGTGCAAAGCGGCAAGCTGGCGGCCATCGGCCAGATGGCGGCCGGCGTCACGCATGAGCTGAACCAGCCGCTGGCCGCCCTGCAAACGTTTTCCGACAATGCCAAGGTCTTCCTGGCGCGGGGCCAGATCGACGATGCGCTCGACAACCTGTCGACCATCTCCGACCTCGTCAAGCGGCTCGGCTATGTCACGTCGCAATTGAAGGGCTTTGCGCGGCGCAGCGACGATGCGCGCAAACCCGTCAGCGTGCGCCAGGCATTTGCGCAAACCATGCTGCAAATCCGCACGCGCAAGAACTCGCAGCGCCTGACCCTGCATGAAAGCTGGCTGGAGGACGACATCACCGTGCTGTGCAACGCCATCGGGCTGGAACAGGTGTTTACCAACCTGATCACGAATGCCATGGATGCCGTACCGGAAAGCGAACCCGTGCAAATCTGGTTCCAGGTGCGCCGCGAAGGCGACCTCGCCGTGCTGCATATCACCGATAATGGCCCGGGCATCCCGCTCGCTTCGCTCGACAAGATCTTCGACCCCTTCTATACCACCAAGGAACACGGGCTGGGCTTGGGATTGTCGATCAGCGCTGGCATACTGCGGGCGGCCGGCAGCGCATTGGCCGTGCGCAACCGCAGCGCGCAGGAAGGGGGCGGCGCACAATTTACCATCACCCTGAGCTGCGCCCCGGGGGAAAAGAATAAAGAGACTGAGGAAACGCCCGATGCACGAGAATAATTTTGAAGGCATGCAAGTGCTGCTGGTGGAAGACGATGCCGTCGTGCGCAAGGGCGCCCGGCAATCGCTGGAACTGGCGGGCTTGCAAGTGACGGCCGTCGCCACGGCCGAGGAAGCGCTGCCCTACCTGGTACCCGAATTTGCCGGTATTTTATTGAGCGACATCAAGCTGCCCGGCATGGATGGCTTGAAACTGCTCGATATCGCCGTGGCGCAGGATGCCAGCCTGCCCGTCATCCTCGTCACCGGTCACGGCGACGTGTCGATGGCCGTGGGCGCCATGCGCCGTGGCGCCTACGATTTCATCGAAAAACCGTTTTCCGCCGACTTGCTGGTGGAAGTGTGCCGCCGCGCGCTCGACAAACGCCATCTGGTGCTGGAAAACATGAACTTGCGCCGCCAGCTCGAGCAACGGGTCGGCATCGAGGCGCGCATCGTGGGCCGCAGCGCGGCCATGGCCAAGGTGCGCCAGCTGGTGCTGAACCTGGCGCCGAAATCGGCCGACATCATCATCCTGGGCGAAACGGGCACGGGTAAGGAACTCATCGCGCGCTGCCTGCACGACTTCAGCGAGCGGCGCGACCACCCCTTCGTGGCGATCAACTGCGGCGCCCTGCCCGAATCGATCTTCGAGTCGGAACTGTTCGGCCACGAGGAAGGCGCGTTCACGGGGGCGCAGCGCCAGCGCATCGGCAAGATCGAATATGCGAACGGCGGCACCCTGTTTCTCGATGAAATCGAAAGCATGCCGCTGGCCCTGCAAGTGAAACTGCTGCGCGTGCTGCAGGAGCGGCAAGTCGAACGCCTCGGTTCCAATAAACTCATTTCCGTCAATTTCCGCGTGATCGCCGCCGCCAAGGAAGATTTGAGTGTCTTGGCGGAACAGGGGAAATTCCGTCCCGACCTGTATTACCGCCTGAACGTGGCCAGCCTCACCTTGCCCGCCCTGCGCAACCGGCGCGAGGATATCCCGCTGCTGTTCGAATTTTTCGTGCTGCAAGCGGCCTTGCGCTACGGCCAGCCGGCCGCCCTCGTCAGCGGCGAACTGATCGCCTCGCTGATGGCGCAGCGCTGGGCCGGCAATGTGCGCGAGCTGCACAATGTAGCCGACCGCTTCGTGCTGGGCTTGCTCGACGACACCCTGAGCCCGGCCGGCTGCCGCGAGGCCTCGCTGGCCGAGCAAGTCGACACCTTCGAGATTTCCATCATCGAGGAAGCCTTGCGCCGCCACAATGGCAACGTCATCGACGCGGCTGCCAGTCTGAATATCCCGAAGAAAACCCTGTACGACAAGCTCAAGCGCTTCGATATCTCGACGGAACAATTCCGATAAGCACTAGCAACTAGCCGACACGGCCATGAGGCGGCGTCCTACCCATGCCGATGGACTCCTGTGGGAGAATGCAGGCTCAACTTCTGCACAGGACACCGCCATGAAAACCGCCGCTCTCTTGCTGGCCGCCACCCTGATGACCGTGGGCGGCGCCTGGGTGCAAGCCCAGTCGACGACCAATGTCAACCAGACGGGCAACCACACCAACAATCCCAACGACCCGGGCCAGCAATCGGACCAGTCCGACAAGCTGGACAACAAGGGCAAGCTGATCCACGACGGCAAGGCCAGCAAAACTCGCACGGACAAACGCAGCCGCCGCGGCAAGCCCGTCGCCACCTCGGACAACCCGGCCGCCAGCGGAGCGGCCACCTCGCCGCCAGCGACACCGGTAGCACCGGCGCGCTAAGTCCACCTCCAGCGCTGCGCCACATTGCTTCAAGGCACGCTATCATCCTGCCTTTACAAGATAGTCAGGATGGCAATGAAAGCAGCATGGCAAACGATGGTGGCGGCAGGCGTATTGGCCGCCGCGAGTGTACAGGCGGCGCCCACGGTGGGCGAGTGCATGGAACTGACGACGGGCGTCAAGTTCAGCAAGAACAATGGCGACGCGCAAGTCAACGTCGAGGAAACCTTCGAAGGCAAGAAGCTCAAGGGCACGCAGTTGATCCTCGACGGCGGCGTGCTGCTGGCCACGTCCTACCAGGACATCCGCGACGGCCAGGTCTTCCTGACGGGCACGATCCATTACAACGAAGACGGCACCGTGCGCAGTAAGAACGTCTACGCGCCGCAATCGGCCATCCCCGCCAGGATGCGTCCAGGCCAGGAGGTGCGCGTGCAGTTCACGGACACGCAAACGAGCACCCACTACCCGCTGGCGGGCCTGTCCGACAAGATCACCACCTCCACGCGCACCGATAAACGCGATTTTTCCATCACCTTCCTGGGCTGGGAGCGCCTGGAACTGGGCGGCCGCCGCTTCCCCGACGCCTGCAAGTTCGAACTGCGCGACGTCGGTGGCAAGAGCAAGGGTCAAAGTGGCGAATACGTGTGGTACGCGCAAGGTTTCGGCGTGATCATGACGGACAAGCTGGACAAGGATGGCGAGGTGCAGCCGGCGTACCGCATCGCGCTGACGAACATCCTCAGTGCGCCGTAATTTTTGGCAATTTTTGCGCTAGAATCGCTGACACACACTTTTTTAGGAAGCCATGTCGCCCATCGAACGCAAATGGTGGTTCATGCTGCCCGTCATGACGGTTGCCGCCGTCGCCACGATGTTCCTGCTCGATAGTGCCCACGTGCCACACACGAACCCGTTCGCGCGTGGCCTGATTTTCGGCCTATGCTTTGTGGCGCTGCACCGGGGCCTGTCGTTCTGTGTCTGGCTCGGTTTGCTGTGGGGCTTGCCGGGGTTGGCCGACAAGACGCTGGCCAAGCGGTAGCGCCATCGTTCCCGGCATCACTGCCATCTTTTCCGCAAAGTTTGCGTCAGCGCAATTAATCAGCCGTTTCGCCCCTCTACACTGACCTGTCTGGCCAGCATGGAGCGGCGATGGCGTATCCTAAACTTCCCTACACCAGCGGCAAGCGTACCGCCCTGCTGCACTGCGACCGCATGCAGGAAGCCATCGTGCGCATCCGCCCTGAGCTGCCCGGCAATGTGATCGTCATCCATGGCGTCAATGACGTGGGCACCAGCTTTGGCGCCGTGGAAAAAGGCCTGTGCCAGGGACTCGATGCGCGCATGTACGGCGGCGGCCATGTTTTCACCCCGGCCACCTACCGCCTGCCGCAGGAGGCCGACAAGCGTGAAACCATCGCCGATCCGGACGCCATCTTTTTCAAGCGCCAGCCTGATGACACGACGTACAGCCCCGTGATTCCGTTTTACTGGGGCTATCGCGAACAAGGCAACGCCAGCAAAGTGGTCAACGGCCAGAACACGGACCGCTACGGCAACCGCCTGGACAAGGACATGTCGAAAAACGGCGGCCCGTTCGGCAACGCCACCAACACCCTGCCCGACATGTGGAACAAGGGGCTGTTCTCTCCGTACGACGTGGGCGGCGATCCCGTGCGGCCCCTGATGACGGCTCCGGGCCGCATGTACATGGTACTGGCAGCCAAGCGCCTGGCGGCCCTGATCGCCATGATCCGCGATTACGACAGCAACGATGTGGTGTCCATCGTCGCGCACAGCCAGGGCTGTCTGATCTCGCTGCTGGCGCAAGCCTTCCTGCTCGACGAGGGCAAGCGCCCCGCCGACACGCTGATCCTCACGCATCCGCCCTACAGCCTGGAGGAAGACACGACGATGTTTTTCGGTGCGGCGGAAGCGAGCCGCATCTTCGGCGGCGGCCGCGATGCGGCGATGGCAGACCAGTACGACGCCATCGACAACCGCCAGACCCTGCATGCGCGCCTGCAAACCCTCGTGCGGATCGTGCAAGGCGTGGTGGCAAAAAAGCACGCCACGCCCGCCTTTGCGCAGATCAAGGATCACACGATATGCCATGGTATGGCGGGCGCGGCGTGGCGCGCGGAGGCGGATCGCGACAACCGGGGCAAGGTGTATCTGTACTTCTGTCCCGAAGACATGACGGTAGCGCTGGACAATATGCAGGGCATCGGCTGGCAAGGCATACCCGACCACATCGACGGTCATGGCTTGTCCAAAACCAAGGGCAAGACGGCCAAAAGCATCTGGGGCGATGGTCCCACCTACTGGGAAAAGGAATTCCAGCGCCGCCAGCCGCTGGAGGAACTGGGCAAGGGGTTTTACCAGCGCGTGTTAACCAACAAGCAACGCTTGGATACCGCCGGCAAGAACAACGGAGCGGTGCTGGTGGGCCAGCCGCCGCACGACTTCGCCCTGCGCCTGGACGGCGAGGACGACCATGCCCATGTGGCGGGCGCCAACCGCGGTCATCGGGGCAACCATGCCGAGACACAATGGCCACCCGTCAAACCCGCAAAATGGAATATCTTTTCCACGGAAGCTGGACGGCGCGAAGGCTTGCGCACGATTAATGGTGAAGCGCTGCGCGTGCCCAAGGCGGCCGTGCTGGACGGCGGCGAGATGCGCCCTGGGCAATTTCCGAAGGATTCCGATCAGGCCAGGCTGCCGCGCGACCAGCAAGGACCGTGCGAGGAAGTCGACCCGATCGACGCGGCCATCGCGGTGACCAGCAAGCAAGGTTTGCGCATGCGCAAGCAGGAAATCATCGCCGACCCGCGTCCGCTACAACACCGCATTCCCGAATTCGGCGCCGGCATGTTCGGCGCGGGCCAGCGCGAGCAGGTGGAAAAGGCCCTGAACCTGGGCAAGGAAGCGGGCGACCAATGCAAGCTCGACCGAGTCTCGCGCCATCCGGGCGGCGGCGACAGGCTGATTGTCGACCGCGAAGAAACCCCGAACGAGGCCCGCAAGCGCTGGCAGAACGAGGTCAGCCCCAAATCCTTCCACGGCGCCATCATCGGCAACGCGGAAAACCACCGCAACGTGACGGCGTATGACGTGGCCATCGGCAGCGGGAAGGCGAGCAGTGATCCGCAGTTCTATCAGTATTTGTGTGCGGTGGCGGATTGGCGGCTGCAAAACGACAAAAAAAATCCTATAAGAAAATCCATCCTGAGATGGGAGGATTTCATAAAAAAATTTGCAATCTATTGGGCTGCAGAACCTCTACAACGCAAGCAAATCATTGAAGGTAATGCACATTACTACAGTTCGGGAGACTTACCGGCCTTTGTGCCAACACTGCAAGCAGGCCTGCCGTCTACCGTTGTTTGTGAAACAGTGAATGGCAGGCGTACCGAATCGGTCGTCACTCCTTTTGTACATAAAGCCAGCGATGACATTCCAAGATGAAAAACTTTTTCCCAAACTTGCTCTCTCCCTTCTGCGTTGCCCTCGCATTGATGACTCTGCTATTGCTTGGGTTTGTATTGATCAGTCCTACTTATTTACAGGAGTCCACGATGAGCAGCAAAATATGGCGGCACCTGCAATGGCTGTTGCTGATCCCGCCCATCGTCGCGGCCACATTGCTCGGCTCTCGCTGGCTGCATGCGTCCAAGCCTGTGGCCGTCGCACAGCCGCAAGTGCAGCAAGCGGCGCCCACCGAACAGGACAAGCGGGAATATGTGCTGGAAGTCATCGGTCTTGGCGTCACCCTGGACAAATACCGGCAGGGAAAACTGTGGGAGGCGCTACAAAAGGGAAATGCCTATGCCAGCATTCGCGAACAGGACAAGGAAAAATACACCTGGGACGCCATGCAAAGAGCTGGGATAGCAGGTGGCCGCGGCGGCGACACGCTGGAGAATGGGGCGAGGGATACTCCCATGTATTTCGGCGTCCCTGTTTTCAATGCTGAGCCACCGATCTTCAATTCGCGCATGCTGGACAGCCCCGACTCGCCAGCCATAGGCCTGGCCGGTGGCGCCGCGTCGTCCGGCCTGCACTGGCATCTGTTCGCCAGTGGTCCACGCCGCCTGAGCGAACATCCGGACCGCATCCTGGAAGAGGTATTCGCCTTTTTCGATGCCCATCCCGACGTGCCTTACATCGTGCTCAATTCCGAAGACAGCATGCCAACGCGCAACCTGTACAGTCCTGACAACTCTCCGCCGCTCACACATGACGGCCGCTACATTCCCGAAATGCCCGACGCCTCGGCCCTGTTCGTGCTGGCCCGGCGCGATCGCATCGACGCCGTGCGGAAGTTTGCATATGACGATGCGCCGCCCGAGGACAGCGTCGATGACCTCAACACCTATGGCGTGGCGCGACGCCTGTACCTGGCCTACTATGATTTGATGGGTACCGTGCCGCAGGAACGTCTGGAAACCGATCCGGCGGCCATCACCCGGCGCCAGCCCTCAATCGCCGAATGGCTGTCCGTCGCCGCACAATTCGCGCAGCGCCCCGACATCCGTGGCACGGGCAGCTTCAGCATGGTCGACAGGCTCAAACACAAGACTTATCAGCCACCGAAAGACTGGCAACCCACGCCCTGGTTTCCTGTGCCCTTCAACAAGGAACAGCTGGCACAGCTGGACCGTCTGCCGACCTTCGGCTTCATCCATCGGCCCACGTTCGTCAGGATGACGGATGAACACGGCAAACCGCTGACGCGCCGCGACCGGCGCGAACACGCCTTGCAGGCGGGCTGGCAGGAGGCTCTCCGCAGCCTGCCGGAAAGCGAACGTCCCGCCGCGCCGGCGCGCCTGGTCGCCGCCACGGGCGGCAATCAGGCGCAACTGATTGCATTGCACAAGACCTTGTTGAAACATGCGGAAGATGGCGGCACGGAACTCGACAGCGGCAACATGGCGCAGTGGATCGATACGGACCAGCGCCTGGGCAACACGGGCGCGGCCACCCTGTTCGTACAGATGGCCATTGGCGTGATGGGCAGCTACCGCGACGGCGGCGTCAGCGCCGTGGTGAATCTGCGCAATGCGGAAGAAGCGACTATCGTGCTGGTCAGTCCGCCATCGGACGAAAAACGCCGCACGCAAAAACACCCGCACGGCGGCGATGTGCTGCGGCATTACGTCACGCCAGCCATCGACCCGGCGAATTATCCATCGAACTGATTATTTTCCCTGTGCGGCAAGCTGCGCCAACGCATTGCCCCGCACCTGGAACGCCACCTGCGCCACCCTCTTGCCGGCGCCATCGACAAGGGCCAGCGCGTGCTTGCCCGGCACGGGGCGCCAGCTGATGCTCTCGCTTGCCGCGCCCAGATCCTTGCCGTCGAGCACCCAGCGCAAGCCGTGGCTGCCCTGGGCCTGGAAGAACACGCGCTGCAGGGCGGGCGGGATGTCGGGGTCGATGGCGAGGATGCTGTCCTCGGCCGGATACACGATGGCGGCCGGCTTCACCGTGTCGCCCAGCACGGCGATGACTGGGCTTTCCGTGCCTGCGATAAACCATTCGCGGCGCGGCGCTTCCAGCGCGGGCTGGTACGCCACCATCTGCTGCAGCACGCCGGGCGGCGCTTTCGGCGCATGGCTGGGCACGTTCTTGTGCAGGTAATCCATGACGTCGCGCCACACGGGCGCGGCGCCCGTCACACCCGACACGTCCCACATGGGCTTGCCGTCGAAGTTGCCGACCCACACGCCCACCGTGTAGCGCGCCGAATAGCCCATGCACCAGTTGTCGCGCATGTCCTTGCTCGTGCCCGTCTTGACGGCGCTCCAGAAATTCGTCCCCAGTTCGTTGCGCAAGCCAAAGGTCATGCTGCGCGCGGCGCGGTCGGCCAGGATGTCGCCGACGATGAAAGCGGCGCCCGCTTCCATCACGCGACGTTTATCCTTGCCAGCCTGTCCCGGCTGCAAGCTGGCCGTGCTGTACAGCCCGCCATTGGCCAGCGCGCGATAGGCGTTGGCCAGTTCCAGCAGAGTCACCTCGGACGAGCCCAGCGCCAGCGAAGGGCCATAGTATTCGGCCGCTTCCGTCAGGCTGGACAGGCCCACTTCCTTCAGGCGGTTATAAAAGCCGTCCTGTCCCGTCAGCAGCACCGTGCGCACGGCGGGAATGTTGAGCGAGCTGGCCAGGCTGGTGCGGGCGCTGACGTAACCCTTGAAATTGCGGTCGTAGTTTTGCGGCGCATACATGCCCGACGCCGTGGCGACGTCGAGCGGCGAGTCGTCCATGACGGAGGCGGCCGTCATCAGCCGGCGTTCGATGGCCAGTTCATACAGGAAGGGTTTCAAGGTGGAACCGGCCTGGCGCAGGGCCGCCACGCCATCGACGTGGCTGCCGCCCGCATTGCCGACATAGGCGAGAATCTCGCCGCTGCGGTTATCTAAAACGATGATGGCGCCATCGTTGACATTGCGCTCGCGCAAGGATGCCAGTTGCTGGCGCAGATTGTCCTGCGCGAAACGCTGCAAGGCGCCATCCAGGGTGCTGGCGACTTGCGCGCCCGGCTGTTTCAACAGTTGCTGCGCCACTTGCGGCGCCGGCGCCAGCTCCGCATTCATGGCGTTGCGCTGCAAGGCCGTCTGCACGCGCTGGCCGATCAGCTGGCAACTGCTGTCCATGCGCCATTCCTTCGCCAGCGCGCAGGCGCGGCGCGTGACGGTGGCCGGCGGCGCGTTCGGCGCCCGCACGAGGCTGGCCAAAATGATGCCATCCGTCTGGTTCAGCCCGGACGGCGCCTTGCCGAACAGACTGTACGAGGCGGCCGCCACGCCCTGCAGCTCGCCACGGAACGACACGAGGTTCAGATACGCTTCGAAAATCTGCGCCTTGCTCCAGCTATCCTCGATCGCCTGGGCGGCACGCATCTGGTCCCATTTCTGTCGCAGGCTGCGTCCGCCCGAAGACGCCTGCAAGTCCGCGTCCAGCTGGCCCGCCAGCTGCATGGTGATGGTCGACGCGCCCCGGGGTTTCCTGGAAAACAGATTGTCCCAGGCGGCCGTGGCCAGCGCGGACACATCCACGCCGCCATGGCGCATGAAGCGCTGGTCTTCCGCCAGCAGCACGGCCTGCTGCACGGCCGGTGAAATGTCGGCCAGCGGCACCCAGGGCAGACGCCGCACTTTCATGTCCACGCGCAAGGATTGCAACGGCGCGCCGCCGCGGTCCAGCAGCTGCGCTTCCGAACTGCGGTAAGCGGCCTGCACCTGGGCCGGCGTCAGCACCGCTTGCGCGGAAGCCGGGCCGGCCAGCAGGCAGCCCATCATCAATGCCAGACGTCTCACTGCCCCACCTTCACATTCGCGTTCGGCGACTCGCCGAACATCTCGGGCGCATACATGGCCTCGATGCGCGTGGCCGGCAGGCTGAAATCCCCGGCGTTGTTCAAGCGCACCGTGTATTCCACGCTCCAGTTACCCTTCGGCACGAAGTCGTAATACGCGCGGAAAGCGTCGAACGCCCGTTCCTCGAACGTGGGCCAAACCCAGCCAGTGGATTTTTCGCCGGCCGTCAGCAACTGCGAATCGCGCCCCAGGCCATTGCCCAGCACCGTGGCGCTGGCGGGAATCGGATCGTCGACCACCACCCAGCTCATGTCCGCCTGCGCCGATAAATCCAGGCGCACGCGGTAGACGTCGCCGCGCGACCACTGGCCTGTCGTCTGCTGTTCCACGGGCGTGATGGTTTTCTTGATCGTGTAGCCGCTGGAGACGGGCGCCTTGAGCGGGATGGCCGCCAGACTTTGCACGGTGGCCCACGGTTTGCCCGTGCCGCTGTGCGCCAGGCCCAGGGTGTCCGTGCCTTTCGGCCACGCTTGCAGCACGGGTCCGACTTTCGCCGCGCCATTCCACACGAGCGCTTGCGTATCGCCGCCCAGCTTGACGGCGCTGGCGCCCGTCACGGGGGTGGACTCGAACTTGGCCGAGAACTTGGCGATGGCCAGGGTGCCCCAGGCGTTGGCCACGGTCGTATCCCAGCGGCCCTTCTTCTGGCGGCCCATGCTGCCGCGCACCAGGCGGCCGATATCATCCTTCCACGCCGGATTGTCCAGCACGGCCAGCAATAAACGGTTGGCGTTGACGTCGCCCGAGACCATCAGCCACCACCAGTTATCCTTGCGCTCGGTGGAAAAGCCCATGGTCGTGCCCTGGAAGTTCAAACGGCTGCGCAAAATCTGCTGCGCCTCGGCCTGCAGCGCATCGCGGCGCGCCAGGCTTGGCGTGCGTTGCAGCAACAGGCTCCAGTCGATGACGGCGGACGTCGGCCACAGGTTCGGGCTGATGCTGATGCTCTCGAGCGCATCGGGCGGCACCTTGCCGGAGCGCGACAGCGCTTCCAGCGCGGCCAGCTTGCGCACGGCCAGGTCGGTCGTGGCCAGCGCGGAACGGCGCACGATCTTGCCCTGCACGAAGGCCGTCAAGGCTGCTTCCATGCGGTTTTTCGTCTGTTCCGGAATCGCATAGCCCGCCTCTTTCGTTGCCGACAGTACATAGGCCGTCAAGCTGTCGCTGCCCTGCTCCATGATGGGGAAGTATTTCAGCATGCCATCACTGTCCAGGTAAGCGGGCAAGCTGGCGGCCAGTTTGTTCCACGCCTCCTGGTCTTGCAGGGCGATGGCTTTCGACGTGTTTTGCTCGAAGCAGGTGTAGGGGTAGGCCGCCATATACTCGCGCACGCCGGGCAGCTCGCCGCCCAGCTTGGCAACAAAGCTGGTCTGCAGGCCGCCCCGGCCCGGCAAGGCGCCGGCCGGCATTTGCACGGACATATTGATGGGCTTGTCGATCTGCTGCAAGGTGGCTTGATACGTGCGCACGGGCGTGGCCTGGCCCACCTTTTGCGTGATTTTGAGTTTATCGCTATGGTTGCCCGCCTTCGCGCCTATCTCCCACACAATCTGTTGCGCACCGAGCGGCACCTGGTAATCCCAGCCCACTTCGCGCGCTTCGCCCGCCGCCAACGTCAGGCTCTGGCGCGGCAAGGCCTTGCCGGCCGCGCTGGCATTGAGGTCCACGCTCAAGGATGCGGCCGAGGTGTTGCGTACCGTAAAGCCGGCGCGCAACTGGTCGCCCTCGCGCACGAGGGTCGGCAAGCCCGACAGCAAGATCAAGTCTTGCGAGCTGCGGATATCCGTGCTGCCCGTGCCAAACAATTCCTTGCCGGCGCTGGCAATCGCAACGATGCGGAAGGCCGTCAAGGAATCGTTGAGCGGCACTTGCACCGTCGCCTCGCCCTTGGCGTCGAGCTTGACGGTGCCCTTCCAGAACAGCAGGGTGTCGAACAGTTCGCGGCTGGCACTCTTGCCGCCGCCACCGCCGGCCGGGAAGGCCTTGCGGCCGAAATGGCGCTTGCCGATCACCTGCATCTGCGCCGTCGCCGTTTCCACCTGCAGGCTGCGCTGCGCCATCATGGTATCGAGCAATTTCCAGCTATCGTTGGGCATCAATTCCAACAGCCCCGTGTCGACGGCCGCCAGCGCCACTTCGGCGCCGGCCGGCAGCGGCTTGCCATCGGCGCGGCGCACGCGCACGGACACCTCCGCCTTGTCACGCGTCTTGTACACTTCCTTGTCGGACACCACCATGACGTTCAGCTCATGCGCCTGCCAGCCCACGTTCAGCGGTGCGATGCCCATCTTGTAGGCCGGCTTGCCCAGGTCCACCAGGGCCGTCGGCTGCACGCCATCGACGCGCCCGCGCACGACAAACACGGACACATACACATTCGGCGCGTAATTCGGTTTGACCGGGATACTCACCACCGGTTCCCGGCCATTGAGCTGGCGCACATAGGTGTCGAGGATGCCTTCGCGCTCGACCGTGATCAGGGCCATGCCTGAACGGAACGGCATGCGCACCTGCAAGCTCGCTACCTGGCCAGGTTCGTAGCGTTTCTTTTCAGGCAAGACGTCGATGCGGTCATTGTCGCTGGCGTTGAACCACCAGTCGCCGCTGCCGGCCACCCAGGTGTCGCGGTTGGCGACGGCCGCGTTGCCGGACGCATCCTGCGTGCGCGCGCGCAGGATCAGATTGCCGCTGGCGGGCGCCTTCACGTCGCACATCAACAGGCCCTTGTTGTCCGTCTTGCCATTGCAAGCCGGGCCCAGCTTGACGACTTCGCTGCTGTTTTCATACGCATAGAAGCCGCCGATCAGGCGCCGTCGGTGCGAATAGCTGTTGCGCTGGAAGAAATCCACGGCGACCGGTGCGTTCGCCACCGGCTTGCCATTGGTGCCCAGCACGGCCACCGTGAACTTGAAGGCATCCTTGCTCAAGGCCCAGGCGTCGGGCTTGATGCCGATCACATAGTTGGACGGCCACAGCGGCACGCGCGTGGCCACCGAGGCCGTCTCGCCATTCGCATCCTGGAACGCCATTTCCGCCACCAGGTCGCGCGGCGTGGACAGCTGCGGCAGCTGGTCGATGACGATGCGCGCGCCGCCCGCCTTGTCCAAGGTCAAGCTTTGCGTGCGCGCGGCCGTCGCGCCGGCGCCGGGACCACCCGCGCCATGGCCTTCGTCCTGCCACTCGCCTTCATCGTCGTCGTAGCCCGTGCCCTGCTTCACCAGGCCTTCCTTCACGTCGCCATTGCTGAAGCTATAGTCGGGATAGTCGGCAAACGTCACGCTCTTGTCTTGCAGTACCGTGCGCAGCTTGACGGGCGCATTCGTCGCGGCACCGCCGGCCAGATACGTGATTTGCGCATCGAGGGCCAACTGCTTCGCCTGCACGGCGGGCGCTTTCGGGCCCTGCAGCACGGCTTTCATGGTGGGCACGCGGAACGCCTCGACCCGGAAACTGCCGGACGGGCGGCCCGCCATCGTCACGCTGTACTCGCCCTGCTTGGCGTCGGCGGGGATGACCCAGTCGCTTTCCGCCGTGCCGCCGGCGGACCAGCGCAGGGGCAGCTGATAATTCTGGTCGCTGCCCTGGTGCGTGATGACTATGGAGGTGGCGCTGCCGGGGCCGTTGTTCTTGTCGACCAGGCTCATGCCTTCGCCCGTGTGCTTGCGGATGAAATGCTTCATGTGCACGGTTTCGCCGGCGCGCAGCAGGGTGCGGTCGAATACCGTGGCCAGCAGGGTGTTGTCGGCGCGCGTGTCGTCCGTGGGCAAATTGAAACGCCAGGCTTCGATGCCGCCCACCCAGTCCGACAGGGTGAACGTCATGTCGCCGCCGCTGCGCGCACTGATAAAGTAGCGGCCATTGTTCTTGCAGCTGGAATTGGCCAGCTCGCCGGGGATGTGCGCCACGCCATCCGCGCCCGTGGCGCCTTGCCACAGCAGCTTGCCGGCGCAGTCGCGCACGGCCACTTGCGCTTTCGCGACAGGCGCGCCCTTGTCGAGCGACGTCACCCACACGAGCGACGATTGCGCGCCATGCTTGAAATGGGCCGCCAGGTTGGTCACCAGCGCGGCCGTGCGGATGTAGGCCGTGCTCGGTTTGCCCAACAGCACCTTGCCCAGGATGGGGCTGGCCAGCTCGACCACATAAAAGCCCGGCTTCGGCAAAGGGATGCCGATCACTTCAAAGGTTTTCCTGCCATCGGGGCGCGGCAGCTTGATGGGCCGCGTGCCGGACGCGTCGGCCAGTACGGATTTGCTCATATTGCCCGCATACTGGGCGTACGGCTGCCAGTATTCGCCCCCGTCGCCATTGCCGGCCAGGCGCTGCATCCACTCGATGATGAACTTGTCGTCATTGTCGGGCACGCGCAAGGTGGCGCCCGTGGCGGCCGGCGCCGTGGTGGTGGCCGATTCTTTGGCGACTTCCTTGCCCGACAGCACAGGTTCGATATTGCGCACCGTCACGGGCAACAAGCCGTCGCCCTTCGCTTCGATGATGCCGAACGGGGCCGGGAACTTCAGCAGTGGCGGCTGTTCGCCCGTACGCACCGTCATGGGAAAGCGCGCGCGGTTGAGCAAGGCGCGACCCGCATCGTCCGTCAGCTTCGGCGGCAGGCTCAGCACGAAACTGGCTTGCACGGGGAAGGGACCGTTGAAGGTGGCGCCATACAGGAATTCCGCCTTTTCTTCCTCTTTTGCAATCGTCGGCGCATACGTCTTGCCGCCGCCCTTCAAGGTCATGGCGCGCACCTGCGCCGCGCTCACGGGGGCGGAAAACTGCACGCGCATGGGCAGGAAGGGAATGCACTGCTCCTTCGGATTGCTGCGCTCGCAGCTGAACTTGGCCGTGAAGTCGGGGCGCGTCTTGAATTGCAGCGTTTGCGCCTTGTCCGTGGCGATGCCGCTGGCGCTGGCGATGCCCTCGCCCCACACGAGCGACACCTTGGCGTTGGCGGGGAAGCTGCGCTTGCATTGCAGCACGGTGACGGGCAGCGGCGGCGCGCCCTTGCTGGCAACGGGCATGCCCACTTTCCATATGACGCCCCGCTTCTTGAAATACACGGTCAGGTAGCGGTCAACAAAATTCTTGCGCAGCGCCAGCACCTGCTCCAGTTCCTTGCCTTTGAGCAGGCGCACGGGAATCTTTTCATTGATGCCATCGGCGCGGCAATACGCGTTGGCGGCCACGCTGGCGTCGTTCGGCGCGGCGTCCAGGCCCAGCACGAAGATCTGGTTTTCATCGATATACGGCTGGCCGTCATACGGTACGGCCTCGATGATGGCCGGCCCGCCCGTGGAAAAGCGGTAAGCGCTAGTGCCCTGCAAGGCCTGGCCCGCCAAGTCCTTCAGGCCCGGCTTCAAGGTAAAGCTGCACGCCACGCCGGCCGGCAAATCGCGCTCGAAATCATAGTTCCAGTTGCGCTCGTCGGCCCAGCGGCCCGCGCCCGCCACGACGGCCGGCTCGGCCTTGCCGCAATCGATGGCGAACGGCGCCGGCAAGCCCATGTCGCCAAACGGCACCATCGGCGTGGCGAACTGGGCCCGCACCTGGCGCACGGCCTTGACCGTGCCGCTCGGGGAAAACAGGGACACGCCGCTATCGGCCCAGGCCGGCATAGCCAGGCCCAGCGACAGCAGCAGACCTAGCCGACCCAGTTTGCCAAACAGCGGGGAAGAAACAACACGGGGGTGATCAGGCACGGGTGACTCCTTGATGAAAAGTGGCGGAGCTGGCTGCGGCGCACAATAGTTGCCCGGGAGAAGCCCGGCATGGCAACAGAACGCGGCAGGAATACAACATCAATGTAATATTTGTTATCAAGCTCATCATTGTTGCTAATATACAGTGGCACGCCGGTAACAAGTCGTACGATTGCCTCTGGTCGCGGCGCCAGGAAGTGGCCGTGATGACAAAAATTTCCCGAGGCGAATTAGTTTTTTTCAACACCGAAGTCTTTGTCGTGAATCTGCAACACCATTGATATACAACAATGCTTTGTGCGCTAACGCACCGACCACGTGAACCTGCAATCGTATTCTCTAGTCCAACAGCAGTGCATTTATCGCAAGAAAGCGCACCTGGAATTGTTGTCTACCTCTAGCAATAGCATGTCTGGCAGTTGTCGCATTGATGCAGTAGAGAAAATCTCTTATCAACGTTGGGAGTTACTTGTGAATAATCTAAAAAAAATCGCCGTTGCCGCCGCAGTTCTGTGCTCCGCCCTCGGCGCACAGGCCCAGGAAATCAATCCTTCCTGGTACATTCAACCCAGCCTCAACGCACTCAAGCCAGATTCCGACTTCGCCACGGATAAAACCGGCTATGGCGCAGGCTTGCGTTTCGGTAAACCCGTTTCCCAGGACTGGGATATTCAACTGGGCACCACATATGCCCGCTCCAAGGATGGCGGTCAGCGCTACCAGCAAAATACGCTGGGCGTAGACGGCTTGTACATGTTCTCGCGCAAAGCCTTCCGTCCCTTCCTGCTGGTCGGTGCCGGTATGCAGCGTGACAAGGACACCAGCTTCGCCTTCGGTGAACGCAGCAAGAGCTCGCCATACGCCAGCGTCGGCCTGGGTTTCCAGTCCAGCATCACGGAACAACTGTCGCTCCAGGCTGACGTGCGCAATGTGCACGGCTTCCTGCGCGGTAACACTTTCGATCCAAGCAGCAAGTCCAATAACTACTACGTCACGGTGGGCCTGAACTACGCGTTCGACAAACCGGCTGCGCCACCACCTCCGCCACCACCGCCGCCAGTGCGTGAAGAGGTCGTCGTGGTCGTACCGCCGCCACCACCGCCACCACCGCCAGCACGCTTTGAAAAAGTGACGATGTCGGCAACGGAACTGTTCGCGTTCGACAGCGCCAAGCTGGGTCCGACACAGACCAAGCTCGACGAAATCGCCCGCGTGCTGAACGCCGCGCCGGACGTCAACAACGTCGTCATCAGTGGTTATGCCGACCGCATCGGTTCGCCCAAGTACAACCTGAAACTGTCGCAGCAGCGCGCTGACGCGGTCAAGGAATACCTGGTCGCCCACGGTGTCGCCGCCAACCGCCTGACGGCCGAAGGCAAGGGCTCCACCAATCCTGTCGTCACCTGCGATAACAAGAAGCGTGCCGACCTGATCAAGTGCCTGGAACCAAACCGCCGCGTTGAAGTGGAACAGATCACCATCGAACGCCGCGTGCAGTAAGCTAAACAGTGGTACGCCACTTGTGAATAAAAAAAGGGGCTCGCGCCCCTTTTTTGCATTGAAAGTCACCATGAATTATTCTACCCGCTATCCCAAACTGGCCAGCCTGGCGCCGTTCAGCAAGCAGATGCGCAGCGTCATCGTCTGTTCCGTCACGGAATGGCTGGAACACCGCGCCTCGAGCAAGGGCGCCGCCCTCGCCTATTACACCCTGTTTTCCATCGCCCCCATCCTCGTTCTGGTGATCGCCATCGCCGGCTTTTTCTATGGCCCGGCCGCCGCGCGCGGCGAGCTGATGGGGCAATTGCAGGGCTTGCTGGGCACGCAGGGCGCCGAAGCCATCCAGCTGGTGCTGGCCGGCGCGAAGAACCATGACCAGGGGCGCATCGCCACCCTCATCGCCAGCGCCCTGTTGCTGTTTGGCGCCACCAGCGTGTTTGCCGAACTGAAAGCCAGTCTCGATGAAATCTGGCAAGTGCCGCCGCTGAAGGAAGCGGGCGCCTGGGACATGCTGCGCACGCGCTTGCTGTCCTTCGGCCTGGTGCTGGTACTGGCCTTCCTGCTGATGGTGTCGCTGGTAGTCAACGCGGCCATGGCCATCCTCGCCAACTTCTGGGAAGGCGTGTGGAAAGACACGGCCGTGCTGTTTACCATCCTGTCGAACCTGATCGGCTTTGCCGTCATCGCCAGCCTGTTCGCCGTCATCTATAAGATGCTGCCGCGCGTGCGCCTGTCCTGGCGCGACGTGGTGATCGGCGCCGTGGGCACGGCCTTCATGTTTTCACTGGGAAAATATGCGATTGGCGTATATATCGGCAATAGCGGCGTGGCCAGCAGCTATGGCGCGGCCGGCTCCCTGGTGGCCCTGCTGCTGTGGGTGTATTACTCGGCGCAAATCTTCTTCCTCGGCGCCGAATTCACGCGCCAGTTCGCCCTGCAGCTGGGCAGCATGCGCGATATGCCGAAGACGGAAGACGGTGACGTGCAAGTCAAAATATTGAAACGTCACCAGTCCTGATTGTCCGCAGCACACGCAACAACGGCGCCCGCGGGCGCCGTTTTTCTTGAGTTACCGCGAGCTATTCGCCCAGCAGTTCGGCCACCACTTCCATGCCCTGCACGCGCTCGGCCACCACCTTCACGATGACGATGATCGGCACGCCCAGCAGCAAGCCCCAGACGCCCCACAACCAGCCCCAGAACAGCAGGCTGATGAACACGGCCGTGGGATTCATGCGGGCGATGCGCCCCGTCATCCAGGTGGTGACAAAGGTGCCCACCAGGGTGGCGATGGCCATCGACGTGCCCGTGACCAGCAAGACCATTTCCAGCGATTCGAACTGCAGGAAGGCGACCATGCCCGTGGAGATGGTGATGAGCAAGGGCCCGAAATACGGCATGATGTGCAGCAAGCCGGCCACGATGGCCCAGGCACCCGCGTTTTCCAGGCCGATCACGCGCAGGGCGATCCACATCAGGACGGCCAGCAAGCCATTCGTGACGAGCAGCATGAACATATAGTTCTGGATCGAGGTATTGATGTCTTCCAGGATGTGCACGGTGACCTTCTTGCGGCTCAGCGAGGGTCCCGTCAGCTTGACGAGCTTGCGCTTGAAGGTATCGCCCGACAGCAGCAGGAAAAACACGAGGAAGATGACCATGGTGGCCTGGCTGAGGAAGCCCACCAGGCCCAGCGAACCGGCCCAGACCCAGTCCATGATCTTGAAATTGGGTGCTTCGGCGGCGGCGGCGCGGCGGTTGTTGCGGCGCGCCTCGGCGCCGGCGGCCACTTGCTCGATTTCATTGGCCACGGCCTGCATCTTCTGGAAGGTGCTGTTCTTGCCGCCCGTATTGGCGGCGATCAGGCGCGACAGTTTATGTGTGGCGGCCGGCAACTCTTCCACGATGGATTCGAATTCGCCCTGCACGCGTTCGACCACGACGAAGGAGCCGAACAGGATCAGCGCCGTGACGGCGGTGGCGGCGATGGCGCGCGGCAGGCGCAGCTTTTCCAGCCAGGCGACGACGGGATTGAGGGTGTAGGCAATGAAAATGCCGAAAAGAACGGGAATGAGGAATTTCTGTGCCCACTGCAGCGCATAAATGAAGCTGACGGTGGCGATGATGCCCAGGGCCATGCCACGCGCATGGACGTGCAGCGGCAAACGCAGGGATGCGTCCGGGTGCTCCACTGGCGCATCGGGAGGTGGCCCGGCAGGCTCGGTGGAGACAGCCGCCACCGGCTCGGGCGGGGTATCTGTAGGCTGGATATGCATGCGATTCCCGCGACGGTCGGTGGAGGGCCGCAGGGCCAGCCGTAGGGCTGGCCGCTGCGGCAGGTCAGGCCATTACTTGACGCGGATGTCGTTTTTCACCGACTTCACGCCCTTGACGCCACGGGCGACTTCGCCCGCTTTGGCGGCATCGGCTGGCTGGGCAACGAAGCCGCTCAGCTGAACCACGCCCTTGAAGGTTTCAACGTTGATTTCCGTCGATTTCAAGGTAGGCTCATTGAAGATGCTGGCTTTCACTTTGGTGGTGATGGCCGCGTCGTCGATGTACTCGCCCGTGCCTTCTTTGGTTGGGGTCGAAGCGCAACCTGCCACGGCGAACAGGGAAGCGACGAAAAGGCCAGTAGCGATAGATTTAGTGAATTTCATGGTTTTTTCCTTAGGAGTGGTCAATCAATGTGCTCACAATGAGCTTCTTATACCAGTTTGGTGACTGCGCGCCGGAAGGAGCTCAGTAGCCGAACTGGGTTTTTGCAGCCTTGATACAGTCGTCCTTGGCTGCGCCGGCCAATGCATCGCATTTTTCTGTCGCGACCTTGTACTCGGCTTTTCTTTTTGCTTCACGCGCATCGCTGCGCGCTTCGATGACTTTCTTGTCCGCCTTGGCGTCGGCCAGGGCCGCCACCTTGGTGGACTTGGCCAGCTTGACGCAGACATCCTTGTCGTTGCCGGTCAGTGCATTGCAGCGGGCCAGGTCGACGTCGTAGTTCGCATCGGCAATCTTGATGCGCGCCTTGGTGTAGGCACGCAGGGTATTCGTGTATTGCGCCTGGGCCACCGCTTCATCGTAGGCACGCACGGCCTTCGCTTCGGCGATGCAGACATCCTTCGGATTGCCCGTGATTTTTTCGCATTCCGCATGCGCCAGCTTGTAATTCAGGCCGGCCTGTTCATTGGCTGCCTTGTAGGCTGCTTTCGCTTCCGGCGTGGCGGCCACTGCCTGGCCGCCCCAGACGGCGCACGCCAGGCTGACGACGATGGCGGTGAAAAGCTTATTCTTGTTCATGTATTTCTCCCTGGTGGTACCAACCATGTCTGCTTGGCATGACTACCGTTTTACGTGGATCGCCGCCTCCCTTCTGTACGCTGCCGTACACAAGTAATTTATTTTGCAAGCGGGAGGCAAACAAGGGGAAATAACAACGTTTTGCTCGATCGCTCCCGGGGAAAAATACCATTTCAACACGAAATAAGTACGTGCGGCAGCGTACAGACCGGGGACGGGGGCATGACTAAGATGGCACTACACCCTCACCTCGTCAGGAGAATAAAATGAAAACCAACGCCACCTTGGCTGCACTGATGCTCGCCGCCACCGCCGTACTGAGCGGTTGCGCCACCGGCCCTTCTTACCAGTCACAACAACCATACTATCCAGCCAACCAGCCTGAGTCCGCCATGTATGGCACTGTCGATTCCATCCAGATCGTGCAGGGCGGCGGACAAACCAGCGGCGCCGGCGCCGTGGTCGGCGGCATCGCCGGCGCCCTGCTGGGCAACACCATCGGTTCGGGCAGCGGACGCACGGCCGCCACCGTGGCGGGCGCCGTCGCTGGCGGCGTCGTCGGTAACCAGGTGGAAGGCCGCAAACAGCAGGCGCAGGCTTACCAGATCAGCGTGCGCCTCGACAACGGCGAATACCGCACCGTGGTGCAGGACAACGCGAATGACTTGCGCCCAGGCAACCGCGTGCGCGTCGTCGACGGCCGCGTCTACCGCTATTAATTTTCGGCGGAGCCTGCCAGCCTGCCAGCAGGCTTCCACCATCCCGCATGCGTCGTACGATAACAAGGAGTTGCCATGGGCACCATCATTCTGATCATCTTGATCCTCGCCCTGGTCGGCGTCCTGCCTACCTGGCCGCATAGCCGCAACTGGGGTTACGGCCCCAGCGGCATCGCCGGCCTGGTCGTAGTGATACTGATCCTGCTATTACTGACAGGCAGGCTGTAAAAAAAGGCGCTTCGGCGCCTTTCTTATTTCAAGGAGGAAATATCATGACTATCCACAACACACTGTTGGCCACCCTGTTCGCCTGCAGCCTGGCGCCACTGGCAATGGCCCAGACGGCTGCGCCGCAGCCGGGCGACCCGCAACGCTGGTACCAGGAAGACAGCACGGCACAAGCCCAGCTGCGCACGCTGCGCAAGGAAATCGCCGCCGCCCTGGCCGAGGCCAAAAAAGCCTGCCGTTCGGAACCGTCCGCCGCGCGCGCCACCTGCCTGAAGGAAGCGCAAGACACTTACCGGCAAGACATGGCGAACGCGGAAAAGCTGCGCGAAGCGGCCCATCCGCAGTGATGCGTCGTGCTGTTGCGACGCCGGACAAACCGCAACGCCTGACAAAACCGTCGCGAGCGGAAGGGAGAGGTGGCTAAGAAGCGCAACCGTACTCTGTACGGGGGCGCCGAGCCGGTGAGCATCGCAGGCCGCCTATACCGACGCGCAGCAGATTTTGACAGGCGTCACTAAGAGCCTATCCCAGTAGGGAGCGTCTTCTGCTGGCAGTTCATCAGGAGCGCGGACAAGGCGTGAGGAGGACGCGTGGCGAGCCACGCGACGACGATCAACGCCGTCCCCGCTTCTGAGGGGCGCCAGCAGGGGATGTATTCATCTACTGGGATAGGCTCTAAGCCGCGTCGCGCTCATAGGGCGGGAGTTCGTGCACCACGAGCGGCGTGTCTTCCGTGACAAAGGCGAGCCAGCCAGCCGCCTTGATCGCGCGCAAGCCGTCCTGGTAGCCCTGCTCCCAGCGCCACTCGATGGAGCCCTTGGAAAAATTGATATCCTTGGCCGCCATGTGCCAGTCGCGCCCCGCGTACGGCAGGCGCACGATGTGCATGGTGCTGTCGCAGCCCAGCGCTACCAACTCTTCCGTCTGCTGGCGGTTGTGCGCCGTATCGGGCAGCTTGGCATACAGTTCGCGCAATTTGCGCTGCAAGGTGTGCGTATTGACATAGTCGGCGATATGCCGTTTCGAGCGCGACGCGAAGGTGACGTCCTTTTGCCGCGTCTGCACTTCATCCAGGGTGGTCGGTTCCGGCCCTTCCGAGCTCCACAAGTCCACCATGAAGACCAGGGTGTCGACGTGGGGCGTGTCGTCAAGCACGGTTTCCAGCGGCGTGTTCGAATACAGGCCGCCGTCCCAATATAAATCGCCGTCGACGCGCACGCCGGCAAAGCCGGGCGGCAAGGCGCCGCTGGCGCGGATATGGTCCGCCGTCAGGGGCAGCTGATGACTGTCAAAACTGGTGAGGCTGCCGCATTTGACGCGCAGGGCATTGACCGTCAGGCGCATGCCGCCGGGTTGGTTCAGATAATCGAAATCGACCAGTTCCTCGAGCGTGCTGGCCAGCTCGCTGGTGTCATAAAAACTGGCCTCTTCCGGCTTGACGGCGATTCCGGCGGGAAACAAGCTGAAGCTACGCGGCTTGAAGAAGCCGGGCACGCCGCGCAGCACCGTATCGAGCGTGGCCAGCCAGATGTTGGAACGGCGCTGCTGGTCGGACACGAGGTTCATGTCGATGCTGTCGCGGTGCGCGACGCGCTGCCAGAACTGTTTCAGGCGCACGAGCCTGTCCTCATGCTTGTTGCCGGCCAGAATGGCGGCATTGATGGCACCGATCGAGGTGCCCACCACCCAGTCGGGCGCCAGGCCATGCTCGTGCAGCGCGTGGTAGACGCCGGCCTGGTAGGCGCCCAGCGCACCACCGCCTTGCAGCACCAGCACGATACGCAGGCGCGAGGGATTTAACTGATTGATCGGTGTCTTCGAATTCGTCATCAAGATGGCCCCTCTGTCCGCCGCGCAATATGCGGCGTGAATCATTGTAAGGGATTGCGCCCGTGAGCGCCGGACGTTGGGCACAAGCAAAAAAAAGCTATGTCACCGTCAGATGTGGGAATGCGCCCAGCGTTGCTTTCAATAACGTTTCGGGTGAGCGGATGCGTCTGGCGTCGAGTATCCAGCGCCATGCCAGGTAGTTTGGCAGGTAGCGCGTCGCCACGCCGTGAAACGGCCTTAACCATTCGCGCAGGCGGCTGTGATATGCATTGACGTTCTGCACATGCGCGGCGCCCTGCACACGGATGCCGGCGCGCAAGTTGACGGCCTGGTGGCTGAGGCCCG
>NZ_WFLJ01000027.1 GCF_009208735.1 Janthinobacterium rivuli | reverse complement strand
CGCCGAATTTCTTCGACAGAACCGTTGCGATTGCAGCGGTCAGCGTGGTTTTACCGTGGTCGACGTGGCCGATGGTGCCGACGTTGACGTGCGGCTTGGTCCGTTCGAATTTACCTTTTGCCATTTTATTCTTCCTTAGAACAATGATTTAAATGTAGGGACCGGCATTCTCGTGAAAGCCGGCCCGGAACTTCTATTACTTAGCTTTCGAGCTTACGATTGCTTCAGTCACATGCTTAGGTGCTTCAGCATAGTGCTTGAATTCCATCGTGTAAGTCGCACGACCTTGGGTCGACGAACGCAACGATGTGGCGTAACCGAACATTTCCGACAGAGGCACTTCGGCCTTGATGATCTTGCCGCCACCGCCAGCAATTTCATCCATACCTTGCACCATGCCGCGACGCGACGACAGATCGCCCATCACGGTACCGGCGTAATCTTCCGGCGTTTCCACTTCCACGGCCATCATCGGCTCCAGGATGACTGGCGATGCTTTGCGGCAGCCATCTTTGAATGCCATCGAAGCGGCCATGCGGAATGCATTTTCGTTCGAGTCAACATCATGGTACGAACCGAAGAACAGCGTGACTTTCACGTCAACGACTGGGTAGCCAGCCATCACGCCCGAAGTCAGCGTGTCGCGCACACCTTTTTCAACTGCAGGGATGTATTCGCGAGGAACGGTACCGCCCTTGATCGCGTCAACGAATTCGAAGCCCTTGCCCGGTTCTTGCGGTTCGATCTTCAGAACCACGTGACCGTATTGACCACGACCACCCGATTGCTTGACGAATTTGCCTTCCGACTCTTCGCACACTTTACGGATCGTTTCGCGGTAAGCCACTTGTGGCTTGCCGACGGTCGCTTCAACGTTGAATTCGCGCTTCATGCGGTCAACGATGATGTCCAGATGCAACTCGCCCATACCGGCGATGATGGTCTGGCCCGACTCTTCATCGGTACGCACGCGGAACGATGGATCTTCTGCTGCCAGGCGGTTCAGCGCCAGGCCCATTTTTTCCTGGTCGGCCTTGGTTTTTGGCTCGACTGCCTGCGAAATCACCGGCTCAGGGAAGACCATGCGCTCCAGAACCACGCTGGCTTTTTCGTCGCAAAGCGTATCGCCAGTGGTGGTGTCTTTCAGACCCACGACGGCGGCGATGTCGCCAGCGCGCATTTCCTTGATTTCTTCGCGTTCGTTCGCTTGCATCTGCACGATACGGCCGATACGCTCTTTCTTCTGCTTCACGGAGTTCAACACCGAGTCGCCCGAATTCAGGGTACCCGAGTAGCAACGGATGAAGCACAGCTGACCGACGAACGGATCGGTTGCGATCTTGAACGCCAATGCCGAGAACTTCTCATTGTCGTCAGCGGCGCGCTCGACTGGCTGCTCGTCCTCGTCCAGACCTGGGACAGGTGGAATGTCGATTGGCGATGGCAGGTACTCGATGACCGCGTCCAACATGGCTTGTACGCCCTTGTTTTTAAAGGCGGTACCGCACAGCATTGGAACGATTTCGCTGGCGATGGTACGCTGACGCAGGGCAGCCTTGATCTCTTCTTCCGAGAGGTCGCCTTCTTCCAGATACTTGTTCATCAGGTCTTCCGACGCTTCAGCAGCGGCTTCAACCATGTTCTCGCGCCACTTGGCAGCATCAGCGGCCAGGTGGGCAGGAATGTCGCCGTATTCAAACTTCATGCCTTGCGAAGCGTCGTCCCAGATAACCGCTTTCATCTTGACCAGATCGATAACACCGGTGAAGACGTCTTCAGCGCCGATTGGCATCTGAATCGGTACTGGGTTGGCTTTCAGGCGCGAACGCATCTGATCGTAGACCTTGAAGAAGTTGGCGCCGGTACGGTCCATCTTGTTCACGAAGGCCAGACGTGGCACTTTGTACTTGTTAGCCTGACGCCATACCGTTTCCGATTGTGGCTGCACGCCGCCGACGGCACAGTAAACCATGCAGGCGCCATCCAACACGCGCATCGAACGTTCCACTTCAATGGTGAAGTCAACGTGGCCTGGGGTGTCGATGATGTTGATGTGGTGGGCTGGGAAGTTGTTTGCCATGCCTTTCCAGAAGCACGTAACAGCAGCCGAGGTAATCGTGATGCCGCGCTCTTGCTCCTGTGCCATCCAGTCGGTGGTGGCAGCGCCATCATGGACTTCGCCCAGCTTGTGGTTCACGCCGGTGTAGAACAGGACGCGCTCGGTCGTGGTCGTCTTACCTGCATCGATGTGAGCGGAGATACCGATATTACGATAGCGCTCAATGGGGGTCTTGCGGGCCATAATTAATCCTAAATGAATGGACAAAACCGAGCAGCATTTTTTTGCAAAAATGAGCCCGGCCTCGAACAACAGATGCTTGACAGCCGCCTTGCGGTAGCTGGCTTTATATTAGAAGCGGAAATGCGAGAACGCTTTGTTCGCTTCAGCCATACGATGGACTTCGTCGCGTTTTTTCATCGCGCCGCCGCGGCTTTCAGCCGCTTCCATCAGCTCACCGCCGAGGCGTTGTGGCATCGATTTTTCGCTGCGCTTGTTAGCAGCTTCACGCAACCAACGCATGGACAGAGCCATACGACGGACTGGGCGAACTTCGACCGGCACCTGGTAGTTTGCACCACCGACGCGACGGGATTTCACCTCAACCAGCGGCTTGGCGTTGTTGATTGCGGTAGCAAAAACTTCGAGTGGATCTTTACCCGATTTTGCTGCGATGTGCTCGAAAGCACCGTAGATGATGTTTTCTGCAACCGATTTCTTACCGGACAGCATCAGCACGTTTACAAATTTAGCGACATCAGTGTTGCCGAATTTTGGATCTGGCAAAATTTCGCGCTTGGGTACTTCACGACGACGTGGCATATCAATTCCTTTCAATCTTCAGTTGAGCGCGCGTTCTTCGCACACTCGCGGACGACCATCATAGTCCTCCACTTACTCGACCAGATGCGGTCGACTACATTCACTTAGCTAGTTGCCACTGAGCGAAACTTGGGTTTGCTGCGTACAACTTATTACTTCTTGCCTGCTTTAGCGCGCTTGGTACCGTACTTCGAACGCGATTGCTTACGGTCTTTAACGCCTTGGGTATCCAGGGCACCGCGAACCATGTGGTAACGCACACCCGGCAAATCCTTGACGCGGCCGCCGCGCAACAGCACAACACTATGCTCTTGCAGGTTATGGCCTTCACCGCCAATGTACGAAATGACTTCGAAACCATTGGTCAGACGAACTTTAGCGACTTTACGCAGAGCCGAGTTAGGCTTCTTTGGAGTCGTGGTGTAAACACGTGTGCAGACGCCACGTTTTTGCGGGCTGTTTTCCAGCGCCGGCGATTTGCTCTTCACGGTCAAAGCGACGCGTGGATTGCGAATCAATTGATTGATGGTTGGCATCGTTATAAATCCAACAAAAAACTACGATTAATAACCCGGGCAAGATGCCCGGCGACTAAAACCTCGTCCCGCTTTCATCTCCTGCGCACCGGAGGCGCCCGCAGCCACTCGATAAGGAGCGGCCATGAAATGCCAAACAATACGTAAACGATGAGCAGAATAAAATCGAGAACTCGCTAGTTTAGACCTTGTGTTACAGGGGGTCAATCAGTTTACCGCTTTTTGCTATAAAAAAAGGCAAAAAAGCGGCACTTTTGTGGCATTTTGACTAATCCTTGGCCGCGGCGCGCAGACGCCGGCACCTCGCGGCGGTTGATGATTTGGCATTCTTTCTCTGCAACCACGCATTCGGACCCGCACATTCTTGTACGACCGCAAGACAACAAAAGGATTGATAATAGCGGACATTTTTCGTTGCCCTCCTTTATGCGCTCCTTGCTTCGCCCCGCCAATCTGTTCCTGCTCCTGACGTATGCCTTGCTGACGGCCGTGCCCTTCGTCCCCGCGCTGCTGGGGCGTGCGCTCGAGCATCCCTGGCAGATGCTCACCTTCGAGCTGCTGGCCTGGCTGGCCGTCTGGAGCGTGTTCAAGCGTCCCGCATACTTTCACTGGCTGCTGGTGCCCGCCTTCCTGGCCCTGCCGACGGAAATCTACCTGTTCATCTTCTATGGCCAGGGCATTTCCACGCACCACCTGGGCATCATCTTCGAAACCAGCCCCAAGGAAGCGATGGAATTCCTCGGGCAGAAAGTGTGGCTGATGGGCGCGGTCATGCTGGGCGTGATCGTCTGGTGCCTGCTCGGCTGGTTTGCGGCCACGCGCACGCGCGACCTGGACTGGCGCGGCAAGACGCGCCCGGCCGCCTTCATATCGCTGATCCTGCTGGGCGGCTTCTGGTGGTACGGCTACGAATTCGGCTTCGACGCCAAGGTCCTGCACAGCGCTCCCGCGTCCGCCAAGGCCAGCCTACCGGCGGCCAGCGCCAAGGCGGGCGCCTCCGGCTTCGGCGACGCCAGCTCGGCCGACGACGAGACGGCCGAGGAAGACGAGGAAAGCAGCAAGCCGGAGAACGCCAGCATCGCCGGCGCCGATGAAACGGGCCTGGGCTGGCCCAGCCTGCCCCACTGGGCGCGCCTGCCCTACGCCTTCGATACCGTCAGCAATTCCTGGCCCTTCGGCCTGGCCGCGCGCGGCTTCGATTTCTACAAGGAGCGCAAGTACCTGGCCGAGCTGGGGCAGAAAAGCAGCAGCTTCCGTTTCGGCGCGCACCAGCAACAGCCCGATCCCCATCCTGAAGTGGTGGTCATGGTGATCGGCGAATCGTCGCGCTACGACCGCTGGAGCCTGAACGGCTACGAGCGCGACACCAATCCCCTGCTGAAACAGGAAAGCAACCTGGTGCCGCTGGCCGACGTCATCACGGCCGTTTCCGCCACGCGCCTGTCCGTGCCCGTCATCATCTCGCGCAAGCCGGCCACGCAAAGCCTCAAGGATGGCTTCTCGGAAAAATCCTTCCTCACCGCCTACAAGGAAGCGGGCTTCAAGACGTACTGGCTGTCGAACCAGATCTCGTTCGGCCAGTTCGACACGCCCGTGTCCGTGTTTGCCAAGGAAGCGGACGTGGTGCAATTTTTGAACCTGGGCGGCTTTACCAACAATTCGAACTTCGACCAGATCCTGTTCGACCCGTTCAGGAACGCGCTGGCCGACCCGGCGCCGAAAAAACTCATCGTGCTGCACACCCTGGGCAGCCACTGGAACTACAGCCAGCGCTATCCGAAATCGTTCGACAAGTGGCAGCCGTCGCTGTTCGGCGTCGACAAACCCGTCTACACGGATACGGCCATCAAGCCACAGCTCAACAACAGCTACGACAGCTCCATCCTGTACACGGACTGGTTCCTGTCGAACGTGATCGGCATGCTGAAGGACGATGGCCAGCGCACCGCCCTGCGCAGTTCGCTCGTCTACGTGGCCGACCACGGCCAGACCCTGTACGACGGCACCTGCCGCCTGGCCTTCCACGGGCATAACACGCAGTTCGAATTCCACGTGCCCGCCTTCGTCTGGTATTCGCCGCAATTCCAGCAGCACTATCCGGACAAGGTGACGCAGCTGCAGCGCCATCAGAAGGCGCGCCTGTCGACGGAAAACATGTTCCACACCCTGCTCGACCTGGGCGACATCCGCTTCGCCGGCGAACAGCCCGAATGGAGCATCGCCAGCCCCCGCTTCAAGCAGCACAAGCGCTACGTCGACAGCTACGGCTGGACCAACTACGACAACGCCATCATCCGCGGCGACTGCCGCGAAGTGATCGACAAGAGCACGCCGGAGAAACAGGAAAAGTAAGCGCGGCCATCAGGCCCGTTCGAGCACGCCGCCGCAATCGGCCGGTTGCGCCATGTGCGTGCTGAGCCAGTCGAACACGCGCCCCGCCTTGTCCGCGATGCCGGCATCAAAACCGCGCTGCGCCAGCAGGGCGATGCCGTTCGTGGCCCGCAGCACGCCGGGCGCCAGCTGCAGCGCGCCGGCGTCATCGCGGCGCACGCACCACGGCGCCAGGCAGTCTTCCAGCAAGGGTCCCAGCACCAGGTTGTGCGACGAGACGATCACCAGGTGCTGCGCGGCCAGGCTATGCAGCACGGCGGCCGCCGCCGCCACCGATTCCAGATGGTTCGTGCCGCGGAAAATCTCGTCGATCAGAAACAACGCCGGCGCGCCGCCCTCGGCCAGCGCCAGCAATTCGCGCGCGCGCCGCAATTCGGCGATATATAAACTTTCGCCGCCATCGAGCGAGTCTTCGTTCTGCATGCTCGAATACAGGGGCAGCAGCGGCACGCGTGCCGCCTGCGCATAGCAAAAGCCGAAGGCGCGCGCACTGATCAGATTGAGCCCGACGCCGCGCAACAGGGTACTTTTTCCCACCGCATTCTGCCCCGAAATGAAGGCGCCGCGGCCATCGAGCCGCAGCGACAACGGCATGGCGCCATCGAGCAGCGGATGCACCATGGCGTCGAGCGACAATTGCCGCGCATCGGCTTCATGCACCCAGCAAAACTGCGCGCGAGCGCGCAGGTGGCGCGCCAGGGCCAGGTCCGCCTCCAAGTCGGCCAGCAGCAGGAAGCTCTGGCGCAGGAAGGCGCGTTCGCGCCGCACCACGCGCAGGCTGTGAAAGTAGCGCCGGATATTGCCCAGCATGAGCCAGTCGTCATATTCGCTCAGCAGGGGAATCATCTTGATCCAGCGCACTGGCGTGATCTGGCGGTTGATCACGCCTGCCATGCGGCCGCCTTCGCGCAGGTCCGCCGTGAACGGCGACTCGAGCGCGGCCAGGCGGCCATGCACCAGCAGTATCCGCTGCAAGGTAAAGACGCTGCGCTCCCACGGTTTGCAACGGTCGTAAAAACGCATCTGCAACGCCATCAGCAAGAGCCAGACGGGCACCGCGACGGCCCATGCCAGCGGCGCGAACAGCCATGCCGCCAGCAGCGACGCCACCAGCGCCAGGGTCGGCAGCAGCAGCCAGCGGCTCCACCACGGTGGTGCTGGCGGCGCTGCGCCGCACAGCAGCGCCGCCACTTCCATGTCTGCCGTGCGCAGCGGCTGCATCGCTTGCTCGATCACGGCCTGCCGTGCCGGCGCGGCCAGCAAGGCCGCGATGCGCGCCCGCGAGGCGGCGCCCGCCGTGCCGCTGGCCAGGCGCTGATGCAAACGCTGCTGGCCAAGAATGCTGGTCTGCGTGGCCAGCCGCACATGGTAGTCGTCGAGCAGCATTTCATCCCACGTCTGGCTATCGAGCTGGGGCAAACCATCCTCGAGCCGCTGCAGCATGGCGATGTCGCTGCGGGCAAACGGATAGTCGAACTCGGCCGGCTCGGGCAGGCTGGCGAACTGGCGCAGCCAGTGTTTCACACTGGCAAACGGTGAAGGCTTGGGGGGCGAGGCAGGCATCATGCTCCAGGAAGGTGGTCAGCATGGCGCCGCGCGCCATCACTGCCAGGCACAGATCAGGTCGATTGTCAGATTATCAAGATCGACTCGCGCGCATCCTGCCGGCCCGGCGCGCGCGGACACCTGGCGGACGGCGCGGACACGGCGGACAGCCGGACACTCAGAATTTCCCCCTTTAAAATCAACAACTTGAATCTGGCACGGAAGCTGCATACAGGATGGCATTGTCCACGAAATGTCCACCATGATCCGCGATACCTCTTCCCAAGACGCCGTACTGTCCGCCCCGCCGGGACAGCGCCACAAGCGACGCGCCCTGCTGCTGGCCGGTGCCGTCATCGTCATCGGCGCCGCCATCGCTGTCGTGGCCGGCTGGCGCAACAGCGAGCATTCCGTCAACAGCAGCCGCCTGCGCATCGCCGACGTCACGCGCGGCACCCTGATCCGCGACGCGGCCGTGAATGGCCGCGTGGTGGCCGCCATCAGCCCCACCCTGTATTCGACCACCGTGGCCACCGTCACGCTGAAGGCGAAGGCGGGCGACACGGTCAAGAAGGGCGACATCCTCGCCGTGCTGGAATCGCCCGACCTGTCCGACGCATTGAAGCGCGAACAATCGAGCGTGCAGCAACTGGAAGCGGAAGTGGCGCGCCAACAGATCCTCGCCAAGAAGCAGAAACTGCTGGCGCGCCGCGAAGCCGATACGGCCGAAATCGAGCGCCTGTCCGCGCAGCGCACGCTGGAGCGCTATGAAAGCGTGGCGCAGGTGGGCATCATCGCCAAGATCGATTACCAGAAGGCCAAGGATGCCTTGAATTCGGCCGATATCCGCAGCAAGCACGCCTCGCAGGCGGCGGGCCTGGAAAGCGAGGACGTGACCCTGGCGCTGAAGACGAAAGCCAATGAACTCGAACGCCAGCGCCTGAGCCGCGACAACGCCCAGCGCCGGGTCGACGAATTGACCGTGCGCGCGCCCGTCAATGGGTTCATCGGCACCCTGTCGGTAGCCAACCGCAGCGTGGTGCAAGCCAACACGGCCCTGATGACCCTGGTCGACCTGTCGCAACTGGAAGTCGAGCTCGAGGTGCCGGAAACCTATGTGGCCGATATCGGCCTGGGCATGCGCGCCGAGATCGAAACGGGCGCCATCCGCGCCACCGGCAAGCTGTCGGCGCTGTCGCCCGAAGTGGTGAAAAACCAGGTGCTGGCGCGCGTGCGTTTCGATGGCGCGCAGCCGGCCGGCCTGCGCCAGAACCAGCGTCTCACAGCACGCCTGCTGATCGATGAAAAACCGAATGTGCTGATGCTGGCGCGCGGCTCCTTCGTCGAAGCCGAAGGCGGCCGTTTCGCCTACGTCGTGCGCGACGGCGTGGCCATCCGCACGCCGATCAAACTGGGCGCCACCAGCGTCTCGGCCGTGGAAATCCTCGACGGTCTGAAGCTGGGCGACAAGGTGGTGATCGCCGGCACGGAAGCGTTCGAGAACGCGGCCCGCGTCTCCCTCAATTAATCAGCTGCACCCATTCCATCCCATCAAGAGGTCCACCATGCTGCGCATGCAAAATCTGAACAAAGTCTATCGCACCCACATGATCGAAACCCACGCGCTGCGCGGCTTCGACATCCATGTGCAGCAAGGTGAATTCGTCACCGTCACGGGGCCGTCCGGCTCGGGCAAGACGAGCTTCCTGAACATCGCCGGCCTGCTGGAAGAATTCACCGATGGCGAATACATCCTCGACGGCGTCAACGTGAAAGGCATGAACGACAATGCCCGCTCGCGCCTGCGCAATGAAAAACTCGGCTTCATCTTCCAGGGTTTTAATCTGATTCCCGACCTGTCGCTGTTCGACAACGTCGACGTGCCGTTGCGCTACCGGGGCTTCAACCGCGCCGAACGCAAGGAGCGCATCGAGGATGCGCTGGCCAAGGTCGGCCTGGCGTCGCGCATGAAGCATTATCCGGCCGAACTGTCGGGCGGCCAGCAGCAGCGCGTGGCGATCGCGCGCGCGCTGGCCGGCTCGCCCAAGCTGCTGCTGGCCGATGAACCGACGGGCAACCTGGATACGCAGATGGCGCGCGGCGTGATGGAACTGCTCGAGGACATCAACGCGCAGGGCACCACCATCCTGATGGTCACGCACGATCCGGAACTGGCGCTGCGCAGCCAGCGCAACGTGCACATCATCGACGGCCAGGTGTCGGACCTGGTGCACAAGGGGCCGTCGCTGGCCAGCAGTCCGGCCAAGGCCGGCAACGCCGCCGCCACTGTCTGAGGATCGCCCATGTTCCAGTATTACTTCCTGCTCGGCCTGCGCAGCCTGCGCCGCAACCCTGCCCTGACGGCGCTGATGGTGCTGACGCTGGCCATCGGCGTGGCTGCCAGCATCTCCACCCTGACCATCCTGCACGTCATGTCGGGTAATCCCCTGCCGCACAAGAATGGCCGCATGTTCGTGCCGCTGGTCGACAATGGTTCTCTCTCCGGCTACACGCCGGGCAACGGGTCGGGCGACAACCAGCTCAGCTACCGCGACGCCGTCAATTTTCAGAACAGCAAAATCGGCGAACGCCGCAGCGTCATGTACGGCGTGGGCGGCGCCATCGAGCCGCAGCGCAAGGACATCGGCGCCTTCAGCTCGCAGGGACTGGCCGCCTATCGTGACTTCTTCCCCATGTTCGAGACGCCGTTCCTGTATGGCCAGCCGTGGAGCGCCGCCGACGACGCGGCCGGCGCCGACGTCATCGTCCTGTCGCGCAAGCTGGCGGAAAAACTCTATGGTGACAACAACCCGGTCGGCCAGCGCATGACACTCATGGGCTTTCAGTACCAGATCACGGGCGTGCTCGACAAATGGGAACCCGTGCCGCGCATCCACCGCATCATCGGCAGCGGCGCCTTCGGCAGCGAAGACAGCTACTTCATCCCATTTACCAGTGCGATCCGCCACCAGACCAGCCATAACGGCAGCATGAGCTGCAGCGGCAACCGCGAACCGGGCTTCCAGGGCACGCTCGATTCGGAATGCACGTGGATGCAGTTCTGGTTCGAGATGGCCAGCGACGACCAGCGCGGCGCACTGCAAAACTACCTGGACAGCTATGCGCAGGAACAACGCAAGCTCGGCCGCCTGAAACGCGCCGCGCCGAACCGCCTGTTCAGCATCGATGAATGGCTGGTGCACCTGCGTGTGGTCGGCAATGACAACAAACTGTCGGCCTGGCTGGCCTTCGGCTTCCTGGCCCTGTGCCTGGTCAACACCATCGGCCTGCTGCTGGCGAAGTTTTCCGTGCGCGCTTCCGAAGTGGGCATCCGCCGTGCGCTGGGCGCCTCGCGCAGCGATATCTTCCGCCAGTTCCTCATCGAGACGACCGTCATCGGCCTGGCCGGCGGCGTGCTGGGTCTGCTGCTGTCCTTCGGCGCGCTGGCACTCATCGGCATGCAGTCGAAACAGCTGACCGTCGCCGCGCACATGGATTGGGTGATGCTGGCCATGACCTTCGTCATCTCGGTCAGCGCGGCGATCCTGGCGGGCCTGCTGCCGACCTGGCGCGCCTGCCAGGTGATGCCGGCCATCCAGCTCAAATCCCAATGACAGCCCACATCGCACACGAATAGGACCACCATGGAAATCCGACCCATCCTGTCTGCGCTGATGCGCAGCAAAACCGGCGCCATCCTGGTTGCCCTGCAGGTAGCACTGAGCCTGGCCATCCTCGCCAACGCCCTGCACATCGTCAACGTGCGCCAGGAAGTGGCGGCGCGGCCCAGCGGCGTGGCAGCCGAGGGCGAGGTATTCCACCTGCTGGCGCGCAATCTGCGTCCGCAGGGGCACAACGAGGAACTGGCGCTGCAAAAACGCTTGGCGGCCGCCGCACGCGCCGTACCGGGCGTGGTATCGGTGGCGCAAGTGAGCCAGGCACCGCTGTCGCGCAACGGCAGTACCAGCGGCTTCGCCGCCAACCGCCTGCAAAGCAACAGCGCCATCAGCGCCGCCGTGTATGCCACGCCCGACTCGCTGGTCAAGACCTGGGGCCTGCAACTGCTGGAAGGACGCGATTTCACGCCGGCCGAAATCACCGAGATCGACCAGAATGTGACGGAGGTATTTCCGCCGCAAGTGATCATCACGCGGGCGCTGGCGAACAAGCTGCATCCGGAAGGCGGCAGCGCGCTCGGCATGCCCCTGTTCCTGGGGACGGGGGAAGATGCCCAGAAATTGCAAGTCGTCGGCGTCATCGAGCGGCTGCAGACTCAGGGCGCGGAGGTAGGCGACCGTGGCGAATATTCGGTCCTGTTTCCCGTACGCCTGACGGGTGACGGCGATGCCCTGCTGACCATCCGCGCCGAACCGGGCCAGCGCGACCGCGTGATGAAAGAAACCGAGCAAGCCATCCGCGCAGCCACGCCGGACAAGCTGATCGTACGCATACGCAGCCTCGACGAAGACCGCGATGTTCGTTACCGAACCGACCGCGCGATGTCCTGGATGCTCATCGCCGTGTCGACCCTGCTGCTGCTGGTGACGGCCAGCGGCATCGTCGGCATTGCCAGCCTGTGGGTGACGCAGCGCCGCAAGCAGATCGGCGTGCGGCGCGCCTTGGGCGCGCGCCGCATCGATATCCTGCGCTACTTCCTGACCGAGAATTTCATGATCACCAGCGTCGGCGTGGCGGGCGGCGTGCTGCTGGCCCTGGGCTTGAACCAGCTGCTGGTCAGCCAGCTGGAAATGGCGCGCCTGCCGCCCGGCTACCTGCTGGCCGGCGCGCTCGTGTTCTGGCTGCTGGGCGTGGGCGCCGTGTACGGCCCGGCATGGCGCGCGGCCAGCATTTCGCCGGCCACGGCCACCCGCAGTACCTGAGCCGCCACCTGAGTGATATGCTGCGCGCATGCCTACCGTACTGATTATTGACGACAATGCCGCCGTGGCCATCGCGCTCGACGTGCTGTTCTCCCTGCACGAGATCGACGCCGTGCGCGCCGCCTCGCCCGAGGAGGGCCTGCAGCTGCTCGAGCGCCACGCCATCGACCTGGTGGTGCAGGACATGAACTTCACGGCCGACACCACGTCGGGCGAGGAAGGCAGCGCGCTGTTCCACGCGATCCGCGCGCGCTACCCCGACCTGCCCGTCATCCTGCTGACGGCATGGACCCAGCTCGACGCGGCCGTCGACCTGATCAAGTCCGGCGCGGCCGACTACCTGGCCAAGCCATGGGATGACCGGCGCCTGATCGCCAGCGTGCGGAATCTGCTGGAACTGGGACAGGCCAACCGCGCGCTGCGCCAGCGCGTGGTGGCCGAGCAGCGCCAGCGCCACGCGCTGGAACACGACTTCGACTTGCGTGGCATGGTGTGGCAAGACCCGGCCACGGAAAGAGTGGTGCACCTGGCGTGCCAGGTGGCGCGCGCCGACGTGCCCGTGCTCATTTCAGGGCCGAACGGCAGCGGCAAGGAACGCATCGCCGCCATCGTGCAAGCCAATTCCCAGGTCGCCAGCGGCCCCTTCGTCGTGCTCAATTGCGGCGCCGTTCCCGTGGAGCTGATCGAGGCGGAACTGTTCGGCGCCGAGGCGGGCGCCTACACCGGCATCACGCGCGCGCGCGACGGCAAATTCGACGCGGCCGACGGCGGCACGCTGTTCCTCGACGAGATCGGCAACCTGCCGCTGGCCGGACAAATGAAACTGCTGCGCGTGCTGGAAACGGGACGCTTCGAGCGCCTCGGTTCAAACCGCGAACGGCAAGTGAAAGTGCGCGTCATCAGCGCCAGCAACGCCGACCTGCCGGCGATGATTAAGGCCGGCACGTTTCGCGAAGACCTGTTCTACCGCCTGAACGTGATCGAACTGCGCCTGCCGCCTCTGGCCCAGCGCCCGCTGGACATCCTGGTGCTGGCACAGCATTTCCTGGGCAATGAAAAAACCCTCGACGCGCAGGCGCAAGCCACCCTGCTGGCCCACGGCTGGCCGGGCAATGTGCGCGAACTGAAAAACGTCATGCAGCGCGCCAGCCTGCTGACGGCCGGTGCCGTGATCCGCGCGCAGGAAACGGGCTTGCCGCTGGCGGGCGTGCCGTCGCTACGCGCGCCGCAGGATGCCGCCGCGACGGAACCGGACCGCGACAGCGTCACCGCGGCGCTCGCGCGCGCGCACGGCGTGGTGGCGCAGGCGGCGCAGGAACTGGGGCTGTCGCGCCAGGCGCTGTACCGGCGCATGGAGCGCCTGGGCATCGCGCGCGGCTGATGGCCTACCGTCCCATGCGCCTTTCCCTGCTCACGCGCTGGACGGCGCTGATCGTCACCTTGCTGGTACTGGGCATCGTCATCGCCCTGCTGCTCGCGCATTTTTTACCCGGCCAGCCGCTGCTGGTGCTGGCCGGTACCCTGCTGTGCGTGCTGCCGGTGGCCGTCATCACCATCCGCGCGCAGCTGCAAGCGATGCTGTCGCTGTTTCGCGCCTTGAGCGGCACGGTCGCCAGCTACCAGGACGGCGATTTCGGCTTCAGCTTGCGCTGGCCGCAAAACGATGAACTGGCCGACCTGGTGGCGGCCCACAATGCGCTGGGCGACGTGCTGCGCAAGCAGCGCCTGGACCTGGTGCAGCGCGAACTGCTGCTCGACACCATGGTGCAAAACACGCCGGTGGCCATGCTGCTGGTGGCCGAGGGCAGCGCCATCGTCTACGCCAACCTGGCGGCGCGCCAACTGCTGCACCACGGCCGCCGGCTCGAAGGGCATCACCTGGCCGACATCGTGCGCGAGGCATCACCGGCCCTGGCCGAGGCGCTGGCGCGCCGCAACGACGGCTTGTTTACCAGCGGCGAAGGGGAGCAGGAAGAGGTATATCATCTGGCGCGGCGCAGCTTCAGCCTGAACGGGCGCAAGCACGAACTGCTGCTGTTGCGCCAGCTGACCCTGGAACTGCGCCGCCAGGAAGTGCAGACCTGGAAAAAAGTCATCCGCGTCATCAGCCATGAACTCAACAACTCGCTGGCGCCGCTGGCCTCGCTGGCCCATTCCGGCGCCGAGCTGGTGCGCCGCGGCCAGACGGAGCGCCTGCCGCAGATCCTTGCCACCATCGAGGAGCGCACGCGCCACCTGGAAACCTTCATCCTCGGCTATGCGCGCTTTGCCAAGCTGCCCGCGCCGCGCCTGGCGCCGTGCGAATGGCAATCTTTCCTCGACAGTCTGGCCTCGCAAGCGGCCTTCACGCTGGACGGCCCGCCGCCCGCGCAGGCGGCCGTGTTCGATGCGGCGCAAATGCAGCAGGCGCTGCTGAACCTGCTGAAGAATGCGCTGGAATCGGGCTCGCGGGAAGAACATATCGGCCTGCACGTGAGCCAGGCGCATGGCCAGCTGCGCATCGAAGTGCGCGACCGCGGGCCGGGCATGAGCGGCGCCGTGCTGGAAAACGCGCTGGTGCCGTTTTATTCCACCAAGCGCAGCGGCACGGGACTTGGTCTGGCCCTGGCGCGCGAGATCGCCGAAGCCCATGGCGGGCGCATCACCCTGGCCAACCGCGAGGGCGGCGGCCTGGCCGTGACCTTGATTCTTCCTTTGCTGGACAGAAACTAGTTCCTCGGGTAACGATTTTTAAAGCACACTCTCGGCAATTATTTTACGGTGCAATATTGACAATTAGAGTTTTTAATTACTTAACTATTTGCGACGCATGCCCGTATGTTAGAAATAAGCTATTTAAGTTTGCATAATGATATAAAAATAGCTGATTGACAATGAAATGTCTTGGCGATAATTTATCAACGCGGTACGGTTTTTTTGAAACATTAATCGTTTTTTCGCGGGGATAAACATGAAACTAAAATCACTCATCGCAGCGGCGGTACTGAGCGCTGCTTCCATCGGCAGCGCCAGCGCCGCCGCCTACACCGTCAACCTCGTCAATACCACCGGCAATCTGTGGACCAGCGGCTTCAACGCCGTGCCCAGCCCGCTTGGCGACTTCACGGATACCTTCACGTTCACACCCAATGCGACGTTCGGTTCCACCGCGCAAGCCTTCCTGGCCAACCTGTCCGTCACGGGCTCGGACGGTTCCTCCATCAGCTTCAGCAGCGCCGACCTGAACGGCATAGGACTGACCGGCTTTGGCGGGCCCACCGTCTTTGGCTATGCCCAAGGCGAAGTCCTGGCACCCACGAGCATTCTGTTCAATGGCCCGCTGGTCCTCACCGTCATGGGCAACACCAAGGGCGGCAGCTATGGCGGCGTCTTCAACCTGAACCTGGCTCCCGTTCCTGAACCGGAAACCTATGGCATGCTGCTGGCCGGCCTGGGCGTACTGGGCTTCCTGGCACGACGCCGCAAGCAAGCTTGAGCGCACCACCCAAAAGACGCCACGGCGTCTTTTTTCATGTGGCTGCTACACTGGCGGCATGACGACCGATTTTATCTCCACCAGCCATACCGCTTTCAGCCACCCTGGCCACCCGCCCGCCACCACCACCGAACACCGCGGCATCCGCTACCTGCACCTGGGCACCAAGTGGGTACAGGGCGCCATGCGCCTGGACAAGCCCGACGCCATCGAACTCGAATACGTGCAGATGATGATGATGTGGATGCTGTTCAAGACGCAGCCCAAACGCATCGTGCAACTGGGCCTGGGCAGCGCCGCGCTGACCAAGTTCAGCTACCGCCGCTTCCCCGACGCCACGGTCACGGCCATCGAACTCAATCCGAACGTGATCGCCATCTGCGGCGCCCAGTTCGCGCTGCCGCCGAACGATGCGCGCCTCGACGTGCGCGAAATGAACGCGCTCGACTTCGTGCTCGACCCGGCCAACCATGGCACGGTCGACGCGCTGCAAGTGGACCTGTACGACGAGGACGCGCGCGGCCCCGTGCTCGACACGCCCGAGTTCTACCAGGCTTGCTTCGACTGCCTGACGGACGACGGCATCATGTGCACGAATGTCTTCGGCGACTTTCCCAACTACGACAAGAATTTGCAGGCGATGGAACTGGTCTTCGACGCCGTCGTCTGGGTGCCGGAAATGGAAGATGAAAACATCGTCGTCCTGGCCTTCAAGAAATCGCCATCGCTCGACTTCAGCGATTTATACGAACGCGCCGCCACCATCAAGAAGCAGTTCAACCTGCCCGCCAAGAACTGGGTCAACGGTTTGAAGCAGTGGATGCAGGACCAGCAGTAAGCCATGCGATCTCATTCCAGGACGGGCTGCCAGTTTCCTGCGGCGCGATAAAACCCCAGACTCTTGGCGCCGTTGAAGCGCGCGGCCGTCATCAGGCCAGCGAGCTCGCTGGCGATCAGCAGGTCGCCCGATTGCGCATCCCTGGCGATCTGCCTGGGCGCCAGTTCCACGTCGCGCAAAAACGTCCGCGTGAAGTAGATGATGTTGCCCTTGTCATCTTTTTCCGCGATTGAACGTTCGAGGTCCACCGTCTGTACGTGTTGCGCCGCATTCACGATGTAAAACGGCTGCTCCACCGCTTCACCGCCCGCCATGATGCAGGCGGGGACGAGCAATTCCACGTCCTGCCCGGCGGCGCCGGCGAGGAACCCGGCCAGGCGGGCCGAGACCAGCGGCACCTCACCGAGCAACCACAGGCAGTCATGCTTCAGTAGCCTTTCCCTGGTGCAGACGAAATGCACGGGGGGCCGGTCCATGCCGGGCGGGAAAGGCGCCCCCTGCAGCAGCGCCAGATAGTCGAAGTTCGATCCAGCCGTCTCATACGATCCACGCTCCTTGTCGTAGGAGCCGGCCAGTTTGTCATGGTAGTCAACCGGGGCTTTCCAGCTCAGTATCATGGGCAATCCTCTTCCTCGTCCTGGCAAAGGCCTATTGTGCCCGCTTCGCCTGTCCAGCCGCGCCAGCTTGCGCAAGCAGCGCGCCCAGGCGGCGCGCCAGGCCATCCATGTGCTCGGCCGGCACCTGCGCATAACCGAGCAGGAAGCCGTTCCAGCCGGCGCCCTCGCCCGTGCCATGCGCGGACAGCGCCAGCGCCACGATGCCGTCCTGCGCGGCGCGCCGGCTCAGCGCCAGATCATCCCATGCGCCATCGTGAAAACGCAGCGCCAGGTGCATGCCGGCCGTGCCGCCATGGATGGCCGCGCCGCCGCACGCATGGCGCTGCAAGGCCTCGCTCAAGGCGTCACGGCGCTGCCGGTACAGGCGGCGCATGCGGCGCACGTGACGCGCAAACAGGCCGCTGCGCAGGAACTCGGCCAGCGCCAGCTGCTCGGCCACGCGGCCCCGTGCGGCGCCCTGCGCCTGCATCTGCGCGAAGGCCCCCGCCAGCGCGGCCGGCACGACGATAAAAGCCAGGCGCAAGGCGGGAAACATGGTCTTGCTGAAGGTCCCCAGATACACGACGGGCGCGTCGGCCACCAGGCCCTGCATGGCGGCCAGCGGCGGGCCGCCATGGCGAAATTCGCTGTCGTAATCGTCTTCGATGATCAGAGCGCCCGCGGCACGCGCGCGTTCGAGCAGCGCCATGCGGCGCGCGGGACTGAGCACGCTGCCCGTCGGATACTGGTGCGACGGCGTCGTGTAGATCAGGCGCGGCGGCGTCACGCGCCAGTCGTCATCCGTCGGCGCGATGCCATCCATGTCGACGGCGATGCCGGTGACCTGCAGGCCGGCGCCACGGCCCGCCGCCAGCGCGCCGCCATAGCCGGGATGCTCGATCCACAAGGTATCGCCCTGGTCGGCAAAGGCGCGCAGGCAGATATCGAGGCTGCTTTGCGTGCCATCCGTGATGAACACCTGGCCCGCATCGCAGACGACGCCGCGCGCGGCGCGCAAATGCTCGGCGATGGCCATGCGCAGCTGCGGCTCGCCTGCCGGATCGCCGTAATTGAGCTGGCGCGGCGTCAGCGCGCGCCACGCGCGGTCCAGCATGCGCCGCCACTGCGCCAGCGGAAATTCGTCGAGCGCCGGCACGCCAGGCGCGAACGCACCCATCGCGTCGGCGGGAAACACCAGCGCCGCATTCACATCCTGGCCCGCCACGCCGCGCAGATGCCGGGCGCGACGCGACAAGCCATCCTGAGCGCCGCTCACCGGCGATGCCACCGCAACGCCGGCGCTGCCGGCGACGACGGTGCCGCGCCGGTCCGGCAAGACAAACCCTTCGCTGGCCAATTGCTCATAGGCGTACAGCACGGTATTGCGCGCCAGTCCCAGTTCCGCGGCCAGCACGCGCGTGGCGGCCAGCCGCGTGCCGGGCGCCAGCTGGCCGCTGCGGATCGCCGCGCGCAGGCATTCGTGCAGCAGGCGCTGGCGCGGCCAGCCCCGTTCGCGGTGCGTGCGCTCGAATGCATTCAGCAGCAAAGCGAAATCCATGCGCCTTCCTTCATCGTGGCTCTATATTATTTATCAGTTCTGGATCTTTTTTCAGGGCCAGATGCCGATTATAGTGCGGCCTGTCTCTTCAACCAACCGGATTTCCGCCATGACCGCTACCGCCCTGCCTCCCAGCCCCCGTACCCGTGTGCGCCGCCTCGCCGAACTGGCCAGCTACGAGCAAGCCGCCCTGTACGCCATCGTCGACGCGGCTTATCTGTGCCATATCGCCTTCCGCGACGAGCATGGCAGCCATTGCATCCCGACCGCCTGCTGGCGCATCGGCGGTCACCTGTACATCCATGGCTCGAACGGCAGCCGCATGCTCAAGCAGCTGCTGCGCGATACGGACGTGTGCGTGACGGTGACCCATCTCGACGGCCTGGTATTGGCGCGCTCCGCCTTCAACCACACCATGAACTACCGCTCGGCGATGGTGTACGGGCAGTTTGAAAAAGTAAGCGACATCGGCCAGCAGCATGCGGCCATGGACGCCCTGATGGAAAAGCTGGCGCCGGGACGCCTGGCGCACGTGCGCGGCGGCAGCGCCAAGGAATACGCGGCCACCACCGTGCTGCGCATCGCGCTCGACGAATGCGCCGTCAAGCAGCGCAAGGGCGGCCCACTGGACGACGCGGGCGACATGGCGCACGTCGTCTGGACGGGCGAACTGCCGTTTACGCACGGCCGTGGCGCGGCCATCGCCGATGCGCTCAATACCAGCGCCATGCCTGCGTATGCCGCCGCATGGGGGACGGAATCCGCTTGACCGGTCGGCGTGCTTGCCCGATGATCGGCATTGATGGCGATCGCCACCAAGTTACCAACCGATCCAATCACGCATGGAGCATATGATGATGAAGCGAGTATCCCTGGCCGCGGCCCTGACGGTCATGCTGGCCTGTGGCGGCAGCGGCGCGGCACTGGCCGCCGACACGGGCGACGCGGCCCTGAAGGCGGCCATCGCCGGCAGTGCGCGCACGCCGGCCAACGCGCTGCGCGACAGCGCACGCCACCCGTATGAAACGCTGACGTTCTTCGGCATCAAGCCGACCATGACGGTGGTGGAACTGGCGCCCGGCGGCGGCTGGTACACGGAGATCCTGGCGCCCTACCTGCGCGAGCACGGCAAGCTGATCGCCGCCGGCAACGACCCGCAGTCCGCCAGCGAAGGCGCACGCCGCGGCGCGGCGCGCTTCCAGCAAAAACTCGACGCCAATCCGGCCGCATTCGGCAAGGTGGAAATCGGCGCCTTCGCACCGCCCACCACCTACCGCATCGCGCCCAAGGGCACGGCCGACATGGTGCTCACCTTCCGCAATATTCACAACTGGATACCGATCGGCGAAGCAGGCATGCAGACCCTGTTCAAGGAAGTGTATGACAGCCTGAAACCGGGTGGCGTATTCGGCGTCGTCGAGCATCGCCTGCCGGCGAACAAGGCGCAGGACGCCACGGCCAGCAGTGGCTACATGCACGAAGCGTATGTGATCAAGCTGGCCGAAGGCGCGGGTTTCAAACTGGCGGCCAAGTCGGACATCAATGCCAATCCGAAAGACACGGCAGACCATCAGGGCGGCGTCTGGGCGCTGCCGCCCACCTACGCCAACAAGGATGTGGAACGGGCCAAATACACGGCCATCGGCGAGAGCGACCGCATGACCCTGAAGTTCGTCAAGCCATAATGTGCAGAAGGCCACCTCACGGTGGCCTTCTGATTCCTGCTTTACTTCTTGCCTTCCTTCGGATTCACCGGCACCAGGCTCAGGTCCTGGAAGTCATAGCTGAAATCCGTCTCGGCCGACACGGGCGCCATCTTGACCCGGTCAATGCTGCCATCGGGATTGAGCGAGAACGTCACGTAGGCGTCGGCGTTGAAATTGCGCTCTTTCCAGCGCACGATGAAGGTGTCGTGCTGCCAGTGTTCCAGCTCGCCCGTCAGGTCCGGCGTGCGCGTGAAGCTGAGGAGGTGTTTTTTCCCCTCCGGCTTGATCACGACCTTGCCATACCAGGCGTCTTCATATTCGCCGTCATACGCCGCCAGCGGCAGCGAAGGCTGCGATTTGGCCGCGCGCGCGCTCGACGCCTTGCCCTGCTTTTTCACCTCTTCCGCATGCTGGTCCTGCTCCACCTTGGCCACCAGCGCCAGCCAGTCCGACGGCGCGGCCTGCAGGTAATGGTCGAGGATGCGCCATTGCAGCGCCGTCATGGAACCGCCATTTTCCGCATTGGTCAGGATGGCCACGCCCAGTTTCGCTTCCGGCACCATCACCACGCGCGAATAAAATCCCTGCAGCGCGCCGCCGTGCATGGCGACCTTCATGCCCTTGTAGTCGCGCAGCTGGAAGCCCAGTCCATACGCGCTGAAGTTCGGTTTCGTCGCGGCCAGCGCCGGCTTCGGCTCGGGGATATTGATCGGCGTTTGCGCCGTCCACATTTCGCGGCCCTGCTTTTCGCTGAACAGGCGCGCTTCCTTGCCCTCCTTGTCCTTCACGCCGGCGATCTTGCCGCCGTCGAGCAGCACCATCATCCACTTGGCGATATCTTCCGCATTCGTGTTGATGCCGACGGCGCCCACGGCGTTCGGCACGGGCATGGACTTGACGGCGGCGATCTTGCCGTCGATCTTGCTGTGCGCGCTGGCGACGTCGGACTTGCCTGCATTTTCCGCCAGGCTGGTGGTGGTGCCCGTCATGCCCAGCGGCGCCAGGATGCGTTCATGCATGGCCTCGCCCCAGCTTTTCCCCGCCTTGTCGGCGATGATCTTGCCGGCCACGATATACAGCAGGTTATCGTAGGCATAGCTGTTGCGAAAACTCGTGGCCGGACGGATGTAGCGCAGCTTCTCGATGATCTCGTCGGTGGAAAACGTGGTGGTCGGCCACCACAGCAAGTCGCCGGCGCCCAGTCCCAGGCCGCTGCGGTGCGTCAGCAGGTCGCGCACGGTCATGGCGCCCGTCACGTAGGAATCGTGCATCTGGAAGCCGGGCAGGTGCTTGGTGACGGGATCGTCCCAGGCCAGCTTGCCATCGTCGACCAGCATGGCCAGCGCGGCGGCCGTGAAGCCTTTCGAGTTCGATGCCACTTCAAACAAGGTCTGCGCATCGACGGCGGCCGGCTCGCCCAGCTTGCGTACGCCAAAGCCCCTGGCGGTGACGACCTTGCCATCCTTGACGATGGCGATCGCCATGCCGGGCACGTCGAACACTTTCAGGGCGGTGGCGACGTCGCGGTCAAGATCGAAGGCGGGCGCGGGTGCCGGTGCGGCGGCAGCAACGGGGGCGGCGTCAACGGCCAGCGCCGGCACGGCGATGCTGGAAAACGCCAGCACGATGGCGGCGGCGAGGCGGTTCATGGTATGCATGGTCAGGATGTCCAAGGAAGGTTCAATGCGCTTGCGCGGCCATCAGTTTATCGACGCTTTCCTGCGTCACCGGGTGGTAGCGTTCGCGCGCCTGCGCATACACATCCTTGGCCCAGGCATGGCCTTGCGGCGTCTTCATCAAGGCGCCGTACAGGGGCACGACGAACTTCTGGCGACCCACGCTCAGCAGGAATGCCTGCAAGGGCTGGCGCACGTCGTAGCCGGCATTCACGGAAGCCAGATAGAAGCGGTAGGCCACTTCATTGTTGCCACTCTTGCCCACGCCGTAGACCTGGTCCAGTTCGCGCAATTGCGCCGCGCTGGCCTTGTTGTTGATGTCGTTCAGGAAGTGCATCGATTCGATGGCGATCCACTTGTCCATGCCCAGGTCTTTGGTGGACAGCTCGCCCTTGAGCCAGGCGTCGCGGTGCTGGTCGAGCAGCGCCAGGCGCGGCGAGACGACGCGCTGCGCGCTGGCCGGCACGCCCGTGCCATACAGCCATTCATCGAGTTCCGCCGGCGGCATCACGTCCGGGTGCTGCGCCAGCAGGTTCTTGCGCAGGTAGGCGATGAACTGCTCCGTCGTCACGCTCTGGAACGCGTGCTGGTCGAACCAGCCGCGCAGGAAAGGATCGAATACGGCGCGGCCGGCACGGCGCTCCATGGTGGCCAGGAACCACGCGCCTTTCGGGTAGATGATGCCGTCGTCCGTGTACGTTTCGGCCGGATTGGCATCCGCATCGCGCGTGATCAGCGCCGTTTTCGCCGCCGGCAGTTCCTTGATCGAGGCGGCCAGTTCTTCCTGGTCGACCTGCACGCCCATCTGCGCCACGTCGCTGCCATACAGCTGTTCGACGATGCGCGTGGTGACGTAGGTGGTGAAACCTTCGTTGAGCCACATGTGCTTCCATGACGCGTTGGTGACCAGATTGCCCGACCACGAGTGGGCCAGTTCATGCGCGATCAGGTCGACCAGGCTGCGGTCGCCCGCGATCATGGTCGGCGTGAGGAAGGTCAGGCGCGGGTTTTCCATGCCGCCGTAGGGGAACGATGGCGGCAGCACGATCATGTCGTAGCGCCCCCAGCCATACGGGCCGTACAGCGCCTCGGCCGCCTGGATCATCTTTTCCGTGTCGGCCAGCTCGTACTCGGCCGCCTTGATGCGCGGCGGTTCCGCATACACGGCCGAACGGGGACCGAGCTTGCGCACTTCCAGTTCGCCGATGGCGATGGCCAGCAGGTACGAGGGAATCGGCTGCGGCATCCTGAATTTCCAGCCGCCCTTGCCCGTCGCCTTTTCGTCATTCTCGGCGCTCATCACGACGCGCATGCCGCTTGGCGCCTCGATGCGCGCGCTATACGTAAAACGCACGGCTGGCGTATCCTGCGACGGCACCCACGAGCGGGCGTTAATGCTTTGCGACTGGCTGAACATGAAAGGCAGCTTGCCCGACATGGTTTGCTGCGGCGTGAGCCACTGCAGCGCGATGGCGTTCGGGGCCGTGTGATAGTAGACGCGCACCTTGCCCGGCTGGCCGGTGGTGGTGATGCGCAACGCCTGGCCCTTTTCCGGGTCGGCCTTGTCCAGCTGGTATGGCGCCATCTGCCACGTGCCGCGCTTGTCCTGTACCTGCACCTTGGCGATCGACAAATCGCGCGTGTCGAGCACCAGAGTGCGCGCCGCCGGATCGATCCAGTTCAAGGACAGCTCGGCATAGCCGGACAGGGTCTTTTGCTTGAAATCGGCTTTCAGGTCCAGCTGCAGGTCGCGCGTGCGCACCTGGTCGTAGCGCGCATAGCTGAGGGGGTCGGCGTGCGCGGCCAGGGTCACCTGGCAAAGTAGCGCACAGCCCAGCGCGCGCAGGAAGGTCAAAGTTTGCATGGTCGTCTTTTGAATGATTTGCGAAAGCCCCGGTCCGTGTGCGCCGGGGCGTCGCGCAGAATAGCACTTCCGGCGCAGGCCGGCAGAAAAAAGCGCCGGACTGGCCGGCGCTGTTTCCCTATTTTGCTTCCGGCCTGACCTCGGTCTTGGCCTCGGGCGTTTTCAGCGGCGTATTGAAATCCTTCATCAGGTTGTTCTTGTCGCGGTCCAGCTTGAACAATTCCAGGCGCGATGGCGTGATTTTTCTCGGCCAGGCGTTGTTGCTGGTGTCGATGTCGGCCGTCTCCCAGTACGGGTCCTGCACCAGGCCCACCATCGGCTCGTCCGTGATGATGACCTTGCTGATCTTGTGCGGCGCATAGCGCCACACCTCGGCCGGCACGCGCTCGATGATCTTCTTGCCGCTTTTGAGTTCGATTTCCAGGATCAGCGGCATCACCAGGCCGCCCAGATTCGAAAAGTCGACCAGGTACAGGTGCTTGCCCATGTTGCGCTGTTCCAGCAGCTTTCTCTCCCACGGCTCCAGCGTTTCCTGCTCTTCCGCATAGCTGTTGCGGTCCTTGTTGGTGACCGTGAATTCATCGTGGCGGTTATAGAAATCCTTCAGCGCCGGATCGACGTCGACCTTCTTCGGCAGCGCCTTGTTGCGCTGGTCCGAGATCGAGATGGGCTGCGCCGCCTTCTGCGCCTTCTTCCACGCTTTCTCGACTTCCGGATTCTTCGTGCTCACGCCATATTCGCTGATGCCGTCGATGCTGATGTCGACCGCGTCGGTGGTATAGAACCAGCCGCGCCAGAACCAGTCCAGGTCCGTGCCGGAAGCGTCTTCCATGGTGCGGAAAAAGTCGGCGGGCGTGGGGCGCTTGAACTTCCAGCGCAAGGCGTACTGCTTGAAGGCGAAGTCGAACAGTTCGCGACCGAGGATGGTTTCGCGCAGGATGTTGAGCGCCGTGGCCGGCTTGTCGTAGGCGTTCGCCGTGAACTGCAGCAAGGATTCGGAATTGGTCATGATGGGCACCTGGTTCTGGCTGCGCATGTAGTCGACGATCTTGCGCGGTTCGCCATTCCAGGAAGGGAAATGCTCTTCCCACGCCTGCTCGGCCAGGTACTGCAGGAAGGAATTGAGGCCTTCGTCCATCCACGTCCACTGGCGCTCGTCCGAGTTGACGATCATGGGAAAATAATTGTGGCCCACTTCGTGGATGATCACGCCGATCAGGTCGTATTTGGTCGTCTTTGAATACGTGCGTTCGCCCGTCTTCTTGTCCTTCACGGGGCGCCCGCCATTGAACGCAATCATCGGATACTCCATGCCGCCCACGGCGCCATTGACGGAAATCGCGTTCGGATACGGATAGTCGAAACTGTACTTGTTGTATTGCTCGATGGCGTGCACGACGGCGCGCGTGCTGTACTGCTGCCACAGCGGATTGCCCTCGTTCGGATAATACGACATGGCCATCACGCGCTTGCCGCCGCTGTTCAGCCCCTGCGCATCCCAGATGAACTTGCGGCTCGACGCCCACGCCACGTCGCGCACATTGGCCGCCTTGAAGTGCCAGGTTTTCATGCCCGCCGCTTTACCCTTTTCCGCCGCCAGCGCCTCTTCCGGCGTGATCACCAGCAGCGGCGTATCGCTGCTCTTCGCCCGCGCCAGGCGCTCGCGCTGCGCCGCGCTCAGCACGGCGGCAGGATTTTGCAGCTCGCCCGTGGCGGCCACCACGTGGTCACCCGGCACCGTCAGGTACAGCTCGTAGTCGCCAAACTCCAGCGTGAATTCACCGGAGCCGAGGAACTGCTTGTGCTGCCAGCCGACGGCGTCGTAATACGCTGCCATGCGGGGAAACCACTGCGCGATCTGGAAAATCGCGTTCTTGTCGTCTTCAAAATATTCATAGCCGGAGCGTTCGACCAGCACCTTCTGGTCATTGATCTGATACGACCAGTCGATGTTGAAGGTGATGCTCTGGCCGGGCGCCAGCGCCACCGGCAAATCGATGCGCAACATGGTCTGGTTGACGACATACGGCAGCGGCTTGCCGCTGGCCGCTTTCACGGCGGTGAGCTTGAAGCCGCCGTCGAATTCGCGGCCCGCATGGATGGCGCGCAAGTCCTCGAATTTCAGCGCCTCGTCTTCGCTGCCGCTCAACCAGGCCTGGCGCGAGGGGGCACTCAGCACGCGGCGCTGGTCGGCATCCTGGCGCAAGCCATTCTGATCCAGTTGCAGCCACAGATATGCGAGGCTGTCGGGCGAGCGGTTGTGGTAGGTGATCTGCTCGCTGGCCGTGATGGCCCGCCGTGCCTCGTCGAGCGTGGCGCGGATCACGTAATCGGCGCGCTGCTGCCAGTAGGCGTGGCCCGGCGCGCCGGACGCGGTGCGGTAGCTATTCGGCGTGGGCAGCAATTCTTCGAGCTGGCGGAACTTGTCGTCGAAGGGCGCGGCGGCGCACAGGCCGGGCAAGGGAGACAACAAGGTCAAACACAGGGCAAGCAAGCGGACGAGGACCGGCATGGCGCATTCCATCGGGGAGTCGTGAACAGACTGCATTCTAAGTCGAGTCTGTTTGCAGATCGATCATTGTTGTCGAAGTCCCACACACCAGGCCGCGCCGTGCCCCGGCGGTACTGGCGCCGGCGCGGGCATTGGCGTATGATGCGCCTCGAACATTGGGGAGTAGTCGTCCCGCGGTCCTGCCGCGGGAACCTGTATCAACATAATTGGCCCGCAGGCCATGGTGCAGGTGGTTGCAGAACTTGACGAGACCATTGATCCAGGGCGGCCGCACGGGCCGGAGTCGCCCGTGGATCATTGGTTAATTCGTCCGGCCCGCGTACCTCTTGCAATCTCATGGAAGCATTCCTCATCTCCACCGGCATCGTCGGTCTCGCTGAAATCGGCGACAAAACCCAACTCCTGGCCTTTCTGCTGGCCGCCAAATTCCGCAAGCCCGTGCCCATCGTGCTGGCGATTCTCGTTGCCACCGTCGCCAACCACGCGTTCGCCGCCGCCGTCGGCGCCTGGATCACCAGCATGCTGGGGCCCGATGTATTGCGCTGGGTGCTGGGCGTCTCCTTCCTGGCGATGGCCGCCTGGACCCTGATCCCCGACAAGCTCGATGAAGACGAGACGAAGCTGGCCAAATACGGCGTCTTCCTGACCACCCTGATCGCCTTCTTCATGGCGGAAATGGGAGACAAGACGCAGGTGGCGACAGTGGCGCTTGCGGCGCGCTACCACGACATTGTTTCCGTTGTGCTGGGCACCACCCTCGGCATGATGCTGGCCAACGTGCCGGCCGTCTACCTTGGCGACAAGATCGCCAACCGCGTTCCCTTGCGGCTCGTGCACGGCATCGCGGCGCTGGTGTTTGCCGTGCTGGGCGTGGCCACCCTGCTCGGTGCCGGCGCGGCGCTGGGATTTTGAGGCAGCACCACATAATTACTCATTTACAATATTCATGCTCATAATTACAATGTCGGCGACATGAATACCGGCGCGCCGATCCCGAACGGCCGGCGCGCTTTCTTGAGGAATGTATGCATTTGAATGGAAAGATGGCGGCACTGTGTCTGGCCGCCTGCGCCAGCCAGGTCCCCGCCGCCATGGCGGCACCCTTGCACCAGCGCCAGACGGCAACGCCGGCCGCGCCCGAAGTACGCACGCGCGACCTGCTGCTGTTCGGCGCCGGCCTGATCCTGCTGGCGGGCCGGCGCCGGCCCGAACACGATGCGTGGCAAGACCCGGCGCCAGGTTTACACCAGCAATAACACCGCATACGCGCGGCCCTCGTCGCGCAGGGCGATGCTGTCGCCCGCCTGCGCCACGCCATCGAGCGACAGGCCCGCAGGCCGTCCCTGCGCCCGCTCCACCGTGATGGCGTAGCTGCTGGCGCCGAAGCGGTACTGCATCTTGAAGCCGCCCCATTCGACCGGCATGGTCGGCGCCACGCGCAGCACGTTCGCTTCGCGCGTCAAGCCGAGCAGGGATTCGACGATCAGGCGGTACAGCCAGCCCGACGATCCCGTGTACCAGCTCCAGCCGCCGCGCCCCACGTGCGGCGCCACGGCATACACGTCGGCCGTCACCACGTACGGTTCCACCTTGTAGCGCGCCACCGCCTGCGCATCGACGCCATGGCGCACGGGATTGATCATGCGCAGCAATTCCCACGCTTTTTCGCCATCGCCCATGCGCGCAAACGCCATCGCCGTCCAGATGGCCGCATGCGTGTACTGGCCGCCGTTCTCGCGCACGCCCGGCACATAGCCGCGGATGTAGCCGGGATTGAGGTCGGCTTTGTCGAACGGCGGATCGAGCAGCTGGATCACGCCCGAATCGCGGCGCACCAGGCGCGCATCGACCTGGCGCATGGCACCGGCGACGCGCTCCTTGTTGGCGGCGCCCGACAGCACGCCCCAGCTTTGCGAAATCGAATCGATCTGGCATTCCTCGTTGGTGTGCGAACCCAAGGGCGTGCCGTCGTCGAAGTAGGCGCGCCGGTACCACTCGCCATCCCACGCATGTTCCTCGACGCTGGCCGCCAGCTTCACGGCTTCGTCGCGGCAGAACCGGGCAAACGCCGCGTCGCCACGCAGCAGGGCCACCTCGGCGAAGCGCTGCAGCACTTCGTACAGGAAGAAGGCCAGCCAGACGCTCTCGCCCTTGCCATGCTCGCCCACCTTGTCCATGCCGTCGTTCCAGTCGCAGGAACCGATCAGGGGCAAGCCGTGCACGCCCAGGCGCAGGCCATGGCGGATGGCGCGCACGCAATGTTCGTACAGGTCGGCCGACTCGCCCGAGCGCACGGGCAAGTCATAGTAGGAATCTTCTTCCGGCTTGACGGCCCGGCCCTCGATGAAGGGCGCCACTTCCGACAGCACATTGACGTCGCCCGTGGCGATCACATAGCGACAGGCGGCCAGCGGCAGCCACAGATAATCATCGGAGCAATGCGTGCGCACGCCCCGGTCCGATGGCGGATGCCACCAGTGCTGCACGTCGCCCTCGACGAACTGGTGCGCCGCGCACAGCAGCAGGTGGCCGCGCAGCAGTTGCGGCGCCGTGTGGATCATCGCCATCGCGTCTTGCAGCTGGTCGCGGAAACCGTAGGCGCCGCCCGACTGGTAATAGCCGCTGCGCGCCCACAAACGGCAGGCGATGGTCTGGTACATCAGCCAGCCATTGGCGATCACGTCGAGCGACGGGTCGGGCGTCTCGATGCGCACCGCGCCCAGGGTGGTTTTCCAGTGCGCGCGTACTTTTTCCAGGGTGGCGCGCGCCGCTTCCTTGCCCGCATGGCGCTGCACCATGGTGCTGGCGTCGGCATTGCGGCGCCCGCCCACGCCGAGCAGGAAGACGATTTCGCGCTCCTGTCCCGGTTGCAGCTCGAACGGCACCTGGATGGCGGCGCACTGGTCCAGCCCCGTGCCGGCCTTGCCGGACAGGCGCACGCGGCGCAAGGCGGCCGGCTGCGCCAGGCTGCCGTTGCGGCCGATGAATTCATTGCGGTCGCAGGTAATCGAACGGATGCTGGCGTCGGTATTGAAGAAGCCGACCCGGCCCGAAAACTCCGTGTTGTAGTTATTGCGCGCAAACAGCGCGCCGCTGATCGTGTCGACCTCGGTGGCCACGTGCATGCCGGACTTGGCGCGCAGGTCGGCCATCACCCATTCCACGTAACCGGTGACGGACAGGCGGCGCGGCACGCCGCTGTCGTTGCGCACCTTGATGACGGAGTATTTGACGGCCGCATCGAGCGCCACATAGGTGCACAATTCCGTGGCGATACCGCCCTCGCTGTGTTCAAACACGCTGTAGCCGAAGCCATGGCGCGTGACGTAGTCGCCGCTGCCGCGCGCGGGCAGGGACGAGGGCGACCAGAACTGGCCGGTTTGCTCGTCGCGCACATAAAACGCTTCGCCGGACAGGTCGGACACGGGGTCGTTCTGCCATGGCGTGAGACGGAATTCATGCGCATTCTCGCTCCACGTGTACGCCTGGCCGGCTTCCGACACCACCGTGCCGAATTGCGCATTGGCCAGCACGTTCGACCAGGGCGCCGGCGTCTGCTTGCCTTCTCCCGTGGTGATCACATATTCGCGGCCATCGGGCGTGAAACCGCCCAGGTCATTTTCCAGGATCAGCTCGCGCCTTGGCGCCCGGTGCGGCACGCCGCCATGCTCGCGCGCCGGGTCCTGCAGCAGCGGCGGCATGCGCAGCACGGGGCTGGGCGGACGCTTGACCTGCTCGGCCAGGGTGCCGCGCAAGTCGCTGATGATGGCGCGCGCCACCGATTGCAGCAAGATGCGGTCTTCGTTGGCGATCTGCTCGGCCAGGCGCACGAAGATGCCGCCCGGGCGGTCGATCGCCTGCGCATCGATGCCCGAGGCGATCAAGCCCATGATCTGGTCGTGCAGCAGCTGGCGGTAGCCCGACTGCTCTTCGTACCAGATCACCAGATCCACCACCAGGCCTTTCAGGCGCCAGTAGGCATGCGCCTGCACCATCTGGCGCGCCAGCTCGATATTGGCCACGTCGCGTATCTGCAGCAGCACGATGGGCAGGTCGCCGGAAATGGCATACGCCCACAGGCCGGACTGGCCGCGCTGGTTCTTGATCAGGATGCTGGCCTCGGCGCGCAGGGCCGCGTTCGGATAGATCACGGCGTTGGCAAGGCGCGCATACAGCTGCGCGTCCGCTTCGCTGGCATTGAGCTGACGCAGCACCACCTGGCTGTGCGTCCATGCCAGTTCGAACACGCGGTCGGCCAGGTGGCGGTCCTGGTATTTGTCGATCAGGTGCAGCGCCGCCTCGCGCTGCTCCACCATGCCGGTAACGCTGTCGACCGTCACGGCCTGATCGGGTTCGAGCGTGATGACGTAGCGGATGGCCACGATCGGGTCGAGCACGGAACCTTGGCCGCCGCTGAGCGGCCCGCTGTCCTGCAGCGCCTGCGGCAGCTGCGCCGTGTTGCCGCGGCCGATGAAACGCGCGCGGTCCGTCTCGAACGAAACAGCATAGTGCTCGATATCGTGCACGGTCATCACGTGCAGCAGCCACGGCATCTGCTCGTCTTTCGAGCGGGGCCGGCGCGTACACAGGATCGCATTTTCATGCGCGAGGATTTCCGTCTGCACGAACAGCTTGCTGAACGCGGGGTGGGCCGCGTCGGCCGCCGCCGGCGCCATCACCACTTCGGCAAAACTGGTGATCTCGATGCGCCGCTGGCGGTTCGAATTATTGCTGATGCGCGTGCGGCGGATTTCGATGTCGTCCTCGGGCGAGACGACGATTTCCGTGTACAGGTCCAGGCCATGGTCGGCGCGGCGGAACTCCGCGCGGCCCTCGGAAAAGATCACTTCGTATTTCTTCGGCTCGGCCAACGTCGGCTGGTACATGGTGGACCAGACGGCGCCGTCGTCGAGGTCGCGCAAATAGCAGAAATTGCCCCAGTTGTCGCGCGTGCTGTCCTCGCGCCAGCGCGTCACGGACAGGTCTTTCCAGCGGCTGTAGCTGCCGCCCGCATTGCTCACCATGACGTGGTAGCGGCCATTCGACAGCAGCTGCGTTTCCGGCACGGCGCTGTTGGCCTGCGTGAGGATGCGCATCGGCATGGCCTGCTCGGGCACGCCGCTGCGCAGCTCCGCCAGTTCGGCCGTGTTCGAGTAAAACGCGCCGGCCTGCGGCGTGCGTTCCTGCAGCACCAGCAAGGCCGATTGCAGCAGCGGATCGGACTCGAAACGGCGCTGCATCGGGCGGTCGTGCAGCAGGTAGCTGAGGGCCAGGAAACCCATGCCCTGGTGGTGCACCATGAAGGAACGGATGATGGCGCTGCCCTGCCCGCGCGGCAGGCGCGCGGTGGTGAAATCGATGGCTTCAAAGAAGCCGTAGCGGCCCATGTAGCCGGCCGCCTGCATGCGCTGCAGGTTCTGGCACGACGCTTCCGGCTGCACCATCAGGCCCATCATGCTGGCATACGGCGCCACCACCAGGTCGTCGGCCAGGCCCCGTTTCAGGCCCAGTCCCGGCACGCCAAAGGCGCGGTACTGGTAATTCAGGCTGGCGTCGACCGTGTTGTAGCCAGACTCGGAAATCCCCCATGGCACGTCGCGCTGGCGGCCATAGTCGATCTGCGCCTCGATGACGGAGTGGTAGGTCTGGTCCAGCAAGGTATTCGGGTAGTTCGGCATCACCAACAGCGGCATCAGGTACTCGAACATCGAGCCGCTCCACGACAGCAGCACGGGCTGGCCGGCCACCATGCACAGCTGGCGGCCAAGGGCGAACCAGTGCTCCTGCGGCAGCTGGCCCTGGGCGATGGCGATGAAGCTGGCCAGGCGCACTTCGGAGGCCAGCAAATCGTAGTAGCTGGGGTCCAGGCGCCGTTCGCTGACGTTGTAGCCGATGGCCAGCAATTTTGTCGATGGGTTGTACAGGAAGCCGTATTCGACCTGCGCGAAGTCGCGCGCCAGCCCCGCCGCGTGGGCGATGTCGCGCATGTGGCGGCCCGCCTGTTCGCGGCCCTGCGCCAGCATGGCGGCCAGCTCGGAAGGCAAGCCTTCCGGCGCTTCCAGGTTGGCCAGTTCGCGCAGGGTCGGCACGCGCAGCCACGCCGCATCGACGCCCGCCTGCGCCGCCCATGGCGCCAGGTGCTGCAACTCGGCCAGCGCCGCGCGGCATTGGCGCGCCAGCGCGCCTGCCCACATGGCCAGCTCGCCATCCTCGCCTTGCAGGGTCAGCGACAGCAGCGCATCGGCCGCGCCATTCACGGCGCTCAGGTAGGCATGCCATTCGGCCAGGCTGGCGGGCGCGGCCTGCATCTGCAGCAGGCTCATGTTGTCGCGCACGGCCTTGCCTTCGCCTTCGGCGGCGATGAATTCCTGCAGCACCTGCGCCGTTGTGCGGATGCCCTGCACCACCTGCGCACCGATGATCGGGGCGTCATACAGTTCCACCAGTCCCGGCTGCAAGGTCAGCAGATGGCCGGCCAGGTTGCCGCTGTCGACCGTCGAGATATACATCGGCTGCAGCGCCTTCAGGGTCTGCGTGTCGTACCAGTTATAGAAGTGGCCCTGGAAGCGTTCCAGCTCGCCCATGCTGTGCAGGGTGGCGCCGCTGCGCTCGATCAACTGGCCCATGGTGATATAGCCGAAATCGTAGGCCGTCACATTGGCCAGCAGCGCCAGGCCGATGTTCGTCGGCGAGGTGCGGTGCGCCACGACGAGGTTCGGATGCTCCTGCATGTTATCGGGCGGCAGCCAGTGGTCGTCCGGCCCGACGAAGGTGTCGAAATACGCCCAGGTCTTGCGCGCCACGCCGTGCAGGAAACGTCCCTGCTCGGCCGACAGGCGCGCCACGGCGCGCTCGATGGGGCGGCTGATCCACCAGGCGATGGCGGGTGCGGCCAGCCACAGCAGCAGCACCACGGCCGCCGCTGGCAAGGCTTCCGGGCGCCAGGTCAGCAAGGCGCCAAAGGTGGCCAGCGCCAGCGCGGGCGAGCACCACATGGCGCGCCAGCTGTCGGCCTGCGAACCGGAAGAATTGTGCAGGTTCGAGGCGCGCCAGTCGAGCAAATGCTTGTGCGACACGCCCAGGCGCCACAGGGTGCGCGCGATGGCGTCCAGGCTGATCCACGCTTCGTACGGCAGGAAGACAAGGGTCAGCATGGCGTGCGAAAACTGCACGCCGCAGCGCCGCTCGAAGGCGGCCAGGTGCTGGCGCCACAGGGTGTCGCGCGGTTTGCGCAGCAAATCGTACAGGGCCGAAAACACGGGCGGCAGGAAGATGATGGCCAGCACGGCCGCGCTCCAGAAGGCCACGTGCGGCAGGAAGCCCCACACCAGCAGCAGCGACAGGGTGGTGGCCGGCGCCACGACGCTGCGTCGCAGGTTGTCGAACAGCTTCCAGCGCGACAGCATCGACAGGGGATTGCGTTCGCGCTTGCCGGCGCGGCCCGGCACCCTGCCCAGCAGCCAGCCGATCAGTTGCCAGTCGCCGCGGGTCCAGCGCTGGCGGCGGCTCACGTCGGCGTCGTAGCGGGCCGGATATTCCTCGTACAGTTGCGAGTCGCTGAGCAGGCCGGCGCGCAGGTAGCAGCCTTCGAGCAGATCGTGGCTGAGGATTTTATTGTCGGGCAGGCGCTGGCCCAGCACGCGCTCGAACATGTCGAGGTCGTAGATGCCCTTGCCGATGAAGGAGCCTTCATAGAACACGTCCTGGTACAGGTCGGAGACGGTGCGCGTATAGGGGTCGATGCCTGGCTCTCCGCCGCACAGCAGTTCGTAGCGCGAGGCGTTCGCGCTGGGCAGCGCCACGGCCACGCGCGGCTGCAGGATGCCATAGCCGGCCACCACGCGCGTGCCGGCCGCGTCCAGCACGGGACGGTTCAGCGGGTGCATCATGGTGGCGATGAATTCGCGCGCCGCGTCGCGCGGCAGCTGCGTATCGGTGTCGAGCGTGATCACGTATTTGATCGTGCGCAGGCCGCGCAACTCGCCTTCTACCAGCGAGAATTTGTCGCGCGCGCCGCCGCGCAAGAACGCGTGCAGGTCCGACAGTTTGCCGCGCTTGCGCTCCTGCCCCATCCACGCATTCTGCTGCGAATTCCACAGGCGCGGACGGTGCAGCAGCAGGAACGGCCCCGCCTGGCCCAGCTCTTCGGGGTCGGCCGGCTCGCCGTTCTCCTGGGCCGCCGCGCCCTCGACGCGGTATTTCTCGTTCAAGCCGCGAATGGTCTCCTGCGCCTGGCGCAGCAAGGCGTCGTCGCCGGGCATCGTTTGCGCCTCCGCGTCGACGAAATCCGTCAGCAGGCAAAAGCGCAGGTTTGGATCGCGGTTGGCCAGATAACGCACTTCCAGCGCCTCGCACAGGGCCGCCACGTTGTCCTGGCTGTAGATCAGGGTCGGCACCACGACGATGCCGCGCGCATCGGACGGAATGCCTGCCTGGTAATCCATGCGCGGCAGCGGGTGCGGCGACGTCATCAGGGTCGCCAGCCAATTCACCACGGCCACGGCCAGCTGGCTGCTGCCCAGCAGCGCCAGCGCGCCCAGCGCCGCCAGGGGCCAGCCCTGCACGCCATGGCGCACGGCGCGTTCGAGCAGCAGCGCGCTCGTCGCCAGGGTCAGGAACGCAATGGCGCCCAGATAGCTGGCCAGCGGCGCGGCGCGCGCCGTATGCTGCAGCGCCTCGATGAAGGGCAGCTTCGCGCCGGTCTGCTTTTCCAGCACCAGCACGCCGCGTCCCACCAGATAAAAGCCGATGTGGCCGCGGCGCGCATCATTGCCGTTGCCGTGCGTATGCGCCAGCTGCACCGCCATCTCGGCCACCGCCACTTCGCTGCGCGCGCTGCGCTTGGCGATGCGTTCGATGGCGTGGCGGTAGCTGTCTCGCGTGGCGAAATCCATCAAGCCATACGTGCCGGCCGGGTCCAGGCGCAAAGTCTGCTCGACCACGCTCATGGTCTCGACGAATTCCTGCCAATCCATGGTGCCGAGAAAGCGCAGGCTGCCGATGCTGTTGGCGATCGATACCTGGTCGGCCGCCTGCTGCCCGATCTCGGACTGGATCTGCTGCTCGATGGTGAGGCCCGACTCGGCCAGCTTGTGCGTCAGCCACGACAGCGCCAGGGTCAGCGACGAACTTTGTCCCTGCAGACGGCGCGACAGTTCGGCCACGAAGGCGCTGGTGATGGGCGGATTCGAACGGGCCATGTCGGCCACCAGCAGGATCAAGCCGCTGGGATTGCGTTCGGCGATCTCCGTCATCTGGTCGGCCCAGGTATTGGCCAGGTCGCGCTGCATGCGGTCGTCGGCCACGCGCACGGCGACGCGGCGCAGGTTTTCGATCAGGGCCAGGCGCAGCATGATGGGCACGGCCCACAGTTCGCCCAGGGTCAAGGTGGCCACGTCCTGGTAAGCCTCGATGAAGTGGCACAGGTTTTCCAGGTCGACGCGGCCATCGCCGTGCGAGATGATTTCCAGCGCGATCTTGTACACGCGCGGGCAACCGGCGTCGGGGCCCGACGTCAGCCGCGGCAGCTCCTTGCTGTAGTTCTTCGGCAGGTGGCGCCGCGTGGTGCGGATCTGCTCTTCGATCAGATAAAAATTATCGAGCAACCATTCCGACGCGGGCGTGACCTGGCGCCCGCTTTTCACCGTGGCCGTCAACTCGTTGACGGTGGCCGTGATCAGGGCCGCATTGTCGGCCAGGCGCGCCAACAGGCGGTCGCGGCCGTGATGCCGCCCTACCGCATGGCCGGCGGCCACGTGCTTGCCGTGGGCGGCCATCTGCATGGCGCTGAATAATTCGGAACGCAGGGGCAAGGCGTCGTCGCGCGCGGCGTCGAAGGTGTCCGGTGCAAGGGAATGGTCGCGGAAGATTTCCTTGACTTTGGAAATCCGTTCCTTGATCTGCTGCGTGACAACTGCTGTGTACTCTTTCAACTTGGGCCTCGCTAGGTGCGCGCAGGCAACCAGCGGCCACCGTCACGCTGGCCCAGTCTGGAAGAACACGATCGGACACTGGCGAAGACGGAAAGCGAAGCGCCGGAGCGTTGCGATGAATCTCAGGGTGCAGGGAGATTTTCTGAACTTCATCGTAGGTGCGCCCTGTACGCAAGACCGTGCGCTAGCGTACATACAGCACGTTTTAGGGCGGTTTCAGCAAAGAAATCAGCGCCTTGAATGGCGGAAAAATGCCGGCAGGAAATGAACGGAGGAACTACGCGACGGGCACCGTGCCGATGATGGCACGGTGCAATATTTCAAGGAGGAAACGTAAGCCCTCAGGCGGCGATGGCCAGCGCGTGGCGCGTCGCATCCGCCATCGCCATGCCGCCGTTGAGTTGCCATGCAGCACCATGGCCGAGGCGGCGCAGGCAGGCGGCGGCGCGCGCGCTGCGGTTGCCGCTGCGGCAGAAAAAGACCAGCGGGCGCTGCGGCTGCTGCAGCCATGCGGCCACCTGTCCGGCCAGGCGGCTCAGCGGTACGCTGCGCACTTCGCAGCCTTCACACACCGTGCCGGCGCAAGCCGCATGTTCATACGCTTCGCGCACGTCGACGAGGATGGCGTCGGGATGCTGGCGCAGGAAGGCGGGCAGAGCTGCCGCGTCGAGCTGCAGTTCGCTGGCGGCAGCCTCGCCTTCGCGTGCGGCGCGCAGCGTGCCGCAGATGCCGCCGTCGTCACCGGATGCGCACAGCACGGTGTCTGGCGTCACCAGCGCCGCCTCCAGCAAGGGCGTCAGCGCCTCGGGCGCCAGGCTGCCGATGAAGGCGAAGCGCTGCCCCAGCAGATACACATGGCTGGCGCCGCACTCGACGCGTCGCAGGCGCTGCTGGCCCAGCGCCAGCTCACCGTCGATATCGACGCGACCCACCTGTTCGATGGCGAGTTCCTGCAGCAAGGCCAGGCGCGCCACGCCATGGTCGGCTGGTGGCGCCGTGTGCACGATGGCGCGCAGGGCCAGGTGCTGGCAGCGGATGAAGGCGGCCAGGCGCGGCACGAGCGCGGCGACAGGATCGATGACGACGCAACTGGCGCTGGCGGCGTCGCTGAGCAGCCAGGTGCACTGGCCGTCGACGCTCAGCTGAATCACGCCGTCCTGCGGCGATGGCGCCAGCGCCGACGGCAGCAGGCAGCTGCTGCGCAGCGCTGCGCCGCAGCGCTCGATGCGCGCGCAGGCAGCGGCAATGGTCGCCGCGTCGATCAGGGGACCGAACGACAGACGGATGGCCGAACTGGCGCGCCATTGCGGCACGTGCATCGCTTCCAGCACATAGCTGGGCAGCGCCTTGGCGGCGGAACAGGCGCTGCCCGAGCTGACGCGCACGCGCGCCGCGTCGAACAGGTCGAGCAATTCCTTCGACGACAGGCCCGGCACGGAAAAATTGAGCGTCGTCGGCATGGACAAGTCGAACGGCATATTGAACACGATGCCGGGGAAAGCGCGCTCCAGGCTGGCCACCAGCTGTTCACGGAACGAGGCCAGGTCGGCGTGGCTGCGGAAGGTCTTGCCATCGTCGAGCGCGGCCAGCACGGCGCCCAGGGCGGCGATGCCGGCCATGTTTTCCGTGCCCGAGCGCAGGCCCGCTTCCTGGCCGCCGCCCATCATCAGCGGCGTAAACGGCGCGCCGGCGCGCACGTACAGCATGCCGATGCCCTTGGGCGCATACAGCTTGTGGCCGGAAAACGGCGCGTAGTCGATGCGCGTGGCGGCCAGGTTCAGCTTCAGCTTGCCCAGCGCCTGCACGCAATCGACCATCCAGTAGGCATCGGCGCCGCGTTCCTGCAGCAGTTGCGCGATGGCGGACAAGTCGCTGACGACGCCCGTCTCATTATTCGCCGCCATCGTGCACAGCATGGCCGCGTCACCGATCAGCGCATCGAGCGCCTGCAGATCGTGGCGCCCCTGCGCATCGACCGGCAGCTTGCGCACTTCCAGGTTCAGGCCCAATAGCCGGTTCCAGTGCGCCAGGCTTTCCGGCACGGCCTTGTGCTCGGTCGCGCCATACAGCAGCAGGCTGCCGATGCGCTTGCCCGCATCGCGCCGCTCGCGCAACGCGCACAGGGCCGACAGTACGGCCGTCTGGATGCCTTCGGTGGCGCCGCTATTGAACATCAATCGGCCGTCGCCCACGCCCAGCAGACGGCTGGCGCGCTGGCGCACGCCATCCATCATGGCCTTGGCCTGCAATCCCGTGGCGTGAGTGCTGCTGGGATTGCCATAGCCCTGCTCCATCGCTTGCCGGGCTGCGGCAACGGCGGCGGGCAGCACGCAAGTGGTGGCATTGCTGTCGAGGTAGATTTCTTTCATGATGGCGGTCTGGGCATTCTATAAAGGGGGGGCAGCGCTAGCGGCTGGAACATGTGGATAGTCTAGCGGCCTGCGCCCGTGAAGATATGCCAAAACACACTGCAACTACGCTACTATGCAGCATGTTCATGCTACAAAAACAGGAATCGTAAAATGAATTCACCAAACGCTTCGCTCGACAAATTCGACTGCGCCATCCTGGCCGCCCTGCAGCAGGATGGCACCTTGTCGATCGCCGCCCTCAGCGAGAAGATCGGCCTGTCCAGCACCCCGTGCTGGAAGCGGGTCAAGCGCCTGGAGGAAGAGGGTTATATCGAGAGCCGCGTGGCCATCGTCAACCGGCAAAAAGTGGGCTTGCCCGTGACCGTTTTCGTCAGCGTGCGCACGGGCCAGCACGATGAAAAATGGCTGCGCCGCTTCGCCGCCGCCGTCATCGTCCTGCCCGAGGTACAGGAATTCCACCGCATGAGCGGCGACATCGACTACTTGCTGAAAGTCGTCACCACCGACATCAAGGGTTATGACACTTTCTATAAAAAGCTCATCAAGGCGGTACAGCTGACGGGCGTGTCGTCCGCCTTTTCCATGGAACAAATCAAGTGCAGCACGGAATTGCCGCTGGAATTGATCGCCCACGGCTTGCCTGCCTGAACGTTTTTCCGCGCCGCACGGGGGCACATGAAAACTGCGCATGTTGACACCCCGCCATCGTTGCCATAAGGCAACACATCCACATTAAACACGCCATTCCTCCCCTATATCCTCCCTATCCGTCGCTATACTGCGCACTGCCTGTGCCTGTTTGGCAAGCTCTGCCAGTCGCGCAGGCCCATTCCCAGGGTCGTCCATGCATCTGCTTCGCCACCTTTCCATCCAGAAAAAATTGATGTTCAGCATGGGTTTCTGCCTGTTGCTGTTCATGGGCATTTCCTCATTCCTCAGCGTGCGCATGAGCAGCGATTATGTGCGCGAGCGCGTCGTCGGCCAGGAACTACCGGCCCAGGTGGGCGAAATCCGCAACGACGTGCTGCGCCAGATCAGCCAGCCGCTGTCCGTGGTGCAGACGATGGCCAACGACATCTTCCTGCAGGACTGGGAAGACGCGGAGCTGACCGACAGCGGCATGGCCACTTTCCAGCGCTATGCCAGGACGCTCAAGGAAAAAAACAAGGCGGCCGTCGTCAGCTGGAGTTCCCAAGCCGCATCCAGGTACATGACCGATGCGGGCCTGATCCGCACGCTGGACAAGCAGCAGCCAGCCGATCACTGGTTCTTCAGCATGCTCGATGAAAACAAGCAGCACACGATCAATCTGGATCGCGATCCGGCCTCGGGCAGTTTCATGCTGTTCCTGAATGCGCGCGGCCAGACGGCCGGCGGCAAGGCCGTCATCGCAGGCATGGGCTTGAGCGTCGACGCGATGGCCGAGACCATCCGCAGCTACAAGGTTGGCCAGACGGGCCATGTCTACCTGGTACGCGCCGACGGCAACCTGCTGATCCACCGCGATCCGGCCCTGGCCGACGGCAAACATCAATTGAAGGACTTGCCCGGCTTTAGCGCGGCACTGAGCAAGGCTCTGCTGACCGGGAATACATACACCTATGCCAGTTATGCGGCGCCGACCGGCAAGCAGCTCGTCGCCGCCTCCTTCGTGCCGGAACTCAATCTGTATGTGATGGCCGAAGTGCCGGAAGCGGAAGTGCTGGGCAATGTCACGCGGTCGGCCCTGATTGCCGCCCTGATCGCCGGCCTGGTCGGCGGCGGCATCGCCCTGCTCATCATTTATGTCATCAGCCGCGCCATCGCCGCCCCCGTCGCGCGGGCGGCCGACATGCTCAGCGAGATCGCCAGCGGGAATGGCGATCTGAGCCGCCGCATGCCCGTCGAATCGGAAGACGAGGTTGGTGCGCTGGCCGCCGCCTTCAACCGTTTCGTCGCCTCGCTGAACGTGACGATACGCGAAGTTCGCGACAGTACCGGGTCCATCGCCAGCGCATCGAGCCAGATCGCGTCGGGCAACCTGGATCTGTCGGCGCGTACGGAAACCCAGGCGTCAAGCCTGGAAGAGACGGCGGCGGCGATGGAAGAGCTGACGTCGACCGTGAAACAGAACGCGGACAATGCGCGCCAGGCGAACCAGCTGGTGGTGTCCGCTTCAAGTCACGCCGTCAAGGGCGGCGAGGTGGTCGGACAAGTGGTGCAGACCATGGGGGCGATTACGGAAAGTTCGCGCAAGATCGCGGATATTATCGGCGTGATCGACAGCATTGCCTTTCAAACCAACATCCTCGCGCTGAACGCGGCGGTCGAGGCGGCGCGCGCGGGCGAACAGGGCCGCGGCTTTGCCGTGGTGGCGACCGAGGTGCGCAACCTGGCACAACGCTCGGCGGCGGCAGCGAAGGAAATCAAGGACTTGATCGTCGACTCGGGCAGCAAGGTGGAAGCGGGCAGCAAGCTGGTCGACTCGGCCGGTGCCACCATGCAGGACATCGTCGTGTCCGTGCAGCGAGTGGCCGACCTGATGGGGGAAATCGCCTCGGCCAGCCAGGAGCAAAGCCAGGGCATCGCGCAAGTCAATGCCACCGTCACGCAGATGGATGACGCCACCCAGCAAAACGCGGCCCTGGTGGAAGAAGCGGCGGCGGCGGCACAGTCCTTGCAGGATCAGGCCGGCCGGCTGGCGCAGGTGGTCAGCGTCTTCAAGCTAGAAGAGATTACAGCGCCGGCGCCTTCACGCTTGCCGCTTGCTTGAAGAAATCATAAATGCCGCTCTCGCTCATGCGGCGCGCATTCGCCAGTTCGCCGCCCTTGGTGGCGTACAGCACCTGATTGTAGTCACTCGAGACCAGCACGGCGGCCGGGATGCCTTTCTTGAGTGGATTGCCATAGGCTTGCGCCACATCGAGGTTATGGTCGAAGTTGCCCACGTCGACCTTGACGACCTTGAACTGCTGCTGCATCAGCTCGGCATTCTTGCCTTCCTTCAAGGCCTTGTCGAGCGCGCGGCAATCTTCGCACCAGTTGGCGCCAAAGATCAGCAAGACCGGCACGTGGGCCGCCTTGGCCTCGGCCAGCGCGCGGGCCACGTCGGCCTTGGCGTCGGCCGCCGCGTTGTACGGCAAATGCGGCGTAGCGACCGGGTTGCTTGGCGTCGGGGCGGCGGCAACGGCGGTGCCGGCAAGCAGCAGGCTGGCAAAGAAAAGGGAAGCGAAACGGGAAACGCGCATGCGGGGCTCCTGAGAGAAATCGTGAGGCCAGCTGAACAGCTGCCAGCGGGCGTGATTGTCTAGAATATGCCTGCTTGTAGGAAATATCCACCATTTAATTGCACTGTGCTTATGCGGAAAACGTATAAGCACGTATAAGCACATATAAGAGCGCCACCAAGGAGAAGTCGCTTGCGCATGCCAGATACCCAGCACCCAACGCTGTCCGGCGCCGCGCGCATGCTGCGCAGCGCCTATCCGGGCGGCATGCCGGACACGGCGTATTTCGCCGTGCTGGCCCTGCTGTATGAACACTTTTCCGACCGCCACCTGAGCGAGCTGATGGCCGCTGTCACGGGCAAGGCTGCGGCGCTGGTCCTCAATGACATCTATGCCTGCGCCAGCAGCAAGCCGGCGCCGTCCGCCATCGCGGCCGCCTGGAACTTGCTGGTGCGACATGGCTTGCAAGCGGTCTGCGCCGAGGATTAACCCCCGCCGGCAGCGAAATGGAACGCATGGGATAATATCGGGCTCACACAGAGCAACGCGGCCCGAACGCGCCCTCCCCCATGACGACTTCTTTCCTGGCACGCTGGCTGCCGCAACCGAACAACGGCAGCCGCCGCGAACAGGCGCGCGCCTGCGCGGGCGCCATCTGCGGCCTGCTGCTCACTGGCCTCATCTGTCACTTCCTGCTGGCTCCCGACAGCGCCAGCGTCTACCTGATCGCGCCCATGGGCGCCTCGGCCGTGCTGCTGTTCTGCCTGCCGGCCAGCCCGCTGGCGCAACCATGGTCCGTGGTGGGCGGCAACGTCGTCTCCGGCCTGGTCGGCATGGCATGCGTGAAATGGCTGGGGTCCAGCGTGGGCGTGGCGGCGCTGGCCGCCTGCCTGGCCATCGGCGCCATGTTTGCCCTGCGCTGCCTGCATCCGCCGGGCGGCGCCGTGGCCCTGACCACCGTCGTCGGCGGCGCCAGCGTGCATGCGGCCGGCTTTGAATTCGTCTTCATCACCGTACTGTTCAATTCCGCCGTGCTGGTCGCCTGCGCCGTGCTGTACAACAACCTGACGGGGCGCCGCTACCCGCACATCCAGCAACTGGTCGCGCCGCATCCGCACGCCACCCGGGACGACGTGCCCAGCAACCGCCTGGGCTTTTCGCCCGATGACCTCGATGCCGTGCTGCGCCAGCACAGCGAGGTACTCGACATCAGCCGCGACGATTTGCAGGCGATTTTCCTGCAAACGGAAATGCGCGCCTACCAGCGCCGCTTCGGCGTCGTCACCTGCGCCGACATCATGTCGAAGGACGTGCTCAGCGTGGAATTCGGCACGCCACTCGATGTTGCCTGGCGCACCATGCGCGAGCACCAGGTGGGCGCCCTGCCCGTGCTGAACCGGGCGCGTCGCGTCATCGGCATCATCACGCAGACGGATTTCCTGCGCCATGGCGGCCTCGACGATTATCAGGGCATGCGCCAGCGCCTGCGCGGCCTGCTGCAGCGCAGCGGCCTGTCCCACAGCGACAAGCCGGAAGTGGTCGGCCAGCTGATGACGCCGTCGCCGCACACGGCCCGCCTGGGCACGCCCATCATCGACCTCGTGCCCCTGATGGCCGACGCCGGCTACCACCATATTCCCATCCTCGACGACGACGAACGCCTGGCCGGCATCATCAGCCAGTCCGACCTGATGGCGGCCCTGTACGAAAGCCGCTTTGCCGAGGCCGCCGCATGACGGCATTCCAGGCACTGCTGACCGGCGCCGACGGCGGGCCGTCCGGCACGGCCGTCAGCGCGCATTTTTTTGGCACGCAACTAGCCATCGACCCTCTCGGTTCCAGCGTCGACGTGGCGCAGCTGATCGTCAGCGTGGGCGGTGTCGATGGCCCCGAACTGTTCCTGAACTGGCTCGATGAACAAGGGCGGCAAGCGTCGCTGAAACCGCTCGGGACGGAAGACATCGCCATCGTCTTGAAGGAAGCGCCAGCCGCGCTGCAGCCGCAACTGCAGCGTTTGTGGGGCGAACGCCAGCGCAACCGGCGGCAAGTATCGGGCTGGCTGGCCGGCTTGACAGGCGCGGCCGTGGTCGCGGCCGCCCTGTTGTGGTGGCAAGGCGGCCATGCCGTCGGCGTGCTGGCGGGATTAATCCCCCTGTCAACGGAAAAGCAGCTGGGCGAACTGGCCCTGTCGCAAGTGCGCGCGCAAGGCGGCATCAGCGAGAGCGGCGTGGCGCAGCAGACGGTGCAGGACATCGGCCGCAAGCTGACGGCCGGGTCGCGCTACCCCTACCGCTGGCTGGTCAAGCAGGATGACACGGTCAATGCGTTTGCCATGCCGGGCGGCATCATCGTCGTGCATACGGGCTTGCTGCGCCAGGCGGGGGACCCGGGCGAGCTGGCCGGCGTGCTCGCGCATGAGGTACAGCACGTGGAGCAGCGCCATTCGCTGCGGCAAATGATCAGCAGCCTGGGCTGGGGCGCCCTGGTGGGCGTGACCCTCGGCGACATCAGCGCCGTGGCCGCCATGCTGGCGCACCAGGCTGGCACCCTGTATTTCAGCCGCGACATGGAAGAGGAAGCGGACCACCTGGGTTTGCTCGCCCTGCAGCGCGCGCACATCCGTCCCGACGGCATGCTGCGCTTCTTCCAGAAGCTCGATGACCAGGACAAGGCCAAGGCCAGCGTACCGGGATGGATTTCCTCGCACCCGCAGACGGCGGCGCGCGCCCAGCAGATCCGCAGCCTGATCGCCGCCACGCCCTGCCCCGCCTGCGTCCCACTGAGCAGCCAGCACTGGCAGGCGATGAAAGCCGCCCTGCCGCCTACGGCAAAATAGCAACATTCCTCCCGCACAATTTATTCAAACGCACCGGGCAATGGCGTATGCTTACGCCCCGGCTGCTCCTTTGCGACCGGCCACCCCGACCCCGCCAAGAACGCCTATCAAAACCTACTGCGCGTCGTAATTTGCGGTCTGCGATGCTCACTGTACCTTCGTACAGTTGCGCTTCTCGACCACAACTTCCTTCCGCTCGCTACGGTTTTATTAGGCGTTGTAAGCCTCCGTTCATTCCCTTCCTTACAAAGGACATTGCGCATGAAGCATCGTTTTGCCGCCGGCACCCTCGGCACCCTGGCCATCTCCCTCTTGCTCGCCTACGCGCCCATGGCGCAAGCGGCCCAGCCCGCAGCCAAAGCCGCAGCCCCGGCCGTCAGCGCGCCGCAAGCCAAGCAGCGATTGCAGGTCGTGGCCGATCAGTACTACGATGCGCTGGCCCGTTTCGAGCCGATCAACGCCACCGAGAGCGGCGACAACCGTTTTGACGACCAGCTCGGTTCAGCCATCGTGCCCGCCGCGCGCGTAAAACAGTTCGCCCTGTACCGCCAGTACCAGAAGAGCCTGCGCGCCATCGCCCGCGCGCAGCTGTCGCACCAGGACCAGATCAACTACGATATCCTCGACTATGAACTGGCGACAGCGCTGAGCTTCGAGCGCTTCCCCGAATACCTGCTGCCCTTGAACCAGATGGACAGCATGCCCGTCATCCTGGCCAACTATGCGGGCGGCGAGGCATCGCAGCCGTTGACCACGGTCAAGGAGTATGACGCTTACCTGAGCCGTATCGGCCAGCTGCCGGGCTGGATAGACCAGGCCATCGCCAACATGCGCGTCGGCATGCAAAAAGGCATCGTGCTGCCGAAGGCGCTGACGGAATCGGCCCTGCCGCAATTCAAGAAACTCGTCAGCGCCACGCCGCAGGACAGCGTCTATTACACGCCCATCAAGAATTTGCCGGCCAGCTTTTCCGCCGCCGACAAGGCGCGCCTGACGCAAACGTACACCGTCATCATCGAAGCCAAGCTGATGCCAGCGCTGCAGCGCCTGTCCACCTTCATGGAACGCGATTACCTGCCGGCCAGCCGCACCAGCAGCGGCTGGAGCGCCCTGCCCGACGGCGCCAGCTGGTACCAGGCGCGCGTGGCCAGCAGCACCACCACGGATTTGCAACCGGAGCAGATCCACGCCATCGGCTTGAAGGAAGTGGCGCGCATCCAGGAACAGTACGCGATCGTCGGTCCGAAGATGGGCTACAACGGCCCGGCCGCCGGCTTGCCCGTGTGGGTCTCGCAGCAGGCGAAATTCCGCCCGTTCAAGACGGAGCAGGAAGTGCTCGACGTCTACCGCAAGCTGAACGTACTGCTGGACAGCAAATTGCCCGCCCTGTTCACTCTGGTGCCGAAGGCGCCGCTGGACTTGCGCCTGGAACCTGAACTGAGCCGCGACACGGCCGCCGACCACTACACGGCGCCGGCCGCCGACGGTTCGCGCCCGGGCGTGTTCTGGTCCGTCGTCACGGATCCGAAACAGTATGGCGACACGGGTATGACCACCTTGTTCCTGCACGAAGGCAAGCCTGGCCACCATTTCCACCTGGCGCTGGTGCAAGAGATGGACTTGCCGAACTTCCGCCGTTTCGGCGGCAACAATGCCTTTACGGAAGGCTGGGCCCTGTATGCGGAAACGCTGGGCAAGGAAATGGGCCTGTTCGACGATCCGGCCCAGTATTTCGGCCACCTGAACGACGAAATGCTGCGCGCCGTGCGCCTGGTGGTCGACACGGGCTTGCACACCAAGGGCTGGACGCGCGAGCAGACGATCAAGTACATGCGCGACACCCTCGGCTATGACGCCGTGGCGAAAAGCGAAACGGAACGCTACATGGCCTGGCCGGGCCAGGCGCTGGGCTACAAGATCGGTTCGCTGAAGATCGTCGAACTGCGCCAGCGCGCGCAGCAGGCATTGGGAGACAAGTTCAGCCTGCCGAAGTTCCACGAAGTGGTGCTCAGCGACGGCACCCTGCCGCTGAAACTGCTGGAAGCCAAGGTCGACCGGTGGATCGCGCAACAGAAGTAAGACGCGGCGCCTGAAGGCACAACGGCAGCACCTTGATGGCGCTGCCGTTTTTTTTCGCCCGAGCGTTCGAGACTACACCAGCAGCGCCGCACTCATCGAGCGCACTTCCTCGTTTGACTCGGCCAGGATGCTTTGCAAGGTCTCGTTATCGATGATGAAATCGATGACGGAATCGGAGGGGGTGAGCATTTCCACGTACGTCACCTGCAACGGCGACGGCACGGGCGACAGTTGCTTGGCCAACAATAAGGTGTCGAGCAGGGAGTCGGGCGGGATCGATAGCAAGCCGTCGCGCAAGCCTTCGATGGCGTCGCTCACGGCCAGCGGGATCAGCAGCTTCTTCATGACTTCGCGGGAAATGATCTCTTCGGCGGACTCCATCCAGTGATCCGTATCGTCGTCGAGCAGGCCGGGAAATTCATCGGCACGCGACAACAGGTAAAAGCCGCCCACCTCATGCACGATGCCGGCGAACAACGCCGTGTCGGCATCGACGTGCGTGACGCGGCGGGCGAGCACGTGCGCCAGCGCCGCCACGTGCGCCGTGTGCTCCCATAGCTGGGTCGCCTTCAGGCGCAGGACGGGGTCGACGATCTTGCTGCCGAACTGGCGCACCACCATGGCCGCCACCAGCGCATACAGATTGCGGTAACCCATGCGCATGACGGCGGCGCGCACGCTGGTCACGGGCGCCGCATCGCCGCGGCTGTACACGGCCGAATTGGCCAAGGCCACGGTGCGCGCCGCCAGCAGCGGTTCGCCCAGGACCAGCTTGATCGCATGGTCGATATGGCAATCCGGTTCAGCCAGGGCCAATTGCAATTGCAGTGCGGAATTAACACTCGTGGGAAACGTCAATTCTCCGCGCACTGCCTGTGAAACAATTAAACCGAAAGCCTGTAGTTTATTCATCATACGATCAATCCGCCTCAGATATTTTTCTAGCCAACAATTTCATACGTCAGAAATTGAATGCCAGGCCCGGCCTTTATAATACGGATGGCATGTCATTCGCTTGTATTGAAGAATCCGATAATGCCGGCGCATGCAATAGCGCTTCATCGCCGATGACAAACAATTTCGGCTGCTGTAATACCTGCAGCAAAAATGGCTGGCCTTCACGCAGGCGTCGGCGATAATCGGCCAGCGTATATAAGTTGGGATTGATTTTACGCCTCAAGGTTCGCTCGGCGGGGGCTAATCTTGTCAACAGATCGCCATAATTGGCTTCTTCCCCTACCAGCAACAAATCGATGGCGCTGCCTGGCATGTCCTGTCCCTTCGCCGTGGCACCCGACACGAATGCCAGGTGCAACTGGGCACGCAAGGGCGCCAGGGTCGCGCTGAGCACGCCGACAATGCCGAAGGTTTTCTGCACCAGTCCGCTCAATTCCGGATACACGAGGCTTTCCTTGTTGGGCCAGAAGCGCCGCACATTGCCGATCCGCTCCGATGTGATCAATCCGGAATCATGCAGGCGACGCAGTTCCCGCTGCGCCGACGCGCTGCCCAGGCCCGTCAGGCGCATGATCTCGTTCAAGTGAAAACCTTCATTCACGCGGACAAACAGCAATCCCAGCAGTTTCTGCTGAGCGGGAGTAAACAGGGCTTGGGCAATCATGCGCCAGATATTAGCATGAGTACGCCGGAAATTGGCGTGGCACGCGTGCTTTGCACCGCTACAACAGAGTGTGGCCGCTTGACGGCATCGTGCATATTTCTGGGGCAACTCACGGTGGACGGCTATTTTCATGACGAGGCCGCCGTCTATGTGTTTTACGATACAAGCAAGAACGAATGCCGATCGATACTGCAGACTTGCTGACGCCATGGAGCCATGGATGCTGCTTTCTGTTTGCATGCGCGCTGGAAGGCCGTAGTAACGGACATAAAAAAACGGCACCAGGATATTTCTCCCTGGTGCCGTTCTGATCAGCTAACAGCGCCTTGAACATATTAAATAAATTAAATAATGAACGAATGACCGGCAAATGCATACGCAATAACTTTTTCAGATTAACTGGAATTTTTATAAATTATATGACTTCGGTAGTTTCACCGGCCAGGGTGGCTTTATCGGCCGGCAGCAGCTCTTGACGCTCTTCCACTTCCCACGCTTGTTTCTCTTTGCGTGCACGGTGGAAGGCCGCAGCAGCGGGCATAAAAAAAGGCACCCGAAGGTGCCTTTTTTAAATCAGCTAGCAGCGCAGATTACGCTTCGTCGCCGTGGTGTTGCTGGGTTTCGATGTCTTGCAGCGCTTCGGCAGCTTCGCCAGCCATCGAGGCTTTCTCGGCCAGCAGCAGCGCTTGACGCTCTTCCACTTCCCACGCTTCTTTCTCTTTGCGTGCGCGGTGGAAGGCCAGGCCCGTACCGCCAGGAATCAGACGGCCGACGATGACGTTCTCTTTCAGGCCGCGCAGACCATCGCGCTTGCCCATGATCGCCGCTTCGGTCAGCACGCGGGTGGTTTCCTGGAACGATGCGGCCGAGATGAACGAATCGGTCGACAGCGATGCCTTGGTAATACCCAACAAGACGTTTTCGTAGGTCGCTGGAATCTTGTTCTCAACGGCCATGCGATCGTTCTCGTCCAGCAGTTCCGAACGCTCCACCTGCTCGCCAACGATGTAGTTGGTGTCGCCGGCATTGACGATCTGCACGCGGCGCAGCATCTGACGCACGATCACTTCGATGTGCTTGTCATTGATCTTCACGCCTTGCAGACGGTACACGTCTTGCACTTCGTCGACGATGTAACGTGCCAGCGCTTCGATACCCAGCAGACGCAGGATGTCTTGCGGATCGGCCGGGCCGTCCACGATCATCTCGCCCTTGTTCACGACTTGGCCGTCATGCACCAGCACTTGTTTGTCCTTGGTGATCAAGAACTCATGCTTGTTGCCGTCCATGTCCGTGATTTCCAGACGCTGCTTGCCCTTGGTTTCTTTACCGAACGCAACCGTACCCGTGACTTCCGCCAGCATACCGGCATCTTTCGGCGAGCGTGCTTCGAACAGTTCCGCAACGCGTGGCAGACCACCGGTAATATCGCGCGTTTTTTGCGATTCGGTCGGGATACGTGCCAGCACTTCACCCACCGATACCTGTTGACCGTCCTTGACCATGATCAGCGCGCCGACCTGGAAGCCGATCGCCACCGAGTGTTCGGTGCCGGCGATCTTGACTTCTTCGTTCGCGTCGTTGATCAGCTTGACTTGCGGACGCAACGTTTTCGTCAGCGAACCGCGACGTTTCGCATCGATCGCCACCAGGGTGGACAGACCGGTCACTTCGTCGACCTGACGGGCTACGGTGACGCCTTCTTCGACGTTCTCGAAACGCACTTGACCGGCGTATTCGGTAATGATCGGACGGGTCAGCGGATCCCACGTTGCCAGGGCCGTACCGGCCTTGATGACCATGCCGTCCTTGACGATCAGGGTCGCACCGTACGGTACTTTATGACGCTCACGCTCACGGCCATGGTCGTCGGTGATCAGCACTTCGCCGGAACGGGAAATGACGATTTGCGCGCCCTTGCCGTTCGTCACGTAACGCATGGTTGCCGTGAAGCGGATGGTACCGTTCGATTTGGCTTCGACCGACGATGCCACTGCCGCACGCGATGCCGCACCACCAATGTGGAACGTACGCATGGTCAGCTGGGTACCCGGCTCACCAATCGACTGCGCTGCCACCACACCGACGGCTTCGCCGGCGTTGACCAGCATGCCGCGGCCCAGATCGCGGCCATAGCACTTGGCGCACAGGCCGAAGCGCGTGTCGCAAGTCAGTGGCGTGCGAACCTTGACTTCATCGATGGACAGACGCTCGATCTCTTCGACCATGTCTTCGTCCATCAGGGTGCCGGCTTCGTACAGCGTTTCCTGGGTTTCAGGATTGACGACGTCATGCACCACCACGCGGCCGAGGATACGGTCACGCAACGGTTCGATGACTTCACCACCTTCGACCAGTGCCTTCATGACGGCGCCGTTCATGGTGCCGCAATCGTCCTCGATCACCACCAAGTCTTGCGTCACGTCAACCAGACGACGCGTCAGGTAACCGGAGTTAGCCGTTTTCAGCGCCGTATCGGCCAGACCTTTACGCGCGCCGTGGGTCGAAATGAAGTACTGCAAAACGTTCAGACCTTCGCGGAAGTTCGCGGTAATCGGCGTTTCGATAATCGAGCCATCCGGTTTGGCCATCAGACCACGCATACCGGCCAACTGGCGAATCTGGGCTGCGGAACCGCGCGCGCCGGAGTCGGCCATCATGTAAATGGCGTTGAACGATTCTTGCGTCGACTTGGTGCCGTCGCGGCGGATCACGTCTTCGACTTTGAGCTGGTCCATCATGGCCTTGCCGACTTCATCCGAGGTTTTGCCCCAGATATCGACTACCTTGTTGTAACGCTCGCCGGCGGTCACGAGACCCGAGGCGTATTGCTGTTCGATCTGCTTGACTTCCGATTCGGCCGTCGCGATCAGGGTCACTTTTTGAGGCGGTACCAGCATGTCGTCGACGCAGATCGAGATACCGGCGCGTGTCGCCAGGCGGAAACCCGATTGCATCAGTTTGTCTGCGAACACCACGGTGGCGCGCAGGCCGCACTTGCGGAACGACGTGTTGATCAGCTTGGAAATTTCTTTCTTTTTCAGCGCGCGGTTCAGGACGGAGAACGGCAAGCCTTTTGGCAGAATTTCCGACAGGATCGCACGGCCGATCGTCGTTTCGTAGCGGGTTACCGTTTTCTCGAATTCGCCCGTTTCGGCGTTTTTCGGGTATTCGGTAATACGCACGGTGACGCGGGTCGTCAGTTCGACTTCCTTGTTGTCGTAGGCGCGGATCACTTCCGACACGTCAGGGAACATCATCCCTTCGTTCTTCGCATTGATCGCTTCGCGGGTCGCGTAGTACAGACCCAACACGATATCCTGCGATGGCACGATCGACGGTTCGCCGTTCGATGGGAACAGGATGTTGTTCGATGCCAGCATCAGGGTGCGTGCTTCCATCTGCGCTTCGATCGACAGAGGAACGTGGACCGCCATTTGGTCGCCGTCAAAGTCGGCGTTGAATGCGGCGCAGACGAGCGGGTGCAACTGGATGGCCTTGCCTTCAATCAGGACTGGCTCGAACGCCTGGATACCCAGACGGTGCAAGGTCGGGGCGCGGTTCAACATGATCGGATGTTCACGGATCACGTCTTCCAGGATGTCCCACACGACCGGCTCTTGAATCTCGACCAGCTTCTTCGCCGCCTTGATCGTGGTCGCCAGACCCATCAGTTCCAGTTTATTGAAAATGAATGGCTTGAACAGTTCCAGCGCCATCAGTTTCGGCAAGCCGCACTGATGCAGTTTCAATTGCGGGCCCACGACGATGACCGAACGACCGGAGTAATCGACGCGTTTGCCCAGCAAGTTTTGACGGAAACGGCCGCCCTTGCCCTTGATCATCTCTGCCAGCGACTTCAGCGGACGCTTGTTGGCGCCGGTCATCGCTTTGCCGCGACGGCCGTTGTCCAGCAGCGAATCGACCGCTTCTTGCAGCATGCGCTTTTCGTTGCGCGTGATGATCTCTGGAGCGCGCAGCTCCATCAGGCGTTTCAGACGGTTGTTACGGTTGATGACGCGGCGATACAGATCGTTCAGATCCGAGGTCGCGAAACGGCCACCGTCCAGCGGTACCAGCGGACGCAGTTCCGGCGGCAGCACCGGCAGCACTTCCATGATCATCCAGTCAGGCTTGATGCCCGAACGTTGGAACGCTTCCAGCACTTTCAGGCGCTTGGCGTATTTCTTGATCTTGGCTTCGGATTTCGATTCCTTCAGTTCCACGCGCAGGGTTTCGGCATCGCGGTGGATGTCGATCGAGCGCAGCAGTTCACGGATACCTTCGGCGCCCATGAAGGCGGTGAAGTCGTCGCCGTACTCTTCGTACTTGGCGGCGTAGTCGTCTTCCGACATGATCTGGCATTTTTTCAGCGGGGTCATGCCTGGATCGGTCACGACGTATGCTTCAAAGTACAGCACGCGTTCGATGTCCCGCAGGGTCATGTCCAGGACCATGCCCAGACGCGACGGCAGCGACTTCAGGAACCAGATGTGCGCGGTCGGCGAGGCCAGCTCGATGTGGCCCATGCGCTCGCGGCGCACCTTGGCCAGCGTGACTTCGACGCCGCACTTTTCGCAGATCACGCCGCGGTGTTTCAGGCGCTTGTACTTGCCGCACAGGCATTCGTAATCCTTGATCGGGCCAAAGATCTTGGCGCAGAACAGGCCGTCGCGCTCAGGCTTGAAGGTACGGTAGTTGATGGTTTCCGGCTTCTTGACTTCGCCGTAGGACCACGAACGGATTTTCTCAGGCGAAGCGAGACCGATCTTGATTGCATCGAAGGTCTCGTTGGTCTGTACTTGCTTGAATAGATCGAGCAGTGCTTTCATGTATCACTCCAGAGGTGATTAAATTTCTATATTCCTGAGACTACATTGCCCGGCATGGTTTCCCAGCCGGGCTTTGTGTTTCCCAAACCAAATGACGCTTATTGGGTCAATAAGCCTGTCGTTTAGTTGCGTTCGAGGTCGATATCGATACCCAGCGAACGGATTTCCTTGACTAGCACGTTGAACGATTCCGGCATGCCGGCGTCGATCACGTGATCGCCCTTGACGAGGTTCTCGTACACTTTGGTACGGCCATTCACGTCATCGGACTTGACGGTCAACATCTCTTGCAAGACATACGACGCGCCATACGCTTCCAGTGCCCAGACTTCCATCTCACCGAAACGCTGACCACCGAACTGGGCTTTACCGCCCAGTGGCTGTTGCGTCACCAGCGAGTAAGGACCGGTCGAACGCGCATGCATCTTGTCATCGACCAAGTGATGCAGTTTCAGCATGTGCATGACGCCGACAGTGACCTTGCGCTCGAACGCTTCACCGGTGCGACCGTCATACATGGTCACCTGGTTTTTCGAAGCGGTCATGCCCAGGTTCTTGGCGATGTCGTCCGGATACGCCAGGTCCAGCATGCGGCGGATCTCTTCTTCATTGGCGCCGTCGAACACTGGCGTGGCGAATGGAACACCTTTTTTCAGGTTTTCCGCCAGCTTCATGATCTCTTCGTCGTCGAAGTTATCCAGCTCTTCGGCACGGCCGTTGTCGTTGTAGATCGTCGTCAGGTACTTGCGCACTTGCTCGACCTTGGTTTGCGCCTTCAGCATTTCGCCGATGCGGATACCCAGACCCTTGGCAGCCCAGCCCAAGTGGGTCTCGAGAATCTGACCAACGTTCATCCGCGAAGGAACGCCCAGCGGGTTCAGCACAACGTCGGCTGGCGTGCCGTCGGCCATGTATGGCATGTCTTCCACAGGAACAATACGGGAAACCACACCCTTGTTACCGTGGCGACCTGCCATCTTGTCGCCCGACTGCAGGCGGCGTTTCACAGCCAGGTACACCTTGACCATTTTTTGCACGCCTGGTTGCAGCTCATCGCCTTGCGTCAGTTTCTTGCGCTTCTCTTCGAAGGCCAGATCGAACTGGTGACGCTTCTCGTTGATCGATTCCTTGATCGCTTCCAGCGCTACCGCTGCATCGTCGTCCGCAGGGCGGATGTCGAACCAGTGGTATTTGTCCAGATCGGCCAGGTATTCCTTGGTGATCTTGGCGCCTTTGGCCAGCTTTTTAGGGCCACCGTTGACAACTTTGCCGATCAGCATTTTTTCCAGACGCTGGAAGGCATCGCCTTCCACGATACGCATCTGGTCATTCAGATCCAGACGGAAGCGTTTCAGTTCGTCATCGATAATTTGCTGGGCGCGTTTGTCGCGCACGATGCCTTCACGGGTGAAGACTTGCACGTCGATCACGGTACCGATCATGCCCGAAGGCACGCGCAGCGACGTGTCTTTCACGTCCGAAGCTTTTTCGCCGAAGATCGCGCGCAGCAGCTTCTCTTCCGGGGTCAGCTGGGTTTCGCCTTTTGGCGTCACTTTACCGACCAGGGTGTCGCCCGCTTGCACTTCCGCGCCGATGTAGACGATACCGGACTCATCCAGACGAGCCAGCTGATTTTCAGCCAGGTTCGAGATGTCGCGGGTGATTTCTTCCGCGCCCAGTTTCGTGTCACGGGCCACCACCGACAACTCTTCGATGTGAATCGAGGTGTAGCGGTCGTCCTTGACGACGTTTTCCGAGATCAGGATCGAATCTTCGAAGTTCAGACCATTCCATGGCATGAAGGCCACGGTCATGTTCTGGCCCAGCGCCAATTCACCCAGGTCGGTCGATGCGCCGTCGGCGATCACGTCGCGCTTGGCAACACGGTCGCCCACTTGCACGATAGGACGCTGGTTGATGTTGGTGTTCTGGTTCGAACGGGTGTACTTGATCAGGTTGTAGATGTCGACGCCCACTTCACCAGCTTGCGCTTCGTCATCGTTCACACGAATCACGACGCGGCCCGCATCGATGTAATCGACGATACCGCCACGCAGCGCTTGCACGGTGGTGCCCGAGTCGACCGCAACGGTGCGTTCGATACCGGTACCGACCAGCGCTTTTTCCGGACGCAAGCAAGGCACAGCCTGGCGTTGCATGTTGGCGCCCATCAATGCACGGTTCGCATCATCGTGTTCGAGGAACGGAATCAGCGAGGCAGCGACGGAAACGATCTGGCCTGGCGCCACGTCCATGTACTGGATGCGCTCTGGCGAGACCAGGATGGTTTCGCCGGCTTCACGGGCCGAGACCAGTTCATCGGACAGCATGCCTTCGTCGTTGATGGTCGCATTCGCCTGAGCGATGATGTAGCGGCCTTCTTCGATGGCGGACAGGTAGTCGATCTGATCGGTAATCTTGGAGCCTTCGACCTTGCGGTACGGGGTTTCCAGGAAGCCATATTCATTCAGGCGGGCATACAGAGCCAGCGAGTTGATCAGACCAATGTTCGGACCTTCCGGTGTCTCGATCGGGCAGACGCGGCCGTAGTGGGTCGGATGCACGTCGCGCACTTCAAAGCCGGCGCGTTCGCGTGTCAGACCGCCGGGTCCCAGAGCCGATACGCGGCGCTTGTGGGTAATTTCCGACAGAGGATTGGTTTGGTCCATGAACTGCGACAGCTGGGACGAACCGAAGAACTCGCGAATCGCGGCCGAAATCGGCTTCGAGTTGATCAGGTCGTGCGGCATCAGGTTGTCCGCTTCGGCTTGGCCGAGGCGTTCCTTGACGGCGCGCTCAACACGCACCAGGCCGGCGCGGAATTGATTCTCGGCCAGTTCGCCCACGCAACGTACGCGACGGTTACCCAGGTGATCGATATCGTCGACTTCGCCGCGGCCATTGCGCAGTTCCACCAGGATCTTGATCACGGCCAGCACGTCTTCGTTCGACAGGGTCATGGCGCCGGTCAGTTCATCGCGGCCAATGCGGCGGTTGAACTTCATGCGGCCCACGGCCGACAGGTCGTAGCGGTCCGAGTTGTAGAACAGGCCATTGAACAGCGCTTCAACGGAGTCTTCCGTTGGCGGTTCGCCTGGACGCATCATGCGGTAGATCGCCACTTTCGCCGCCATCTGGTCGGCGGTGTCGTCGATACGCAGGGTTTGCGAGATGTAGGCGCCCTGATCCAGGTCGTTGGTGTACAAGGTCTGGATTTCGGAAATGTTGGCATCGCGCAAGCGACCCAACAGGTCTTCGGTCAGCTCATCGTTCGCGGAAGCGACGACTTCACCGGTGTCGCCATCGACGATGTTCTTCGCCAATACGCGGCCCAGCAGGTAGTCTTCCGGTACGGAAATGTGCTTGATGCCGGCAGCTTCGATATCACGCACGTGTTTGGCGTTGATACGCTTGTCTTTCAGCACCAGGGTCTTGCCCGACTTGTCGACGATGTCGAAACGCGCCACTTCGCCGCGCAGACGCTCGGAGACGAATTCCATTTCCGCGCCTTCGGAGCGCAGGTTGAAATTGTCGAAGACGAAGAAGTTCGCCAGGATTTGCTCGTGCGACATGCCGATGGCTTTGAGCAAGATCGTGACGGGCATCTTGCGGCGGCGGTCGACGCGGAAGAACAGGATGTCTTTCGGGTCGAACTCGAAGTCCAGCCACGAACCGCGGTAAGGAATGATACGCGCGGAGAACAGCAGTTTACCGGACGAGTGAGTCTTGCCGCGGTCGTGCTCGAAGAACACGCCAGGCGAACGGTGCAGCTGGGAAACGATCACCCGCTCCGTGCCGTTGATCACGAACGAACCGGTGGTCGTCATGAGCGGCAATTCGCCCATGTAGACTTCCTGTTCCTTCATCTCTTTGACGACGGGCTTGGTTGGCGATTCCTTGTCCAGGATCACCAGGCGCACTTTCGCGCGCAGCGGCGACGCGAACGTCAGGCCACGTTGTTGACATTCTTTGACGTCAAAGGCAGGATCGCCCAGAACGTACGACAAGAATTCGAGACGCGCAAAACCATTGTGCGACACGATAGGGAAAATCGAGGTGAAAGCCGACTGCAGGCCATCATTCTTGCGGCCGGACGGTGCTATGTCCTCTTGCAAGAAGCTATGATAAGACTCGAGCTGGGTCGCCAGCAGGAACGGAACGTGGTGAACGTTGGCGCGCTTCGCGAATGATTTGCGAATGCGTTTCTTCTCAGTAAATGAGTAGTGCATGGACACTCCGTGAGTGACAGAAAGGATAGAAAATTCAGGTTTTGCAAGTGTTCGTTTGCACCGCTGCGTGTGACACAGACGAAACCTCAAGGCTCTGCTTTCCGGCTTGAATCGAATAAAAACTGCTGCTACAACGACATGACAAATACGATGCAGACGACAAAGGAGCCAAAGTCGGATTCCCCCCCTTGCGAGGGGGAACCTCAGACTTTGACTCGGGCGCTAACTGCCGCCGGTACAGATATTACTTGATCGAAGCGGTTGCGCCGGCTTCTACCAGTTTCTTCTGTGCTGCTTCAGCGTCAGCTTTCGACACTGCTTCTTTCACAGTTTTTGGTGCGCCATCGACCAGGTCTTTAGCTTCTTTCAAGCCCAGGCCGGTGATTTCGCGAACTGCTTTAATAACGCCAACTTTGTTTGCGCCGAAGGTGTCAAGGATGACGTTGAATTCGGTTTGTTCTTCAGCAGCTGCTGCTGGGCCTGCTGCAGGACCGGCCGAAGCCATTGCTGCTGCGGACACGCCGAATTTTTCTTCGAATGCTTTAACCAGGTCGTTCAGGTCCATTACGGACATGGCGCTAACTGCTTCCAGGATATCGTCTTTGCTAATTGCCATTTTGAAACTCCTAAATTTATTACGTTAGTTACATCAGATTGGTACTGAGAGAAAAAAGCGCGCGCAATTAAGCGGCTGCTGGGGCTTCTTCTGCTGCTGCTTCTGCAGGAGCTTCGGCGCCTTCGCCTTTTTTCGCTGCCAGGGCAGCCAGACCACGTGCAAAGCCCGAAACCGGAGCCAGCATAACGCCCAACAACTGCGAAATGAGGACTTCACGGCTAGGAATGCTCGCCAACGCGGTGACAGCAGCTGTATCCAGCGGCTTGCCTGCGTAGTTACCTGCTTTGATGACCAGTTTGTCGTTGGTTTTAGCGAAGTCAGCGATGACTTTAGCTGCTGCAACGGCATCGGCCGAGATCGAGTAGATCAACGGGCCGGTCATGGCATCTGCCAGGCTGGCGAATGCGGTACCTTCAACGGAGCGACGAGCCAGAGTGTTTTTCAACACACGCAGGTACACGCCTTGGGCACGCGCTTTAGCACGCAGTTGCGTCAAGTGACCAACCTGGATGCCACGATATTCGGCCACGACGATCGTTTGCGCATTTGCTACTTGTGCGGAAACTTCGGCGACGACGGCCTTTTTGTCATTCAGATTGAGACTCACGGTCAACCTCCTTAAATGATGTTCGGCAATCACAACCGAGTGGTTGAGCGCCTTGCATCGGTTCGAACACGGCGTCCGAAGTCAAGAAGTACTAAACTGAGCGGATGGATTCACGCAGCATGAGGACTACAAAACTTGTTCGGGTACACCATCTGCGTTGGGCACTTGCCGTTGCCGGCAAGCCTATTAACCTTCTGCATGTGCGATCGCAGTCGGCCCAACGGTCTTTGATTGTCTGCCGGCCTGGTGCGAACACCGGACCGACAGCCCAAAGATGCGCCCGCAGCGCCCGAAGGCGCCACAGGACTTGATTCTTTACTTAAGCTGCCAGGCTAGCCTGGTCAACACGGACGCCAGCGCCCATGGTCGACGACAGCGAAACTTTGCGCAGGTACACGCCTTTGCTCGATGCTGGCTTGGCTTTGTTCAGTGCGTCGATCAGTGCGACCAGATTCGACTTCAGATCTGCGTCAGCGAACGATTTACGGCCGATGGTAGCGTGGATGATACCGGATTTGTCGGTACGGTACTGAACTTGACCGGCTTTCGCGTTTTTCACGGCGGTAGCGACGTCAGGAGTAACAGTGCCAACTTTCGGGTTAGGCATCATGCCGCGTGGGCCCAGGATCTGACCCAGGGTACCAACGATACGCATGGTATCTGGCGAAGCGATGACGATGTCGAAAGGCATGTCGCCGGCTTTGATCTGCTCAGCCAGGTCTTCCATACCAACGATGTCGGCGCCAGCTGCTTTGGCAGCTTCCGCTTTTTCGCCCGACGCGAATACTGCCACGCGTACGGTTTTGCCGGTACCAGCTGGCAGCACGACGGAGCCGCGCACCACTTGGTCGGATTTCTTAGGATCAACACCCAGTTGTACCGATACGTCGATCGATTCATTGAACTTGGCCGTTGCGCACTCTTTGATCAGAGCGACAGCGTTGTCGAAAGCGTACACTTTGGTACGGTCGACTTTGGCTTTCAAAGCCTTGATACGTTTGGATAACTTAGCCATTATACAACACCTTCCACCGTGATACCAATCGAACGAGCGGAACCAGCGATGGTGCGTACAGCAGCATCCATGTCGGCAGCGGTCAGATCAGGGGTTTTCAATTTAGCGATTTCTTCAGCTTGTGCGCGGGTCAGCGTACCGACTTTGTCGGTATGTGGCTTCGGCGAACCTTTGGTGATCGCAGCAGCTTTTTTGATCAGGTAGGTTGCTGGAGGCGTCTTCATCACGAAGGTGAAGGACTTGTCCGCAAACGCGGTGATCACGACTGGGATCGGCATGCCTGGTTCCATACCTTGGGTCTGCGCGTTGAACGCTTTGCAGAATTCCATGATGTTCAGACCGCGTTGACCCAGAGCTGGACCGATTGGTGGGGATGGGTTTGCTTTACCAGCTGGCACTTGCAGCTTGATAAAACCAATGATTTTCTTTGCCATGATGGCTCCTATCTTGGATTGAGTAGTAGCGCCCCGCCGATCCTACCCTGGCGGGGCTCCTCTGACCGGATTTCGCTGAGACTGCCGCGACGCTCCTGGTGGCGCTTGATAATACTTAGACTTTTTCGACCTGGCCGAATTCGAGTTCCACCGGAGTGGCGCGACCGAAAATGGTGACCGAGACGCGCACTTTGGATTTCTCGTAATTGACTTCTTCGACATTGCCGTTGAAATCGGTGAACGGACCATCCTTGATGCGGACTTGCTCGCCCACCTCGTACAAGGTTTTTGGACGGGGCTTCTCGACACCCTCTTGCATCTGCTTCATGATGCCGTCGATTTCGCGCGCGGAGATCGGCGTCGGCTTGTTCGACTTGCCACCAATGAAACCGGTAACCTTGCTGGTGTTCTTGACCAAGTGCCAGCTCTCGTCCGTCATTTCCATTTCAACCAGCACATAGCCAGGATAGAAACGACGTTCGGTGACGGACTTCACACCATTCTTGACTTCAACCACTTCTTCGATCGGCACCAGGATCTGGCCGAACTGGTCTTGCATGCCCGCGCGCTCGATGCGCTCGGTCAGTGCGCGCATGACGCTTTTTTCCATGCCGGAATAAGCATGCACGACATACCAGCGCTTGCTGCTGACTGGCACGCTCAGCGCTGCACCAGTGTCCGCTACCGGAGCGTCGCCCGGAACGGACTCGTCCGCCGCTTCATCATGCACATTTTCGCTCATTATTTTTTCCAACCCAGAATTACGTCATACAACAAAAACTCGAGCAATTTATCCGTGCCCCACAGGAAAATCGCCATGACCAGCACAAAGGCAAACACGATCGCAGTAATCTGCGTGGCTTCTTTGCGGGTAGGCCAAACGACTTTCTTGGTTTCGCGCACAGCTTCTTTGGCGAAATTGAGAAATTCACGGCCGGTCGTCGAGACATACAAGAGCGCAACAGCAATAACCAAACCAGCCACAAGCGCGCTTGCACGCACCAGAGCTGGTTGGCCTGCCAGGTAATAAAACCCGACTACTCCTGCAATCGCAGCCACTATTGCCAGCGCGACTTTTATCTTGTCACTCGACGTGCTAACGGTTTGCACGGATTGATTTGACATTTTTCTACTTTCGGTGCCCTGCACCTTGACGGTGGCAGGGACGGAGGGCATCGAACCCCCAACCTTCGGTTTTGGAGACCGACGCTCTGCCAATTGAGCTACGTCCCTACGTAAAACTTTCGAGGAGTGCTATTCTACCACCCAGGACGCCCCGGGTGGAAGCATAACATTTCCTTATGCGAGGATTTTTGCAACCACGCCGGCGCCGACGGTACGGCCGCCTTCGCGGATAGCGAAGCGCAGACCTTCTTCCATCGCGATCGGGTTAATCAGCTTGACGGTGATCGACACGTTATCGCCTGGCATGACCATTTCTTTGTCTGCTGGCAACTCGATCGAACCAGTCACGTCCGTCGTACGGAAGTAGAACTGTGGACGATAGTTGTTGAAGAATG
>NZ_WFLJ01000026.1 GCF_009208735.1 Janthinobacterium rivuli | reverse complement strand
GGCCGCGCCGCTGGCGCAGGCACAGGCCGCCGCTTCCCTGCTGGCCCTGCAAGCGGCGCAAGCCGACGATGCCGCCGCCGCCAGCGCTGCGGCGGCAGCGGCGCAGGCACATGCGAATGCGAATGCCGCGTATGCGGACGACGCGGCGGCTGCCCAGGCCAATGCCGACGCGCAGGCGGCCGACATCGCCCTGGTGCAAGCGAACGCCCTCGCCGCGCAGACCGACGCCAGCGCCCTGGCCGTCGTGGCGGCAGCGGATGCGTCCCACGCCGCCGCCGTGCAAGCCATCGCCGACCAGACCGATGCCGTGGCCCTCACGCAGGCCGCCGATGCGGCGGCGGCGGCGGCGCTGGCAGCGGCACAAACGGCGGCTCTGACGGACGCCAGCGCCCTGCACCTGGCAGCCGATGCGGCTGCGGCCGCCGCCCTGCAGGCGCAGGCACAGGCGGACCTGACGGACGCCAGCTCGCTGACGGTGGCGGCGAATACCGATGCCGCGGCGGCGGCGGCGGCCCAGGCGCTGGCCGACCTGACGGACGCGAGCCAGCTCTTCGTGCTGAGCCAGAATGCCCTGCACAACCCGCTGACGGTGGCCGACTTCAGCACCGGCCTGCCGGCCGCCGGCGGCGACGTGATCGACATGTCGGCCATCGCCGACCTGACGGCGTCGGTGGCCGTGGGCGTCAATCTGAGCACGGACTTCAGCAACAACAACCTGTTCATCTTCGACGGCACGTCCGTGTCGATCGGCGCGGCGGCCAGCGCCATCGCGGCCGACAACAGCGTCTTGTCGGGCCAGGGCTACATCGTCATCGCCGATGCGCAAAACAGCGGCGCCGTGACGGTGTATCACTCGAGTGACCTGAGCAACGCCAACGCCATCGACACGGCGCTGGTGCTGCTGAGCGGGGTGAACATCACGCAACTGACGGCGGCCAACTTCGTCGTCTGAGGCGGGGCACCCACGCCGGGCGCCGCGCCTGGCACGGCAGCGGGAGCGCAGCGCAGCACTGCGCGCGCTCCCGCCACACCTTGAAATGCGTCAGGCCTCGGGCCGGAAAAATACGGGATGAAATTACGCGGTTTCCCAGCATGGTCCTCACTGCCACGCATCGCGGCCTTGCTGGCGGCCGTGGCCATGGCATCGGTATCGTCCTTCGCCGGCGCCCAGGGCGCCACCGCCTGGAGCTTCGACCAGGTCTTGCAGCAGGCGCTGCAAAGCCATCCCGCCGTGCAGGGCAAGCGTTCGGCGCAGGCGGCCGCGCGCGCCGAACTCGATGGCGCGCAATGGCAGCGCTTTCCCAGCCTGTCGGCCGAAGTGCCCACCGGTTCACGGGAAACGGGCGGCGTGGTGCGCATCGAGCAGCCGCTGTGGAGCGGCGGCCGCATCGACGCCGGCATCGATGCCGCCGGCAGCCGGGTCGACGCGGCCGGCGCCGCCATCGAGGAAGAACGCCTGACCCTCTCCCTGCGCGTGATCGCCGCCTACACGGAAGCGTTGCGCCAGACGGCACGCGTGCGCTCGGCGCAGGCGGGCCTGGACGAGCACCAGCGCCTGCTGGACATGATCAAGCGCCGCGTGGTGCAGTCGGTCAGCTCGCAGACGGACCAGCGTTTGGCCGAGTCGCGCGCCTACCAGGCGGCCAACGACGTGTCGAATGCGCGCCAGGCGCTGGAAAACGCGCTGGCGCAGCTGTCGCAACTGGCCGGCAAACCCGTGCGCCTCGTCAGCGCCACGGGCATCGGCGTGGGAGAGCCTGTGCCCGACGCCAGCCTGGAACGGGTCATGCGCCAGGCCATTGCCTATTCCCCCACCCTGCAGCGCCTCGAATTCGAGGCGCAGGCCGCCGATTCCGAAATCACCCTGCAGCGCTCGGCCTACATGCCGAAAGTCGTGCTGCGCATGGAAAAGCCGACGGGCGGCATCAATGCAGACAACCGCACGCGCGCCATGCTGGTGCTGCAGGCGCAGCCGGGCGCGGGCCTGTCGGCCAAGGCCGGCGTGGATGCCGCCGTGGCCCGGCGCGAAGGCGCGCGCGCCGCGCACGACGCGGCCGAACGCGACGTGCGCGAGCGCTTCACGCTGGACTGGAACGAGGCCGAGGCGAGCCGCCAGCGCCTGGGCAACGCGGGCGAAGCGAGCACCACCTCGACGCAGGTATTCGAATCGTATGCGCGCCAATACGTGATCGGCCGCAAGAGCTGGAACGACGTGCTCAACGCCGTGCGCGAAGCGACCCAGGCGCAATTTTCGCTGGAAGATACGCGCGCGCAGGCGATCGCCGCCAGCCTGCGCCTGGCCGCGCAAACGGGCACCCTGGCCGGGCGCACGGCGCCGGCCGCGTCGGTGCGCGCCAATTGACCGCCACAGAACACGAACAGGAGACAGCGTGGATACCTCCATCAAACATGGCTTGCTGACACTCATCGAGCGCGCCGCCCGCCTGGCAGGCCAGCACATGGCTGGAGCGCGCCTGGCCGACCTGCAGCGCCAGCTCGATGACGTCGACGACAATGGCGCGCCCGCCATGGTGCTGACCACCCTCTGGCAGGCGGCCGGACTGGAAGGCGCGGCGCGCGCGCTGCACGATCCCACGCCGGGCGAGCTGCCGTTCGCCGTCCACAGCGCCAGCACGGGCTGGGGCTTGCTGCAGTCGCGCGGCGCCGACGGCGCCTGGCGCGGCGAAGGCGTCGACGGGCGCGCCTTGCAACTGGCCTCGCTGGCCGGCCTGGCTTGCGTGGGCCTGCCGCGCCGCAGCGAAAAAAGCGGCGCCCGCCCCGGCGCCCTGGCCCTGGTGCGCAACGCCCTGTGGCTGAAGAAAAGCGTGTTCGTCGACGCCGTGCTGGCCACCGCGCTGGTGACCCTGCTGACCATGGCCACCTCGCTGTTTTCCATGCAGGTGTACGACCGCGTGATCCCGAACCAGAGCTTCAGCACCCTGTGGGTGCTGGTGGTGGGCGTGGCCCTGTCGATCGGCCTGGAATTCATCCTCAAGCAGGTGCGCAGCCGCATCGTCGACCACTCGTGCAATGACGTCGACCATGAATTGTCCGAGTGGTTTTTCCAGCGCATGCTCGGCATCCGCATGGAGGCCCGCCCCGCGTCCGTCGGCACCCTGGCGGCACAGGTGAAGGGCTTTGAAATGGTGCGCGGCGTGCTCACGTCGACGTCGCTGTTCGTGCTGACGGACGTGCCCTTCGCCCTGATTTTTCTCGCCATGATCACCATCATCGGCGGCTGGCTGGTGGTGGTGCCGCTGGTGGCCCTGCCGCTGGCCCTCGTGTGCGGGCTGATGTTCCAGCGCGCCATCGAGAGCCATACGCGCAAGAATCTCAACGCCAGCAACCGCAAGGCCGGCTTGCTGGTGGAAGCCGTCGATGGCGTCGAAACGCTCAAGGGCAGCAGCGCCGAATGGATGATGCAATCGCGCTGGGCCGAACTGGTGGCCGAGAGCAGCCACGCGGAACAGAATATCCGCGACTATGCGGCCCTGTCGCAAAACATCACGGCCGCCTTCCAGCAACTGACCAACGTGGCGCTGATCTCCATGGGCGCGTGGTTCGTGGCGGAAAACCAGATGACCATGGGTGCGCTGATGGCCTGCACCATCATCAGCAACCGCGCCCTGATGCCCATCGTGCAGCTGCCCGCCGTGATGGTGCAGTGGGCCCATGCGCGCGCCTCGATCGACGGCCTGGAACAAGTCATCAGCCTGCCCAACGAGGCGGACAACGCGCAATTCGCGCTGACGCCGCGCAGCCTCGATACGGGCTTGCGCTTCGAACGCATCCGCTTCACGTATGGCGGCGCGCAAAAGGTGGCGCTGGAAGTGGAAAGCCTGGCCATCCGCCCCGGCGAGCGCGTCGGCCTGGTGGGCGCCATCGGCTCGGGCAAGAGCACCCTGCTGAAACTGGCCTCGGGCCTGTACCAGCCGGCAGAAGGCAAGGCTTACCTGGGCGACGTCGACATGGCCCTGCTGGCACCGGCCGTGGTGCGCGAAATGGTCGGTTACCTGCCGCAGGAAACGCGGCTGTTCAGCGGCACCCTGCGCGACAACCTGCTGCTGGGACTGGCCGACCCGGGCGAGGAAGCGATCCTGGCGGCCGCCAAACGCACGGGCCTGATCGAGCTGATACTGGGCCAGCCGCGGGGACTGGCGCTGGGCATCACCGAAGGCGGGCGCGGCGTGTCGGGCGGCCAGCGCCAGTTGATCGCCGTCACGCGTTTGCTGCTGGCCAAGCCGCGCATCTGGCTGCTCGATGAACCGACGGGCGCCATGGATGCGAAGACGGAAGCGCGCATCGTGGGGCTGTTGGGCGAACTGGCGGCCGACGGCGTGACCATGGTCGCCACCACGCACAAGAACGCCCTCTTGCCCCTGCTCGACCGCCTGGTGGTGCTGCAGGCGGGACGGGTGCTGCTCGACGGTCCGCGCGACCTTGTCCTGGCCAAGCTGTCGGGCAAGCCGCAGGCCGTGCCCAGTCCCGCCACGGTGCCGGTGGCGCAAGGAGCGGTCGCATGAAGCTGGCCAGGGTCGAAGCGCGGGAAGAAGCGAAACGTGGCAGGGTGCTGATCTGGAGCTGCACGGCCGCACTGGCGGGCGTCATCGCCTGGGCGTCGTGGGCGGAGCTGGACCAGGTCACGCGCGCCAACGGCCAGGTGATCGCCAGTTCGCGCAACCAGATCATCCAGGTGGCCGACGGCGGCGTGCTGGCCGAGCTGCGCGTGCACGAAGGCAGCGTCGTGAAAAAGGGCGCGTTGCTGGCGCGTTTCGACCGCACGCGGGCCGAGACGAGCTACCTGGAAAGCACGGCCAAGGCGGCCGGGCTGAAGGCGGCCGTGGCGCGCCTGCAGGCGGAAGTGTTTGGCGGCGCGCCGAAGTTCCCGCCCGAGCTGCAGGCGTTTCCGGAATTTCGCGCCAACCAGCTGGCCCTGTTCAGCAAGCGCCAGGGCGCCGTGCAGGCGGAAGTGGGCTCGCTGGACAGCGCCATGAAGCTGATCAAGGAAGAGCTGGAAATGAACTTGCCGTTGCTGGAAACGGGGGACGTCAGCCGCGCCGAGGTGCTGAAACTGCGGCGGCAGGTAGTCGACATCCAGGCGCAGATCACCAACCGCCGCAACAAATACCTGCAGGATAGCCAGACGGACCTGGTGAAAGCGCAGGAAGACCTGGCCGGCGTGCAGCAGACGGTGACGCAGCGCAAGGAGCAGCTGGGTTCGACGGACATTTACGCGCCCACCGACGGCATCGTGCGCAACGTGCGCCTCACCACTCTGGGCGGCGTGGCCAAGCCGGGCGAGGAAATCCTGCAGATCGTGCCGACGGACGACGACCTGATCATCGAGGCGAAAGTCAAACCGGCCGACATCGCCTTCATCAAGCCGGGCCTGCCCACGGCCGTGAAACTCGACGCCTATGACTACGGCATCTACGGGCGCCTGCGCGGCACCGTCAGCTACATCAGCGCGGACACTTTAAACGAAGACAACAAGGGCAGCGAACAGCCCTACTACCGCGTGCAGATCAAGACCAGCGGGCGCAACCTGATCGGCAAGAATGGCGAGCCTATCCTGATCCAGCCCGGCATGACGGCCACCGTGGAAATCAATACGGGCAGGAAGACGGTCTTGCGCTACCTGACGAAACCGATCACCAAGACGTTTTCGGAGTCGATGGGGGAACGCTGACGCGGCAGGCGTCAGGTGGCCGGTTTCAATCGACCAATCACGCTGGCCACCTTGGCCGTGATCATGTCGACCGCGGGACCATTGGCGCCGTGCGGCAAGATGACGTCGGCATTGCGCTTGGTCGGTTCGATGAATTGCTTGTGCATCGGGCGCACGGTTTCCAGGTATTGCTCGATGACGCTTTCCACCGAACGGCCACGTTCCGTGATATCGCGTTGCATGCGGCGGATGAAGCGCACGTCGGAGGCCGTGTCGACAAAGATCTTCAGCGACATCATGTTGCGCAAGTCTTCGTCATACAAGGCAAACAGGCCTTCGATCACGATCACCGGCGCCGGCTTGACCAGGATGGTCCTGTCGGAGCGGTTGTGCAGCGTGAAGTCGTACTCGGGCATCTCGATCGATTCGCCGTTGCGCAAGGCCTGGATGTGCTGCACCAGCAATGGCCACTCGAACGCCTGCGGATGGTCGTAATTCTGCTGACGGCGAACTTCGGGGGAGAGATGGGTTTGGTCGCAGTAGTAGTCGTCCTGCATCACGACCGAGACCATGTCGGCGCCAAAGGACGCCAGGACCTGCTGTGATACGGTGGACTTGCCACTGCCGCTACCGCCGGCGACACCAATGACAAACGGTTGGAAGGAAATATTGTTCATGCCGAATGATACCGGAAACGCGAGCGGACCGACAGGGAGCGGCTGCAAGGCGGGGCCTGTCACGCGCCATGCGCAAGCCGCGCATACAGCCCGGCTACCCGCTCTGCCGTGACGCCGTCGCGCTGTTCCACGGCCAGCGGGTGATCCGTCGGTTCCAGCTCGATGGCCGGACGTATGCCATCGTCGCGCAGGTGGACGCGGGTCTTCAGGTTCAGAGTGTCCGGATACCCGGGCAGTTGCGTGCTGAGCCAGCCGAAGAAGGGACCAATGTGGGCCCGTTTGGCATCGTTGAAGCAGGCGTCCCAGGCGTCGAAGCTGTCGCCGCTCAGCGACACCCACACGCCCCAGCTGAATGGCTCGTCAAAGCCATGCACGGGGATGTCGATGGTGGCGCGCACGAAGCAGTGCGCCTCGTCGACGATGCAGACATCGCTGTCGAGCTGGCAGCGTGTGGTCCGTTCGGCGAGCGTCATCTGCTCGTACAGCCACGGCGCGTCGACGCCGAAGCTGGGCATGCCCGTGTGGGTCTCGCCGCAGGAGCGGCACAGGAAGGAAAAAGTCATGTGGGAAGGATGCCTGGTCGAATTGTTTGCGGTGTTGATTACAAAGAGTTACTTGGGGAAACCGTGCGCTTGGCATTCGGGCAAGATGATATTCTAAACAAGCCCAAGATGCACGGACGGGACGACTGGCCCCACCGGCATTGCATGCCTGGCCTCTTTCAGTATCGATAGACTATTTACCTGGAATGAACAATGAACGAAGAAAAATTTTGGCAGCTGATAGAGCAGATCGACCGTGAAGCCCTGGAAGACGGCGACGCCGATGCCGCGGTGGAACCATTGACCGAAGCGCTCGCCGAGTTGCCGGTCAAGGACATCAAGGGCTTCGAAGAGTGCCTGGCTCAGGCACTGTACCAGCTCGATGGCAAGGTGTTTGCGGACCATGCCGGTAACTCAGGAAAGTCGGATGACGGTTTCCTGTATGCGCGCTGTTTCGTCGTCGGCTCGGGCAAGGCCATGTATGACAGCGTGCTGGCAGACCCCACGCTGATGCCAGATCAAACGGACGCGTGGCTGGAAGAACTGTTGAGCGTCGCTCCCGAGGCTTGGTCCGAGAAGACAGGGCGTGACACCGATGACTGGGATTTTACCGCCAGCGTCGACTATGAAACCGGAAGCAATTCCGCCGCCTGGCCTGGCTAAGGCGGCAATGGACGCAATCGTCGCAAGCAAGGCGCATATCGAGCTGGCAGAAACCGATGCCGGGCAATGGGAGGCGCACATGGCGGCAGCGGAAGCCGTGTTGCGCAGCGCCTTGCAAGCGGCCCGGCAAGACACGGCGCTGATCACTTGCCTGGGCGCCGTGCTGTGCGACCAGGGCAAGTACAGGGAAGCCGTCAACGTACTGGAAACGGCGCTCAAGCTGGGCTCGACGGACAGCCACACCCATTACAACCTGGGGGTGGCCCTGGCGGGCTTGGCCAAACCGCGCAAGGCCATGGCGCAATTTGACAAGGCGCAGGGCCTTGCCCCTTCCAGCCTGACCTGGACCGCCTATTTCGACCCGCAGGCCCAATAGGCGCGTGCCCGAAAATTATTCGAACTGCTTGCGGAACGCCTCGAACTGCGCCGCCAGGCCGTCGAAATCGCTGCGCAATTGCAGCACTTCCTGTTCCAGCTGGGCCACCCTGCTGCCCTGCTGCGGCGCGCTGACGGCGCCCGCGAAACCGGCCGCCGTCTCGCTCTGCGCCAGCGCCTCTTCGCCGCCCAGCAGATGGCCGTAGCGCGGTTCCTTGGCGCCGGGGGCGACGGCCAGCTTGGCCACCAGCGGCGGATATTTGTCGATCAAAAATTGCAGGCCGGATTCCACTTCCGCCACGGACTTGAATTCATGCACGCGGCCGCTGCGGCTGCGGATCTCGCCCGCCGTCTGCAAGCCGCGCAGCATCAAGATCGTCAGGATGGCCAGCTTGTCCTGTTCCAGCGACCACTTGATGCGCATGCGGTGTTCGTATTTGGCGACCCGCGCGCCGGCCTGCGTGATGCCGTTGACGAACTTGCGCTGCATCAGGCGCTGCAGCACGTCGTAGACGGTTTCCTCGGAAAGCGCCATGACGGGATCGCGGCTCGATAGCTGGTTGCAGCCGTTGGTCAGCGCATTGAGCGACAGCGGATAGCTGTCCGGCGTCAATGCTTCCTTCTCGGCCAGCACGGCCAGCACGCGGATCTCGAAGGGGTCGAGCAGATTCGGATTGTCAGTACTTTTTTCGCCTGCCGTCACATCAGTATTCATGCCTGTATCCTTAATCAACCAGCTTGTTCATTTGCTCAGAATCAAATTTATCACACTCGGGCACGCCCTGGCAGCAGATGCCCGCCGCCTTCAGGGTGGCGAGGATGGTCTCGATGCGTTGTTCCTGCGCCACGGCATGCGTGATCAGGCCTTGCAGGGCTTTCGACAGCGGGTCGTCGCCATTGGGCGTGACGCCATACGCGGCGAACAGGTGCGCCGTGCTGCCCTCGCGCAAGGCGCTGACATCCTTTTGCACGATGTGCGCGGGATTGCCGACGGCCGTGGCGCCGGACGGCACGGGTTTCAACAGCACGGCGTTCGAGCCCACCTTGGCGTACTCGCCCACCGTGAAACTGCCCAGCACCTGCGCGCCGGCGCCCACGATGACGCCGCGTTCCAGGGTCGGATGGCGTTTGCTGCCGCTGTGCAGCGAGGTGCCGCCCAAAGTCACCCCCTGGTAGATGGTGCAGTCGTCGCCGACGACGGCCGTCTCGCCGATCACCACGCCGAAGCCATGGTCGATGAAGACGCGCCGGCCGATGACCGCGCCAGGATGGATTTCGATGCCCGTGATGATGCGCGCGACATACGAAATGAAGCGCCCTACCCACTTCATGCGCCGCGTCCAGCACCAGTGCGCCCAGCCGTGCATGACGATGGCGTGCAAGCCCGGATAACAGGTCAGCACCTCCCAGCCATTGCGGGCGGCCGGGTCACGTTCGATGATGCTGTTGATGTCTTCGCGCAGGTGGTGGAACATAATGACAATGAATAAGGTGGAACGCAAATGGTAGCGTATTCGGCGGCGTGCTGCCGGGGAGGCAGATAAACAACCGCCGCCTCGAGGGCGGCGGCATATAAAGAAGCGCTACAAAACGTTCAGGGCAAGGCAACGCCGCCCTGGACGTTTTTTAGCCTTCTTTCGCGATGCGCTGGCGGCGGGCTTCGTACAGACACACGCCCGATGCCACGGACACGTTCAGGCTCTCGACGGAGCCGAACATGGGGATGCTGACGAGGATGTCGCAGGTGTCGCGCGTCAAACGGCGCATGCCTTCGCCTTCGGAACCCATCACGAGGGCCGTCGGGCCCGTGAAATCGGCTTCGTACAAGCCTTTCTCGCCGTCGTCCGAGGTGCCGATCAGCCAGATGCCGCGTTCCTTCAGTTCACGCATGGTGCGCGCCAGATTCGTCACGGTGATGTACGGGACGGTTTCGGCGGCGCCGCTGGCGACCTTGGCGGCCGTGGCGTTGAGGCCCACGGCGCGATCCTTCGGCACGATGACGGCATGGGCGCCGACGCCGTCGGCCACGCGCAGGCAGGCGCCCAGGTTGTGCGGGTCGGTGATGCCGTCGAGAATCAACAGCAGCGGCGGGCCATCGATGGCGTCGAGCAACTCATCAAGATTGCGCGCCAGCGACAGTTGCGAGGCAAACGCGATCACGCCCTGGTGGCGGCGCGTGCCGACGATCTTGTCCAGGCGCGACGAGTCCACTGGCATGACGCGCACGTTGGCCGCCTTGGCGGCGGCGATCATGTCCTTCATGCGGCCGTCGACGCGGCTGGCGTCGACGAAAATTTCTTCCACGGACGACGCTTCATGACGCAGGCGCGAGGTGACGGCGTGGAAGCCGAAAATCATTTTATTCTTCATTATCTATCTATCGCTTATCGCTTGTTCTTGCTTGATTTTGATACAGTTTTTGCTGCTCGTGGTGCCGCCGCGGCGGCTGCCGCGGCTGGTTTCTTGCTGCGCTTCGGCGCGGCGGCCTTGGGGGCTGCCGCCTTCGGGGCTTCCTTCAGGGCTGCCTTGGCTGCAGGCTTGGCTTGCGCCTTGGCGCCGTTGGAACGGCCGCCGGAACCATTGCCGGATTTGCCACCGCTGTTGCCGCCGGCTTTGATCTCATGGCGCTGCTCGGTCGCAGGACCGGGCTTGATCATGGATTTCTTCTCGCCCTTGCGCTTGCCGCCCGACTGCTTGGCCGGCGCTTCTTCGCCCGCCAGTTCCGCATCGGTGACCAGGCGCAGGTCGATCTTGCGCGTTTCCAGGTCGACACGCGCCACTTGCACCGTCAGGCGGTCCGTCAATTGATAACGTTTGCCCGTGCGTTCGCCGCGCAATTCATGGCGCGCATCGTCGTACTGGAAGTAATCGGTGCCCAGCTCGGTGACGTGCACCAGGCCTTCGACGAACAGGGTATCGAGCTGCACGAACACGCCGAAGGTGGTCACGCCCGTGATGGTGCCGGTGAACTCTTCACCCAATTTATCCTGCATGAAGTAGCACTTCAGCCACGCCTCGACGTCGCGCGACGCTTCGTCGGCGCGGCGCTCGTTGGCCGAGCAATGCACGCCCAGCGCGTCCCAGATGGTCAAGTCCGTCTTCTTCGGCTTGCCGTCGGCCTTGTCCTTGGCTTGCTGCTTGCGCGTGGCGTTCGACACGTTCGTGTTCAACACGACTTTATCGGACAGCTTCGGCTCGTATTTCTTGCCTTGCAAAATGGCCTTGATGGCGCGGTGCGTCAGCAGGTCGGGATAGCGGCGGATCGGGCTGGTGAAGTGGGCATACGCCTCGTAGGCCAGGCCGAAGTGGCCGATATTGTCCGGGCTGTAGACGGCTTGCTGCATCGAGCGCAGCAGCATCGTTTGCAGCAGGGCCGCGTCGGGACGCGCCTTGATCTGCTGCATCAGGGTCTGGTAATCGGATGCCGACGGCGTGTCGCCGCCCGTCAGGTTCAGACCAACCTGCTTGAGGAAGGTGCGCACTTGCGTGAGCTTTTCCTTGGTCGGGCTGGCGTGGATGCGGTAGGTGCCTGGATGCTTGTTACGCAGCAACAAATCGGCCGCGCAGACGTTGGCCGCCAGCATGCACTCTTCGATGATCTTGTGCGCTTCGTTGCGCGTGCGGGGGATGATCTTTTCGATCTTGCCGGCGCTATTGCAGACGATATACGTTTCCGTCGTTTCGAAATCGATGGCGCCCCGCTCCGTGCGTGCTTTCAGCAAGGCGCGGTAGACGGCTTCCAGATTCTGCAGGTGCGGCAGGATGTCCGCGCGGCGTGCCGCTTCGGGTCCCTTGGTGTTGCCCAGCACGGCGGCGACTTCGTCGTAGGTCAGGCGCGCGGCCGAATGGATGACGGCCGGGTAGAACTGGTACGCCTTCAACTCGCCCTTGTCGCTGACGACGGCGTCGCACACGAGGGTCAAACGGTCGACGGCCGGGTTCAGCGAGCACAGGCCATTCGACAGTTTTTCCGGCAGCATCGGGATCACGCGGCGCGGGAAGTAGACGGACGTGCTGCGCTCCAACGCGTCGATATCGAGCGCGTCGTTCGGTTTCACGTAATGACTGACGTCGGCAATGGCCACGATCAGGCGGAAGCAGTTGGCGCGGCCGATCTTGACGGGTTCGCAATACACGGCATCGTCGAAGTCGCGCGCATCCTCGCCATCGATGGTCACCAATGGCACGTCGCGCAGGTCGACACGGTCTTTCAGGTCGGCGGCGCGCACTTCGAACGGCAGTTTTTCCGCCTGTTTCAGGGCGGCGGCGGAGAAGATGTGCGGCACGTTGAATTTGCGCACGGCAATTTCAATTTCCATGCCGGGATCATCGAGCGCACCGAGCACTTCGACGATCTTGCCGACCGGCTGCTTGAAGCGCATCGGTTGCTCGGTCAGCTCGACGCTGACGATCTGGCCGGCCTTCGCCTTGCCCACCGAACCGGTGACCAAAATGTCCTGGCCGATGCGCTGGTCTTCCGGCGCCACGACCCAGGTACCGTTTTCCTGGATCAGGCGGCCGATGACGTGGGTATTGGCGCGGTAGGTGACTTCGACGATCGTGCCTTCCGGGCGGCCGCGGCGGTCCGTGCCGACGATGCGGGCCATGACCTTGTCGCCATGCAGCACTTTCTGCATTTCTTTCTCAGGCAGGAACAGGTCGGCGCTGGCGTCGTCAGGAATGACAAAGCCGAAGCCATCGCGGTGGCTGGTGACGCGACCGGCGACAAGCGCGCTCTGGTCGGCCAGGCTGAAAACACCGCTGGCGTCAGACTTGAGCTGGCCGTCGCGCTCCATCGCCTTCAGGCGACGGACCAGGACATCCATGGAATCGGCATGCACTTGCAGCGTTTTCCCGAGAGACTGCGGGTCGAGAGGCGCGTTGACGCTGCGGAATATGCCGAGAATGTCCTCCCGGCTGGGGATGGTGTGGGTATTTTGGCTCAAAAGTATTTCTATAGTTGTTATTGACAGTGATCAAACGGAGAACAAAGACCGATGACATCACCGTCAATATTGACACGGTGATGTTCGATAGTGTACCGGAGGACGCCTTGGTTTGCCTAACGGACAGCGTAGCGGAAACCGAACAAGTGCCCCGCCGATGAAAAAAAGGAGAAAAGCTGCGCAATGCATTTGACTTCGGCAAATATTGCTCTATAATCTCGGTCTCTTGCAGCGACAAACCTTCACGGGAATGCAGTTGCAGGAAAGCGGTACAGGGTTGATGTGCAGTATGGAGCGAAAGCTCATCTGGCGCAAAACTCTTCAAGTCGCTATAATAGCAGAATTGTTGCGAAGTTATTTTCCAACAAGTACTCGAGCAGTAAAGTAATAAGTCACAGCAGCATCAGTGCCCACGTGGCGGAATTGGTAGACGCGCATGGTTCAGGTCCATGTGCCTTCGGGTGTAGGGGTTCGAGTCCCTTCGTGGGCACCATTACCTAATTCGCAAAAAGGCCGCAAACTTTCACGAGTTTGCGGCTTTTTTCATTTCCGCGGCGAAAAGCCCCTCCCTCCCGGCAAGCAGGCCACCCGACGCGCGCAGTGACGGCAAGCGGCGGAAAACGCTGAAAAAAGAGGCAGATTCAGCCTTTTTTCATAGGCGGCAGCCCTTTTCAGGCGAAAAAACATGTTTCTTGAAGAAAAGTGCAAAATGTTGATTGACCGAATGCGCGCCAGCCCTTATGATTTTGTCCTCGCTGCAGAACACGCAGCGACAAGCAGCAAGCAGTAACAATGCCCACGTGGCGGAATTGGTAGACGCGCATGGTTCAGGTCCATGTGCCTTCGGGTGTAGGGGTTCGAGTCCCTTCGTGGGCACCACCAGCAACAAGTTGTTCATTGTTGTGATCCGCAGTACAGTAGCAAGCAGTATGCAGTTGAAATGAGCAGCACAATGCCCACGTGGCGGAATTGGTAGACGCGCATGGTTCAGGTCCATGTGCCTTCGGGTGTAGGGGTTCGAGTCCCTTCGTGGGCACCACCAGCAACGAGTCGTTTTCGTTGTAATCCGCAGTACAGTAGTGAGATATAGCAGTAGCATTGGCAGCATCAGTGCCCACGTGGCGGAATTGGTAGACGCGCATGGTTCAGGTCCATGTGCCTTCGGGTGTAGGGGTTCGAGTCCCTTCGTGGGCACCATTACCTAATTCGCAAAAAAGCCGCAAACTTTCACGAGTTTGCGGCTTTTTTCATTCCGGAATGCCGCGCAGTCTTCCCGACCCGCGGCACCCTCCTCTTACTTGGCCAGCGCCGCCTTCACGCCGTCTTGCAGGCTCGTCGTCGGACGGCCAATCAGCGCGCTCAATTGCTTGCCATTGTCTTCCAGGCCGCCCTTGGCCGCGCCCGCATCGGAATCAGCCAGCAGATCGGCAAAGCCTTCCGGCACGCCCACGCCCACCAGCGCCGCCTTGAAGTCCGCCTGCGGCATATCCTTGTAGACAATCGCCTTGCCCGACTGGCGCGCCACTTCGGCCGCGTACTCGGCCAGGGTAAAGCCGTGGTCGCCGGCCAGTTCATAGATCGCTTGCGGCTGGGCGGCCGTCAGCACGGCGGCGGCGGCCGCCGCGTAGTCGGCGCGCGCGGCGGACGAGAAGCGGCCGTTTTGCGCCGCACCCAGCACGACGCCATGCTCGAGCACGGGCGCCAGGTGTTCCGTATGGTTTTCCAGGTACCAGCCGTTGCGCAGGAAAGTGTATGGCAGGCCGGAGGCGCGGATGGCCGCTTCCGTGATCACGTGTTCTGCGGCCAGGCCCAGCGGCGACGTGTCGGCGCGCAGGACGCTGGTATAGGCCAGCAGGGACACGCCGGCGCGCTTGGCCGCATCGATGACGTTCTGGTGCTGCTGCGCGCGCTGGCCCACTTCGCTCGACGAGATCAGCAAGATTCTTGTTGCCCCCTTGAACGCCGCGTCGAGGCTGGCGCCATCGTTGTAATCGGCCTGGCGCACCTGCACGCCCTGGGCGGCCAGGTCGGCGGCCTTGCCCGGGTTGCGCACGGCGGCGATGATGTTCGCTGCGGGGACGGACTTGAGCAGGCTGGCGATGACGTGCTGGCCCAGCTTGCCTGTGGCGCCGGTGATGACGATCATGATTTCTCCTTGGAGGGTGGTTGGTAAAACCCTATAATAGGACTATTACTTACTTATTGTAAGTACGTACCTTTTGGTAAGTATGAATCACATCAACATTCACAAGGTCAACTATCATGTCCACAGACACTCCCGGCGCCAGCCTGCGCGCCGCCCTCGCCCGGCAAAACCAGGGGGCGCACCTGCTGGCGGCGGCCTGCCCGTCGCGCGCCGTGCTCAGCCACCTGACCAGCCGCTGGGCCGTGCTGCTGCTGGTATTGCTCTTGAGCGGCACGCGGCGCTTCAGCGAACTGCGCCGCGAAGTGGGCGGGGTCAGCGAAAAAATGCTGGCGCAAACCCTGGAAGCGCTGGCGGGCGACGGTTTCGTGCTGCGCCAGGCGTATCTGGTGATCCCGCCCAAGGTGGAGTACAGCCTCACGCCGCTGGGACGCGAGGCGGCCGAACGCCTGGCCGCGCTGGTCGACTGGATCGAGGATAATTACCCGCGCATCGAACAGGCGCGCGCCGACCTGGAAGCGGCACCGGCGGCGCAAAATGCGGCTTGAACAGCTTGCTTTTGGTCATCAAGAATTATCGTTTACTCCTACTTGCCTTGATGTAATACTAGGCCCATGAAACGCGTAAGGGCGCGACACCATGAACCAGTTGATTTCTTCCATCACCGACCGGGCCAATGTGCTGCTGGTCAGCAATTCGCCGAACGATGTGCGCGAACTGCTGTATGTGCTGGACCGGCATAACCTGGGCACGGGACTGGCGGGCGATATCGACGAAGGCGTGGAGCTGGCGGCCGGCGGCACGGACCTGATCCTGCTCGACGCGGCCCTGGCGGGCACCAATATCGGCGCCACCTGCATGCGCCTGCGCAATGCGGGCGGACGCCACGGCGTGCCCCTGCTGCTGATGTCGGCCACCCCCAGCGCCGAGGAACAGGGCCGCAGCGTGGGCGCCGGCGCTTCCGACTACATCAAGATGCCCTTCAACGCCCGCGACGTGGCGGAAAAAATCCTCATGGAACTGGCCTTGCACAAGGCCGAGGCGTCCGCGCCGCATCCCGTCACGCCGCCGCGCCCCCTGCATCCGCAAACGCTGGAAGTCAATTACCACTCCATCCTGGCCGGCTCGCCCGACGCCGTGCTGCTGTTCGATATCGACAACCGCCTGCTGATCGACGCCAACCACCTGGCCGAAGAATTGTTCGGCATGCCGCTGGCCGAACTGCTGCAAGGCGGCATGGAGCCGCTGTTCCCCCGGCAGCAGGACGATGGCCGGGCCTCGCCGCAACTGCTGGAAGAAAAGATCCGCGATACCTTGCAAGGCAAGATCGTCGTCTTCCGCGCCAGCTGCCGCCACCGCGACGGCCACCCGATCGCCTGCGAAATCCGGCTGATGCGCCTGTCCGTGCCGGGCCGCCAGCTGGTGCATGCGCGCATCATCGACTTGACCGAACGCAACCTCGCCGAAGCGATGCGCGCGGGCCAGAGCACCTTGCTGGAAATGGTCGCCAAGGGCGCGCCCCTGATCCCCACCCTGGACCAGCTGTTGCTGCTGATCGAAGGCCAGTCGCGCGGCGTGCTTTGCTCCATCATGCTGCTCGACGACGATGGCGTCCGCATGCACAGCGCGGCCGGTCCCAGCCTGCCGCCCGACTACATGGCCCTGCTCGAAGGCGTGGCCATCGGTCCCGGCGTGGGCTCGTGCGGCACGGCCATGTTCCTGCGCGAACCGGTGGTCGTCAGCGACATCATGCACGACCCGCTGTGGGCGCCCTACCGCGAGCTGGCGGCGCCGTTCGGCTTGCGCGCCTGCTGGTCGCGCCCCATTTTCGGCCAGGATGGCGCCGTGCTCGGCTCCTTCGCCATGTACTACCGCGAAGTGCGCCAGCCCGATGCGCGCGACCTGGAACTGATCGACACGGCGACCGACCTGGCCGGCATCGCCATCGGCCGCATGCGCCACGAACGCGAACTGCAGCGCCACCGCGCCCACCTGGAAGAACTGGTGGCCGAACGCACGGCCGCCCTGACGCAGGCCAAGGAACAGTCGGAGCAGACGAATCTGGAATTGGCCGCCGCGCTGGAAAACCTGTCCATCACGCAGGAAGAACTGGTGCGCCGCGACAAGCTGGCCGCGCTGGGCGCGCTGGTGGCCGGCATCGCGCACGAGCTCAATACGCCGATCGGCAACGGCCTGGTGGTGGCCACCACCATGGCCGAACGCACGCGCGAAATCCAGGCCAGCTTCCTCGATGGCTTGCGGCGCTCCGAACTGGGCGCCTACCTGACCCAGGCCAGCGAGGCGGACGCCATCATGCTGCGCAACCTGCAACGCGCGGCCGACCTCGTCTCAAGCTTCAAGCAGATCGCCGTCGACCGCGCCAGCTCGCAGCGCCGCCACTTCCTGCTGCGCCAGTTCATCGCCGAGCTGATGTTACCCCTGTCCACGCCGCTCAAGGGCGCCGGCCTGAGCCTGACGCAGGACGTGCCGGACGGCCTGGCCATGGACAGCTATCCTGGCCCGCTGGGCCAGGTGCTCAGCAACCTGCTGGAAAACTGCCTGCGCCATGCCTTCGAAGGCCGCAGCGGCGGCACCATCGCCATCAGGGCGCGCGGCAGCGACGACGGGCAGACGATCACCCTGTCCATCACCGACACGGGCATTGGCATCGCCGCCGACGACCTGGCCCACGTCTACGACCCTTTCTTCACGACCAAGCTCGGTTCGGGCGGTTCGGGCCTGGGCCTGCATGTGGCGCACAACATCGTCACGGGCGTGCTGGGCGGCCATATCGACGCCATCAGCAGCACGGGCGCCGGCAGCGGCACCACCTTCACCCTGCAGTTGCCCGTCACGGCGCCGCAGTCGCCCGCCCCCTGAATGGCAGGCGCGCTACAATGCCGGCAGGCTTTTCTTTCGGAGCAACTATGAAATACCTGATCGCCACGGCCCTGCTGGCTGCTTACGCCTGCGCAATGGCCGGACCTGCCCCCTGGTACCAGTGGCGCAGCAAGATCGACGGCACGCTGTCGTGCGCCCAATCGACGCTGGGATTTGGCTGGGAACTGGCCTCGGGACCGTACAAAGATAGCCGTTGCGAAAAACCGGCGCTTGTTAAATAATGGGGTCATGACCACACGGGGCACCGGCTTGAGATCAAGCGATGGCATTGCGGCGTCGAAAGAGTATGGAACGATAAGAACGTATCTATTCAAACCGAGGAGACCACATGTTTACGAATCCCGAACAATTCGCATCGGCCACCAAGGCCCTGTTTGAATTCCAGCTGATGACCTTCAACACCCTCACCTCGAAGGCCGTGCAAGGCGTGGAACAGGTGCTGGCGCTGAACATGGCCACCGCCAAGTCCGGCATTGAGGATGGCCTTGCCGCCAGCAAGGAAATCGGCCAGGCCAAGGATCCGAAGGCCGCCATGGCCGCCGCCGCCGCCCAGCTGCAACCTGGCGTGGCCGGCGCGAAAGCGTATAAACAGCAACTCGACGACATCATCAAGGAAATCCACACGGAATTCACCACGGCCGCCGAAGCCCATGTTGCCGAAGCGAAAAGCAATCTGAGCGCCCTGATCTACGACGTCACGAAAAACGTGCCGCCAGGCTCGGAAAACGCCGTGGCCATCGTCAAGGCCGCCATCGACAACGCCTTCCTCGGCTACGAACAAGTGACCAAGGCCACGAAACAGGCCGTGAAAACCGTGGAAGAGCAAATCGCCAAGGCCAGCGCGCAAGTGGCGCAGGCTACGGAAAAGGCGACGAGCGGCGCCACCGCCGCGGCTGAAAAGGCGGCGCCTGCCGCCAAGCCGAAGGCGACTAAAAAGTAACGAGCCCCAGGAGCAAGTACCGGGGTCGTACCCTCAGGGTACGACCCCGGCCTTTACTTGGGGTCGACAAGTTTAGCCCTCACCCCAACGGCACGATCCGGTACACGCAGCGCCTTCCCCCTTCCAGCAGATATTCGCTGCGTTCCACCGTGCAATCATCCCCCAATACCCGCTGAAAGATGGCCAGCTCAGAGCGGCAGAAATTCTGGCACGCCGTGGCCGCCGCGCAGATCGGGCAATGGTTTTCCACCAGCAAGACACTGCCATCGTCCTGCGGCTCGGCATGGGCCATGTAACCCTCGCCATCGCGCGCCCGCGCCAGGCTGTCCACGCGCTGCGCCAGATCGTCACTCACATCGACCAGCTTGCCGTAGGCGGCCTCGCTGCCGCGCTCGCGCGCGCCGATCAATTGATCCAGCCCCGCGTCGCCGAACAGGGTTTTCACTTGCGCGATCAATTCCAGGGTCAGGTCGGCATGGCGGTCGGGAAAGCGCGCGTGGCCCGCAGGCGTCAGCTGCCAGCGCCGCGACGGGCGGCCCACCTTGTCGGCCACATCCTCGAACGCCACCAGGCCACGCTCGAGCGCCGCTTCCAGCTGGCGCCGCGCGCCCATGGAGGTGATATCGAGCAAGGCCGCCAGTTGCTGCGCCGTCTGCGGCCCGCGCATCTTCAGCAGGAACAAGGTCTGCTCGGACGTGCTGGCGCTCACGCCGCGGCCTTCGCGGCGACGGCGCCGTCCAGCTGGCGGCGCCATGCGACCATGCGCCAGGCTGCCCAGGCGGCGGACACGGCGCCCGCGACGAGGATCAGCCGCGTGTCGATCAGGGTCAGCACGGAGCCGCTGAGGGCGACGACGATGTTGGCGATACAGAAGGTGGTGGCCAGCAAGCCCATCACGGCACCCTGCCCGTGCGCGCTGAAGCGTTCCGCGCACCAGCCCTGGATCACCGTGTTGTACAGCGCATTCGGAATGCCGAACAGCACGATGGCGGCGATGCCCACCCAGATATTGCCCAGCGCCAAAATGCCCACGGCCAGCGCCACGCCGCACGCATACCAGCTTGCCCGCAGCAAGGGCGCATGGCGGCTGGGACCGCCCGCCAGCAGCGAGGTGATGGTCATCGTGCCGCACAGGCCCACATTGACCCAGGCAATCTCCTGCGCATGGTAATTGGCCGTCTCGACCAGCCACAGCGGATAGAACTCGTAGAAACTGGCCACGCCGCAGGTCAGCGCCAGCTGCACGATGAACAGGGTGCGCAGCTCGTCATGGCGCAGCAAATTGAGCGAATGGCGGTCGCGCGCCACCTGCCACCACGACGTCGTCAGTAGCGAGGGCGTTTCGCGCGGCAAGCCGACGGCCACCAGCACGGCGACGAGCATCAGGGCGGCGGCGGCGATCCAGAACGGCACCGTCACGCCCCAGCCCAGAGTCGCGCCCGCCAGGATCGGGCCCACCAGCCAGCCCAGGTAAAACGCGCCATTCAGCCACGACATGGCGCGCAGGCGCAGCGGCCCCGTCAGTTGGTCGGCCAGCATGGCGCGCGCCACGGCGCCGTTACCTTCCAACAAACCCGTGATGAACCGGGCGACGATAAACAGCGGATACGACTGGATCACCAGCGCCCAGGCCGTGATGGCATGGCCGATGGCGGCGCCCACGGCCGTGCGCATCAGCAAGGGGCGGCGGCCATAGCGGTCCGACAAGGGGCCCAGCACGGCCGAGCCGATCAGCAAGCCCAGCGGGTTGATGGTCAGTGCCAGGCCGAACAGCAATTTCGACGGCAAGCCGAGGAAATTATTGAAGGCATTCGGCGCCTCGGCCGCGAACAGGGGCGGCAGGATCGGGTATGGCAGCGAGGCGCCGATGGTCGACAGCAGCGCCAGCAAACAGGCGGCGGAAATCAGGATGATGTTTTTCATGCAGGCTCGATGGAGAGTGTCTGGTAAGACTACGTGACCATGCCGCATAAGTAAACTAAAATGTTTATTAATACCAGGCATTGTCACAATGAAACGTGCAAGCCATCACCTCGGCTATCATCGCCGCATGACTCACGTTGAACAGGACAAACATGACACTGTCAGAAATGGAACGGCAACACGGCTTCACCTATCCTGCGCTGTATCGCCAGCTGGAGCGCGACGGCATGCTGGCCGTGGGCGAATACGGCCCCGACTGGTACAAGCTGGTCTATCCCACCTTGACCGAGCGGCCCACCCTGCTGCTGCATGCCGACGATTTCGAATTACTGAGCGTCAAGGCCGTAGCGGCAGCCATGGAAGAACTGGCCGATCCCGACGATTACCGGCAGATCGATCCCGCCTTGCGCTTCATCCCGTTCGCGCAGACGGGCGCCGGCGACCATTACTGCTTTTTCGCGTCCAGCCGGCACGCTGGCGAGATGCCCGTCGTGCTGCTGTGGCATGACCAGAATGAAGCCCAATACCTGGCAAAGAACCTGCAGGATTTCGTGTTTCACATGTTGTTAAGCAGTATGGCCGACCAGGATACGTACAACGAGGTCAGCGACGAGGAGTTCAAGGAACAGCTGGCAAACACCCTGGGCACGCATGCGCGCTACCTGACGCCGGAACAGGCGCAGATACTGCAAACGCTGCTGGCCAGGGACATCATCGATTACGACGTGCCGCTGCCGAAGGGACGCAAGGAAGCGCACCGGGGCTTGCTGACCGATGTCGAGCTGGCCGGCCTGCGCGAGGACCTGATTCCCTACGAAAAGTTCGACCACTGTTTTGCCTACAGCGCGGCTGGCTGAACATAAAATCGCTGGGCAAGCGGCAGCTGAAGGTTTAAACTGTATATAAACACAGTAAAAGCCATCACCTTGCAACTTGCCCTATTGCCATCCCCATGCTGAGAGTCCTGGAAAATCCCCTGTACTATCTGGATAATTTCCAGGATGTGCTGAGCTGGATCAGCGCGCGTTACGCCGATCTGCTGAGTGCTGAAGAGACGCGCTTCATCGCCGACTTCGGCGCACTGCCGCAGCCGTCGCGCGCCCTGTTCGTGCGCCTCGTCATGCGCAAGGGTTGCCTGTTTCGCGCCAGCAAGCTCAATTATCCGGAAATCGGCGACACGCGCGCGGCCGCCCTGCCCTTGCTGGCAACAGGCTGGGTCGAGGCCGACCCGGCCATTTCTCTAGCCGAACTGTTTGACTTGCTGCTGAAAGCGGAAATCGCCCAGGCCTTCCACCTCGCCGCGCCCCTGAAATCGGCGCGCAAGGCCGAGCAGCTCGACGCCTTGCGCGCACTCCATGTGGAAGAGAAACCGTTTTCCGCCTGGCATCCGGCTTCCGGCGACGTGCTGTACCGCATCGGCCTGCAAGCGCTGTGCGACCGCCTGCGCCTGATTTACTTTGGCAATTATCACCAGGACTGGTCGGAATTCGTGCTGTCCGACCTCGGCGTCTATCAATACGAAAAAGTGGAATTCTCACCCGCTTCGCGCGGCTTTCGCACGCGCCAGGATATCGAGCACTATGAAGTGCTGCACCAGTGCCGCGAACGCTACAACGACAGCGCGCCGGCCGACGAGGTGCTGCAGGAGCTGGCGGCGCTGCCCTTGCCCGAAGACAATACCTGGCTGGCCAGCCGGCGCGACAAGCTGCGCTTCCAGATCGCCCAGCACCTCGAGAAATGCCAGGACTGGCCGGCCGCCTACCGCGCCTATGCCGATTGCCGCTACCCGGGCGCGCGGGGCCGCGCCATCCGCGTGCTGGAAAAAGATGAACAACCGCAAGCGGCCTACGAGCGCCTGGTGATCGCCCTGGCCGCGCCGGAAAGCGAAGCGGAACAGCAATTGCTGCGGCGCATGGCCCCCCGTTTGCGGCGCAAGCTGGGCCATGCCAAGCAGGCGGCCGATGCGGCGGCCGCCGTGGAGCGCATCGATCTGCGACTACCGTATCCTGAGCAGGCGTGCTACGTGGAAGGGGTGGTGCGGCAACATCTGATGCGGGACGACGCGCCCGTGTATTACGTGGAAAACACCCTGATCAACTCGCTGTTCGGCCTGCTGTGCTGGCCCGTCATCTTCAAGGCCATGCCGGGCGCCTTCTTCCACCCGTTCCACCGTGGCCCGGCCGACTTGCACAGCGCCGATTTTTACCAGCGCCGCAGCCTCGATTTTGCCGCCTGCCTGGCGCAGCTGGACGACGGCAGCTACCAGGCCAGCATCCGCGCCACCCTGGCCGCCAAGCACGGCATCGTCTCGCCCTTCGTCAGCTGGGACGTGCTCGACGACGGCTTGCTGGACCTGGCGCTGGCCTGCATCCCGGCTGCGCACCTGAAGAAGGCGTTTGAACGCATCTTGCTCGATATCAAAAGCAACCGCAGCGGATTTCCCGACCTGATCCAGTTCTGGCCGGCCGAGCGGCGCTACCGCATGATCGAGGTCAAGGGTCCGGGCGACCGCCTGCAAGACAACCAGCTGCGCTGGATCGCGTATTGCGCCGAGCACGCCATGCCCGTCAGCGTGTGCTTCCTGCAATGGCAGGCGGCCGCATGAGCGGCAACACTTACACGATCGCCGTGCGCGCCCTGTGCGAATTCACGGCCAAGGTGGGCGACCTGGACTTGCGCTTCACGCCCTCGCCCACGGCGCAGGAAGGCATGGCCGGCCACGCCACCGTCACGGGCCGGCGCGACGACGATTACCAGCGCGAAATCAGCCTGTGCGGCGACTTTGGGCCTTTGCACGTGCGCGGCCGCGCCGATGGCTACGACCCGGCGCGGCGCCAGCTGGAAGAGATCAAGACGTATCGGGGCAAGCTCGACGCCATGCCCGCCAACCACCGCCAGCTGCACTGGGCGCAGGCGCGCATCTACGGCCATTTGCTGTGCCAGCAGCTGAACCTGCCCATGCTGCGCGTGGCGCTCGTGTATTTCGACATCGCCAGCCAGAAGGAAACGGTCATGCACGAGGAATGCACGGCCGAGGCACTGCGCCTTTTCTTCGAACAGCATTGCGCGCTGTTCCTCGACTGGGCCGAGCAGGAGCTGGCGCACCGCGCCAGCCGCGATGCACAGCTCAGCGGCATGGCCTTTCCCCACGCGGACTTTCGCCCGGGACAGCGCCAGCTGTCCGAAGCCATGTACAAGGCCAGCAGCCGCGGCTGCGGCTTGCTGGCACAGGCGCCGACCGGCATCGGCAAGACGGTGGGCAGCCTGTTCCCCATGCTGAAAGCGACGGCCGCGCATGGCCTCGATAAACTGTTTTTCCTCGCCGCCAAGGTGCCGGGACGCCAGATGGCGCTCGACGCCTGCGCCATATTGAAAGATAGCGCGCCGCTGCTGCCCCTGCGCGTGCTGGAACTGAGCGCCAAGAACAGCGCCTGCGAGCATCCCGACAAAGCCTGTCACGGCGAATCGTGTCCGCTGGCCAAGGGCTTTTACGACCGCCTGCCGCTGGCGCGCGAAGTGGCGCTGGCCAGCGGCTTGATCCTCGACAAGGAAGCCGTGCGCGCCATCGCCTTGCAGCAGGGTATTTGCCCGTATTACCTGGGCATGGAGCTGGCGCGCTGGAGCGACGTCGTCATCGGCGACTACAATTACTATTTCGACCTCAGCGCCATGTTGTACGGCATGACCCTGGCCCACGACTGGAAAGTCAACGTGCTGGTCGACGAGGCGCACAATATGGTGTCGCGCGCGCGCGGCATGTATTCGGCCGAGCTGGCGCAGATCGACCTGAAAATGCTGCGCAAGTTCGCGCCCGACGCCTTGAAAAAGCCGCTGGACCGCCTCTCGCGCCAGTGGACGGCCTTATTGAAGGAGCAGGATGGCGATTACCATGTGCATCCCGCCTTGCCCGATAAATTCTTTGGTGCCCTGCAAGGTGTGGCCACGGCCATCGGCGACTACATGGCCGAGCACGCTGCCGTGCTGGACGAAGACTTGCAGCGCTTTTATTTCGACGTGCTGCTGATCAATCGCCTGGCGGAAAGCTTCGGCGCGCATTCGCTGTTCGACATCAGCAAGACTGACACGGGTTCCACCGTCTGCATCCGCAACATCGTGCCCGCGCCGTTTCTCAAGGAGCGCTTCGCGGCCAGCCACAGCACGGCCCTGTTTTCCGCCACCCTGAGTCCGTGGAATTACTACAGCGACACCCTCGGCATGCCGGAGAACACGGCCTGGGTCGACGTGGAATCGCCGTTCCAGGCGCAGCAGCTGTCCGTGCGCGTGGCCGACGGCATTTCCACGCGCTACCAGCACCGCGCCGCCTCGCTGCTGCCCATCGCCCAGCTGATGGCGAAGCAATACGCGGAAACGCCGGGCAACTACCTGGCCTTCTTCAGCAGCTTCGATTACATGGAAAAGACGGCCACCCTGTTCGCCCAGCATTACCCGGACGTGCCCCTCTGGCAGCAGCCGCGCCGCATGGACGACGCTGCCCGCGCACAATTTCTGGGCCGCTTTGGCCTGGACACGCGCGGCATCGGCTTTGCCGTGCTGGGCGGCGCGTTTGGCGAAGGCATCGACTTGCCGGGCGCGCGCCTGATCGGTGCCTTCATCGCCACCTTGGGTTTGCCGCAGATCAATCCCGTCAACGAGCAGATCCGCCAGCGCATGGGCGACCTCTTCGGCGCAGGCTACGACTACACGTACTTGTATCCGGGCATGCAAAAGGTGGTGCAGGCGGCAGGCAGGGTCATCCGCACCCAGTCGGACAAGGGCGTCGTGTATCTGATCGACGACCGTTTTTCGCGCCCGGAAATCCGCCAGCTCTTGCCCACGTGGTGGGATGTGCAGCTGGCGGGTGAATAATCTCTTCAGGTGTTGCCAGCCCGCTTGCGCGACACGCCGGTTTTCCGCCCTCCAGGGGCCTTGGCAGGCGCAGCAAGCGCACTGTCATGGACATCGGCCTCAACTTCCTCGCTGCGCAGAAAATTCTGCAGTTCGATACGAACGCCGTTTTGCGCAACGACCGACAGCTCCAATGTCATGCCCAGCGATTGCAGAAACCGGCGCAAGGTCGAGACATAGGTATCGCTACGCTTTTCCAGTTGGGAAACAGCATGCTGTTGAATCCCGAGTTCCCTGGCAACTTCCGCCTGGGTCTTGCCCACGGCCTTGCGAAAATCCGTCAACGTGGCGGCGTGCGCTATCATTTCTTGCATTTTTTCCTGGGACAAAGCGGCAATTTTTGCCTGCCGCTCGGTAGGCAGACTGTGGATGACGTCATTCAGATTTCTTCCCATGGCAATCTCCTGCTCCTAAAATCATCTATTGCCTTTGTCCGGCCCGGTGTTCGCTGCAGCCAGGTTTTTGAGGTGTTGCTCGTAGCGTGCATTTGCCTTGAATAACAAATCCCTGTAAAACTTGTCCTCATCGACACCTTGCTTGGCTGCCGCAACCAGAATCACCGCCTCTCGCCTCGTATCGAAAGCAAAGACCGCGCGCCACACCTCTGCCCCGTTGTTGGCCTTGAAACGCAGCTCTTTCATGTTCGGGTGTTTAGGGTTCTTCAACGTCCCGACATGAGGACGCCCGGCAGTCGGGCCCAGCTTCGACAGCGCATCGGCACTCGCCAGCAATTCATCTTGGACATCTATCGGCAAAGCATCGAATTCCGCGTCGAAATCATCGTGAAACGAGACTGGCCATGTCCTCGGCGCATTCACCATCACCTCCAGATGATATCATGCTTAAATGATTAAGTATCTCCGCCACAGAACATGCTAGCCAACCAGTAACCTCAGCTTCTGATACCCCGCCTTGCTCACGGGTATCCTCGTATCGTCGCGCAAGATGGCCACGTGGCTGTCTTTCGTCGCCGCCTCAATGCGGCGGATACCGTCGATATTGAGCAGATACGACCTGTGCACGCGCAGGAACTTGGCGGGATCGAGCTGGGTCTCCAGCTCCGCCAGGGTCTGGCTTTTCAGGTAGGACTTGCCCTCGGAACGGATGCTGATGTAATCGTCCTGCGCCTCGATGTAGTCGATGCGCGCGCTGGCGATGATGTGGACCTTGGCGCCGTCGCGTATCAGCACGCGGGCCAAAGGTGCGGCCCGCGTGGCCGCCTCGCGCGCCAGCGTCAGCACCGTCCCGGGCGTGCCGCGCTGGGCGCGCGCATGGGCCAGCGCCTGGTCGAAGCGCTGTTCGCTGAACGGTTTCAGCAGGTAATCGAGCGCATGGCAGTCGAACGCCTTCAAGGCGTACTGGTCGTAGGCCGTGACAAAGATCAGCTTTGTCTTCGCACCGATCAGTTCGGCCACTTCAAAACCGTCCAGGCGCGGCATCTGGATGTCGAGAAACACCAGTTCCGGCTCCAGTTCCGCGATGGCCTTGACGGCTTCGAAGCCGTTGGCGCATTCGGCCACGATATCGATATCGTCATGGCGCGCCAGGTATTCGCGCAGCACGCCGCGCGCCAGCGCTTCATCGTCGACGATGGCCACGCGCATTCTTGCCTGCCTCATGCTTCCTCCGTGTCGCCGGTCTGCGCCGGCATGGAAATCATCACTTCGAAATGGCCGTCGCGCCGGCCCCAGTGCACGCTGGCCTCGTGGCCATACGCGCCGGCCAGGCGCTGGCGCACATTCTCCAGGCCCACGCCGTTGCCACGCGCCGGCCCCTGATCCGCATCCACCGGATTGCGCACGGCGATCTGCAACAGGCTGCCCGCGCGCCGCACCTCGATGGCGATCAGACCGCCCTCCGTCAAGCCGCAGAGTCCATGCTTGACGGCATTTTCAACCAGCGGCTGTATCAGCATGGGCGGCAGCAGACAGGCCAGCGCGTCCGCGTCGATGCTCTCCAGCACTTGCAGGCGTTCGCCGAAGCGCACTTGCTCGATGGCGAGAAAATGGCGGATCAGCACCAGTTCCTGCTCCACGGTGATGTGCTTGTGCGCTTCCAGGCTCAGGCTCTGGCGAAAGAAACTGGCCAGCTGCAGCGTCATCTGGCGCGCGCCCGCCGCATCGATAGACGTCAAGGCGCTGATGGAGTTCAGGCTATTGAACAGAAAATGCGGATCGATCTGCGTGCGCAACATGCGCAGCTGCGCTTCCTGCGCCATCAGTTGCGCTTCCAGGCCCCGCTGCTCGGCCATCCTGGCGCGCACGAATTCGAGCAACAGATAATGCACGGCGGCGGCCAGGCAATACAGCAGCACGCCCAGGCCGAAGAACAGGGCCAGCAGCGATGGCGTCAGGTTCACGCCCAGCCAGCGCAGCTCCAGCAACTGGCTGACGCTGTTCAAAAATTGCAGCAAGGTCGCCCACAGCAAGCCAGCGAACAGGGCCGCCACGCCCATCACGCCGGCGATGGCGAGCGGATGGCGCGCGTGCAAGGGATAGGCGCGGCACAGGTAGAACGCGGAAAACCCCGAGCCGATCGCATACACAAGCGTGGCGGGCACCACCAGCACGACGGCATTGAGCCAGGGCGCGTGGGCCACCCGGGCCAACATCAAGGCCAGGGCCAGGCCCAGCGCGATGCAGACCAGGAACACCACCACGGCGCCGCGCCGCTGCGACAAAGGCCCCGACATGCGCGCCTAGTTGCGGATTTCCAGGCCGCCCATGATGGCGTAGCCCGTCACATACAGGCGCTTGGCCTGGTTCGGCGGCACGATGGTCTTTTCCTCGAAGCCGCCAAGGATGGGCGTACCCTGCAGCACGACGCTCCAGTCGGGCGGAATCTTGATGGTGACGCCGCCGCACAGGGCAAATACGTTGAGCACGGCTTCGCCTTCGATCGAGGCCTGGCGCAAGTCGATTTCGCAGCCGGCCATGATGACGTTGATGTCGCCGCCCCTGAAGCGCTGCGACGACACGCGCCGCACATAGCCGCCGAGGATGGCCGTCACTTCGATGACGCTGTCATCGTCCGCCTGGGCGCCGGCGCCGGGCGCCGCAGTGGCATCGGCGGTATCCTTGGCCAGCGACACGGCGCCATTCCTGGCCTGGCCGAATGCGTCAGGCGCAGCGCTTCCATCTTGCTGCGCGGCAAAGCGCCGGCGGCGCTGGCGCTGCTGCGCCCCGGGCAGGGACTTCGACACCACGGCCACGCCCAGGCCGATGATCAGCAGCGGCCACAACAAGCCCCAGTTCATGTAGAAAATGCCCATGTGCTTGAGAGTCCAGGCCACGCCCAGCAGCACCAGCATGCCGCCCAACAAATAACCGTTGGCGCTGCGGCTTTGCGACAGTTTCAGCAGGCCAAACACGATCAGCACCGTGGGCCAGAAACGGAAGGTGTAGCGCACATCGATGAAACCGAGGTTATCGAGCAGGAACAGCAGGCCCAGGCCGATGACGATGACGCCCAGCACGATCTGCGATGGCGAGTGCAGCGGCGGTTTATTTTTCATGCTCGGACTCCCGGTAGGCAATAAAATGTTTGTTCAACAGCGGCTCCAGCACGAGGCCCACGCCCCAGGCGATCAGCAAGGCGGGCCAGCTATTGTAGAAATTCAAGTTCCACAGTTCTTCATACGACACATACCACCAGGCGGCGAAGAAGATCAGCCACAAGCCGCTCAGTACCTGCTTGGCGGACACAGGCGTGAGCAGTTTGTTCAGGCCGAAGAGCACCAGTATCAGCGGCCAATAATGCCATAGTGCATAGTAATCGCGGAGATAGATCACATCGAGCCGGTCCAGCAGGATGACGGCGCCGATGGCGATCAGCAGCACGCCCCACAGCAGCTGGGTACGGCGGCAATAAGCTGGTTCAGGTTTCACGGTCACCCTTTGAAGTTAGTTGATCGTAAAGATACGCGGATTTCGGGCGCGCGAAAACACCGCTTCGGCGAATGGCGGACAGGCGGCGGTGAATGGCGCGGCGGCGCAAACGACAGGCAAAAAAAAGACCGGCTAGGCCGGCCTTGAAGGGGTTCGCAGTACACACCGCGACCTGGAGTTGCAGTGCTCAGCCGCAAGGCGCGAACGCGCTGGCGGCAAGAATCTGGTGCCGATCCTTGAGGCGACCGGCTGACCTGCTGGAAGATCGAACATGCCGCCAACCTCACGGCAGTGCGTCTCAACCAAGCGAAGCCATCATACTCCCGATCGCCACATAGCACCGTTCGCTAGCGCACACTGATGAGGTTTTGCTGAGCTGCATCAAACGGTGGCGGCGTGCGGCGGCTTGAGCATGTCGTGCTGGATCCATTCGAGCACGGACGGCCCCCGCGGCTGCCAGCCCAGCAGCTTGCGCGCCCGCGCGCCGCGCACGCGGCTGTTGGAACCGAGGCCGTAGGACGCCATCTCGTAGCCCCATTCGGCTATCGCCTCGGGCAGCGGCCAGTCCTGCGCGGGACCCAGGTCCAGTGCCGTGGCGATGGCGGCAGTCATGTCGCGGAACGCCGCTTCGCCCGCTTCGACGAAATAAAACGTGCCGGCCGGCGATTTTTCCAGCGCCAGCAAATACAGGCTGACGACGTCGTCTATATGCACATTGGACCAGATGTTGCGGCCCGGCCCCACGTGGCGCACGATGCCGCTCTTGCGCGCCTGTTTCAACAGGCGGGGCAACTGCACGCTGTCGCGCGGCAAGGCGCCATGGCCGTAGATCAGGGTATTGCACAACACGCTGGCGCGCACACCGTGCCGCGCACCGGCCAGGACCAGGTCATCGATGGCGACCCGCGCGGCCTTGTCGGCCGTGGGCGCCGGCAGCTGGTCTTCGTGATAAATCTGCTGCGTCCCCTCGCCGCCCGAGGCGTCGCCCACGATGGACGAGCCGCTCGTGTGGAGGAAAGGTTTGTTGCTGCCAGCCAGCGCTTCCAGGATGGCTTCGACGGCGCCCCGGTGGTCGCTGCTGGCCGCATTGATGACGGCATCGGCCGCCTTCGCCTGCGCCATGATCAGCTCGCGGTCGTTCAACTCGCCCTGCACGCCCAACACACCGATCTTGGCCAGCTCGGCCACCTGCTCCGGTTTGCGCACGAGGCCCGTCACCTGATGGCCGGCGCGCACGAGGTCCGCCGCGATGGAACTGCCGATGAAACCTGCCGCACCCGTCAAAAACACCTTCATATCTTGCTCCTTGTCTGGTTAGATTGCTGTCAATCACACCAGCCCAGTATGCCCGCTTTCGTCTTTCGCAAAAAGCGCTCACGCGGCAAAGGATTTATGACTTGGGCGCAAGAGTCCTGTTTTTCAGTTGCAGGGCGGCGATGTAGCGGCTCCGGTAGGCGGGGTCTTCCGGCGTCAACAAGGTCAGCCGGTCGCGCGCGCGGGTGGCGGCCACATAGAAGCGGTTTTCCTCTTCCAGCGGGTCGGTCTTGCTGCGCGGGAATTCATCGACGGCCAGGTAGGGCAGAATCACGTGGTTGTATTCGAGGCCCTTGATCTGGTCGATGCAGGCGATGACCAGTTTGGCCTTGCCGGTCGACACCGTCACGGCGTCTTCCATCTCGCCCAGCCAGCCGGCAAAGCCACCCAGCGCCACGCCCGCTTCGCGGCATACGGCAATGAAGCCGTGCAGGGAACGGGCGACGACCCGCGCTTGCGCCGGGTCGACATAGATGCGGCGCGCCGTCTGTTCCAGCTGCATCAGGCCAAAGATGTGCTGCAGCGCGTCGCCCGCCAGGGCGTCGGAGGGCAGCGCGCGCAGGTAGTCGACGGCGGCCAGGGTCAGCGCCGCCTTGTCCTGGTTGTGCGACTTGGCCAGCTGGTTCGTCAGGAAGCCTTCCAGCAAGTCGGGATAGTTGGCCACGTCGGCCTTGGCTTGCTGGAGTTCACCGCGCGTAAACGGGATTTCCGCGAAGGCCACCAGGGCTTCGAGGATCTCGCCGCGGCGTGGACCGCTCTTGATCGCGTGCAAATCCTTGCGGGCGATGGCGACCATGCCGCGCAGCATCAGCACTTCCAGGCTCAACAGATAGCTATTCATGTCCACCAGGCCATATGCGATGCCGCTCTGGAACAGCGCCGTTTCCACGCGGATGGCCTGGTCGCGGTCGCGCAGCAAGATGGCCGTCGTGCCCGCATGCGCGTGTTCGAGCGCCGCGATCAGCTGGGCGCTGCACGCCTGCGGCTGCGCATGGTCGTACTCGAGCACGTCGATATGGGTGGCGCGCGACAGGGCCGACACGCTGGCCTTGTTTTTCAGCACGCCCACGGCCTGCGCCAGTTGCGGGCCGTAGCGGTAGGACGCCGTCAGCGGCAGGCGCTGCAAGGCCGGGAACTCCTGCTCGAAGCGCTGACGCAGGAAGCGGTGGTCGGCGCCCGACCATGTATAGATGACCTGGTCCTTGTCGCCCGCGCCACAGAAAAACGCGTTGCCACGGCGTATCAGCATGGTCAGCAGGCGGAACGACGCCTCGTTCAAGTCGTGCAATTCATCGGCGACGATGATCTGGAAGGCGGGCAATTGCTGGCGCAGCGGCTCGTCGCCGTCGAGCATGCGCACCAGGTCGTAGGTGGCGTCGAACGGCGCGCGGAACTGGATATCGCCCGTGTCGGCGCCGCGCAAGCCTTCGTATTCGCGCAGCCACAGATAATGCGTGCGCGACATGCCCAGCAGCTCCAGGTTGTCGTCCAGCGAATTGCTCTCGAAGTCAGGATTCTGGAAATCCAGGCGCGCCTTGGTACGCAATTGCAATTTCAAGAATTCGGCGATGGCCCCGTTGGTCGTGTTGATTTCCAGCGGGTAGCGGTGGGCATACTTTCCCGACACGACTTCCAGTGCTTCCCAGGCCACGGGACGCAGCTCTTCATCGCTGCGCATGAACGCCACCTGCATGTTTTCCAGCTGCAGCAGCACCTTGGCGGCAAAGGCGTCGAAGGTGTCGACGGTCAGGCGCTTGACGACGCCGAGCGGCACGCCCACTTCCAGCAGGCGCTGGCGCAGGGCCACGCGCGCCGCCTCGGTGAAGACCAGGGCCAGCATGCGCTCGGGCGCGCGGCCACGGTGCAGCGCCTCGGCCAGGCGCAGGGCCAGGGTCGTCGTCTTGGCCGCGCCGGCGTTGGCGTCGATCAGCACCACTTTCTTTTGCGCCGTCTGGATGGCGACTTGTTCCGGCGTGGGCGTGATGCGTTTGGGAATGAACTGCGGGGCGTTATCTGTACTCAAGGGTATCCTGACATGATGTCTGTTCTCGGCGCGCTACCAGGCGCAAGTGCGCAGGCCGGCAAAGATGTCGCCGCGCTCGGGCGCGTGGAAGGCGCGCATGCGCGCCGAATGCAGGCGCGGCGGCGTGGCGAAGGCGGCGCCGCGCAGCACCTGGTGCTGCATGAAATACGGCGCCGAGTACTCGCGCCAGGCGTCCACCGCGAAACCCGGATACGGCTCGAACGGCGTCGCCGTCCACTCCCACACCTGCCCCCAGTGAAAGCGCGGGTGGCCGGACAGCGCAGCATACTCCCATTCCGCCTCGGTCGCCAGGCGACGCCCCGCCCAGGCGCAGTACGCCTGCGCCTCATACAGATTGATGTGGCGCACGGCTTCATTCGGCGGCAAGGTCGTGCGCTGGCCGAAACGCATGGTGCGCCACTGCGTCGCTTCGCGCAGCCAGTACAGGGGCGACGAGCGCTCCTGCCGCATCAGCCAGGCGCTGCCGGCCGCACTCCAGAACTGGCGGTTCTGGTAGCCGCCGTCGGCGACAAAATCGGCATACTGGGCATTGGAGACGGCGCAGGCATCGATGGAAAACGGCGCCACGTAACAGGCATGGGGCGGCGATTCATTGTCGAAGGCAAAACCGTCCCCGCGCGGCGAGCCCAGTTCGATGGTGCTGCCAGGAAAAGCGATCTGCCCCGCGCCTGGCGGCAAGGCCGGGCTGGCCGCCAGGGACTCGGGTGCTTCCAGACCCAGCCATTGCAAGCCGGCCAGCATTTCTTCGCCACACAAATCTTCATGCGCCAGGGCCAGCCGGTATGGCGCCAGGGCGCCGTCGACATTGGCTTCGCGCGACAGTTTATCCAGCACCCGGTCGAGCACTTCGTGACAATACGTCTTCACGGCGCCCGGGCTGGGCAATTCCAGCTTCCAGCGCGCGCGATGTTCCACCATATTGGCGTCGAACAAGTCGTCGCCACGCGTCAGCAGGGAGTTATAGATGGCGTCGGCCGGATGGCTGGAAGCGGCTTCGCGCAGGATGAACCACTCGGCGAACCAGGCAATGTGCGCGAGTTGCCACAAGGGCGGATTGAGGCGCGGATGACGGGGCAAGCCGGCCACCACGTCCAGGCCGGCGGTGACGTAGCAGTCGAACAGGGAAAGCGTATCCTGGCGCGCAGCCTGCAGCGACTGGGCCAGTTGCTGCGCGCCGGCGTGGCGAAAAGAGGTGTTGATTAAAGTCATGGCCAGATTGTAACGACTTATGCCTAGCTTGCACCAGTCGCACGGGAAACAGGGGCAAGGCCCCCTGCCCCGTCCTACTTGACCAGCAACTCGCCCTGCAGCGGCGTGACGACGGATTTGGGCATGCTGACGATGAAGCTGCTGCCCTTGTCGGCCACGGACTGGATGGCCAACGTCCCGCCATGGCGCAGCAGCACGTGCTTGACGATGGCCAGGCCCAGGCCCGTGCCCTGGGTTTCGCGCGAGCGGCTCTTGTCGACGCGGTAGAAACGTTCGGTCAGGCGCGAGATATGCTCCTGGCTGATGCCGATGCCCGTGTCTTGCGCGATGAATTGCGGTCCGGCCGGGCCGTCCTGCCAGCGCAGGGTGATGGTACCGCCGGCCGGCGTGTAGCGCACGGCGTTCGAAGCCAGGTTGCCGAAGGCGCTATACAGCTCGTCGTAGCTGCCCAGCACGTCGGGACCGTTGCATTCCATGGTCACTTCATGCTTGCCGGCCGATAAGCCCTTGGCGTCGCGCAAGACTTGCTGCATCAGTTTCTTGATATCCACCGGTTCGGGGCGCAGCGGGTAGTCGACCGATTCCAGGCGCGACAGGGTCAGCATGTCCTCGATCAGATGCTGCATGCGGTGCCCCTGCTCCGTCATCAGCTTGAGGTGGGCGGCGCGCGTGGCGGCGTCCAGGTCCAGCTCGGCAGATGCGATTTCCAGGAAGCCGACGATGACCGTCAGCGGCGTGCGCAGTTCGTGCGAGGCGTTGGCGATGAAGTCGCGGCGCATCATTTCGATGCGCTCCGTTTCCGTCACGTCGTGCGTGACGAGGATCTGGCGGCGGTTCTCGAACGGAATGATTTGCACGATCAGCTTGCGGTTGCGGAAGGTGATCGTCAGCGGCTGGTCGTAGCGGCCCAGGATGATGTAATCCATGAACTCGGGGCTGCGGATCAGGTTGGTCACGCGCATGCCCTTGTCGCGCTCGTGCGTGAGGCCCAGGTGTTTCTCGGCGGCCGGGTTGCACCATTCGAGGAACAGCACGTCGTCCATGATGACGACGCCGTCGGGCAGCAGGTGCATGGCCTGGCGGAAACGCGCCAGCCATTCCGTCAGCTCGGCCTGGTTTTTCTCGTCGTCGCGGCGCATGCGGTACAGACGCGCGAAGATGCTGGTCCAGGCGCCCCAGCCGTCGGGCAGCTTGGCGCTTTGCGGATTGTCCAGCCAGTTACTCAGCTGAAACAGATACGACAGCTGCACGAACACCATCATGGCCATCAGCACGAAGGCGATGCCCAGCGCATACGTGGCGCCAAACAGGTACCAGACGACGGCCACGCCCAGCAGCGCCAGCACCATGCGCAAGGCGGCCGGTACCCAGAACAGCAATTTCGGATTCATAGAGGCCAGCTTTATTTTTCAGACAACATGTAGCCAACGCTGCGCACCGTCTTGATCAGGCTTTCCGCCTCTTTCAAGGCTTTGCGCAAGCGCAATACGTGGACATCGACCGTGCGTTCCTCGATCACCACATGGTCGCCCCACACCTTGTCGAGCAGCTGGCTGCGCGAAAACACGCGCTCCGGATGGGCCAGCAGGAATTTCAGCAGCTTGTATTCGGCATGGCCGATATCGATCTTCTGCTCGTCCATCATCACGGTGCAGCTGACGGGGTCCAGGGCCACGTTGCCGGCGCGCATGGGCGCCTGCGCGTGTTCCGGGCTCTTGCGTCGCAGCAAGGCCTTGGCGCGGGCCAGCAACTCGCGCGGCGAGAACGGCTTGGTGACGTAATCGTCGGCCCCGCTGTTCAAGCCGGCCAGCTTGTCTTCTTCCATGCTCTTGGCGGTGAGCATGATGACGGGGATGGCCGCGAAATTGCGGTCGGCACGGATGCGCGACAGCAGGCGCAAGCCCGTCTGGTCCGGCAGCATCCAGTCCAGCAGAATCAGATGCGGCGTGCGGTGCTGGATGAATTCCCAGGCATCGGCGACGTTTTGTACGGAACAGCAATTCCAGCCGGATTCGCGCAGCGAATAGGTCACCAGTTCAACGATGGCCGGCTCATCTTCAACAATCAATACCGTGGTTTTATCAGATGCCATAAAGCTTACTCAGGGAGCTCCTCGGAAATGGCGGGAGCGGCCACCTTGGTGTGGCGGATGTCCTTGCCTTCAACCACGTAAATCACGTATTCGGCGATGTTTTTCGCATGGTCGCCGATCCGTTCGATGGCCTTGGCCACCCACAGGGTATCGAGCGCCGCCGAAATCGTGCGCGGGTCTTCCATCATAAAGGTTATCAAGTTGCGCATGATAGACCGAAACTCATGGTCGATGATGGCATCTTGTGCAATTAATTGTAAGGCCTGCTTGCCATCGTTGCGCGCGAACGCGTCCAGGGCGTCGTGCAGCATGTCGGTGGCCGTGTTGGCAATGCCGCGCACCATTTCATAATGGTTGACGACGCCGTTGCCGCGCTTGTGCAGATTCTTCGCCACGCGGGCGATCTTGGTCGCCTCGTCGCCTACGCGCTCGAGGTCGGTAATCACCTTGATGGTGGCCATGATGGTGCGCAAGTCGTTGGCGGCCGGCTGGCGGCGCACGATCAGATGGCTGCAGGCGTCGTCCAGCGACACTTCCAGCTGGTTGACGACGTCGTCTTCGCGCATCACGCGGTCGGCGCGTTCCGGATTGCCGATGCGAAAGCACGTCATCGCGTCGAGGAACTGGGTTTCAACGATGCCGCCCATCAGGAGCACTTTCGAGCGGATCGCTTCGAGTTCGTTGTCGTATTGCTTGGATGAATGTTCGCCTATCATGCCGTCTCTCCGTATTCAGTTGTCTTGTATGTCGTTATTCTGGGCGGATCAGCCGAAGCGGCCCGTGATGTAATCCTGCGTTTCCTTGCGGGCAGGATTCATGAATATCTGGTCCGTTTCGCCGAATTCCACCAGCTCGCCCAGGTACATATAGGCCGTGTAGTCGGAGCAACGCGCCGCCTGCTGCATATTGTGCGTCACGATGGCGATCGTGTAATCCTGTTTCAGTTCGCTGATCAGCTCTTCCACTTTCGACGTCGAGATCGGGTCCAGCGCCGAGGTCGGCTCATCGAGCAGCAAGACGTCCGGCTTCACGGCCACGCCGCGCGCGATGCACAAACGCTGCTGCTGGCCGCCCGACAGCGACAGGCCGCTCTTGGTCAGCTTGTCCTTGACCTCGCCCCACAGCGCGGCCTTTTTCAGGGCCCATTCGACGCGTTCGTCCATTTCGCCCTTCGACAGGTCTTCATACAGGCGCACGCCGAAGGCGATGTTGTCGTACACGGACATGGGGAACGGCGTCGGCTTCTGGAACACCATGCCGACCTTGGCGCGCAGCATGTTGACGTCCTGGTCCGCGTCGAGCACGTTGCGGCCGCGGTACAGAATCGAGCCTTCCGCGCGCTGGCCCGGGTACAGGTCGTACATGCGGTTCAGGGTGCGCAGCAGGGTCGATTTGCCGCAACCGGACGGGCCGATGAAAGCCGTGACCTTCTTTTCGTGGATGTCCAGGTTGACGTTATGCAAGCTTTGCGTTTTGCCGTAAAAAAAGTTCAGGCCCGAAATCTCGATGGTTTTTTTCTTTGGTGCCAGGTCTTGTGCTGGATTCATTTGCGTATTCATAGGGGTTCGCTTCGCTCGGTATCTGTTTAATTAGGGACTTTTTGGCTGAACACGGTGCGCGACAGGATATTCAGGGCCAGCACGCTGAAGGTGATCAGCAGTGCGCCGCCCCAGGCCAGCGAGCGCCAGTTGTCGTACGGGCTCATCGCGAACGATGCGATGACGGACGGCAAGTTGGCCATCGGCGCATTCATGTTGAAGCTTTGGAACTGGTTATTCAGGGCCGTGAACAGCAGTGGCGCCGTTTCGCCGGCGATGCGGGCCAAGGCCAGCAGCACACCGGTGATGACGCCCGCCTTGACGGCGCGCAAGCGCACCAGGGTGGCGACCTTCCAGCGCGGCGCGCCCAGGGCAAACGCGGCTTCCAGCAGGCTGTTCGGCACCAGGCGCAGCATATTGTCCGTCGTGCGCACCACCACCGGCACCGCGATCAGCGACAGGGCGATGGCGCCGGCGTAACCGGAGAAGTGTTTCACATGCGCCACGTACAGCGCATACACGAACAGGCCGATGACGATCGATGGCGCCGACAGCATGATGTCGGTGACGAAACGCGTCACTTGCGCCAGCTTGTTTTCTTCGCCGTATTCGGCCAGGTAGATGCCGGCCAGGATGCCGATCGGGGTGCTGACGACCGTGGCCAGGCCCACCATCAGGGCGCTGCCGACGATGGCATTGATCAAGCCGCCGCCTTCGCTGCCCGGGGCCGGCGTCGTTTGCGTGAACAGGTCGACGGACAGGGCGCCGAAACCCTTGATCACCAGGGTGAACAGGATCCACACGAGCACGGCCAGGCCCAGGGCCATGGCGGCCACCGACAGGGCGATACCGACGCGGTGCATCAGCAGGCGCTTGCGGTAGACGGGGTTCATGGCCGGCTTGGCCGGAACGTCGAGAGTGCTTACTTGGCTCATTTCGTGCCTTCCTTGCGGGACATGCCAGCCAGCATCAGCTTGGCGGCGGATAAGACGATAAAGGTGATGACAAACAGGATCAGGGCCAGCGAGAACAGCGAGGACACGTGCAGCGCCGATTGCGCTTCGCCGAATTCGTTCGCCAGCAAGGAGGTGATGCTGTTACCGGCGGCAAACAACGACCACGACAGCTTGTTCGCGTTACCGATGACGAAGGTCACGGCCATGGTCTCGCCCAGCGCGCGGCCCAGGCCCAGCATGACGCCGCCGACGACGCCGGTCTTGGTGTATGGCAAGACGATCTTGCGCACCACTTCCCAGCGCGTGCAGCCCAGACCGTAGGCCGATTCCTTCAGCACGGCAGGGACGATCTCGAACACGTCGCGCATCACGGAAGCGATGAACGGAATGATCATGATGGCCAGCACCAGGCCGGCCGTCAGCAGGCCGATGCCCATCATGGGGCCGCTGAACAGCTGGCCGATGACGGGCACGTTGCCCAAGGTGGCTTTCAGCAGAGGCTGGACGTGGTCGGCGAACAGGGGCGCGAACACGAACAGGCCCCAGATGCCGTAGATGATCGATGGCACACCGGCCAGCAGCTCGACAGCCGTGCCCAGCGGGCGGCGCAGCCAGGCTGGGCAGATTTCCGTGAGGAACAAGGCGATGCCGAAGCTGACGGGAAAGGCGATCAGCAGAGCGATGACGGACGTCACCAGGGTGCCGATGATGGGGATCAGGGCGCCGTACTGGTCATTGACGGGATCCCATTCCGCGGACACGATGAAATGCAGGCCGAAGGTCTTGAAGGCCGGTATCGATTCCATGATCAGCGAAATGATGATGCCGACCAGGACGATCAGCACCGACAGGGCGAACAGCATCGTCACCTTGTGGAACAGAAAATCCTGGATGCGCTGCTTGCGCATGGTGGAAAGCATTTGCGCGTGACTGATGGAATCGGTCATGGTGCCGCCTGGCATGGGGATCGTGGTGGAGGTAGATTGTGCGCTCATATTGTGCCAGATGTGGGTGGTACTGCCGGTGTCGCTATTTTGAACTCTTGTTTTATTGTTGCTTCTTTAGCCAGGACCGTCTGCAAGGGCTTGCGGGCGGTCCTGGCTAACTCCCTGCCCCGCCGTGCTGCTGGCGGGGACAAGGATGGATATTGCTGTATTCAGACTATCGGATTAGTAGATCGATTTGCCCGATGCATCTTTCAGATTGGCTTTCCACGATTCCTGCACCTGTTTCACGACCGATGCCGGCATTGGAACGTAGTCCAGTTCGACGGCAGCTGGGCCGCCATTTTTGTAGGCCCAGTCGAAGAACTTCAGGACTTCCTTGGCCTTGGCTGCGTCAGCCTGGACTTTGTGCATCAGGATGAACGACACGCCGGTGATCGGCCAGCTGTTCTTGCCAGCCTGGTCGGTCAGGACCACGCCGAAGCCTGGGGTTTGCGTCCAAGGTGCGGAAGCGGCTGCTGCCTTGAAGTTGTCGTCGTCAGGCTGCAGGAAGTTGCCGTCCTTGTTTTGCAGCTGGGTGTGCGACATCTTGTTTTTCTTGGCGTAAGCCCACTCGACGTAGCCGATCGAACCCTTGATACGCTGTACGTTGGCGGCGACGCCTTCGTTACCCTTGCCGCCCACGCCCACGGCCCACTTCACAGCCGAGCCAGCGCCGATTTTCGATTTGAATTCCGGGTTGGTTTTCGACAGGAAGTCGGTGAACAGGAACGAGGTGCCCGAACCGTCGGCGCGGTGCACCACGGTGATTTCCGTGTCCGGCAGCTTGATGCCCGTGTTCAGCGCGGCGATTTCCGGCGCGCTCCACTTGGTGATCTTGCCCAGGTAGATGTCGCCTACGACTTTACCCGTCATTTTCAGCTGGCCTGGGGTCACGCCGTCCAGGTTGACGATGGTGACCACGCCGCCCATGATGGCAGGGAACTGCATCAGGCCCGCTTCTTCCAGCTCTTCCGCCTTCAAAGGCATGTCCGAAGCGCCGAATTCAACAGTCTTGGCCTTGATTTGCTTGATGCCGGCGCCGGAACCGACGGATTGGTAGTTCAGGCCGTTGCCCGTGTTGGCTTTGTAGGTTTCAGCCCATTTGGCGTAGATCGGGTACGGGAAGGTTGCACCAGCACCTGTCATATCTGCCGCCATGACGGAAGCGGAAGAAAATGCCATCGCTGCCGAAGCACCCACGACGATAAATTTGAACATTTGCTTCATTTGCATATCAAGTCCTCAGGGTTGTTAGGGCTCAAAGTCCCGGTTGAATGCTGCGCAGTCTAGCAAGCGAATATGACAGCTTTATGACATGCGCCACATTTCATGAAATATTTGCCTACGCCCCGGGAAATGCCATTTTCAGCGCCGCAAATGACATCCGCGCCGGCGCTTTATGACAGAATATGTCACGGCCATGTCATATTTCATGATTACACTCATTGCGCGTCATACAAGTAAAAATACCGCTAGAATTAATCATCTGCAAAGACAAAAGAATATGAAACCTGAACTGCACACGGAAGTGACCAAATCGGGCATCCTGCTTGACCGCGAGCTGTCGCAACTGACTTTCAACCGGCGCGTGATGGCCCAGGCGGAAGACCCGAACATTCCGCTGCTCGAGCGCCTGCGCTACCTGTGCATCGTCAGCAGTAACATGGATGAGTTCTTCGAGGTGCGCGTGGCCAGCCTGCTGGCGGCCGGCAGCATCGGCGGTTCGCTGGCCGGCCACCCTGCCCTGGCGGCCAATCTGGAGCGCATCGGCAAGGAGTGTCATGCGCTGGTGGAGCGCCAGTACGAGATATTAAATAACGACGTCTTGCCGGCCCTGCGCGAAGCGGGCGTGCATTTGCTGCGCGACAGCGACCGCAACGAGGCGCAGCGCGCCTGGGTCAAGCAGTATTTCGACCGCGAAGTGCGGCCCCTGCTGACGCCGATCGGCCTCGACCCGGCCCACCCCTTCCCGCAAGTCGTCAATAAAAGTCTCAATTTCATCGTCTCGCTGAGCGGCAAGGATGCGTTCGGCCGCGGCACGGCGATCGCCATCGTCAAGGCGCCCCGCGTCTTGCCGCGCGTCATCAAGCTGCCGGACGAGATTTCAGGCGATGGCGTCTCCTTCTGTTTATTGTCCTCCGTCATCCACGCGCACATTTCCGACCTGTTCGCCGGACGCGAGGTGATTGCCTATTCGCAATTCCGCGTCACACGCGACAGCGACCTGTGGGTCGATGAGGACGAAGTCAAGAATCTGCGCCAGGCCCTGAAAGGCGAGCTGGTGGGCCGCCAGTTCGGCACCTCCGTGCGCCTGGAAGTGGCACGCAATTGCCCGCCAGAATTGTCGCAATTCCTGCTCGACCAGTTCAACCTCGATCAAAGCCGCCTCTACCGCGTCAACGGCCCCGTGAACCTCGTGCGCCTGTCGGAAATGATCGACCACGTCAAGCAGCCGGAGCTGCGCTTCCCGCCGTTTTTCCCCGGTCTCGCGCATAAAGCCATCGGCAACGACATCTTTGCCGCCCTGACCAAGCACGACATCCTGCTGCACCACCCGTACCAGTCGTTCCAGACGGTGATCGACTTCATCCGCAGCGCCGCCTACGACCCGTCCGTCGTGGCCATCAAGCAGACGATCTACCGCACGGGCATGAACTCGGACCTGATGGAGTCGTTGATCACGGCGGCGAAGATGGGCAAGGAAGTGACCGTCATCGTGGAATTGATGGCGCGTTTCGACGAAGAAGCCAATATCAACTGGGCCGACAAGCTGGAACAGGCGGGCGCGCAAGTCGTGTACGGCGTCGTGGGTCTGAAAACCCATGCCAAGGTGGCGCTCGTCATCCGCCGCGAAGAAGGCTCCTTGCGCTTCTACGCCCACTTGGGTACCGGCAACTACCATCCCACGACAACCAAGCTGTACACGGATTTTGGCTTGCTGACGGCCAAGCAAGACCTGGCAGTGGAAGTCAATGAAGTCTTCATCCACCTGACCAGCCTGACCAAGCCGCATAACCTGAACCATTTGTGGCTGGCGCCGTTCGGCCTGCAAAGCGAGATCATCAAGGCCATCCGCAACGAGGCGAAGATCGCCCGCGCGGGCCGGCGCGGGCGCATCATCGTGAAAGTCAACGCGCTGGTGGACGAATCCGTGATCCGCGCCCTGTATGCGGCCTCGACCGATGGCGTGAAGATCGACCTGATCGTGCGCGGCGCCTGCACCCTGAAGCCGGGCGTGCCTGGCTTGTCGGAAAACATCAAGGTGCGCTCCGTGATCGGCCGTTTCCTCGAACATAGCCGCATTTATTATTTCCGCAACGACTTGGCGCACGATGTCTACCTGGCCAGCGCCGACTGGATGAGCCGCAACCTGTTCCGCCGCGTGGAAGTGGCTTTCCCCGTGCTGGACCGGGCACTGAAGCGGCGCGTGATCGCCGAGGGCTTGAATCCGTATTTGAAGGATAATACGAATGCATGGGAACTGGAGCCGACGGGCCAGTACGCGCGCCGCAAGCCGCGCGGCAAGCAGACGCCGTTCAGCGCCCAGCAATATTTGATGCACACACTGGGCACGCCGGGCGCGGAGGTCGGCGAATAGGCAATTCTACACAGAGGAGCACAGCATGGATCTCATCTTGTGGCGACACGCGGAAGCCGAGCCGGGCGTCCCCGACCTCGAACGCGCCCTGACCGTCAAAGGCCAGAAACAGGCGCGCCGCATGGGGGAATGGCTGGCGTCGCAATTACCGGAAAACTGCCGCATCCTCGTCAGTCCCGCCCTGCGCACCCTGCAAACGGCCGAAGCGCTGGGCCGCAAGTTCAAGCTGATGCCGGAACTGGCGCCCGGCGCCGAAGCGGAAGATATCCTCAAAGCGGCCAATTGGCCCGCCGGCAAGGAAACCGTGCTCATCGTCGGCCACCAACCCACCCTGGGCCAGGCCGCCGCCCTGCTGTTGACGGGCGAAGAGCAGGAATGGGAAATGCGCAAGGCCAGCGCGTGGTGGTTCTCGCAGCGCGAGCCAGGCGACCCGATCAGTGTTTATCTGAAGGCGGTAATGGCGCATGACCTTGTGGTGAAATAAGGGAAATGCGCAAGGCCAACGCAAGGATGAACAGGTTCTCGCAGCGCGAGCCAGGCGACCCGATCAGTGTTTATCTGAAGGCCGTGATGGCGCATGATTTGGTGGTGAAATAGACGTGCTCAAGCAGGGAAATGCGCAAAAAGTGTGCTGGGACAAATACTGGCAGGAATTACAACTCGGCAGCCTTGCAAAGCGCTGCCGATCTGCTAGAGTTTAATTGCATCAACTACGTGTTGGAGCGCTGCTCTGGCACATTGAGCAACCCAGCGGACAGCCGTCCAACGGCGGCTGAAAGACCATGTTAACCTTCCTCGTTTTTCTCTTCATCGCCATCTTCGCCGCCATCATCGGCTTCGTCGCCTTTGAACTGATCGAAGAAATGCGCGGCAGTCACCATAAGCTGATGGACCGCTACCACGAGTAGCGGTCACCTCGGCACTATCGCATGGCGCCAGCGACGGCCTACCGGTCAGTCTCTCGCGCCATCCTTGTATCTCCCCACAAAACTTACTGCGCGTCGCGATTTGCAATCTGCGATGCTCACTGTGCTAAAGCACAGTTCCGCTTCTCGATCACAACTCCCTTCCGCTCGCTACAGTTTTGTAGGGAGCTCGTACTTTAAACTCCGGTTTTGAATTTCGTATAGATACGCGTCATCAAGCGACGGATATCGGCCGTGGTCGCTTCCGGCGCCGCCATGCGCTGCTTGTCGGCGTCCGACAGGAAGATGGCCTTGTTCTCGCCGATGTCCTTGCGTACATATTTGATGCTGGCCGGATTCGGGTTCGCGTAGAACACCTTGTTGCTCAGGCTGGCATGCACTTGCGGACGCAGGATGTAGTTGATGAACAGGTGCGCATTGTTCGGGTGCGGCGCGTCGGCCGGGATGGCCATGGTGTCGAACATCAGGGCGGCCGTCTTCGGCACCAGCACCTGGATCACATTGCCGTTTTTCGCATCGATGGCGCGCTGGCGCGCGATATTGATGTCGCCCGACCAGCCCAGCGCCACGCAGACGGAGCCGTTGGCCATGTCATTGATGTAGCCGGACGAGCTGAACAGGGTTACGTAGGGGCGGATCGCCTGCAGCACCTTGCCCGCCTCCTGGTAGTCGGCGGCCGTTTTCGAGTACGCGGGCTTGCCCAGGTATTGCAGGGCGGCCGGCAGCACTTCCGACGGCGAATCGAGGAAGGACACGCCGCACGATTTCAGCTTGGCCGCATATTTCGGGTCGAACACCAGGTCCCAGGCATTGTCGGGCATGGGCATGCCGCCCAGCGCGGCCTTGACCTTGTTGACGTTGATGCCCACCGTCGTGTAGCCCCACAGCCAGTCGACCAGGTAATCGTTGTTCGGGTCGATCTTCGCCAGCTTGGCTTGCAGGCTGGGGTCCAGGTTGCCCAGGTTCGTCAGCTTGCTCTTGTCGAGCTTGCGCAACAGGCCCGCATCGATCTGCAGCCGCGCCCACTGGGCCGTCGGCACGACGATGTCGTAGCCTGACTTGCCCGCCACCAATTTCGCATTGAGGATTTCGTTATTATCGAAAACGTCATAGCGTACCTTGATGCCCGTTTCCTTCTCAAAATTTTTGATCGTATCGTCGCCGATATAGTCGGACCAGTTATAGATGTTCAGGACCTTTTCTTCCTGGGCGTGAGCAGGCAAGGCCAGCACGGCCGCCGCCAAGGTCAATCCCACTCCAATGCGCCGCCCTGCTTGCCATGTGTTTGCCATCGTACCGCCTCCGAAAATTAGTCAGAAAATAGTGACGATCATAACAAGAAGGGCGCGATCAGGTCTAGCCTGATCGCGCCCTTGCTAAGATTCAACCCAAAAGCAAAGACCGGGGTCGGTTCCTCCGGAATCGGCATGCGCCACATTGTGGCACATGCCCCCTGAGGGTCCGACCCCAGCCTTTCGCCGCTGGGGTCAACATTACACCTTGTCCAGCCCCACTTGCGCACCCGTAAATACCAGGTTGCCGTTCTGGGCGTCGATGCGGATCTCGTCTTTCGGGCCGAACCTGCCTTCCAGGATCAGCTTCGACAGCGGATTTTCGATCTGCTGCTGGATCGCCCGTTTCAGCGGACGCGCCCCATACACCGGGTCGTAGCCCGCTTCGGCGATCTGCTGCAAGGCCGCGTCCGTCAAGCTCAGCTGCATGTCCATGCGCGCCAGGCGTTCTTCGAGAATCTTCAGCTGGATCTTCGCGATCGCGCCGATGTTTTTCTCGTCGAGGCCGTGGAACACGACGATTTCGTCGATACGGTTGACGAACTCGGGACGGAAGTGCGAACGTACTTCGGCCATCACGGCCAGCTTCACGACACCGGGATCATCGCTCTCCATGGCCTGGATCTTGTGCGAGCCCAGGTTCGAGGTCATGATGATGACGGTATTCTTGAAGTCCACCGTGCGGCCCTGGCCGTCCGTCATGCGTCCATCGTCGAGCACTTGCAGCAGCACGTTGAAGACGTCGGCATGCGCCTTTTCCACCTCGTCGAGCAGGATCACGCTGTACGGCTTGCGGCGCACGGCTTCCGTCAGGTAGCCGCCCTCGTCGTAGCCCACGTAGCCCGGTGGCGCGCCGATCAGACGGGCCACGGAATGCTTCTCCATGAACTCGCTCATGTCGATGCGGATCATCGATTCTTCCGTATCGAACAGGAAGGTCGCCAGCGCCTTGCTCAGCTCGGTCTTGCCCACACCCGTCGGCCCCAGGAACATGAAGGAACCATACGGCCGGTTCGGGTCGGAGAGGCCGGCGCGCGAGCGGCGGATGGCGTCAGCCACGGCCGTGATCGCCTCATCCTGGCCGACGACGCGCTCGTGCAGCTTCTCTTCGATGTGCAGCAGCTTGTCGCGCTCGCCCTGCATCATGCGCGACACGGGAATGCCCGTCGCGCGCGACACCACTTCGGCGATTTCCTCGGCGCCCACTTCCGTGCGCAGCAGCTTCGGCTGGTCGGGATCGACCTTCGGCATGCCGCTGTCAGCCTGCTTGAGCTGGGCTTCCAGCTGCGGCAGCTTGCCGTACTGCAGCTCCGACACTTTCTGCCAGTTGCTCTCGCGCGTGGCCTGCTCCATCTGCAGCTTGACGTTCTCGATCTCTTCCTTGATGTGCGTGCTGCCCTGCACCACGGCTTTTTCGGCCTTCAGGATTTCCTCGAAGTCATTGTATTCGCGCTGCAGCTTGACGATTTCTTCCTCGATCAGGGCCAGGCGACGCAACGACGCCTCGTCCTTTTCCTTCTTGACGGCTTCGCGCTCGATCTTGAGCTGGATCAGACGGCGTTCCAGCTTGTCCATCACTTCCGGCTTCGAGTCGATCTCGATCTTGATCTTCGCCGCCGCTTCATCGATCAGGTCGATCGCCTTGTCGGGCAGGAAACGGTCCGTGATGTAGCGGTGCGACAACTCGGCGGCGGCGATGATGGCCGCGTCCGTGATCTCCACCTTGTGGTGCAGCGCGTACTTATCCTGCAAGCCGCGCAGGATGGCGATCGTCGCCTCCACGGTCGGCTCGTCGACGAGCACTTTCTGGAAACGGCGTTCCAGCGCCGCATCTTTTTCGATGTACTTGCGGTACTCGTCGAGCGTGGTGGCGCCCACGCAGTGCAGCTCGCCGCGCGCCAGCGCCGGTTTCAGCATATTGCCGGCGTCCATCGCGCCTTCGGCCTTGCCCGCGCCCACCATGGTGTGCATCTCGTCGATGAAGACGATGGTTTGCCCCTCGTCCATGGCCAGTTCCTTCAGCACGGATTTCAGGCGCTCCTCGAATTCGCCGCGGAATTTCGCGCCGGCCAGCAAGGCGGCCATGTCCAGCGACAGTACGCGCTTGCCCTTCAAGGACTCGGGCACTTCGCCATTGACGATGCGCTGCGCCAGGCCTTCGACGATGGCCGTCTTGCCCACGCCCGGTTCGCCGATCAGCACGGGATTGTTCTTGCTGCGGCGCTGCAGGATCTGGATGGTGCGGCGGATTTCATCGTCGCGGCCGATCACAGGGTCGAGCTTGCCCTTGCGCGCCCGTTCCGTCAGGTCCAGCGTGTATTTTTTCAAGGCTTCGCGCTGGCCTTCGGCCTCTTGCGAGTCGACCTTGTTGCCGCCGCGCACGGCGTCGATGGCCGCTTCCAGTGCCTTGCGGGTCAGGCCGTTTTCGCGCGCCAGCTTGCCGCAGTCGGACTTGTCGTCCGTCATGGCCAGCAAGACCATTTCGCTGGACACGAACTGGTCGCCCGCCTTTTGCGATTCCTTGTCGGCCAGGTTCAGCAGGGCCACGAATTCGCGGCTGACCTGCACGTCGCCGCCCGTGCCGGAGACTTTCGGCAAGCGTTCGAGGGACGCGCCCAGGGCCTTGGAGAGGCCGCCCACGTTGACGCCGGCCCGCTGCAGCAGCGAGCGGGCGCCGCCGTCGTCCTGGTTCAACAGGGCCGTCAGCAGGTGGACTGGTTCGATATAGGGATTGTCGTTGCCCACGGCCAGACTTTGTGCGTCGGCCAGGGCTTCCTGTAACTTGGTAGTGAGTTTGTCTTGTCGCATGAAAAGCGCTCCCGGTTAATTAGTTGTTAACCAAATTGGGGTGAGGCAGTGCTTTTCAAGGATACACAATGCAAGGAATCGATGCACTTTAGAAAATGCTAACGTGCGCGAGCGAGACGCCTCAGGTGGGGCGAGCCGTCCACTTGTCCAGGGCCGTCTCGTCGCTGTCGCGCGCATCGACCCAGCGCGCCCCTTCCGGCGTGTCTTCCTTCTTCCAGAACGGCGCTTCCGTCTTCAGGTAGTCGATGATGAACTCGCAGGCGGCGAAGGCCTCGCCCCGGTGGGCGGACGAGACCGCCACCAGCACGATCTGCTCCTGCGGCAGCAAGGGACCCACGCGGTGGATCACCAGCGCGCCCGACAGGGGCCAGCGGGCGCGCGCCTGCTCGACGATCGCTTCGATGGACTTTTCCGTCATGCCCGGATAGTGCTCGAGCTCCATGGCGGCCACGTCCAGGCCCTCGTTCATGTCGCGCACCGTGCCGACAAAGCCGACCACGGCGCCCACCTTGGGGTTGCCTGCACGCAATTGTGCAATTTCTTGACTCAAGTCAAAATCAGCGTGCTGGACGCGGACGGTGGTGTTCATTTGGCGTGGCCTCCGATGCGGCGCAGCAAAGTTTCGATGCGGCTGGCCGTGCGCGCGTCGGTGGCGGCGGCAATCGCGCACAGCTGCATCAGCTGCGACACTTGCGTGAGCGGCTTCTGGCCCGACTTGAGCGACGATTGCAGCACTTCCACCTGCATTTTCAGGCGGTCGCGGGCAAATTCGGCGCCGCTGTCGACGCCGGCGACGATTTCCAGGCGCAAGACTTCATCGAGCAAGCGCTCCTGGTTGGCCTGCAATTGCCGCACGTAGGCGCCAGCGCCCTCGCCCAGCGCGGCCAGGGCGGCGGCAAAGCGCTGCTGCAGGCTGCGTTCATAGTGCGTGTCGAGCGCCGGCAAGGCGCTCCAGCGCTCGGACCAGGCGACCGCATCCGTGCTGACATCACCGTCGATCAGGGCCGTTTCCAGCGCCTGCGCCAGGCGCAGCTTGTCGCGCAAGGCGTTGGCCTGGGCAGCGCCCGCGCGCTCGGCGATGGCGTCCGCTTGCGCTTGCACGCCGGCGACAGCCGCCTGGTAGCGCTGTTCGATCTTCGCTTCGCTGGCGCGCGGCACGGGACCGGTGGCGTTCCAGGCGGCGCGCGTGTCGCGCAGCAAGTGATGGATGAAGGCGGTGCGGGCCTTGTCGTCGCCCTCGGGCACGACGGCCGTTTCCAGCGCCACGCACAGCGCTTCGCGCGCATGCAGGTGTTCGCGGCGCTCGTGGTCGGCCGCATGGGCCGTTTCCTTGCGCTTGGCAAAGATATCGTCGCAGGCGGCGCGGAAGCGCTGCCACAGCGCCTGTTCCGCGCGGCGTTCCAGCGGCAGGGCTTTCGCCAGCTCCTGCCATTTATCCTGCAAGGCTTTGAGCATGTCGACCGTGTTGCGCTCGGATGGTTTGAGCAAGCCCACTTCGACGATCAATTGTTCGCGGCGCGCCGTCTCGATCTGGCGCTGCGTGTCCAGCGGCTTCGACAGGGCGTCCAGCGCGGCGCCAAATTCGGCGTCCAGGCGCTTCTTTTCCTTGCGGTCGATGGTGCCCAGGCGCGTCCACGCCTGGCGCAAGCGCTGCGAGGCGGAGGCGACGTGTTTCCAGTCGGTACTCTCTTCGGCGGCCAGGGCCGCCGTTTCCGCGATCAATTCCTGGGCCTTGGCCGCATTGCCGTGGCGCTCTTCGGCCAGCTGCTTGAAATGCTGGGCCGCCGGCGCATACGCCACGCTGCAGGCCGCATCGAAACGCTCCCACAGGGATTTTGGCGCCGGGCCGGACAAGGTATCGAGCGACTTCCAGCGCTCGCGCAGGCTGCCCACTTTCTTGGCCAGCTCGGCCATCGGCAATTGCTGTGCCGGCAATTCCTCGCCCGCCTTGACCAATTCCTCGCGCGACACGTTGCCGCCCCAGCGCGCCCAGTCGGCCAGTTGCTTGAATTGCGCGCGCACATGGGCCAGGCGATCCGCTTGCGCAGGCGTCAGACGGCCGTGCTTGCTATCGCGCAAGGTCTTGTCGTGCTCGGACGCCACGTGCAGCAATCCTTCCTGCAAGGCCGCTTCCATGGCGTCGAGCGTCTTGACGAACTGCTCCGTCGCTTCTTTCGACACGGGCGCGTGTTCCTGGCGCGGCTTGCGCGGCGCAGGTACAGCTGCGGCATGGGCCGGTGCGGCCTCCGGCGCCGCCTGCACGGGCGCCGGCGCGCTGGCCAGCACGGCCGCAAATTGCTGTTGCAAGCTGTCGGACAAACTCGATTCGGGCAGGCGCGGCAGGGCTTGCCACGCGCGCTTCAAGGTGTCCGCGTCCAGGGTGGCGGCGTCCTGCGCCTGCCATTCGGCCAGCGCGACCTGGCGCGCGTCGAACACGGCCTGGTGTTGCTGCAGGGCTTGCAAGGCGGACTGCGCCTGCTCGCGCGCCTGGATGAAATCGTTTTCCAGGTGTTTCGGCAAAGATGCGCGTTCGGGCGATTGCGCATGCCGCGCATGTTCAGCGTCCAGGCTGGCCAGCGCCTGCGCCAGCTCCCCGGCGGACTGGCCATTGCTGGCCAGCGCGCGCGCTGCGGCGACGGCGTCGATCACGGCGCGCTGCAACACCACTTGCGCTTCCAGGCGGGCCGCCAGCGCGGCGCGCGCGGCGGTAAAGGCCGTCGCCAGCTCGGGCGTGGCCTTGATGACTTGCCATTGGCGGTCCAGCTCGGCGACCTGGTTCGGGCTCAGCTTTTCATCGTTCAACAGGCGCTGGGCCGTATCGATGCTGGCCTGGGCGCGCTGCGTCTCGGCAGCCTGATGACGGATCAGGTCGATGCGGCCTTGCATCAGCTTGGCAACGCGGCGGTCCGTGTTGCGCATGGCGTGGTGGACTTTTTCCAGCAGGGGCAAGGCATGGACGTGTTCAGCGGCGATCAAACGGGCATCGGCAAACTCGCTGGACAGGATGAATTCAACGGCGGCGGCTTCGTCGCCCACCACGGCATGGGCACGCGCAACCTGTTCGGCGCGGCGCGATGCGCTCTGCGCCGAGGCGGCGGCCTGTTCTGCCACGACAGGATCGGGGACGGCAGTCTTGCTGGCAGAACGCTTGAAGAGAAATTCGAACATGACGGGTTTCGCGTGGATCAAAACCACCATCATAACAAAGCCCGGGGTATTGCATCGGACAGGACTGAACAAGTTATCAAATGAGTAAAATGATTCTTTTCCCTATGACAGAGCCGGGCTCAGGAGAGCAAAAGCTGGCCCGCCACACGCTGCCGGACAGGGTGGGCGCTCGCTACCGCTTCAAGCCTGCGCACGCAGCGGTTGTGGCATGGCGGGCACGGCGTCCGCGGTGGCGTCGACGGTGCCGTCAGGCGTACCCGGCACGGGCAAGACAAAGGGCAGCACCTGCGCCTTGCCACGGCGCGCTTCCTGCGCGCGCGCATCGTGGGCGAGAAATTGATAGGCGATGGCGAACCACGCCTCGCCCACGATCACCTTGCGCGCCAGCACGAACAGCTCGCGCTCTTCTTTTTCGAGGCGCTGCAGCAAGGTGGCGCAAAAGGCGTCGATGGCGGCGCACAGCTGCTCGGCCTGCAATTCGGTATGGTCGATGGCGGCACCCGCGCGCTGCTGCACGACATTGATGCTGTCCAGCGCCGCGTGGTTCAAGCCATTGATCTCATTGAGCAAACCGTCGAGCAAACCGTCCGCATGCGGCGCGGCCTGGCGGATGGCGGGGATCAGGTACATCTCCACCTTGCGCCAGTAGCCTCCCTGGTACAGCCGGTTCAGCCAGTCGCCCGCATACTGCAGCTGCGCCAGGCTGAGCCTGCTCTGCTGGCGCAGCTGCGCATGCATGTACTTCTGAAAGGCTAACAGGCTCATGCGGATGCTGGCCTGTTCCACCGACAGGGAAACCAATATGTATGTTGCCGTAAGCATGCACTCACTCCCGAAAACGCGCTGGATGTCTCATCCTGGAAGTGAAAGTGTAAAGACTGCCGACAGGGGGCGGTTTGATCCTGCACAAACCCGCAGCGAGCCCCCTGCGCTTTTTTTCAGGGCGCGCGCAAGCCGATATGCAGGTTGACGACGCCAGGCTCTTCCGATGGCGTGACCTCGCCGCCAAAGCTTTTCACCAGCCGCTGCATGCCCTTGTTGCGCGCCATCGCCTCGCCCACCAGCGCTTCCGTGCCGCGGCTGCGGAAGTAGTCGACCAGCTTCTCGAACAGGATGTGTCCCAGGCCCTTGCCTTTCAGGGCCGAGCGCACGGCGATGGCGAAATCGGCGTGGATATTGTCCGGGTCGGCCACGGCGCGCACCACGCCCAGGGTTTCCGGCTGGCCGTCCGGGCCCGTGTGCGTGGCGATGAAGGCCATGGCGCGGTCGTAATCGATCTGCGTCAGGCGCGCCAGCTGCGACACGGGCAGCTCGCGCATGGAAGTAAAAAAGCGCAGGCGCACGTCGTCCGGATCCAGCGCGTGGAACAGGTCCATGTGCTGCGGCGCGTCCTCGGGGCGGATGGGGCGCAGCAGGATGGACTGGTCCATCCACGTCACCTGCTCTTCCAGCTCCTGCGGATACGGGCGGATGGCCAGGCGGTCGCGCTTCTGGCCCGGCTGCAGGCGGATGCGCGCGTCGAGCGCGATCACGCCGTGGGCGTCGGCCACCAGCGGATTGATGTCGAGCTCGGCCAGCTCGCCGATGTCGGCCACCAGTTCGGCCACCTGGATCAGGGTGTAGCAGATGGCGTCGATGTCGGCCGGCGGCTGGTTGCGGTAGCCGGCCAGCAGTTTCGACACGCGCGTGCGCGCCAGCATGTCGCGCGCCAGCACCATGTTCAGCGGCGGCAGGCCGATGGCGTGATCGGCCGTCACTTCCACGGCGATGCCGCCCTGCCCCACCAATATCACGGGGCCGAAGGCGGCGTCCGTGGTGACGCCGACGATCAGTTCATGCGACTGCGGCCGGCGCGCCATCTGCTGCACCGTGAAACCGTCGATCAGCGCATCGGGGCGCATGCGGCGCACGCGCTTGAGCATGGCGGCGGCCGCCGTGCGCAGGATGTCGGGCGTGTCGAGGTCGAGCGCCACGCCGCCCACGTCGGATTTGTGGGCGATGTCGGGCGAATGGATTTTCAGCGCGACCGGGTAGCCGATATCGGCCGCCACGGCCAGCGCCTCTTCCACGTCGGCCGCCATGCGCGTGGTGGCGACGGGGATGCCGTAGGCGGCCAGAATTTCCTTCGAGCGGCATTCGCCCAGCACCGTCTGGCCGGCGGCCAGCGCGGCGGCGACGATTTCGCGCACCCTGGCGCGGCGCGGGGTGGCCGACATGGGCAGCTGCGCCGGCACCTGCATCAGGGTTTCCTGGTTGCGCCGGTACTGCACGATCTGCATGAAGCCATGCACGGCCTTTTCCGGCGTGTCGTAGGTGGGTATGCCGGCCCGGTTGAAGACCTGGCGCGCGGGCGCCACGGTGGTGCCGCCCAGCAGGCACGACAGCACCGTGCGCGACGTGGCATTGATCAGCGGCGTGACGGCTTCGGCGATGTCGATCGACGAGACCATGGCCGTGGGCGCGTGCAGCAGCAGCAAGGCGTCCGCCTGCGGCTCGTCGAGTAGCGGCTTGATGGCGTCCGCATAGCGCTGCACGGCCGCGTCGCCGGGCAAGCCCACGGGGTTGTCGTGCGACCAGCCCCGCGGCAGCGCCTTTTCCAGCGCGATCACGGTATCGGGCGACAGTTCGGCCAGCTTGCCGCCGCTGCCCACCAGCGCATCGGTGGCCATCACGCCCAGGCCGCCGCCGTTGCACAGGATCGCCAGGCGCTCGCCGCGCTGCGAGCGGATGTGCGTGAGCGTTTCCACGGCGTCGAACAGTTCTTCGGCCGAATACACACGCAGCATGCCGGCGCGGCGGATGGCCGCGTCATACACGGCGTCGGAGCCGGCCAGCGCGCCCGTGTGCCAGGCCGCCATGGCGGCGCCTTCCGCCTCGCGTCCCGCCTTCAGGACGATGACGGGCTTGCTGCGCGCGGCCGCCCGCGCCGCCGACATGAATTTGCGCGCCGCCTGGATGTCTTCCATGTACAGCAGGATGGCTGCCGTGTCGACGTCGCCGGCCAGGTAGTCGAGCAGGTCGCCGAAATCGATGTCATAGCTGGCACCGAGCGAAATGAACTTGGAAAAGCCCACGCCGTGCGCGTTGGCCCAGTCGAGCACGCCCGACACCAGCGCCCCCGACTGCGACACGAAGGCGATCTTGCCGCTCGTCGCGCCCACATGGGCGAAGCTGGCGTTCAAGCCCAGCTTCGGCACCAGCAGCCCCATGCTGTTGGGCCCCAGGATGCGCAGCAGGTGCGGCTTGGCCGCCTTCAGCATGGCCAGGCGCAGCGACTGCTCGCGCACGGGGTCGAGGCCCGACGTCATGACGATGACGGCGCGCGTGCCCAGCGCGCCCAGTTCGCGGATCAGGGCCGTGATGGTGGCGGGCGGCGTGCAGATGATGGCCAGGTCCGGCGCCTTCGGCAAATGTGCCAGCTTGCGGTAGCATTTCAGGCCCATCAGTTCGTCGTACTTGGGATTGACGGGCCAAATGTCCCCTTGGTAGCCGCCACCGAGCAGGTTGTACAGGGCGATGGCACCCAGCTTGCGTTCGCGCGCCGTGGCGCCGATCAGGGCCACCGAGGCCGGCTTGAACAGCTTGTCGAGATTACGGATACTCATGTTCTGGCCTCATGGATTGCCGGAGCGGGATTGCCGGAGCGACTATGCGCCAGTGTATAGGATGCGTTGCCAAATAAATTTGACCTTGTCGTGCATTCCGCAAAAAAAGCATGGCTACCAGCGCGAGCGGTGGCTTTCCGTCACCCCGGCCAGCTGCGCCACGATGCGCTTGGGAGCGTCCGCGCTGGTGCGCACCCAGCCGCTGAAGGTGCCGATCGGCTGGATGTAGCGGCTGGCGGCGAGCCACAGGTTCTTGTCTTCGCGGCGCGCCCCTTCCGGCTTGAAATGCAGGTCGAGCAAATCGTCGTCCGTCCACACATGCCACGGCGCCAGCGGGTTCTCGGGATTGAAGTCGAAATGCGCGCGGCCCAGCGGATACAGCTGGCCATCGAGCCACAGCGCGTTTTCGTGCGCGCCGAAATAACCTGCCTGCAGATTGAAACCCAGGTCCAGGCCGTGCGCCGAGGCCCAGCGCCATTCCGTCTCGCGCGCCAGCAAGCCGTTCGAATAGTCGAAGCTGGCCACGCCGTCGTCCAAGCTGTAGCCGATGGCGCCGCAGCGCACGCTGCCCCACAAGGGCAGGCCGCCCGACTTTTGCGTCGCATGCACGCTGCCGCCCTCGCCCACGGGTCCCACGGCCAGCAAGGTGGGCGCCACGGGCGGGCCGAATTCCGCATCGATGCCGAAGTGGCCGCAATCGAGCCGCAAACGGTAGCGCTGCTGCGGCTGGGCTTCGATACTGATTTTTTGCGAGAAGAAGCGGAAACGGCTGCTGCCCCCCGCATGCGGCGCCAGCGTGGCGCTCAAGCCGGGCACGCCATCCTGCGAAAAACTGGCCACGATCTTGCCCTTGTGGCGGTCGAAGGCATAGGCGAAGGCCGTGCTGGTCCAGCCCAGGTCGACGATGGCCACGCCGCAGAACAGGGTGGGCGTGGACAGGGCCACGTAATGCCAGCGCTTGTGGTGGAACAGGCGCCACAGGGCGCCGCGCGCGTGCGGCGGCGCCAGCGCGGCCCAGTCGAAGGCGTCCAGCTGCCCCGTGTAGCGGCCAAAGCAGGGAACGCCATTGGCGTCGAGCAGGTGGGAAGGCGCCGGCGGCAGCATCATGCGGCCCGCCTTGCCGCCTGGCCAGCGTCCTGCAGGACCTGGGCCAGCTGCGCGCCAAACAACGCCGGGCGCGCCTGCGCAATCTCGATATCCGGGCAGGCATGCCACAGCGCCAGCCGCTGCACGGCGCCAGCCACGTCCTGCACCAGGCGGGCACTGAGGCGCACGCCCTCTTCCAGCGCCAGCGACTTGATCTCGAAACGCCCCTGCGCGCGGTGCGCCTTGGCGTCCAGCCGTCCCACCAGCGCGCCGCGCCGCAGGATCGGCAGGGTGAAGTAGCCATAGCGGCGCTTTTCGGCCGGCGTGTAGCATTCGAGCCGGTAGTCAAAGCCGAACAGTTCCAGGGCGCGGCGCCGGTCCCATACGACGGGATCGAACGGCGAGAGGATCGTCGTCAAGGTGGGCGCCAGCTTGCCGGCGGCCGCGTCGCGCAACAAGTCTCCATGCTCGGCATGCACGTACACGGCATCACTCCAGCCATCGACCATGCAGCGCAGCAGCGCGCCCTCGTCCACCAGCGCCTGCAAATCGTGCGCCAGGCTGGCGCGCGATTGTTTCGTGCGGAAGTAGTCGCTGATCCAGCCGGCCCGCGCCAGGCCCAGCGCCTTCACGCTGGCCAGCAGCAGGCGCCGGCGCACCTGCTCCGCGGACGGCAGCAAGCCGTCGTGCCAGCCCGGCAGCACTCTTTCGGCCAGGTCGTAATAGCGCTGGAACTGATGGCGCTTGGCGATCATCAGCACGCCCGACGTAAACAGCACTTCCAGCGAGCGCTTTTCCGGCTTCCAGCTCCACCAGCCGCCCGCCTGGCCATCCGTGCGCTCGAAGTCGGCCGAACGCGCGGCGCCGTTGGCGCGGATGTGTTCGAGCACCGAGGCGACGGCGTCGCCCTGCTCGGCCATCCATTTGACCGAATACTTCCAGCCCATGGCGGCCGGGTCCAGCATGCGGTGGCGGTACAAGCCATAGTCTTCGATGGGCACGAAGCACGCTTCGTGCGCCCAGTATTCGAACAGCGCGCCCTCGGCCAGCAACTGCTCCAGCCACGGCTGCGGATAGTCGCCCAGCCGGCTCCACAGCACCAGGTAGGGGCTGCGCGCCACCACGTGGATGGTGTCGATCTGCAGCACGCCCATCTGCCGCACGGCGGCCAGCACGTCGGCCTTCACGGCTTTCTTGCGCCGCGCCTGCAGCAAACCCTGCGCGGCCAGATGCAGGGCGCGCGCGGCGGCCAGCGACAAGGAAGGGGCGTCGGGAGGTAGGGGCTGGTGTGGGCTGTGCATAGCAGAAAGATACCGCATTCCGCACCCGCCTTGTGCGTTTTCTCGCTATCGGAGCGCGCCGCCGCTGGCGCCGCCACCCGGGGCAATACGGCCGTCACGGCCAGCCGCCGTCCCTGCCAGCGGCCGCCGGTCTTCACCGAAGACAAGGCGCCTGGCGGGACCGGTGCCGCGTTCGCATGCTGGCGCGCTTGTTAAGAATCTCTTAAGAACTTCTGCGCATGCTGCACGGCGAAATATTGTTTGGGAAGCCATGCCTGTAATTGTGAATGATTCTTATTATTTTCATGATTCCCATTATCAATACAGTCCAGACCAATCACTGATCCATTCTCCAGGAGTTTGCATGTCCAAGCACTTCCGCCACGCGCGCCTGCCGCGCCCCACCACCCTGGCCCTGGCCTTGGCCGCCCTGTCCTGCCTGCCGGCTCACGCCCAGACGGGCACGCCTGGCAGCATGCCGGAAGTGGTGGTCTCCGCCTCCGGTTTCGAGCAGGATATCAAGCAGGCACCCGCCTCGATCACGGTGCTGACGCGCGATGCACTGTCGAAGGAGCGCTTCGGCAACCTGACGCAGGCGCTGGAAAGCGTGGAAGGCATCGACGTGGGCGCGGCGGGCGACAAGACGGGCGGCATGAACATCAGCATCCGCGGCATGCCCAGCGACTACACCCTGGTGCTGATCGACGGACGCCGCCAGAACGCGGCCGGCAACGTCACGCCGAACGGCTTCGGCGGCACGCAGACGAGCTTCATGCCGCCGCTGGCCGCCATCGAGCGCATCGAGATCATCCGCGGCCCCATGTCCACCCTGTACGGCTCGGACGCCATGGGCGGCGTGATCAACATCATCACGCGCAAGGTGGGCAAGCAGTGGATGGGCTCCGTCTCGGCCGACTACACCGTGCAGCAGGAATCCGATTTCGGCGACGTGAAAATCGGCCGCTTCTACCTGAGCGGCCCCATCGCCACCGACCTGCTGGGCCTGTCCCTGCGCGGCAGCAAGCAGCGCCGCGATGCGGCCGACATCCGTTACACCGACGCGGCAGGCACGGCAGTCGTGCCGAACATGGGCGCCAATCCCGTGCGCGCGGACATCGACAACTTCGGCGCGCGCCTGGCCTTTACGCCGAACCGCACCCACAGCGTCATCCTCGACGCGGACGCGGGCCGCCAGACCTACGACAATTCGAAGAAGCAACTGGGCACCTTGGGCTTGCAGGGCGGCTACGGCCCCGAGCAGAAATACAAGCGCGACCAGTGGACCCTGTCCCACACGGGCCGCTTCGGCTTCGGCACCCTCGACAGCAGCTACATGGTGAACAAGACGGAAACCCTGGGCCGCACGATTCCGCCGGGCACGCCGGACGCCGTGGCCGGCAGCGCACGCACCCTGGAAGTGGAAAGCCAGGTGTTCGACACCAAATTGGTCATGCCCTTGGGCAAACACATGGCCACCGTCGGCGCGCAGTGGTGGAAGGCGGAAATGACGGATGGCGTGGCACCGACAAAATTCGAATTCACGCAAAAAGCCCTGTTCCTGGAAGACGAATGGCAGGTGCTGGACAACGTCGCGCTGACCTTCGGCGCCCGCTATGACGACCACAGCATCTTCGGCGGCCAGACCAGCCCCCGCGCGTATGCCGTGTGGAACGCGTCCCCAAGCTGGACCGTCAAGGGCGGCGTCAGCAAGGGCTACAAGACGCCGCGCGTGGAGCAGTTGTCGCCAGGCATCAACGGTTTCGGCGGCCAGGGCACGATCCCCCTCGTCGGCAGCCCGAACCTGAAGCCGGAAACGAGCACGACGACGGAAATCGGTGCGTATTTCGACAACCTGGCCGGCTGGACCGCCAGCGGCACCATGTTCAACAATACCTTCAAGGACAAGATCACGACGGGCACGGGCCTCGTCAACTGCGACTACCGTCCATCGCCGAACCGTCCCGGCTGCGTCAGCTTCGGCAACTGGCCCAACGTCGACGCGTTCGGCCAATCGGTCAACGTGGATGAGGCCGTCACGCGCGGCGTCGAGCTGAACACGCGCTTCCCGCTGGGCAAGACCCTGTCGGCCAGCGCCAACTACACCTACACGGAAAGCGAACAAAAGAGCGGCAGCAACGCCGGCAAGCCCCTGAGCGACACGCCGAAGCACGCCCTCAACGCGCGCCTCTCGTGGGATATCTCGCGCGCATGGAACGGCTGGCTGCGCGCCGAGTATCGCAGCGAGCGCTTCCGCGATCCGGGCACCTCGGCGTCCACGCGCGCCGCCAAGGCCGCGCTGGGCGACTACCAGGGCTACACCATGCTGCACCTGGGCAGCAGCTATCAGCTGACCCAGCGCGTCACCCTCAACGCGGCCGTGTACAACCTGCTCAACAAGGACTTCATCGACTACCAGCCGTACCGCGCAGGCGCGGGTCTGGCGCTGACCTACGCCAACCGCTACGTCAACAGTCTGGATGGACGCCGCCTGTGGCTGTCGGCCACCGTCGATTTCTGATCAAACGGGCGGCCCGCGGGCCGCCTCCGTCAAGCCACTTTGGGCTTGTCGATGCAATAGCCGATCGCATGCACGGTGCGTATCACGTCCCGCCCCAGCTTCTTGCGCAGGTGGTGGATATGCACTTGCACGGCATTGCTTTCCACTTCATCACCCCAGCTGTACAGGTTTTTCTCCAGCTGTTCCCGGCTCAGTACCCGGCCATCGTGTTCCAGCAGCAATTGCAGGATGCGAAATTCCTTCACCGTCAGCATCACGGGCATGCCCCGTCGCGTCAGGTGCCGGTGCGCGATATCGAGCACCAGGTCGCCATGCACGAGCTGTTCACGCAGGCGGCCGGCGGCGCGGCGGCAGGCGCTGCGGATGCGCGCGGCCAGCTCGTCGAGGTCGAACGGTTTCACTAAAAAGTCGTCGGCGCCCGCGTCGAGTCCGGCGATGCGCTCGCCCACCGTGTCGCGCGCCGTGACGACCAGCACGGCGCCGCTGTAGCCATTGTCGCGCAACACGCCCAGCGCCTGCATGCCGTCCTGCCCCGGCAAGCCCAGGTCGAGCAGGATGCAGCCATAGTCGTGCAGGCGCACGGCCGTGTGCGCCTGCTCCGCGCTCGTGACCCAGTCGACGGCATAGCCGCCCTGTTCCAGGCCGATCTGCGTGGCCCGGCCCAGCTGCGGGTCGTCTTCGGTCAGCAAGATGCGCATGGGGAAGCGGCGCGGTCCGCTCAGTCCTTTTTCTTGATCAGGCCAGCGAGCGCGGCGAAGGGATTGTGCGTGGCGGGCGCCACCTCGGCCGACAGCAGGCCGGCGCCACGGTCCGCTTCCAGATAGCGCGAGTGTTCATTGTCGTGGCAATACAGGCACAGCAGTTCCCAGTTGCTGCCGTCGGGCGGATTGTTGTCGTGGTTATGGTCGCGGTGGTGCACCGTCAGTTGCTGCACGTTGGCGCGCGTAAATTCGCGCATGCAGCGGCCGCAGACCCACGGATACATCTTCAGCGAGCGCTCGCGGTAGCCGCTCTCGCGCTGGTCGGCGGCGCGGCGCGCTTCGGCCACGATCTTGTCCAGTCTTGCCGCGTCGGGCTTTTTACTCTGCATGACAACTTTCGATATGGGAGGGAGAAGCGCTCATTTTAATGAGGATGGCGGTGCAATTGTACTTTTTCTGCCACGCCGCCAGCCCGTGTCGCCGCCGGCGTGCTTTTTTTAGCGTGCGCGGCACCACAAATACTTGATTTAACGCAAAATAAGCCCAGCGACAGACCGCGAACAGACGATGGCAGCGGCGGCAACACGCTGACGCGTAAGGCGGCCGATTTCGGCTATCATGCGCGCCACGCCGCCCCTCCCCTTTTCCATGAATATAGCCTGCAAGCGCCCGTGATAGCGATAACAAGACCCCTGCAACGCCTTGCCCGCCGCCTGTACCGTTTCAGCCTGGTGCCCCTGTTCGCGCTCATCCTGCTGCTGGCGCTGTGGGCGGCCGTCCTGTACCAGGTGGGCCAGGAGCGGGCCGGCGCGGTGCGCGACGCCGTGGCCGTCAGCCAGTCGCTGGCGCGTACCCTGGCCGACCATACCAGCTACATCCTGCGCCAGACCGATCACGCCACGCAATTGTTCAAGCTCAAATACGAGGAAACGGACGGCGGCCTGCGCCTCAACGAATTCACGCGCCGCCAGGGTCTGCTCGACAGCGTGCTGCCGTCGAAACTGGAGCTGCCGATTGCGCTCGTCGACGCGCAGGGCAATGTGCTCGACAGCGCCCACGCCTATTTGCCGGAAAACCTGGCCAGGCAGGCATTTTTCAGGGCGCTGGCCGCCAATGCATCCGATACGGCCCTGGTCGACACGCCCATGCTCGATGCAAGCAGCAAGCGCTGGACCATCCGCCTGGCACGCCGCCTGAACGATGCGCAGGGCCGCTTTGCCGGCGCCATCGTCATCCTCGTCGACCCCACGTATTTTGTCGACGACTACGACCGGCTCAATCTCGATGAACAGGGCGCGCTGATGCTGGTGGCGCGCGACAGCGGCCTGACGGTGGGGCGCATCGGCGAGCAATTGATCGTCAGCGACCGCATCGACTTCCGCATGCCGGGACCGCCGCGGCACGCGCCCGAGGAGCTGCTGATCGAGCCGCCCGTCGACGCGACGGCGCGCATCTACAGCTACAGTGAGCTGCCGCGCTACCCGCTGCTGGCCGTGGTGGGCGTGAGCCGCGCCGTCGCCCTGGCCCGCTTCGAACACCGCCGCCTGATCTATGTCGGTGCGCTGCTCGCCGCCAGCGTGCTCATTGCCGCCTTCACGGCCCTGCTGATGCGCCAGAGCGCGCGCCTGCGCCGCAGCATCCGCCAGGCCAAGGAAGCCCAGGCGCTGCTGCGCGCGGCGCACCAGGGCAGCCTCGATGCCGTGCTGCTGCTGAAAGCCTGGCGTCCCGCGCCGGGCAAGCCGGTGGAAGACTTCATTTTCGCCGACGTCAACGAACGGGCCGCCGACATGCTGGGCAAGCCGCGCGCCGAGCTGCTGGGCCAGCGCGTGCTGCCGCAGGTACCGCTGCTGCGCGGCGAGCGCTTCTTCAAGCGCTTCGTGCTGGTGATGGAAACGGGCCAGCCGCTGGAAGATGAATTCGAGCTGCCGCTGGCCTCGGGCGGCACGCGCTGGCTGCGCCACCAGGTGGTGCCGATCGCCGACGGCGTGGCCGTCACCTCGCGCGACATCAGCGCGCGCAAGCACGACGAACTGGCGCTGCAGGACAACCGCAGCTTCCTGCAATCGCTGATCGACCATTTGCCCGTGCTGGTCTACGTGAAAAGCGCGCGCCCGGAAAACTTCGGCAAGATGGAAGTGTGGAACAGGGCGGCCGAGGATATCACGGGCCACCTGGCCACCGACGTCATCGGCAAGACCGATTGCCAGGCCTTCCCGCCCGACTTCGGCCTGCACGACGCCGAGGACGACCGCGCCATCCTGGCCGAGCGCGGCGTCATCGACCATACGGAAAAGCCGCTGCGCCTGGCGGACGGCAGCCTGCGCTACCTGCGCGCCGTCTCCGTGCCCGTGTTCGACGAGCGCCAGCAGATCGAGCACATCCTGTGCATCGCCGAGGATATCTCGCAGCGCCGCCAGCAGGAACTGGAACTGCGCCAGAAACAGGCCGAGCTGGCCGCCGTCAACGACGCCTCGCCGCTCGGGCTGGTGCGCCTGGACCGCCAGCGCCGCTGCACCTACGTCAACCGCACCTTCGAATCGATCACCGGCCTGCCGCGCGCCGCCGCCCTGGGCGCCGGCTGGACCAGCGCCCTGCACCCGGACGACTATCCGCTGATGCACGTGGCGCTGGAACAGCTCACGCGCAGCCACGCACCGTTCCAGTCGACCCTGCGCTGCCTGCAGCGCGACGGCAGACTGGTCTGGGTCTCCGTCAAAATCGCCCCCATCCTCATCGACGGCAGGATCGAAGGCTATGTGGGCAGCCTGGACGACATCACCACCTTGCGCGAATCGGAAGTGGCGCTGCTGGAAAGCGAAGCGCGCCTGCGCACCATCGCCGACACCTTGCCCGCCATGATCGCCTACATCGACGCCGACCAGGTCTACCGTTTCCTGAACATCGCCTATGAGCGCGAATTCGGCCTGACGGGCCAGCAGGCGCTGGGCAAGAGCGTGCGCGACACGGTGGGCGAGGCGCGCTACCGCACGGTGGCGCCGTACATCGAGCGCGTGCTGGCGGGCGAAACTTTGAGCTTCGAGGAAGAAGACGACAAGGAAGGCATCGAGCGCTGCATGGAAGTGATCTACATCCCGCAGATCGGCGAGGACAAGCTGCAGGTGGTGGGCTTTCACGTGATGCGCCAGGATATCACCGTACAAAAACGCGAAAAACAGCGCCTGCTGAAACTGGCCCAGGTCGATGCGCTCACCGGCCTGTCGAACCGCGCCGGCTTCCAGCAAAAACTCAGCGACGCCATGCACGCCAGCCGCCGCCAGCGGCACCTGATGGCCGTCATGTACATGGATATCGACCGCTTCAAGCCCGTCAACGACACGCACGGCCACGGCACCGGCGACGCCCTGCTGCGCGCCTTCGCCCAGCGCCTGACGCAGACCATGCGCGCCACCGACATCATCGCCCGCCTGGGCGGCGACGAATTCACCATCATCATGGAACAGATCGTCCGTCCCGACGACGCGGCCGTGCTGGCGGAAAAAATCGTCGCCGCCATGCGGCAGCCGTTCGAACTCGATGGCATCACCGTGCGCATTTCCGCCAGCATCGGCCTGGCCTTCTACCGCGACGAAGACATCTCGCCCGCCGTGCTGCTGCAGCGCGCCGACGTGCTGCTGTACCAGGCCAAGCAGGATGGCAGGAATACCTATCGCGCCGGCGTGCTGACGACTTGATGGCCGCTGGCGCCTGGCGCCATTCCTGCTATATTGGCGCCTGTCCTCCCCTACCCTTGCCCCACCATGCGCCTGCTGCACACTTCCGACTGGCATCTGGGCCAGACCCTGCACAATTATGAGCGGGGCTACGAGCACCAGCGCTTCCTCGACTGGCTGCTCGACACGCTCGTCGCCGAACAGGTCGACGTGCTGCTCGTCGCCGGCGACGTGTTCGACAACGCCAACCCGTCGGCCGCCTCGCAAAAGCAGCTGTACGTGTTCCTGCAGCAGGCGCGCGCGCGCCTGCCCGCGCTGCAGCTGATCGTCGTCGCCGGCAACCACGATTCGGCCGGCCGGCTGGAAGCGCCCGCCCCTCTGCTGGCCGCGCATGGCACGCACGTGATCGGCCACTTGCTGCGGGACGAAGCGGGCAATATCGACCTGGAACGCCTGCTGCTGCCGCTCACCGGCAGCGATGGGCAGGTACAAGCCTGGTGCCTGGCCGTGCCCTTTTTGCGCCCCGGCGACGTGCCGAAGCTGCCGGCCGGCGACACCCAGGACGCCTACCTGGGCGGCATCGCGCTGCTGTACCGCCAGCTGGCGGACCTGGCGCTGGCGCGCCGCCAGCCCGGGCAAGCCATCCTGGCCATGGGCCATTGCCACATGGTGGGCGGCGAAATGTCGAACGACTCCGAACGCCGCATCGTCATCGGCGGCACGGAGATGCTGCCCTCGGGGATTTTTGACGCCGCCATCGCGTATGCGGCGCTGGGCCACCTGCACAAGGCGCAGGCCGTGGGCGGCCAGGAGCACATCCGCTACTGCGGCAGCCCGATTCCCCTGTCCTTCGCGGAAGTGAACTACCGCCACCAGGTGCTGTGCCTCGATATCGAGGGCGAGCAATTACGCGAGGTACGCGTCATCGAAGTGCCACGCGCCGTGCCCCTGCTGCGCGTACCCGCCACGCCGGCGCCGATCGCCGAAGTGCTGGAACAGCTGGCCGCCCTCGACCTGCCCGCCGCGCCACCGGAAGCGCAGCCCTTCCTGGAAGTGCGCGTGCGCCTGGACGCGCCCGAACCGGGCCTGCGCACGCGCATCGAAACGGCCCTGGACGGCAAGCCGGTGCGCCTGGCGAAGATCGAGACGTCGAGCGCCGCGCGCAGCAGCGCGCCCGAAAACATGACGCTCGACCAATTGGGCCAGCTGCAGCCCGACGACATCTTCCGCCGCCTGTACCTGCAAAAGTACGGCAAAGAAGCACCGCCCGAACAACTGTCGGCCCTGGCCGAACTGCTGCTGCCCGGCGCCTGAGTAATCCTGAAAAACCATGAAAATCCTGAACATCAGTGGCAAGAACCTGGCCTCGCTGGCCGGCGAATTTGAAGTCGACTTCCAGCAGGAGCCGCTGGCGTCCGCCGGCCTGTTCGCCATCAGCGGCCCCACGGGCGCGGGCAAGAGCACCCTGCTCGACGCGCTGTGCCTGGCCCTGTACGACGCCACGCCGCGCCTGCTGAAGGTGCTGGGCCGGGGCAGCGCCCTGCCCGACGTGGGCAAGGAAACCGTCAACGCCCAGGATACGCGCACCCTGCTGCGCCGCGGCACGCCGGACGGTTACGCGCAAGTCGATTTCGTCGGCAACGACGGCGGTCACTACCGCGCGCGCTGGAGCGTGCGCCGTTCGCGCACGAAGGCCGAAGGCGCGCTGCAGGCGACCGCCATGAGCTTGCACCAGCTGCCCGCGCTGCAACCCATCGGCGGCACCAAGACGGAAGTCAAGGAAGAGATCGAAAAGCGCATCGGCCTGTCCTTCGACCAGTTCACCCGCGCCGTGCTGCTGGCGCAAAACGAGTTTTCCACCTTCCTCAAGACGGAAGACAATGAACGGGGGGAGCTGCTGGAAACCCTGACGGGCAGCAGCATCTATACCGACATTTCCATGCGCGCCTTCGAGAGGGCGAAAAAGGAAAAGCAGGTCCTCGAACGCCTGGGCGAAAAACTGGCCGATCAGCGTCCCCTGTCGCCGGAAGAGCGGGCCGAGACCGAGGCGCTGTACGGCGCGGCCGAGACCACCTTGCAAACGATCGACTTGCGCAAGGCGGTGCTGGAACTGCAGCAGCGCTGGCACCAGGAAACGCACAAGCTGCAAAGCCAGGTAGTGGCGGCGCAAGCGGCGCTCGATGGCGCGGATGCCGAACGGGCCGCCGCCGAAGAGCGCCGCGCGGCGCTGGCGCAGTGGGAATTGCTGCAGCCGGCGCGCCCCCTGATCGACGACGTGGCGCGCCTGGCCAGCGACATCGCCGGCACCGGCGCCGCGCTGGAAGCGTCGCGCCTGCAGGCGGCGCAGGC
>NZ_WFLJ01000025.1 GCF_009208735.1 Janthinobacterium rivuli | reverse complement strand
TGGCCGGCGCGACGGGCGCCGAGGGAGCGGCAGCGCGCCTTGGCGCGGGCGGCACGCTGCGCAGGGCAGGCAGCGGCGCCACCTGGATGACGGCGGCCGGCGGCGTGCTGTCCTTTTTCAGCGCGAAGGCCTGGCGGAACTGCAGCGTCGCAAAGCCGTTCTGGCAGAATGACGGCACTTCCGCATAACCGGCCAGCAGCATGCCGTCGTCGGCCAGCAGCGCCGACAGATTCTCGATGGCCGCGCGCGTGGTCGGCTTGTCGAAGTAAATCAGGAGGTTGCGACAGAAGATGACGTCGTAGTGGCGGCTGTAGGTGGCGGTGTCGAACTGCAGCAGATTGCCCTGCCTGAAGGTGACTTGCTCGCGCAAGGAGTCGATGATGCGGTAGGCGTCGTCGGCCACGTGCGTGAAATAGCGTTCGCGAAAGCCCACGTCCTGCGCGCGAAAGGCGTTGCGGCCATACACGCCGGCCTGCGCCCGCTCGATGCAGCCGGGACTCAGGTCATACGCGTCGATGCTGAACGCCTGCTTCGGCACGCCGCCGTCGCGCAGCGCCATGGCCATCGAATACGGTTCCTCGCCGCCGGCGCAGGGGATCGACAGGATGCGCGTGGCGCGCCCGCGCGCCCAGCGTTCCTGCACCAGTTCGACGGTGGCGTAGAACGCCTGCGGGTCGCGGAACAGCCACGATTCCGGCACCACCACCAGTTCGATCAATTGCGTCATTTCGGCCGGCGTGAGGGCCTGCAGGTAGGCTACGCTGTCGGTAAAACCCGTTTGCTCCATGCGCTGGCCGACGGCCCGCTCGGCCACGGCCTTGGAAACGGACAGGCCGGTGGCGCGGCGCAGCAGGGCTTGCGCCGTCATGTCGCGCCCGCGTCTTGAAACAGCAGCGCGCGCACGTCCGGCGGCAGCAGGTGCGCCAGTTCCACCAGCTGCACGATGCCGTCGGCGTCGCTGGCCACCTGGCCCAGGAAGGGCGCCGTCGCCACGCCGCTATCGTCGAGCTTTTCCGTATCGATGTCGGCGATGCCGCGCACCTGCGAGGCCAGCAAACCCAGCGCGTGCATGGTTTCGCCGCCAGGCGCGCGGTAGTCGACAATGACGATGCGCGTGTCGAACTGCGCGGCGGCGGCCGGCAGCCCGGCCAGGCGCGACAGGTCGATCACGGGCACGGGCGTGCCGTGCAAGTCCATCAGGCCGGCCACGTAGTCTGGCGTGAGCGGCAACTGTTTCAGCTCCAGCAGCGGCAAGACGCGCACGATGCCGGCCAGGGGCAGGCCATAGCGGTCGCGTCCTATGTGAAAGAGCAATACTTTCATGGGATCAGATGGTGACGGCGAAGGTCGACACGCTCGACTGCAGGTCGCCCGCCGCATATTGCAGCTGGTGCACCGCTTCGCTGGTGGCTTTCAATGACTCCACCGTCTGCTGCGTGGCGTCGTTGAGCTGCATCATGGTGTCGGAAATCTGCGAGGCGCCGATGGCTTGCGACTGCATGCCTTGCAGCACGGCGTCGAATTGCGGCGTGAGCTTTTGCACCTGGTCCATCACGGACGACAATTGTTCCGCCACTTGCCGCACTTCGCCCACGCTGCGGCGAATTTCTTCCGAGAATTTATCCATGCCCATCACGCTGGCGGACACGGCCGACTGCATTTCCTTGAGCATTTGCTCGATATCCCAGGTGGAAACGGAGGTCTGGTCGGCCAGGCGGCGGATTTCCGTCGCCACCACGGAAAAGCCGCGACCCGCCTCGCCCGCCTTTTCCGCCTCGATGGCGGCGTTCAGCGACAGGATGTTGGTCTGGTCGGCCACCTTCGTGATGGTGATCAGCACGCTATTGATATTGCTGGCTTTTTCCGACAGGGCCGCCAGCTTGGCGTTGATGGAATCGGTGGCCGAGACCATGTGCTGCATGGTCGAATCCATGCGCTTGAGGTTGTTTTGCGCTTCGGCCGTCGCATTCGTCGTGTAGTCGGCCACGGCGGTGGCATCTTCCATAGTTTTGAGCAACTGGCTCGTGTTGGCCGAAATTTCCTTGGTGGTGCTGAGGATTTCCACGCTCGTTTGCGCCTGCTCGATGCCCGTGGCTTCCTGCTGGCGCGCCGAGGCGGCGATTTCCGTGGCGGACGTCGTCACCTGGATGCCGGCCTTTTGCACATTGTTGAGCAGGCTGCGCAGGTTCTCGAACATCTTCGCCAGGCCATTGCCCAGCTGGCCGATGGCGTCGTTGCCCGTGATGCCGACCTTGCCCGTCAGGTCGCCCGAGGCCGCTTTCGACACCACTTCCAGCAGCGAATCGACCTTGGCGCGCAAGGTGTTGGTGGCGGCCAGTTCGTTGGCCTGGTTGTCCTGGATGGTTTGCGCCATGCGGTTGAACTCTTCCGTCACCTGACCCAATTCGTCGCGCGAAATGATGGCGGCGCGCGCGCTCTGCTCGCCGCCGGCGATGCGCCCGACGGCCTCCGTCAGGTTGTTCAGCGGACTGAGGATGGAGCGGCCCAGCAGGTAGGAAATGCCCAGCGCCAGTACCACGCACAGCAAGCCGCCCAGTGCCAGGGTCAGCATCATGGTTTCCTGCAATTTCGCCGTGGTGGCCGTGCGTTCGGCCAGCAAGCGGGACTCTTCTGCCGCCGCTTCGTCGAGCAGCTTGTTCGCTTGCGCGATGGCCGGGTAGCCGGTCGGCGGCATGGTGCGCGCCACCGATTCCGTGGCGCCTGGCGCATTGCCCAGCGCGCGGCGCTTCTCGATCAGCGGGGTGATCCATTCCTTGACCCAGGTGGTGGTCAGCTGGTCGATCTTGCGGAAGCGTTCCGATTGCACCTTGTTATCGACCGTCATGGCGATGGCTTTTTGCGTGTGCTGCGTCAGCACCGCCATCTCGTCCGTTTCCGGGTTCAGCGAAGCGTCGTTGCCGGTCAGAATGAAACCGCGCGCTTCCACCTGGATTTGCAGGATGGAATTGTGAATCTTGTCGATCTCGACCTGCACCTCCATCGTGTGGCGGTCCCAGGCATTGGCTTCCGACAGGCGCGTAAAGCTGTTGTAGGCCACGGCCAGCAGGATCAGGATGATGGCCACGATGGAGCCGAAGCCCAGATACAGTTTATTCTTGATGCTCAGGTTCTTGAACATGGGAGGGCTCCGGAAGCGGGAAGGTCAGCACAATTGCACTGTAGCATTTTGCCACGCAGACAGCAAAATGGGGGCAATACAGGGGAGCGCACGGCCGAAAATCGCGGCCGAGTGCGTTTCAGACGTAAAAAAGCCGCCCGTGGGCGGCTTGGGTTGGCACGGGAGGCAGTGCCTCCCGGCAACTAATTACTTCTGGCCGCGCTTTTCGCGGGCGATGGCGGCGATGCGCATGCGCAAGGCGTTCAGTTTGATGAAGCCGCCGGCGTCGGCCTGGTTGTAGGCGCCGCCGTCTTCGTCGAAGGTGGCGATGTTCATGTCGAACAGCGAGTCCGTCTTCGAATCGCGCGACACGACGATGACATTGCCCTTGTACAGCTTGATGCGTACCCAGCCGTTCACGGTTTCCTGCGTGTGGTCGATCAGGGTTTGCAGGGCGACGCGCTCGGGCGCCCACCAGTAGCCGTTGTAGATCATCGACGCGTAGCGCGGCATCAGGTCATCTTTCAAGTGGGCCACTTCGCGGTCCAGGGTGATCGATTCGATGGCGCGGTGGGCTTTGAGCATGATGGTGCCGCCCGGGGTTTCATAGCAGCCGCGCGACTTCATGCCGACGTAGCGGTTTTCCACCAGGTCCAGGCGTCCCACGCCATGCTTGCCGCCAACTTTGTTCAGTTCGGCCAGCACGGTGGCGGGCGACATGCGCACGCCGTTGATGGCGACGATGTCGCCTTTTTCGTATTCGATGTCCAGGTATTCCGCTTCGTCCGGCGCCTTTTCAGGGCTGACGGTCCAGCGCCACATGGTCTCTTCCGCTTCGGCGCTCGGGTTTTCCAGGTGGCGGCCTTCAAAGCTGATGTGCAGCAAGTTGGCGTCCATCGAGTACGGCGCGCCGCCGTTCTTGTGCTTCATGTCGATTTCGATGCCGGCGTCTTCCGCGTACTTCAGCAGTTTTTCGCGCGACAGCAGATCCCACTCGCGCCATGGAGCGATGATCTTTACGCCTGGCTTCAGCGCGTAGGCGCCCAGTTCGAAACGCACCTGGTCGTTGCCCTTGCCGGTCGCGCCGTGCGAGATGGCGTCGGCGCCCGTGGCGTTGGCGATTTCGATCAGGCGCTTGGCGATCAATGGACGGGCGATCGAGGTTCCCAGCAGGTATTCGCCTTCATACACGGTATTGGCGCGGAACATCGGGAAGACGAAATCGCGCACGAATTCTTCGCGCACGTCTTCGATATGGATGTTTTCCGGCTTGATGCCGAACTTGATGGCCTTGGCGCGCGCCGGTTCCAGTTCTTCGCCCTGGCCCAGGTCGGCCGTGAAGGTGACGATTTCGCACTGGTAGTTATCTTGCAGCCATTTCAGGATGACGGAGGTGTCGAGTCCGCCCGAATAGGCCAGGACTACTTTTTTAATGTCGCTCATATTGCTTCCAGTTGTCGTTGTCGATGTATGTGTTGCGATGCTGCCGGGAGTTCTGCAGTTCCAGGCGAATTATTGGATTTTACCGAGTAACAGGTATTCGATCAGCGCTTTTTGCACGTGCAAACGGTTTTCCGCCTCGTCCCACACCACCGATTGCGGGCCGTCGATCACTTCGGCGGCCACTTCCTCGCCGCGGTGGGCGGGCAGGCAGTGCATGAACAGGGCGTCGGGCGCGGCGCGGGCCATCTTCGCGCCATCGACGATCCAGCCGTCGAAGGCGGCGATGCGGGCCGCGTTTTCCGCTTCGTAGCCCATGCTGGTCCACACGTCCGTGTTGACCAGGTGCGCGCCTTCGCAGGCGTCCGACGGGTTGGCGAAGAAGGTGTAGCGGTCGGTCTTGACTTGCGACAGGTCGATGTCGTAACCCTTCGGCGTCGACACGTTGACGTGGAAGCCGAACACTTCGGCCGCCTGCAGCCACGAGTACAGCATGTTGTTGGCGTCGCCGATCCAGGCGACGACCTTGCCGGCGATCGAGCCGCGGTGTTCGATGTAGGTGAAGATGTCGGCAAAGACCTGGCAAGGGTGGTGTTCATTGGTCAGTCCATTGATCACCGGCACGCGCGAATTGGCGGCGAAACGCTCGATGATTTCCTGGCCAAACGTGCGCACCATGATGATGTCGCACATGCGCGACATGACCTGGCCCGCGTCTTCCACCGGTTCGCCGCGGCCCAGCTGGGAATCGCGCGTGTTCAGGTAGATGGCGGCGCCGCCCAGCTGATGCATGCCCGCCTCGAAAGACAGGCGGGTGCGGGTCGAGTTCTTTTCAAAGACCATCACCAGGGTGCGGTCGATCAGTGGATGGTAGATTTCGTAGTTCTTGAACTTGCGCTTGATCAGATGGGCGCGTTCGATCACATATTCGTACTCTTCCAACGTGAAATCGGAGAACTGGAGGTAGTGCTTGATCGGTTTTTTTGTCGACATAATGACCACTTGAAGATGCGCAGGCCGCCGGCGGCGTGCCTTTCCCGCCGGGTTGCATCAGCGTACAACATCTCGTCTGATGACTGCCTCGCCCGGCGCGCTGCTGTGTTGATCGGTGCCAGCGCGACGCCTGTCGCGCGGTACGATGCGGTTTGCCAAGTTGAAAATAATGCAATGGCAAGTACTTCAGCCGTTCAATTATAAGGGTTTTGCTTTTAGATTGGAAAGACCGTCCGGGCGCGTACTTGTATAGGCAAGCCTGCGCCCAGGAAAAGGGCGGCCTATTAATAGATGCTGGCGGGCGCGGCGCCGTCCAGTCGGGGCGCCACCAGGGGCAAGTCCAGGGTGAAACGCGTGCCGGCGGGGCTGCTGGTCACCTGGATGGTGCCGCCCAGCAGGGCCGTGACGATGTTGTAGCTGATCGACAGCCCCAGGCCGCTGCCACCCTGGCCCAGCTTGGTGGTAAAGAAGGGGTCGAAGATGCGCGACAAATGCTGTTCGGCGATGCCGCCGCCATTGTCCTCGAAGACGATCCGCACGCGCGCGGCGTGCGCCGTGGCCGACAGGCGCATGCAGCCCGTGCCGGCGGCGCCATCGTTGGGCGCGGGGGCGAAGGCGTGCAGCAGCGCATTGTTGATCAGATTGGTGATCACCTGGCCGAACGGGCCCGGATAGCTGTCCATGGCGATGCCGAAGGCTATCTCCATTTCGATGCGGTGGCCCGAACCGCGGATGCGGTTCATGACGGTGGCGATGATTTCATTGCTCACTTGTTGCAGGTCGAACTGGCGCCGCTGCTCGGTGGTGCGGTCCACGGCCACCTGCTTGAAGCTGTTGACCAGGTCGGCCGCGCTGCGCAAGCCGCGCATCACCAGCGCCGATGCCTTGCGCGCATCGTCGATGAAGGCCGCCAGGTCCGAGCGGCGCAGTCCGGGACCGTTCATCAGGCGTTCCACATCTTCCGTCTTTTGTTGCATGGTGCTGGCGATCAATAAACTGTTGCCGATCGGGGTATTGAGTTCATGCGCCACGCCGGCCATCAGCGAACCGAGGGCGGCCAGTTTTTCCTGCGATACCAGTTGCGCCTGGGCATCTTGCAATTGCCGGTAGGCGCTGGCATTGTCGAGCGCGATGGCGCCATACGCGCACAGGGTGCGGAAGATCAGGCGTTCGCGTTCGCCGTAGGCATGCGCATGGCACGCCTGCACCGTCATCACGCCCAGCACGCGTTCGCCCACCATCAGCGGCACGTACAGCACGCTCTGGTTATGCAGGGTGCCGGGCACCGTGTAGGCGTGGCGCTGCGGCGGTACCTGGTCGATATACACTTCGCGCCGGCCCAGCAGGCAACGCACGGAATAGGCGCGCGGATTGCTCAGAGGAATGGCGTTGTCGGGCAGGGGATGGCCCGCCTCCATGCCATGCGCGCGGTGCAGGGCCGTGCCCGCCGCGTCGAGCATGTAGACGGCGAAGGTGTTGACCGGCAGCAAGGCATGCACGTGGCGGTCGAGCACCTGGAAGACGGCGCTGGCGTCGAGGTGGGTGGTGATTTCCTGGCCGATGGCCGACAGCCGTTCCAGGGTGTCGCTGGTCTGCTGCAGCACTTCGGCGCGGCGCGCTTCGGAGGCGGCCAGTTCGCGGTGGTGATAGCCTTCCGAGCGCGCATGTTCCGTCTGGTGGTAGATCTGCATGGCGGTGGCGCGGTTGCTCGCTTGCTGGGTGTGGCTTTTTTCGCGCGCCACGCCCGCATCGAGGGCGATATCGTAGGCGCGCGCATAGTCGCCCGCATGCGCGTATTCGCGCGCCAGCGCATCGAGCAGTTCGCCGGGCGGCGAGTAGCCTTCGATGGAGGCGGCCACCTGCAGCGCCTGGTGCAGGAAATGCAGGGCGGGATTGCGTTCCGACATGCCTGCGGGCGGTGGCAACTCGTGGCGCGCATGCAGCATGGCCAGCACGCGCAGCGCCGCCACCTGGTGCATGGCGTCGCCCTGCGCCGTGGCCAGCTGGCAAGCCCGTTCAGCCGCCTGCAGCGCCTCGTCCGGCCGGTCCAGGTAGGACAGCGCGTGGGCGCTGCCGCGTTGCGCCATGCTGCGGAAATCGGCCTGGCCCAGCGCTTCGGCGCGCTGCGCCAGCCGGCTGAAGGCGTCGAGCGCCGTGTCGTAGTCGCCCTTGTCCAGGCTCAGCTCGCCCAAGTGGAACAGGGCGTTGGCGTAGGTGCGCGCACCGGATACGGGCGCCAGGATGTGCAGCGCTTCGCGCAGCAAGTCTTCGGCGGCGGCCAGCCGCCCCAGCTTGCGCATGGTTTCGGCCGTATGCGTCTGGCAGGCGCCGATGCTGCGCGGCCAGCCCGTGGGACGGGCCAGATCCAGCGCGCACTGCATCCATTCGAGGGCCGATTCGTTGTCGTTGAGGCTGGAGAAACAGTCGCCGATATTGATGGCGGCCGTGATCGCGCCGCGCAGCTGGCCGCTTTCCAGCGCCGCCTCGTAGCTTTGCATGTAGTAGCCGGCGGCCGCGCCCAGGTCGCGCGAGGTGTGCGCCAGCAAGCCGCGGAAGTCATGCACCCAGGCCGCCAGCGGCGCGGGCAGCTTGACGCCGGCGTCGGCCTGGAGGTGCCCGCTCCAGCGGGCCTGGGCGGCAGGCGCGTCGCGCAACACGGCCCAGCGCGCCATGGCCGCGTCGGCCAGGCTGGCGCGCGTCGCATCGCCGGCGCCGCGCGCTTGCTGCGCCGCAGCCAGCAGTTCGGCGTCGCAGCGGGCATGGTCGCCACGGTCGACGGCGATCGAGGAGAGCAGCCAGTGGGCGTCGGCGCAACCGGCGCCGTTGCCGTGCGCGCACAGGATGGCGTGCGCCGCCATGGCCAGGCTTTCCGCGGCATCGAGCGCACCTTGCAGCCATGCCACTTCCGCCTGCACCAGTTGCAGGCGCGCGCGCGCCTGTTCCAGTGCTGCCGCATCCAGGCCCGCCAGCGGCAGCAGCAGATGCGCCTCTTCGCTCAGCGCAATTGCTCTAGCGCAATCGCGCTGGCGCAGATGCCACGACAGCGCCAGCAGCAGCGGTACGCGCCCGGCGCCGCGCAACGGCAGCAATGCGCTTTCCCACTGCGCTACGTCATGTTCGAGCGCGAACATTTCCATTCAAGCATTCTCCCCCGCAAACAGTGGCTCCAGCCTGTGATTGCACAGGCCATGCGTCATCGCATTGTAAGCTGCATTCAGGGGAATTGTTCAGTGCGCCGGTCAGAATTCTTCATCGGGCATGGCGTCCCCGGCGGGGGCGATTTGCCCCCGCCGGCCGATGGCGGGGCAGGCGCCCAAGTCGATCCTAGCGCGACACCAGCCGGATGCTGGCGCTGCCCGTCGCGGTGCTGGCGCTGCGCATGTCGGCGGGCAGGCGCAAGCCGGGCAGGAACTGGGCGTCGTCGATCACCACGCGGTCGCCCGCATTGCTGAAGACGAAGGTGGCGCCCTTTTTGGTGACAAACTGGCCCGGGCCGGTCGGGTAGATTTCCACGCTGTTTTTTGCCTGCCATTCGCGGTCGTCGATCAGGCGGCCAAAGAAATGGCTGTCTTGCTGGCGGACTTCCAGCCGTTGTCCATTCGACAGGCGGTATTGCTGCTCGATGTCGAAGGCTTCCTGGGCCGTGACGTGATAGTAGGTGCCCGAGGTGACGCGCACGCTGTCGGTGGTGGGCGGTGCGGCGGCGGTTTGCGCCTGGGCCATGCCGCCGGCAAGCGCGAACAGGGCAAGGAGGAGGGGGAGGAAACGTTTGGTATGCATGACATTCACCTTCGATCAGGATGACAGGATTGGTTGAAGTTAGATCGTGTGGTCGCTGGCAGGTTTCCTGCAGGGACTGGTGTCAAGTTAGCAAACGCGCCTGGCCATCGCCAGCGGCGGGCGACGGAGGGCTGGTTTTACGCGATGAAGTGCATAAAACGGCAGATGAATGGTTTTGGGATTAAAATCGGAAGGCGAGCTCGGCTGCGAAATTAAATTTCGCCAGCCGAGCTTTTTTTGCCGTGATATTTGCGCTGGGGCGGGTGCTTAATACAGGGTCTGCGCCGATTCGTGCAGCAACTGGCCGTACAGGGTATGGCGCATCTTGGCGATCTTGCCTTCAGACAAGGCTTGCAGGATGGCGCACTGCGGCTCGATCAGGTGGCGGCAGTTGTAGAACTTGCAGCCGCCCAGGTAGGGCTGGAATTCGCGGAAGGCCCGCTCCAGCATGCCTTCGGACAGGTGGTACAGGCCGAATTCCTGGAAGCCGGGCGAATCGATGATGGAGCTGTTCGCGCCCAGTTCGTCGAGCTTGTACAGGCGCGTAAAGGTCGTCGTGTGCTTGCCCGTGTCGAGCGCTGCCGAGATTTCCCGCACGGCGATGTCGGCGTCCGGCACCAGCAGGTTGATCAGCGACGACTTGCCCATGCCCGACTGGCCGATGAGGATGGACGACTGGCCCGCCAGCAGCGGCGCCAGGGTGGCCACGGCGTGCTCCGGTTCGGCGCGCGCCGACACTTCATCGACGGGATAGCCCATCGAGGAATACGGCAGCAGGCGTTCGCGGGCGCGCTCCAGCGAGGCCGTCACGTCCGTTTTGTTCAGGATGATGCGCGCCTCGATGCCGGCCGCGTCGGCCGCCACCAGCGAACGCGAGATCAGGTCGTCGGCAAAGCCTGGTTCCGTCGCCACGACGATGAACAGCTGCGTCAGGTTGGCGGCCAGCAACTTCGATTTGTACTGGTCCGAGCGGTACAGCAGGGTCTTGCGTTCCTCGATGCGGTCGATGACGGCCTGGTCGTTCGAGGTGCGCGTCAGGTGCACGATGTCGCCCACGGCCACATTGGTCTTCTTGCCGCGCGTCACGCATTGCAGCTTGGCGCCATCCACGTCGGCCAGGTAATGGCGGCCGTGGGCGGCGATGATGACGCCGGTCAACTTGCCTTCGCTCATGGGGCCACCTGGCTGCTCTGGTAGATGAGGTCTGCCTTGGCGGCGCAGATGAAGTCGTTTTCGGACAGGCCGCCGGCGCCATGGTTGACCGAGTGCGTGTCGTAGCGCACGGCGCAGGTTTTGTAAGTAATGATGAGCTCCGGATGGTGGTCTTGCGTATGGGTCATATAGGCCAGGGCGTTCACGAACGCCAGGGTCTGGTAGTAATTCTTGAAGCCGAAGTCGCGGCACAGCTTGCCATTTTGCAGCGTCCACTGGGGCAGCAGGGCGTGCAGGGTGGCGATGTCCGTGTCGCCCAGCGCCTGCTGGCGCGGCGTGCAGGACAGTTGGGCCAGGTCTTGCGAGGTGGATGGCGTATTCATGTCGTAGCCCCTTTCAGGTGGCGGATGCGCACGCTGGCCGGCGGGTGCGAGTCGTAGAAGGCCGAGTGCAGCGGGTCGGGCGTCAGGGTCGACGCATTGTCTTCATACATTTTCACGAGCGCCGAGACCAGGTCGTCCGCCTGCGTGTGCGTGGCGGCGAAAGCGTCGGCTTCGAATTCATGCTTGCGCGAGCTCAGTGACGTCAACGGTCCCAGCAGGAAAGTGAAGACGGGCAAGGCCAGCATGAACAGCAGCAGGGCCAGCGCGTCCGTCGGCTGGCCCGTGATGGCCAGGGCGACGGGATCCACGCCCAGGCCCGCGTAAAACCATGGCTGCGTCTTCAGGAAGCCCAGCAGCGCCAAAAAGCCCAGCGAGATGGCGAACATCACGGCGATGCGCTTGACGATGTGCTTGAGCTTGAAGTGGCCCAGTTCATGCGCCAGCACGGCTTCGATTTCCTGCGGCGCCAGGCGCGACAGCAGGGTGTCGAAGAAGACGATGCGCTTGTTGGCGCCAAAACCCGAGAAATACGCATTGCCGTGGGCGCTGCGCTTCGAGCCATCCATGACGAACAAGCCTTTCGAGGCGAAACCGACGCGCTGCATCAAGCCTTCGATGCGGCTTTTCAAGGATTCGTCGGCCAGCGGCGTGAATTTGTTGAACAGCGGCGCGATGACGGTGGGGAACAGCACCATCATCAGCAACTGGAAGCCGCTCCAGACGAACCACGCGTACAGCCACCACAGGTCGCCCGACTTGGCCATCAGGGTCAGCACGACCCAGATCAGTGGCAGGCCGATGACGGCGCCCAGGCCCACGCCCTTGAGCATGTCCGCGAAGAACAGCTTGCGCGCCATGGTGTTGAAGCCGAAGCGCTGCTCGAGCACGAACTGACGGTAATAGTCGAAGGGCAGGTCGATCAGGCCGGAAATGGCGGCGAAGGCGGCGATCAGGCCGATCTGGTACAGCATGGGCGAGCCAGGCCCCATCCATTCATTCAGATGCAGGGCCAGCCATTGCAGGCCGCCCAGCAAGGTAAAGCCGATCAGCACGGCATAGTTGACCAGCAAGGTCAGCAAGCCGAACTTGGTCTTGGCCACCGTGTAGTCGGCCGCCTTCTGGTGCGCGGCCAGCGGAATCTTTTCCGCGAATTCGGGTGGAACAAAGGCGCGGTGAGCCAGCACGTGGCGAATCTGCCGCGAAGCGAGCCAGAAGCGCACGGCCAGGGTCAAAACGAGGACGGATACAAACAAAATCGAAAACGCGAGTGAATACATTCTGTGCCTGTGAGAAAATGGCTGATTATTTAGTTTGATTAGGCCAAGAGAGAATTATGTCACAAGCGACTGACTTAACTGCATCCACCCCCGCACCCACCGTGCCGGCACGTCCCAATGAGATGAACCTGGTCTGGGTCGACATGGAAATGACGGGCCTGGAGCCCGATACCGACCGCATCATCGAGGTGGCGGTGGTGGTGACGGACATGCACTTGAACCTGCTGGCCGAAGGCCCCGTGTTCGTGATTCACCAGTCCGATGAAACGCTGAACAAGATGGATGCCTGGAACAAGGGCACGCACGGCCGCTCGGGCCTGATCGACAAGGTCAAGGCGTCGACCGTGACGGAAGCCCAGGCGGAAGCGGAACTGATCGCGTTCCTGAAGAAATACGTACCGGCAGGCAAGTCGCCCATGTGCGGCAACACCATCGGCCAGGACCGCCGCTTCATGGTGCGCGGCATGCCGAAGCTGGAAGCGTTCTTCCACTATCGCAATGTTGACGTATCGACGCTGAAAGAGCTGTGCAAGCGCTGGAAGCCGGAAATCGCCACCGGTTTCAAGAAACACCAGAAACACACGGCCCTGGCCGATATCCTGGAGTCGATCGAAGAGCTGAAGTATTACCGCGAGCATTTTATTAAATTATAAATTCCTCGGCTGTTCCAAAAGCGAGGGTGGACCACACGCCATCCTCGCCTTGCCATTCCAGCGCAAACGTTCCCGTTTGCCGTAAAGCCGTGATCCAGCGCACGTCGCCTGGCTGGCGGTGGTATTCCATACACTGCCCGAACGGCTGGTCCAGCCGGCACAGCACCAATCCCTCGCCCGCCACGGCGCACCATCGCTCGTTGATGTCGATCAAGGCCACGGCCGGGTCGCCATAGAACTCGCCCAGGCTCGCCCGCCGGCCATCGGCGGCCAGTACGCTGGCGTGTTCGTATTCATGCTGGACAATATATGCGGCGCTGCGCGCCAGTTCCCTGTTTGTCATGCGCTCTCCACGGTGGGCCAGACGGTTTCCTGGTCGGCGCGGGCCTCGGCGATCAGCCATTCGCAGAACGCATGCACGAGGGGCCGCGTTTCCGCCTGGGGCGAGCGCAGCAGATAATAACAGTGGGGGCCGCGCACAGCGTGTTCGAACACGCGCACCAGGCGGCCCGAGCGCAGGTCGTCGCCGATCAGGGGGCTGGCGGCGATGGCCACGCCCTGGCCGCTGGCGGCCGCGTCCAGGCACAGATACGTGTGCGAAAAGCGCGCGCCGCTGTTGCCGCTATTGCCGCTGTAATGCACGCCGCAACTATGCAGCCAGCGCGTCCAGTCGATTTCGCCGGGCAGGTGCACTTCCGGTTCGTCGTGCAGCAGCGGATAGCGCAGCAGGTCGGCGGGCTGGCGCAGGCTGGCCGCGTTGGCGCGGAAGCCGGGGCTGCAGACGGCGGAAAACCATTCTTCCATCAATAAATCGACCTTCAGGCCCGGATAGCGGCCCGGTCCCAGGCGGATGGCCACGTCCACGCCATCGCGCGCCAGGTCGACCGGGTGCATCGACGCCAGCACGCGCAGCTCGATCTGCGGGTAGCGGTCGCGCAGCCGGCCCAGGCGCGGCATCAGCCAGCGCGAGACGAGCGAGCTGGTGGCCGTCACCGTCACCACCTTGTCGTCGCCCTGGCGCCGCGCCTGCTCGGACACGTCGGCCAGCTGGTTGAGTATCGGCCCCAGCGAAGCCGCATAGCGCTGACCGGCATTGGTCAGCACCACGCCGCGCGGCAGGCGCTGGAACAGCACGATGCCCAGCCACGCTTCCAGCTGTTTCACGTGGTGACCGATGGCGCCGGCCGACACGTGCAATTCTTCGCCCGCGCGCTGGAAGCCTTCATGGCGGGCGGCCGCCTCGAAGGCGTGCAGGGCGGCGAGCGGGGGCAAGGGACGTGACATGGCACTCTCAGGAGATTGAGCCTCAGTAATATTCGGCCTATCCGTGAAGAATATTGGTTTGTTTCATTTTGCGCAAGCGAATATGATGCCGTCACTGCGAGAAGTGACCCGCAATAGGATTCACGCATGCATTTCACGCACGCATCACCTTCCAGCCTTGCTTGGCATTAATATTTACAACGCCTGGGAAAACCGTCGCGATACGCAGCGGGTTTGCCCAGGTGTACTCAAAGAGGTTTAGTCATGTCTGATCGCCGCGCCGTTGCGCTGGTGTTGCTGTCGGCCGCCGGTTTCGGCAGTTCCGCAGTGTTTGCCAAGGCGGCCTATGCGTCCGGGGTCAACCCGTCGACCATGCTGGCTTTGCGTTTCGTCATCGCCGCCATGCTGTTGCTGCCGCTCGTGTGGCTCGGTGGCTGGCGCTTGCCGCGCGGCCGCCTGCTGGCCGGCTACATGCTGATGGGCCTGATGTACACGGCCCAGTCGCAAGGCTATTTCAATGCCTTGATGTATGCCAGCAGCGGCCTGTGCGGCATGCTGCTGTATGTGTATCCCGTGCTGGTCACCATCCTCGCGCTGGCGCTGGGCTGGGAAAAGCTGGACCGGCGCATGCTGGTGCTGATGGCGCTGGCGATTGCCGGCATGGCCATCACCCTGGGCGGCAAGTTGCAGGGCCAGCCCATCGGCATCGCGCTGGCCTTGATGGCCGCCGGCGTGTACGCCGTGTACATCCTGTTTGGCAACAGCCTGTCGAAAAGCCGCGAGAATATTCACCCATTGGCCGCCTGCGTGGTGATCCTGGGCACAGCCGGCCTGTCGAACAGCGCGATTGCCTTGTGGCAAGGCGTGTCCTTGCCGGGCACGGCGACGGGCTGGCTGGCCGTCAGCGCCATCGCCCTGTTTTCGACGGCCATCGCCATTGCCGCCTTCTTTGCCGGCGTGGCGCAGATCGGCGCGGCCAAGGCCTCCATCATTTCCACATTCGAACCCGTCATCACGATGGCGTTCGGCGTGACCCTGCTGAAGGAATCCGTCAGCGGCACGCAATTGCTGGGCGGCGCCATGGTGCTGGCCGCCGTGATCCTGCTGGCGCAGCGCTCCAGCCCGAAGCAGGCGGCGGAAGCGGCCGTCATGCCGGGAGCGCAGGCCAGCGCCTGACCTTTTTTTCCTGAACTGATCGGCAATACCGATCGGTCTCCTTTGCGCCGCGACGGGTTTCCTGTCGCGGCGCTTTTTTTTGCGCGCTATTCTTTTCACGCAAATAAGCCTTGATTGCGAATGATTCTCATTTATAATTGAATTCAAGATTCCCCACCACCAGCCAGCCCATGCCAGCCAGTGTTCGCCTTGAAAGGAGACACCGTGACGAGCATGCCCCCTGTTTGCAACACCGAGCTGGTCGCCAGCGAATTTGCCCGCCTGCGCCGCGAGAAAAAAGCCCGCCACCGCGACATCGCCGAGGAACTGGGCATGGCCGAAGGCGAGCTGATCGCCGCGCATGCGGGCTTGTCGCTGGCCAATGGCACCTTGCTGGGCGCCGAGCGCCTGCAGGCCGACTGGCCCGCCATCGTCCAGGCGCTGGAGCCGCTGGGCGAAGTCATGGCGCTGACGCGCAACGCCTCGTGCGTGCATGAAAAGACGGGCGTCTACCGCAAGGCCAGCCACAACAACCACGTGGGCCTGGTGCTCGGTGGCGACATCGACCTGCGCATGTTTTACCGCCACTGGGCGCATGGCTTTGCCGTTCGGGAGATGGGTGAGAAGGAAGTGCGGCGCAGCCTGCAGTTTTTCGATGCGGCCGGCCATGCCGTGCACAAGATTTTCCTCACGCCGCACAGCGACATCGCCGCCTACGATGCGCTGGTGGCGCATTTTGCCGACGCGAACCAGGCGGCCGGCATCAGCGTGACGGCGCCGGCGCCGCGGCCGGCCGAACTGCCCGACGCGCAGATCGACGTGGCCGGCTTTCGCGCCGCCTGGGCCGACTTGCGCGACACGCATGATTTTTTCACCGTGCTGAAAAAATACGCGGTCTCGCGCCTGCAGGGGCTGCGCCTGGCCGAGGCGCGCTTCGTGCAGCGGCTCGACCCATCGTGCGTGCTGGACCTGCTCAATAGCGCCGCCCTCGAAAAGGTGTCCATCATGGCCTTCGTCGGCAATGCCGGCATGATCCAGATCCATTCCGGCCCCGTGCACAAGATCGCCGTGATGGGGCCATGGATCAATGTCCTCGACACGCGCTTCAACCTGCATTTGCGCGAAGACCATATCGCCAGCGCCTGGGTGGTGAAAAAGCCGACCGTCGACGGCCTGGTGACGTCCGTGGAACTGTTCGACGCCAGGGGCGACAACATCGTCATGTTCTTCGGCGAACGCAAGCCGGGCGTGCATGAGCTGTGCGAATGGCGCCACATCGTCGAGCGCGTGGCGCAGGAGGGCGAGCTATGCGCCGCATGATCGCCGCCAGCGTGGCGCGCCGCATCGCGCTGAAAAAAATGGGCGCGGGAGCGCTGGCGCTGGCCACGCCGATGCAGGTGCTGTCCGCCGTCGGCGATGCGGCCTCGCAGTACCCGGCCGTGGCGCAACAGCTGCCGCAGGCGGGCCATGCGCGCGCCCTGTCGGCAGAGAGCGTGCTGGCGCCGACGCAGCGGATCGCCACCGAGGACGCGGCGCCGTAAGCACCGCGGCGTCCCGCCGGGGCGATGGCGTGCTGCCGGCCGCCGCACTCACCACACGTCCGCCGCGCGCGGCCGCGCCATCTGGCCGCTGCCCAGCAGCCAGACCATCAGGGCCTCGGCCTGTTCGCGCGTGGCGGCCACTTCCTGCAGGATGCCGAAGGCTTTCATGGCGCCGGCCGCCATTGCCTGCAGGCGCGCGCGCTGTTCCGCATCCTCCTCGACCGATACCAGGCCCCGGCACAGGGCGGCCAGCGCCACCTTGTTATGCTTGAGCCACAGGCCGCGGCGCTTGCGGTCGATGTGCGCTTCATCGCCGCGTTCCTCTTCGAACAGCATGACGAACGGTACGCCATGGCGCAGCAGGGCGTCCATGTCGTTTTCCCACAGCGGGGCATAGCCGGTGACGGCCGTTTCAGGGCGAAAGCGCACGATGGGAAAGTCGCTGACGTCGTGGATGGAAAAATGTGCGGGATTCGGTTTCATGGCGTGCTTCCTTGCGATGGGGTTGAAAAGGCTTGCCAGCCGCCGCCCAGCGCCTTGTAGACCTGGACCAGCGACAGCGAGGCGGTGGCGCGGCTGTCGACCAGCGCCGCTTCGTTGTTCAATAAGGTGTTTTGCACATGCAGCACGTTGATCAGGTCCGTGCCGCCCTGGCGGTACTGCAGTTCAGCGCTGCTCAGCGCCCGGCGTCCCTGTCTGACGGCTGCATCGAGGCTGGCCTGGCGGCGGGCGTTGGCCTGGTAGCTCGATAACGCATCTTCCACCTCGTGCCAGGCGGCCAGCACCGTCTGGCGGTAGGCGATGGCCGCTTCCTGCTGCTGCGCCTCGCGCAATTGCAGCTTGCCGCGCAGGCGGCCGCCATCGAACAGGGGCACGCTGAAGCCGGGACCGAAGGCGAAGCGTTTGGCGTCCCAGCCGATATCGGACAGCTGCATCGCCTGCAGGCCGACGCTGCCCGAGAGCGTGATGCGCGGATAAAAATCGCCTTGCGCCACGCCGATGGCGGCCGTGGCCGCGTGCAGCTGCGCTTCGGCGCGGCGGATGTCGGGACGCCGTTCGGCCAGGCTGCTCGGCACGCCCAGCTGCACCTGCATGGCCACGGCGGGAATGGCCTTGCCCGCCGCCAGTTCCGCCTGCAGGGACTGTGGCGGCAGCGCCAGCAGGAGGGCGAGGGCATTGCCCAGGCGCGCTTCGCGCTGCTGCAGCGGCGGCAGGCGCGCCTCGATGGTGGCCACGTGGGCCGCCGCCTCGGCCTCGTCGAGTTGCGTCGCCGCGCCTTCACGCAGGCGGATGCGCGTCAGTTCCAGCGTATGGCGGGCGATATCGAGCAGTTGCTGCGTGATGGCCAGGGTCTGCTGCGCGCCGCGCAGCTCGATGTAGTCGCGCGCCGTCTCGGCCAGCACGGCCAGCAGCACGCCGCGCTGCGTTTCCACGGCCGCGTCGACGCGCGCGTCGGCCGCTTCCACGTCGCGCCGCACGCGGCCCCACAAGTCCAGCTCCCAGGCCGCATCGAGATTGCCTTGCCACAGGTTGTAGGCGGACTGGCCGTTGTGGCGCGACGGGTCGCTCAAGCCTTGTTCGCTGTTGCGCGCGCGGCCATAGCCGCCATTCGCGCCCAGGGACGGGCCTTGCGCGGCGCCGGCCACGCCGCGCGCGGCGCGGCTCTGTTCCAGCCGGCTGCCTGCCGCCAGCACGTCGAGGTTGGCGCCGGCGGCGCGCTGCAGCAAGGACGACAGGGTGGCGTCGCCAAAGCTGTCCCACCAGCGCTGCTCGATGGCGCCATCCTGGCTGGCGGCGAAACTGGCATGCTCCGCCTGGCGCCATTGCTGTGCCAGATCATGGTGCGGACGCTGGAAATCGTTGCCGACGCTGGCGCAGCCGGCCAGGCCCAGGGCCGTAAAGAGTATCAGTGCTTTCATCGCGCGCTCACCTGCTTCAATTCTTGACGACGCATGGCCGTATCGATGCGCACTTCGGCCGACATGCCCACGCGCAGGTGATGTTCGGCATCCTGGCCGGGATCGAGCGCGATCCTGACGGGGATGCGCTGCACCACCTTGGTGAAGTTGCCGGTGGCGTTTTCCGGCGCGATGGCGGCGAACGTCACGCCCGTGGCGGGCGCGATGCTGTGCACCGTGCCGCGCAGGAGCACGTCAGGATAGGCGTCGACGGCGATGCTGGCGCGCTGGCCCTGGCGCACGTGCGTCAACTGGGTTTCCTGCAGGTTGGCGACGACGAAGCTGCGGTTCAGGGGCACCACGGCCATCAGGCTGGCGCCGGGCGCCACCAGGGCGCCGACGCGCACGGCGCGGCGTCCGACGATGCCGTCGATGGGGGCGCGCAGCTGCGTATGCGACAGATCCAGTTCGGCCCGTTGCAGGCTGGCGCGGGCGCGCAGCAGGGCCGCTTCGGCCGCGCCTTGCTGCGCCTGCTGAATGTCCGTCTGCTTGCGGGTGGCGACGAGGGCGGCGCGGTTCTGCGCCAGGCGCGCGCGGCTCACGTCGAAGCGCGACTGTGCCTGCTGCGCGTTTTGCACGCTGCCCGCGCCCTGGCCAGCCAGGTGCTGCGAGCGGGCCAGTTCCTGCTGCGCCAGTTTGTCTTCCGCCTGGTTGGCGTCGACCAGGGTCGTGGCTTGTTCGATCACCGATTGCTGGCGCTGCAAGGTGGCGCGGGCATTCGCCAGTTGCGCCTCGGCGCCGGCGACCTCGGCGCGGGCCGAGGCGGCGGCGGCCTCGTAGTCGCGGTCGTCGATGCGCGCCAGCAGCTGACCCGCCTTGACAGTCTGGTTGTCTTCCACCAGCACTTCCCGCACGATGCCGCCCACCTTGGGGGAGAGCACGGTGTAGTCGGCGCTGACGAAGGCGTCGTCGGTGCTTTGTTCGTCGCCACGGGCGAATAGCAGTTGCCAGGCACAAAAGGCGAGGGCGCAGGCCAGCAGGGCCGGGCCGAGAAGAAAGGCGCGCGAGCGCAGTATGGGTTTTTGCATGGTGAAGCTCTTTCTAGAAATAAAAGTCAGGCGGCGCGCGGCGGATAGACGCGCGTCGGCAGGATGGGAATGATCACAATCATGGCCAGCGCGATGGCGGCGACAATGAGGTACAGATCGGACGAGGTCAGGGTGACGACTTGCGCATGCATGCGCGCACTCAGGCCAGACCCCAGCCCCGGCACGTCCACGGCGCCAGGCAGGTTGCCCAGGCGTTCGCTGAGCACCGTCGAATGAAAATGGTTGCGGCGCGTGATCAGCGCATCGAGCACGCCGGTGGCGACGACGGCCGACATGCCCTTGATGGTGTTGAACCAGGCCGAGGCGAACGGACCATCCTGCGGCGCCAGGCCCGTGGTGGCCAGCAGCAGCAAGGGAATCACGGCCATCGGTTGCGCAAAGATCTGCACCGCTTGCAGCAGGTAGAAATGCGTGCGGATCCAGTCCGGCGACATGCGCGCGCCGAGCACGCAGGACAGGGCCAACAGGGCCAGGCCGATGGCCAGCACCCAGCGGCAGTCGACGGCGCGGATATTGCACAGGGCGGCCACCAGCGGCAGGGCGATCAATTGCGGCAGCGCCACCATCAGCATCACGGGCGCCGTCTGCAGCGGGCGGTAGGCGTGCACCTGCGCCAGGTAGGATGAGGGAATCAGGATCACGGCCAGCAAGACGAACAGCACGCCGCCCAGGGTCAGCAGGGCATGGCTGAGGTTGCGCCGCGACAGCAGCTGCAGCTTGAAGAACGGCAGCGGGTGCGACCACTCGTTGATGAAGAACAGCACCAGCAGCAACAGACCGCCGCCCAGCAGCACGCAGATCAGCGGCGAGGCGAACCACGCCAGGCGTTCGCCCTGCAGCAATCCCACCACCAGCATGCTGATGGCGGGCAGGCCAAGCAGCAGGCCGCGCCAGTCGAACTGGCGCAAGCGCTCAAGGCGCAGCGGGTCTTGCGGCAAGCCCCAGGACACCATCAGCAGGGCGACGATGCTGCCCGGGACGACTTGCCAGAAGGCCCATTGCCAGCCCAGGTACTCGGTCCAGAAGGCGGCCAGCGGCGTGCCCAGGCTGGGGCCGAAGGTGGCGCTCAGCGCATAGCCGCCCAGGCCATACAGCTTGATGTTCGGCGGCAGGAAGCGCAGCGCCACAGTCATCAGCATGGGCGGCAGGGCGCCGCCAGCCGCGCCCTGCACTACGCGCAGGACCATCAGCACGGACAGGTTCGGCGCGAACGGGCATAGCACGCCGGCGGCCATGCAGACGAGGATGGCGGCGGCCGTCAGCCGGCGCAGCGAAAAGGTGACGGAGCACCACGGCGCGAACGCCATGGCCGAGACCGAGGCGGCCGCATACAGGGCGACGAGCCAGCTGGCGTCGTCGCGCGCGATGCCCATGGCGCCGCGGATGTCGGCCAGCGCGACCTTGGTGATGTTTTCATTCAGGCCGGCCACCAGCACGGCCAGCAGCACGCCGGCCAAGCCCGTGGCCAGGCGCAGTCCGAAGATGGGAGGCGCGGGCGGCGCGGCCGCGGGGGCGGCGCCAGGAAGGGGTACAGCAGACACAGGGAACTCCGTGGATGAGGATCAGTCCACGCAGTATAGGTAGCGCTAAATCTTATGAAAATTGATCATTGATGAAGTCTGAATTGCGTCTGGCGCAATGATTCAGGTGTCCGGAAGCGCGCTGCCGCACAGCTCCTTGATCGTGCGGCGCAGCCAGCGGTGCGCATGGTCGTGATCGAGGCGCGGGTGCCAGGCCTGGAAGACTTCCACGCTGTCGACGGGGATCGGCAGCTGGAAGGTGCGCAGCTTCAAGCCCAGCCGCTCGACGATGGCCAGCAGGGGCGTGGGCATCAGCGGCAGCAGCAGGCGCGAATCGGCCACGGCGAAGATGGCGGACTGGAAGTTGGGGCTGATCAGGGACACTCTGCGCATGTAGCCCCGCTCGGCCAGGGCCGTGTCGAACGGGCCGCGTGCCAGGCCGCGCCGCGAGACGCTGATATGTTCGTACTCGGTAAAGCTGTCGAGGTTGATGGGGCCGTCGAAGAGCGGGTGGTCGCTGCGGGCGATGCCGACAAAGCCGCTGGTAAACAGCTGCTGCAGCTTGATGTCGGGCGCAAAGGCGCGCCGCGCGCTGATGTACAGGTCGATGCGGCCCGCGTGCAGGGCGTCGTTTTCCGTGGCGCCATCGCCTTCGGGCACGAAGCGCAGCACTGTGTGCGGCGCATGGATGGCCAGCAGGTCGCGCAGCTTGCCGCCATAGGCACCGACAAACACGTCGTTGGCGCACAGGCTGAAGGTGCGTTCCAGGGTGCGCAAGTCCACTTCGCGGCCGGAGGTGAAGATGGCGTGCGCCTGCTCCACCACGCCGCGCACCTGCTCGCGCAATTCCAGCGCGCGCGGAGTGGGCGCCAGGCCGCGCCCGGAGCGCACGAAGACGGGGTCGCCGATGGCGTCGCGGATGCGCGCCAGGGTGCGGCTCATGGCTGGCGCGCTCAGGTTCATGCGCCGCGCGGCGGCCACGGCGCTGCCTTCCTCGAGCAGGATGTCGAGGGCGACGAGCAGGTTCAGGTCGGGGAGTTTCATGCGCCGATTATAGCCGGTGGGCCGGCGCCAGCGCTGCGCCGGCAGGACGCCGGCGCAGATGGATGCTACTGCGGTATTACTCGGCTGCCGGCTCGGCGCCGCAGCATTTCTTGAACTTCTTGCCGCTGCCGCAAGGGCAGTCGTCGTTGCGGCCCACTTTCGGCTCTTCGCGCTTCATGGTTTGCACGGGAGCCTTGCGGCGTGGTACCCAGAAACGGTGGATGGCCGGCAGGTTCGCTTCCAGTTCCTGCGCCAGCTTGTGCGCCTTGACCGGGTCTTCCACCAGTTTCAGTTCTTCTTCCTTGATTTCGTCGGCGCCCAGCAGGTAGATCGGCTGCATCAGTTCGGCCACTTCGGAATCCCAGATCTCGTTCCACGAGCCGGGACGCAGCTCCATGCCGTCCCAGAAGCCCCAGCACCAGGCTTCGGCGTCGATCAGGGTCTGGCCTTCGTAGTCGTGCTCGACGAACAGGGCTTCGAACTCTTTCGGCGCCACTTCAAACGTCACCAGCACTTCGTTCATGAAGCGCATGATCAGGTTGACGATGCGTTCTTCTTCCTTGCTGTTCTTGAATTTCGGCGCATCTTCGGCATCTTCGCCCCACACGCGCGGCAACCACTCGGCCGGCATGATCGGTTCCGGGCCGATGGCGACGGCCGTCAGATAGCCGTGCAGCATATCCATGGTCATCGCGTCTTCGGAGCAGCGCTCCGACAACAGGAATTGGTCTAATTCGTCGAATTCTTTTTCTGATAATGGCTGTTCGAGTTGCATGGCTTGCTCTTTGATGAAATGTAAGCCGCCAGTATACGCCTTGCGGCGCTTCATCACCGAAGTGTTTGCACCGGCGGCCCGCGCGCGCCTTACAATGTCGCTTATGCACAATGAAAACCAGCCGCACGAGGACGACCGGCCCGTCCATCCCTTTTCCGCCCTGAGCCCCGATTGCGTGCTCGACGCCCTCGACAGCGTGGGCTTGCGCGGCGATGGCCGTCTGCTGGCCCTGAACAGCTATGAAAACCGCGTCTACCAGGTGGGCATCGAAGACGGCGCGCCCCTGGTGGCCAAGTTTTACCGTCCCGCGCGCTGGAGCGAGACGGCCATCCTGGAGGAGCATGCGTTCGTCTCGGAACTGGTCGAGCGCGAAATCCAGGTGGTGCCGGCGCTGGAAATCAATGGCAGCACCCTGCACCAGTACCAGGGCTTCCGCTTCGCCGTCTTCCCCCGCCACGGCGGCCGCGCGCCCGAGCTGGACGACCCGGCCACCCTGGAATGGATAGGGCGCTTCATCGGCCGCATCCACGCCGTCGGCGCGCTGTCCAGCTACCAGGAACGGCCGGCGCTCGATCACCAGACGTTCGGCGTCGAGCCGCGCGAGTTCTTGCTGGAGGGTAATTTTTTGCCGCCCGAGCTGCTGGCCGCGTATTCCAGCGTGGCGCAGCAGGCGCTCGATGGCGTCAAGCGCTGCTATGACCGCGCGGGCGACGTGGCCGTGCTGCGCACGCATGGCGATTGCCATGGCGGCAACGTGCTGTGGACGGATGCCGGCCCCCATTTCGTCGATTTCGACGACAGCCGCATGGGACCGGCCATCCAGGACCTGTGGATGATGCTGTCGGGCGAGCGCGGCGACCAGGTGCGCCAGATGAGCGACATCCTGGCCGGTTACGAGGATTTCTGCGATTTCGACCCGCGCCAGCTGTACCTGGTCGAAGCGCTGCGCACGTTGCGCCTGATCCATTACTCGGCCTGGCTGGCGCGCCGCTGGGACGATCCCGCCTTCCCCGTCGCCTTCCCGTGGTTTAACACGCAGCGCTACTGGCAGGACCGCATCCTCGAATTGCGCGAGCAGGTGGCGCTGATGGACGAAGCTCCCTTATGGCCAATTTGAGTTAAATAGCGAAAAGAAAGGTAAACGCCCCTCTTCTTGCCGCGCTGATTTGTGCATGCCTGTTCGATAATGGTGGTAATAAATTCCCATAAGCAACGGAATTCACCCGAATAAGCGAGAAATCATGCAAGCACAGCAAAATCAGCGCCAGGCCGCCTCCCTCACCGTCGCCTATTCGGCTGACGACGAGTTCGACCAGGACAGCATCGTTTCGCTGCATGATTTCAAGGACCTGGAGCGCAAGGCTGACGTACCTGCGCCAGCGCCTGTCCCTGAGGCTCCCGTCGCCGCGATGCCCGAACCGCAAGCCGAACCGGCAGCGGAAACCGACAGCAAGGCGCCCGCCGCCGAACGCCAGAAAATGGAATTGAAAGCCATCCACGAGGCGATTGCCCGCGTGGAAGCGGAAGCGAAGGCCACCTGCGCCGCCGAAAGCCGGGCCTTGGCCGAGGCGCGCGTGCGCTCGCTGGCCGAGGACCGCGCCGCCATCGACGCGGCCGCCGCCGCCGCCGCGCAGCAAAATGCGCAGGCGGCCGAAGAAGCCATCGCCGCCAACCGCGAACGCCTCGACACCATGCGCGCCGCCGCGCAAGCGAGTGTGGCCCGCCTGGAAGCCGTCAAGCAGGAGACGGCCGAATTGCGCGCCCGCGTGGAGTCCGACAATGCCATCCGCCTGGCCGCCGAACAGCGCGCGCGCGCCGAGCAGGAAAGCCGCCTGCGCGCCAGCGAGCAAGTGGCGGTGCAATCGGAACTGGCCGAGCAGGCGGCCCGCGCCGCCGAGGAATTGCAGGTGCAGACGGAGCAGGCGCGCCTGCAAGCCGTCGAGCGCGTGGCCGCCGTGCAGGCGGCCAAGGAAGAAATGGTGGGCATCGCCTCGGCCGATGCACGAGTCGCCGTGCTGGCGCGTGAACGCGAGCGCCATGCGCACGGCGCGCGCCAGACGGCGCAGATGCTGGCCGAAGCGGAAAGCGAAGCGCTGGACTTGACGGTGCAGCGCGAGCGCGCCGACCAGATCGCGCTGGAATCGGCCTTCAACCGCGCCGCCGCCGAAGTGCGCGCGCTGGAAGAGGCGCGCGCGCTGGCGCACCTGGAACAGGAACGCGAAGCGATCGCGCTGGCGCAGGCGGAATCGGAGCGCCATGCGGCGCAGTCCCTGCGTTTGCGCCTGCAGACGGAAAAGGAATTGCGCGACGCGGCCATCCACCGCGAGCGCCTGGAAATGGTCGCCGTGGCCAGCGCGCAGGCGCGCCGCGACGCCGACGTGCGCATCCTTGCCGCCACCGAGGCGCGCATCGAGGTGGACCGCCAGCTGCGCGCCGTGGCGCTGGCCCGCGTGGCCGCCGAACAGGATGCGGAAATCGCCGGCCACGCCAAGCTGGAAGCGGAAACGGCGGCCCTCGAGGAAACCAAGGCACGCGAAGCGGCCGAACAGGCAGCCGCCGTGGCGGCCGCCCGCGAACTGGAAGAGCAGCAGCGCGCCGCCAGCCTGGCGCAGGAACGGGCCGAGCTGGCGCGTCAGGCGGCGGAACTGGCCGCCAGCCAGAACGCAGCCGAGCAGGCCGAGGTCGATGCCGGCCAGGCGACATTGGCCGCGCAGGCGCAAGTGTCGCAACTGGCGCAGGAAAAAGCCCGGCAGGCAGAGCAGTTGCTGCAGGCCGAGCAGGAGCGCCTGGCCGCCGAACAAGCCGCCATCGCCGCCCTGAAAGAGAAACTGGAAGCGGAAGCGCTGGCGTTCGCCGCGGCGCAGGAACGCATCGCCGCCGAAGGCGCGCAAGCGGAACTGCTGCGCGGCCAGCATGCCGCCGAACAGGCCTTGCGGGAAGCGGCGCAGAAGGAAGCCGACGCCATCCGCATCCTGATGGACCAGGCCCTGGTCGAAGGCGAAAAGAAAGCCGCCGCCGCGCAAGCCGTGCAGGTGCAGGCGCGCCTGGCCGTGGAACTGGGGCAGGTGCATAGCGAGCGCGCCCGCGTGGAAGAAGACAAGGCGCAAGCCGCCGAAGCGCTGCTGGCGTCCGAGCGCGATTTCGTCGCGGCCGAGCGCGAGTCGCTGGCCCTGATCGCGCAAAAACTGGTGCAGCAGCGCCAGACCAGCAGTGCCGAAGAGCGCGCCTCGCAAGCCATCGCCGGCCGCCTGGAAGCGGAAAAGCAGGCGACGGCCGCAGCGGAAACGCGCGCCGCCATGGAACAGCAGGCGCTCGACGCCATGCGCCAGCGCGAGCAGCTGGAACGGGCCGCGCAGCAGGCCGCCGGCGAGAAGCTCGCTGCGCAGCAAGCCTTGCTGGCCAGCGCCCAGGCCCATGCCGCCCTGCAGCGCAAGGCGGCCGACACGACGCGCGCGATGGCCGAGGCCAAGCAGCAATTGCTGGACCTGGAAACGGCGCGCGCGCAGCAGCAGGAGCGCGAACTAGCCGCCCTGCGCGCCAGCCTGGAGCAGCCGCAAAGCGTCTTTTCCAGCTCCTTGAGCGCGGCCCGCGCGAAAGCCGAACAAGTGAGCTCGGCCAGCTTGACGCGCGAAGTGATCGAGCGTCTGACGCAGCCTAACGAGGCAGGCGCCGTCTGGCGCTCACGTTGAAGGCCTGAAAACCCGATAACACCCGGGGTCGGACCTTAATGGGGAAACGCAGTCCAATGGACTGCGTTCCAATCGCGCAGCGACCGACCCCAGTCCTAGGTTTGGGTTACGTCTGCATCTCGCTCAAAACTTCCGTCCCACCCCCACCAGTAGCACATCCGCATCGCGGTGGTAATCCGTCACCACCCGGTTCCACGCCACTTGCGCCACCCAGCGGCGGTTGACGTGGTAGCGGGCCACGGCTGACAGCAAGCCGGTCAGGCGCGTGCTGTGGCCCTGGGTGTCGCGCCCGTCCCACGCCAGGTAGGGGCCGCCGCCCATGCCGAATTCCACCTTTTCATTCAGTGAGCGGATCAGCCACAGCTGGGCGGCCACGCCGCGCCGGTGCGCCAGGTCCGTATCGCCTTCATCGAGGGCGGTGACCGTCCAGTCCACGTATTTTCCCGCCGCGCGCCGGTATTCCAGGGTGAACGGGCGCGAGGACTCGGAGCGCAAGCTGTTGACGATGGTGTGGCCCGTCGATAAGGTCAGGGTGTCGTCGTGCGCCCAGTTCTGCAAGTGCAGCTTGGCGCCCGGCACGCCATCGTAGCGGTAGCCGGCGCCGATCAGCAGGTGCGTGGTGTTGTCCTTGCCGTCCGGCTTGATGCGGTTGAGCTGCGCTTGCGCATACCAGCGGTTGTCGAACTGCCAGCGCGCCTGCAGGCTGACGATGGAACCCCAGCCATGGTCATTGTCGAAGTTGTGCAGGCCGTCGTCGGTCCTGGCCGTGTCGAAGAAAAAATAGCGTCCCGCGCCGGCGCCCACCATCAGGCCCTGCTCCACCTTCTTCGTGCGCAGCCAGAACTGGCCCGCCATGCCGTCGCGGTGATGGTCTTCCGGGTGGCCTTCATTGATGTAGGACAGGCTGACGGCGTTGTGCTCGCCGACCGGCTGTGTGTAGCTGACGGCGGCGACAAAGGTGCGCTCATTGGTCGAGTTGACTTTCAGGGCGCCGGCCATGCCGGACAGGTCCTGTGCCTGGACGGACAGGGGGAGCGAGGCGGCCAGCAGGGCCAGGGCGGAAAGTTGCTTGCGCATGAGGTATCCGATGGTGATGATGCACGCTAAAGGTCGGCTGGCTGGACGTCATGCGGAAGGGTAACCGTCACGCCTATTTGCTACATTCGTAGATTGTTTCAGTCAGAACTAGTTGCGCAAGTGTATAAGAAAGTGAGAATGTGTGAGGCGCGCAATAAATTTCTTGCTAGAAAGTTATTCTGGCGGGGGAGACATGCGGGGGCGGGAGGGGGAGAGCGCCGGCCAGCAAGGGCTGCCGGCGCTGGACTGCGGGAACGGCGGTGTTACTGGCTCAACACGACTTTATCGGCAAAATATTCCGTCTCGCCGAAGCATTGCGTGGGCACGCCCTTGTGCTGGCTGTAGGTGACGAGGATGCGCTTGCCGGCGGCGGCCGTCAGCTGCTTCGCCACTTCCTCGTCGCGCACGCTGAACTGGAATTTTTCCGGGATGGTGCCCGGCAGCGCCGTCAGCAGCAATTCACCTTCCCATGTCTTGCAGATCCAGCCCCGCTTGGAGAACTTTTGCAGGTAACCCGCCCGTTCGCCTTCCGAGTACGAGAAGCTGAGGGCCATCCACGTATAGGCGGCCAGCAGCAGGAAGCCGGCCACGAGGAAGATGACGAAGGCGAAGGTGACTTTTTTGGTCGTAGGGGTCATGTTAAGGGGTGAATTGTTTAGTTGGAGAAAGAGTTAGTCTTTCCGTCCGGCTTTCCAGTTCAAGCCGAAATTGTAGCGTTCGTCCATGGCCTGGTGCGCCGTGATTTTACCTTGGCCGCCGAAGTATTCCACCAATTTTGTCACCTGCAGGTTGCCGCCGTGGTTTTCCAGCATGGCGATGGCGCACATGGCGTGCTGGCTGTCGCTGTCGAGGCGCACTTCCACCGTCGGCTGACCGGGAATCTCGATGGTCACGACGCCATCCGTGGCGGCCCAGTTCGGCACGCCTTCGTAGATGAAGGCGTACACGAGCACGCGCTTGATCTGGTCGAAATGGGTGCCGTTGATGAAGATGTTTTCGCCGCTGCTGACGCTGCCCGTGCGGTCGTCGCCTTCCAGGTGGATGTACGGCGGCCGGTCATACGCGCCCCAGCTGTTGCCCAGCGCCTGCACGGCGCTCTTGGCGCCGCTGCTCATTTCGAACAGGCAGCCGATGTCGAGGTCGATGCCGCCCGCGCGGCCGGCCGGCTTGTTGAACAGCTTGCCAAGGAAACCCGTGTCGAGCTTGGAGGCGGGCGCCTGGCCTTGCGACGCGTTCTGGTTCCAGTTCAGGTTGACCCGGATGCGGCCATAGCCGCCGCTGTCGCGCTTGTCGAGCGAGATCTTGTCGCCGCGTTTTTCCAGGCGGATCTTTGACAGCGAGATTTTATTCGCCGCCGGCGGGGCCGCCGGCGTGGGTGCTGGCGCCGGGGCCGCTTGCGCCGCCTCGCTGCCGCCGAAGTGCTTCAGCAGCGCCGCCAGGCCGCCTGCAAAGCCCTGGCCCACGGCGCCGAAGCGCCAGCTGCCGTCGCGGCGATACAGTTCGCCGATGATGACGGCTTTCTCGTCCTGGAAGTCGGTGCCCGTGAAGGCGAACGTGGCCGCCTGGCCCAGCGCCATGCTGGAGTTGCCCAGCGCGCGCATGCTGCCCTGTTCCGTCGCCGCCGTGAACACCAGCTTGTCGATCGAGGCGGGCAGGCGGGAAAGGTCCACCTGGAAGGTGGAGCGGGGGCCGTTCAGCTCCACCGTGACGGCGTTGTCCGGCGCGCTTTTCTGGTTGTAGAACACCATGTAGCGGTCGTCCGACAGCTTGCCGGCCGCATCGACGCCGAAGCAGCTGACGTCCACTTCCATCGAGCCCGATGCGATATCGAGCGTGACGGCAAACGGGCCAATCAAGCCCAGGTCAGCCAGTTTGCCTTTTTGTCCGCGTGTGAAATTGGTCATGGTCGTGCAGTCCCTTCGTCGCTGGAGAGTTGAGTATTCAAGGAGTGATGCAAATGGGGTGCTGACGCCGCGGCGCCGTCGGCCGCATGGCGGATGCCGAACAGGCGCGCCTGCTCGATGATGCGCTGCGCCCAACTGCTGTGCGTGGCCACTTCGCACATCGATTCCTGCATGCGGAACACGGCCGGGCTGTCCGGGTCGATGATGCGCAGCGCCAGTTCGATGTCCGACTGCGCCACCTGATAGTGGCGCTCGATCTGCGGCACCTGATCCGGGTGGATGGCCGTCTTGGCGATCATGCCGTGCGCCATGTCCTGCGCCACTTCGGCATCGAGCCAGCTGCCCTGCGACAGGTGCTCGAAGACGGGCGCCGTCAGCTGGAAGCCGTGCGGCTTGAAGATCGTCACCAGGCGGCCGATGACCTGGCCCAGCGGCGTTGAATAAATCGTGCCGCTGGTGGGGCGGCGCAAGCCCAGCAGGGCTAATAAATCGTTGCCGCCGATGCGCAGGGCCAGGATGCGGCGCCGCACTTCCGGCGCCGACAGGACGATGCGGAACTGCTTCATTTCCTCGTCGTCGAACACTTCCGCCGTTTCCAGGGTCGGCATCAGCAAGTGATGCGTGTGGCGCACGAGATCGAAATACGCGGCGAAATTGTGGCGCGTGGACTTGGGCAGCACGAAGCCGCTCAATTTGTCGGCGCCCGGCATGGCCAGCACGCGCGCCAGCACGTCGAGATTGCGCACGCGCACGAAGCGCAAGGTATCCGATTCCTCGCACATGTTTTGCAGCGCCAGCGACAGGTTGAACAGCGCGTAACTGAGGTCGCGTTCCGCGATGGCGTCTTCGGTGCAAAGGATGACCGAGCGCAGATGGCTGAATTTGTCGCCATTGGCGATCGCCAGCAAGTCCTTGTGCGTGGTCGGCACATACATGGAGGCGCCCAGTGCCGCCTTATGCTCGCTTTGTGGGTGTAGGGAGTTGTTATCCATCGACTGCGCTCCTGATGAGGGCGACCGCCTGGTAAGGCAGCGCCGGTTCTACTGTGACGGGTATGGCTTTTTCCTGCGCCAGAAGCAGCAAATGTGCCACGTCCGGCGCATTCGTGTCGCGCACGATCAGGCGCTCGGGCACGCGGCGCAGCAGCACGCGGGTCGCTTCGCCGATGCCTGGCTTGATCAGGTTGATGTCGCTGATGCCGTATTGCTGCTGCGCGGCGGCCATGTAGGCTTGCGAGCGGGCCGCCATGGCTGGCGCATCGCTCGCTTCGGCCAGCGGAATGCCGCTGCTGGCGGCGACCGCCATGGCGTCGGCCACCAGGCCGTCGGCGAAGGTGCGCGACTGGTCGTGCTGTTCGAACTGCGCGTAGTACACGCAGCCGTGGAAGTCGTCCGGACCGATGGCGTCATTCAACACGGAGCGGCTGACCAGGCCCGAGACGGTGGCGTTGAGGATGCTCGACGGGATCAGGTAATCGCTGGCCGAGGCGGCGCAGGCGGCCGTGCCGGCCAGATCGGACAGCACGAACAGGCCGCCGTCGATGGCCGTGCCATGCGCCGCGTTGAAGTCGTTCACCGTCTGGCGCAGCTCGCGCGAGATCACGCCCTTGCCCGTCCAGCCGTCGACGAAGACGATGGATTCGGCAGCATGGCCCTGCGCCAGGATGTGTTTCAGGGCGTTCGCATCAATGCCGCGGTCGCGGATGATGGAGACGGAATAATGGCTGCACTCGCGCTGGAACACCTGGCGCAGCAGGTGGCCCAGGATGACGCCCACGGGCGTGCCGGCGCGCGCCAGCGACACCAGCGTGATGGCGCCAGTGCGGCGCGCCGCGATCAGGGCCGCCAGGCGCAGGCAGTCGCGCGCCATTTGCAGGCGGTTGGCCGCGAACGCGCTCTGGAACAGCGCCAGGTAGGCGGGCGAGGGCAAGGATTCCGGCGACAGCATTTCGCTGTAGTGGCGCTGGCCCGACTGGATCAGCCGCTCTTTTTCGGCCAGGTCGAGGATAGGTTCGAGCGCCATGGGCGTGAGCAGAAATTCCACGTCTTCCTGGCGGTAGCTGCCGCTGAAATGCTGCATGCCTTCGGTCATAGCGCCGCCACCGTGAGTGCCGCCAGCTGGGTGCCGTTGGGGATGATGGCGTAGTCGCAGGCGGCCATGAAGCGGGCGTCAGAACGGCTGTCGCCCATGCCGAAGCTGACGATGGGGCCGTGTTCGGCTTCCAGTTCCGCGCGCAGGTAAGCCACGGCGCGCGCCTTGTTCAGGGTCTTGGGCAGCACGGCCAGGTTGTTGCCGTTGCGGTGGATGAAGTAGTCGGCGCCTTCGGTGGCGATCCACTGTTGCAGCACCTGCTCTTCGATGTCGGCCAGGCGTTCGCCGCGCGCTTCATGGTCCTTGACGACGATGTAGAACGGCGTGTTGTAGTCTTCGATCAGGCGCGCGCGCGAGGGCATGCCCGTCTTGACCTGGAAATCGTCGATGATGCGCATGGCGTCCCGCAGGCCGGGCAAGGCCGTCTGCATGTCGTCCTGCATCAGGGCCAGCCAGCCCGCGTCGAGCGCGCCGCCAGGCTGCAGCACGATGCCGCCGTAATCGAGCACGCTGTAGCTGGTAAACGGCAGGTCGACGCGGCGAAACGCGTCGCCGTTTCGCGCCGTGGCGGGAATCAGGGTCATGCCGCTTTGCGCGAACTCAAAGAAGGCGCGCTGGCGCGCCGTCGTAAACGAGCAGGCGTCGCCATTTTTCAAATAAGCGGCCGCTTGCAGGTCGGTCTCGCCCGGGCATTTTTTCGGGGTCTGGAACAGTGTGTCGTCCAGGTCAACAAACAGGAATTTCTTCAATTTTGGTCTCTGACTGAAAGTGGAACAGGCGGCCATTGAGCTGGCCGGCGAGTTGCATGAGGGCCGGGCTGGCCGGGGTTTCATGGCAGATGAAAACGTGCTGGTACTGGCCAGGCGCCACGTTGTACAGGTAGTTGGCGATGCCTTCGCCGTAGTTGTCGTCGCAGCGGACGATGTGGCCGACGGCGCCCCACGACAAGATCGGCGAGCGCGTGGTCGATTGCACCACGACGTTCTTGCCCAGGCTTTCCAATTCGCGCGCCAGCAGGAACGACGGGTGCATGAATTCGCCCGTGCCCAGCACCAGCACGGAGTCGCCGGCGCCGATTTCCTGCGCCAGCCGCACCGCCAAGCCTTGCGGCGGCGTCAGGGCGCGTCCTACGCCGATGCGCCCGAAGGCGGGGCTGGCGCCCCGTTCCGCATTCGCCTCGAAGCGCTGCGCGCTGGCCGCCACGGGAGCCGGCGCGTCGCCGGCCTGGAAGGCGTACTGGCCGGAGAGCGCCGCGCCGATGCTGGTGGGCAGGCCGAAACGCTCGCTCAAGCCCGCGTTGGCGGCCTGGCCCATGAAATTGGTGATCACGCCCAGGTGCAGCTTTTCCAGCTGCGGATAGCGCGCGCGGCACACTTGCACCAGGTTGGCGAAGGTGTTGCCGGTCGACGCTTCATCGTCGATCAGCACCAGGCTGCGCGCCGTGGAAAACAGCGCGCTGGCCGCGTCGGACAAATGCAGGAACTGGCGCGGCGCGTGGCTGTGCGATTCCTCGAATTCGAAGAAGGGCACGCTGCCCACCCGATAGCGCGAGCTGTGCAAGAACAGCGCCTTGCCATTCGGATTGGCGCGCAGCCACGCATCGAACACGCCCTGGCCCAGGCCGACGGCCGTTTCCGCCATGGCGATGAAGACCACGGGACCGGGCAGGCTGGGGGGGATCTGCGCGGCCAGGTCGTCGTGGATGGTTTGCATGGCGCGCGGCGTGACGGGCCAGTGCTTGCCCAGCACCTTGGACAGGAACAGGAAGCCGCGCTTGGCGTTGGCGCGCGCGGCAAAGCCGATCAGCCAGTCCAGCGGAAAGCGCGCCTCGTCCACTTTCAGGGTCAGCTCGCCCGTGGGCATCTGCTGCTTGACGAGGTTCATGGCAGTTCCACGGCGTAGGCGGCTTCGCCCACGCGCATGCCTTCGTGGATGGCGGGCACGGTGAGCCTGTCAAAGCCCTGGTCGAAACCGGCCAGCGCCAGGTAGGGCAGGTTGGGGCCTGCCGCGCAAGCCATGCCGATGCCGCCCGACATGCGCGGGTTGATCTCCAGCAGTGCCAGGCCGTTCGCACCTTCGCGGAACTGGATGTTGAAGACGCCGTTCAGGCGGTAGTCGCGCGCCAGTTTGTCGCAGGCCGCCAGCAAGTCGGCGCGCAGCTCGATCAGCTGGCCGCTGCCGCCCCCGTGCAGCTTCTTGCGCGGCACGGCGCAAATGAGCTGGCCCTGGTCGGCCACGCAGTCGGCGCTGTATTCGTGGCCATCGAGGTATTCCATCAACAGCAGGGTCTTGAAGGACTCCATCTGCGCCAGGCCGCTGCGCAGCTCTTGCGCATTGATCTGGTAGGCGGCGCCGGCCAGCAGCAGCTGGGCGCTGCTGCGCTCCTCATCGAGAATGGCAAAGCCCAGCGCATACACGGATTCCGCTGGCTTGATGCACAGCTTGCGATGCAGCGGGCGCAGCTCGGCGTAGGCGGCGTCGTATTCTTCGATGGTGGTGACGGCGCGGTAGTCGGCCGGACGCGCCATCGGCAGATCGAGGCCGTCGCAGAAGCGCGCCTTGTCGTGCATCAGGGTCAAGGTCTCTTCGCTGGCCACGCTGAGCACGCGCGTGCCGAGGGCGGCGAAGCGCGCGCTGGCGCTGCCGATCAGGCCCGCTTCCTTGCCGGGCCAGAAAATCGTGATGCGGCGGTCGCGGCAAAATTCCAGGCACCACTCGACATAATTGTGGCCCGTCAGTCCCGACGGTTCGACCGCATATTCGTGGGCCGACAGTAAGGCCGCCGCGTGCGCGTTCGTATTGCTGCACACGATGTGATAGCGGGGCACGCCGCCCGTTGCGGCCATATCGGCTTCGCGGATCAGGCGCATGGCCGTGCCGACCGAGGAAAATGTTTTGTTGAACCAGACTCTTTGCATGTACGGGGACCGGGTGGAAATAGGGGAAGCCGCGCGCAGGTGCGCGCGCGGGGATTCTAAGTGGCCAGACTTAACCTGGCCTTATAGAGGAGGGGGAATCAGCCGGCTTTGCCGGACGCCGTCCATTTGAGGAAGGCGTCGCGGTTGCGCGAGCAGATGAAGACCTTGCCCGAACCGGAAAAGCGCAGCACGATGCCTTCGCCGCTGGTCACGCTATTGACGATATTGCCGAGGAAGCCGCCGATGCCGCCGCCGCTGGCGCCGCCGCCCGTGGTCACGGAAATCTCGTATTTCAGGCTATTGTCCCAGCAGACCACGTGGGAATTGTCGATCACGACATCCTTGCCCGGCTCGACGTCGAGCTGGAACATGGAGCCGAAGCCCGACACCACCACTTGCCCGGTGCCGGCCGTCTCCATGACGAAGAAGCCGCCCGACTGGGCGAACAGCGCGTTGCCGATGCTTTGCGTGCGCACCTTCATTTCCGTGCCCGAGGTGGCGGCGACAAAGGCGCCGTCGTTGAGCAGGTACTGGCGCGCGCCCACGTCGACCACTTCGATGGCGCCCGGCAGGGTGGGCGAGAGCAGGCAGTCGCCGCTGCCGCGCACCGCTTCGATATGCTGCTGGAAGAACGATTCGCCATTCGCGAAACGGCGCATGATGGCGCTGCCCAGGCCGCCCGTCATCTTGCCTTTCAAGTCCAGCGCCGTTTCCATCATCACCATCGCATCGGATTCGCAATAGATGGTTTCGCCCTGTTTCATGCTGACGTGGAGGAATGGATCGACGTCGCCCGTGACACTAAATACTGGCATGATAAATCTCCAAAAAAAAGCCGCCTGATCTGTGCAGGCGGCAGTGATGATATGACAAAAGTGCAATTCACCTCGGAAAACCGTCGCGGGCACGCCCGATGAGCGGCCGGCAGGTTTAACGAGCGTGAATTAGGCGTTGACGCCGAACGAGCGGGCCAGAGGGCCCAGGCCGCCGTTGAAGCCCTGGCCGATGGCCTTGAACTTCCATTCGCCGTTGTAACGGTAGATTTCGCCAAAGATCATCGCCGTTTCCGTCGAGCTGTCTTCGGACAGGTCGTAGCGGGCGATTTCTTTTTCGCCTTCCGCGTTCAGGCAGCGGATGAAGGCTTTCGAGACCATGCCGAAGTTCTGGCGGCGCGCGTCGGCGTCGTGAATGGTGACGGTGATGCTGATGCGGTCGATGTCGGCTGGCACGCGGGTCAGGTCGATTTCGATGCGCTCATCGTCGCCTTCGCCTTCGCCCGTGGTGTTGTCGCCCGTGTGCACGACGGAACCGTCGGTCGACTTCAGGTTGTTGTAGAAGATGAAGTCAGAGTCGCCACGGACTTTGCCGTCGCTTTTCAGGAGGAAAGCGCTACCGTCAAGGTCGAAGGTGGCGCCGTCCGTCGAACGAGGATCCCAGCCGAGGCCGACGATGATCTTCTTCAGGTTCGGTGCTTCCTTGCTCAGGTTGACGTTGCCGCCTTTTTGCAAACTGATTGCCATGTGGTGCTCCTTTTCAGTAAGTTACTTAAACATGCCTGCATGGGATGAGCGCCAGGCGCTCGTGCCATTACTTCCTCAAATGGGGGCGGCCCCCCCGATTTCAAGCTTGTGCCGCGTGCCGTTTGCGATAACGCAGGGATGACCACAGCGAGACCAGGATGAAGGCCACGCCCGACAGGCCCGTGAACCACTCCGGAATATGGTACTTGACGGACGCCAGCATGATCAAGGCCAGGATGCCGATCGCATAATGGGCGCCGTGCTCGAGGTAGACGAATTCGTCCAGGGTACCCTTGTGCACGAGGAACACCGTCATCGAGCGCACGAACATGGCGCCGATGGCCAGGCCCAGCATGATGATGACGACGTCGTTGGTGATGGCGAACGCGCCGATCACGCCGTCAAAGCTGAACGAGGCATCGAGCACTTCCAGGTACAGGAAGCCGCCGATGCTGCCGCGCGCCACCGTTTTCACCAGGTCGCCATTGCCGTTTTTCGCTGGCGCGGCGCCTTCTTCCGCGTCATCCTGCAAGTCCGGTTCGCCTTCTTCCAGCAAGCCGCTGATCCAGTTCACGCCGATGTAGACGGCGATGCCGACGATGCCCGAGGCCAGCACGCTGTATTTTTGTTCCGCAGGGCCCATCGCCACGCAGGCGGCCACGGCGCCCATGGTGATCAGCACGGCCAGGCTTTCGGTGCCCAGCGCGTTGACTTTTTCCTCGGCCCAGCCCAGCCAGTGCAATTCCTTCTCGTCGTCGAACAGGAAGTTCAGGAACACCAGCAACAGGAAGGCGCCGCCGAAGGCCGCCACTTGCGCATGGTTGTCCGTCAGGTGCTTGGCATATACGTCCGGCGTGGTGGTGGCCATGGTCCATACGTCGACCAGGCCCAGGCCCGTGGCCACCGATACGATGACGAGCGGAAACAGCAAGCGCATGCCGAAGACGGCCACGAGGATACCGACCGTCAAGAACAGTTTTTGCCAGAATTCATTCCAGTGACGCAAGACCGAGGCATTCACGACGGCATTGTCGAACGACAGCGACACTTCCATGACGCCCAGCACGCCCGTGATCCACAGCGCCTGGATCATGCCCGGCACGCCGCCATGGCTGTAACCCCACCAGCCGGACACCGCCATGAGGACAAAAGTGACTAAAAAGGAAATTCTGAAATGCCGCATGAGTACCCCGTTGCAAGTGTTAAGACGTTTGATGATCCGCGCCGCTGTGCGCGCCGCACTCAGTGTTGATATACGTCAATTGTTGTATATGCCATGATTTTATATTAGTTGCCGCCGGGGGCGGCGTTTTATAGGTTGACGACAGACAGTTCTGCTGGCGCGGCCGATCTGCGATAATTGCGGCGCGCCTGTCCCCCCTGACAGACTCTCTACATATATATAAGAAGGAATACCCCGTGGATATCGCTTACCTCGTCACGCCCCTGATCACCTGGATCCTGGTCGGACCGATCAAATTCCTGATCAACAGTGTTCGCACGCGGCAATGGGCGTTCGGCCTGGTCGGCAATGGCGGCTTTCCCAGCAACCACAGCGCCGTCGTGTCCAGCATGGCCACCCTGATCGCCTTGCGCGAAGGCATCGGTCATCCCGCCTTCGGCGTGGCCGTGACCTTGGCCTTCATCGTCATCATCGACGCCAACAGCCTGCGCCAGCACGTGGGCAAGCAGGCGGCCGCCATCAACCGCCTGGCCGGGGAGGCGGCCAGCGCCGCGCACAAGACCTTGCGCGAGCGCATGGGCCATACCCTGGTGGAAATTGCCGGCGGCCTGTGCACGGGCGTGGCCATCGGTTTCCTGATCAACACCGTGTTTGCCCGCTAAGCGTCTTTCCCCTGAAACGCAAAACCCCGCCTGAAGGCGGGGTTTTGCGTTTCAGGGCGTAAAAACTACGTTTCATCCATTGATTAAAGCATTACAGGAACCCGCCGATTGACATGCCCAGATGCGCTCATGGATACTTTGGCGCTTGTGGTTTTAATAAAAATAATTGCCTGTGATCGCCTGCCACCCTATCCGGGCCGCCGGGACGGTCTTGGTGCTTTCTATCCGGAGAATTACCCATGTTGCGCAAAACCCTGTTTGTTCTGGCAATCGCTTCTGCCCTGGCCGCCTGCGGCAAAGAGTCCAAAGATCCCGGCAAGGGCGGCAAGAATGGCAAGGAACAGGCGGGCGCTGCCGTCAATTTGCTGGTTTCCCCGGAAGACCTGCTGACCATTCAGAGCAATGCGCTGGCGTCGGGCCCCGTCATCACCGGTTCCGTGCAGCCCGAGCGCAACGCGGACTTGCGCGCCGAAGTGTCGGCCGTGGTGATCCAGGTCATGAAGGAAAACGGTGAAGTCGTCAAGCGGGGCGACGTGCTCGTGCGCCTGGACGAAACGTCCATCCGCGACAGCCTCAATTCGGCCGAGGAAGCCAGCCGCGCCGCCAGCCAGGTGCTGGAGCAGTCCGAACGCATGTTCCAGCGCATGAAAACCCTGCGCGCCTCGGGCATGACGTCGACGCAGGCGCTGGAAGACGCGGAAATCCGCCGCAACAATGCGCAAAGCGATTTGTCCGCCGCGAAAAGCCGCGCCGTGCAAGCCCGCCAGCAGCTGCAGCGCACCCTCGTGCGCGCGCCGTTCGACGGCATCGTGAGCGAGCGCAAGGTATCGAATGGCGATACGGCGCAAATCGGCAAGGAATTGATCAAGGTCATCGATCCGACCAGCATGCGCCTCGAAGGCCTGGTGTCGGCCGACAAGATCGGCGTCGTCAAGGTGGGCCAGCCCGTGCTGTTCCGCATCAATGGCTATCCAGGCCAGGATTTCGCGGGCAAGGTGCGCCGCGTCGATCCGGCCGCCAACGCCGTCACGCGCCAGGTGGCCGTGCTGGTCGACTTCAACGACAAGGAACAGCCGCGCGTGGCCGGCCTGTATGCGGAAGGGCGCATCGAGACGGAAACCGTCAGCGCGCTGATGATCCCCGACTCGGCCCTGGTGAAGGCGGGCGACGTGACGTACACGTGGAAGGTCAAGGACAAGGCTTTGCATAAAGTCAACTTGCGCATCGGCGCGCGCGACGTGCGCACGGGCCAGTGGGAAGTGCAAAGCGGCCTGGCCAGCGGCGACACCGTGCTGCGCACGCCGGGCTCTACCTTCAAGGATGGACAGAAAGTGGAGCTGACGGCCGCCAAGGCCGTGCCTGCCGCCGCCGTGGCCAGCAGCAGCACCGCCGTTGCCGGTAAAGGAAACTAAGCCATGTTCCTTTCCGATTTCAGTATCAAGCGGCCCACCGCCACCATCGTCCTGATCCTGGCCATGATGTGCGTCGGCCTGCTGGCGCTCAAGAAATTGCGCGTCAACCAGAATCCGGATGTCGAAGTGCCTTTCATCGTCGTCAGCATTCCTTACCCTGGCGCATCACCTGATACGGTCGAGCGCGAAGTGGTGAACCGCCTGGAAAAATCCTTGCAGAGCATTTCCGGCGTGACCGAAGTCAACAGCGACTCGAATGAAGGTTCGGCCAGCATCTTCCTGAAGTTTTCCTTCAATACCAATCTGATCGAAGCGTCCGACAATATCCGCAATGCGATTGCCGCCGTGCGCTACAAGTTGCCGACGGAAATGCGCGAGCCTATCTTGCAGCGCATCGACCCGGCAGCCGAACCGATCATGCAACTGGCCCTGTCGTCGAACTCGCAAAGCCATGCGGAAATCTCGCGCCTGGCCGAGGACGTGCTGTCGGACCGCTTCCGCACCGTCGACGGCGTGGCGCTGGTCAATGTGGGCGGTTCGCTCAAGCGCGAACTGTCGGTGCTGCTGCGGGCGGAAAAGTTGCGTGAATACAATGTATCCGTCAGCGACGTCGTCACCGCCCTGCGCAACCAGAACACGAATGCGCCCGTGGGCAAGGTGCGCGGCACCCTGGACGAGAAAAGCATCCGCCTGGTGGGCCGCATCGAATCGCCAGCTGACTTCGAGAAAGTGGTGATCAAGCGCCGCGGCGAGGAAATCGTGCGCCTGGCGCAAGTGGCCACCATCGAGGATGGCTTTGCCGAAGTCAACAGCCTGAGCATGCGCAGCGGCAAGCCCAACGTGGGCATTTCGATCACCCGCGTGCGCGACGCTTCCACCGTCAGCGTGGCCAACAAGATCCGCGACATGGTGGCGGAAATCAACAAGACCTTGCCGAAAGGCACGATCCTGCAAGTAACGCGCGACGGCGGCGAGAACGCCCAGCATAGCTTGAACAACGTGATCGAATCGCTGGTGCTGGGCGCCGTGCTGACGATTTTCGTCGTCTACGCCTTCCTGAACTCGTGGCGTTCGACCCTGATCACGGCGCTGAGCCTGCCTACGTCCGTGATTGCCGCCTTCATCGCCGTATGGCTGTGCGGCTTTACCCTGAACTTCATGACCTTGCTGGGCCTGTCGCTGGCCATCGGCGTGCTGATCGATGATGCCATCGTGGTGCGTGAAAACATCGTGCGCCACATGCAGATGGGCAAGGACCGCCGCACGGCCGCGCTGGAAGGCACGGCCGAGATCGGCATGGCCGTGGCCGCCACGACCTTCTCCATCATCGCCGTCTTCATCCCCGTCGCCTTCATGCCGGGCATCTCCGGCGAATGGTTCCGTCCCTTCGCCTTGACGGTGACGTGCTCGGTGCTCGTCAGCCTGGGCATCTCGTTCACGCTCGACCCGATGCTGTCGGCCTACTGGGGCGACCCGGTCGAGGAACATGCGGCGCCGAAAAAAGGCATTGGCCGCGTGCTGGAACGTTTCAACCACTGGTTCGACCACCAGGCCGACCGCTACGGCCGCGTGATCGCCTGGGCCCTGCATCACCGCCGCTGGATGGCCGTCATCGCGTTCGGCAGCCTGGTGGGCGCCATCGCCCTGCACGCCACGCATGGCGGCACGAGTTTCTTGCCGGCATCCGATTCGGGCAATCTGATGATCAATGTGCGCACGCCATCGTCGAGCAGCATCGAGTATTCGCGCTTGAAACTGGAAGCGGCGGCCGTGCTGGCGCGCACCTTGCCTGAAACCAAGGATACCAACAGCTCCATCAATGCCGGCGGCGGCCGCGTGTATGTCGACATCGGCAAGCGCAATACCCGCAAGCGTTCGGCCAAGGAAATCGCCGTCGAGCTGCGCGAGAAGATGTCGCGCCTGGTGGGCGCCGAATACGTGGTGCAGGATGACTTGAGCAACGGTTCGCAAAAGCCGATCCAGGTGGAATTCACGGGTCCGGACTCGCGCAAGCTGATGGAAATCACGAATGCCTACATGGACAAGCTGCGCGCCATTCCCGGTGCCGTCGACGTGGGCCTGTCCGAGCAGGATCCGAAAAACGAGCTGCAGATCGAGCTCAACCGCGGCCTGGCCAACTCGATGGGCATTTCTGTCAATGACGCGGCGCAATCGTTGCGCGTGGCATTCGCCGGCGTGGAAGTGGGCGACTGGGTCGATCCGACGGGCGAGACGCGCGACGTGGCCGTGCGCCTGCATCCCGACGACCGCGTGGCATCGGAAAACATCGAGCGCCTGCCGATCAGCGTGACGGGCACGTCGCAAATGGTGCCGCTCGACCAGATCGCCACCATCACCATGGGCAAGGGCCCGTCCGGCATCGAGCACAAGAATGGCAAGCGCACGATCACCGTGTCGGCCAATGCGCAAGGCCGCTCGAACGGCGAAGTGACGAGCGACGCCATGAAGCTGGCCAACTCCATCGACTTCCCGCCCGGCTACGGCCTGGCGCTCGGTGGCGCCGGCCAGGATCAGCAGGAACTGTTCACGGAAATGCTGATCGCGCTGGTGATGGGTATCGGCCTGATGTATTTGATCCTGGTGATGCAGTTCGGTTCCTTCACGGCGCCGGTGGCCGTGATGATGTCTTTGCCGCTCAGTCTGATCGGCGTGGTGGTGGCGCTGGTGATCACGAACAACACCCTCAATCTGATGAGCTTTATCGGCATCATCATGCTGATGGGCCTGGTCGCCAAGAACGCCATCCTGCTGCTGGACGCGGCGCGCAAGCGCGAGGAAGAGGGCCATGGCCGCGAGGACGCGCTGATGTACGCGGGTCGCATGCGTCTGCGCCCCATCCTGATGACGACGTTCGCGCTGATCGCCGGCATGTTCCCCGTGGCGCTGGGCCTGGGCGAAGGCGGCGAGTTCTACCGTCCATTGGCGATCGCCATCATCGGCGGCACCATCACCTCGACGATTCTGACCCTGCTGGTCGTGCCGACCTTCTATGACAGCATCGAGATCGCCCGCGATGGCGCCGTGGCCAAGTTCCACCGCCGCGCCGCGCGCATGCCCGTGGCCGTGGCCATGATCTTGACCATGCTTGAATGCGTGCTGACCTTGCTGCTGCTGCGCTTCGTCTACCGCATGCTGAAGAAGGGCGTGCTGTTCCTGATGGGACGCCGCACGCCGAAAGCGGCGTCCGTCAGCCTGCAAAAGTAGTACCGGGCCAAGGCCAGCTTGCGCTGCGCCGTGGTATTTCAAGAGCCTTCCTCGGAATGCTCTTTTCTTACCTGCCAGGCGGGCTAGGGCGCGGCGCGCTAGCTATTGCGCGCTGGCGGCGTGGTGCCTGTGCCTGTACCTGTTCCCGGTGTCGTGTCATTTTGAGGCGGGGTGGTGGAGGGCGGAGTGGTCGTGCCATCGGGATTGGTGGTACCCGGTGTCATGCCAGGCGTGGTGGTGTCCGGGTTGGTCGTGCCCGTGGTGCCGGACGTGCCGCTGGTGGCGGGCGGCGTTGCCGGCGCAGTGGTAGCGGGCGTGGCGGTGGTGCTGGTGTCGCTGCGTTTGTTGCAACCGCCCAGCAGCGCACAGACGATGGCGCTACCGAGGACGAGCTTGCTGGTGGTCAGGAGGGGAGCCGTCATGATTATTCCTTTTCAGTGGAAGACTGTCATGGAAACGCATGCCTCGCCAGATTGCGTATCTGAAACATGGCTGGCATCGCTTGCAAGGTTTAGAGCGGGTGGACCGGCACAGGTTCACCGGACTTGTACAGGCGTGGTGCTGGCGGGGGCGGGCAGAGCGCTGAGTTTGACGTAGCGCAAACCCGCAATGGATATGGCCAGTTGGACCAGGGCAGGAGGCCCTGGCCGCGTAAGGGCGGTTTATTTGGCGACAGGGGCCTTGCTCACTTCCACTTCCCAATCCACGCCCGACTCGACGTGGTGCTTGGCCGCAAAGTCGCCCTGGCTGATGGCGACGGCCACGTCGAGCAGGCTGTTCAGGTAGACCAGGGGCTTGCCCTTGGCGACGCCGCCGAACGTATGCTCGAATGGCGCCGTGACCTTGGCTACTTGCTTGCCCTTGTGCAAAATGCGCACTTGCAGCGGGTCGTGCAGTGTTACCTGCAATTCGTCGAGCAGGGATTTCGGGATATTCGTCCAGACATTGCCATATTTGACGTCGAGCACGGGTACGATGCCGCGGATGGTGTTGCCGACGCGCACGGGTTTTTGATACGCGATCTTCACCACCGATTCGCTCGGCAATGGCGGGCCCACCTGTTCATACGTGATGGCGCCCGAGGCCAGGCGCGCGCCCACATACGCGTACACGTCGCGGCCATGGAAGGTGTACGACTCGGCGGAACCGGCCAGGCGGTTGACCTTTTCATCGATTTCGCGCAGTTCCGCCACGCCGTCGCGCTCAGCGATCAGGGTGAACAGGCCATTGTCCGGTCCTACGAAGTAGCGTCCCCCCTTGGTTTTCAGCACCACCGACTTGCGCGCCGTGCCCACGCCCGGGTCGATGACGGAGACGAACACCGTGCCTTGCGGCCAGTAATTGGCCGTCTGGTACAGGCGGTAGGCGCCCAGCCAGATGTCGTAGTCGGGAATCTGGTGCGTCAGGTCCGAGATGGTCAGCCGGGGATCGACGCCATAGGCCACGCCATGCATGGCCGACACGGCGCCATCGGCCGTGCCGAAGTCCGTCATCAGCACCAGCGGCGCGGCGGCCTGGGCGGACGACAGCAGGAGGGCGCTCAGGCAGGCGCCGGCGACGAGGTGGGAAATTTTCTTGATGATCATATGGTCTTTCCGTGACGTTAAAACGTGTAGTTCAGCCTGGCGTAGAAGTACGCGCCATTGACGCCGATGGGGTTGATGAAATTGTAGGGCAGGGCGCCGCCATAGGTGGCGTTGTTCGTTTCCCGCACGCGCTGCGGATAGCGGTCGAGGATGTTGTTGCCGCCCACGCTCACCGTCAGTTGCTTGCTCAGTTTTAACTGGCCTTCCAGGTCCAGCGACCAGACGGCGCCGAAGCGTTGCGCGGGGATGCCGTCGATCAAGGGCGCCTCGTTGTCGTAGGAAAAATCTTTCAGCTCGCCAAAGCGCGTGGCGCGCGCCTGCATGCCCCAGCCGGGCGCCTGCCAGTCGGCGCCGAGGATCAATTTGCTGGTCGGCGACGCATGTTTGATGCGGAACAAACTCGTCTCCGTCAGCAGGGTCAGACTGGGATCGATATTGGTCAGCGCGGCCGAACGTTGGCGCACCTTGTCGAGGCTGGTCTTGTTCAGGTTCAGCGCCGCGTTCAGGTTCAGTTTGCCTGAGGAGAACGCCAGATCGTGGTTCAGCACCACGTCCAGGCCCTTTGTGCGCGTGTCGAGCAGGTTGGCCAGATAGGCCACGGACTGGATGTCGCTGCGGCCATTCGCGGCCAGATAGGCGGTGACGGCGTCGCTTTGCAAGTCGCTCGAGCGCGTGATGCGGTCGCGGATGCGGATCACGTAGGCGTCGACCGTCACGCTGGTGGCGGCGGCCGGTTTCCAGGCCAGGCCCAGCGAGGCGTTGGTCGATTTTTCCGGTGTCAGCTGTTGCGCGCCGAAGCTGCGCGCCAGCGGGTCGCTGGCCGGCAGCAGGGCCGCCGTTTGCAGGGCCGTGCCGTCGGCGTTGAAGTTCAGCGTGGCAAAGCGGAATCCCGTCTGCACGAGGGCCGGCGCGCGGAAGCTGTTCGACAGCGAACCGCGCACGAGGAAATTGTCCGTCACTTTATAGCGCGTGGACAGCTTGCCCGTGCTGGCGCTGCCGAAGTCGCTGTAGTCGGCATAGCGGGCGGCGGCGCCCACCAGCAGGCGCGGCGTGAGGTCGCTTTCCACGTCCGCATACACGGAGCGGATCTGCCGGCTGCCGTCGTAGGCGTCCGACGGGCGCAGGCCCGGCCCCGCCTGCGCGCCCGGCGGTGCATCGGTGAAACTGCCGGCCGCGTACGAAGCGGGGTCGCCAGCCGAGCTGGTGTAGGTTTCGCGCATCCATTCCGCGCCCACCGCCAGGTTCAAGGGCGCGGGCAAGCCGATGTCGATGCTGCGCGTGGCATCGACGTTCAAGGCGTTCTGGCGGAAATCGAAGCCGGCCAGCTTGAAACGCGTAGGGCTGGCCGCGCCCAGCGAAGCATTGACGGAGTGGCTCACGCCGTAGTCAAAGCGGTCGCTGCCGTGGCGCGCGCTGGCGTCCCAGTTCCACGCGCCCGCGCTGCCGCGCACGCCGGCCACGATGCTCAGGTCGCGCTTGTCGCCGTTGGTGACGGGGCGGTAGCCGTTTGGATACAGGGCCGATACGTTCGACGGGTCGCCCGGATAGCGGAAGTAGGCGCTGCCATCCGATGTGCGCTCGTTGAGGGTGGCAAACGAGTACAGGTCCAGGCCGTTGGCCAGGGTGAGCTGGGTGTTATAGAACAGGTAGTGGTTGCGCTGGCGCGAGTCGCCGGACTTGAACACGACCTTGCCGTCGAGCGCCTGGTCCGCCGGCGTGAAGTTGTAGGACGTCCAGCCTGCGTCGCTGGGACCGGCCCGTTCCGTGGGCGAGCGGTGCCGCGTTTCCGCGCCGAAGCGGAAGTATCCCGCCTCGCCCAGCGGCAGGCCATAGTCGGCGTTGACGATGACGGTCTGGCCATCCGTCAGGGTTTGGTCGGTCGGGTCGAAATGCGTGTGGTTGGTGCCATAGCTGACGGAAGCGGCGCCACCCGTGCGGGCTTTTTTCAGCACGATGTTGATCACGCCCGCCACGGCGTCGCTGCCGTACTGGGCGCCGGCGCCATCGCGCAGGATTTCGATGTGGTCGATGGCGTTCGGCGGAATGGCGTTGATGTCGACCGGCACGGTGCCGGCAAAGCTGCTTTCCGTGTCGAGCACGGCGCTCGTGTGGCGCCGCTTGCCGTTGATCAGCACCAGCACCTGGTCCGGCGCCAGCCCGCGCAACTGGATGCCGCGCACGGAGTCCGACGCGCCGCTCGACTCGATGCGGGGGAAGTTGATCGAGGGCGACAGGTTTTGCAGGGCCGCGCCCACGTCGCCCGTCGACAGCGCATTGCTCACTTCGCGCGCGCCGAAACGGTCGATGGGCACGCTGCTGTCGAAGACGGTGCGGTTGCGCGCGCGCGAGCCGACGACGGTGACCTGGTCGATGCTGGCGCCGGGCGTGTCAGCGGTGGCGCCTGCGCTGGCGGTCGCTTGCGCATCCTGGGCCCAGGCGGGCGCAGTGCCCAGCATGGCGCAGGCCAGCACGATGGCGCGCAGCGGCGTGGCGGGAAGGGAATGGGAGGCGGATGAATGGCGCGGATACAAGGCGGTGTCCTTTGGGCTCGATTAGTGTCGGTGTGGAAACAGTTGCCATGAGCTTAAGGGAGGCGCCCGCCGGCGCTAACGATTCTTTCTGGATATGCTTATGCTGTTGTTTTTATGCCTTTATTGCCCTCGCTCAGGATTTCGGCGCGGCCGGCATATCGGGCTGGGCCGTGACGGGTGTGCCGGCCGCCTCCAGTGGCGCGACGAAGTTGCACAGCTCCAGCTGCAGCTTGCCGTGCCTGCCCAGGGCCGGGTTGAAGGCGTACGAGGTGACGCCGCAATTGGGTACGTCGGCGGCCTTGTCGATGGCCAGGATGGCATGCTCGTCGCAGCGTTCCAGCAGGTAGCGGAAGCAATTGACGATGACCTGGTGGCCGACGATCAGCACGCGTTCGCCACGGTACTCGCGGGTGATGGTGTCGAGCACGCTGCGCAGGCGCAGGATGACGTCGCACCAGCTTTCGCCGCCCGGTGGCCGGAAGTAAAATTTGCCCACGTGCTGGCGCTGCTCGTACAGTTCCGGGTATTTGCTGGCGATGCCGTGCACGGTCAGGCGGTCGAGGATGCCGAACTCCTTTTCGCGCAGGCGTTCGTCGGCCGCCACGGAGGCGGGGCTGTCCGCGTCGATGCGCGCCAGCACGGCGTGCGCCGTCTGCCGCGCCCGCACGTAGGGCGAGTACAGCACGACGGTCGGTTGTTGTTCAGGGGGGAGGGTGGCGAACCAGTCGCCCAGCGCTTGCGCCTGGCGCGCGCCCAGCTCGGAGAGCGGGACGTCGACATCGCGCTCGGCGACGGCGATCAGCAGCTGTTTTTCCGCTTCGGCGGCATCGCGCGCCACGTTGCCGGCACTTTGGCCGTGCCGCACGATCCAGATGTGCTGCGGCCATTTCTGTTCCATCGCCTCGGGCCTTCCTCTATGTCTATTGTCAATAAATATAGAGGAAAGCGGCAAGGCGCGGCGCGCCGCTGGATGGCTTCCTAGGCAGCGTGTTCCGCTTCGTCCAGGTCGGGCGCGTCGTCGCTGTTGTAGACGGCCAGGTCGGTCTCGCCCATGACCCGGCTGGTGACGGTGCCGGCCGTGATCGAGCCGCTCACGTTCAGGGCCGTGCGGCCCATGTCGATCAGCGGTTCGACGGAGATCAGCAAACCGGCCAGCGCGACGGGCAAATCCATCGCCGACAGCACGATCAGGGCGGCAAACGTGGCGCCGCCGCCCACGCCGGCCACGCCGACGGAACCGATGGTGATGATGGCGAGCAAGGGCAGCAGGAAGCTGACGGTGAACGGGTCGACGCCGACGGTGGGGGCGATCATCACGGCCAGCATGGCCGGATAGATGCCGGCGCAGCCGTTCTGGCCGATGGTCGAGCCGAACGAGGCGGCGAAGTTGGCGATGCCTTCCGGCGTGCCCAGGCGCTGGGTTTGCGTCTGCACGCTCATCGGGATGGAACCGGCGCTGGTGCGCGAGGTGAAGGCGAAGGCCAGCACGGGGAAAACTTTTTTCACGAAGCGCAGCGGGTTCAGGCCCACGCCGGCGATGATGGCCAGGTGCACGAGGAACATCAGGATCAGCGCGCTGTACGAGGCGACGACGAAATTGATCAATTTCAGGATGTCCGTGTAGCTCGACGAGGCCACCACTTCAAACATCAGCGCGAACACGCCATACGGCGTCAGGCGCAGCACCAGGGTGACCATGCGCATGACGATGGCGTGCGCCACTTTCATGAAGCTTTCGAAGGACGCGAAGATTTCCGGCTTCTTCGCCGCGATGCCCGTGGCCGAGATGCCGATGAAGATGGAGAACACCACCACGGCGATGGTCGACGTCTTGCGCGCGCCCGTCATGTCGAGGAAGGGGTTGGTCGGCACGAAGCTGACCAGCAGTTTCGGCAAGGACAGGGCCTTCGCCGTTTCCAGCGAGCCTTGCAGCTGCACGCCGCGCGCCACTTCGGCGGCGCTCGACGTCAGGCCGACAGCCGTCAGGCCGAACAGCTTGGCCATCAAAATGCCCAGCGCTGCGGCGATGGTGGTGGTGATGAGCAGGGTGCCGATGGTCAGCGCGCTGATCTTGCCCAGGGAACTGGCGTCCTTGAGCTTTAAAATGGCGGAAATGATGGACACCATGATCAGCGGCATGATGATCATTTGCAGCAGCTTGACGTAGCCGCTGCCGACGATGTCGATGTATTCATTGGTGCCCGCGATGATGGGCGAGCCCGCGCCGTACAGCCACTGCACGGCCGCGCCCAGCAGCACGCCCAGGCCCAGGCCCGTGAAGACGCGCACGGTAAACGTCGCGTGTTTGCGCTGCTGGTGGAACATGAAGGCGAAGACGATCAGCGCTACGAGCAGGTTCAGAATGATGTTAATTGCCATAAGTGGGCCTTATCTTGGTTTTATTCGAGACTGCGGAGAGCATGAGAACTTTGCGGCCAGTAATTTTCGCCCCAGCCCGGGGCGAAAGGGCAAGTACTGTACAGTACTATGGTGGCGTTTTGCGCAATACCGCTGCGAATATTACGCTATATAAATATGCTCCACAGGCATAAGTCTTCCGGCGGATTGTGAAAAAGAAGATTTCATGCCAGCATGTTTTGCCTATTTATTAATGTCGTGCCACTTATTAGAAGGAAAAAGATGAATGCTTTAACGGAAGTGCAGGTACTCGATGCGGAAGAGCGCTTGCGCCTGGCCATGATGGCCTCCGACGTGGCTGTGCTGAAAGACTTGCTGGCCGATGACATGTTGTTTACGAATCACCTGGGCCATCTGCTGAGCAAACATGCGGACCTGGCCGCGCACGAGCAGCGCCTGTTGACCATCACGGACTTGCGCGCCTCCGAGCGCCATGTGCGCGTCAACGGCAGCGTCGCCGTCGTTTCCGTGCGCATGCAGCTGACGGGCAGCTATCACGACGTGGAAACGCATGGCGACTTCCGTTTTACGCGCGTCTGGGCGCAGGATGCGGCCGGTGCGCTGCAAGTGATCGTCGCCCATTCCGGCGTCGTGGCTTGAGGAGCAAGAGTTAGTGGATCATCGTTCCAAAGGGCAGCTGTTTGAAGCTGTCATCGCCGCCGGCCCGGCCACCCTGGCCATCACGGCCGGCTACCCCGTGCTGTTGTACAACCTGGTACGCACCTGGGCCGACGCCCCCGGCGCCAATGCCCTGGCCGCCTTGCTGCTGACGGGCGGCCTGTGGGCCTTGCTGGAATTCTGGCGCATCGCCCTGGCGACCGTGGCGCGCAAGGCATACGCGTTCAACTGGCGCTTCTGGCTGGCCATCGCCGGTTTTCTCGCCTGCTTCGTGCGCTTCGTGCCGGACATGCCGGCCGGACTGATGTTGCTGTTGCTGGTGCTGCCGGCGCTGGCGTGGATACATTTCATCTTGCTGCAAGTCAAACGGCCGCGCGGTGCCTGAGTTTCGCATAAGCACGGCAAGCTGTGGCAAGATCGTCATGGCACGGTGCCTGGCTATCGATATAATCATTCCCGCATGCATGGCAACCGCATGTTTGGCGTAACTTCTCTTATTTTGAAAGAATTTCGATGAAAGCTCTCTTTTTGCTGCTGTTCGTATCGGGCGCGGCCATGGCCGATGATGCTGCCATGTTGCAATGCCGTTCGCTGGCCGATATCGCCAGCCGCGTGAAATGCTATGACGCCATTCCATTGGGCGCCGCCGCGCCTGTCGCCGTGCCGACCGCGCAGCAGCGCGAGCAAAGCTTTGGCATGGAAACGGTCAAGCAGCCGAAGGCCGCGGAGGCGCAAGAAAGCAAGTCGATCAGCAGCAGCATCGCCGGCAAGTTCGATGGCTGGAGCGGCAATGAATTGATCAAGTTGAGCAATGGCCAGGTATGGCGCATCGTCGATGGCAGCTCCGCCGTGCTGGCGCCGTTGAACAATCCCAAGGTGACGGTTGAACGCAATTTCATCGGCACCTTCTTCCTGAAGATCGAAGGCACCAACAACTCGCCGAAAGTGCGCCGCGTGCAGTAAGCCGCGCCGGCCTCAGTCGTCGGTGTCGAGCCAGGCGATGCGGCCATTTCCCGCTTCATGCAGATGGGCCAACAGGGCGGTCGCGGCCGTTTCAGGCAGGCTGAAGTCGAACAGCACGTCGTCGCCGTGCGCCACGTTCAGCAGGGTGGCGCCGGCGGCATCGAGTTCGCGGCGCAGCATGCCTTCCATCGCATACGGCACCGTGCAGCGCAGGGGCCTTTGGCGCACGATGGCCGTCTTTTCCGCCTGCAAGAGCGCCTGCGCCACGCTGTCCGTGTAGGCGCGCACCAGGCCGCCCGCGCCCAGCTTGATCCCGCCAAAGTAGCGCACGACGGTCGCCAGCACGCCTTCCAGGTCCTGGTGGCGCAGCACGTCGAGCATGGGCCGCCCGGCCGTGCCGCTCGGTTCGCCATCATCGACGGCTGCCGACTGCCCGCCCGCCAGCAGCGCCCAGCACACATGGCAGGCGCCCGGATGCTGGGCCTTCAAGTCATTGACCACCTGCTGCGCGCTGGCGCGGTCCGTCATCGGCTGCACGCAACCGATGAAACGGCTTTTCTTGATGATCAGTTCGCTGTGGACGGGGGTGGCAATGGTAAACGGCATGGCGGGGGCGAAGGCGGGCAAAGCAGCATGATAGAGGAAATGCGCGCCGGCGACGAGCCGGTGCCGTCTACTTGCCCGATGGCGAGACCAGTTCGCGCAGCGCAGCGTCGCGCACTTGCACAATGTCGAACAGTCCCAGCGCGTGCAGGGCGGGCAAGGCGTCGACAATGTCGCGCTCGGCGATGGCCTTTTCGGCGATGCTGCCGGTCTCGTCCAGCCATAGCCGGGCATTCGCCAGGAAGGCGCCCACCGTGCCCTTGCGTACGGTGACGCCATTGAACTGGCCCTGGTTTTGTTGATCGGGTAAGACGTCTTCTGCGCGCATGGTGAACTCCTGAACGATGGAAAGACTCCACTGTATGATGGCCGGATTGTCTAGCCTGCGTTGTTTATGTCATTCGATACCTCAAATCCGCCAATCTTGCCGCCGTTGCGCGCCATGCACATTTCCCAGCCGCAGGAACGGGTGACGGCGGCCCACCGCCATGCCAGCGGCCAGCTGTTCGGCGCCATGCAGGGCCTGCTTTCCGTTGCCGCCGACAGCGGACAGTGGGTGGTGCCGGCCAGCCACTGCGTGTGGATGCCGCCCCATCACGTCCATGCGCTGCGTTCGCATGGCCCGTTTGCTGGCTGGAGCGTGTACGTGGACGAGGCCAGTTGCGCCAGCTTGCCTGCAGCGCCGTGCGTGATGCGCGTCTCGGGCTTGCTGCGCGAAGCGGTGGACCGCGCCAGCAGCTGGGGCGATGGCGCGCTGGAGGCACTGGACGCGCGGCAGGCCCGGGTGGCGGGTGTGATCCTCGATGAGATCGCCGCCTCGCCGCACGAGCCGTTCGGTTTGTCGCTACCCACGGACCCGCGCCTGCTGCGCGTGGCGCGCGCCGTGCTCGATGACCTGGCCGACGAGCGGGGCGTGGAAGCGCTGGCCGCCTGGGCCGGCGTCTCGCCGCGCACCCTGGCGCGCCGTTTCAGGATCGAGACCGGATTTACGCCGTCCGCCTGGCGCCAGCGCGCCCGCATCCTGCGCGCCCTGGAACTGCTGGCCGCCGGCCAGCCCGTCACGACGATCGCGCTGGACCTGGGCTACGACAACGTCAGCGCCTTCATCGCCATGTTCAAGCGGGTGATGGGGGTGACGCCGGGCAGGTATGGGGAAGAATAAGCTGGCGCGCAAAGCAAAAAAGCCAACCGCGAACGGTTGGCTTCTCTGAAGTATTTGGTAGGCCGTGCGGGATTCGAACCTGCGACCAACGGATTAAAAGTCCGCTGCTCTACCAGCTGAGCTAACGACCCAAAAACTTTACTACTGAACTGCGGTAACGCTGTGCCGTATCAACATGCTTGCCATGCTGACGGCTGAATCTTGGTAGGCCGTGCGGGATTCGAACCTGCGACCAACGGATTAAAAGTCCGCTGCTCTACCAGCTGAGCTAACGACCCAAGGGCGGCTATTATGACGGCCAACGGCGGTTTTGGGAAGGGCGGGAATGGAAAAAACCTTGCGCAGCGCTTGGGGGCGGACTAATATAGGTAGATAGTCTACCTACTTATATATTCCATGCCCACGACCGAAGACCCTCCCATCCCCGAGCGCGCACTGGCGCTGTCCGACGAATTGCGCACGGCGTTCAAGCGCCTGCTGCGTACCATGCAGCGCGAAGGGGGCGAGCTGGAGGGCGGCGTGTCGATGATGCAATATATGCTGCTGGCGCTGATCCACGAGCAGCCCGGCATCGGTGTGGCCGCGTTGGCGCGCCTGCAGAACGTGCGCGGGCCGACCGTCAGCGCGCAGGTCAAGTCGCTCGAAGAGGCGGGTCTCGTCGAGCGCGGCGCGCCCGATCCGCAGGACCGCCGCCGCTCGGGCCTGCAGGTGTCGGCCGAAGGCTTGCGCATTCTTGAGACCCTGCGCGCGCGCCGCCGCGATGCGCTGGCGCGGCGCATCGCCCGCCTGACGCCGCAGCAGGTCGAGGCGCTGGCCGCCGCCATGCAACCCTTGCTTGAGATAGGCCAGGCATGAGCGGCCACGAACAAGCTTCTGATGCTGTCAAACCCGTCACCGAACGCGAAGTGCGCGCCATCTACCTGGGCTTGATGGCCGTGCTGGGTCTCGGTGCGCTGGACCAGAGCATCGTCGCCACAGCCTTGCCGCGCATCGTCGACGACCTGGGCGGCATGGCGCACCTGTCGTGGGTGGTCACGGCGTATGTGCTGGCCTCGACGGCCACCATGCCCCTGTACGGCAAGCTGGCCGACCAGTACGGCCGCCGCCCCATGATCTTCACGGCCCTGTTGACGTTTTTGCTCGGTTCCGTGCTGTGCGCACTGGCGCAGAACATGACGGAGCTGATCATCTTCCGCGCCATCCAGGGCCTGGGCGCGGGCGGCTTCATGCCGCTGGCGCAGATCATCATCGGCGACATCGTGCCGCCGGCCGAGCGGGGCAAGCGGCAAGGCATGGTGCCCATCGTGTTTGCCGTCACCAGCGTGCTGGGGCCCGTGCTGGGCGGCGTGATCACGGACGCCTTGTCGTGGCACTGGATTTTCCTGGTCAACCTGCCCATCGGCGCGGCCGCCTTTGTCATCATCGCGCGCGCCATGCGCAAACCCGTGCGCACGCATGCGCACAAGATCGATTATCTTGGCTCGGCCTTGCTGACGGGCGCCATCACGGCGGCCCTGCTGGTGCTGGCGCTGGGCGGCACCGAGTGGCCGTGGGATGCGCTCGCCATCAAGGTGTGCGGCGGGGTCGCGCTGCTGCAGGGTATCTGGCTGGCCTTCCACGTGGGGCGCGTGGACGAACCCGTGCTGCCGCCCGACCTGTTCGAAAACCGCACCTTTAATATTGCCAGCCTGGTGATGGCCATGACCTTCATGGGCCTGATGGGCGCCAGCGTCTTCTTCCCCCTGTTCTTCCAGCTGGTGATGGGCGCGAGTCCCGCCGAATCGGGCGTGATGACGGTGGCGATGATGGTGGGGCTGGTGGCGTCGTCGATGTTCAACGGCCGGGTGCTGTCGCGCTCGGGCAAGTACAAGATGGTGCAGGTGGCGGGGCTGGCGGCGGCGCTGCTGGCGTTTGCCGTGCTGGCCTGGGCCATGGCAACGTCGCGCGGTTATTGGGTCATCGAGCCGGCCATCTTCCTGCTCGGCACGGGACTGGGCCTGGTGATGCCGAACATGACGATCGCCGTGCAAAATGCCTTGCCGCTGGCGCGCCGCGGCGTGGGCACGGCCATGCTGGCCTTTTTCCGCTCGCTGGGCGGCTTGCTGGGTGTGACGGCGTCCGGCGCCATCCTCGCGCACCAGCTACATAGCCATGGCGTGGAAGCCGTCTCGGCGCTGGGCGCGCACGCGGCGACGCAGACGGTGGACGTCTACCGCCATGCCATCGCCAGCGTGTTTGGCGCCGGCGCCGTGCTGCTGCTGGTGGGACTGGTCTTCCTGCTGTTTCTGCCGGAACTGCCCCTGGAGGGGCATCCGGCAACGGTCAAGGACAATCAGTAGCGTTCCAGCCAGTGCGCATACGGCGCCGGCAGGGTCCACGAGGCACGCTCCACGCCGAGTTCCTTGGCGGCAAAATATGCCCAGTGCGGATTGGCCAGGTGCGCCTTGCCCACCATCACCACGTCCAGCTGTTCTTCCTTGACGACGCGCTCGGCGATGGCCGGCGTGCCGAAGCCCCAGGCGGACGAGACGGGCACACCCGCTTCGTGGCGCACGCGCTCGGCGATCGGGCCCATGAAGGCCGGGCCCCAGGGAATTGCCACGTCGGGAATCGTGAAGCCCATGCTGACGCTGAGCATGTCCATGCCGGCATCCTTGAACTGGCGCACGAGGGCTATCGATTCGAGCAGGGTTTGCTCATCGCGGCCGTCGAACTCCAGTACGCCGAAGCGGATCGTCAGCGGCAGGTGCTCGGGCCACACTTCACGCACGGCTTTCAAGGTTTCCAGCAAGAAGCGGCTGCGGTTTTCCAGGCTGCCGCCATAGATATCGTCGCGCTGGTTCGAGTGGGCGGAAAAGAAGCTTTGCGCCAGGTAGCCGTGGGCGAAGTGCAGTTCCAGCCATTCGAAGCCCACTTCGCGGGCGCGGATGGCCGCGTCGACGAAGTTCTGGCGCACGCGGGCGATATCGTCGAGGTCCATGGCGCGCGGCACCTTCGGCAGGCCGCCGCCAAAGGCGATGGCGGACGGGGCGATGGTTTGCCAGCCGCGCGCATCGCCTGCAGGAATATGGTCGTCGCCTTCCCATGGGCGGTTGGCGCTGGCCTTGCGGCCCGCATGGGCGATCTGGATGCCGGGCACGGAGCCGGCCGCCTTGATGGCCTTTACCACCGGCACGAAGGCTTGCGCCAGGTCATCGTTCCAGATGCCCGTGCAGCCGGGCGTGATGCGGCCTTCCGGCGCCACGGCCGTCGCTTCGACGATCACCAGCCCGGCGCCGCCACGGGCCATGCCCGCGTAGTGCGACAGATGCCAGTCGTTGACCTGGCCATCGACGGCCATGTATTGGCACATGGGCGGCACGGCGATGCGGTTGCGCAGGGTGATGCCTTTGAGGGTGTAGGGCTGGAAGAGGGCGGACATGGTGGCCTTTATGGTTTGTTGATGAGTAAGGTGCTGCAATAGATTCGTTAGTTCGTAAATATTCGAATAATGGAATTAGTATAGCGCATGCTGTATGATTCTGCACATGCGCCCACACAAACATCCCCCCGCCAGCGAATTCGTGCTCGAGCGCGTACTCTACGCCCTGAGCGATTCCATCCGCCTCGACATCGTGCGCCACCTGGCCAGAGTCGACGCGGCCGCCTGCGGCGACCTCGATGGCGGGCGGCCGAAGTCGACCGTCTCCCACCATTTCAAGGTCTTGCGCGAAGCGGGCCTCGTCCACACGGAAAACGCGGGCACGACGCACATGAACACCCTGCGCCGCGCCGATATCGAGAGCCGTTTCCCCGGCTTGCTCGATGCCATCCTGGCGCAGCAGCCACAGTCCGCCGAGTCGCAGGAGGCGGGCGGGCAGGGAATCTAGCCCCCTGCCGTGCCCCGCCATTTGCCAGGCTCGGCTATCATGTCGGCCTTTCGGTAAATCCTCAGCCGCGCGCCTGTTGCGCGATAGGCTGGCGACACTACCTGGCATGGCAAGGATAGGGAATGACGGCAGCAGCAGTGGTATCACAGGCGGACCTGGCACATCGTCCGCAGTTTGGCTGGATCAATGGGTTGAAGGCGGGCGCGGCGCAGTTGATCGTGTTGCACCACCTGGCGTTTTACGGGCCCATGTCCGATTACGTGCAGCCCATGTGGCCCGAGTTGCTGGACTGGCTGGGCGGCAGCGCACGTATCGCCGTGCAAGTGTTTCTCGTCATCGGCGGCTTTCTCGTCGCCAAATCCCTCTCGCCCGCCGGCAACCCAGGCATTGCCGCGCCGCTGCAAGCCATCTGGCGCCGTTATGCCAAGCTGGCGCCGCCTTTCCTGGCCGCCACCTTGCTCGCGGCCATCATCACGCCCGTGGCCGGCATCTGGATGCTGCACGATTCCATGTCGGCCGCCGTCACCCTGGGCCAGTTGAGCGCCCACGCCTTGCTGCTGCACGGCGTGCTCGGCTATGAATCGCTGTCGGCCGGCGCCTGGTATGTGGCCATCGATTTCCAGTTGTACCTGCTGACGGTATCGCTGCTATGGCTGGGTGGCCGCCTGGCGGGCCAGCGGCGCGGACACTGGCTGATGCCGCTGGCCGTCACCGCGGGCATCACCTTTTCCCTGCTGTATTTCAATCTCGACGCTGGCTGGGACAATTGGGCGCCGTATTTCTTCGGCAGCTATGGCTTGGGGCTCATGGCCTGGTGGGCCAGCGACCCGGCCCGCAAACCCGGCGCCATGACCGTGCTCATGGCCATGGCCGCCGTGCCCGTCCTGCTGGCCCTGGCCGTCGACTACCGCAGCCGCATCGCGCTGGCCCTGATCGTCGCCTGCGCGCTGTTCCTGTTCGGCCGCGCCCGCACCCCGTCGCAGGGCCGCGCCTGGCGCATCGTCAATACCCTGGGGCGCATTTCGTATGCCGTGTTTCTCGTCCACTTTCCCGTCAGCCTGCTGGTCAATGCCTTGTTTGTCACGTATGCCCCGCTCGAACCGGCATGGCAGGCCCTGGGCATGCTGACGGCCTGGAGTGGCAGTCTGGCGGCCGGGGCCGCGTTTCACCGCTGGGTGGAGGTGCCGCTGGGGCGGGTGATGGGCGGTGTGCTGGCGCATCTGGCGGGAAGGCCGGCGTTGGCGTCGCGTTAACGACTGGTGTCCAGCATGCCGGTAGGGGGGGGGGGCTCAGGGGTATCGTTGCCGTGTATGCATGACGGCAAGAATTTCTATCGCGCTTGCTTCAACGCGATATACGACGACATAGTTTGGGTGGGCTACCAGTTCCCGCATGCCGGCAACTCTTCCGGTTCGGTACAAATGAGGATGATGTGGAAGTTGGGAGATGACGTTGTCGATGTCGTTGTAAAGCTGAAGTGCTGCTGGCGGGTTGCGCTGCGCGATGTAAGTAAGGATCGCGGTCAAATCTTCCTGCGCTTTAGAGCACCTATCAAAACCTACTGCGCGTCGTAATTTGCGGTCTGCGATGCTCACTGTACCTTCGTACAGTTGCGCTTCTCAACCACAACTTACTTCCGCTCGCTACGGTTTTGTTAGGCGTTGTTAGCCTTCCATCGAATCGGCAGCATGGTCATCAGGCTGGGCTGTGACGATTTTCCTCAGTTGCGCCATGACCGTTGCATGTGGACGGGCAGGGCGGTCATCATTTAGTGATGACAATACCTTTGCGCGAAACCAGTGGTCATAGGTTTCGGCTGCTTCCGCTGTCTCAAATGCGGACGTGGTCGAGGGTAGGAGGCCGTTCATGATTGCCTGATTATACGACAGTTCGACAGGGGCATATCGCAGGTGGCAGGGTGTTTGATTTGTGTCACCGCTGGCATCCCGTGCGGGTGATGCCATTGAAAACAAAAAAGCCAACCGCGAACGGTTGGCTTCTCTGAAGTATTTGGTAGGCCGTGCGGGATTCGAACCTGCGACCAACGGATTAAAAGTCCGCTGCTCTACCAGCTGAGCTAACGACCCAAAAACTTTTTACTGCAACTTCGGTAACACTGTGCCGTAAAAAAATGCTTGCTATAACAACTCGCAAGCAGATCAGTACTGCGTATTCGTGGTAGGCCGTGCGGGATTCGAACCTGCGACCAACGGATTAAAAGTCCGCTGCTCTACCAGCTGAGCTAACGACCCGAAGAAGAAAGATTATAGGGGGTGCCCGGGATTCTGTCAAACCGAACGGGCAACTTTTTCCCCGTTTTTACTTTTTACCGGCCCGTTCCTTGGCAGCCTGGGCCGCGCTGGAGTCCGGGTAGCGCGAGATCAGCGCGTTCAAGGTCTTGGTCGCGTTCGGCTTATCCTTCAGCTCCGTGTAGCAGCTGGCGATGTTGAGCATGGCGTCGGCCGCCTTCGGGCTGTCCGGGTAGTGTTTCAGCACTGCCTGCTGGGCCGTGATGGCGCTCTTGCAGTCGCGCTGGGCGTAATAGGCGTTGCCCAGCCAGTATTGCGCGTTGGCCGCGTAGGCCGATTCCGGATAGCGCTTGACGAAGGCGTCCAGGGCCGTGACGGCGCCCTTGTAGTCGCCCGACTTGAACAGGCCGAACGCGGATTCATACGCGCTTTGCTCGGACACGCCCACGGCCGCTTCCTGGCCGTCGATGGTGACCTGGCGCGGCTCGAGCTTGCGCAGGCGCGCGTCGATGTCGGTGTAGAAATCCTTCTGGCGCTTTTGCACAGTCGCCAGGTCGTTGCCCAGCACTTCGATCTGGCCGCGCAGGCGGGCGATCTCTTGCATGGTCTGATCATGCTGGTTGAGCATGCTCAGGGTGCTGGTCTTGTCCGCCTTGGTATCGATGCGGCCGTTCAGGTCGCGCGCCATGGCGTCGACCTTGGCGCGCAGCTCGAGGATGGCCTTGCGTGCTTCGTCGTCATCGAACAGGGCGGCGTTGGCGTGCAGGGGCAGGTAGGCAAACGCGGCCATCAAGGCGGCGGCGACGCCGGCTTTCGAGAATGTCATCATGGGTCGGGCTTTCAAAGGTTACGCAAAACATGCAAACGGGGCGCCGGGCGGTGAATCACCGCGCTGCGCCCCATTATTATGCCTATGACTGGCCAGTTAGGTAAGCGTCAATGCTGCCGCGCTCACCCGTCAACATCAATAAACGATGTCAGCGCGGCGGTTTTCTGCCCATGCTGCTTCGTTGCTGCCTTGAGCTTTAGGCTTTTCTTTGCCCAGCGACACGGCTTCCATTTGGCCTTCTGGCACGCCCAGGGCGGCCATCGACTTGCGCACGGCTTCAGCACGTTTCTGGCCCAGGGCCAGGTTGTACTCGGCGCCACCGCGTTCATCGGTGTTACCTTGGATCAGGATCTTGCGGCTAGGCGTTTTCACCAGGTAAGCAGCGTGGTTTTGCACGACTGGGGTGTCCGCTTCGCGCACGACGTACTTGTCGAAGTCGAAGTAGATGCTGCGGTTAGCCAGCACGCCTTTTGGATCGTCCAGTGGATCGACCGATGCGGTCGTCACTGGCTGAACTTGACGGGTGTCAACTGGAGCTGCGACTTTTTCAGGAGCGCGCTCAACCACTGGGGTTTCTGCGACTTTGACTGGGGTGCTGCAGGCGGACAGCAGGGCTGCGGTAGCGGCGATGAAAGCCAAACTTTTAAAGTTACTCATTTTTATTCTCCGGGTCATGGTTAAAGGTGAAACTGTACAGCATTTACTTCATAAAAGGACCCCAGGTGGGCTCCTTGATATTGCCAGCTTGCGTAGTCAAACGCTGTTTGACGCGGCCATCCACCGATACCACTGCCAGCGACTTGCGTCGTCCGGATTCGGTCGCGTACATGATATATTTCCCGTTGGGCGAAAAGCTCGGTGATTCGTCGTTGGCGGTGTCCGACAGGCGCAGTTCCTGGCCACTAGCCAGGTCGAGCGCGTAGAGCTGGAAATTGCCGTCGCGACGGGAAATATAAGCGAGAGTCTTCCCGTCGGACGAAATCCGCGGGCTGATGTTGTAGGAGCCGCCAAACGTCACGCGCTTGGCTTCGCCGCCGCTGACCGACATGCGGTAGATTTGTGGTCCGCCGCTGCGATCGCTGGTGAAATAAATGCTTTGGCCATCGGCCGAGAATTGCGGTTCCGTATCGATGCCGCTGCTGGTGCTGACGCGGCGCAAGCCGCTGCCGTCGGCATTGACGGTGTAGACCTGGGTATGGCCATCGCGCGACAGGGCCACGGCCAGGCGTGAGCCGTCCGGGCTCCAGCTTGGCGCCGAATTGCTGCCTTTTTCATTCGAGACGATGGTGCGCTGGCGCGTCACCAGGTTTTGCACGTAGACGATGGGCTTTTTCTTTTCAAACGACACATACGCGACCTTGGTGCCGTCCGGCGACCACGACGGCGAAATGATCGGCTCGTTCGAGCGCAGCGCGACCTGGATGCCTTCGCCATCGGCGTCGGCGATTTCCAGTCGGTACTCGCGGCCCGATTGCGTGACGTAGGCGATGCGCGTGGCGAACGCGCCCTTGACGCCCGTCAGCTTTTCATAGATATCGTCGGCGATCTTGTGCGCCAGCAAGCGGTTGAACTGCGGCGCGGCCGCATTGTTCATGCTCGAGATCTGCGCACCCTTGATGGTGTCGAACAGCTTGTAGCGCACATCCAGGCGGCCATCGGCCATGCTTTGCACGCTGCCGGCCGCCAGCGCGTCGGCGCCGCGCGACTTCCATTGCTCGTAGCTGACGGGCGCCGTTTCCGATACGGGCGCATCGGCGTCGATCAGCTTGAACACGCCGCTGCGCGCCAGGTCGGCCTTGATGATGCCGGACAGCGATTGGGGCGCCGCCGATTCATTGACGAAGCTGGCGACAGCCACCGGGATCTGGTTGCTGCCGATCCCCGTAATCTCCACGCGCAGCTGCGCCTGGGCGCCGGCGGCTCCCAGCATCAGGCCGGCACAGAGCACGACATAGCTCATTTTTTTCATGGTCATCATTTAGGCAAATCCTTCATCTCGAATATGAGTTCAATCTCGCGTTCCACGGTGCCGTCTTTTTTCTTCGGCAGTGGCGACGATTTATTAATGGCGTTTTCCACCGAGCTGTCATACGCCGGCAGGCCGCTACTTTTAATCTTTCGGACCGAAATAATTTCCCCAGTTGGCAGTTGCTCGATCTTGAACACGGCGCGCGGGTTGCCCGGCACGTCCGTGCTACCGCTGTACGCGATATTGCTCTTGATCTTGCTCGTCAGGGCAGCGACATAGCCGCTGTCCTTGCGTGGCGCGGTCGCTTTCGCGGCCGTGCCCGTTGTGCCATTGCCTGCCTGCGCCATCAACCGCTTCATGTCATCGGCACGCAATTTGTCGGCTGCCGCTTTTTCAGCCGCCGCTTTCTTGGCCTTGGCCGCTTTTTCCGCCGCCGCTTTTTTCTCGGACAGTTCTTTCTCGGCTTTTTCTTCCGCCGCTTTTTCTTTCTCTTTGGCTTCCTTGGCTTTCTCCAGCTTGTCGGCCTTTTCTTTTTCCAGCTTGGCAGCCTTGTCTTTTTCTTTCTGCTTCTGTTTTTCCAGTTCGCGCTTTTCTTCCTCGCGTTCCTTCAATTCCTGCTTGCGGCGTTCTTCCGCCGCCGCTTTCTCTTCCTTCAGCTTGGCCTTCTTGCGCTCGAGGGCGATTTCCGCTTCGCGCAAGTCGACCTTCGGCTCGGGCGCGGCCACAGGCGGTGGCGGCGGCGGGGCCGGCTGTTCCACTTCGGGTTGCGGCGGAGGCGTCGGCTCCGGTTCCGTCGCCACGTCGGGCGGCGGCGCGGCCGTCTGTACTTTCAGGTCCCAAACTTCCGCCTCGACGGCGACAGGCTCCGTATTTTGCCAGTGTACGCCCACCCACAGGAAAAACAGCAGGCCAAGGTGCATCGCCAGCGCCAGGCCCAGCGAGGGCCAGCGGCTGCGTTCGCGCGGCACGCTGTAGGGCTTGCCGAGTACATGGTCGATTTGTTTGGTCTGCAAAGTCTAGTCTATCTAAAAACGGTCAAGTCTGGAAACAGGGTGCTGCGCTTACTTGGTGGCCAGGCCGACGCGGGTAATGCCCATCTTTTTCGCTTCCGAAATGAGCTGGATCACATCGTCGTACTTGCTTTCCTTGTCGCCCGCGATCATCACGGGATAGTCAGGATTGCTCTCGTGCAAACCGCGCAACTTGCGCAGCAGGGCGTCGCGGTTCGGTTCCGTTTCCGGCGCCAGCTGTTCTTTGCCGATCACGCCGATCGACAGCGAACCATTTGGTTTCAGCACGATCTGAATATAGTCATCGGGCGGTTTCGCCGACTTTTCCGCGTTGGGCAAGTTCACCACGCTGGGATTGTTCGACGACGGCATCACCATGAAAATGATCAGCAGCACCAGCATCACGTCGATGTAGGGCACGACGTTGATCTCTGACTTGAACTTGCGGCCACGGCCGCCGCGCATGCCGCCGCTATTGAATGAGGAACCCATGGACCTTGCTCCCTCTTAGCGCGACTGGCGCTGCAAGATGTTGGAGAATTCCTCGACGAAGCTCTCGAAGCGGATCGCCAGGCGGTCGATATCATGCGAAAAACGGTTGTAGGCGACGACGGCGGGAATGGCCGCGAACAGGCCGATGGCCGTGGCGATCAGCGCTTCGGCAATGCCGGGCGCGACGGCGGCCAGCGTGGCTTGCTGCACGTTGGCCAGGCCGCGGAAGGCGTTCATGATGCCCCAGACGGTACCGAGCAGGCCGATGTACGGCGAGACGGAACCGACGGATGCCAGGAAGGCCAGGTGCGATTCGAGCACGTCCATTTCACGCTGGAAAGCGGCGCGCATGGCGCGGCGTGCGCCGTCGAGCACGGCGCCCACGTCCAGCGCTTCGCGCGAGCCGTAGGAAGCCTTGCCCTTGATGAATTCGCCCATGCCGGCGTCGAAGATGCGGGCCAGCGCGCCGCTCTGGTCGCGGTTGCCGCTGGCGTTCTGGTGCAGCGCATGCAGGTTGCCGCCGGCCCAGAAGCTGCGTTCAAATTCGATGGTCTGCTTGCGCGCCTGGCGCACGGCAAACATCTTGCGGAAAATGTAGGTCCAGCTGGTCAGGGAAATCAGCAGCAGCAGGGCCATGATCAGTTGCACGATCAAATGGGCATTGGTGATGAGCGCGAGGAAAGAAAGATCTTGTGTAACGTTCATTGGCTGGCAGTCTGTTGGGTGAATTATCCGGGGGTGGCGGTAGGGCTCAGGCGGCGCGCATGCGGGCCGCGACTGCATCAGGCACGGCGCGCGGGCGCAGTGCCGAGTCGACGCAGCCGATCTTGACGCGGGCCGTGTTGAGCAGGCGGTCGCCGCACCAGGCTTGTTGCAGGAAAACGATGGAGGCGCGCCCCATTTTTTCTATGCTTAAGGTTAATCTTACCGTGTCATCGAGCCTGGCTGGCGCATGATAGTCGGCGTTGACGCTTTTGACAACGAACATCGCGTCGTGCTGTTCCAGCAATGCCTGCTGGCCCACGTCGATGGCGCGCAGCCATTCGGTGCGCGCGCGCTCGAAGAATTTCAGGTAGTTAGCGTAATAGACGATGCCGCCGGCGTCGGTGTCTTCATAGTAGACACGTACGTTCCAGGTAAAGACTGAAGGCATGTTTATTGCGCCAGTAGTGAGATTGAGCAACATTTTACGCGATTTTTCTTCTTGTGACTGTGGGCGCTTGCTGGAAAGCCATGCAAAAGCTGCATATAAGTTGCACCGCAGCATTGTAAAACGCAGGGCTGCAATGGCAAGCCCCGTAACATACGCTTACATGCCGTCGCAAAGTTTACGTCCAGCTTAAGACCGTGGACGGGCGCTGCCCGGGCGGGGATTATAGCCGCACGGTTGCATTCCTTGCTCAATTTGGGCACTTAACTTACAATTTGATTTCCATTCCGTCTCACGTGACTGGCGAAAAGTCGGGCGATCTCCATGGATGGCGATCGGCAAACCGGCGAAAGGTGGGCACCCACCGGGAAACGTGAGATTTTTCATCAGCCGTTCGCCTGGGTAGCCACTATGGAAAAGCACGAAGAGGCTGCCTGTTCAATGTTGTTATTCAATTAACGCCGGCTCCCCTCATTCGATCCAACCTGCCAGTACAAGCACCCTCATACTTGGAGTTTTTACATGTTTGCAAAAGATCATACCCTCGCCAACGTCGACCCTGAATTGTTCGCCGTCATTCAAAAAGAGAACACGCGCCAGCACGACCACATCGAACTGATCGCGTCGGAAAACTACACGTCGCCAGCCGTCATGGAAGCGCAAGGCTCGCAGCTGACGAACAAGTACGCCGAAGGCTATCCGGGCAAGCGCTACTACGGTGGCTGCGAATACGTCGACGTGGCCGAGCAACTGGCCATCGACCGCGTGAAACAGCTGTTCGGCGCCGAATGCGCGAACGTGCAGCCGAACTCCGGTTCGCAGGCGAACCAGGGCGTGTTCTTCGCCATGTTGAAACCAGGCGACCTGATCATGGGTATGTCGCTGGCCGAAGGCGGCCACCTGACCCACGGCATGCCGCTGAACATGTCCGGCAAATGGTTTGACGTCGTGTCGTATGGCTTGACGGCGGAAGAGGACATCGACTACGAGGCGATGGAACGCCTGGCCCGCGAACGCAAGCCGAAACTGATCATCGCCGGCGCGTCGGCGTTCTCGAAAAAGATCGACTTCGAACGCTTCGGCAAGATCGCCAAGGAAGTTGGCGCCTACTTCATGGTCGACATGGCCCACTACGCGGGCTTGATCGCCGCCGGCCTGTACCCGAATCCGGTGCCGTTCGCCGACTTCGTCACCTCGACCACGCACAAATCGCTGCGCGGCCCGCGCGGCGGCATCATCCTGATGAAGGCTGAACACGAAAAAGCCATCAACTCGGCCATCTTCCCCGGCATCCAGGGCGGCCCGCTGATGCACGTGATCGCCGGCAAGGCTGTCGCCTTCAAGGAAGCGCTGAGCCCTGAATTCGTCGAATACCAGAAGCAAGTGATCAAGAACGCCGACGTGCTGGCGAAAACCCTGATCAAGCGCGGCCTGCGCATCGTGTCCGGCGGCACCGAATCGCACGTCATGCTGGTCGACCTGCGCGCCAAGAACCTGACGGGCAAGGAAGCTGAAGCCATCCTCGGTTCCGCGCACATCACCTGCAACAAGAACGGCATCCCGAACGACCCGCAAAAACCGTTCGTCACCTCGGGCATCCGCCTGGGCAGCCCGGCGATGACGACGCGTGGTTTCAAGGAAGCGCAAGCGGAAGAAGTGGGCAACCTGATCGCCGACGTGCTGGACAATCCGCATGACGCCGCCACCATCGAGCGCGTGAAAGCGGCCGTGAAAGTACTGGCCGACGCGCATCCGGTATACGCAGCATAATTATTTGTCCAGAATGTGTCATACGGAGTAAGATTCTGTCTGACACATTCCAGTCGTGCCCAAGGGCGCCCGGAGTGATTCGGGCGCCCTTTGTACAAGGGCGGCGATTTCCCGTAATTATTACTATAAAGTTGTAGCCAGCCCATGAAATGTCCATTTTGCCAGCACGGCGACACCCAGGTTCTCGATACGCGCGTATCGGAGGAAGGGGATGCCATTCGGCGCCGCCGCCGCTGCGGCAAATGCGACAAGCGTTTTACGACTTACGAACGCATTGAACTTATCATGCCGGCCGTCGTCAAAAAGAATGGCAGCCGGACGGAGTTCGCTGCGGATAAGTTGCGCGGCAGTTTGATGCTGGCCTTGCGCAAGCGTCCCGTCGCGGCCGCCTCTGTGGATACGGCCATCGCCTCCATCCAGGAAAAACTGCTGACCAGCGGCTTGCGCGAAGTCGATTCCGGCTATATCGGCGAGCTCGTCATGCAGGAACTCAAGCGCCTCGACAAGATCGCCTACATTCGCTTCGCCTCCGTCTACAAGAATTTCGAAGACCTGGCCGAGTTCCAGGATGCGATCGCCGAAGTGGGACAGGCGCGCAGCAAGCCCTGACGCACACTGTGCCGACAACGGGGCCGAGGGCCCCGTCTTCATCACGCCAGCGTTCGCCTGGCAAGCGGTCTGATCAATACCAACCCTGTTTTTTACCTTATCGCCGTGCTGTTTGCGCCAGCGCAGCCCCGGTTCTTTGCGTCCGCCTATCTTGTAGCTGGGCCGCCTGTTCTTGCGACCGTGTCTGCGGAAGGGAGTAGCGCATGCGCAATGGTGGTCGCGAGATATTTTCTGCGGGTGGCAGCAGCCTCGTCGAGGTGCTCGTGTCGCTGCTGCTGTTGGCGCTGGGCCTGCTGGGCGCCAGCATCCTGCAACTGCACTCCCTGCGCGCGCGCCATGAGTCCGCGCTGCTGTCGGTGGGCGTGCAACTGGCCGCCGGCATGGCCGAACGCATGCGTGCGAACAGCGTGCTCATGAATGGCCCCGATACGGGCAATCCCTACCTGAGCGTGGCCTACGCGGCGGCGGACGATGCCGAAGCTGGCGGCGGCGCGCCGGACTGCTTCGGTGCCGCCGCCTGCGGCGCGGCCGAACTGGCGCAATTCGACATCGCCGAATGGAAGCTGGCGCTGCATGCGGCCTTGCCCGGCGCGCGTCTGCATATCTGCCGCGATGCTTCCACGTGGGATGTCGCCTCGCAAGGCTTGCACTGGGCGTGCAGCGGCGGCAAGGGCGCGCCCATCGTCATCAAGCTGGGCTGGCGCGCCCGTTCGCCCGACGGTTCGCCCGCCGTGAATGGGGCAGGCGAGTCGCTGCCCAGGCTGGCGTTTCAGCTGGGTGGAGGCGGCGCATGAACGGCCGGCATCGTGGCATGAGCCTGGTCGAATTGCTGGTGGCCCTGTCGCTGGGGACGCTGCTGATGCTGGCCGCCAGCACCATGTTGCTGGCGGCCAGCGGCAGCTATGGCGACCAGTCCGCCAGTGCGCGCCTGGATGACAATGGCCGCTATGCGCTCGACACCATCGCCCGCGCCGTGCGCCAGACGGCTTACGTGAACTGGGACAGCAGCGCCGCGCCCGTCGCCCATGCCGATGACGACAGCGCGAATATCGCCGGGCTCGACGCGCACAGCCTGGGCAAGAACAGCGAGGGCATCAGCGGCGCGCTGCCCGGCGCCCTGTATGGCAGCGACGTGCTGGCCCTGCGTTATTACGGCGCCGGCAAGGAGGCGGGCGGCGATGGCTCGGTGCTCAATTGCGCGGGCTTCGGCGTGGGCGCCGCGCAAACGGAGGCGCAGCGGGGCTGGAGCATTTTCTATGTGGCCCAGGGCGCCGATGGCGAGGGGGAATTGCGCTGCAAATACCGTGGCGCGAACGGCTGGGGCGCGGACGCCGTCATCCGCGGCGTCGACGCTTTCCAGGTGCTGTATGGCCTCGACACGGATACGCCGCCCGACGGCGTGGCGAACCGCTATGTCAACGCGAGCGCGCTCGATGCCTACGATGCGGCGCTGGTGCTGGCGGGAGCGGATGCGGCCGCGCGCCAGCGCGATTTTTACCGGCGCACGCACTGGAAGCGCGTGGCCAGCGTGCGCGTGGCGCTGCTGTTGCATGGCGAGGCGGGCCAGGCCGACAAGATGGCGGAACTGGGGCCGGCGCAGTTCGACCTGTTCGGCCAGGCGTATGCCGAGGCGCACGGCGCCGGCGACACGGGCGTGCGCATCGCGCGCGCGTCCTTGCCCGCCGCGACGCGTTCCAGACTGCGGCAACTGGCGCAGACGAGCATCATGTTGCGCAACGGGCCGGTCTAGGCGGGCGGCGCAATGGCCGGCGCGGGCGTCCGCTGTTGCATACCGTGGTGCTCACCTCGTGCCCGCCACGGTGGCGCCACCCTCGTGTATGTGCTGTGCCTGCTGGTGATCATCTTGTTGCTGGGCATATCGGCGGCGCAGATGGCCTTGCAGGGCGAAAAGGCGGCGCGCGGCGAGCGCGACCGGCAGATCGCGTTTCAGGCGGCGGAGGAGGCATTGGTGGATGCGCAGAACGATATCGAAGGATTGCCCGGCGCACCGGGACGCAGCGGCATCTTCGCACCAGGCAGTGCGGCAGGGTTCGCGGATGGCTGCGGCGAGGGAGGCGCGCTGGGTCTGTGCCTGCCCGCGGCCCCGGACGCGCCGGCGCTCTGGCTGAGCATGGACCTCGATGGCGCGCAAGCGAGCAGCCGGGCCGTGCCATATGGTCAGTTTACGGGCGCCGTCATGCAGACGGGGCAGGGTTTCCTGCCGTCGCGCCCACCCCGCTACCTCATCGAACTGCTGCCGTTTCACCCGCCCGGCGCGCAGGCCACGGCAGTGGCTGGCGGCCTGGCCACGCAAAGCTATGTGTACCGCATCACGGCCATGGGTTTTGGCGCACAGGAAAGCACGCAAGTCGTGCTGCAAATTTATTATCGCAAACAGGCGGCGGGAGCGGGGCCATGAGGGCGCTGGCGTCCGTCTGCTTGCTGCTGCTGGCTTGTCTGGCATGCGCCGCCGTCGCCGCCCCTCCCGCGGTGACGCTGGCGCGGGCCGACGCGGGCTTGCATGGCGCGAGGGTGCCGCCGAATCTGCTGCTCAACCTGTCTTTCACGCATGCGGCGGCCGCTGCCGCGCATGGCGGCGACTATGCGCCGCAGCGCGAGTACCTCGGCTACTTTCATGCGCGCATGTGCTACAGCTATCCGTACCGCAGCAAGGACGGCGTCATGCAGCCGGACTTGCGCGTAGCGACCGCTTACTTCTCCGTGCTGAAACCGGCCGATGCGCTGCACGGCTGCGGCGGCGATAGTTTTAGCGGCAACTTTCTCAACTGGGCCAGTACCAGCATGCTCGACATCGTGCGCTATGCGCTGACGGGCGGCGACCGCGTCGTCGACGAAGCGCGCAAGACGGTGCTGCAGCGCGCCTACCTGCCCGATGCCGGCGGCCCCATCGACTTCTTTGCCCACCCCGTCTTTTTCCCGCGCAAGGTCTTGCAAGCCGGCGTGGCGGCGGCGACGCCGTTTGCGCTGGCGCAACTGGCCATCATTTCCTGCCGCAACCGCCTGCTGTTCGGCGACGCCAGCTTGCCTCTGGCCGGCAATTGCGACGCGCCCGGTGCCGCCGCCAAGCACGGCGTATTCCTCGCGCGCGTGCGCGTGTGCGACGCTGATGAGGGGCCGCTGCGCGACGACTTGTGCCTGGCGTATGGCAAGAACTACAAGCCCGTGGGCGCCGTGCAGCGCCATGGCGGCAGGGTGCGGGTGGGCGTGTTTGCTCACCTGAATGGCGTGCCCGCCGGCGCCGGCCCCGTGTATGGCGGCGTGCTGCGCGCGCCGCTGGCCCACGTGGGGCGGCAACGCTGGGCGGCGCCCGACTATCTGCCGCAAGACAACGCCGACGTCGAGTGGCATCCCGCCACCGGCGTATATGTGGCGCCAACGGTGGCCCAAGCTGCGGGCCCTGGCGGCGGGGTGACCGCTTACATCAATGGCCTGGGCCGCGGCAATGCCGGGCATCCCGGCAGGTACGCCAGCGCGGCGCCAACGGCCGAATTGCTGTACGAATCGTTGCGCTACCTGCAGGGACGGCAAGCGAGCGCCGTGGTGCCGCCCGTCACGGCCCCTCCTGCCATTGACGACGGCTTGCCGGTGGTGATTGCGTGGAGCGACCCGCAAACGGCCAATTGCCAGCGCCACAGCATCGTCACCCTCGGCGATGCGGGCATGGCGGTCGACCGCTACGTGCCCGGCAATGTCCCGGCGACTCCCGCGTCAAATGGCGACCGTGCCCGCGCCGCCGATGGCTTTGCGTCGCCACCGTTGGACGCGATGGTCTGGACGCATGCGGTGGGCACCCTGGAAAGCGGCGGCGCGCAGGGCAATCCCGCGCCACGACCGGAACTGGCGGCGCTGGAATGGCTGGCCGAGGGGGCGGGCGGCGCCAGCTACCATGCGGCGGGCCTGGCCTACTGGTCGCATGTGCAGGCCCTGCGTCCGGGCGGCAAGAACGACGGTGTTGCAAGGGTCGAGCACTATGCGGGCGACTTGCGCCAGGGCGGCCCGGCCGGCGAATCAGCCGCCACTTCCGCCGCCACCCCCTTGTCACTGGTGGCCAAATATGGCGGCTTTCTCGATGCGAACGGCGACGCCACCCCCTTCAAGAGCATGTCGGGCAGCGCGCTGGAGGAGTGGAGCCCCGACGGCCGCTGGCCCGCCCATTACCTGCCCGGCAGCGATCCGGCCGCCTTGATCGGGGGATTGCGCGCGGCCTTTGCGGCCGCCGACAAGGGCACTGTGTCGGCGACGCTCGCCGGCCCGTCCCTGATGGCGCTGGACAGCGGCACGGAAGAAGCGTACTGGTTCCAGACGCGGATGCGCCTGGCCGATGGCGGCATGACCTTGTCGCGCACCGCGTTTGCGTTGGGCGCCGATGGCACACTGCTTCCCGGCAAGCTATCGTGGACTGCCGGTGGACAGGACAAGTCCGTGCCGGATGGCGCGCCCGCGCCCTTGCGCCCCGTCTACACGCTCGACGCCCAGGGCGCCCTGATGCCGCTGGCCTGGAGCCGTCTCAACGGGGAACAGCGCGGCGCCTTCGACGGCGGCGATGGACTGGGGGAAGCGCGCCTGGCGTATCTGCTGGGCCAGCGCACGCGCGAGGTGGGCCAGCCGGGTGGCTTCCTGCGGCGCCGGTCAGGCAGCCTGGGCGCGTCACCGTACGGCAATCTGTTGTACGTGGGCGCGCCGGGGCTGGGCATGCCGGGCGCCGGTTATGGCTTGCACCGCCAGGCCCAGCTGCAGCGGCGCAAAATGCTGTACCTGGGCGCCAACGATGGCTTGCTGCATGCGTTCGATGCGCGCACGGGCAGCGAAGCGTTTGCCTATCTGCCGCAAGCGCTGCTGCACACGGCGGCCGTCGCTGCGAGCACTCACTACAGTCCCGGGCCGCTGCTTGACGGCGCGGCGGCCACGGCGGAAGTGCTGGCGCTGGGACATTGGAAGACGGTGCTGGTGTCGGGCATGGGCGGCGGGGCGCAAGGCGTGTTCGCGCTCGACATCACCGACCCGGCGCGCTTCGCGCAAGACGGGGCGCTGTGGGAATTCACGGACCGCGACGACAAGCTGATGGGCAATGTGCGCGCGCCGCCCGCCTTTGCCCGCATCAACATGGGCGGCAAAGAGGGCGTACTGGCCTACCGCGATTTTGCCGTCGTCGCCAGTGGCTACAACAACCATGTGGACGACGGCAAGGACACGACGGCGCCTGCATCGGCCGCCGCCATCTTCCTGCTGGCGCTGGACAAGGCGCCCGGCGCGCCCTGGGTGTTGGGAAGTAATTACTTCCGCCTCAAGGTGCCCGTGGCCAGCGGCGGCGATGGCCATGAAAGCGATGGGGAGGCGGGCGCCGATGCCATCCCCCACGCGCTGGGCCCGCCCGCCGTGGTGCCGGGCGGCGACGGCGCGCTGGCGTATCTGTATGCGGGCGATTTGCAGGGCAACATCTGGCGCTTCGACATGGCGGGCGGTCCGCCGTGGAAGGATGGCGTGGGGCGCAAGCTCGTCTTTGTCGCGCGCAATGCGCAGGGCCGGCGCCAGCCCGTGACGCAGCAACTGAACGTGGCGTATGCGCCCGGCGGCGGTTATCTGCTGCTGTTCGGCACGGGCAAACTGGTCGAAGCGGCCGATACCTGGCCTGCCGCTTTCCTGTCGCAGTCGTTTTACGCCGTGCACGACGATGTGCGCAAGTCATCTCCCACGCGCAGCCGGGCCGACCTGGAACAGCGCAGCCTGGGCGAGGCGGCCGGTGGCGTGCGTGTCGACGGCGCCGAGCTGCGCTATACGGGCAGCGACGCCATGCGCGGCTGGTACCTCGATTTCCTTAATACCGCACAGACGGGCGAACGCAGCATCAACAGTCCCGTGCTGGCCGCCGGCAAGGTGCTGTTCAATACCGTCCTGCCCGGGCGTGACCCTTGCGCCAAGCCGGCCACGCGCCTGTACGTGCTCGATGTGCTGAGCGGCTTTGCCGCCGATGGCGCCGGTGTCGTGCAGGCGGGCGCGCAGACGGGGCGCTTGTTCGATGGCCTGGCGCGCGCGCCGCCGCTGGCGCTGGAATTGAACAGCACGGTGGGTGCCGCGACGGCGGCAGGGCGGGCAGAGGGGCGCAAGGAACTGGCCGTGCTGCAACCTGGCTTGCCCGGCGCGGCCAGCGGGGCAGGGCTCAAGGTTGTCAGCGCGCCGCTGCCGGCCCGGCGCCTCAGTTGGCGCGAAGTGGCGAACTGGCGCGAATTGCACGAGGCGGCCAAGAAAAAATAGGCGTGACTATGGGTGGTGTGCCGAAAGTTAACGCAACGAAGGCCGGTGCGGCGCATCGGCTGGCGCTTTTTGAAAAAGGGGAGGTTGCATGGGCGCGCTGGCAAGGCGGAACTGGGCCGCTGCAAACGGCGGCACCCCTGCCGTCACCCTGGGCTTCAGCCTGATCGAACTGCTGGCCGTGCTGGCGATCATGAGTCTGTTGCTGGCCTTGGCCGTGCCCGCTTATCACGCCCATATCGTGCGCGCCAAGCGGGTGCAGGGGCAGGCTGCCCTGCTGCGGCTGATGCAGCAGCAGGAGCGCTATTATTCGCAAAACAACCGCTATCTGGCCTTTTCCTCGGCGTCGCCGGCGCAGTTGGCGCAGCAGTTTCCATGGTGGTCCGGCGACGGGGGCGCGGCCGGCAGCGCGTATGAAATCGAGGCGCTGGCCTGTCCCGGCCTGGCGATCGGGCAATGCGTGCTGTTGCGCGCCATGCCGGGCACGTCCAAGGTCGATGCGCAGTTCCAGGATGCCGATTGCGGAGTCCTGTCCCTGAATAGCACGGGTCAGCGCGGCAGCAGCGGCCCGGCCAGCCATTGCTGGCCCTAAGCCATGAGCACGCGCAAGCATTCGGGCCGGACAGGGCACACCTTGCTCGAATTGCTGGCCGTGCTGGCGATGGCCGCGCTGTTGACGGCCGCCGCCATGCCCAGTCTGCAGCAGGTGCTGGCGCGTCAGCAGGTGCGCGCGGCGGCGACGGACTTGTTCTCGGCCATCGAATTGACACGGGCGCAGGCGATGGCGCGCGGGCAGCGCGTACTGTTGATGCCGGCCGGACCCGGTGGCATGGACTGGGGCACGGGCTGGCTGGTCTTTATCGACCGCAATGCCAACCTGGCCTTCGATGGCGATGATGAATTGCTGTTTCGCCAGGGACCGCTGCCGGCAGGCATCACGGCCCAGTTCGCGTTTTCCTCGGCCACGGCGCCGTTTTATATCGCCTACAATGGCGCAGGGCGCAGTTGCAGCGCGACCAATAGCCTGGCGGCGCGCTGGGGTACCTTGTCCCTGGCTTTGGGAAAGCAGGTGCGCCATATTAAAATCAACATGCTGGGGCGGGTGCGCGTGTGCGACCCGCAGCTGCAAGCGGCCAATTGCAGCGGCGTGGCCGACAGTTCGTAAGCCGACTCAGCTATCACTCACTCTCAAAGAAGCCCGTGGAAATACTCAACGATATCGATGGCATGCGCCTGGCGCTGGAATGGGCCGCGCGCGGTTTGTACACGACCTCGCCCAATCCCCGCATCGGCTGCGTGATCGTCAAGGATGGCCAGGTGATCGGCGCCGGCGTGACGCAGGCGGCCGGGCAGGATCATGCCGAAGTGCAAGCGCTGGCCAACGCGGCCGCGCGCGGCAACGACGTGCGCGGCGCCACGGCCTACGTCACCCTGGAGCCGTGCAATCACCATGGCCGCACGCCGCCCTGTTCCGATGCGCTCGTGCGCGCGGGGCTGGGACGCGTCGTGGCCGCCATGACGGACCCGAACCCGCTGGTGGCGGGGCAGGGACTGGCCAAGCTGCAAGCGGCCGGCATCGCCGTCACGACGGATGTGCTGGCCGACGAGGCATATGAAATGAATATCGGCTTCTTCTCGCGCATGCAGCGCGGCAAGCCATGGGTGCGCCTGAAAACGGCGGCCAGCCTGGATGGCATGACGGCTTTGCACAATGGCCAGAGTCAGTGGATCACGGGGCCGCAAGCGCGTGCCGACGGCCACGCCTGGCGCGCGCGCGCCTGCGCCATCCTGACGGGCATCGGCACCGTCAAGGCGGATGATCCGCAACTGAACGTGCGCGCCGTCGAGACGCCGCGCCAGCCGCGCCGCATCGTCGTCGACAGCCGGCTCGACATCAGCCTCGACGCGCGCATCCTGCAGGGCGGCGGCACGTGGATCGTCGCCGCCGTCGCCAACCCGGAAAAGGAGGCGCAGCTGCGCGCCCTGGGCGCGGAAGTCATCCTGTTGCCGAACGCGGCCGGCAAGGTCGACCTGGCCGCGCTGATGCTGGAACTGGGGCGCCGGCAAATCAATGAAGTCCACGTCGAGGCCGGTACCAGGCTGAACGGCTCGCTGATACGCGAAGGTTGCGTCGACGAGCTGCTGGTCTACCTGGCGCCCACCTTGCTGGGCGATGCGCAAGGCATGTTTGCCTTGCCCGCCTTGACGGATATCAAGCAGCAGCGCACTTTGCAATTTCACCAGGTTCAGCAAGTGGGCGAAGATGTGCGTATCCTTGCAAGATTCGCCCAGCGCAATTAATACTTTCATCATTTTTATAAGGTTAGCTCCATGTTTACAGGAATTGTTGCCGCCATTGGCAAGATTGAAACCGTGCAGCCGCTCGACGGCGGCCTCGATGCAGGCGTGCGCCTGAACATCCACGCAGGCGGCTTGCCGCTGGCCGACGTGGCCCTGGGCGATTCGATCGCCATCAATGGCGCCTGCATGACGGTGGTGGAAAAATCGGACACGGGCTTTGCCGTCGATGTCTCGCGCGAAAGCCTCAATTGCACCGTGGGCCTCGATACCACCACGGAAGTGAACCTGGAAAAAGCCCTGACCCTGGCCGAGCGCTTGGGCGGCCACCTGGTGTCCGGCCACGTCGACGGCCTGGGCACCGTGCGCAAGTTTGAAGCCGTGGGCGAATCGTGGGAACTGGTCGTCGAAGCGCCGCGCGAACTGGCGAAATACCTGGCCTTCAAGGGGTCCGTCGTCGTCAATGGCGTGTCCCTGACCGTCAACCGCGTGGAAGACCTGGGCGCGGGTGCCGCCGACGGTTGCCGCTTCTCGATCAACCTGATTCCGCACACGATCGCCATGACGACCTTGAAACACTTGACGGTTGGTGGCAAGGTCAACCTGGAAATCGACCTGATCGCCCGCTATGTCGAGCGCATGCTGTCCCTGGACAAGGCTGCCGCCTGATATAAGTAGAACTGGATACGGCAACACCTCCTCCTTGCCAGGCGTGTGTTGCTTTTCTTGCAGACGCGCATACTATGAAGCTTTCCGCAGGGGAGGCTGACCATGGACCCGATTTCGCGCGCAACCGTGCCCAACACCATTCCGGCCACGTCACGCGTGGGCGAGACCGCGCCGCTGGCGCCAGCGCTGCCCGTGCCGGCTTCCGGCGCGGCGGCGGCCCTTGCCATTGTGTCCTCGACACAGGTCGACCTCTCCCCGCTGGGCCAGTTCCTGTCCGGCGTGGCCTTGTCGCGCCGGCAATTGCTGGCCCTGCAGGGAGCCACGGACGAGGCCAGGGCGGCCACTACCCCCGTGAACGTCAATGACGACTTGCTGGCGCTGGCGCGGCAGCTGACGGAATCGTTCGCCCAGCTGCAAACGAGCGGCATCGATGCCAGCCAGCTGGCCACGGCCGGCGACACGCCGGGCAGCCTGGCGCAGCGCTACGATTTGCTGTCGGGCGATGGCACCACGAACACGGCGGCCGCGCTGGCGCAGGACGGCAACTTGCTGACCCAGGCGGGCCTGGCGCGCATCGGCATCGATTTGCGCAATGAAAATGTCGAACCGGTAACTTTGCAAGCCGCGTATGCGGCCGACAGCCGTGCCACGCTGGACGCCTTGCAGCAGGGAACGGACGTGCTGGCGCAGGTGGGCGCCGTGCTGGCTCGGCAGCAGGTCGCGCCGCTGGCGGCCGTGGTCGAAGCGGATTTGACGGGCGAAACATTGCCATCGAGCGCCGCGCAAGCCGCGCAGCCGCATGTCGTCGACGCGGCGCCGCCGCAAACGGCCGCTATTGCACAGCGGCAGCTGGAATTGCAGCAGCAGCTGGAAGCGGAAGAGCTGAATGTGGATCTGCAGGCGCAGCGGGCTGACAGCCAGCGCGTGGATGCCCTGCGCATCGACAGCGAACGCATGAATACCGAGCAACTGGCGCAGCAGGAGGAAGCCGCGCGCGCGGCCCAGGTGCAGGCGCGCGCGTCGCTGGGGCAAGCTGATGCGGGCCTGGCGACGGCGCAAGCCCCGCTGGCGCAGGACAATGCGCAGGCGCAGCAGCTGGCCGCACAGGCGGCGGGCATGGCCGTGCCGTTGCCGTCTTCGCAAGACCCGTCCGTGGCGGCGGCCATTGCCGCGTATAACCTGAACAATGCGGCCCTGAATCCCGGCTTGATGAACCGGCCATTGCCGGCCAGCGACTCGCGCCTGCCGCTGGTGGCGCCGGTCGCTCCCGTGGAACCCGTCAAGCCCGTGCCGAAAATCTAGGCCAGCAGGGTGGCGTCCAGGGTGATATTGGCTTTCAGCAGCTTCGATACGGGGCAGCCGGCCTTGGCCTTGGCCGTCAGTGCTTCGAATGTCGCCTGGTCGGCGCCCGGTATCTTCGCTTTCAGGACCAAATGGACGGCCGTGATGGCAAAGCCGTCGTCGACCTTGTCGAGGGTTACTTCGGCCGTCGTTTCCATCTTTTCCGCCGTCAGCCCCGCTTCGCCGAGGATCAGCGACAGGGCCATGGTGAAGCAGCCCGCGTGGGCGGCGCCGATCAATTCCTCGGGATTGGTGCCCGGTTTGCCTTCGAAGCGGCTGGCAAAGCCGTAGGGATATTCCTGCAAGGCGCCGCTGCGCGTGCTGATGGCGCCCTTGCCGTCCTTGATGCCGCCTGACCAGATGGCCGATCCGTTGGTTTTCATATTGCCGCTCCTGTGTGGGGTGTCGCCGCGAGTGGGGTGTCAGCGCCGTGGCGGTGACTGGCTGATCTTATGCTCTTTGCAAGACCGGCGGCGCGCGTTTTGGCGCCGCCGCCTGCGCTGGATCAGGGAAGCGTCGTGTTCCGGGGCAGACTGCGGCATCCGTGCCGCCAACCTGTCTTATTTCAGGTCTGCAAGCGCTAAATCCTTTAAAATAGCAGGTTATAAGAAAATTCCCGGAAATTCGCGGAATATTCGCGCGCGATGTTTCAGTTTCAGTTTCAGTTTTTAGTTTCACTAACAACGCCCGGCAAAACCGACGCGCAGCAGGTTTTGCCAGGCGTCCTATGAGGATGAACAATGTCTATATCCAGCACCGAAGAGATCGTCGCTGAATTGCGCGCCGGCCGCATGGTGATACTGGTCGATGAAGAAGACCGGGAAAATGAAGGCGATCTGGTGCTTGCCGCCGATTTCGTGACGCCTGAAGCCATCAATTTCATGATCACGCATGCGCGTGGCCTGGTCTGCCTGACCCTGACGGAAGAGCGTTGCGACGAGCTGAACCTGTCGATGATGACCTCGCGCAACGGCACGGCCTACGGCACCAACTTTACCGTGTCCATCGAAGCGGCCGAAGGCGTGACGACGGGCATTTCCGCCGCCGACCGAGCCAAGACCATCCAGGTGGCCGTGGCCAAGGGCACGCAGCCCAGCGACATCGTCCAGCCTGGCCATATCTTCCCGCTGAAAGCGCAAAAAGGCGGCGTGCTGATGCGCGCAGGCCATACGGAAGCCGGTTGCGACCTGACGGCCATGGCCGGCTTGACGCCCGCGTCCGTGATTTGCGAAATCATGAAGGACGACGGCACCATGGCGCGCCTGCCGGACTTGCTGGTGTTCGCCGAGCAGCATGGCTTGAAAATCGGCACGATTGCCGACCTGATTCATTACCGCAGCCAGACGGAGTCCCTGGTTGAGCGCGTTGCCGAGCGCACCTTGCACACGGCGCACGGCGAATTCCGCCTGATCGCGTTCCGCGACAAACCGAGCGCGTCGGCCCACCTTGCCCTCGTGCATGGCGACCTGGCGCCCGGCCTGGAAGCGCTGGTGCGCGTGCACCAGCCCGTTTCCCTGCTGGACGTGCTGGAAAGCGAAGCGACCACCCACTCGTGGACGGTGGCCGCCTCGATGGCCGCCATCAAGCAGTCCGAGCGGGGCGTGATGGTCTTGCTGAACTGTGGCGAGACGTCGAGCGAGCTGTTTGCCCAGTTCGCCGCACTGGACACGCCGCAAGCCAAGCCGAAAGGCCGCGCCGCCAGCATGGACTTGCGCAGCTATGGCATCGGTGCGCAAATCCTGCGCGACCTGGGCGTGAGCAAGATGCAATTGCTGGCCAGTCCCCGCAAGATGCCGTCGATGGCCGGTTTCGACCTGGAAGTAACGGGTTTTCAGTGCCATCCAGGCCAGACGCCTGACTAAATCGACTGCGCGTCGCGATTTTGTCAGACGTCGATGTGAGAGTAAACGATGGCGGCATGTGTGTGTCGCCCTGAACCACCAGATTAAAGAGGCATATGATGAGCGTAGGAACGTATGAAACCAATTTTGCCGGCGAAGGTTTGCGCGTCGGTATCGTCCAGGCACGATTCAATGAAATCGTCGGTGGTGGCTTGCTGTCGGCATGCCTGGAAGAGTTGAGCAAGCTGGGCGTGGCCGATGAAGATATCCTGCACGTGACCGTGCCGGGCGCCCTGGAAATCCCACTGATTCTGCAAAAAATGGCGGAAACCGAGCAATTCGACGCCCTGATCGCACTGGGCGCCGTGATTCGCGGCGAAACCTACCACTTCGAGCTGGTATCGAACGAATCGGGCGCAGGCATCACGCGCGTCGGTCTCGATTACGGCATCCCGATCGCCAACGCAGTGTTGACGACCGAAAACGACGAGCAGGCGGAAGTGCGCATGCTGGTCAAGGGAGCCGAAGCGGCACGCGTGGCAGTGGAAATGGCTAATCTGGCGCAAGCGCTGGAAGAGTTGCAGGAATCCGAGGAGGACTAGCCGTGTAGTGAACGTCCGATAAAACGCCCATAGCTGCGTTGCAAGCCCTCGCCGTACATTCGGGCTCGCGCCTTGCTCTGAGCATTTTCTCGAACGTTCTGACACGCGGTTGGCTGCGGCGCGTTGAAAAGCGCGCCGTGCTGCCTCGCCGGAATTTGTGGTGAACACGTACTTAAGAACAGGTAACAATCATGACTGAGAAAAATTTGCTCGCCAATCCCAGCAAAAACCGCACGCCGCGTCACCGCGCGCGCGAGTTTGCGCTGCAGGGCTTGTACCAGTGGCTGCTGAACAATGAAGACGCGACCACCGTCGTGAACAATATTCGCGCCGCGCATGGTTTCGACAAGGCCGATGGCGATCATTTCACGGTGCTGCTGTACGGCACCATCAAGGATTCGCTGGCGCTGCGCGACAGCATGGCACCCTTGATCGACCGCAACATCGCGGAACTGTCGCCGATCGAACACGGCATCCTGCTGATCGGCGCTTTCGAGCTGAAGAACAACATGGAAATTCCGTACCGCGTCGTCATCAACGAAGCGGTCGAGCTGGCCAAGTCGTTTGGCGGTATCGACGGCCACAAGTATGTGAACGGCGTGCTTGACAAGCTGGCAGTGAAATTCCGCGAGGAAGAAGTGGGCGCCAACAAGCGCAAGTAAGATAGCAGGTTATCCTGCGGCGAAGGCCGCAATGGATGCAAAAAGGGCAGACTGAAAAGTCTGCCCTTTTTGCTGTCGGAGTGATGTGCATTAACGCATCGGCGCCTCTTCAAACCGTAGCGAGCAAGCCCGATATCGGGTTGAGTAACGCAGCTGTACTGGAGTACAGCGAGTAACGCCGACCCGAGAGCGGGCTGCGCAGTAGGTTTGAAGAGCGCGTTGCTACAGGCCGGCGATCTCGTTGTGTGGCAGCACTTTGATGGTGATGCCGCTTTCCGGCGCAGGCGCCTTGACTGGCGCTGGCGTGTTCGATGCCATCACCGGCGTCGTGGTCGGCACGCGCTGGCCGGCGGACACTTGCTTGAGGCGGCGGTACTCGGCCAGCACGCGCGAGCCGTAGCCCGAGTCGGTGGCGAAGTTGGCGGCGCCCACGTAGGTTTTCAAGCCCGCTTCGACGGAACCGCCACGCGTGACGTAGTCTTTCAGGATCAGGGAGCCGACGCGGATGTTGGCGACCGGGTTCAGCGCCGCTTGCACGCCGCCCATTTCCTGGAAGCGCTCATGGTGCACTTTCGACATGACTTGCATCAAGCCTTGCGCGCCGACCGGGCTTTCCGCGAACGGGTTCAAGCCCGATTCGATGGCCATCACGGCCAGGATCAGCAGCGGATCCAGCTTGATTTCGCGGGCCGTCAGGTAAGCCGTCGAAACGAGCATATTGGTCGCGTCGTTGGCCACGCGGTAGCGCTTGGAGAGCCAGTTGGTGACCCATTGCTGCTGCTTTTGCGTGCCCAGCAAGGCTTTTTCTTCCTTGGTCAAAGGCGTTTCGCTGGCGGCGGCCGTTTGCACGGATGCGGGCGCTTCCATCAGTGCCGACAGGGCCGGCGCTTCGACGGCTTGCGCTTCTGCCATCGGCAGCGGGAACAGGCTGTGCGTCAGTTGCTTGCCCAGGTCCGGGCGGAACATCAGCAGGGCGATCAGTGCCAGGGCGGAAATGCCGAAGACTGTCAGTGTGTGTTGCGCTGTGGTCAATACGCCACGTGCCGAAATGGCTTGTGCGCGGGCGCGCAAACGCGCCAACGCTGGCTGTCCAGCCACGGTCGAAGCAGGCAAGGCTGCTTCAGTGCTACGATGAGTCATAGAGTTCCCCGAAATGTCGCGTCAACAGACAGCCCCTCCGCGGTCTCGCGGTGTTGTGGGTACTGCCAATGCCGTGCATCAGAAATATCATCGTTTCCGCCGCGTATGGATGCGTGCGAGAAACGCCGTCATTGCTTGCTTGAGCTGATCGGTCCCGTTTTTGGTATTGGATCAGTCGCAATACAACTTTTACCGGGGGTAAGGCAGACGCCTTTTGAAAACACTCCTTAAAATGTCATGTGGAGCCCCGACTCCGTGAATGAAAGAGAAACGCTAAAATCAAGCTCTGGGCCGGCGTGCTCTTTCAAGTTGGGCGAATTGTAGAAGCCGTTTTATATCAAGTCAATACTAACGAATCGTTTCTTTATTACTTTTATGTCTTACTTTTTGACTTGCATTGTGCCAAAAGCCAATAAAATCAATTACTTGGCATAGATCCTTCAGCAACGGCGTCCGACGTCAAAAAAAATTAAAAACACATGAAATATTCAGATTTGCGAGATTTTATTTCTCAACTGCAACAAATGGGTGAACTTAAGCCCATTTCGACCCCCATTTCACCGATTTTGGAGATGACGGAAGTGTGCGACCGCACCTTGCGCGCAGGCGGACCGGCCTTGTTGTTCAACAACCCGACGGGATACGACATGCCGGTGCTGGGCAATCTGTTCGGCACCACGCGCCGCGTGGCGCTGGGCATGGGCGCGGAAGACGTCAGCGAGTTGCGCAAGATCGGCCATGTGCTGGCGCGCCTGAAGGAGCCGGAGCCGCCGAAGGATTTCAAGGACTTGCTGGGACTCGGTTCCCTGGTGAAATCCGTGTGGGACATGTCGCCGAAGGAATTGCGCGGCGCGAAGTGCCAGGAAATCGTCTGGGAGGGTAACGACGTCGACCTGGCGCGCCTGCCGATCCAGCATTGCTGGCCAGGCGACGTCGCTCCCCTGATCACCTGGGGCCTGGTGATCACCAAGGGCCCGAACAAGAAGCGGCAAAACCTGGGCATCTACCGCCAGCAGGTACTGGGACGCAATAAAGTCATCATGCGCTGGCTGGCGCACCGGGGCGGGGCGCTGGACTTCCGCGAACACGCGATCCAGAGCAAGGGCAAGCCGTATCCGATCGCCGTCGCGCTGGGCGCCGATCCCGCTACTATATTAGGGGCCGTCACGCCGGTGCCGGACAGCCTGTCCGAATACCAGTTCGCCGGCTTGCTGCGCGGCAGCCGCACGGAGCTGGTGAAAGCCATCGGCAGCGAGCTGCGCGTGCCCGCGTCGGCCGAGATCGTGCTCGAAGGCCATATCTACCCGGACGAAAACCATCCGAGCGGCTACGAGCACGCGCTGGAAGGGCCATATGGCGACCACACGGGCTACTATAATGAGCAGGACAGTTTCCCCGTGTTTACGATCGACCGCATCACCATGCGCCGCGACCCGATCTACCACTCCACGTATACCGGCAAACCGCCGGACGAACCGGCCGTGCTGGGCCTGGCCCTGAATGAGGTGTTCGTGCCGCTGCTGCAAAAGCAGTTCAGCGAAATCACGGACTTCTATCTGCCGCCCGAAGGCTGCAGCTACCGCATGGCCGTGGTGCAGATCAAGAAGCAGTACGCGGGCCACGCCAAGCGCGTGATGTTCGGCGTGTGGAGCTTCCTGCGCCAGTTCATGTATACCAAGTTCATCGTCGTGGTCGACGAAGACGTCAATATCCGCGACTGGAAAGAGGTCATCTGGGCCATCACGACGCGGGTCGACCCGATCCGCGACACCACGCTGGTCGACAACACGCCCATCGATTACCTGGACTTCGCCTCGCCGGTCAGCGGCCTGGGCAGCAAGATGGGTATCGATGCGACGAATAAATGGCCGGGCGAAACGACGCGCGAGTGGGGCACGACGATCGCCATGACGCCGGAAGTGAAGGCCAGGGTGGATGGCATCTGGCAAGAGCTGGGTTTGTAGGGCAGCTGGGGTCAGACCCTCAACACCGCTGACGCAAAGGTCATTGCCAACTTGACCGGGGGTTTGACCCCGGATTTCAGCTTGCTTCCCCAATCTTGCGCAGGTCGGTTATAATTGTCCCCGGCGGGCCCCTGCGCATCGTGGCATGGCTAACCTGGTCAGGTCGGGAACGAAGCAGCCACGGCTATTAACCATGAGTGCCGCAGATCAGGCTCGCCTCCTTCGGGAAACAAACAGTAAAGCTGCCGTTGGCGGCTTTTTTGTTTTGCGGCGCTGTGTTTTGCCAGTCCGCATGCTTGCCTGATTTTCCAGAATGCCACTCTCCATGTTATACAATTGCTGCTTTGCCGCGTTTGCCATATTTGAATGTGGCCCGGCCATGAGGCTTGCGCCCGCCGCGCAGGATCACCCGCAAAATCGCATGGTAAAATCTCAGCATGTCCTATCAAGTCCTCGCCCGTAAATACCGCCCCAAGAATTTCGAGACGCTCGTCGGCCAGGAGCACGTCGTGCGCGCGCTCACGCATGCCTTGCACAGCGGCCGCTTGCACCACGCCTATCTGTTCACGGGCACGCGCGGCGTCGGCAAGACGACCCTGTCGCGCATCCTGGCCAAGTCGCTCAATTGCATCGGCCCCGATGGCACGGGCGGCATCACGGCCCAGCCCTGCGGCGTGTGCGAAGCGTGCACGGCGATCGACGCGGGACGCTTTGTCGACTATATCGAGATGGATGCGGCCTCGAACCGCGGCGTCGATGAAATGGCGCAGCTGCTGGAACAGGCGGTCTACGCGCCCAGCAATGCGCGCTTCAAGGTCTATATGATCGATGAGGTGCACATGCTGACGAACCACGCGTTCAATTCCATGCTGAAGACGCTGGAAGAGCCGCCCGAGCACGTCAAGTTCATCCTGGCGACGACGGACCCGCAAAAGATACCCGTGACCGTGCTGTCGCGCTGCCTGCAGTTCAACCTCAAGCAGATGCCGCCCGGCCACATCATCAGCCACCTGGACAATATCCTGGGGCAGGAAGGCATCGCCTTCGAACAGCCAGCCTTGCGCCTGCTGGCCCAGGGCGCCCACGGTTCCATGCGCGACGCGCTGTCGCTGACGGACCAGGCCATCGCGTACGCGGCCGGCGAAGTGACCCTCGATGCCGTGCAAGGCATGCTGGGCGCGCTCGACCAGTCGTATCTGGTGCGCCTGCTCGACGCGCTGGCGCAGCAGGATGGCGCCGACCTGCTAGCCGTGGCCGACGAAATGGCCTCGCGCAGCCTGTCCTACAATGGCGCCCTGCAGGACCTGGGCACCTTGTTGCACCGCATTGCGCTGGCGCAAACCGTGCCCGCCGCCTTGCCGCAGGATTTGCCGGAATACGCGGACATCGTGCGTCTGGCCGCCGCGTTTGACGCGGAAGAAGTGCAGCTGTTTTACCAGATCGCCGTGCATGGCCGCAACGAGCTGGGCCTGGCGCCCGATGAGTACGCGGGCTTCACCATGACCTTGCTGCGCATGCTGGCCTTTCGGCCCGGCATAGGCGGCGCCGACGGCGTGCCGGCGGCCGCACCCGCCGCCGCAACGGGTAACCGTCCGGCCGCCATGGCCGCC
>NZ_WFLJ01000024.1 GCF_009208735.1 Janthinobacterium rivuli | reverse complement strand
CGCCTATTTCATTATTTCTTGTGAACATTTGATATTTTAAGTTTGACAGCGATCCGAAGATCACTGCTGCACTTACATCAAATGCCCACACTTATCGACTGTTAATTGTTAAAGAACTGTATTCGGTACTGCTTTCGCGCTATCGACAAAGCGTTGTGTTTGTCAGCTGCGAAGAAGGAAGAGTATGAAGCGTTTGCAGCATTTCGTCAACCTTCTTTTTCACCCAGCTTTACTCGGCATTTGCATGCGTCGTTCAGCGAGGGGGCGAATTATAGCCCTGCCCCGCAGACCCCGCAAGCGCTATTTTGCAGTTGAGCAAATATTGCTGTGTGATATCGTAGTACTGACAATACCCTGCCTTATTCACCTTGACTCCCATGCCTATCCCACACATCAGCCCCACCGCCAACCCCGCCCTGAGCAGCGCACTCGAACATGCCATCAACAGCAAGACCAAGCCGCTGGGCAGCCTGGGGCTGCTGGAAACCCTGGCCCATCAGATCGGCCTGATCCAGCAAGGCACGCAGCTGACCTTGCAGCAGCCTGCCATCATGGTTTTCGCGGCCGACCATGGCGTCGTCGCCGAAGGCATTTCCGCTTATCCACAAAGCGTGACGTGGCAAATGGTGGAAAACTTCCTCGGCAACGGCGCCGCCATCAATGTCTTTGCCCGCCAGAACGATTGCGCCTTATATATAGTGGACGCCGGCGTGAACCATGACTTCGGACCGCGCGACGGCTTGCTTGACCGCAAGCAGGGTCCCGGCACCCGCAACTTTGCCAAGGAACCCGCCATGAGCCAGGAGCAATGTCTGGCCGCCATGCAGGCGGGGATGGACCTGGTCGCCACATTGGACGGCAATGTTCTGGGCTTTGGCGAAATGGGCATCGGCAACACCACCGCTGCCGCCGCCCTGATGCACAAGCTGACGCAAACACCGGTCGCCGACTGCGTGGGCGCCGGTACCGGCCTGTCAAAGGAAGGCATATTGCATAAACAGCAGGTTATCGAAGCGGCTGTCGCCCATCATGCGGCAACCCAAGAGCCTCTCGACGTGCTGGCCACCTTTGGCGGCTTCGAAATCGCCATGATGGCGGGCGCCATGCTCAAGGCAGCCGAACGGCGCATGATTCTGCTGATCGATGGCTTCATCGTCAGCAGCGCACTGCTGGTGGCGGCGCGCCTGCAGCCGGCCATCCTCGATTACTGCGTGTTTTCGCACTGCTCCGATGAAAACGGCCATCGCCAGTTGCTGGCCAGCCTGGGAGCGCGTCCGCTGCTGCACCTCGATTTGCGCCTCGGTGAAGGCACGGGTTCGGCGCTGGCCTTGCCGCTGCTGCATGCGGCCGTCAACTTCATGCGCGAGATGGCGACCTTCGCCTCGGCCCAGGTCAGCGAAAAATCCACGCCAGACTAAGACCATGGCCAATCCCGTTTCCGCCGCAGTCCACCAGTGCCGTCTGTTCTTCATCGCGCTGCAATTCTTCACGCGCCTGCCGATCCCGCGCTGGGTGGGATTCGAGCCGGCCTGGCTGCAGCACGCCTCGCGCTACTTTCCCCTGGTGGGTCTGGTGGTGGCGGCCATTTCCGGCGCGGTGTATCTGCTGGCCAGCTGGCTCCTGCCTTCCGCGGTGGCCGTGCTGCTGGCCGTGGCCGCCGGCATCTATCTGACGGGCGCCTTCCATGAAGACGGCTTCGCCGACATGTGCGATGGCTTCGGCGGCGGCTTGACGCGCGAGCGGGTACTGGAAATCATGAAGGACTCGCGCATTGGCGCGTATGGCGCCATCGGCATCATCTGCCTGCTGGCCATCAAGTGCACGGCGCTGGCCTCGCTGCCGCCACACATCGTCGTGGCGACACTGTTCATCGCCCACCCGCTTTCGCGCCTGGCGGCCGTCTCGCTGATCCGGTTCATGGACTATGCGCGCGACGAAGGCAAATCCAAACCGATGGCGCAGGAAATGACCACGGCAGAATTCATCATCGCCGCCGTCTGCGGCCTGCTGCCCGCCATCGCCTGCGGCGCTCTGGGGATATTCGACTGGGCCACGCTGGTCTTTGCAGTCGTGGCGGCGGCCGCCGCCGCTTTCTGGCTGGGCCGAAAATGCCAGCGCCGCCTGCAAGGTTATACGGGCGACTGCCTGGGCGCCGTGCAGCAGGTGGCGGAAGTGGCGGTCTACCTGGCCATCCTGTCCAGCTTCCAGCCGCCGATACGCTTTTATTGAATCATGCGCCTGATCCTCGTCCGCCACCCTGCGCCGCAGGTCACCAGCGGCACCTGCTATGGCCGCAGCGACGTGGCGGTGGCGCCGCACGAAATGGCGACGGTGCGCGCCAGCCTGCAAGCGACTTTGCCGGCCGGTGTGCCGCTTTACGCCAGTCCGCTGCGCCGCTGCGCCGGCCTGGCGGCGGCACTGGCGCAAGACCTGCCTTCCAGCGCACTGCGCTTCGATGCGCGGCTGGCCGAAATGGATTTCGGCGCCTGGGAAATGCAGCCCTGGCACGCGATTGCGCGCACGGAAATCGATGCCTGGGCGGCCGACCTGGCCTGGTATCGCCCCGGCGGAGGCGAGAATGTGCTGGCGATGGCCGCCCGCGTCGATGCGTTTTTAGGCGATCTGTTGCGCGAACAACACGAAACTGCCGTCATCATCTGCCATGCGGGCACCATCCGCCTGCTGTCGGCACTGCAAGCCCGGCTGCCATTGGAGGAAACGGCCCTGCTGGCCGCCCGTTCCGCCCATAAAATCGCCTATGGTGCGACGGTCGTCGTCGATTTCTGATATCGAATCGACCAGCCGGCCATTTCAGTCCACGCCCACTGCACGTATAATGACCGGGTTTTGGTGCCCGCGCTCATGTCCATGAGCGCAGTTAAACGGGAAACACGATGCCGCGACTGCGGTGAACGTGTGCTGCCCCCGCAACGGTAAGCAAGTGTCGCCCCTCCCTACAGGATGCGGACGACAAGCTATCTCTGACAACCACTGTGCTTGCAATCATCGAGCATGGGAAGGTGGGATAGCCGCACTTGCCAGCCCGGATACCGGCCAGGACAGGTGGAAGTGTGCGAACGGGGATGTTCGCGATCCGAATGGCCGACTGGCCGTCTTCGATCGTCATCGTCAGTTCCCACTTCTGTTCAATCTGGCCTACGGGGACGTCGGCTGGTTGCATATTACTTACTGAAAACTATCATGACCCATGCTGTTTCCCGCCACGCGGCGCTCACGTCGCTCGCGCTAGCCATTGCCGCGCCTGCCGCTTTCGCCCAAGCCACGCCAGACACCTTCGATCCCATCGTCGTCACCGCCAACCGTTACCCGCAGCATCTGAGCGAAGTATTGAGCGATACGCAGACCATCAGCTCGGAAGACATCGCGCGTTCTGGCGCCGGTACGCTGATCGACCTGCTGCAAAAGCAGCGCGGCATTGAAGTCAATCGCTATGGCGGCCCAGGCACTGATTCGAGCGTATTCATCCGCGGTGCGAACAGCAACCAGAATATCGTGCTGGTCGATGGTGTACGCATCGGCTCCGCCACATCTGGCACTGCCAGCTGGAACGCCCTGCCGCTGTCGAGCATCGACCACGTTGAGATCGTCTACGGCCCACTGAGCACCATGTATGGAGCCGATGCCGTCGGCGGCGTGATCCAGATCTTTACCAAGAAAGGCGACGGCGCCACGCGCTTTTCCGCCTTCGCCGGCTACGGCCGCGACAACACCCGCCAGGCGGAAGCCAGCGTTGCCGGCTCTACCGGTGGCAACAACAGTTTCAGCTACGCGCTGACCGCGGGCAAGGAAAAATCGGATGGATATTCTGCCACCAAACCTGGTAATTTTTCCTATAACGGCGATAAAGACGGCTACGACAAGGAAAGCGTCAGCGGCCAGTTTGGCTACCAGATGGCCAAGGGACATGAAGTCGGCCTGGTTTTCCTGAACAGCAAACTGGATGCGCAATACGATGCGGGCTTGAACTTCGACGCGCGCAACGACAAGAAGCAGGAAAGCATTTCGGTCTTCACGAAGAACCAGTTCTTGCCGAACTGGACCAGCGAGCTGCGCTACGCAGAATCGAAGGACAAACTGACCGCGGTATCCGCCGCAGACGCCTCCGGCAGAAGCCAGTTCGACACCAAGCAAACTGACATCAGCTGGCAAAACGATATTCTCATCGGCCGCGACACACTGCAACTTCTGGGTGAATACCGTGACGAAGATGTCGTGAGCTCGGCCGAAGGCCTGTCCGGCGGACGCAATACAAAGTCTTTCGCGGCATCGTACAATCTGGTGCGCGGTGCCCACCTGGCCAGCATCAGCGGCCGTCGCGACGACAGCTCGGCGTTTGGTACGCACAACACGGGTAGCGTCGCCTATGGCTACCGTTTCAGCAATGCCTTGCGCGCCAACGCCAGCTATGGCACCAGCTTCCGCGCACCGACCTTCAACGATCTGTACTACCCTGGCTCCGGCATTCCGACGAACAAGCCGGAAAAAGGCCGCAATGCTGAAATTGGATTGCACTACAACGACGGCCAGACGCAACTGAGCGCGATCTACTATCATAACAAGATTACCGATATGATCAACTATGTATACGCTTGCCCGGTGATTGGATGGAAACCAGGCTATGGCTGCAGCATGAATGTCGAAAAAGCTCTGCTCGAAGGCGTGACGCTGGCTGGCGCGCATAAGTTCGGCGCCTTCAACGTCAGTGGCAATCTCGACCTGCAAGATCCACGCAATGAAACGACGGACAAGCAACTGGTGCTCCGCGCGAAAAAACACGCCAACTTCGCTGTCGATTACACGACCGGTCCTTTGACCGCCGGTACGGAATGGCAGTTGTCGGGCAAGCGTTTTGCAGATACCGCCAACAAGACCACCCTCGGTGGCTATGGCTTGCTGAACCTGTACACCACCTACCAGTTCGCCCGTGACTGGTCGGTGCTGGCACGCTGGAACAACATCACCAACAAAGACTATGAACTGAGCCGTTTCTATGCGACGCCACGCTCGAACCTCTTCGTTGGCGTACGCTACGGCATGAAATAACCCCGTCGTAATGATGTAAGCTGCGGGCGATGGCATGCTGCCGTCGCCCGCAGATGCGGTTCTGCAGTCCCCGTTTTTAAGGCAGTACATGCACCCATTTTTCCGCAACATGCGCCACCGCGCCACCGTGATCCTCACGGTGCTGATCGCGTGCGCGGTTGCCAGCCTGATTTTCTCCGGCATGATCGGCTCGATCGCGATTCCGCTCGCCGACCTGCCTTCCGCCCTGTTCCACGTCGTGCAAGGCAAGACCGACACCCTCGCCGCCACCCTGCTCGACCTGCGCCTGGGCCGCGCGCTGACCGCCTTTGTCACCGGCGCGGCGCTGTCGCTGGCCGGCCTGATGATGCAGGCGCTGCTGCGCAATCCCCTGGCCGATCCTTACGTGCTGGGCATTTCCGCCGGCGCTTCCGTTGGCGCGTTGGCCGCGCTGCTGTTCATGTGCGCGCTGTGGGTGGTCGACGCGGCCGCCTTTGCCGGCGCCGTCGGCGTGTCCATGCTGCTGTACTTTTTTGCGCGCCGCGACCTGCGCGGCGGCACGGCGGCCGAAGGCGGCGCCTCGCTCTTGCTGCTGACGGGCGTGATCCTGGCCTCGGCCTGCATGGCCATCGTCACCCTGATGCTGTCCATCGCCCCGGAAAGCCGCTTGCGCAGCATGGTGTTCTGGATGATCGGCGACCTGTCTGGCGCGCCCGCGCGGCTGATGCCCTGGCTGGTCCTGGCCGGCGCCCTGGTCTTCGCCTTGCGCTGCGCACGCTCGCTGAACATCATGGCGCTGCACGCGGAAGCGGCCAGCACCCTGGGCGTGCGCGTGGGCGCCCTGCGCAAGGGACTGTTCTTCTGTTCCGGCCTGCTCACGGCCAGCGCCGTCACCAGTGCCGGCAGCGTGGGTTTTGTGGGCCTGATCGTGCCGCATGCGCTGCGCTTTGCCTGCGGCCCCGACCATCGCCTGTTGATACCGGCGGCCGCGCTGGCCGGCGGCACCTTCCTCGTACTGGCCGACACACTTGCGCGCACCGTGCTGGCGCCCTTGCAGCTGCCCGTCGGCGTGGTCACGGCCATGATAGGCGCGCCCGTCTTCCTGTACCAGTTGCACCGGTTGCGCAGGAGATGAAACAAGCATGATACGTACCTACCAACTCGGCCTGAAGGCAGGCACGCGCTCCCTCGTGGAAAACCTCATCTGGCACATCAGGGATGGCGAATGCTGGAGCGTGATCGGCCGCAATGGCGCGGGAAAAAGCACCTTGCTGCGCACCCTGGCCGGCTTGCGTGAACCGGACGCGGGCCACGTGACGATACAGGGCCGCGCCCTGGTCGACTGGCCCTTGGAAGAACTGGCGCGCGAACGGGCCTTCCTGGCGCAGGCGCGCCACGATGCGTTCTCGTACCGCGTCATCGAAACCGTGCTGTCGGCGCGCCATCCGTATCACGACAACCATTACTGGGAAGGCAGCGACGACCAGCGCATCGCCCTGGCGGCGCTGGCGTCGATGGAAGTGGAGCACCTGGCCGAGCGCGACGTGCGCAGCCTGTCGGGCGGTGAACGCCAGCGCGTGGCGATCGCCGCCATGCTGGCGCAGGATACGCCCCTGCTGCTGCTGGACGAACCGGCCAATGCGCTGGACCTGGCGCACCAGGTCAGCGTCATGGGCCTGCTGTCGACACTGTGCCGCGAACAGAATAAAACCGTGGTGATGGTGGGGCATGACCTGAACCTGGCGCACCGTGTCTCGACCCATGCGCTGCTGCTGATGGGCGACGGCGGCTGGCTGGCCGGTCCCGTGGCCGACGTGATGCAGGCGTCCATCCTGGGCGACTACCTGGGCCACCCGATCGACATCATCGATCACGGCAAACGCAAGATATTCATACCGAAAGAGAACTGACATGAGCGACAAGAAGACAATCGACGCGGACACCGCAGCCATCAACGAACGCCACCGCGTACGCATGGAACGCAAGAAAGCCATCATCGACGCGGCCATCGCCAAGGCCGACAAGGAAATCGGCATCATCATCGTCAACACGGGCAATGGCAAGGGCAAGAGTTCGAGCGGCTTCGGCATGGCCATCCGCGCCATGGGCCACGGCATGAAGGTGGGCGTGGTGCAGTTCATCAAGGGCGCCATGTCGACGGGCGAGGAGAAATTCCTGCGCCGCTTCCCCGACGAGATCAGTTTTCATGCGATGGGCGAAGGCTATACCTGGGAAACGCAGAACCGCGAACGCGACATCGAAAAAGCCGAACTGGCATGGGAGCAGGCGAAGACCTTCCTGGCAGACCCCAGCTACGGCCTGGTGCTGTTCGACGAACTCAATATCGCCCTCAAATACAACTATCTCGACGTGCACAAGGTCATCGCCGACCTGCTGGAACGCCCGGCCATGCAGCACGTGGTCATCACAGGCCGCGGCGCGCCGGACGAATTGATCGCCATCGCCGACACCGTCACCGAAATGGCCGTCGTCAAACATGCGTACGCGGCCGGCATCGGCGCACAAATCGGCACCGAGTGGTAACAGCGCCATGACGCGCACCCTGGTCTTTGGCGGCGCCCGTTCCGGCAAGAGCGCCTATGCGGAAAAGCTGGCCCGCGAGTCGGGCAAGGAAGTGGTCTACCTCGCCACCGCGCAAGCGGGCGATGAGGAAATGGCCACGCGCGTCAGGCATCACCGTGCGCAGCGCCCGGCCGAATGGACCACGCTGGAAGAACCGCTGCGCCTGGGCGACGCCATCCTGCGGCACGCACGCCCCGGCCGGCTGCTGCTGGTCGACTGCCTGACCCTATGGCTGACGAATCTGATGTTTTCCACTGGCGAGGCTTACCCGGACGTGGGCGACATCGCCCTGCCCGAACTGTTCCACAGCGAGCGCGCGCACCTGCTGTACGCGCTGGCCGAAATGGCGGACACCGATTGCGACCTCGTTCTCGTCTCGAACGAAGTGGGCATGGGCATCGTGCCCTACGGCGCCATCTCGCGCTGCTTCACCGATGAAGCGGGCCGCCTGAACCAGGCCGTGGCGGCCGTGTGCGACAAGGCTGTCCTTGTCGCCGCCGGCCTGCCGCTGTACCTGAAAGGCGGCCCATGCTGAGCGGCTTGTCGCTGCCCATGCTGGCTTCCTTGATGGCGGCCGGCGTGCTGCTCGACATGCTGCTGGGCGAAACGCGCCGCTGGCATCCGCTGGTGGGCTTTGGCCGCCTCGCCAGCGCGCTGGAACGCCTGCTGAACCGGAGCCACGGACGTTTTCTGCGCGGCGTGCTGGCCTGGTCGCTGGCCGTGCTGCCCATCAGTTATGCCGCCTACTGGCTGTGCGGCCTGGCGGGCGCCGCCCTCCACGTCTTCCTGCTGTATCTATGCCTCGGTTTGCGCAGCCTGCGCGACCACAATCAACCGATCGCCGACGCCCTGGCCATCGATGACCTGGACAACGCGCGCCTGCTGACGGCGCGCATCGTCAGCCGCGACACGGCCAACGCAGACGCGGCCAGTCTGGCCAAGGCCAGCACGGAATCCCTGCTGGAAAACGGCAACGACGCCGTCTTCGGCACCCTGTTCTGGTTTGCCGTGGCGGGCGGCCCCGGCGCCGTGCTATTCCGGCTGGCCAATACCCTCGACGCCATGTGGGGCTACCGCAACGCACGCTACGACTGGTTCGGCTGCTGCGCCGCGCGCATCGATGACATCCTCAATTACCTGCCGGCGCGCCTGACGGCCCTGTCCTATGTCTTGCTGGGCAAGAGCATGGCGGACAAGCAGCGCGCGTGGCACTGCTGGCGCAGCCAGGCCCCCAGCTGGGGCAGCCCGAACGCGGGGCCCGTGATGGCCAGCGGCGCCGGCGCCCTGGGCCTGGCCCTCGGCGGCGACGCCATCTACGACGGCGAACTGGAACGCCGCCCACCGCTGGGCAGCGGACGTCCCGCCGAAGCGCGCGACATCGACCGCGCCTGGCGCCTGGTGGCCGAAACGGCCGTGCTGTGGCTGATCTGGGTGGCGCTGCTCGCTGGCCTGTCCTACCTTCGGGAGACCTATCTTGCTTGAACATGGCGGCAACCTGCGCGACGCCGCGCGCGAATACGGCCGGCCCATCGCCGACTGGATCGACCTGTCGACGGGCATCAATCCGCACTGGTATGCGGCGCCAGCACCCGTCGCCAACGCCTGGCACCGGCTGCCGGAAGCCGATCCCGCGCTGGCGGCCGCCGCCTGCGCGTATTATGACGCGCCAGCCATGCTGCCCGTGGCCGGCACGCAGGCCGCCATCCAGGCCCTGCCCCGCCTGCGGCCACCATCGCGCGTGGTGGTGGCCGCGCCGTCGTATGCGGAACATGCGCACCACTGGGGCCAGCACGGCCACCAATTGCGCCAAGTGCCGTATGCGCGGCTGGCCGATGCAGTGGGCAGCAGCGACGTGCTGGTCGTCTGCAACCCGAACAACCCCACCGGCGAGCGCATCGCGCCCGAGGTATTGCTGGAATGGGCCGGCAAGCTGTCCGCGCGCGGCGGCTGGCTGGTGGTCGATGAAGCGTTTGGCGACACGGAAGTGCAAGCCAGCCTGGGTGCGCATACGCATCGACCAGGCCTCATCGTGCTGCGCTCCATCGGCAAATTCTTCGGCCTGGCGGGATTGCGCCTGGGCTTTGTCGCCGCCCATCCCGCCTTGCTGTCGCAACTGGCCGACATGCTGGGCCCATGGACCGTCAGCGGCCCGGCGCAGCACGTGGCGCTGGCCGCCTTGAACGATACGCACTGGCAAGAGACGATGCGCGAGCGCCTGCGCGGCGAAGGTGTTCGCCTGCACCAGTTATTGGCCGCACACGGCATCGCCAGCGGCGGCACGGCGCTGTTCCAGTGGTGGCCGGAAGAACGCGCCGAAGCGTTCTGGCGCCACATGGCGGAAGCGGGTATCTGGGTGCGCCTGTTCCGCCACGCGGCCCATGGCATCCGCCTGGGCCTGCCCCCCGACGAACACGCCTGGCTGCGCCTGCAGCAGGCCCTCACCACATGGAAGCACATATGAACCACTTGAAAACAGCACTGCTGCTGGCCGGATTGATCTCGTTGCAGGCGCATGCCGCCATCACCGTGCGCGACGACGACGGCAATACCGTCACCCTGGCAAAGCCGGCGCAGCGCATCCTGGCGCTGGCGCCGCATGTGACGGAGCTGCTGTTCGCGGCCGGCGGCGGCGAGAAGATCGCCGGCGTCGTCAGCTATAGCGATTACCCGGAAGCGGCAAAGAAGATCACGCAAGTGGGCGACAACCGCCAGTACGACATGGAGCGCATCATCGCCCTGAAGCCGGACCTGATCGTCGTGTGGATGCATGGCAGCGCCGAGCGCCAGATCGCCATGCTGCGCCAGCTGAAGGTGCCGATCTATCACAGCGAGCCGCGCAAGCTGGCCGACATCCCCGACAGCATGGAGCGCCTGGGCCAGCTGATGGGAACGGAAAAAACCGCCAGACCGGCCGCCGCCCAGCTGCGCGCCAAACTGGCCAGCTTGACGGCGCAGTACGCGCAGCGTCCGCCCGTGCGCGTGTTTTACCAGGTATGGGACAAACCTTTATATACTTTGAGCGGCGCGAGCATCATCAGCGACTCCATGCGCCTGTGCGGCGGCCAGAATGTGTTTGCCGCGATGAAGGTGGTGGCACCCGTCGTCACGCCGGAAGGCGTGCTGCAGGAAGACCCGGAAGTCATCTTCGGCACCAGCGAAAAAAGCGACCCGCGCAGCGAAGGCGGCCTGGCCATGTGGCGCGCCTTTCCGTCGATGACGGCCGTGCGCCGGAATAATCTGTTCCGCCTGAATGGCGACCTGCTCAACCGCGCCGGCCCGCGCATGATCGAAGGCACGGCCGCCATGTGCGAACAGCTGGAAGTGGCGCGCCAGCGCCGCGCCAAGTCCGCGCCATGAGCCACTACCAGCGCATCGCCTGTTTGTCGACGGAAGCCGTGGAGACGCTGTATGCGCTGGGCGCCGAAGACGTCATCGCGGGCATCTCCGGCTTTACCGTGCGCCCGCCCCGCGCGCGCGAGGAAAAAACCAAGATCAGCGGTTTTTCCTCCGCTGACCTGGCACGCATCCTGGCAGTTCGGCCCGACCTCGTGATCGGCTTTTGCGACATGCAGGCCGATATCTGCCGCGACCTGGTCAAGGCCGGCATCGAAGTACACCAGTTCAACCAGCGCACGGTGGACGGCATCCTGCGCATGATCGGCGTGCTGGCCGCGCTGGTGCGGCGCGAGGAAGCGGGCAAAGTGCTGATCGCCAGCCTGCGCGCGGACATCGCCGCCGCCCGGGCCCGCGCCGCCGCCTGGACGCGCAAGCCCGTGATCTACTTTGAAGAGTGGAACGATCCCCTGATGAGCGGCATCGGCTGGGTGGCCGAGCTGATCGACATCGCCGGCGGCACGGACGCCTTCCCGGACTTGTCCGCCCATCCTGGCGCGAAAGAGCGCATCATCGGCGATCCTCAGGAGGTGGTGCGGCGCGCGCCCGACATCATCATCGCCAGCTGGTGCGGCAAGAAGTTCCAGCCGGCGCAGTTGATGGCGCGCCCAGGCTGGGATGCGATTCCCGCCGTGCGCCATGAGATGCTGTTCGAGATCAAGTCGCCCGACATTCTGTCTCCCGGTCCGGCCGCCATCACGGAGGGCTTGCGCCAGCTCAGCGACATCATCGCGCGGTGGCAAGAGCGGCAGGAGCGGCAGGCATGAAAAGTCCCTTCCCCGCCCTGATGGTGCAGGGCACGACATCCGACGCTGGCAAGAGCACCGTCGTCGCGGCCCTGTGCCGATTGTTGAAGCGCCGTGGCGTGACGGTGGCACCGTTCAAGCCGCAAAACATGGCCTTGAATAGCGCGGTGACGAGCGACGGCGGCGAGATCGGCCGCGCGCAAGCCTTGCAGGCGCTGGCCTGCGGCATCGCGCCGCACACGGACATGAATCCGGTGCTGCTGAAACCGTCGTCGAACACGGGCGCGCAAGTGATCATCCACGGCAAGGTGCGCGCCGAGATGGATGCGCGCGACTACCAGCAATACAAGAGCATCGCCATGGGCGCCGTGCTCGAATCCTACGCGCGACTGCGCCGGCAGTACGACGCCGTCGTCGTCGAAGGCGCGGGCAGCCCCGCCGAAGTCAACCTGCGCGCGCGCGACATCGCCAACATGGGCTTTGCCGAAGCCGTCGACTGCCCCGTGATCCTGGTGGCCGACATCGACCGGGGCGGCGTCTTCGCGCACATCATCGGTACCCTGGCCTGCCTGTCCGACAGCGAACGGGCGCGCATCCTCGGCTTCGTCATCAACCGCTTCCGCGGCGACATCTCGCTGCTACAACCGGGCATCGAGTGGCTGGAACAGCAGACGGGCAAGCCCGTGCTGGCCGTGCTGCCCTACCTGCAAGGCCTGTTCCTCGACGCGGAAGACGCCGTCGAAGCGATGCAGGCCGAACGCGGCGCCTTCAAGGTGGTGGTGCCGCAACTGCCGCGCATCAGCAACCACACGGATCTCGACGCGCTGCGCGCCCACCCCGGCATCGACCTGCAATTCATCCAGCAGGGGCAGCCGATTCCGCCGGCCGACCTGGTGATACTGCCCGGCAGCAAGAACACGCGCGGCGACCTGGCCTGGCTGCGGCAGCAGGGCTGGACCGCCTACCTGGAAAAACACCTGCGCTATGGCGGCAAGGTGCTCGGCATTTGCGGCGGCTTCCAGATGCTGGGGCAAAGCGTGTGCGATCCGCTGGGCGTGGAAGGCGCGGCGGGAGAATCAACGGCACTGGGCTTGCTCGACATGGTGACGCAGCTGACGAGCGACAAGCGGCTGGAACAGGTGCACGGTCACTGCGCCTTCGCCGGTGCGGCCGATGCACCCGTGGCAGGCTATGAAATCCACATGGGCGTCTCGCATGGCGCGGCGCTGGCGCAACCGGCCTTCGTCATCGACGGCCGTCCGGAAGGGGCGGTATCGGGCGACGGACAAATCCTCGGCAGCTATTTGCACGGCATGTTCGACACGCCCGCCGCGTGTTCGGCGCTGCTGCGCTGGGCGGGGCTGGACTCCGGCCACACGGTGGACACCGCGGCCCTGCGCGAGGCCAGCCTGGAGCGCATCGCCGACGCGGCCCTTCCGCTGCTGGCCGCGCTCGACGCGCTCCCGCGCTAGACCTTACTTTTTCAGGCACGTCGTCAGGAAGGAGCGGTCGGTCGAAAACTCGACCGCCATGCTCGACGACAGCGGCATGAACATCGAATAATCGGCCGGCACGTCGGCCGGATCCTTGAACACGGCGATGCCATCGAAATCGACGGCCTGCGCACCCAGGCCCAGCTTGTTCAAGGTCACGTTTTCCGCGTGCACCTTGCCCGTGCCGTTATTTGTGATGGTCGCCACATTGCCGGCGATGTCGATCTTGCCCGTCGTGTCACCCTGCGCCGCACAGGCATAGCTGCCATTGATTTCCGTGCCGATCTTCTGCTGTTTGGCGGCCACGATGGTGCCCACGCGCAGGACGTTTTCCTGGTTGCGGCTGTAGCGGTCGATGAACAGCGCCAGCCCACGGTCCCCCGCATGCACGTGCACGATGCCGAAGTCCTGGCCGCCCTGGCGGGCGACGAGCAAGCCGTTTTTCGCATCCTTGACCAGGGTCAGGCTGGCGTTTTCCGCTTCCAGCTGCGGCGATACCGCGGAGCACACGCCTTGCGCATTGAACACGCCGCCATTGCACAGCTGGGCCGCGCCGTCGGCGGCGATCCTGAGACTGCCTTTCGGATTGAAACGGTCGCCGCCGTTCAAGGCGTTGCGCATGGCGCCCAGGAAAATATAGCTGCCGGCCAGCCTGGCCACGTCGCCCACTGCATAGCCGGTGCCGCTGACGGTCGAGACCATGCTGCCCAATTTGATATTGCCAGACAACAGTCGCGTGCGCGCATCGACAGTGACGCTGAAATCCGTTGCCGTGTAGGTCGTGAGATGGCCGGTGGTGGCCGCGGTAAACGTGCCGCTGCGGTCGCTCAAACCGAACTGCGTCGACAACACGCGGATGGCATAGGTTTTCTTGACGCTATCGAAGGTGATGCGCCACGTGTCGCCGATATCGGCCGCCACGTCATATACCGTCTCGTCCGCATTGGCGCCGGCGATCACGGCCAGGCCAGCCTGGGCCGCGACCGCTTGCGAGGCGACCGTCACGGGATCGGCGACGGGCGTGACCACGACCGGTGGCGTGACGGGTGCTGCCCGCGTGCCGCCATCGCTGCCGCCGCCGCATGCGGACAGGACCGCGCCCAGGACAAGGAAGGTAAGTGCATTTTTCATGTGGTGTGACTTTCGGGAAAGAGGAGGCCGGAGCTGTCAGAAAACACATGCTAGCCTTGCCCGCAATCTATTGCCATAGAACAAATGTTCCATGGACTGAGCCCCCGGCACGCTGCCAGAATGAGGGGCGCGGGCGGCACGCCTGCGCCATTTATGTGACAATTCGTCGTACTGTCGGCTCCGTTTCTCCTCCTCAGGCTCACATCCATGACCAGTTCCCCGATTAAAAGCTACCTTCCCTGGGTGGTTGCCACCGCCCTGTTCATGGAGCAACTCGACTCCACCATCGTCAACACCGCCATTCCCGCCATGGCCGCCAGCCTCAACGTGACGCCGCTGAGCCTGAAGGCCGTCGTCACCAGTTATATCCTGAGCCTGGCCGTGTGCATTCCCATCAGCGGCTGGATGGCCGACCGCTTCGGCACGCGGCGCGTGTTTTCCGCCGCCGTTGCCATCTTTACCATCGCTTCCATCCTGTGCGGCCTGTCCGTGAATGCGCCCATGCTGGTGGCCGCGCGCCTGCTGCAAGGGGTGGGCGCGGCCATGATGATGCCGGTGGGCAGGCTCACCATCATCCGTACCTTTCCCAAGTCGCAATTGCTGGCGGCCATGAATTTCGTCATCATCCCCGCCCTGATCGGCCCCCTGCTGGGCCCCACGGTGGGCGGGCTGATCGTGCACTGGCTGTCGTGGCGCGAGATTTTCTTCGTCAACGTGCCCGTCGGCCTGGCGGCGCTGTACCTGGCGCACCGCTACATGCCCGATTACTATGGCGACAAGCCCCGTCCGCTGGACCTGATCGGCCTGGTGCTGTTCGGCACGGGCATCGCGCTGCTGTCCTGGCTGCTGGAAATCTTCGGTGAACACCGCATCGACGGCACCTCGTTCGCCGTGCTGCTGCTCATCTCCATCAGCCTGCTGGCCGCGTATGCCTGGCATTCGAGCGAAGTGCTGCACCCGCTGCTGCGCCTGACCCTGTTCAAGATCCGCACCTTCCGCGTCTCCGTGGTGGGCGGCTTCGTCACCCGCCTGGGCGTGGGCGGCCTGCCCTTCCTGTTGCCGCTGCTGTACCAGCTGGGCCTGGGCTTGCCCGCCTGGCAGTCGGGCTTGCTGATGATGCCGTCGGCCGCGGCCGCCATGGGCATGAAATTCATTTCCGCGCGCGTGCTGGCCCGCTTCGGCTACCGTCAGGTGCTGATCGTCAACACGGTGCTGATCGGCATCACCATCGCCATGTTTTCGCAGGTGGGCGTGGGCACGCCGCTGTACGTCATCGTCGGCATCAGCCTGTGCATGGGCTTTTTCAATTCGCTGCAATTTTCCAGCATGAACACCATCGCGTATGCCGACGTCGACAAGGCCGACTCCAGCATGGCCAGCACCATCGCCAGCTCGATGCAGCAACTGTCGATGAGCTTTGGCCTCGCCTTCGGTTCGCTGATCACAGGCTGGTACCTGGGCGACATGCCGCAGTCGGACCGCGCCATGCTCAGCACGGCTCTGCACCACGCCTTCCTGACCCTCGCCGCCCTGACGGTGCTGTCCTCGCTGACCTTCTGGACCTTGCGCCGCGACGATGGCGAAAGCATCAGCAAGGGCACGGACAGCGACGAGGAAGACGCGGCCGACGTGAAGGCCCAGGCCGTTGTACAGACGGAAGTGCAAACCACGAAAGGCTGAGCCACATCAAGCTTGCCGCCAGCGTCGCTGGTGCTTTTGCCGGACGCTGCTACCGTGACGGCAGGAGGTGCACATGGCGGCCGAACGGCGCTTTGCGTGGAAGGGCAGGGACCGCCATGGCAAGGTGGTCGACGGCGTCTTGCGCGCCGCCGACGCCAGCGCCGCCAAGGCCGCGCTGAGACGCCAGGGCATCCTGGCCACCCGGGTGCAGGCGGCGCGCAGCGCACCGGGCAAGGCCATCACGCGCAGGGATATCGCGCTGTTTACGCGCCAGCTGTCGACCATGATGGCGGCCGGCGTGCCGCTGCTGCACGCCTTCGATATCGCCGGCAAGGGCCACGCCAAGCCCGCCATCACTGAGCTGATGCGCGACTTGCGCCATGATATCGAAGCGGGCAGCAGCCTGCAGCAGGCATTCCGCCAGTTCCCGCTGCTGTTTGACGAGCTGTATTGCAACCTGCTGGCGGCAGGCGAACAGGCCGGCATCGTGCAAGACTTGCTGGCACGCCTGGCCACGCACCAGGAAAAAGCCATCGCCCTGCGGCGCAAGGTACGCGGCGCGCTGATGTATCCACTGGCCATCGTGCTCGTCGCCATCGTCGTCACGGCCATCATCATGAGCGTGGTCGTGCCCGCCTTTCGCCAGGTCTTCGACAGCTTCGGCGCGCCGTTGCCGCTGCCCACCCTGGTCGTCATGGGCGTGTCCGCCTTCCTTATCCATTACTGGCTGGCCTTGCTGACGGCGCTCTTGCTCGCTTGCCTGCTGCTGTACCTGGCCTGGCGCCGCTGGCCCGGCTGGCGACGCAACATGCAACTGCGGACCTTGCGTCTGCCCGTGTTCGGCTCCCTGTTGCGCAAGGCGGCGATCGCCCGCTGGACGCGCACCTTGGCCGCCATGTTCGCCGCCGGCGTGCCGCTGCTCGACTCGCTCGGCCTGGTGGGCGCCGCCTCCGGCCATGCGCTGTACCAGGAAGCGACGGCGCGCATCGAGCGTGAAATCCGCGCCGGCGGCAGTCTGGCCCTGGCCATGGAGCACAGCGGCGTATTTCCCCCGCTGCTGACGCAACTGGCCCTGATCGGCGAGGAATCGGGCGCGCTCGACGCCATGCTGTCGCGCGCGGCCGATATCATCGAGGCCGACATCGACACTACGGTCGCCACCCTTTCCACGCTGCTGGAACCGGCGCTGATGGTGGTGCTGGGCGTGCTCGTCGGTTCGCTCGTGATCGCCCTGTATTTACCGATTTTCAAGTTGGGCACCGTGATTTGATGATGCCGTCGCGCAAAACGCCCCCATGCGCCGGCGGATGTTTTACACTGCGGCAGTGCCAGGCAATGTTTGCGCGGCAACATCTTCACCTCAGACAAACCACCATGCTGCAAGATACCCTGCTGTTCGCCGCACCCGGCAATCTGCCCGTCGCCCTCGTCGCCGCCCTGTTCGGCCTGATCGTCGGCAGCTTCCTCAACGTGGTGATCCACCGCGTGCCGAAAATGATGCAGCGCGAATCCGATAATTACGTGGCGGAAGAAAGCGGCTTGCCCTTGCCGCACACGGACCGCTACAACCTGATGCTGCCGCACTCGAACTGCACCGCTTGCGGCCACCGCATCACGGCGATGGAAAACATTCCGCTCATCAGCTATCTGCTGTTGCGCGGCAAGTGCAGCGCCTGCCAAGCGCCCATCTCCGTGCGCTATCCGCTGGTGGAGCTGCTGACGGGCGCGCTGTCGGCCCTCCTGGTCTGGCACTTCGGCAGCGGCTGGACGGGCCTGGCCACGCTCGTGTTTGCCTGGCTGCTGATCGCCATGACCTTCATCGATGCCGATACGCAAATGCTGCCGGACGACCTCACCTTCCCCCTGCTATGGGCGGGCTTGCTGGTCAACATCAACGGCACCTTCGTGCCGCTGCAGGAGGCCGTCATCGGCGCGGCCGCCGGCTACCTGGCTTTGTGGGCCGTGTACTGGGCCTTCAAGCTGGCGACAGGCAAGGAGGGAATGGGCTATGGTGACTTCAAATTGCTGGCGGCGCTCGGTGCGTGGCTGGGCTGGACCATGCTGCCGACGATCATATTATTGTCGTCGCTGGTCGGCGCCGTGGTCGGCATCGGCCTGATCGTCTTCGCCAAGCGGGGGCGCGACAAGCCGATTCCGTTCGGTCCCTACCTGGCGGCGGCAGGCCTGATCGCCCTGCTGTACGGCACGCCCCTGTCGCGCCTCACGCTGGGCCTGACCAGCTGACCCGCGCAGCACTGCGCCCCTTATGGATACACACATGCAACGACAAAACGTCCCTTATTTCAGCGTGGGTCTCACCGGCGGCATCGGTTGCGGCAAGAGCACCGTGGCCGACCTGTTCGCCGCGCGCGGCGCCTCCATCGTCGACACCGACCAGATCGCCCACAGCCTGACGGCGCCGAATGGCGCGGCGATGCCGGCCCTGGTGGCGGAATTTGGCCCCGACTACGCCGATGCGCGCGGCGCCCTCGACCGCAGCAAGATGCGCAACCTCGTGTTTTCCGACGCCGCCGCCAAGGCGAAACTGGAAGCCATCCTGCATCCGCGCATCCGCCAGGCCACGCTGGCGGCGGCCGCCGCCGCGACGGGCAGCTACGTGATCTTTGCCGTGCCCCTGCTGGTCGAGTCCGGCGGATGGGTGGAGCGGGTCAATCGGGTGCTCGTCATCGATTGCCTGGAAAGTTTGCAAATATCACGCGTAATGGCGCGCAATGGCTTATCGGAAGAACAAGTCAAAGCCATCATGGCCACGCAGGCCACGCGGGCCATGCGCCTGGCGGCGGCGGACGATGTGATCGACAACAATGGCGATTTGGCCGCGCTGGCGCCGCAGATTGCCCAGTTGCACGATTTATATCTGGCATTTTCAAAAAGAATGGCTGGAATCGGGCCGCAACGTTTGTAATTTGTCGACGCTTGGTTCAAAATCACGGGATTGTTTGCAGGTCCTTACTTAAGGGAATTATTTTGATTGTCTACGAATACCCTTTCAACGAACGCATACGTACCTTGTTGCGGCTGGAAGACCTGTACGACAAATTCAAGTTCTTCATCCAGCAAGAGCATGCAATGCAACATCATGTCGCCTTGGCAACCATTTTCGATATGCTCGAGGTGGCCGGCCGCGCCGACCTGAAGTCCGACCTGCTGCAGGAACTCGAGCGCCAGCGCCAGAGCCTGCTCGGCTACCGCAGCAATCCGAATGTGGAGCCGGAAACGCTCGACGCCATCCTCGGCGAACTCGACAGTGTCAGCGGCGCCCTGGTGGCGGCGCAAGGCAAGACGGGCCAGAATATCCGCGACAATGAATGGCTGATGAGCATCCGCGGCCGCACCATTATCCCCGGCGGTGCCTGCGAATTCGACTTGCCGTCCTACTTTGCCTGGCAAAAACGCAGCTGCGAACAGCGCCTGACCGACATCCACGCCTGGTTCGCTCCGCTGGCACCGCTGTTCGATGCGCTGGCCCTGGTCTTGCGCCTGCTGCGCGATTCCGGCGGACCCGTCAAACTGATCGCCAATGGCGGCAGCTACCAGCAAATGCTGCAAGGCAAGGTCTATCAGATGCTGCGCCTGAGCCTGGACGAGAGCAGCGGCGCCATCCCGGAAATTTCCGCCAACAAATACATGCTGTGGGTACGCTTCACTACCCAGGGCGGCGACCTGAAACCCAAGCCGCTGGAAGAAGATGTCCCGTTCGAGCTCACGCTCTGTAATTTTTAACTGTTACTTATTTGCCCCATCATGACCGTCGTTAATTGCCCTACCTGTGCCGCCAAAGTCGAATGGACTGAAGCCAACAAATACCGCCCCTTCTGCTCGGAACGCTGCAAGCAGATCGACCTGGGCGCCTGGGCCGAAGAGAAATACACGATCCCCGCCGCCGACCCGTTCGAAGATCCCCTCGCGGACGAAGACAACAAGCCGCAGTAACTCTCAGCGAAACGGATTTTCCAGGCGCAGCCCCTGCGCCGCGAAACTATCGAGCCTGCCGCTGACCACCGTCAAGCCATAGGCGATACCCATCGCCGCGATCTGCCCGTCGACGCCGTGCGCGGCGCCATCGCCATGCAGGCGCGCGCACACAAGCGCGCAATCGAGGTCGAATTCCAGCAGCCGTGGCGCATATTCCACCAGCACGGCTTCCAGCCAGCCTTCCAGCGCCAATGCTTCCAGCGCCGCCTCGCGCCGCCAGCTGCGCTGTATGCCTGCGCGCAATTGCGCGATCACCTGCACCGGCACATAGCGCATCTCCGGCGCCACGCGCGCGAAAAAATCCACGACGCCCGCCGGCGCAGCGCCGCCCATGCGCGCGGCTACGATCACATCCGTATCGACCAGGTAGGCGGGCATGGCGCGTCAGGTGCGGCGCGCGAAATCCGTGTCCAGCCCCACGTCGGGCATGCTGCGCAAGATATCGTCGAGCGGGCGCTTCGGCAGCGGCCGCAAGGCGTTGCGCAGAATGTCGCGGTGCTCCTCTTCCATGCTGCGTCCGTGCGCGCGGGCGCGCTTGTGCAAGGCGGCAATCAACAATTCATCGGTATCGGTAAAGGTCAGTGTCAGCGGCATGCGAAACTCCCCAGTGCGTGATGAAAGCACTGTAGCGCAAAGCGCCGCCGATACAAGGAAAGTCACAGGAAAGCTTGCGCCAGCACGCAGCATGACGCTGCCCGCTGGCACAAGTGGGGATCAGGCAGGCGCCAGCGATTCCCGGCGTACCTCGTCGAGCCATTCCAACAGGGGAATGGTGGCCGGCAGCAAGGGTTCCACGCCGACCGTGCCCTGCCAGGCGAACGCCTGCCCTTCCAGGCTTTGCGGCTCGCCCCGCCACTCGCGGCTGATATAGAAATGCAGGCGCACATGGGCGTGCGGATAAACATATTCGACGCCGCACCAGGCCTCGGCGCTATCGATATGCAAGCCCAGTTCCTCGACAAACTCGCGTTTCAAGGCATCAAGAATGGCTTCGCCTGGTTCGACTTTACCGCCAGGAAACTCCCAATAGCCGTCATACGGCTTGCCGGCCGGGCGCTGGCCCAGCAGCACGTCGCCATTCGGCTTCATCAGGATGCCGACGGCGACGTCCACCGGTTTGATTTTCACTTCGCTCATTGCGGCAACTTTCCCGCAGGTAGTTTCCCAGCGTAGTCGCGCGCGAATTGCCATGCCACCCGGCCCGAACGGGAACCGCGCTGCAAGGCCCAGCGCAGGGCGTCGCCGCGCGCTTGCGCGATCTGTTCCGGCGTGCAGCCGAACGAGGCCAGCCAGTGCGCGGCGATATCGAGGTAATCGTCCTGCTTGAACGGGTAGAACGACAGCCACAGGCCGAAGCGCTCGGACAGCGAGATTTTCTCTTCCACCGTCTCGCCCGGATGCAAATCGCCATCGTCGTCCGTCTTGTAGCTGCTGTTGTCCGACATGCGTTCGGGCATCAAATGACGGCGGTTCGAGGTGGCGTAGATCAGCACATTGTCCGATTGCGCGGCGATGCTGCCGTCGAGCGCCACTTTCAGCGCCTTGTAGCCGCTTTCGCCCTCTTCGAACGACAGGTCGTCGCAAAAGATGATGAAGCGCTCGGGGCGCGCTGCCACCAGGTCGACGATGTCGGGCAAGTCGGCCAGGTCGGCCTTGTCCACTTCGATCAGGCGCAGGCCCTGGCCGGCGAACTGGTTCAGGCAGGCCTTGATCAGCGACGACTTGCCCGTGCCGCGCGCGCCCGTCAGCAGCACGTTGTTGGCCGGACGGCTGGCCACGAACTGGCGCGTGTTCTGCTCGATCTGGGCTTTTTGCGTGCCGATATTGTGCAAGTCGTCCAGGGCGATGTTCGACACGTGGGCCACCGCCTGCAGATGGCTGGCCACACCCTGGCGCCGGCGCCAGCGGAAGGCGAAGCTGCTCCAGTCCGGCGCGGGCATCGGCTGCGGCAGGATCGCTTCCACGCGCGCCAGCAAGCTTTCCGCGCGCAGCAGGAATTGATCGAGACTGGTCATGAGCGGTAGTCGGCGTTGATCGACACGTAGTCATGCGACAGGTCGCACGTCCACAGGGTGGCCGTGGCATCGCCGCGCGCCAGTTTCACGCGGATGGTGATTTCGCTTTGCTGCATCACGCGCTGGCCATCCTGCTCCTGGTAGTCCGGGTTGCGGCCGCCATTCTTGGCCACCCACACGTCGTCCAGGTACAGGTTCAGCTGGCCCACGTCCAGGTCGTCCACGCCCGCATAGCCGATGGCGGCCAGGATGCGGCCCAAATTCGGGTCGGAGGCGAAGAAGGCTGTTTTCACCAGCGGCGAATGGGCGATGGAATAGGCGATCTTGCGGCACTCCTCCACGTTGCGGCCGTCTTCCACGGTCACGGTCATGAACTTGGTCGCGCCTTCGCCGTCGCGCACGATGGCTTGCGCGAGAAAAGTAGACAGTTCGGTCACGGCAGCGGCCAGTTCAGCATAGTGCGGCGAATCGATGGAATCGACGACCAGGCTGCCGGCACCGGTAGCGACCAGCATGAACGAGTCATTGGTGGAGGTGTCGCCGTCGATGGTGATGCAATTGAAGGACTTGTCGGCCGCCTGCTTCACCAGCTGGTCCAGCACCGGTTGCGCCACGGTGGCGTCGAACGCGAGGAAACCGAGCATGGTGGCCATGTTCGGCTTGATCATGCCGGCGCCCTTGCTGATGCCCGTCAGGGTCACTGCATGGCCGCCGATGGTGACGGTGCGCGAACCGGCTTTCGGCTGCGTGTCGGTGGTCATGATGGCTTCGGCGGCCGAGAACCAGTTATCCGAGGTCAGGGCGGCCACGGCTTGCGGCAAGCCGGCGACCAGGCGCTGCACGGGCAAGGGTTCGAGGATCACGCCGGTGGAAAACGGCAGGATTTGCTGCGGCGTGCAGCCCAGCAGCTCGGCCAGCGCGGCGCAACTGGCCTGCGCGTCGGCCAGGCCCGATTCGCCCGTGCCCGCATTCGCGTTGCCCGTATTGACCAGCAGCGCGCGGATCGGCGCGGCGCCGGCCGTCACGGCGGCCAGGTTGGCTTTCGCAATTTGCACGGGCGCGGCGCAGAAGCGGTTCAGGGTGAACACGCCAGCCACGGTGGCCGTCGGCGCCAGTTTCAATACCAGCAAATCCTTGCGGTTGGGTTTCTTGATGCCGGCTTCGGCAACACCGATTTCAATGCCGGCGACGGCTTTCAAGTCGGCGGCGACGGGCTTGGGGGAATTGACGGCCATATGAATTCTTCTGCGAGGGAAAAGGGAAGCGCTATTGTAGCGCCTTCGCGGCCCGGGTGAACATGCGGCAAAGGAATAGTCGCGGCGGCCACGGCGGCGCCGCGGCGGACCGGCTTGCGATTTATCAGAACCATGCCAGCGGACGGCGCTAAGGTATAGGAACAGACCTTCGCGAGTCTGGCACAAGCGCCCAGGGAGGATGTCATGGCGCATGGCAAGTCATACGGAATGCAACGCAGCGATTCAGGCCTGTTGTGCCTGTTTTGTCTGCTCACCTCGATGACGGCATGCACGGCGTCGCGCCCGCCGGCCGACAGCGCCGCCACTCCCGCCCCCATCAAGCAGGCGCGGGAAACGCCGCCGCCCGCGGTCCCGCCACCCGGCGACGCCGCATGGCCGCCACGGCCCAGCCCCGGAACCAGTACATGGTCAAGCCTGGGCGGACTGTTCGGCAACCTCGGCAAGCGTGGCGGCGGTGCCATCGGCGCCGCCACCGGCTCCATCAAGGATAAGGCCGCCCCGCCCGTCAAGAGCGACGGCGCGGCGGGCGCCACGCAAGTCACCGTATTCTATGCCACCGACAGGAAATATCAGCCGGAGAGCAACAGCTACGGCTGGCAACCCAACCGCGCGGCGCCCCACCTCAGTTATGGCAGCGTGCAAGTGAGCATTCCTGAAAAACGGGCGCCGGGCGAACTGCCCTTGCCACCCTGGTACGCCATCCTGTCCAGCAACGATGCGCAAAAATATGTGCTGATCCAGGGAGCCACGCGCCTGTCGCGCGCGGATTTTCTCGCCACCGTCAAGGCCAGAATACAAGCCGCCCCGGAACGCCGCGCCGCCTTCATCTATATCCATGGCTACAGCAATTCCTTTGACGACGCCGCCCGTCGCACGGCGCAGATGGCGGTCGACCTCGATATCGGCGCCCTGCCCGTGTTCTACAGCTGGCCATCGAAAGGCACCCTGGCCGGCTACGAGTTCGACGAAAACGCCGCCGAATGGACGCAGGCGCACCTGCAGGCCTTCCTGGCCGACTTCGCGGAACATTCTTCCGCCACGGATATCTACCTGATCGCCCACAGCATGGGCAACCGCCCGATGACCGTGGCCCTGGCCAACCTGCTGGAGCAACGCGCCGAGCTGCGGCCCCTGTTCAAGCAGGTGGTGCTGGCGGCGCCCGACATCAATGCCGATGTCTTCCGCGAGCAGATCGCTCCCCGTTTTGCCAGCCTCAAGCTTCCCGCCACCTTGTACGCCTCGGCCAACGACAAGGCCATGCGCGCTTCCTACAGTTTTGCCGACTGGGACCGGATAGGCGACATCCGTGCGCCCGTCGTCGGCATACCCGGCATGGAGCTCATCGATGCCTCGGCCGTCATCATGAACTTCATGGGACACGATTACTTCGCCAGCAACCGCGTCCTGCTGACCGACATCGCCACCATGATCAAGACGGGGCAACGGGCAAGGAACCGTGGCGGCTTGAAAGGCATTCCGGCGCAGGCGCCGCAATACTGGGCCTTTCCCTGAGCCGCCAGACGCGCGCGACGGGCAAAAAAAACGGAGACCGCAGTCTCCGTTCCTGTTCAAGCCATGCAGCCGGCTTTAAGCCAGCTTGCCGTGGCAAGCCTTGTACTTCTTGCCGCTGCCGCAAGGGCATGGATCGTTGCGGCCGACCTTGACGCCCATGCTCACGCTCATGTCGTCGACGTTGTCCATGCTGCCGCCGGCCGTCGGCGCCAGCAGTTCTTCCGGCGCCGCGTTCGGGTCGAATTCGGCGTGCTGGTAGTGCACGTTTTCCACGTGCGACTGCTGCATCGCCTGTTCGGCCGCATCGACTTCTTCGCGCGACTGGATGCGTACCGTCATCACGTGTTTCGTGACGTCGTTCTTGATCATGTCGAGCATCTGGCCAAACAGTTCAAACGCTTCGCGCTTGTATTCCTGTTTCGGGTTCTTCTGCGCATAACCGCGCAGGTGGATACCCTGGCGCAGGTGATCGAGCGCCGCCAGGTGTTCACGCCAGTGGCTGTCCACGCTTTGCAGCATGACATTGCGTTCGAAGCCGCCAAACGATTCCTTGCCGACGATATCGATCTTTGACTGGTACACGGCATCGGCCGCGACCAGCACTTTTTCCAAGATCTCGTCGTCCGTCAGGGTCGAATCGGCTTCCAGCATTTGCTGCAACGGCAAGTCGAGCTGCCATTCGCCGGACAGGGTGTTTTCCAGGCCCTTGATATCCCACTGCTCTTCCACCGATTCATGCGGCACGTACTCGTGTACCAGGTCGGTGAACACGCCATGGCGCAGCGAGCCGATCATCTCGGAAATGTCGGTCGTTTCCAGCAGCTCGTTACGCTGCTGATAGATGACCTTGCGCTGGTCGTTGGCGACGTCATCGTATTCCAGCAATTGCTTGCGGATGTCGAAGTTGCGCGCTTCCACCTTGCGCTGGGCCGATTCGATCGAACGCGAGACGATACCCGCCTCGATCGGTTCGCCTTCCGGCATTTTCAGGCGGTCCATCACGGCACGCACGCGGTCGCCGGCGAAGATGCGCAGCAGCGCGTCGTCGAGCGACAGATAGAAGCGCGACGAGCCCGGATCACCCTGGCGGCCGGCACGGCCACGCAGCTGATTGTCGACGCGGCGCGATTCGTGGCGTTCGGTGCCGATGATGTGCAAGCCGCCCGCATTGACCACGTGGTCGTGCAAGGATTGCCATTCATCGCGCAGCTTCTGCGACTGGGCGGCCTTGTCGGCGTCGCTCAGTTCAGGATTGGCTTCGATGAACTTGATCTGGTTCTCGACGTTACCGCCCAGCACGATGTCCGTACCGCGACCGGCCATGTTGGTGGCGATGGTGATGGCTTTCGGGCGGCCTGCCTGGGCGATGATTTCCGCTTCGCGCGCATGCTGCTTCGCGTTCAGCACGTTGTGCGGCAAACCGGCCTTGGTCAGGATGCCCGACAGCAGTTCCGAGTTCTCGATCGAGGTCGTGCCCACCAGCACGGGCTGGCCACGCTCATAGCAGTCGCGGATGTCGTTCAACATCGCGTTGTATTTTTCCGCCGACGATTTGTAGACCTGATCCTGACGGTCCTTGCGCTGCAGCGGACGGTTTTGCGGGATCACGACCGTTTCCAGGCCGTAGATTTCCTGGAATTCGTACGCTTCGGTATCGGCCGTACCGGTCATGCCGGCCAGCTTGGCGTACATGCGGAAGTAGTTCTGGAAGGTGATCGAGGCCAGGGTCTGGTTCTCGTTCTGGATCTTGACGCCTTCTTTCGCTTCGACGGCCTGGTGCAAGCCATCGGACCAGCGGCGGCCCGTCATCAGACGGCCCGTGAATTCATCGACGATCACCACTTCATTGTTCTGCACCACATAGTGCTGATCCTTGAAGTACAGCGCATGCGCGCGCAGGGCCGCATACAGGTGGTGCACGAGGGTGATGTTGGCCGAATCGTACAGCGACGCGCCTTCCGGCAGCAGGCCCATTTCCATCAGGATGCCTTCCGCTTTTTCGTGGCCGGCTTCCGTCAGCAGCACCTGGTGCGCCTTTTCATCCTTGGTGTAGTCGCCCGGCACTTCGACCTTGCCCTTGCCGTCCGGCGTTTCTTCGCCGATCTGCAAGGTCAGCAATGCAGGCACTTCATTGATCTTGTAATACAGGTCCGTATGGTTCTCGGCCTGGCCCGAAATGATCAGCGGCGTACGCGCTTCATCGATCAGGATCGAGTCGACTTCATCGACGATGCCGAAATTCAGGCTGCGCTGCACGCGCTCGCGCGCTTCGTAGACCATGTTGTCACGCAAGAAATCGAAACCGAATTCATTGTTCGTGCCATACGTGATGTCGGAGTTGTACGCCTGCTGCTTGGCGCTGTGCTCCATCTGCGACATGTTCACGCCCGTCGACAGACCCAGCCACGCATACAGGCGGCCCATGGTCTCGGCATCGCGCTGCGCCAGGTAATCATTGACGGTGACGATATGCACGCCCTTGCCCGACAAGGCATTCAGGTAGGCTGGCAACGTTGCCATCAGGGTCTTGCCCTCGCCCGTGCCCATCTCCGCGATCTTACCGAAATGCAAGACCATGCCGCCGATCATCTGCACATCGAAATGGCGCATGCGCAGGACGCGCTTGCTGGCCTCGCGGCAGACGGCAAAGGCTTCCGGCAACAAGGCATCGAGCGATTCGCCGGCGGCGATGCGTTCCTTGAAGGCAGGCGTCTTCGCTTGCAGCTCGGCATCCGACAGCTTTTCGATGGCCGGCTCGAGCGCATTGATCTCGCGTACCGTTTTTTGGTATTGCTTGAGCAGCCGCTGGTTGCGGCTACCGAAAATCTGGGTCAGTAATGACATGCTTGAATTCTTGAAAAAACGCCGTTAAAAAAAGCTCGGTAGGTGACAACGAGGTAACAATCGCGTGACCGCACGGAGTTCGACTATGGCAAAAGACGATGATTTTATCATGCGTTCCCGACATGGTTGGGGTAATGCTCCATATAACAATAGCTTAATGACAAACAAATGGCAGAAAATGCGGACATTTCCCATACTGTAAGGCAATACGGCTGGCCTGCCTGCACCGCACCCGCCGTCGCACTCGTCACGCGCTGGCGAGTGTGCTATGTTTCGGCCATGCGAACTCCCACTTATTCTCCGGCACCGCGCCGCGGCTACGGCTTTGCCCGTTCAAGCCCGGCCGTCACGGGCGCAACCGATTTTCTGCGCGGCAACGCCACGATGGCTTCCCTGATGCCCACCGTCACGCGCCTGGCCGCCCTGCAAAAAGATTGCGCCAAGGCCCTGCCGGCAATGTTCGAGCATTGCGACATCCTGCAATTCGAAGGCGGCCAACTGGTGCTGGCCACGCCGAACGCGGCGCTGGCGGCCAAGCTCAAGCAGCAATTGCCGAAGTTGCAAGGGGAACTGGAAAGAAAGGGCTGGCAGATTTCAGGCATCAAGCTGAAAGTGCAAGTCATCAAGAGCATCGCGCCCATCGTGCATACGCGGGCGCTGGTCTTGCCGGAAAAAGCCATGTCGGCCCTGGAAGAGCTGAGCACGGCCCTGCCGGCGTCGAAGCAGAACGAGCAACTGATCGCGGCGCTGCGAAACATGGTCCGCCATCACCGCGAACCTAAAGATTAGCAACGCCAGGCGGCAGCACGTAGGTCGGATTAGGCCCTTCGGGCCGTAATCCGACAACATTGTTGGCGCCTGCGGGGTTGTCGGATTACGGCCTGCGGCCTAATCCGACCTACGTCAACGACCACTCGCGCTCCATCTGGCGCAGGTAGGACTGCGGCGCCGCCTCGTTGGTGGCGAACGAGACGATTTCATACGACTCAGGCTGTTCCAGCAGCGCCAGAAGCAGCTGGTTGTTCAGCGCATGGCCCGACTTGTGCGCCGTGTAATAGGCCAGCAAGGGGTGGCCCACCAGATACAGGTCGCCGATGGCGTCGAGGATCTTGTGGCGCACGAACTCGTCTTCATAGCGCAAACCGTCGGCGTTGAGGATGCGGTACTCGTCCATGACGATGGCATTTTCCAGCGAACCGCCACGCGCCAGGCCCATGCCGCGCAAGCTTTCCACGTCCTGCATGAAGCCGAAGGTGCGCGCGCGCGCCACGTCGTGCACATACGACACGTCGCCGAAATCGACCGAGGCGCGCTGCATCGTGCCATCGACGGCCGGGTGATTGAATTCGATGAAGAAGTCGAGTTTGAAGCCGTCGTACGGCGACAGGCGCGCCCATTTCTCCGCGTCGCCCTTGCCGTGACGTACTTCCACAGGCTTGATGACCTTGATGAATTTCTTCGGCGCCTGCTGCTCTTCCACGCCCGCCTGCTGCAGCAGGTAGACGAAGGACGAGGCGGAACCGTCCATGATGGGAATTTCTTCCGCATTCACGTCGATATACATATTGTCGACGCCCAGGCCAGCCGCCGCCGACATCAGGTGTTCCACGGTGGACACCCTGGCGCCATCCTTGATCAGCACGGAAGCCATGCGCGTGTCGCCCACGGCCATGGCGCTGGCGGGGAATTCGACGATGGGATCGAGGTCGATGCGGCGAAACACGATGCCCGTGTCGATCGCGGCAGGACGCAGAGTCAGCTCCACCTTGGTGCCCGAGTGCAAACCGACACCGATGGTGCGGACCTGTTGTTTGATGGTGCGTTGTTTTAACATCTGTCGATTATATCTATTTGCCGGATTTTCGTTGCGGCGCGGCATGGCCCACGCCAGAAATACCACAACCATGCATTACGGCCATGCATTACGGATGTTCGCTTTCCGCATGCACGGCTTCGCGCCGCACCAGGTAAATGCCGCTGCCGATGATGATGGCCGCGCCGATCAGGGTGTATTCGTCGGGCAAGGCACGCCACAGCATCCAGTCCAGGGCCATGCCCCAGGCCAGGGCCGAGTATTCGAACGGCGCCACGCTGGACGCCTTGCCATGGCGAAACGCCTCCGTGATGGCCAGCTGTCCCAGGAAGCCGCTCAGCGACAAGCCCGCCAGCAGCCACCAGTCTTCGCGGCGGATGCCCACCCACTCGTGCGCCGACAGGGCCACGCCGCCGAGGGCCATCATCACCATCAGCCAGAAAACCATGCTTTCGCTGGCATCCGTACGGCTCAGGATGCGGCCCGTGACAGCCGAGATGGCGTAACAGGCAGCCGAACCCAGCACGGCCAGCCCGGCGACCGAAAAGAATCCCGAGCCGTCCGGGCGCAGCGCCACCAGCACGCCCAGCAGGCCCACAGCGATGGCGCACCAGCGCGCGAAGTCGACTTTTTCCTTCAGGATAAAAACCGACAGGACCGTGATCAGCAAGGGGGCAACGAAGAACAGCGCATACGTCTCGGCCAGCGACATGCGCTTCAAGCCATACGCGAACAGGGTAATCATCAGCACGCCGAGGATGCCGCGCAAGAGGTGCAGCGGCCAGCGCACCTTCAGCACGTTCTTGAAGGCGCCACGGTACAGCAGGTACAGGCACACGAGCGGCAGGGACGACAGGGCGCGCAAGGCCGTCACCTGCATGGGTGGATAATGGGCGGACAACAGCTTCATGGCCGTGTCCATCAGGGAAAACATGGCGACAGCGACCAGCATCACATAGATGCTGCGCAGGTTGGGATTGCGGGGTAACAGGACAGACTCCTGGCGAAAGAGCGGGACCGTCATCATGGCGACGGCCGGAGCCAGGACAGCGTGGCAGGGCCAGGCGGTCAGCCCGATTATAACAAGCGCGGCCGTTTTACCTTATGACAGCGGCAACAGCATCACCAGTTTCAAGTCGTGCTGGCGCGCCAGGTGCAAGGTCACCTGATTGAACGCCAGCAGCCCCTGTTGCGCGTGCTGGAACTGGCGCAAGCCGCCATCGCGGCCCTGCACCTGCTGCGCGCCCCACCACTGACGAAATTCAGCACTGGCCTCGGCCAGTTCGGCGATCAGGCCGGCCAGCGGCGCCTGGTCCGCCTGGCGGCCGATATCGGCGCGAAACTCCGCCACCAGGCGCCGCGCCCGCTCTGGCCAGCCGACGACCAGCGCGCGCGCGCCCGCGTCCTGGAACATGAAGCGCAGCTGGTTCGGCGCATCCCCGTCGCCATGCAGCCAGCCCGTGAACAGCATGGCCGCCGCGCCGTTCCACGCCACCGCGTTCCATGCGCGGTCCAGGATATACGCGGGCGCGTCGATGGCGGCGACGATGGCGGCCAGCTCGGCGGCCGCAAGCCCCCCGCCCTCGCCTGTGCCGTGACTGGGGTCATGCTTGTCGGCCACCTCGAACAGATAGGCGCGCTCGGCCGCGCTCAGTTGCAGCACCTGCGCCAGGCGCGCCAGCATCTTGGCCGAGGCCGACACGGGCCGCCCCTGCTCCAGCCACGTCAGCCAGGTGGGGCTGACGTCGCACAGCTGCGCCAGCTCTTCGCGCCGCAAGCCGGGCGTGCGCCGCCGCCCGCCACCGGGCAAGCCGGCCATGGCGGGGGTGACGGCTTCGCGCCGGGCGCGGATGAATTCAGCGAGCTTGTTTGACATCGGATGCCTGCATGGTAGTGGATATACCAGTATAAGTTATGGTCTTGTTACAGGATAATTTTATCCCTATTCTGCAGGAACTCACCCATTCACAGGAGAAAACCATGCAACAGCACGATGTCGTTACCGAACAGTTTGGCAAGACGGCGAATGCCTACCTGAGCAGCGCCGTCCACGCGCAAGGCGCCGACCTGGTGCTGATGCAGGAATGCGCGCGCCGCCACGGCAAGCCGGTGGTACTGGACCTGGGCTGCGGCGCCGGCCACGCCAGCTTCGCCGTCGCTCCCGTGGCGCAATCGGTGGTCGCCTACGACCTGGCGCAGCCCATGCTCGACGTGGTGGACTGCGCCAGGGTGCAGCGCGGCTTGCACAACATCAGCACGCAACAGGGCGACGTGGCCCGCCTGCCGTTTGCCGATGCCAGCTTCGACATGGTCGTCACGCGCTTTTCCGCGCACCACTGGAACGACGTGGCGGGCGCGCTGGCCGAAGCGTGGCGCGTGCTGCGCCCGAATGGCACCTTGTTGGTGGTCGACATCGTCGCGCCCAAGACGGCCCTGTACGACAGCACCTTGCAAGCGGTGGAAATGCTGCGCGACGCCTCGCACGTGCGCGACTACCGTACGTGCGAATGGGGCGCCAAGTTCGACAACGCGGGATTCACGCACAGCTTGCGCAGCGTGTGGAAACTGACGATGCAATTCGACGAGTGGGTGGCACGCATGCGCACGCCGAACGAGCGCGTGGCGGCCATCCGCAACCTGTTCGATGGCGCGCCCGAGGAAGCGCGCCGGTATTTCGCGCTGCAGGACGATTATTCGTTCAGCATCGATGCGGCCATGTTCGAGGCGATCAAGCCGCAGGTGCAATAAAAATGGGGTCGAACCCTTTGGGTCCGACCCCAGATTTTGATTTGGGTTGGTAGCAAGCTTTAGCTGGGCATTAACCCCACATCAATTGCTGGGGTCAGACCCCAAGGGTCTGACCCCGACCATCAAGCCAACTGACCCAGCAAGGTCTCGGCGTTCGACACTTCAAACTTGCCGCCCTGCTCGATGTTCAATTGCGTCACGACGCCATTGTCGACCAGCATCGAGTAGCGCTGCGAGCGCGTGCCCATGCCATGCTTGGAAAAATCGGCGTCCAGGCCCAGGGCCTTGCTGTAGGCGGCATTGCCGTCAGCCATCATGCGCACGACGCCGGTGGCTTTCTGATCGCGGCCCCAGGCGCCCATCACGAACGCGTCGTTGACGGAGATGCACCAGATTTCATCGACGCCCTTGGCCTTCAGGTCGGCGGCGTGCTGCACGTAGCCTGGCACGTGCTGTGCGGAGCAGGTCGGGGTGTAGGCGCCTGGCAGGCCGAAGATGGCGATCTTCTTGCCCTTGACCAGGTCTTGCACGTTGAACGTGTTCGGGCCCAGTGCGCAACCTTCGGTTTCGCTTTCGATGAATTCGGCCAGGGTGCCTTCTGGCAGGGTGTCGCCGATCTTGATGGTCATGTTGACTCCTTGTGTACTTGTCGGTTGAGGATGCTGCCGGCATGATGCCGACACTGCGCGATAGTATGCCTGACTTGCCGTATTTGTGCAGAAAACGGCCGGAAAGGCAAAGTCAAAAGTCAAAAACCGGCAAAAAAAACGGCGGCCCTCAGGCCGCCGTCATGCGTGCATACATCAAACCACCTTAGTCGGCTTGCTTGCGCAGGAACGCTGGAATGTCATACGTCTCCATGCCATTCTTTTCCATCGCGCGCACCTGCTCGGAAGCCGATTCGCGACGCCATACCGCCGGCGCCTTCATGCCGTCGAAACCGGCTGCCGGCGTGGCCACGCCTACCGTCGTCGTCGCCGCTTGCGCGCTACCCATGGCAGCCGACGGGGTCAACGGGCTGTTGTGGGTACCGGTGCGCAGCACTTGCTGCGGTACCAGCTGGATGTTTTTCTTCGCGCGGCCCAGGCCCGTGGCCACCACGGTGACGCGGATGTCGTCGCCCATGGCGTCGTCGTAGGCGATACCTTGCGCGATCGACGCGTCCGGCGCGGCAAACGCGCGCACGGCGGCCATGACTTCCTTGATCTCTTTACCTTTCAAGCCACGGCTGGCCGTGACGTTGACCAGCACGCCGCGCGCGCCAGAGAGATCAATGCCGTCCAGCAGCGGCGAAGCGACGGCCTGTTCGGCGGCGATGCGCGCGCGGTCGACGCCGGAAGCCGTCGCCGTGCCCATCATGGCCTTGCCCTGCTCGCCCATGATGGTTTTCACGTCGTTGAAGTCGACGTTGATATGGCCAGGCACGTTGATGATCTCGGCAATGCCGGCCACCGCGTTGTTGAGCACATCATCGGCGTGCTGCATCCATTCCAGCATGCTTTCGTCTTCGTAGATCTCTTCCAGTTTTTCATTGAGGATGATGATCAGCGAATCGACGTGCAGCGACAGCTGTTCCAGGCCTTCGTCGGCGATGTCCATGCACTTCTGGCCTTCGTACGAAAATGGCTTGGAAACCACGGCCACCGTCAGCGCGCCCAGTTCCTTGGCCACTTCGGCAACGATAGGAGCGGCGCCCGTGCCCGTGCCGCCGCCCATGCCGGCGGCGATGAAGACCATGTGCGCGCCGCGCAGCGAATCGGCGATGCGCGCGCGCGATTCTTCGGCCAGCTGGCGGCCGACGGCAGGCTTCATGCCGGCGCCCAGGCCGGTGTCGCCGATCTGGATGATGTTGTGGGCCTTCGATGTCGACAGGGCCTGTGCGTCGGTGTTGGCGGCAATGAACTCCACACCCGACATGCCTTTGTTGATCATGTGTTGGACTGCATTGCCACCCGCACCGCCGACGCCGACGACCTTGATGACGGTACCTAAAGCTGTGTTATCGACCATATCGAACTCCATGATGTGCTCCTATCAGATGCGGTTTCCAAGCGCCAGGCCTCATATTGGTAGGAGAACTGGAGATTGAAAACTGCGGTTAAATATAAAATAAAGTTATGTGTGTGTACCTGCGATGCTGCCAAAAAACCTGTGCTGCCGGGCGAAAATCATGCCCTTAAAAATTCCCTAAAAACCATTCCTTCATGCGCTGCCAGACCGCCTTCACCGAGCCGTCCTGACGCGTCACGATGTGGCCGCGCAGGTATTGCTTCTTCGCTTCCAGCAGCAGGCCCAAGACCGTGGCATAGCGCGGACTGCGCACCACGTCGGCCAGCTGGCCCCGATACTCTGGCGTGCCAAGGCGCGCCGGTTTCAGGAAAATGTCTTCGGCCATTTCCACCATGCCGGGCATGATGGAGGTGCCGCCCGTGAGCACGATGCCCGACGACAGCACGCCTTCGTAACCGGATTCGCGCACCACCTGGTGCACCATCGCGAACAGCTCTTCGACGCGCGGCTCGATCACTGCCGCCAGCGCCTGGCGCGACAGGTTGCGCGGGCCGCGGTCGCCCAGGCCAGGCACTTCCAGCGATTCGCCAGGGTCGGCCAGGACCTGCTTGGCCACGCCATAGCGGATCTTGATTTCTTCCGCTTCCGCGGTCGGGGTACGCAAGGCCATGGCGATGTCGTTGGTGATCTGGTCGCCGGCGATGGGAATGACTGCCGTATGGCGGATCGCGCCATCGGAGAATACCGCCACATCGGTCGTGCCGCCGCCGATGTCGATCAGCACCACGCCCAGTTCCTTCTCGTCGGGCGTGAGCACCGCATCGGCGGACGCCATCGGCTGCAGGATCAGGTCCGACACTTCCAGGCCGCAGCGGCGCACGCACTTGACGATGTTCTGCACCGCCGACACGGCGCCGGTGACGATATGCACCTTCACCTCCAGGCGGATGCCGCTCATGCCGATAGGCTCGCGCACATCTTCCTGGCTGTCGACGATGAACTCTTGCGGCACCGTGTGCAGCAATTGCTGATCGGTCGGAATGTTAACCGCTTTTGCCGTCTCGATGACGCGCGCCACGTCGGTCGCCGTCACTTCCTTGTCCTTGATGGCCACCATGCCGCTGGAATTGAAGCTGCGGATATGGCTGCCCGCAATGCCCGCGTACACATTGCGGATCTTGCAGTCGGCCATCAGCTCGGCCTCTTCCAGCGCGCGCTGGATGGACTCCACCGTGGCCTCGATATTGACCACCACGCCCTTTTTCAGGCCCTTCGATTCGTGCTGGCCCAGCCCGATCACTTCGTGGCGCCCGTCGGACATCACTTCGGCTACCACCGCCACCACTTTCGAGGTGCCGATGTCGAGGCCGACGATCAGGTTTTTCGCGTCTTTTGTCATTTCTGTCGCCTAGTTTTTTGGGCTATTGTTAAATTGATGATTCGGTTAAGCCGGTTTTTTAATCGGACTGCCATTTTTCTTCCTGATCGCCGGCGCCGGCCTGCCATCCTTGCCTTCGGCCGGTATCACCAGGCCGGCGGAACTGAGCGCCAGCCCGTTCTGGTAGCGCATATCGATCGTGTCGATATTTTCCAGCCGGCTCGCCAGCTGCGGGTAGATGCCCACCAGCCGGTCGACCCGCGCCTTCAGGGTCGTATGATTCTGCTCGCGCCCCAGCGCCACGCTCATGCCGTTATCCAGCTTCACGGTCCACGCATAGCGGCTCGACAGCGACAGGCTTTCCGGCACCATCTTCAGCGGCGCAAACCACTTTGCCAGCTGCACATAGGTGGCCAGCACTTCCTTCTCGCTGCCATCGGGGCCGGCGAAGGCGGGCAATTCATGGTCGTCTTCGGCTTCGGCCACATTGGCTGTAAACACGTCGCCCTTGACCGACAGCAATCGCCCATCCTCGCCCCAGGTGCCCAGCGCCTCGTGTTCTTCCAGCGCCACGATCAGCTGGTTCGGCCACTCGCGCCGCACGCTGGCGCGGCGTACCCAGGGTACCGATTCGAACACGCCGCGCACGCTTTCCAGGTTGGTCGTGAAGAAATTGCCCTTGATGCGGCCCAGGGTGCCGCTGCGCAGGGTCAGGTAATTCACGTGGCGCAAGCCCTTCTCGTCCGCGCTTTCCACCTTGATGGTGCGCAGGTCGAACATGGGACGCTGCGACACCCACCAGACGCCGGCCGCCACGCACACGACCAGAACCGCGGCCAGCAAGCCGTTGGCAGTCGTATTGAGGCTTTTAGCGTCATGCCACATATCAGCGCTGTCCCTTGTGCATTTTCAGGCTGGCGCCAGCGACGATTTCCAGGCACAGGTCTTCATAGCTGGTGCCTTCCGCGCGCGCCGCCATCGGCACGAGCGAATGGCCCGTCATGCCTGGCGAGGTATTGACCTCCAGCAAAAACAGCTTGCTGTCGGCCGCGCGCATCAGCACATCGACCCGTCCCCAGCCTTCGCAGCCGAGGGCGCGGTAGGCTTCCAGCGCGATGCGTTCCATCTCGGCCACGATCGCCGGGTCCAGCTGCGGCGGGCAGAAATACTGCGTATCGTCCGTAAAATACTTGTTCTGGTAATCGTAATTGCCTTGCGGCGCGACGATTTCAATCGGCGGCAGCGCGCGCGCCGTGGCGCCCTTGCCCAGGATCGCGACGGTGAATTCGCGGCCCTTGATGAATTCCTCGGCCAGCACCGCATCATCGAGGCCGGCGGCGATGTCGTAGGCGGCCTGGAAGGCCGACGCTTCGTTGACGGTCGTGATGCCGATGCTCGAGCCTTCGTGCGGCGGCTTGACGATCAGCGGCAAGCCCAGTTCCGCGGCGACCTTGGCCAGGTCGGAGCTGTCGTCCAGCACCGCATACTTCGGCGTCGGCAACGAGTGCATCAGCCAGATCATCTTGGTGTAGACCTTGTCCATGCCCACCGAGCAAGCCATCACGCCGCTGCCCGTGTACGGGATGCCCAGCTGCTCCAGCGCGCCCTGCAGGCTGCCGTCTTCGCCGAAGCGGCCGTGCAGCGCGATGAAGACGCGGTCGAATTTTTCAGCGGCCAGTTCGGCCAGGCTGCGTTCGCCCGTGTCGAAGCCATGCGCATCCACGCCGCGGCTTGTCAAAGCGGCCAGCACACCCGCGCCAGACATCAGCGACACTTCGCGCTCGGCCGAGCGGCCGCCGAACAGGACGCCGACCTTGCCCAATTGTTTAACGTCGATAGCTGAAGCTTGGTTCACGTCAGGCCTTTACAGTGTGAGATTGATACGTTGTCAGTTGTTGCGGGATGCCGCTGATGGAACCCGCGCCCATGGTCAGCACGACGTCGCCGTCGCGCGCCACGCTCATGATGGTGTCAGCCATGTCCGTCATGGACTCGACGAAGATCGGTTCGATCTTGCCGCGCGCGCGCAGCGCATGCGCCAGTGCGCGGCCGTCGGCGGCGACGATAGGCGCTTCGCCCGCCGCATACACTTCGGACAGGAGCAGCACGTCCGGTGCGCCCAGCACCTTGACGAAATCCTCGAACAGGTCGCGCGTGCGGCTGTAGCGGTGCGGCTGGAACGCCAGCACCAGGCGGCGGCCCGGATAGGCGGCGCGCGCGGCGGCCAGGGTCACTTCCGTTTCCACCGGATGATGGCCGAAATCGTCGACCAGGGCGAAGCTGCCGCCGTTCGGCAGCGCCACGTCGCCGTAGCGCGTGAAGCGGCGGCCCACGCCGGAAAACTCGGCCAGGCCCTGCTGCGTGGCGCTGTCGGCGATGCCGATTTCGCGCGCGATGGCAATCGCCGAGCAGGCATTCTGCACATTGTGCATGCCGGGCTGGTTCAGCACCACGTCGAGGTCGGGGTAGCCTTCCTGCAGCACGGTGAAATGCATTTCCAGGCCCACGGCGCGCGCATTGATGGCGCGTACCTGCGCGTCTTCCGCGAAACCGTAGGTGGTGACCGGCTTGGTGACGGACGGGATGATGGCGCGCACGTGCGGATCGTCGATGCACAGCATGGCGCGTCCATAGAACGGCAAGCGGTGCGTGAACTGCACGAAGGCCTGCTTGAGCTTTTCGAAATCGTGCTCGTAGGTGTCCATGTGATCGGCGTCGATATTCGTGATCACTTCGATCATCGGCGTCAGGTTCAGGAAGGAGGCGTCCGATTCATCGGCTTCGGCCACCAGGTAGTCGCCCGAGCCCAGCTTGGCGTTCGCGCCGGCGCTGGTCAGCCGGCCGCCGATGACGAACGTGGGGTCGAGACCGCCCTGCGCCAGCACGGAAGCGACCAGGCTGGTGGTGGTCGTCTTGCCATGCGTGCCGGCGATGGCGATGCCGCGCTTCAAACGCATCAACTCGCCGAGCATCACGGCGCGCGGCACCAGCGGAATCTTGCGCGCACGCGCGGCCGCCACTTCCGGATTGTCTTGCGGGACGGCGCCCGACGTCACGACGGCATCGGCGTCGCCGATGTTCTCGGCCGCATGGCCGAGCATGACGGTCGCGCCCAGGCTCGCCAGGCGCTGCGTCGCCGCATTGCTGCCCAGGTCGGAGCCCGACACCTTGTAGCCCAGGTTGACCAGCACTTCGGCGATGCCGCTCATGCCGCTGCCGCCAATGCCGACAAAGTGGATATTGTTTACTTTATGCTTCACAGAGCTAACCTCATGCCAGTTTTTCCAATACGTGTGCGATCGCCTCATTGGCGTCGCGCTTGCCTGCTGCCAGTGCCGCCTGCGCCATCTGCTGGCAGGTATCGCGGCTCAGCGACGCCAGCAAGGTGCTCAGCGACGCCGCACTCATTTCCGTCTGCGGCAAGTGAATCGCCGCGCCCTGCTTCGCCATCCATTGCGCGTTGTCGCGCTGGTGGCTGGTGGTCGACGCCACCAGCGGCACGAGCACGCTGGCCACGCCGGCCGCCGTCAGTTCCGACAGGGTGATCGCGCCTGCGCGGCAAATCACCAGGTCGGCCTCGGTATACGCCCTGGCCATGTCGTCGATGAAATCGACCACATTGGCTTGCACGCCCGCCTGCGCATACGCGGCATGCAGGGCGTCGATATTCTTCTTGCCCGACTGGTGCGTCACCACAGGGCGTTCGCCCTCCGGCATCAGGGCCAGCGCGGCCGGCAGGCTGTCGTTCAGCGCCTTCGCGCCCAGGCTGCCGCCCACCACCAGAATGCGCAAGGGGCCACCGCGGCCCGCGAAACGCGTGGCCGGCGGCGCCATGGCGAGGATCTCGGCGCGCACGGGATTGCCCGTGACGACGGCCTTGCCGGCGGCGCTGCCGAAATCGGCGGGAAATCCGAAACACACCTGCTGCGCCAGCGGCACCAGCGTCTTGTTCGACAGCAGCAGCGCCGCGTCGGCATTGACCAGCACCAGCGGCACGCCCTTCAGGCGCGCCATCAGGCCGCCCGGCACGGTGACGTAACCGCCCATGCCCATCACCACGTCCGGCTTGCGGCTGGCGATGAAGCGGCGGATGGCAAAGAAGCTGGCCAGCATCCTGAAGCCGCCCTGGATGGTGTGCGCCAGGCCCTTGCCGCGCATGCCGGAGAACGCGATGGCGTCCATGGGAATGCCGCTTTTCGGCACCAGGTCCTGCTCCATGCCGTGGGTCGTGCCCAGCCAGCTCACTTCCCAGCCGCGCGCGCGCATCGTCTGCGCGATCGCCAGGCCCGGGAAAATATGGCCGCCGGTGCCGGCCGCCATGATCATCAGTCTTTTCGTCGTTTTCAAGTTCGTCACGTTATTCATAGCCGGCCTCCCCGCATCAGGATCCGGTTTTCGTAATCGATGCGCAGCAAAATCGCCAGGCCGATACAGTTAATCAGTACGCCCGTGCCGCCATAACTCATCAGGGGCAAGGTCAGGCCCTTGGTCGGCAGCAGGCCCAGGTTCACGCCCATGTTGATGAAGGTCTGCACGCCGATCCAGATGGCGATGCCTTTCGCCGTCAGGCCCGCAAAGGTCTGGTCGATGGCGATCGCCTGGCGGCCGATGTCGAAGGCGCGCTTGATAATCCAGTAAAACATGCCGATCACGACCAGCACGCCGACCAGGCCCAGTTCCTCGCCGATCACGGCCAGCAAGAAGTCCGTATGCGCTTCGGGCAGGTAGTGCAGTTTTTCCACGCTGCCGCCCAGGCCCACGCCAAACAGTTCGCCGCGCCCGAAGGCGATCAAGGAGTGCGTCAACTGGTACGCCTTGTTCAGCGCATTGTCTTCCTGCCACGGATCGAGATACGCAAAAAACCGCTCGCGGCGGAATTTCGACAAGGCGATGATGGTGACGAAGATCGCCGTCAGCATGGCGCCGATGCCGCCGAACCAGATGGCGTTGACGCCGCCCAAAAACAAAATGCCCATGGCGATGCAGACGATCACGCCGAAGGCGCCCAGATCGGGCTCCATCAGCAGCAGCAGGCCGACGAAGCTGACGGCCAGCGCCATCGGCATGAAGCCCTTGGTCAGCTTGTGCATGTATTCCTGCTTGCGCACCGTGTAGTCGGCCGCGTACAGCACCATCACCACCTTCATCAGCTCGGACGGCTGCGGCCGCAGGCCCGGCAGGTTCAGCCAGCGGCGCCCGCCGTTGACCGACACGCCCAGGCCCGGTATCAGCACCATCACCAGCAGCACCAGGGTGCCGATGAACAGCCACGGCGCAATCTTTTGCCAGGTGGCGACGGGGATGCGGAACACCAGCGCGCCGACGACGATCGACACGCCGATGAACAGCGCCTGGCGCACGACGAAGTAATTGTTCGTGTAGGCGGCGAACTTGCGCGCGTCCGACAGCGAGATCGACGCCGAATACACCATCACCATGCCCAGCAACATGAGCAGCAGGACGACCCACACCAGCGGCTTGTCATAGTCCATCATCTTCGACTGCCGCGCGCGGCTATCCAGCGGCTTGGCAGCCGAGCCGGAACCGAAGCGGAAGGGCAGTTGGAAGGCCATCAGAGATCCTGTCCGTTTTCCAGGGCGATGTCGCGCACGGCGTCAACAAACACCTGCGCGCGGTGCGCATAGTTCTTGAACATGTCCAGGCTGGCGCACGCGGGCGACAGCAGCACGGCATCGCCGGCCTGCGCCAGGCTGCTGGCGCGCTTGACGGCTTCCGGCAAGGTGGCGCAGTCGACGATGTCCACCCCGGCCGGCTCCAGCGCCGCGCGCAAGGCCGGCGCATCGCGGCCGATCAGCACCACGGCGCGCACATAGCGCGACACGGGTTCGGCCAGCGGCGAGAAATCCTGTCCCTTGCCGTCGCCGCCGGCGATCAGCACCAGACGCTGCTGCGCGCCGCCGAAGGCCTTGCCCAGGCCGGACAGGGCCGCCACGGTCGCGCCCACATTCGTGCCCTTGCTGTCGTCGTAGTACTCGACTTCATTGACCGCCGTGATCAGCTCCACACGGTGCGGCTCGCCCTGGTATTCGCGCAAGCCATGCAGCAGCGGCGCGAATGGCAGGCCGATGGCGCGGCACAGGGCCAGCGCCGCCAGCGCGTTCGCGGCATTGTGCTGGCCGCGGATTTTCAGCGCGTCGGCCGGCATCAGCTTTTTCGCCATCGTCGGCACCGGTTCCGGCGCCGGATCGTTCTTCCTGCGTTTTTTCTCGATCACTTCTTCGCTGGGCACGGCTTGCGCCAGCCAGAAGATGCCGCGTTCATTGACCAGGCCAAAGCTGTCCACCTCCGCCGGCTCGCCCGTGCCGAAGGTGATGGTCTCGGCCAGCGGATCGGCCATGTGCATGACCAAGGCATCGTCGCGGTTCAGGATACGCACGGTCTGGTCGCCGAAGATGCGCGCCTTGTCGGCAGCATAGGCAGCCATGTCGCCATGCCAGTCCAGGTGGTCCTGCGACAGATTCAAGACCGTGGCCGCATCGGCCTGCAGGCTGAACGTCGTGTGCAATTGGAAGCTGGACAGCTCCAAAATCCACGCCTGCGGCAAGGTGCTGGCGACGGCTTCCGCCACGTCAGCTTGCGCCTCCACCGGCTGCGGCGCAGGCTCGGCATCGAGCACTTCGCGCAGCACGTCCAGCGCGGCCGGGCTGATATTGCCGGCCACGCGCGTGGCCAGACCCGCGCGTTCGCACAGCAAGCCTACCAGGCTGGTGACGGTCGTCTTGCCATTCGTGCCCGTGATGGCGATGACTTTCGGCGCATAGCCGCGTTCCGCCTTGAGCGCGGCCAGCGCCTGCGCGAACAGTTCGATCTCGCCCCACACGGGGATATCTTTCTCCAGAGCGGCCGGCGCAATATGCGCCAGTTCGCGCTGCGGCGCCAGGCCAGGACTGACGGCGACGAAATCGACGCCCTCGAGCAGGTCGGCCGTGAAGGCGCCGGCGATAAACTGCGCCTGCGGCACGGCGGCCTGCAAGGCGGCCAGGCGCTCCGGCGCCTCGCGCGTGTCGGCCACGCGCACGCAAGCACCGCTGCGGGCCAGCCACAGGGCCATCGCCAGCCCCGATTCGCCGAGGCCCAGTACCAGTGCGGTTTTAGCGTCGTACATCATCAGCGCAGCTTCAAGGTGGTCAGGCCGAGCAGCACCAGCATCATGGTGATGATCCAGAAACGCACGACAACCTGCGTCTCTTTCCAGCCTTTTTGTTCAAAATGGTGGTGCAAGGGCGCCATCAGGAAGACGCGGCGGCCCACGCCATAGCGCTTCTTCGTATACTTGAACCAGACGACCTGGATGATCACGGACAGCGTTTCGACGACGAAGATGCCGCCCATGATGAACAGGACGATTTCCTGGCGCACGATGACGGCGACGGTGCCCAGTGCACCGCCCAGTGCCAGCGCGCCCACGTCGCCCATGAACACTTTCGCGGGATGCGTGTTATACCAGAGGAAGGCCAGACCGGAACCGGCCAGCGCGCCGCAGAAGATCACCAGTTCGCCAGCGCCAGGGATGTGCGGGATGAACAGGTAGCGCGCGTACGTGGCGTTACCGGTCAGATAGGCGAACAGACCCAGGGCCGTACCCACCATCACGGTCGGCATGATGGCTAGGCCATCGAGACCGTCCGTGAAATTGACGGCGTTGCTGGTGCCGACGATGACGCAATAGGTCAGCGCGATGAAGCCCCACACGCCCAGCGGATAGCTGATGGTCTTGAAGAACGGGACGATCAGGTCGGCCTTCGGCGGCAAGTCCATGGCGAAGCCCGATTGCACCCAGGCGTAGATCAGATTCCACACCTGGCCGGCATTGGGCTCGGAGATGGAGACGGAAAACGCCAGGTAGAACGCGGCGGCGATGCCGATCAGCGACTGCCAGAAATATTTTTCGCGCGAGCGCATGCCTTCCGGGTCCTGGTGCACCACCTTGCGGTAGTCATCGGCCCAGCCGATGGCGCCAAAGCCCAGGGTGACGATCAGCACCGGCCAGATGAAACGGTTCGACAGGTCGGCCCACAGCAAGGTGGAGATGCCGATGGCGATGAGGATCAACACACCGCCCATGGTCGGGGTGCCGTGTTTTTTCAGATGCGTTTGCGGACCGTCCGTACGCACGGCCTGGCCGACCTTCATGCGCGTGAGCATGCGGATCACGGCGGGGCCGGCGCACAGGCCGATCAAGATCGCCGTCAGGGTGGCGAAGACGGCGCGGAATGTGATGAAGTTAAAGACCCGCAGTGGGCCAATGTCGTCCTGGAAATAATGAGCGAGCCAGAGCAGCATGATTAGTGAGCTTCCTTGTTATTGTTGTTTGAACCAATCAAATGCTGCACGGCCCGCTCCATTTTCATGGAACGGGAGCCCTTGATTAATACTGTTGCATCCGAACGGCCGGACAAATGCGCATCGAGCGCTGCCAGCAAGCCGTCGAACTGTTCGAAATACTCCACGACCGTGCCTGATTCCTGGCTCGCGGCTGCCTGCGCCGCATTCACCAGATGGCGCGCCAGGCCGCCCGTCGCCAGCACGTGTTCGATGCCTTTGGCGGCGGCGTAGGCGCCGATCTCTTCGTGGAACTGCTGCCCTTGCGTGCCAACTTCCGCCATCTCGCCCAGCACCAGGATGCGCGGCTTTGCTGCCTGCGCCAGCACGTCGATGGCCGCCTTCACCGAATCCGGATTGGCGTTGTAGCTGTCGTCGATGATGGTGGCGCCGTTGGCGGCACGTTTTTTCTGCAGACGGCCATTCACGGGAGAAAACGCCTCCAGGCCCTGCTTGATATGTTCTGGCGCGATGCCGGCGCCGATCGCGCATGCCACGGCCGCCAGCGCATTGCGCACATTGTGTTCGCCCGCCGCCTGCAAGCCGACGAAGAACTGGCGCAAGCTGCCATCAGGTGCGCGCACGCTGACGAACAGGTCGCTGCCAAAGTCCTCGGCCGCGCGGTGCGTGCAGCTGACATCCGCCTCCTTCGACAAACCAAAGGTGATGACGGCGCGCGCGCCGGCCAGTTCGCGCCACAGGGGCGTGAATTCATCGCCATGCGGGAAAACGGCCACGCCGTCGTCGGCCAATGCCGCCAGCGCGGCGCCGTTTTCGCGCGCCACCGCTTCCACCGTATGCATGAATTCCTGGTGCTCGCGCTGCGCGTTGTTGACCATCGCCAGGGTCGGCGCGGCGATCGCCGCCAGGCGCGCGATCTCGCCCGGATGGTTCATGCCCATCTCGATGACGGCCGCCTTGTGCTGCTCGCTCAGACGGAACAGGGTCAGGGGCACGCCGATCTCGTTATTCAGGTTGCCGCGCGTGGCCAGGCGGCCTTCTTCGCCGAAGGCCGCCGCCAGGATCGATGCAATCATCTCCTTGACGGTGGTCTTGCCATTGCTGCCGGTGACGCCGATGACGGGCAGGTTGAAACGGCCGCGCCAGTGGTTGGCGATGCGGCCCAGCGCGGCCAGGGTATCGGGCACCACGATGGCCGGCACCTTGATGCTGTCCCAGCCTTCGGGCAAGCGCTCGACCACCACGGCGGCGACGCCGCGCGCGGTCACCTGGTCGAGGAAATCGTGGGCGTCGAAGCTCTCGCCGCGCAGGGCGACGAAGAGCGAGCCCGCTTGCGCGCTGCGGCTGTCGGTGGACACGCCGTCAAAAACGGCGTCGCCCGTCAGCTGCACGCCGGCCAGCGACGACATCAATTCTGTCAGGGTGCCGCGCATCAGTTCGTCCTCATCATCGTCAGGCGCGCGGACAGGGCCAGCTGCGCATGGTCGGCATCGGAGAACGGCAGCTTCTTGCCCTTGATTTCCTGGTACGGCTCATGGCCCTTGCCCGCCAACAGGATCACGTCCGGCTTGGCCGCATGCTTGATGACCGACAAAATGGCCCCGGCGCGGTCTTCGATGGCTTGCGGTTGCGGACCGTCGGCACGCATACCGGCGACGATCTGCGCGATGATGGCGTGCGGATCTTCGCTGCGCGGATTGTCGCTGGTGACCAGCACGTGATCGGCCAGCTGCGCGATGGCGCCCATCTGCGGACGTTTGCCCGGATCGCGGTCGCCGCCGCAGCCGAACACGCACCACAGCTGGCCGCCCCGCTCCTGCGCCACCTGGCGCAAGGCGGCCAGGGTTTTTTCCAACGCGTCCGGCGTGTGCGCATAGTCGATGACGACCATCGGCGCTTCCTGGCCGCCCACCTGCTGCATGCGGCCGGGGGCCGGCTGCAGCGATTCGATGCCGTCGATGGCGGCACGCAGGCCGGCGCCGTGCGCCAGCAAGGCGCCCAGCACGGCCAGCGCATTGCTGATATTGAAGTGGCCCACCAGTTGCGTCTTGACCAGCGCCACGCCCAGCGCGCATTCCAGATGGAAGTCGGTGCCGGCATGGCGGCTGCGGAACTGGCTGGCGCGCAGCATCAGCACGCCCGGCAAATCGGGCAGGCTGGCCGCGTCCTGCAAGGTGTAGCCGATGACGGGATACTCGCCGGACAGCTTGCCGTCTACGTGGCGCACCAGGCGCAGCCCCATGGCGTCATCCAGGTTGATGACGGCCGTTTTCAGGCCGGGCCAGTCGAACAATTTGACCTTGGCCGCCTCGTAGGCCGCCATGTCGCCATGGTAGTCGAGGTGGTCGCGCGTCAGATTGGTGAACATGGCGACATCGAAATGCATGCCGGCCGCGCGATCCTGGTCCAGGCCGATCGACGACACTTCGATGGCGACGGCCTTGGCGCCGGCGTCGCGCATGGCGGCCAGTTTGCGCGCCAGCAGCACGGCGTCCGGCGTGGTGTAGCCTGTGACGTCGAATTCGATGGCGCCGCGTGGCTTGCACAGGCCCACGCCCAAAGTCCCAATGACGGACGAGGTGACACCGAGGCGCGCCAGGGCCTGCGCCAGCCATAGCGCGCACGAGGTCTTGCCATTCGTGCCCGTCACGCCGGCGCTGAACATGGCGCTGTCGGGCATGTTGTAAAAAGCATGCGCCACGGGGCCGGCCAGGCGTTTCAGGTCGCTGACCAGCAGGTGCGGCACGCTCCATGCGGCGTCCCATTCGACGGCGTCATGCACGATGGCGGCGGCGCCCTGCTCGATGGCGGCGGCGATGAAATGGGTGGCGCCCGCATAGGCGAAAAACACGTCGCCGCGCTGCACGCGGCGCGAATCGGACGTCAGCTGCCCGGACGGGGCAGCCGTTTTGATCCACAAACTGATGTCTTGTATGGTCATGAGTGACTTCACATGGCCTCCGGGCCGGCATTGGCCGGGACCACGATTTCGGTAACGGAGGAATCGGGCGGTACGTTCATCGCGCGCAGCGCGTTGGTCGCAATCGCCGCGAAAGCGGGAGCGGCAACCTGGCCGCCATAGTGGGCAGGGCCGGTCGGTTCATCGATCATCACGGCAATGATGAAGCGCGGCGCCGACATCGGCACCATGCCCACGAAGGAGCCGATGTATTTGCGCGGCATCGCATAGCGGCCGTTTTCCACTTTATAGGCGGTACCCGTCTTGCCGCCGACGCGATAGCCGGCGACCTGGGCGCGCTTGGCCGAGCCGTGCGCGCCGGAGACCACCAGTTCCAGCATGGCGCGCATTTCGGCGGCCGTCTTCGGCTTGATCACTTGCTGGCCCACGGGCAGTTCATTGACCTTCTGGAACGACAGGGGAATCGTGTCGCCGTCGCGCGCGAACATCATATAAGAGCGCGCCAGCTGGATCAGCGAGACGGAAATGCCGTTACCGTAGCTCATGGTCGCCTGCTCCACCGGGCGCCACGATTTATACGGACGCACGCGACCGGCCACCGCGCCGGGGAAGCCCCATTTCGGCTGCTGGCCGAAGCCCACCTTGGTAAACATTTCCCACATTTCCTGCGACGGCATGCCCAGCGCGATTTTCGAGGTGCCGATGTTCGACGACATTTCGATGATTTCGGAGACATTGATCACGCCGTGCGGCTTGGTGTCGGTGATCGTGCGGTCGGCGATGGTGTAGCGCCCCGGCCCCGTGTCGATCAGGGTGGTCGGCTTGACGCGCCCCGTGTCGAGCGCCAGCGAGACCGTGATCGGTTTCAGGGTCGATCCGGGCTCGAAGGTATCGGTCATGACGCGGTTGCGCAGCTGCTGGCCCGTGAGCTTGCGGCGGTCGTTTGGATCGTAGCTGGGGTAATTGGCCAGTGCCAGCACTTCGCCCGTATGCACGTCGAGCACCACGGCGCCACCGGCCTTGGCGTTGAATTTTTCCACCGCTTCCTTCAACTGCGTGAAGGCGATGTACTGGATCTTGCTGTCGACGGACAGGGTCAGGTCCTTGCCGTCATGCGGTTCGTGGATGAAGCCGATGTCTTCGACGATGTGGCCCAGGCGGTCCTTGATCACGCGGCGGCTGCCGGTGGTGCCGACGAGGGTTTTTTGCTGCGCCAGTTCCATGCTTTCCTGGCCCACGTCTTCCACGTTGGTGAAGCCGACCACGTGGGTCATCACTTCGCCCTGCGGATAAAAGCGCTTGTATTCCTTGCGTTCGTCGATGCCGTCGATGCCCAGCTTGGAGATCTTGTCGGCCACGTCCATCTCGACCTGGCGTTTCAGGTAGACGAAGCTGCGGTCCGAATCGAGCTTCTTGCGCAATTCGTTGACGTTCATTTCCAGCAGACCGGCCAGCGCGTTGATTTTCTCGGGCGACGCCTGCAGCACGTCGTCGGGAATGGCCCAGATGGCCTTGACGGGCACGGACGAGGCGAGCACCTGGCCATTGCGGTCGGTGATCTTGCCGCGCGTGGCCGGCAATTCGAGCGTGCGCTCATAGCGCGCCTTGCCCTGCTTTTGCAGGAACTGCGTCGACACGCCCTGCAGCCACAGGGCGCGCGCGCCCAGGCCGGCGAAAGCGAAGAACAGCAGGAACAGCACCACGCGCGAACGCCAGACGGGCAGACGCACCGCCAGTACTGGGTTCTTCGAGAATGGCACGCCTTTCGATGCCGCCACCCGGCCGTTGCTGTTACCGCCCAACTTCATTATTCGCCCTCCGTCAGGTATTGCGTACGCGCCGCCGTCAGCGGCGTCATGCTCAGGTCGCGCCGCGCGATCGCTTCGATGCGTTCATGCTTGCCCAGGGTGGACTGGTCCAGCTGCAGCTGCGCCCAGTCGATGTCGAGCTGGCGCGACAGCGCTTGCGCGCGTTCCAGGTCGATCAGCAGGTGGCGCGACTGGTACTGCGCGTTCACCAGCGACAGGCCGCAGCACACCAGCAGGGCCGACAGCACGACACACAGCTTGCCAGTCATCGGGCGCCGCCGTTTGCAGGGGCGGCCAGCGGCAAACGCTGCGCCACGCGCATCACGGCCGAACGCGAGCGCGGATTGCCCTCGATCTCGGCGTCGGACGGCTTCATCTTCGCAATCAGCTTCATTTCCGGCTGCGGCAAGTCGACCGCGCGGATCGGCAGGCGGCGGTCAGGCTGCTCCACGTTCGCCTTCGAGGCGAAGAAGCGCTTGACCATGCGGTCTTCCAGCGAATGAAAGCTGATCACGGCCATGCGCGCGCCGGGAGCCAGGCAGGCATATGCCTGGTTCAGGCCGATCTCGAGATCCTCGAGCTCTTTGTTAATGAAAATGCGTATGGCCTGAAAGGTGCGGGTAGCGGGGTCCTTACCCTTCTCGCGGGTCTTGACGGCGCCTGCCACGATGCCGGCAAGCTGTCGTGTGCTTGAAATTGGCTGGACTGCCCGGCCAGCAACAATCGCCTTTGCAATCTGAAAAGCAAACCGTTCTTCCCCATAATCGCGTATCACTTTCTCTAAATTCTGCTCGGTTTCCACCGCCAGCCATTCGGCCGCGGAGATGCCGCGCGTGGTATCCATGCGCATGTCCAGCGGTCCGTCGTTGCGGAAGCTGAAACCGCGCGCCGCGTCGTCGACTTGCGGCGACGAGATGCCCAGGTCGAGCAGGATGCCGTCCACCTGCCGCACGCCGCGTTCGGCCAGGCTGGCCGTCATGGTGGCAAAGCTGTCGTGGACGATTTCAAAGCGGGGGTCGGCGATCTGCTCGGCCGTGGCGATGGCCTGCAAGTCCTTGTCGAAGCCGATCAGGCGCGCGTCGGGCGCCAGGCGCGACAAGATCAAGCGGCTATGGCCGCCGCGGCCAAACGTGCCGTCGACGTAAATGCCGTGCGCACGGTCGCCCGTCAGGTCGAGCGCATCGACCGCTTCATCGAGCAGCACCGTGCGATGCTGAAATTCCGGCACCGTGAGTTGTGTCATTACGGAGCCTTAGAAAGAAAAATTGGAAAGTACATCGGGGGTGCCGGCATCGATCGCCTGCTGTTCTTTGTCGGCCAATTTGGCGGCATCCCATATTTCAAAGTGGCTGCCCATGCCGATCATCATGACTTCGCGCGCCAGCCCCACGGCGTTGCGCAACTCAGGCGAGATCAGCACGCGGCCCGCCGAGTCCAGCTCGACATCGACGGCGTTGCCGAGGAAGATGCGCTGCCAGGCGCGCGCCGACATGGGCCAGGCGGCGATTTGCTGGCGGTGGCTTTCCCACACGGGACGGGGGAAAAACAGCAGGCAGCCATCGGGGTGTTTGGTCAGGGTCAAGCGGCCTTCGCATTGAATCGCCAGCGCGTCACGGTGCTTGGCAGGGATAGACATCCTGCCTTTGGCATCGAGATTGATTGCGGACGCGCCTTGAAACACGGAAGACCTTTTTTGAGCTTGGTTTGCGACGCTTGCGCATCACGATGAAAAGGGAAAATTTCCCACAAAAACACACTTTTTCACACAGTTGCCCACTTTAGAGGAAGCAAAGATAGTGGTCAAGCGGTTTCCGATTGGCAAAACAGGAATTTTATTAATGAAATTAAGGACTTAGCGCATATCGTTGAAGGAGTCTCAAATAAAAATATATCGATAAATTAGATACTTATGAAAGATAGTGAATGTGCTACCTCATCTGCACACATGTGTTTTCCTACCGTAAACATCGAAAAAAACGAAATCGAAAAATTGAAATTTTTACAGTTAGTTGACACATGACAATACTTTCGTCATTCGGGCACAACAGCAATCAGCTGCAGTGAAAGACTTGGTTTAAAGCAAAAAATAAGTGTCCATGGCGCCTACCGCCCCTATTTTCAGGGCCTGGCCCGACGCGGAAAAACTATTTTTGCAATGCAGCAATTAATTGTATTCAAGAAACTTTAACCAATTGTTCATCTTTAGTTGTATATACAACTTTATCCTAAATGCTATTTTTTTGGAAACAAAAAAAGCCCCCTCCCGGGGGCTTTTGGGCGGCGCGCAGCAGGCGAAACGCTGCGGCCGATACGCTCCCCGGCAAGCCAGGGAGCAGGAATTCAAGTGAAGCAGGCCGGTAGGCCGGATTTTGTTACGGCGCCTTCCCTTGCAGGTCGGCGCTATGACAGTCATTCCTCTAGGCGCCAGATTACTCGGGCGCTCAAGCTTTCTACCCGCACGCTCCGCGAGCAGCATCATCGCGTGCCTATTTGAAATTGCACCAGGTGGAGGTTACCGCGTTTCACCGTAACTTAATACGCTCGTCTCTGTGGCCCTATTCCTCGCCTTATACCTTGCGGCTTTCGACGGACGGCCGTTAACCGTCACCCCGCTCTATGGAGTCCGGACCTTCCTCCCGCCAGCGCATTGCTGCGCCGGCCAGCGACTGTCTGGCCTGCTTCACCCGCCATTGTACCGCGCCGCAGCATGTTTCGGCAAAAGCGCGGTGTAACCGTCGGGGGATTGTGTAATTCGGTGTCGCCATTTCAAAAGCCGGGCCAAATCGGCTCACATAGAATGGGGCAAGCTGCTTGCATGCAAGCGCATGCGCACCGCTTGCCCCATTTCTTTGCCACCCACTAGCATATAAAGAGCCGAACATGACGCAACAATCCCGTACCGGCGGCCAGATCCTGGTCGATGCCCTGCAGATCCACGGTGTCGACACCGCCTTTGGCGTGCCTGGCGAAAGCTACCTCGACGTACTCGACGCCCTGCACGACTCGGGCATCCGCTTCATCATCAACCGCCAGGAAGGCGGCGCCGCCTTCATGGCCGAAGCCTACGGCAAGCTGACGGGCAAGCCGGGCATCTGTTTCGTCACGCGGGGGCCGGGCGCCACCAACGCCTCGATCGGCGTGCACACGGCCTACCAGGATTCCACCCCGATGATCCTGTTCATCGGCCAGGTGGGCAATGATTTCGTCGACCGCGAAGCGTTCCAGGAAATCGACTACCGCCGCATGTACGGCCAGATGGCCAAGTGGGTGGCGCAGATCGACCGCGCCGAGCGCATTCCCGAATACCTGGCGCGCGCCTTCCAGGTCGCCACCAGCGGGCGTCCCGGCCCTGTCGTGCTGGCCCTGCCGGAAGACATGCTCATTTCCATGGCGACGGTCGCCGACACGCGCGCCTACCAGAGCGTGCAGGCGGCGCCATCGGACGCCCAACTGCAGCAACTGCGCAGCATGCTGGCCGAGGCGCAGCGCCCGCTGGTGTTGCTGGGCGGCACCACCTGGACGCCGCAAGCGTGCGCCGACCTGCAGCAGTTCGCGGAAAACAACCATCTGCCCGTCGCCTGCGCCTTCCGCTTCCAGGACTTGCTCGACAATGCCCATCCGAACTACATCGGCGACGTCGGCATCGGCATCAACCCGAAACTGGCCGCGCGCGTGAAAAATGCGGACCTGGTCATCGCCATCGGCCCGCGCCTGGGCGAAATGACGACGGGCGGCTACACCCTGTTCGACTCTCCCGTGCCACGCCAGCGCCTCGTGCACATCCATACGGATGCCGAGGAACTGGGCAGCGTCTACCAGGCCGAACTGATGATCAACAGCGGCATGCCGCAAGTGTGCGCCATGCTGGCCGCCATGGCCCCCGTCGACACTGCCGCATGGAAACATACACCGACCGAAGCGAAGGCCGAGCTGGCCGCCTACCAGCAGCGCCCGCCCATCTTCCAGGATGGCCAGGCACCGCTGGACCTGTGGCAAGTGACGCAAGAGATCATGGCGCAGGCACCTCTGGATACCATCCTGACGAACGGCGCCGGCAATTACGCCTCGTGGGCGCACCGCTTCTACCGCTACGGCGGCCTGCGCACGCAGCTGGCGCCGACGAATGGCGCCATGGGCTACGGCGTGCCGTCCGGCGTGGCGGCCAAGATCGTGCACCCCGAGCGCACCGTGATCACCTTTGCCGGCGATGGCGAATACATGATGAATGGCCAGGAACTGGCCACGGCCGTGCAATACCAGGCGGGCGTGGTCATCATCGTCTTCAATAACCAGATGTTCGGCACCATCCGCATGCACCAGGAACGCGATTACCCGGGCCGCGTGTCGGGCACGACCCTGCACAACCCGGATTTTGCGGCGCTGGCGCAGGCGTATGGCGCGCATGGCGAAGTGGTGGCTACAACAGAAGAGTTCGCTCCCGCCCTGCGGCGGGCGCTGGCGCATGCCAAGGCCAACAACTTGCCGGCCCTGATCGAGCTGCGCTATGACGGCAACCTGATCACGCCGAACGCGACCCTGTCCACCATCCGGGCGAATGCGGAAAAGGCGCAAGCGGCCCGATAAGCCCCTTGCGAGGCTGACAATAGCAAAGGCCCGGTCGATACCGGGCCTTTTTCATTTTGACGGCGGCAATCGCTCAGGCGGCGGGCGCTGGCGCGCTTTCCTCGGCAGGCACTGCCTCGGCGGGCGCGGCCGGCATCGGCGGACATGGCGTGCAGTTTTTCAAGGGGCGGCCGAAATCGCGCACGCGGCTCAGTTTCATGGGCATGCGCACATTGCCGCCGCAATAATCGCCTTCCAGGGTCAGGGTCTGCCCATCCTTGGAAAACTTGCCGACGATGGTGCGCTCCTCATTGTCGGCGCCGGCGATGGTGAAGTCGAAGGCGCCGGTGGCGGCATCCAGATTGACGTCATTGGCGACAATAGGCCAGCTCAGAGCGCCCGCCGTGAATTCATAGATGACGGAATCGGCTTCGGCGAAGCGGTGCAGGGTGACGCGCTGACCGCCGATTTCGCCGCTATCCTTTTGCAGGCACAGGTCCGAGTAGACGGCCACGCCGTAGCGCTCCAGTCCGGCCGGCTTCTTGCCCTTGACGGCGGCGACAGCGGCACCCGTGGCGCCAGCGAGCAGCAGCACGGCCAGCATGGCGGCCAGGCGCGGCGATTTCAATGCATTCATGACATTCCTTTACTTAAGTAACGGCGCCATTATAACTGGCGCCGCCCATGCAAAAACGCGCCGCCAGGCCGAAGCCAGACAGCGCGTTTCTTTGCATGCAGCATCCCCGAAGGGATGCCTTAGCGGTACTAAGCTTCGCTTGCGCGAATATTAGAACGAGTGACGAACACCAACGTTGAAGGCTTTGTCGCCCGTACCAACATTGCTGTTGTTACCAACGGTGTAGCCAGCGCCGTTCTTGTTCTTGATCTTGGCGTACGAAGCGTAGGTGCTCGTGCGCTTCGACAGAGCGTAGGAGTAACCCAGTGCCCATTGATCAGCGTCAGCATTGGTTGCGTCTTTGTCGTTCGTGCGGATGAACGAAGCCATGACGGTGCCAGCTGGGCCAACAGGTACGGTTGCGCCAACCAGGATGTTGTTGCTATCGCGGCTGAATGCAGCGTCAGCACCACCGAATGCGTTACGGGTCGAGAACGAACCGTTAGCATTTTGTACGGCGTTGTTAGCGATCATGCTGTTGTAGCCCTTGTTCACGCCGTATGCGACGTAAGCTTTAGCAACTGCGAAGTCGTAGTTAGCTGCCAGCAGGTAGTTACGTGCGCTACCGATTTGGAACTGGGTGTTGTCGGTGTTGTTGTAAGCAAAGCGAGCGTTCAGAGGACCGTTCGAGTAGCCAGCCGACGCGCCGATTTGACGGCCGATTTTGTTCGACTCAGCGTTTTCGCCGAAGGTGTAAGCCACGTCAGCGTCAAAGCCGTTGAAGTTTGGCGAAGCGTAAACCACGGTGTTGCTGGTGCGGGTGTTCGAGGTGAACAAGTTCTTTGCGGAACCAGCGTAGCCAGCTGCGAATGGATCAGCAACTTTCGACAGGGTGTTGTACCAAGGGGTGTATTGACGACCCAGGGTCAGGGTACCGGTCGTTTTGCTGCTCAGACCAACGTAAGCTTGACGGTTGAAGATCGAACCGGCTTTGTCTTGCGTACCGTTGTCAACGTTGAAACCCGTTTCCAGAACGAACAGTGCCGACAGGCCGCTGCCCAGATCTTCGGTGCCTTTGAAGCCGATACGGGAAGCCGAACCAATGCCGCTGTCCAGTTTGTTAACGTTGCCGTTAACACCGCCGCGCTCGCTGACGAAACCAGCGTCAACGGTACCGTAGATAACAACGCTCGATTGAGCTTGGGCTACGCCGGTGGCTGCTGCCAGGACTGCCAGAGTGATCAGAGTTTTTTTCATTGCGATTTCCTTTAATTTTGAAGCAAAAAGTAATACAGCCTATGCATCTCGAGCTGCGCTCTAGCAGAGCGCTTTTTATGAGTGAGGGCAAGGTCTCCACCTGCCACATTGCTGTTCCGGTCAGAGGAACATTCATATCGGTATCGGCACGCTATTGCACCGATAAGCTTGAAGGCTGCAGAGCGACCGTATTTTCGTGCGCCGGTTCGGTGCTCAAAAGGCACCGGAAGCGGCACTATAACGACCGTTTCACATTCCATCAAGTTCCAACATGTTACTTCCGGTACCAGGCCGGGGGCTTTTTCAGGCATCCCGACCATCGCCAACCGTACTACGCGACAGAGCCAGTGCCCCTTGCCAACCAATGCATTGGCCTGATTGACCATTCCATCATAACGCATGCCTTGTCGACACCCGTTGTATTAGTGCAACAGTATCAGGCGCATGATTAAAACGTCAACATGCTTTACCCACCATTTGCCCTCGAAGATTTACGCGACAAAGCACACAATTTGTCAGGCGATAATGGATAAACGGGACGAAGCATACACGGCATCGCCAATGTTTGCTGCCGGATGCCCGAAAACGGGAAATTTGGCGCCCTATTTTGGTGCGTTGCCGCATTATTCAGGGGCGTAGGCGCTATTTTCGACGTCGGCGCGCGCATCGAAAAAATAGGCAAAGTGATAACACAATTACTGACTTTCCGGTAATTTAAATTGCTCACATAGAAATGTTTTCCATGTTTTCCAGCCAATGCTTCAGCCATCCAATTGAAACGGATGAGGACGACTCTTGCTTGCAAATTCCGCATCAGTTGAAACAATTTCTTACAATGTTGCCTTCTCAATATTTTGACATATTTGTGTCAAAAAAACGACACATTGACCGAAGTCAAGTTTTCGCCAGCCCAATTCCACGTAATTTACTTTTTCTTTTTCCGATTTTTTGCTTAAAAGCATCTAGAAATACGCTTAGCGCTGGCTTGCGCGCCGGAGCATGCGCATGAAAGGGCCCAGCACAGGCAGTTTTTCATACAGTTCTTCCGCCGCATCCCAATAATCGCGGTGCATTACCACCCGTCCCTGCGCATCGAAGCGCACATGTGTTGCGCCACGAATACATTGTTCTCCGGATACCAGGCGTTTCATGCGGAAGCGAAACTCCCACGTGAGGAACGCTTGCTCTCCCTGCCCCAGGCGTTCCAGCACGACAAACCGGGGCGCATCGACTTGCACGAACATGTGCTCGAAGATGGCCAGGATGGCGGCATGGCCCTCGACCTCGTTGAACGGGTCCTTGAAGCGGGCGTCCGGCGCATACACGGCGCCCAGCTGGGCCAGGCCCTCCAGGCTCAGGTGCTCGTAAAACGCCACCAGGCGCGCCAGCGCGCCTTCCATGGTTGCGGTCATAGGCCCGTCACCTTGTGGATCAGCCAAAAATAGGCGCGGTACGGCAACAGCCGGGCCAGGCGCAGGGTATTGGTAAAACGTTTGGGAAAGTGGATGTGGAACTGGCCCCGCTCGATGCCGTCGAGCATGGCGGCCGCCGCGTCCTGCGCCGTCATCAAGGCCGGCATGGTGAAATCATTGTCCGCCGTCAAGGGCGTGGCGACAAAACCCGGGTTGATTTGATACACATCAATCCCGCGCGGATGCAAGTCCAAATACAGCGACTCCGTCAGGTTGATCAGCGCCGCCTTGCTGGCGCCATACGCGAGCGCCTTGGGCAAGCCGCCATAGCCGGCTACCGAGCCGACGATGCCGATGCCGCCGCTGCCCTGGCGCAACAGCCACGGCAAGGCCTGCTCCAGGCAATTGAAGACGCCGCCCACATTCAGGGCCAGCAAACCCTGGGCCGCCTCGAGGTCGAAACTATCGGCGCGCATGGCCTGATAGCCGCCAGCAACCACCAGTATCAGGTCGATATGCGTCCACTGCTGCTGCAACGCCACGCACACGGCCCGCACTTGCGCATGCTCGGTGATATCGAGCGGCAAGGCTTGCGCCAGCGGCTGTCCCTCGCACAACTGCTCGAGGCTGGCGCGGTGACGGGCCGACAGGGCCACGCTGGCGCCTTGCCCCAGCAGCAAGGTGGCGCAAGCGGCGCCGATGCCGCTGGAAGCGCCGATGATCCACACGCGTTTGCCGGCCCAGCTGCTGATCTTGCGATTCATGGGGCCGCCTGCGGACGCTTGCTGAACGATAAAGTGACGGCGCCCAGGCTGAAGCCGAACTTGCTCATGGCGGCGCGGTTCAGCATGACCTTGTCGTCCATCAAGAACATCCAGTCCTCGAAGTCGACGTGGTAGACCGTGCCATCGACGGGCAGCGCCAGCACGTATTGCCAGCGCAAGGCATTGCCGGCCACTTCGCCGACGGCCTCGCCGATCACGTCGGGCGCCGTGCCGATGAAGCGCCCGGGCGCCGTCTTGCGCAGAGTCCACACGCGCCGTTGGCGGCTGCCGTCCGAATATGTGAAATCCTCGTCCAGAATACCCGTCTCGCCCTGCCAGCTGGCGCGCATGACAACGGTAAAACGTTTCACGACCTTGCCGGAACGATCCTGGAAGATGCCGTGCGCATCGAGCGTGCCGTTGAAATACCGCTGCAAGTCCAGTTGCGGCAATTCCTGCGCATACGTGGCCGGCGTGGGCGGCGTGGAACAGGCGGCCAGCGCCAGCAACAGGGCCGCCAGCGGCAGGCGGCGTTTGCAATAGTTCATGAGGCGCATGGGCGATTCTCCAGGTGATCACTATATATATGTTGCAGGGGCGCGCGCCACAACAGCAGCGCCGCCAGCAGCTTCAAGGCACAGGGCAGCAAGGCATAGCTGGCGGACAGGGCCGGCAAGCCGCCGCTGCTGCCCGGTACATAACCGAGCCAGGCCAGCAGGGGCAAGGCGATGCCGGCCGCCAGCGCCAGGCTCATCTGCACGCCCCAGTTCCACCAGCCGAAATACGCCGCCTCATGCCGCCCGGCATGGCCGGCCGCGCCGATCAACCCTGCCAGCAGGGCCGGCGGCAAGGCCAGGTCGGCGCCCAGTGCCAGGCCCGACAGCAGGCAAATGGCGGCAAAGCCCCAGGCGGCGCCCGCGCCCAGGCCATACGCCCAGACAAACACGGTCGCGGCCAGCAGCATGGCGCCGCCCCAGGCGCGCGCCTCGCCAAAGCGGCGCGCCAGGGCCACCCACACGGGCATCGAGGCGGCCGCCGCGCAGAAATAGACGATCAGGAACGGTCCTGCGTAATGGCCCAGGCGCAAGTAGTCGGTGGCAAAGAACAGGAACAGCGTGGCGGGGATGGCGGCGGCCACGCCATTGACGAGCAGGACGGCAAACAGCCAGCGAAACGCGCGCTGGCGCAATGGCAGGCGCCAGGCGGCAGCGGGCAGCACCGCCGTGCCTTGCCGCAAAACCGGACGCGGCGCGCGCGCCAGCAGCAGCGCGCCCGCCCCCAGCAGGCAGACGGCAAAGGCCAGCGACAGGCCGTCATAGCCGAGCACGGAAGTCAGCCCGGCCGCCAGGATCACGCCGAGCAAGCCGCAGCCTTCGCGCACGGCCGCCACGCGCGCCCGCTGGCCGCGCGCCTGGCTCAAGGCCGCGCCCCAGCTCTGGTGCGCGATGCCGGCCAGGCCATAGGCGGCATACACGAGCAGCAAGGCGGCCAGGAACCAGGCCAGGGTGGCCGCCTGCGGCATGGCCGGCGGATGGAACAGGGCACCAAAGCCCAGCAGCAGCAAGGGCAGCGCGGCGCCGACATGGACGGCATAGCCGCGCCGGCCCCGCGCCATCCAGGCGCCGAGGGCAGGATCGATGAAAGCGGCGGCGATGCGGGCCGCCAGCAGGACGGCGCCGATCTGCGCCAGGTCAAGACTGCTGCGCTGCGCATAAAACGGCGCCACATATATATAGATGGGCAGCGCCAGCATGGCCAGCGGCAAGCCGAACAAGCCATAACTGAACAAGGCCGGCAAGCTCAAGGCGCTGGCCCCGGCAGTCATGGCAGCGGCGCCGCACTCTGCAACAGCGCGCCGCGCAGCTTGGGCGCCGTGCTCGACGGCGACAGCCAGATGGCGAAAAAGGCGCGCGCGAAGTCGCCATCGCTCACGTCGGCCAGCACCTTGCCATCGAGGTAAAAGCGCACGCCGGGTGCGATGCCGGCACGGTAGGCGCCCGCAATGCGCTGGTCTTCCTTGACGTCAGGAAAGATGCGCTGCATGGTGGCCAGCCACGCCAGGCGCTGCGCTTCCGTGCCCGCGCCTATCTTCTGCATCTGTTCATAGCTGGCCTCGGCGATCTTCCTGCCATCGAGCGCACGCGCATAGCGCAGTTCCAGCACGAAGGGCGCCGTCGCCGACGTCGTGCCCTGATAACCGTTCGCGCCCACCCACAGTTGCGCCCGATAGATACGCATGCCGAACCACGTGTATTCCCCCTCGCCCGCCAGGCGGGCCTCGGGCACGTCGGCAGCGATAAAGGCCGGCGGCGCGGCCGCGGCACCCAACATGGTCAACGACAGCAAAGCGGCGACAAGCAACTGGCGCATCATCACTCCTTAATCAGGGTAAATTGCATCACATCCGTGTTGTGCGCCTGGAAGGCGGCCTCGCAATACGCGAGGTAAAACTCCCAGGTCAGCAGGAAACGGCCATCGAAGCCCTGTTTTTCCAGCGCCGTGCGCTGGGCCAGGAAGCTGGCACGCCACTGGCGCAAGGTTTCCGCGTAATCGAGGCCAAAGCTGAAGGCGTCTTCCACGCGCAAGCCCTGCGCCTCGGCGGCGCGGCGAAACTCGGCCGGCGAAGGCAGCATGCCGCCAGGGAAAATGTACTGCTGAATAAAATCCGTGCTCTTGCTGTAGCGTTCGAACAAGGCATCGGCGATGACGATGGTCTGGATGCAGGCGCGTCCGCCCTGCTTCAAATTGCGCGCCACGCAGGCGAAATAGCCGGGCCAGTAGCTTTGCCCCACGGCTTCGAACATCTCGATCGAGGCGATGGCGTCGTACTGGCCGGCGCTGTCGCGGTAATCGCACAGTTGCAGGTCGGCCTGTCCTGCCAGGCCCGCGTCCTGCAGGCGCTGGCGCGCATAGGCGAGCTGCTCGGTCGACAGGGTCAGGCCCGTCACGTGGGCGCCGCAGTCGCGCGCCGCCGTTTCCGCAAAACCGCCCCAGCCGCAGCCGATTTCCAGCACGCGCTGGCCCGGCCGCAGCTGCAGCTGCTCGGCGATGCGCCGGTACTTCGCGCCCTGCGCCTGCTCCAGGCTGGCGCCTTCGGTGAACAGGGCGCTCGAATACGTCATCGACGGGTCCAGCCAGAGCTGATAAAAGGCGTTGCCGATGTCGTAATGGGCGTGGATATTCTTCTTGCTGCCGGCGCGCGAGTTACGGTTGAGCAAATGCCGCAGCTTGTAGAGCAGATTGCCCCACCAGTTGCCGTAGATCAAGGATTCGATCTGTGCGCGGTTGCGTATCATCAACTCGATCAAGCCCGGCAAATTGTCCGTGCGCCAGTCCCCGGCGATAAACGTTTCCGCAAAGCCGATGTCGCCCGAGCGCAAGACGGCCGCGCACAGTCGCCAGTTATGCAAGTCCAGGGTGACGGGGAGGCTGCCATCGCCGCACAGCAAGATGCTGCCGTCGGGTGTGCGCAGGCGCAGGGCGCCATGCTGCAATTTTTCCAGCAGGCGCACAATCATGCGCCCGGCAGCGGGCATGTCCAGGTGCGCATGCCCATGCGAGGGAGTGGAACTGCTGCGCGCATGCAGGCCGGTCGGCAGGGAATCGGAGCTCATCGGGACACCTTTTCTTGTGGAGGATGGGGTTTGCTGAAAAACGGCACGCGGCGCAGCCACAGGCGCAAGGCTTGCCAATGGATGCGTACCATCACGCCAAGCGTCATCAAGGGGTAGCGCAGCAAGGCCCAGGCGATGACGCCATCGCGCAGCGGCTGCGCCGTGCCGGACAAGCTCGTCTGCAGCAGCGGGCCAGCGAGGTCGTCGTAATCGACCCGCGCCAGATGGCGCTCACCGTCTTGTTCGCTATTGCGCAGGAAACGGAAGCGGTACTGGCCTTCCACCTTGCAAAACGGCGACACGTGGAAAATTTTCTTCGCAACCAGTTCGCTCCCGTACGCGATGGCGCCGCCCTGTTCGAGCAAGTACAGATGGCGCTCGCCAAAGGTATTGCGCACATCGCAGAGCACGGCCCGCAGCGCGCCATCCGGGCGGTGGCAAAACCAGAAGCTGACGGGATTGAAGACATAGCCGAACATGCGCGGCATGGTTTGCAGCCAGATTTCGCCACCCGCGTCCGCCACGCCATGCTGGCGCAGCAAGCCATCGATCCAGTCCAGCAGCGGTGTCTTGCCATCGCCGTGGTCGCTGTCGCGGAAGGACAGCACATTGGCGCCGTTGCGCGAGATCAGGCGTGCCGGAAAATCCTGCGCGCCCAGGCTGCGCAGGGGCAGGCGCAGGTAAAACATGCCATAAGCAAAGGCATGCGCGCGCGGACGCAGCCGCGCATGGCGCACCCGTCCCCGGCACAGCTGCGGCTGCGGCAGTGCGGCTTGCGTGGGATCACGCGGCATGGCCGAGCTCCGCGGACGCCAGGCCCAGCAGGCTTTGCGCCACGCCCAGGCCCGATTTCAAGCCGTCTTCATGGAAACCGTAACCCGTCCAGGCGCCCGCGAACCACGTGTGCTGCGCGCCCTGGAAACCGGCCAGGCGCGCCTGGGCCGCAATGGCCGCGCCATCGAACACGGGGTGGGCATACGAAAACTCGTCGATGATGCTGGCCGGATCGGGCTCGTCAAGCGGATTGAGCGAAACGATGACGGGCGTGCTGAACGGCAAGGGTTGCAGCTGGTTCAGCAAATAATGCACGCACACTTGCGGCGCCTCGCCTTCCGCCACTGCCGGCCGGCCCTGGTAATTCCAGGCCGACCAGGCACGGCGGCGCTGCGGCAGGCAGGACGCATCCGTATGCAGCACGGCCCGGTTGGGCTGGTAGCGCACGGCTTCGAGCACGGAGCGCTCGTCGTCGCGGATATCGCCCAGCAGGGCCAGCGACTGGTCGCTGTGGCAAGCGAGCACGACGTGATCGGCATGCTCGACGCCGGCGGCCGTGTGCAACTCGACCATGCGCGCGCCGCCATGCGGCTGGCGGCGCACGGCCAGCACCGGGCACGCCAGGCGCTGCTGCGGTATGCCCGCCAACAGCTTTTCCACGTAAACGCGCGCGCCGCCCCGCACCGTACGCCATTGCGGCCGGTTGCTCACTTGCAGCAAGCCATGGTTGTGGCAGAAACGGATGAAGGTGGCCAGCGGAAAGGCCAGCATCTGGCGCGCCGGGCACGACCAGATGCAGGCAGCCATCGGCAGCAGATACCAGTGGCGGAACTCGTCACCATAGCCGTGCAGGTCGAGAAACTCGCCCAGCGACAGGGCCGGCGCCGGCACGGCCGCCGTGGCCAGCGCGCTGGCCTGGCGGTTGAAGCGCACGATGTCGCGCAGCATGCGCAAGAAGGCGGGGCGCAGCAGATTGCTGCGCTGGGTAAATACGGTATCGAAATTGGCGCCCGCCCATTCCAGCACGCGGGCATCGGGCGTGGTGCCCAGCGGCATCTTCACGGAAAACGACATGTCGCTGTCGGCCGCCTCGACACCGAGTTCGTCAAACAATTGCACCAGGTTCGGGTAGGTGGCGTGATTGAACACAAGAAAACCCGTGTCGACGCCATGCGTGACGCCATCGAGCGTCACATCCACGGTATGGCTGTGGCCACCAAAGTAGTCGCCCGCCTCGTACAAGGTGACGTCCTGGCCCGCTTGCGCCAGGCGATAAGCACACGACAATCCTGCGATTCCTGCTCCGACGACGGCAATTTTCATGAGTACACCTGTATTGAGTTTGTCCTGGACAAAACGAGCATCATGGATAATCGATGAAATATTGATTTATGTCAATGAGTGCTCCCCTGCCGTTCACAAACTTATACGCTCGCCATTTCCAATCGGATTCAGCGATTTGGTCCGGGGCGGCGGAAGGCGTAAAATGCATGCCACGTTCTTCCGCAAGCGAGCAAAGCCACCCTGGTATGGATACTGACCTGCAACCTACTTCCGCCTTCAGCATCAGCGATGTCGAACGCGACACCGGGCTGGCCAAGGAAACCTTGCGTGTGTGGGAGCGCCGCTACGCCTTTCCCCAGCCCCGGCGCGACGCCTTTGGCGAACGCAGCTATCCGGCCGAGCAAGTGCAGAAATTGCGCATGGTCAAGCGCCTGCTGGACCTCGGATTTCGTCCGGGAAAAATCATGCAGCACAGCACCGCGCAACTGCAGCAGCTGGCCAGCGCCGGCAGCGCGGCGCCGTCCTCGCCGCAACCGCAACTGGCGCACTACCTGGCCCTGTGCCGCGGCCACCAGATGGCGGAACTGGGCGACGCCCTGCGCCAGGCGCTGGCCGTGCTGGGGCTGAAGGCGTTCACCATCGACGTCATCGCGCCCCTCACCAGCATGGTGGGCGACGCGTGGGCTTGCGGCGAACTGGCCGTCTACGAAGAGCATCTGTATAGCGAAACCCTGCAGACGGTGATGCGCCACGCCATTTTTTCCCTGCCACAGGCGAGCAGCCCGTCCACGCGCACGCCGCGCATCGTCCTCAGTACCCTGCCGCAGGAGCGCCATGGCCTGGGGCTGCTGATGGCCGAGGCGCTGTGCGCGGCGGCCGGCGCCCATTGCATGTCGCTGGGGGTGGAAACGCCGCTGACGGACATCGTCGCGGCCGCCCGCGCGCAGCGGGCCGATATCGTGGCGCTGTCGTTTTCCAGCGCCAGCAAGCAACGGCAGACGCGCGACAGCCTGCAGCAGCTGCATGCAAGCTTGCCTCCGAGCATGGAATTGTGGGCAGGGGGACGCAGTCCCGTCCTGTACAAGCAGCCGCCGTCCTTCCTGCATGTGCTGGACTTGCGGCAAGTCGACGAAAGCATCGCCGCCTGGCGCCGCCGCCACCAGGCGCACGCCCTGCAAACCCACTGAACCGGCCGAAAAGCGCGGCAACTGCGGCGATCTCCGTGGATAGCCGCGCAATGTTGCCAATCGAACAGTAAAACATCAAGCGCCGGGCGCGCTCTGGTAGAATAGCCCGTAACAACAGTGTCCGGCGCCGCCGGGCCTTAGGTCAGCACCCGCCACCACACATCCATGTTTAGTTTCTTCAAGAAAAAACCCACCGCTCCCGAGGCTGCGCCAGCCGAGCCCCTCGTCCTTCCCGCCACGCCGCCTGCACCGCAGCCTGCCGCCACGCCCCTGAGCGGCGCGCCGGCCGAGCGCGTGCCCGTCATCGTGGCCGCCGAACCCGAGAAAAAATCGTGGATGACGCGCCTGAAGGCCGGCCTGTCGAAAACCTCGAACACCTTGTCCGTGCTGTTCGTCGGCGCGAAGATCGACGAAGCCCTGTACGAAGAGCTGGAAGCGGCGCTGCTGATGTCCGACGCCGGCATCGACGCCACCGAATTCCTGCTCACGGAATTGAAGAAAAGGGTCAAGGAAGACAAGCTGCTCGACGCCGCCGCCGTCAAGGCCGCGCTGAAAGTGCTGCTGATCGAGCTGCTCTCGCCGCTGGAAAAGCGCTTCGAGCTGGGCCGCCACAAGCCGCTGGTGATGATGATTTCCGGCGTGAATGGCGCCGGCAAGACCACCACCATCGGCAAGCTGGCCAAGCACATGCAGTCAAACAACCAGTCCGTGCTGCTGGCCGCGGGCGACACCTTCCGCGCCGCCGCGCGCGAGCAGCTGATGGTCTGGGGCGAGCGCAACAACGTCACCGTGATTTCGCAGGAATCGGGCGACCCGGCCGCCGTGGCCTACGACTCCGTGCAATCGGCGAAGGCGCGCGGCATCGACGTGGTCATGGTCGATACGGCGGGCCGCCTGCCGACGCAGTTGCACCTGATGGAAGAATTGAAGAAAATCAAGCGCGTGATCGGCAAGGGCATGGAGGGCGCGCCGCATGAAACCCTGCTCGTCATCGACGGCAACACGGGCCAGAATGCCCTCACGCAAGTGAAGGCCTTCGACGATGCCCTGCAGTTGAGCGGTCTGGTGATCACCAAGCTGGACGGCACCGCCAAGGGCGGCGTGCTGGCGGCGATCGCCCGCGTACGTCCCGTGCCCGTGTATTTCATCGGCATCGGTGAGAAAATTGAAGACTTGCAGCCTTTCGTGGCTGCCGAATTTGTCGAAGCGCTGCTCGGATAAGCCCCTACATGATTGAATTTCAGCACGTCTCCAAGCAATACTCCGCCGATGCCGTGGCCCTCAGCGACATTTCGCTGAGCATTGCCAAGGGCGAGCTGGTGTTTCTGGCCGGCCCGTCCGGCGCCGGCAAATCCACCCTGCTGAAAATGATCGCCGCCATGGAACGCCCCACGTCGGGCAAGCTGATCGTCAATGGCCAGGACATGGCGAAGATCAAGCCGGCCGGCGTGCCGTTTTTGCGCCGGAACATGGGCCTGATCTTCCAGCAGCAAAAATTACTCAACGACCGCTCCATCCTGGCCAACGTCATGCTGCCGCTGCTCGTCGTCGGCGCGCATAAAGTTGCTGCTGAGCAGCGCGCGCGCGCCGCGCTCGACAAGGTGGGCCTGCTGGACCGCGCCATGGCGCGTCCGCTGTCGCTGTCGGGCGGCGAGCAGCAGCGCGTATCGATCGCGCGCGCCATCGTCAACCGGCCGCAGATCATCCTGGCCGACGAACCGACGGCCAACCTGGACCGCGCCAGCGCCAACAAGGTGCTCGACGCCCTGAAAGCGTTCCATTCCGTGGGCGTGACCTGCCTCATTTCCAGCCATGACGAACAGATGCTCGACGCCGCCGCCCGCGTGATCCACCTGAAGAACGGCCAGTTGGTGGCCATCGACAAGGCCACGCAGGCGCCCGTCTTCGCCCCGCCCGATCCCGATTTCGCGCCCGACCAGGACGACGCGCAGGGAGAACAGGCATGAGAGGCTGGTTCCGTCAACACCGCTTCGCCCTCGGTTCGGCGCTGATTCACTTGCGCAAGTCGCCGGGCGGCTTCTTATTGAACGTGCTCGTCGTCGCCATCGCCCTGTCGCTGCCGTTCGCCGGCTTGACCATGCTCGACAATGTGCGCCCCATGTCGGAACAGATGTCGGTCGACCCGGAAATCAGCGTCTTCCTGAAGATCGATACGCCGCGCGAACAAGCCGTGGAACTGGCCAGTGCCATGCGCAAGATCGTGGGTGCGCAAAAGGCGAAGATCGTCTTCATCCCGCGCGAACAGGCGCTCGACACCCTGAAAAACAAGAACGGCCTGGCCGACGTGCTCAGCACCCTGGGCGACAACCCCCTGCCCGACAGCTATGTGCTGAAACTCGACGCCTTCAGCAGCGCCAGCGAGGCGCAGGACGTCGACGCGGTGGCAGAACAGCTGCGGCACCTGCCAGGCGTGGAATCGGCGCAAGTCGATTCGGCCTGGGTCAAGCGCCTGGCAGCCCTGCTGGGCGTGCTGCGCCTGGTGCTGCTGTTGCTGGCAATCACCCTGGGCGTGGCCGTGATCGCCGTGGTCTTCAATACCATCCGCCTGCAAGTGATGCAGCAGCGCGATGAAATCAGCATCTCGAAGCTGATCGGCGCCACCGACACCTTCATCCACCGCCCCTTCTATTACACGGGCGCCCTGCTGGGCGTGTGCGCCGGTGCGCTGGCCCTGGGCGCCGTGGCGCTGGCCTTGCAGCCGCTGAATACGGCGATCGCCGAGTTTGCCCGCCTGTACGCGTCCGAATTCCAGCTGGTGCCGCTGGCGCCGCTGCCGATGGCAGGCTTGCTGGCCGTCAGCGCCGGCCTGGGCCTGATCGGCGCCTTCCTCTGCGTGCAGCGCCACCTGGCGCGCCTGAACTGACCATCCCCTTCCATGGCGGCGCTCCTGGCGCCGCCATGCGCCGCGTCATCCTTATACTGCTGTTATCTTGATATTAAGCAAGCATTCTTAAGGTTCGCTTCAGCCAAAGGCCGTAGACTAGCTACGTTGTCGTGAAGCGGCCTGCAGAGCCGCTCCAATCGCTGTTCATATACATTTATCAAGCATTAAATCCCCATAGCATTTAGGCTATCAGGACGATTAAATGTGCTGATTGGCACTCTCAAGCGGAGAGTGCTAATATAGGGACATACCAAACGCAGAGCCGCCATGGATGCCAGATCAAGATGGTGCCGCGATCTGCAAAGTGCAAGACCGAATACTGAAAACGAATAGATAAGAGGACCACGTCGCGTGACGTGGCCAACTGGAACAAAGCAAGACTACGAGGGAGAAAACATGACTATGATGTCCGCAACGTCCGCATTGGTTCCGACCAAAAGTAATGCGCTGGGCCTCGGATTCACTGGCAATCTGGGCAATATCGACGCCTATATTTCGGCCGTGAATCGCTTGCCCATGTTGACCCATGACGAAGAAATCTCGCTGGCGAAACGCCTGCGTGAAAAAAATGACCTGGCCGCCGCGCAAGAGCTGGTGCTGTCGCACCTGCGCCTGGTGGTCTCGATTGCCCGCGGCTACCTGGGCTATGGCCTGCCGCACGCCGACCTGATTCAGGAAGGCAATATCGGCTTGATGAAAGCCGTGAAACGTTTCGATCCGGATCAGGGCGTGCGCCTGGTGTCGTACGCCATGCACTGGGTGAAAGCCGAGATGCACGAGTACATCCTGAAAAACTGGCGCCTGGTCAAGGTCGCGACGACGAAGGCGCAGCGCAAGCTGTTCTTCAACCTGCGCAGCCACAAGACGGGCCTGGACGCGATGACGCCGAAGCAGGTCGATGCGCTGGCCAAGCTGCTCGACGTGAAGCGCGAAGAAGTGATCGAGATGGAAACGCGCTTGAGCGGTCGCGACATCGCGCTGGAATCGCCGACCGACGATGAAGACGACAAGTTTTCGCCGATCGCCTACCTGTCGTCGGAGCAAAGCGAGCCGACCAAGGTGCTGGAAGCGGAACAAGTGACGCGCCTGCAATCGGAAGGCCTGGAAACGGCACTGTCCAAGCTGGACACCCGTTCGCGCCGCATCATCGAAGCGCGCTGGCTGGCCAACGACGACGGCTCCGGCGCCACCCTGCACGCGCTGGCGGAAGAGTTCGGCGTCTCGGCCGAGCGCATCCGCCAGATCGAAGTGGCGGCGCTGAAAAAAATGAAGGGCGCCCTGGCCGCCTACGTGTAAGCGCAAGCCAGAGCCGCAGTAAAAAGGCGCCGCAAGGCGCCTTTTAGTTTTGAACTTTGATGTTTATCAACAGATAAACATTGTCAGCCGTTACGCTGCAGCCAGGCCCTTGACGAGGACTTCGGCGACCAATTCATTCAGATCCGCGCCGCGTTCCTTGGCCAGGGTCTGCAATTGCAACACCAGATCGCTGTTCAGCTTGACGGCGAACGGCACCAGGCCCAGGGCCTGGTCGCGCTTGCGCTGCTCGCGGCGGTCGACGACCACCGCTTCCTTACCGAATGCACCGGCGCCGGGAACATTCATCTTTCCCATCAGTTTCTTGGCATCGCTTTTGGCCAGGTCGGTTTTTTTCATGGTTGTTTCCTGATTTTCAAAACAGCCATTCTACGCAGTAATCGGCGCGCCGCGTGGCCGGCGCATCAATTCATCCGCAGCGCGCCTATGGTGCGCCGGAAAAATATCATTTTGTTACTATCATGGTATCCCACGCGTGGACGCCACGCCGGGGACGCTCCACCTGAAAGGAAAAACATGCCTTACCTGACCCACTCTTATCGTACCGTGCTGCTTCCCCTGTTCTTCGCCTGCCTGGCCGTGCTGGCCGGCTGCGGCGCGGCCGGCAGCGCCGGCGACGCGGAGAACACGCCGCGCAGCGTCACCCATGTGCTCTCGCCGGGCGAACAGGTCGCCATCACGGCCACCGACACCCTGAAACTCGAACGCGTCAACGACAGCCGCTGCCGCAAGGGCGCCGTGTGCGTGTGGAAAGGCTACGTCAGCTACAGTTTCAGTTTGCTCAACAGCGCGGGTGCCACCGACATCGTCTTGTCCGATTCCATGCCCGGTGCCGCCAGTTCCGTCACCGTCAACCACCTGACGTTCACCCTGCTCGACGTCGACCCGGCCACGCCGCCCGCCCTGAACGCGGCCGAGCCCACCTACCGGGTCAAGGTGAAAATCACGCAGGGCGCGCTGCCCCGCTAAACGCTAGGCATCGTGGCACCGGCGGCTGTCGGCGGGCGCCTGTTGCCGTTCCAGCATGCCGTAATCGCGCACGACGGCGGCGATGCGCAGCCGGTAGTCGTCGAACACGCCTTGCCGGCCGGCCGACTGCGCCGCGCGGTGCGCTTCCAGCTGCCACCACTGCGCCAGCGCCGCCTCATCGCGAAAGAAGGACAGCGACAGCAATTTGCCCGGCTCGCTCAGGCTGCTGAAGCGCTCGATGGACATGAAACCATCGACCTCATCGAGCAGGGGCCGCAGCGCGGCGGCCAGGTCCAGGTACCGCTGGCGCCCTTCGGCGCCGGGCCAGACCTCGAAAATCACGGCGATCATGCCATTTCTCCCGTATGAAAAACAGGGATGCGCGCGTTCAGCGACGGCAGATAATTCCACGCCAGCGGCAAGTCTTCCAACGCAGCGGCCCACGCCTGCAGGCAAGCCGTGGCGATGGTCTGCGCGATGGACCGGCCCGAACAGGCGTGGCGGCCATGGCCAAAGCCGAACTCCGCATCGCCGGCGCTGGCCAGCACGACGACGATCATCTGTCCGGCCGGCACGCGCACGCCATCGAATGTCACGGCATCCGCCGTGTAGCGGCGCGTGTTGTGGATGGCGGGATCGTGCCGGCTCACTTCGCGCAGCATGGCCGGCCACAGCCCGGGCGCGGCACTTAGTCGCGTGGACAACTGCGGCTGCGCGCGCAAGGCAACGATGGCATTGCCCAGCAAGCCAGCCGTGGCGTCGCAGGTCTGCGACAGCAAGCCCACGAGGTTGGCCAGCACGCCGTCTCCCATGGCATCGGCCTCTGCCACGATGGCAGCCAGCACGCTGCCGGGCTTCACCTCGCCCTGGCGCAGCAGACGGCTAAAGCTTTGCAGCAAGGCCTCGGCCGCCACCTGTGCGTCGGCCAGTTGGCCAGCATTGCTCAGCGGCGACAGGCAGGCGACAAAGGCGCGCGTCCAGGCGGCCAGCGCCGGCCATTGCGCTGGCGCAAAGCCCAGCACCTCCGCCATGGCGAACAGAGGCAACTCAAAAATCGCCTCGTTCAGCTGCGCGGCGCTGCCGGGCACGCGGTCGCAGGCAATCTGCAGCACCCGCTCCTGCAGGCGCGCCAGATCCACCTGGCCCAGCGCGCGCACCAGCACCTGTTTCGGCACGGCATGCCGCTCGCCCTCATTCATGCGCACCAGTTCCGCAAAAATCGCGCCGCATGGCGTGCCCGCCAGGTTGTGCGGCACGCCCAATCCCGGTGGCCGCACGCGGCAAGCGGGATGCTCGAGGACGGCCCGCACGCCGGTCGCGCCCGTCGCCAGCCAGCAATCGAGCCGCGCATCGAATCGCAGGGGCGGACCGTCCGCCAGGCGGCGATAGTAATCGTAGGGCGCCGCGTGGGTGACGGCTGAAAAAGGATCGGCGGGATAGTCGAGCGGCATGCGCATTCCATTGCAGTGATGAAGGGAGCCGAGTATGCTCCCCCTTCCACCACAACACTTCGCCCACGGACGAATCATGGATGACACACTCCCCTCGGCCGACATGGGCCTGGCGCAACTGGCCGGCGCCATCGCCGAACCGGCCCGCGCGCGCATGCTGTGCAGCCTGCTCGATGGCCATGCGCGCACGGCCACGGAATTGGCGACGCTGGCCGAGGTAGGCGCCTCGACGGCCAGCGTCCATTTGAGCCGTTTGCGCGAGGATGGCTTGCTATCGATGCTGGCGCAGGGCAAGCACCGCTATTACCGCCTGGCCAGCGCGGAAGTCGGCCAGGCCCTCGAAGCGCTGCTGGTGGTGGCCGGCGTGGCGGCGACGCCATTTACGCCCAGCACGCCGGACCGCCTGCGCCATGCGCGCACCTGCTACGATCACATGGCCGGCAGCGTCGCCGTCACGCTGCACGACCAGTTGCGCGCGCAAGGCTGGCTGCTGGACGATGGCGGCGATTACCAGCTATCAGAAGCGGGCGCGGCCGGCGTGGCGGCCCTGGGCATCGACCTGCCGCAATTGCGGCGGCAGCGCCGCCGCTTTGCCTGCGCCTGCCTGGACTGGAGCGAACGGCGCGCCCACCTGGGCGGCGCGCTGGGGGCCGCCCTGCTGCAGCTGGCCCTGCGCCAGCGCTGGGCCGAGCGCGAACTCGACAGCCGTGCCCTGCGCCTCACGCCAGACGGCGAACGGCGCCTGCTGGCGGCCCTGGGGGCACCATGATCAGCTTCGAAGGTTTGTCCAAACAGTACGGCACGTTCGAAGCCGTCAAGCCGTTGACCCTGCAAGTAGGCAAAGGAGAGGTCTTCGGCTTCCTGGGTCCCAACGGGGCCGGCAAGACCACCACCATCCGCATGCTGATGGGCATCCTCGTGCCCAGCGCCGGCCGCGTGCTGGTCGATGGCCTCGATTGCCACCGCGATGGCGCCGCCGTCAAGCGCAAGGTGGGCTACCTGCCCGACAATCCCGTCTTTTACGATTATTTGCGGGGCCGCGAAATCCTGCAATTCGTGGCCGAAATGCATGGTTTTTCGCGCGCGGAAGCGGCCGCGCGCGCCGCGCGCCTGCTGACGGAATTTGGCCTGGACGAAGCGAGCGAGGATTTTGCCGTCAATTACTCGCTGGGCATGAAGAAAAAACTGGGCCTGGCGTGCGCGCTGATCCACGATCCGGCCGTGCTGATCCTCGACGAACCGATCAACGGCCTCGACCCGCGCGCCTCGCGCGACGTGCAGGAACGCTTGCTGCGTTGCGCCGCCGCCGGCGCGACGATCTTCGTGTCCACGCATTTGCTCGATATGGCGCAAAAGCTGTGCAGCCGGGTTGCCATCATTCACCGTGGCGCCCTGGTCGCCACGGGCAGCCTGGACGAGATCCGCCAGCAGTTGTCCAGCGATGGCAGCCTGGAAGAGCTCTTCTTGCAACTCACCGATGAAACGTCCCCGGCATGACACTGGCGCCACCGACCGCCTGGCGCGCCGTCTGGCTGCTGACCCGCTTGCGTCTGCAACGCCTGCTCAACGTCAGCGGCCGTGGCTTTTCCTTCAAGAAAAACAGCAAGAGCCGGCCCGCCACGCCGGGAAAGAAACAAGGACGCTGGCTGCTGGGCGCGCTGCTGCTCTTGCCCATGCTATTTGCCTCCGGCAATATCGCCCGCCACAACCTGCTGAACATGCATTGCCTGCTCGACCAGGTGAGCGTTTGCCAGGCCAAGGGCAGCCTGCAGGCGGGCGAGCGCGTGCTGGCGCCCGTCATCGCCCACTTGATCGAGCAACCGTTCAGTACGGCGCTGGCGGGCGCCCTGACGCTGCAATTGACGCTGCTGTGGCTGGTAAGCCTGCTGCTGCCGCTGGGCATGGGCGAACTGTCGAAGCCGGACTGGGACCTGGAATGGCTGGTCACCCTGCCCGTCGACAAGGGCACCCTGCTGTGGGCGCGCGTGCTCGAGCGCACGCTGGTCAACCCGCTCGGCCTGCTGGTGCTGTGGCCCGGTACCACCATGATCGCCTGGTATTCGGGCCAGGGCTGGTTTTCGCCGCTGTCGGGGTTGTTTGCCTGCCTGCTCCTGCTGGCCCTGGCGGCCATGTTGCGTACCCTGATCGACACGGGCTTGCGCCTGTCGCTCAATCCTGCGCAGCTAGGCAACTTGCAGGCGCTGCTGTCGGTGGCCGGCCTGTTTCCCATGTATATGGGCATGTCGTTCGGCATGGGCACGGGCGGCTTTGCCCACGAGTGGGCGGCGGCCATGCCGGCCTGGAACGCCTGGACGCCACCGGGCCTGCTGGTGAGTTTGCTCAATGCCCAAGGTGCGACAGCGGCCTTGTCGGCCGTCCTGCTGCTGGCGCAATGCCTGTGCTTGATGCTGCTGGGCATGGCCCTGCTGCGCCGCCAGCTGCGCCACGGCGTGGTGGGCACGGGCCAGCGCGAGGCCGGCCGCAAGCGCTCCCCTGCGAGCCAGTCCGCTGGCAAGTGGCGCGCTCGCCTCGGCACGGTGATCCAGCACCGCGAGCTGACCTTGCTGCTGCGCGACCGCAATTTTCTCGTGCAAACCCTGCTGATGCCCTTGCTGATCCTCGGTGGCCAGGCCCTGTTCTCGGGCCAGGCGCGCGACCTGCACGTGCTGCTGTCCAGCCCCGCCTTGCTGGCCTCTACCGGCTTTTTCCTCGGCACTTATGTGCTGATGATGTCGGCCTTCCAGACCCTCAACAAGGAAGGCGGCGCGCTGTGGCTGCTGTACACGTTTCCCGTCGCCGTCGACCAGGCGCTGCGGCAAAAAGCCCAGCTGTGGGCCGCGCTGGCCCTGCTCTACCCCATGATCCTGTTCAGCGCGGCGCTGGCCTGGCAAGATGCCTGGCGGTGGGACATGGCGGGTTTGATGCTGCTGGCCCTGGCCGGCATCCCCCTGTACTCGGCGATCGCCGTGGCGCTGGGCGTGTTTGCCAGCGATCCGCTGTCCGCCGAGGCGGCGGTAAAGATACGGCCTGCCTACACGTATCTATACCTGCTGCTGACCGGCCTGTACATCGCCGCGCTGGCGGCCGGCAGCCTGGCGCAGCAGCTGGCGTTTATCGTGCTGACGGCGGCGCTGGCCTTGGCCCTGTGGCAAAAAGCACGCGATGAAGTGCCCTACCTGCTCGACCCGGCCGCCTCGCCACCGGCCCGCGTTTGCGCGTCGGACGGTCTGATCGCCGCCATGCTGTTCTTCACCCTGCAGACTCTGGCATTGCTCCTGCTCAAAGACAAGGTGGCCGCGCCGCTGGCGCAAATGGCCATCGCCTTCGGCGGTGCTGGCGCGCTCACGTACGCGCTGGTGCGCCTGGTCTACTGGCGCAGCAAGACGGCCGGCGTGCCGCGCATGGCACGGGGCCGGCACCCCTGGCGCTGGGGTACGGCAGGCGCGGCAATATCGGCTCTCTGCGGCATCGCCTATACGCTCGTGCCGCGGCCACCTGCGGCAGTGGGCGGCAGTTCGTGGGACAGCCTGTGGCTGCTGGCCCTGGGCGTGCTGGCCGCCCCCCTGTGCGAGGAATTCATTTTTCGCGGCCTGATCCAGGGCGGCCTGCGCCGCTCGCTGCCGGCCTGGCAAGCGATCGGCATCGCTGCCGCGCTGTTTGCCATCGTGCATCCGCCGGCCGCCATGCTGCCCGTCTTCGTGCTGGGCCTGTGCACGGGCATCGCGTATGAGCGCAGCGGCGCGCTGCTGGCGCCCATGCTCACGCACGCGTTGTACAACGCCGCCATGCTCGGCTATCAGATGAATAGGTGATTATTGCCGGGTTTGCTAGAATCGCACACGTTTCCGTCCGTATCCCAACCAATGACTACGCACAGATCACGCATGCATCCACGTTTGTTCGCCCCATTTATCCTCGCAGCGCTGCTGAGCGGCTGCACGGTACTCGCCCTGCGCCCCAACAGCGGCGTTGAAAACCGCACGTTTACCGTGCAGGAAACCCCGCGCCTGCGCATCGACGCGCCCAAGGCGCGCATCCAGAATCCCATGCCCAACGACCATTTCATCGGCATCGCCCTGTCCGGCGGGGGCAGCCGCGCGGCCAATTTCTCGGCCGCCTCGCTGGAGCAGCTGGAGCAGTTCGGCCTCGTCAGCGGCGCCTCGGCCATCTCCGGCGTCTCGGGCGGCGCCATCGCGGGCGGTTACTATGCGCTGCATGGCAAGCAGACGGATTGGCCCTTGCTGCGCAGCAAGCTGAAAACGGATTTCTTTGGCCAGACCATCTTGAAACCGGCCAACCTGACGACGATGTTGTTGACGAACAAGACGCGCACGTCGTTCCTGTCCGACGTCTTCGACGATGTGCTGTACGACAAGAAAACCTACCAGGACTTGCCGCACGACGGCCCCATCTTCCTGGCCAACGCGACGGACGCCACCGATGGCGGCAAGCGCGTGGTGTTTTCCTACGAATATTTCTACAGCACCCTGCATTCGCCGATCCAGGATATCCGCCTGGCCACGGCCGTGGCCACGTCGGCCGCCTTTCCCGGCGTGTTCGATTCCGTCACCTTCGAGCGTTTCCGGCCGAAAAACAGTTTCGTGCCAGAACTCGGTTCCGAGTCGCGCGAATCGCCGTCCTACGTACACCTGTTCGATGGCGGCGCGGCCGACAACCTGGGCGTGGAAACCCTGTGGGACGTGGCCCTGACGCAACTATATGGCAACGACATGGCCGTCGTGCCGTCACGCCTGAACAGCAAGCCCTTCATCCTCATTTCCATCGATGCCAACGCGCCCAATTCCAGCGCCGTGTTTGAAAAGATGTCGGATGAGCGCCAGCCGCTGGACCGCATCTTCAACAAGAATATCTACGACGCCGTCGACGCCCTGTTTTCGCGCCAGCGCAAGGAAAACCTCGTCAAGATGGGCTTTGGGCAAGCCCGCTTCGATACCATCACGCATGAAGACTTTGGCGACCTGAGCCAGAAATTCGTGAAGGGCAAGCGCACCTCGGCCTTTGCCATTCCCGTGCTGTGCCGCCCCCACCTGGGCCAGTACCGCTGCGAAGTCGATGCGGCCGATCCCTTGCCGGGCCAGATCCGCACGCGGCTCGAAGGCTTTGCCTGGCATATTTCCATCGACCAGATCGCCTCGCTGGCGCTGCGCCTGGCCAGCGAGGACGTGCACGTCGACAGTGCCCGCAAGGAAGAGCGCGCCGCCCTCGTCAAGCTGCAACGGCTGGCCACGCAAACGAAAACCCATCTGAAGCTGACGGGTCCGGAAAATTGCAGCCCGGAAGTGTTGCAATCGGCCCTGTACAGCGCCGCGCGCGTGCTGATCCTCGACGACGAGGAATCGCGCTTCGCCCTGTGCGACTACATGCTGGCAGGCAAGCTGATCAATGACGACACCGTTTGCAAGCAGCGCTACGTGCACGCGGTGCCCCGCTTCGCCATCGAAAGTGAAGATTTGCAGTACCGCAACCTGAGTTCGGACGGCATTTCCGTGAACGTGCCGATACGCTGCAAGAAGTGAGCGCGCACAAAAAAGCCCGCACGATCGCTCGTGGGGGCTTTAGCGCAAGGATTCCAAGCGCCCGGCTGATTTAGATCAACCGACTACGCCTGCGCATGTAGCTGCGGCTTAACGCACCTTCCAATTCCTGCTCCGTCTTATGCTGGTTCACCGTGTACAAGGCCCACAGGGCCGCCGGCGCCCAGCCGATCACAGTGCACTGCAAGATCAAGGCGGAGGCACCGGCCAGCGGGCGCCCCAGCATGAAAAACGTGAGACACGGAAGTAGCAAGGCTATCAGCAATCGCATCACGACATACTCTCCTTCAATATAGAGCAGCGGACAAGGGCCGGTATCCGGTCCGTCCCCCGCCCGCTGCGTACTGCTCCTTATAGATGCACGGAGATTTGCGGCATCAGGTCGTCAAAGGTGCGACCGTTGCCGTTTTCTCCGATGGCGTGCATCTTCCATTCGCCGTTATGGCGGTACAGCTTGGCCATGATCTGTGCCGTGTGGGAACCTTGCACAGACAGGTTGAAACGCGCGACTTCCTGGTTATTGCTGGCATTCAAGATGCGGCAATAGGCGTTTTCCACCTGCGAGAAGTTCTGGCCAGTAAAGCTGTTGACGGTGAAGACCAGGCTTTTCACGTGCGCCGGCACTTTCGACAGATCGACATTGATCTGTTCGTCGTCGCCATCGCCCGCGCCCGTGCGGTTGTCGCCCGTATGAACGATGCTGCCGTCCTTGCTTTTCAGCTGGCGGAACCAGACGATGTCGGACGTGCTCTTGTTGTCATCGAACATGACGCACGAAGCGTCCAGGTCGACGGCTTCCGTCTTCGAACCGAAGCCGAGGAAACCCTTGGTCTTGACCGCATCCCAGCCCAGGCCCATGGTGATACGGGTCAGGGTGGCACCAGCTTCTTTGTCCAGAGAAATCTTCTGGCCCTTGCTCAAATTGACAGACATACGCATAGCTCCTGTTTGATTAGTGACTGCTTGATTGGTGACTGCTTGATTACGCCGGCTTGCTTTGCGTCCAGGCGAGGAAGGCCGCGCGGTTGCGCGAGCACACGAGGATTTTTCCCGTGCCTGAAAACTTCAGCACCATGCCCTCGCCGCTGGTCTGGCTATTGATCAGGTTACCCAGAAAGCCGCCGCTGCTGCCGGTCGTCATGGAAATTTCGTATTGCAGGCGGTTGTCCCAGCACACGACGTGCGAGTTATCGATCACCACGTCCTTGCCAGGCGTCACTTCCAGTATCGACATCGCGCCAAAACCGGACACCGCCAACTGGCCGCTGCCTGCCGTCTCGGTGATGAAAAAACCACCGCTCTGGGCAAACAGCGCATTGCCAAGGCTTTGCGTGCGCACCTTCAATTCCACGCCAGCTGTGGCCGCCACGAAGGCGCCGTCGCTGATCATGTATTGCTGGGCGCCCACCTCGAGCACCCGCATCGCGCCGGGCAAGGTGGGCGACAACAGACAATCGCCGTCACCCCGCATGGCTTCGATATGCTGCTGAAAGAACGATTCGCCGTTGGCAAAGGTGCGCATCAGCGCGGCGCCTATGCCGCCAGTCATCTTGCCTTTCAGCTCAAGATTGGTTTCCATCATCACCATCGCGTTGGATTCGCAATAAATCTTCTCGCCCTTGGCAAGCGACACATGCAGGAACGGGTCGACGTCCCCGGTAATAGTAAACACTGGCATACCTGTTCCTCCACAGAACACCTGACCAAACCTACTGCGCGTCGGTATAGGCGGCCTGCGATGCTCACCGTACCTTAGTACGGTTGCGCTTCTTAGCCACCTCTCCCTTCCGCTCGCTACGGTTTTGTCAGGCGTTGCGACTTTTAAATCAAAACCTTATACACCTACACCAAAAGAAGCGGCTAATGGGCCTAAACCGCCCTTGTAGCCCTGGCCGATGGCCTTGAATTTCCAATCGCCGCCATTGCGGTAGATTTCGCCGAAGACCATGGCCGTTTCCGCCGAACCGTCTTCCGACAGGTCGAAGCGGGCGATTTCCGTGTTGCCGTTGGCATTCACGCAACGCACGTACGCCTTCGACACCATACCAAAGTTTTGCTTGCGCGCTTCGGCATCGTGTATCGTCACGCAGACGGCGATCTTGTCGATCTCGGCCGGCACCGTGGCCAGGTCGACGACGACGGTTTCATCGTCGCCATCGCCGGCGCCGGTGGTGTTGTCGCCCGAGTGGGTGACGGAGCCGTCGCTCGATTTCAGGTTGTTGTAGAAAATCATGTCGACGTCGGCGCGTACCTTGCCGTCGGCCTTCAACAGGAACACGGAACCGTCGATGTCGAACGCGGCGCCATCGGTGGCGCGGGCATCCCAGCCCAGGCCGATGATCATCTTCGAAATGCCGGGGGCTTCCTTGCTCAGGTTGACGTTGCCGCCTTTTTGCAGACTGATTGCCATGATGTATTTCTCCTAATGTGGGTTGTGTATGACCAAACACCTGGCGTCCTCCACCGGCCTGACTCCCCAGGCCGGCGGCGACGCTTGCTACAACTTGCCGACAAACGGGTGTAGTCGTTTGTCGCGCATTCTTTACACTGCCTTGACCGCTTCCAGCGCTGTCGTCCTGTCTTCTTCGAGGGCCATCCTGCGCTTGTAGCGGATCGACGACCACAGCGAGGCGAGAATGAAGGCTACCCCGATCAGACCCGTGAAAATCTCGGGAATGTGGAACTTCATGCTGACTAACATGATCACGGCCAGGATACCGATCGCATAGTGCGCGCCGTGCTCCAGATAAACGAACTCGTCGAGCGTACCCTTGCGCACCAGGAACACCGTCATCGAGCGCACGAACATCGCGCCAATGGCCAGGCCCAGCATGATGATCACGACATCCTTGGTGATGGCAAACGCGCCGATCACGCCGTCAAAGCTGAACGAGGCGTCGAGCACTTCCAGGTACAGGAAGCCGCCAATACCGCCGCGCTTGATGATGTCGCCCATGTTGCCGTCGCCGTTATCGCCTTCCAGCAAGCCGCTGATCACATCGACGCCCACGTAGGTCAGGATGCCCCACAAGCCGGCCGTCAAGACCACCAGTTTCTGGCCTTCTTCGATCATCGACAGGCTGGCCATCAGGGTGCCGAGCGCGATCATCACGGAAATCGACGAAATCTTGCCCAGCGCGCCCAATTTTTCTTCAATACGGCCCAGCCAGTGCGTTTCTTTCTCCGAATCCAGCAGGAAGTTCAGGAACACCAGCAGCAGGAAGATGCCGCCGAAGGCCGCCACTTCCGCATGGTGATTCGTCAGGTGCATCGAATACTGTTCCGGATTGCTCAGGGCCAGATTCCATACTTCCATCAAGCCCAGGTCCGCCGCTTGCGCCACGATGACCAGCGGGAACAGCAGACGCATGCCGAACACGGCGATGATGATGCCCACGCCCAGGAACAGGTTCTGCCAGAACTTGTCCCAGTTCTTCAGCACCGAGGCGTTGACCACCGCGTTGTCGAACGACAGCGAGACTTCCATCACGCCCAGGATCACCGCGATACCGAGCGCCGCCAGCATCGTCTGCACGCCACCGTGCGTGTAACCCCACCAGGCGGAAATGCCCAGGCAGATAAATGTCACTAGAAATGACACTCTGAAATGCTTCATCGATAGTTCCCCGTTATCTAGATTTAATGAAACATAGTATAGAGACATGTCACACATTTAAAAATAGAAGATAATGGAAGCATTACTTCGTAAAAACAGAAGATAGGATGTCGCGATGAAAACCACGGGCTTCAATTACCGCCATTTGTACTTCTTTTGGGTGGTCGCCAAGGAGGGCGGCGTGACGCGCGCGGCCGAACGGCTGGGACTGGCCGTGCAAACCATCAGCACCCAGCTGGCCCTGCTGGAAAAGGAATTGGGCAAGTCCCTGCTGCAGCCGCAAGGGCGGCGACTGGTGCCGACCGAGGCGGGCCGGCTGGCGCTCGGCTACGCGGACCAGATTTTTTTGCTGGGCGAGCAGATGCAGGACGCGCTGGCCGACACCGACGCGGAAAAGATGCGCCTGACGGTGGGCATTTCCGACTCGCTGCCGAAGCTGATGGCGTACCGCATGCTCGACGCCACGCGCAGCCTGGACCAGCCTGTCAAGCTCGTGTGCCTGGAAGACGAATTCGAATCCTTGCTGGCCGACCTGGCCCTGCACAAGCTGGACCTGGTCTTGACGGACCGCGCCGTGCCGGCCGGCGCCAGTCTGCGCGTCTCCAGCCACCTGTGGGGCGAGAGCGCCATGAAGCTGTTCGGCATCCCAGCGCTGGCGGGACAGTACCGCGAGAATTTTCCGCACAGCCTGCACGGCGCGCCCTTCCTGCTGCCCGCGCGCAATAACGCCTTGCGCGGGCGCATCGACGAATGGATGGTGCAGCAAGGCGTGCGCCCCGACGTGGTCGGCGAATTCGAAGACAACGCCATGCTCAACGCGTTTGGCCGCAAGGGCCTGGGCCTGTTTTTCGCGTCCGCCAGCCTGGCGGCCGATATCGAGGAGCAATTCGGCGCCGTGCTGGTCGGTGACGCCTCGTCCCTGCGCGAGCAGTTTTACGTCATTTCGAACGAGCGCAAGATCATGCACCCGGCGCTGGACGTGATCCTGGCAGCCATCCAGGGCCACCCGAAGATTCACAAGGAAACATGATAAATCCATTCGAAAATAACGTTTGAATTATCAATCAAAAGCGATTGTAATGAAGCCTGAGACAAACACGCGCCCCGCCCTCGCCGGAAGGGCGCGACCACCATAAAAAAACAGGAGCGGCACCATGTCCACGGCAGGCAAGACGATCGATATTCCCGATCTCATCAATAACAACAAGATCGGCTCCTTCCAGATCGGCATGCTGATCCTGTGCGGGCTGTGCGTCATCATGGATGGCTTCGACGTGCAGGCGATGGGCTATGTGGCGCCCGCCATCATCGCCGACTGGCACGTCAGCAAGGCCAACCTGGGTCCCGTCTTCGGCGCGGGCCTGCTGGGCATGCTGGTCGGCTCGCTCGTCTTCAGCATCACGGCCGACAAGTTCGGCCGCCGCCCCGTGCTGATCGGCTCGACCATCTTCTTTTCGCTGTGCATGCTGGTCACGCCGCTGGCCACGACCATCGAGCAATTGCAGCTGATCCGTTTTATTACCGGGCTGGGCCTGGGCGCCGTGATGCCGAACGCCATGGCGCTGGCCGGCGAATACAGCCCGCTGCGCAAGAAAGTCACCCTGATGATGCTCGTCTCGTGCGGCTTCACCCTGGGCGCCGTGCTGGGCGGTTTATTGTCCGCGGCGCTGATTCCCGCGTTTGGCTGGCAATCCGTGTTTTACGTGGGCGGCGTGGTGCCGCTGGTGATCGGCGTGCTGATGTTCTTCCTGCTGCCGGAATCGATGCAATTCCTGGTGCTCAAGAAACGCAAGCTGGACAAGGTCGCCCAGTGGCTCAAACGCATCGACCCGACGGTGAACATCACGGCCGAAACCCGGTATGTCGTGCATGAGAAGGAACACAAGGGCGCGCCCGTGCTGCAACTGTTTACAGGCGGCCGCGCGAAGATGACGATACTGTTGTGGGTCATCAACTTCATGAACTTGCTGAACTTGTATTTCCTGTCGAACTGGCTGCCGACCATCGCCAAGGAAGCGGGCCTGTCGACGGCCAACGCCGTGCTGGCGGGCACGGCCCTGCAAGTGGGCGGCACCATCGGCACCCTCGTCATGGGCCAGCTGATCGACCGCTCCAGCTTCCGCCGCATCCTGCTGCCCTGCTTCCTGGTCGCCGCCGTGGCCATCGCCCTGATCGGCCGTCCGGACGTGTCGCTGGCCTTCCTGTTCATCACGATCTTCATCGCCGGCTTTTGCGTGGTGGGCGGCCAGCCGGCCGTCAACGCCCTGGCGGCCAGCTACTATCCAACCACCTTGCGCTCGACGGGCATCGGCTGGAGCCTGGGGGTGGGCCGCATCGGCTCCATCATCGGCCCCGTGCTCGGTGGAGAGCTGATCCGCCTGAACTGGCCCAACAGCACGATTTTCCTCGTCGTCGCCATCCCGGCGGTGGTCTCGGCCATCATGGTCTTCGCCATGCGCGGCGGACCGCAAACGGCGGCCCAGGCATAAGCGCAGCGGGGCGCGCGCGGCCAAATTAGGCTATGGCGCCCTTCGTCGTTTAAGATGACGTTTTTACAGCCCATCTTCAGCGCCCCCATGCACAATGTCTTGCTAGTCCTGCTCGCCCTCTTCCTGGTCGCGCTGAACGGTTTTTTTGTTGCCGCCGAGTTTGGCATCGTCACCTTGCGGCGCACGCGCATCCGCGCCATCGCCAAGACGCAGGGATTGCGGGGGCGCATCCTGGCCAAGGTGCATGGCCAGCTGGACGCCTACCTGTCCGCCTGCCAGCTGGGCATCACCCTGGCATCGCTGGGTCTGGGCTGGGTCGGCGAACCGGCCTTCGCCGGCTTGCTCGAACCGCTGTTCGGCGCCATCGGCGTCACCTCGCAAGAGCTGATCCACGGCGTGTCCTTCGTCGTCGCCTTCAGCGTGATTTCCTTCCTGCACATCGTCGTGGGCGAGCTGGCGCCCAAATCGATGGCCATCCGCAACCCGGAAGCCGTCGGCCTGTGGAGCGCGATTCCCCTGTATGGCTTTTACTGGGCCATGTATCCGGCCATTTACCTGCTCAACGCCAGCGCCAACTGGGTGCTGCGCCTGGCCGGCCTGTCCGGCAAGGGCGGCCACGATGCCCATTACTCGTCCGAAGAATTGAAACTGATCCTGCGCACCAGCCAGCCCGGCGAGAAATTCACGCGCGACGAACGCAACATCCTGGCGCAGTCGCTCGATTTCGAACAGATGACGGTATCGGACCTGATGCGCCCGATCAATGAAGTGATCGCCCTGCACGCGTCCAACACGCTGGAAGAAAACCTCGACACGGTGTTGCGCAACCGCTTCAGCCGCTACCCGTATTTCGACACGAATGAAGACGACGTGCTGGGCGTGGTGCACTTGAAAGACCTGTTCTTTGCCCAGCAGGCGGGTAAACCGATCACCTCGCTCACGCCCTTCCTGCGTCCCGTGGACATCATTTCCGCGCGCACGCCGGCGCTGGAACTGTTCCGTCGCTTCCGCGACGGCGCGCCCCACTTCGCCCTGATCGGCGAAAAGGGCAAGCGTCCGCTGGGTTTCATCACCCTCGATAACTTGCTCGGCGCCATGGTGGGCGAAATCCGCGATGAATTCCGCCGCAATGAAAACGACTGGCTCAAGCAAAGCGACGGCACCCTGATCGGCAAGGCCAGCCTGCCCATCTTCTCGCTCGAACGCATCCTCGGCATCGATATCGAAAACGAGGAACTGGGGCTGGACGACGTGGAATCGGTGGGCGGCTTGATCATGGTCAAGCTGGGCGACATCCCCAAGCAGGGCCAGCGCATCACCTTCGTCGACTTCGACATCGTCGTCAAGAAGATGAACGGGCCCCGCATCGTGCTCATCAAGGTGATCCCGAAACAGGAACGCGACCTCGATGCCGATTTACGCGATTAATCTTTTTTCAAGGTAAGCGTATCTTTGCCCTGTGGCACGGTGGTCTCGCCCACCGTCCACGTCTGGAGCAGGCTGTACAGCACCGCCAGCAAGGTCGGGCCGATGAAGATGCCGACGAAGCCGAAGGCCAGCACGCCGCCCAGCACGCCCAGCAGCACCAGCAGGAACGGCAGGCTGCTGCCGCGGCTGATCAGCATGGGTTTGACCACGTTATCCACGCCGCTGATCAGCAGCGCGCCCCACACCAGCATGAAGATGCCCCAGCCCGTCTGCCCGTCGGTAAACAACCAGATGGCGGCGCCGCCCCAGATCAGGGGCGGCCCCACGGGGATCAGCGAAAAGATGAAGGTGGCCACGCCCAGCAGCGCCACGGCCGGTACGCCGGCGATCAGAAAGCCGATCACGGCCACCAGGGCCTGCGCCAGCGCCGTGCCCAGCAAGCCGTACATGACGCCGCGCACGGTGCGGCTGATGGTCAGGCCCACGCCGGGCGCGCTATCGCCGATGATGCGGCCGGCGCCCGTCATCAGGGCGCGGCTCAGCTGCTGGCCGTCGCGGTAAAGGAAGAAGCTGACGAACACGGCCAGGCTGGTCTGCGCCAGGCCCGTGCCCAGCAGGATGCCGCCGGAGGCGAGGAAGTGGCGCGCCGGTTCCAGCATCGTCTTGCCCAAATTCAGTAATTCCTCGCGGTCTGCGAGCAGGCGCTCCACGTAACCGGCGATGGTTTCGCCCACCACGGGTATGCTGGCCAGCCAGGCCGGCGGATGCAGGCCGCCCGATTCCAGCGCCGCGCGCAACTGTTCATAGATGCGCGACACATTGTCGGCCAGGTTGTAGGTGACGAGGGCCAGCGGCAGCACGATGACCAGGATCAGGGACACGGTCATGATGGCGGCGGCCCAGTTGCGCCGGCCTTTCAGGCGCTCAAGCAGGAGCAGGTACAGGGGCCAGCTGGAGATGCCCACGCAGGCGGCAAACAGCATGGCGGCCAGGAAGGGCCGCAAGACGAAAAAGCAGCCGATCAACAAGAAGATGATGGCTGCCAGGCGGGCGTGCGGCTCGAAACGTTTGTCCATGTACTGCGTATCCTGAAGATGGCGCCCGGGGGCGCGACCGGATCAGGATAGCAGAAGTTTAAGATCGTGCGCGATGGCGGCGGGCTTTTCGCCGTGGCGCACGAACAGGCGGATCTTGCCTTCGCGGTCGAAGACATAGGTGCCGGCCGTGTGATCGACCGTGTAGCTCTCATCCGTCTCGCCCTCGACCTTGGCGTAATACACCTTGAATTCCTTGGCCACCTTGGCCGTCTGTTCCAGGCTGCCGTACAGGCCCACGAAACGCTTGTCGAAGGCCGGCACGTATTGCGCCAGCAACGCTTGCGTGTCGCGCTCGGGGTCGACGGTGACGAACAGCACTTGTACCTGCTCCGCCTGCGGCCCCATTTCCTGCATCACCTGCGCCATGTCGGCCATGGTGGTGGGGCAAACGTCGGGACACTGCGTGTAGCCGAAGAACATCAGCACCAGCTTGCCCTTGTAGTCGGCCAGGGTGCGCGGGTGGCCCGTGTGGTCCGTCAGCGCGAACTCGCGCGCATAGCCGAGGCCCGTCACGTCCGTGTTCTTGAAGGCCAGTTTCGGTGTGGCCGGCTTGCCGCAGCCGGCGAGGACGGCGACCAGGGCGGCCGCCAGCAACAAGGTCAGGGTTTTTTTCATGTTCCGAGGGGAATGTAGTGGTCGACCAGCAAAGCTGCGAACAGCAAGGCCAGGTAGATGATGGAAAACGTAAAGGCCTTGCGCGCGATCAAGTCCGTGTAATGGCGGTACATCTTCCACGCGTAATACAGGAAGCCGGCGTTGAGCACCACGGCCGAGGCCAGGTAGATCAGGCCGCTCATGCGCACGGCAAAGGGCAGCAAGGTGGTGGCGGCCAGCGCGATCGAGTACAGCCACACGTGAAATTGCGTGAATTTCAAGCCGTGCGTGACGGGCAGCATGGGCAAGCCCGAACGCGCGTAATCGTCGCGGCGGTACATGGCCAGCGCCCAGAAGTGCGGCGGCGTCCACACAAAGATGATCAGGACCAGCAGCCAGGCCTGCATCGGCACGTCATTGGCGACGGCGGCCCAGCCCAGCGCGGGCGGCATGGCGCCGGACAGACCGCCGATGACGATGTTTTGCGGCGTGGCCGGTTTCAGCACCATGGTGTAGATCAGGGCATAGCCGACGAAGGTGACAAAGGTCAGCCACATGGTCAGCGGATTGACGAGGTGATACAGGATCGCCATGCCCAGGCCGCCGATCACCAGCGCGAACACCACCGTCTGCTTCACCGTGATGTCGCCCATGGCCATCGGGCGGCGCGCCGTGCGGGCCATGCGCGCATCGATTTCGCGCTCGGCCAGGCAATTGACGGCAAACGCGGCGCCGGCCAGCAGCCAGATGCCGATGGTGCCGAACACCACCGCGTGCCAGTCAGGCAACTCCTCGCTGGCCAGGAACATTCCGATGACGGCGCAAAACACGGCCAGCTGCGTCACGCGGGGCTTGGTCAGCGCCCAATACTGGGCGATGCGGGGGGAAGGTTTACGGCTGATGGTCTGAGTAGTCATTTATGCGGTACGGGAAGGACTGGCTTGTGCCGGGGGCACTGGCGCGGCGGCGCTAGCGCGCTGTACATTGCGCGCCACATCGAGTTGGAATTTAGCCTTGTAGTTTAACATGGTCAGCAATAACACGAGCAGCGCCGCCCCGCCGTTATGCAGAACGGCAATCGACAATGGCCAGCTCAGGTAGATCGTCGCCAGGCCAGTGGCCGCCTGCAGGGCCAGCACCAGCGCCACCCAGCGGGCCGTGCCGCGCAAGGACGGCAGCGTCCACGCGCGAAACACCGTATAGCCGACGCCGGCGAGCACGATGAAGGCGAAGTTGCGGTGCACCCAGTGGATGGCCGTCAGCGCGGAAAACGGCAGGTAGTGGCCGGCGGCCGTCTTGCCCAGTTCGCGCCACAGATGGAAACCATGCTCGAAATCCATTTCCGGAATGACTTTCCCGCCGCACAGGGGGAAATCCGTGCAAGCCAGGGTGGCGTAGTTGGTGCTCACCCAGCCACCCAGCGCGATCTGCACGGTCAAGAGCACGAGCGACATGACGGCCAGCGCGCGCACGGGGCGCAACACGGCAACGTCCGCATCGGCGCGCTTGATTGGCGCCACGGCATGGTCCTGGCGCCCGCCCAGCCACGTCAGCATGGCCAGCAAGCCCATGCCCAGCAGCAAGTGGATGGTGACGATCACCGGCTGCAGTTTCAGGGTGACGGTCCACGCGCCGAACGCGCCTTGCAGGCAAACGAATAAAAACAGCGCCGTCGGCAGCGCGGGAGCGAATTCCTGCCGCTTGCTTTTGCGCCACTGGCGCCACGCCTGCACCATCATCGCCACGATCAGCACGCCGATGGCCATGGCCAGGTAGCGGTGCGTCATTTCGATCCACGCCTTGACCACCGTCACGGGGCCCGTCGGCATCAGGGTTTCCGCCGCCACGATATGCTCGTGCGCGAGGAAAGGATTGGCCGAGCCATAGCAACCGGGCCAGTCCGGGCAACCAAGGCCGGAATCGGACAGGCGCGTAAAGCCGCCAAACATGATCAGGTCGACCGTCAGGAAGACGGCGATCCACACGAGCTTGCGGTATTTATTGGCGTCCGCAGACACCCAGACTATGGTCAGCGGCAGCAGCGCCACCAGCAGACCCGTCAGGCCCAGCTGGGCCAGCGCGGAGAGATGCATCGTCGGCATGCGGACTCCTCAACCGATCGCCGAAGCTTTGAGCAGCTTGGCGATGTCTTTTTTGATCTTGTTCGGGTCCGCGTCCTTCGGGAAGCGCATCATCAGATTGCCCAGCGGATCGATCAGATACAGATGGTCGCTGGTCTTGCCGCCCGGCTCCACGGGCAGCCAAGCTTTCAAGGCGTCGCTATTGACGCGCAGCATGCTGGTGCCGTCGAATTCGCGCATCACGAGGGTATCGAGCGGCTGGGCATCCGTCACCAGCCAGACCCGTTCCAGGCGTTCGCGTTCCTTGCCCTGCATGAGGCGCAGTTGTTGCATGTCAAACAATTGCTTCTTGCATGCTTCCTGGCAATCAGACGGCCCCGTCTGCAGCAGCACCCACTTGCCCTTGAATTGCGCCAGCGGCGCCGCCTTGCCGTCCAGTTCCGTCACCTGCAGCTGCGCTTCCGGTATCGGATACAGACGCGGGTCGATCAGCGCGCCGTAATTGTTGCGGCCCGTGGGCTTGATGATGTAGTACGTGAAATACGAGGCGATGATGGGAAACGCGCACACGGCCACCACGGCCAGCAGTTTCCAGCGACCGCTGTTCTGTGCCTGTTTATCGCTGCTGTCTTGCGTTGCTTCAGGGTTGTTTGTTTGCACGTCGAAATCCTGTAAAGACAAAAAATAGAAAAGCCATCAGTGCCAGTGCGTACCACTGGAATGCATAGCCGCGGTGCTTGTCGGCGCCCAGGTCCGGCGCCGGCCAGTCGCGCACGGGAAGCTGGCTGGACGCTGGCGCCGTCACTCCGTCGACTGTTTGTTCGAGGATAAAAGGCTGCAAAGCCAGGCCGCTGACCTGGGCCAGCTGGCCGATATCGGCATTTTGCACGATGGCGTGCGACGCCAGCGGCGGCGCCGTACCCAGTTCCATCACGTGGCCCGCGTTCAGGCGCGCGATGCCGGCAATCGTCACCGTGCCGGCCGGCGTGGCGTAATCGGGAATGCGCGTGCGTTCGGCATTGTTGCGCGGCAGCCAGCCCTGCGCCACCAGCACGTGCATGCTCGAACCGTCGATTTGAAATGGCGTGAGCACGTGAAAACCGGCCTGGCCCTTGTAGGGACGGTTGTCCAGGTACACTGTCCAGGCGGGCACGAAATGGCCCGTGACGGTGACGCGGCGGTATTCGATCGCCTGCGCGTCGGCCGGCAGCAGGGGCGCGGCCGTCAACGCCAGGGGCGCGGCCTGGTTACCCGCCTCGAGCCTGGCGGCGCGGGCGACCTTCTCGTCGCCACGACGCTGCTGCCATTGCGCCAAAGAAATCCCCAGGGCCACCAGTAGCAGCATTACAACAAACGGAATCCATCTAAAATGGAAGCGGATACGCATTACAATGAAACCTCCTCAAGCCTGGCGCTACCATCCATGAAAATCCTCGTTGCCATCGCCTTCATCCTGATCCTGGGCAGCCTGGGCTCGGCCCTGTTCTTCCTCATGCGCGACAAGGGCAAGAGCAACCGCACCGTGCAGGCGCTGGCCCTGCGCGTGGGCTTATCGATCACCCTGTTCCTGCTGATCCTGCTGGCGCACAAGCTTGGCTATATTCAGCCTACTGGAATTCATTAACACCTGACATTGCCTGATTGGCAAATTCTTCACACTAAGAAAAAAGCCGTACCCAGGATGTCCCGGTACGGCTTTTTTTTATGGTGCCGGCGCGTCCTTCAACCACGCGCGCCCTGCCCCGCCATTATAACCAATACACGACCACGTACAGGCCCAGCCAGACGACGTCGACAAAGTGCCAGTACCAGGCCGCGCCTTCGAAGCCGAAGTGGTGATCGGGCGTGAAGTGGCCTTTCAGCACGCGGTACAGGATGACGGACAACATGATGGCGCCCAGGGTCACGTGGAAGCCGTGGAAGCCCGTCAGCATGAAGAAGGTGGCGCCGTAGATGCCGGACGTCAATTTCAAGTTCAGTTCGCTGTAGGCGTGGATGTATTCGTAGACCTGGAAGCCCATGAAGATGGCGCCCAGCACGATGGTGGCGAACAGGAACAGGGCCGTCATGGCGCGGTGGCCGGCGCGCAGCGCGTGGTGGGAAATCGTCAGGGTGACGCCCGACGTCAGCAGCAAGGCCGTATTGATGGTCGGAATCCAGAACGGCGTCATGGTGGTGAATTCCTGCACCGTGCCGGCCGGGCCCGTGTTGCCCCAGTGGGCGGCGAAATCGGGCCAGATCACCTTGTGGTCGAGGTCGGCCAGCCATGGCATCGAGATGCTGCGCGCATAGAACAGGGCGCCGAAGAAGGCGGCGAAGAACATGACTTCCGAAAAGATGAACCAGCTCATGCTCCAGCGGAAGGAGTGGTCGATGCGCTCGCTGTACAGGCCCTGCTCCGATTCGCTGATGGCGTCGCCGAACCAGAAATACAGCACCAGCAGGATGCCGGCGATGCCCAGGTAATTCACGTACGGGCCCCAGGAGACGTCGTTGACCCAGGCCGAGGCGCCGATCATGGTCAGCAGCAGGCTGGCGCCGCCCAGCATGGGCCAGCGCGACGGGCCTGGCACGAAATAATAGGGTACGGCGGCGTGGTTGGAACTCATCATCATCTCCTCAAAAACTTATAGGGTGGTTTTTTTATATGTTATCGATGTTGCGACATCACGAGACTGCGAATTTAACGATGGTAATCAGGACGCCGATCAGGCAAGCCACCACCAGGAAGCCGGCGATGACGATGTGCACGGGATTGAGCTTGGCCGAATCCGTGTCGAAATCGCTCTTGCGGCGCAGCCCCGTGAACGACCACACGACGGCCCGCAGCGAATACAGGAACGACGCTTTTTCCGGCTTGGCGGATTCGCCCATGGCACTCTCCTATTGGACGGCCGGCGTCTGAGCCTGGCTCAGACCGGCGATCTCGAAAAACGTGTACGACAGGGTGATGGTCTTGACCTCTTTCGGCAGGGCCGGATCAAGGAAGAACACCACCGGCATCTGCCGCGCTTCGTTGGGTTTCAAGGTCTGCTGCTTGAAGCAGAAGCACTCGACCTTCTTGAAATGCGGCGTGGCGCTCTGCGGTGCGTAGCTGGGAATGGCTTGCGCGTTGACGACGCGGTTTTGCGTGTTGACCACTTCATACAGGACGGTCACCAGTTCGCCCGGATGCACCTGCATGCTCGACACGGTCGGGCGGAAGCGCCATGGCCCCTGCGCATTGCCGTCGAACTCGACGGTGATGCTGCGCGTCGTGTCGACTTGCGTGTTGTTGTCGTAAGCCACCGTGCCATCTTTTTGCGTCAGCACGTTGATGCCCATCACTTCGCAAATCTGCTTGTAGACGGGGATCAGGGCATAGCCAAAGCCGAACATCAGCACGGCAATGACGAGCAGCTTGCCCAGCATCTTGCGGTTCAGGCCGCGTGTTTCCTGTTGGTGGGGCGTCGTCACGACAGCCACAGCCGCTTGGCGAACACGGACAGGAAGAAGAAGGCCGCCAGGGCGGCCAAGATCAGCCCGGTACGCAGGTTGTTCGGTTTTTTACGTTCGGTCATGACAGGCACTTTATTCAAGACGGGCCGCGCAACACGCCGGCCCGGGATACCTTATTTCACTGTCGGCGGCGTTTCAAACGTGTGGAAAGGCGCCGGGCTCGGCACGGTCCATTCCAGGCCTTCCGCGCCTTCCCATGGTTTCGCCGGCGCAGCCTTGCCGCCGCGGATGGTCGGCAAGACAACAAAGAACAGGAAGTACACCTGCATCAGGCCAAAGCCGAAGCCGCCGATCGAAGCGATCATATTGAAATCCGTGAACTGCGCCGGATAGTCGGCGTAGCGGCGCGGCATGCCGGCCAGGCCCAGGAAGTGCATCGGGAAGAAGGTCACGTTGAACGTGATCAGGGACAACCAGAAGTGGATCTTGCCGCGCGTCTCGTTGTACATGTGGCCCGTCCATTTCGGCGACCAGTAGTAGAAGCCGGCGAACAGGGCGAACAGCGAACCGGCCACCAGCACGTAGTGGAAATGCGCCACCACGTAATAGGTATCCTGCAGCTGGATGTCGATCGGCGTGACGGCGAGGATCAGGCCCGTGAAGCCGCCCATGGTAAACACGAAGATGAAGCCCACCGAGAACAGCATCGGCGTCTCGAACGTCATCGAACCCTTCCACATCGTGGCGATCCAGTTGAACACTTTCACGCCCGTCGGCACGGCGATCAGCATGGTCGCGTACATGAAGAACAGCTGGCTCGTCACCGGCATGCCGGTGGTAAACATGTGGTGCGCCCAGACGATGAAGGACAGAATCGCGATGGAAGCGGTGGCGTAGACCATCGAGGCGTAGCCGAACAATGGCTTGCGGGCAAACGCGGGCAGGATCTGCGAGACGATGCCGAAGGCCGGCAAGATCATGATGTAGACCTCGGGATGGCCGAAGAACCAGAAGATGTGCTGGTACATGACGGGGTCGCCGCCGCCTGCCGCGTTAAAGAAGGACGTGCCGAAATGGCGGTCCGTCAGGGTCATGGTGATGGCGCCGGCCAGCACGGGCATGACGGCGATCAACAGATACGCGGTAATCAGCCAGGTCCAGCAAAACATCGGCATTTTCATCAGGGTCATGCCGGGCGCGCGCATGTTCAGGATGGTGACGATGATGTTGATCGAGCCCATGATGGACGAGGCGCCCATCAGGTGCATGGCGAAAATGGCCATGTCCATGCCCGGGCCCATCTGCGTCGACAGCGGCGCATACAGGGTCCAGCCGGCGGCCGTGGCGCCGCCCGGCACGAGGAAGGACGTGGCCAGCAGCAGCGCGGCCGGCGGCAGCAGCCAGAACGAGAAGTTGTTCATGCGGGCAAACGCCATGTCGGACGCGCCCACTTGCAGCGGAATCATCCAGTTGGCATAGCCGACGAAGGCCGGCATGATGGCGCCAAACACCATCACCAGGCCATGCATGGTGGTCAGCTGGTTGAAGAATTCTGGGTGAAAGAATTGCAAGCCAGGGTGAAACAGTTCCGTACGGATCATCAGGGCCAGCACGCCGCCAGACAGCAGCATGATGAACGAGAACCACAGGTACAGAGTACCGATATCTTTATGATTGGTGGCAAACAGCCAGCGGCGGTAGCCGGTGGGGTGGTCGTGGGCATGGTCGTGATCGTGACCGGCGTGGTCCAAGGTGCTCGTGCTAGTACTCATGTGCGGCTCCTAATTACTTGCGTGCAGCCACGACTTCGGCTGGTTGAACGATGTTCTCTGCGGCCTTGTTCGACCAGGAATTGCGCGTGTAAGTGATCACTGCGGCAATTTCCGTGTCGGACAGCTGTTTCCAGGCTGGCATTTCAGCGGGATACTTGCCGCTCTTTTGCCCGTTCAGCAACACATGGATCTGATCCGCTTTCGGACCGTTCACCACGGCCGAGCCGTCCAGCGGCGCAAACGCACCGGGCACGCCCTTGCCGGTCGCCTGGTGGCAGACCACGCAGTTGGCCGTATACACTTTCTCGCCCTTGACCTTCAATTCGTCGATGGTCCACACCTTGCTTGGATCATCAGCCAATGCCGCCATTTCCTTTTGTTTTACATCAACCCAGGCCTTGTAATCATCTGCCGAGACGACCTTGACGACGATGGGCATGAACGCATGTTCCTTGCCGCACAGCTCGGCGCAATTGCCGCGGAAGGTGCCGATATGGTCGGACTTGAACCAGGTGTCGCGCACGAAACCGGGAATCGCATCCTGCTTCACGCCAAAGGCAGGCACGGACCAGGCGTGGATGACGTCGTTGGCCGTCAGCACCACGCGGATCTTCTTGTTGACCGGCACGACGACTTCGTTGTCGACTTCGATCAGGTAGTTCTCGCCCCGTTTTTCCGTCGGCGGCGCGCCTGGCGCACCCACTTGCGAGCGCGGCGTGGCCAGATTGGAGAGGAAGGAAATGCCTTCGCCCTCGCCTTTCAGGTAGTCATAGCCCCATTTCCACTGCATGCCGGTGGCCTTGATGGTGATGTCGGCGTTCGATGTGTCCTTCATGCCGACCACGGTGCGCGTGGCAGGCAGGGCCATGCCGATGACGATAAGGAAAGGCACGACGGTCCAGGCGATCTCGACGGTGGTGCTTTCGTGGAAAGTGGCCGGTTTGTGGCCCAGGGACTTGCGGTGCTTGAAGATGGAATAAAACATGACGCCGAACACGGCCACGAAGATCACCAGGCAGATGATCATCATCAGGGTGTGCAAATCGTAGATTTCATGGGCGATCTGTGTCGCCGGCGGTTGCAGATTCATTTCGAACGGCACGGGACCGCCGGTGCCGGGATAGGTGCCGGCAGCCGGTGCCGCCGTGGCCCATCGCCCGATGCCAAACGCTGTCAAAGACAGCCCGAGCAGCAACGATTGAAGTCGCTTTGCATGTGTCATGTTTTCCCCAACCACCCAAAAAATAATGATATTTTAAACGGCTGCGGACTTCTCCGTACTGGACCGCTGCCGCTCCTCCATGAAAGCAACACGGCCGGAATGCGGCCATGTGCGTCAAGCACCAGCGAATTCCATGCTGGCCACGGCAGCAAAAACGACGGCGCGCAACCATGCTGGAACCCTTTTTTTTCCTCCCCACACTGAAATGGCCTCGTGTGGAAGATGGTTACTATACTAATGCAGTAACTTCGAATTAGTCTTGCTTTGTTTTTTTTATTTTGTATACAGCCCTTGTTTTTTCTACTTAACAAGCTGACAAACAATCAACGATTATAATCAAGTAAACTTGAATCCATCAAGCAATAATCGGCTTTGTGCGCGCCCTTCTCCCGGCCGCCGCGCGCTTTGCAACGCTTGCCGCGATGGCAATGCGCGAATGGCGACCAAGTGTCGGTTTCTTTGGCCTTTTATTTCGGTTTTCTGGGCAAGTCAAAACGGATGATCGCTTCGCCATTGCGCGTCACGCGCGGCGCGGGACGGAAGGCGTGGCCGTAGATCACCTCGAAACTCAGGCCCAGCTTGCCATCGGGACGGCGCGTCTTTTCCAGCGCGTCCAGCATGCGCTGCCAGGCCGCCTTGCCCATCAGGCCGCGCCGGCGCGTGGTCAGCGGGTTGCCGCCAAAGGCGCGCACGTCCGCCAGCAGTTTTTCCGCCGTGTCGTAGGTCACGGTGATGATTTCCATGTCCAGCACGGGCGTGGAAAAACCCGTCTCGACCAGCATGTCGCCAAAGTCGTGCATGTCGACGAAGGGCAAGGCATGCGGATACAAGTCCGCTTCGGCAAACGCGTCGCGCACTTCGCGGAAGGTGTCGGGACCGAAGCAGGAAAACATCAGCAAGCCGTCGAGGCGCAGCGCGCGCCGCCACTCGGCGAACACGCGGTCGGGCTGGGCATGCCAGTGCAGCGCCAGGTTCGACCACACGAGGTCGACGCTGCCCTGCGCCAGCGGCAGGTCGCCGAGGTCGCCGCACAACAAATCCACGCCCGCCTTGGCCGGCAGGAGCTTGCTGAGGAACTGATTCAGGCCGGCCAGTTTCGACGCGGGCGCGCGCGCCGCCTGCATCATCGCTTGCGCTGCATCGAGACCGATAATCTGCGCGGCGGGATAATCCTTTTGCAACTGCGCCAGGTCCGCGCCCGGGCCGCAGCCGGCGTCAAGCACCCGCAGGGGAGCGATCTTCACCAGCTCCAGGCGCTCGTGCATGCGCTGTGACACTTCGCGGCGCAGGAAGTCCGATGGCGCGACGCGCGCCGGACGGGAAAAGAAATCGCGTACTTGCACCGCATCGATGGGCGCACTCATTTTGGGCGGACTGGTGGGAACTGGCATGTTGAATCGGGTGAGGTGAGATAATGTCGGCAGTGTACATGGAACGACGCCATCGCGATGCGGACCGCCACTCTGCACCGGCTTGATGCCGCCTGGCAGGCGCTGCGACTGTGGCTGGGCGCCACGGTGCTGCCGGCCCAATGCGCGCTGTGCGGCATCGGCTGCCCGGAAGTGCTGTGTTCGCCCTGCCGCGCGCAATACCTGGGTCTGCTGCGGCCGCGCTGCCGCCAGTGCGCCAATCCGCTCGACGATGTGGCGCTGCTGTGCGGACGCTGCGTGCGCCACAGTCCCGCATATGACGCCACCATCACGGCGTTCGATTATGCGGCGCCCGCCGACCAGTTGCTGTTGCAGCTGAAATTCGGCGCGCGCCTGGCGCTGGCGCCCCTGTTGGCGCAACTGCTGCATGTTGCCATTAAGCAACAGCAAGCATGGCAAGCGCCGCAGCTGCTGTGCCCGGTGCCGCTGGGCCCGGCCCGGTTGGCCGAACGGGGTTTTAATCAGGCGCTGGAAATTGCCCGTCCGCTGGCGCGCCTGCTGGAGGTCCCTTTACAGCCCCGGCTGGCGCTGCGGGTGCGCGACACGCGGGCGCAAAGCGGCGTGGCGCCGCAGGAACGGCAAGCCAATCTGGCGCACGCGTTTGCCATCGCGCCGGAGCACGCGCCGTTATTGCAAGGATGCCATGTCGGCATCGTCGACGACGTGATGAGCAGCGGCCATACCGTCAACGCCCTGGCGGCCGCCTGCAAGGGCGCGGGGGCGGCCAGGGTCAGCATATTGGTCGTGGCGCGCACGCCGCCACATTGAATTCGCTACAGATATATATGAGGAGAGCATTTTGTTTCACGTTGTTTTGGTAGAACCTGAAATCCCGCCCAATACGGGCAACGTCATCCGCCTGTGCGCGAACACGGGCGCGCAACTGCACCTGGTCGAACCGCTGGGCTTTCCGCTCGACGATGCCAAGATGAAGCGCGCCGGCCTCGATTACCACGATTACGCCAAGATGAAGGTGCACAAGAACTGGGAGGCGTTCCTGGCCGACACCCAGCCCGACCCGGCCCGCATGTTTGCCATGACGACGCGCGGCTCGCGCCCGTTCGGCGACGTGGCCTTCTTGCCGGGCGACGTGTTTGTGTTCGGTTCGGAAACGAAAGGCCTGGACCCAGCCCTGCGCGACGGCTTTCCGGCCGAGCAGCGCATCCGCCTGCCGATGCGCCCCGACAACCGCAGTCTGAATTTATCGAATACGGTGGCCGTCGTCGTCTACGAGGCGTGGCGCCAGCATGGATACCAGGGTGGCGCGTAGCTGACACCTCACCCAGTCTACTGCGCGGCGCGCTTTGCGGCCGGCGATGCTCGCGCTACTAAAGTAGCGCTGCGCTTCTCGGCCACAAATCATCGCCGCTCGCTACGACTGGATGAGATGTTGAGACTCCTGCAATCTCCCTTTACCGTTGCGCCAATTGCTGCGCTACGTCGCTATTGTCGTCCAGCATCACCAGCTGCGTGCGCAGGTCGCGCGTGGCGGCCAGCTTGCCGTTCACGTACAGGTTCGTCTTGACGCCATACACGCCCTGCGACACGCCGGCCGGCAAGGTCAGCTCGAACGAGTTTTCAAAGCGCCCGCCCGACTTGTTGTTGCTGGCCAGGGCCTTCGAGCCGGACTTGAACGGCTGCCCTTGCGGATCGAGCACCACCAGCTCTTCGCGCACGTCGTTGACGCTTTGCGCGCTGCCGTTGACCAGCTCCACCACGGAATTCACCTTGAACGGCTGGCCGCGCTTGACGGTCGACGCGCTCAGCTGCGGCGTGTACGACACCACTTGCGGCTCGCGCGGCAACGCGCCGCGTGCGCGGATATAGTCGCGGTCCGCCTGCGCCGCCGTCTTGGTCTGGCGCGAATTGACATTGATGGCCAGGCAACCGGCCGCCGCCAGGCCGCCGCCGATGGCCGCGCCCTTCAGCGCGCCATTCTTGCCGCCCGCTAGCGCACCCAGCAGCGCGCCCACGGCCGCGCCTGCAGCGGCCGTCGCGCCTACGCTGCACGGGTCCTCATCCGTGGCCGCCTGGGCGCCACCTTGTGGATAGGAACTGTCCTGGCGCACGCCGTTCGGGTTCATCGGCGCCGTGGCGCAGCCGGCCAGCATCGCCGCGATGGTCAGCGCAGCAGTGGCGCGCACGGTGGTGTGATTCAGCATGGTGACTCCCATATGACTAATTGATCGTTGTTTCCGTCTGCAGCACTTGCCGTTCCCGTTCGCGGATGCGGCGCGACAGATTGTCGATGCGCGCATTGCCAGGGTCGACGCGGCGCGCGCTTTCCAGATAGGTCTTGGCCGCATCGAACTTACCTTCCAGCAAAGAGCGCTCGGCATCGCGCAAGAACGATTGCGCCATCTCGTTGCGCATGGCCGCGCCGCTATCGACGGGCGCCGTTTCCAGCGGACGGCGTTCGGCCACCGCTGTTCGTTCGACCGCGCGCGCGGGCGCCGGTTCCTGCACCGCCGGCGTTGACACCGGCGCCGGGACCGGTGCAGCAGCGGGCGCGGCCGCCAGCGCCTGCACGTCGGCCTTCAACTGCGGCAATTCCGCCGCTTCGCGGTCGATCGCTTCCAGCCGGGCAATGCCATTTCCTGCCGCCGTCGCATCCTTGCCATCGAGCGCCTGGCGCACGCCGACCAGCACGGACGCGGCTGCCGCCTGCTGGCGCGCCAGCTGCTTGCGCAAGGAATCCACGCTGGATGCGCCCGCGCAATCAGCGTCGAGCGCGGCGATGCCCCTGGCGGCGCTTTGCAACTGGTGAGCATCGATCGCGCGCTCGATGGCGCGCACGCCCCGCTGGCAACTGCCGGACGCGGCGCCCGCCTTGCCGATCGCTGCCTGCAAATCGTCCGCCTTGGCGCTGGACTTGCCGGTGCACACATTTTTTGCCGTCGCCAGCTTCTGGCGGGCGCCGTCCAGGCTGCCATTTGCCACCAGCTTCAAGCCGCTATCGATGGCGTCATTGCAAGCCGATTCATTCTTGCCGCCCGGCTTGCCATTCATGTAGACGATGACGGCCGCCAGCACGGCGATGCCGCCCAGCCAGCGCAGCCACTTGCGCGACGCTGGCGGCGCTTCGTCCGGTGCCGGTGGAGGCACAGGCGCGGGCTTCGGCACGGCTTTCGGCTGGGCCGGCTTCGGCGGCGCAGGCGGCGCGGCAGGCGGCGCGGATGCAGGCACCGGCGGCGCTT
>NZ_WFLJ01000023.1 GCF_009208735.1 Janthinobacterium rivuli | reverse complement strand
CCGGCACCGGCCGCGGCCGTCGCCACGCCAGCCCCGTCCGCGCCAGTCCAGGCTGCTCCGCCACCGGCCGCCGCCGCCAAAGCGCCGGCGCCATGGGACGATGCGCCACCCGTGGCCGTGATGGAAGCGCCAGCGCCCGTGCAGCAGGCGCATCCTGCCGCGCCGCCGCAAGCGCAGCAGCAGGATGACGACTTGCCGCCGTGGGTCACCGAATTTTCCGACGACAGCGCCTCCGCCGCCGTCGCTGTACCCGGCAATGCACCCGGCGAGCAGCCCGCCGTCGTCATGCCGCAACGTGCCGCCAAGCAAGCCGCGCCCAGCGGGCCGTATGTGATCACGCCCGTGCCGGGCCTGGACTGGGACGGCAACTGGCCGGCCGTCGCCGCCGTGCTGCCTTTGCGCGGCGTGGCCCAGCAACTGGCCGTGCAGGCCGAGCTGATCGAATGCCTGCACGACGGCCACAGCACCACGTTCCGCCTGCGCGTGCCGATCGACACGTGGCGCAGTCCGGCCAACGTGGAAAAACTGGCGGCTGCGCTGAGCGAACGCTTCGGCCGCAAGGTTTCGGTCGACACGGAACTGGGCGCCGTCTGGTACACGGCCAGCGCGGAAGCGCAGGCGCACCGCGAGGCATGCCAGCTGCAAGCGGAAGCCACCATCGCCAGCGATCCCTTCGTGCTCGACATGAAGCGGGCCTTCGACGCTTTTGTTGTGCCGGGAACGATTACCCCTGCACCGGCCGGCTCCGGCGCGCCGACCCTGCATTGATGATTAACACACTCACAAACTGAATTGAACGGAGCATTCTCATGATGAAAAATCAACTGGCTGGCCTGATGAAACAGGCGCAAGCAATGCAAGACAACATGAAAAAGGCCCAGGAACAACTGGCGCTGGTGGAAGTGGAAGGCCAGTCCGGCGCCGGCCTCGTCAAGATCGTCATGACGTGCAAGAACGACGTCAAGCGCGTGTCCATCGACCCGTCGCTGCTGGCCGACGACAAGGACATGCTGGAAGACCTGGTGGCCGCCGCCTTCAACGACGCCGTGCGCAAGGCGGAAGCGACGTCCGCGGAAAAAATGGCAGGCTTGACTGGCGGCATGAACTTGCCAGCCGGCTTCAAAATGCCATTCTGATGCTACACCGCATGCGCTCGATCTGTGGCACGGGGCAGGGTTGATCCATGTCCAAGTCGCTTGAATTTTTGACCGAGGCGCTGCGGCGCCTGCCCGGCGTCGGTCCCAAGTCGGCGCAGCGGATGGCGTTTCATTTGTTGCAGCACGATAGGGAAGGCGCGGCCATGCTGTCGCGCGCCCTGTTCCAGGCCGTCGATGCCGTGCATCACTGCGGCCTGTGCAATACCTTTACCGAACACGAAGTATGCGAGACCTGTCTCGACGAAGAGCGCGACAAGCGCTTGCTGTGCGTGGTGGAAACGCCCGCCGACCAGCTGATGATCGAGCAAACGCTCACCTACAAGGGCCTGTATTTCGTCCTCATGGGACGACTCTCTCCGCTGGACGGCATCGGCCCGAAAGATATCCACCTCGAAAAATTGCTGAACCGCGCCAACGATGGCGTGGTCGGCGAAGTGGTGCTGGCCACCAATTTCACGAATGAAGGCGAAGCGACCGCCCATTACATCAGCGAAATGCTGAAGGCGCGGGGCTTGCGCGTGAGCCGCCTGGCCCGCGGCGTGCCCGTGGGCGGCGAACTGGAATACGTCGACGCGGGCACGATCGCCCGCGCGATGCTCGACCGCAGGGCAACCTAAATCATGCAAGAGAAAACGTCGGCAGGACCTTTAGCGGGCATCAAAGTCCTGGAACTGGGCACCCTGATCGCGGGGCCGTTCTGCGCCCGCATGCTGGCCGAATTCGGCGCCGACGTGATCAAGATCGAGTCGCCCGATGGTGGCGACCCGATCCGTACCTGGCGGGTGCTGAAGGATGGCACCTCGCTGTGGTGGTCGGTGCAGGCGCGTAACAAAAAAAGTTTAACGCTGAACCTGAAGTCGCCGGAAGGCCGGGCGATTGCGCGCCAGCTGGCCCTGGAAGCGGACATCATTATCGAGAATTACCGCCCCGGCGTGCTGGAAAAGTGGGAGCTCGGCTACGAACAGCTCAAGCAAATCAAACCGTCCCTCATCATGGTGCGCCTGTCCGGCTTTGGCCAGACGGGGCCGATGAAGGATTTGCCCGGCTTCGGCGCCATCGGCGAATCGATGGGCGGCTTGCGCTATGTGTCCGGCTTTGCCGACCGCCCGCCCGTGCGCGTGGGCGTGTCGATCGGCGACTCCGTGGCGGCCCTGCACGGCGTGATCGGCGCCATGATGGCCTTGCGCCACCGCGACGTGACGGGCGGACGCGAGCACGGCGAAGGGCAGATGGTCGACGTGGCCCTGTACGAATCCGTGTTCAACCTGATGGAGTCACTGGTGCCCGAATATGACCAGGCGGGCGTGGTGCGCGAGCGCACGGGCGGTTCCTTGCCCGGTATCGTGCCTTCGAATACCTACACGACGGGCGACGGCGAAAATATTGTGATTGCCGGCAACGGCGACGCCATCTTCAAGCGCTTGATGCTGGCCATGGGCCGCATCGACATGGCGGGCGACCCGCAACTGGCGCGCAACGACGGCCGCGTGGCGCGCACGCAGGAAATCGATGACGCCATCGGCGCCTGGTGCGCCACGCACACGATCGACAGCGCGCTGGCCGTGCTCAAGGCGGCGGACGTCCCCGCCGGCAAGATATACTCCGTGCGCGACATGCTGAGCGACCCGCAATTTCTCGCCCGCGACATGTTCGAACAACACCATTTCGCCGACGGCACACCCGTCAAATTGCCCGCCATCAGCCCGAAACTGTCGGCCACGCCAGGCAAGACCCAGTGGCTGGGGCCGACCCTGGGCCAGCACAATGACGAGGTGCTGGCGTCGCTGGGGTTTGACGCTGCCGCCATCGCGCGGCTGAAGGCCGATGGCGTGGTGTAATTCGCTATTAACCCGCAGAACCAAAGCCGGGGTCAGACCCGGCGGATCTGACCCCGGAATTTGCTTCCCGACTTATTTGATACCGATCATGCTTCCATTGTTCCGCGCCGCGCTTGCCCTGGCGTCCGCCGCTGTTCTTCTCTCCGGCTGCGCCAGCTTCCCCCACGACGCGCCGATCGCCGGCCTGCGCCTGATCGGCGAACAGCGCATCGCCTTGAAATACGCGTTCGAGGGCACGACGGTGGGCGGCCTGTCCGGCATCGATTACGATGCGGCCAGCGGCACTTGGGTGATGGAAAGCGATGACCGTTCGGAAATCAATCCGGCCCGTTTCTACCGCGCCACGCTCGATTACGACAGTAAACAATTCTCCGGCGTGACATTGAAAAGCGTGCATTTCTTCACGCAGCCCGACGGCAGCCGCTATCCGAACCTGGCGCATGCCAAGCTGGACCAGGGTGACCAGGTGCCCGACATCGAAACCATCCGCGTCGATCCGCACGATGGCAGCCTGTGGTACGGCAGCGAAGGCAACCGCAAGGTGGGCTTGCATCCGTTCGTGCGCCACGCCGATAGCGGCGGCCGTTACCTGGCCACCTTGCCCACGCCCGCCATGTTCCAGGTCTCGAAGAACGAAACCGGTTCGCGCAACAACATGAGCTTTGAAGCGCTGTCGTTTGCCTCGGATGGCAAGAGCTTGTGGCTGGGCATGGAAGCGGCCCTGTACCAGGATGGCCCGCTGGCCACGCCCGATAACGGCTCGGTGGTGCGCATCACGCGCCTGGATCGCGCCGGTGCCGTGCTGGGCCAGTATGCGTATGCGATCGAGCCGGTGGCCTCGCGGCCCGCGCCGGGGCGCGAGGCGGACAATGGCGTGTCGGAAATCCTCGCCGTCAACGACCATCAGGTGCTGGTGGTGGAGCGGGCCGGCGTGGCAAACGCCGACGGCATCTACACGAATCACGTGCGCATCTACGCGATGGACACGGCTGGCGCCACCGATATCCAGGCCATGCCGGCGCTGGCCGGCGCGGCGTATGTGCCGGCGCGCAAGCGACTGCTGCTGGACCTGGAAAAGAGCGGCCTGGCACGGGTCGACAACATCGAAGGCATCAGCTGGGGGCCGCGCCTGGAAAACGGCCGCCGCAGCCTGGTGATGATTTCCGACGATAATTTTAATCCGCAGCAAGTCACGCAAATCCTTGCCTTCGAAGTGCTCTAGCTTCCAGGCTGGCCAGCTGGTCCCTTTGCCTGGCCAGCATGGCCGTGATCGTGTCGTGCGGCGACGGGTGGCCCAGGAAGTATCCCTGCGCCATGTCGCAGCCGTATTCCTCCAGCATCAGCAGTTGCTCGTCCGTTTCCACCCCCTCGGCCACCACCACCATTTTCAAACCATGCGCCATGGCGATGATGGCGCGCGTGATGGCCGCGTTTTCCGTATCTTGCGGCAAGCCGGCGATGAAACTCTTGTCGATCTTCAGGGCCCGCACGTCGAAGCGTTTCAGGTAATTCATTGAAGAATATCCCGTGCCGAAGTCGTCGATCGACAGGTACACGCCGATGCCGCGCAATTGCTCCAGGGTCACCATGGTGGCGCGCGCATCGTCCATCAAGGTGCCTTCCGTCAATTCCAGTTCCAGCAGGCGCGCGTCCAGGCCCGTGTCGGCCAGGGCCGACAGCACGATCTGCATCAGGTTTTCATCCTTGAATTGCTTGGCCGACAGGTTCACGGCCATGCGGATGGCCCGACCGCCGTCGCTTTGCCAGGCCTTGGCCTGGTTGCACGCCGTGCGCAGCACCCATTCGCCGATGGGCACGATCAATCCCGTCTCTTCGGCCAGCGGGATGAATTCCGTGGGCGAGATGATGCCCCGTTCGGGATGGCGCCAGCGCACCAGCGCTTCGACGCCGACGATCTGCGTGCTGGGCACGTCGATCTGCGGCTGGTACAGCAGGTACAGCTCGTTGTTTTGCAAGGCTTTGCGCAAGCCCACTTCCATCTTGACGTGGCTCATGATTTCCATCGTCAGCGAAGAGCTGTACAGCTTGGCGTTGTTCTTGCCGCAGTTCTTCGCGTGGTACATGGCCGTGTCCGCATACTTCAGCAGCGAGTTGCAGTCTTCGCCGTCTTCCGGATACAGCGAGATGCCGATGCTGGCCGTCACAAAAATTTCGTGTCCCTCGATCATGAAAGGCCGGCGCATGGCTTCCTTGACCCGGTGCGCCACGTTCAGCGCGTCTTCCACCCGTTCGAGGTCGGGAATCAATATCGTGAATTCATCGCCGCCCAGGCGCGCCAGGTTGCTGCCGCCGGAGACGCCATCGAGCTCGTATTCGCCGCGCAGCACGAGGTCGCTGGGGCGGATGGTTTCGCGCAGGCGCTCGGACACCACCTTGAGCAGATGGTCGCCCACGTCGTGGCCCAGGGTGTCGTTGATGCGCTTGAAGGCGTCGAGGTCCATGAACAGCACGGCAAATTTCTTGTCGTGTTCTTTCGAGCGCAGCAGTTCGCGTTCCAGGGTTTCCAGGAAGGCCTGGCGGTTGGGGATGCCCGTCAGGCTGTCGCAGTAGGCGAGGCGGCGGATCTGCTCTTCCGTGCGCTTGCGCTCGCTGATGTCGCGCACCAGGCCCAGCACCTCGTCGGCGCCCGTCGCCACCAGGCGCGCCTCGAAATGGCGCGTGCTGTCCTCGTGCGTGAGCGTGTAGTCGACCGAACCGATATGCTGCGTGGTCAGCACGGCGCGCGCCTTGTCGAGCAGGCGCGCGGCGATTTCGGGCGGCAGCACGTCGCGGATATGGCTACCCACGCAGTCGCTGAGGGAAAAGCCGGCGCTGGCGTCGTGCCCCTGTTCGTAGTCGAGATAAAAGCCTTCGCGGTTGAGGCGAAAGAAGGTGTCGGGGATGGCGGCCAGCACGGCGCGGTTGTGCGCGTCGGCGATGCGCAGGCGGGCGATGGCGTCGCTGGCGCGCAGCACGTACAGCACGCGGTGACCCAGGATGGGCCAGTTGATGGGCTTGGAAATGAAATCCGTCGCGCCCACCTCGTAGGCGCGCGTGACGGCTTCCAGTTCGTCGCCGCCCGTGACCATGATGATGGGCACCGTGCCGCCCACTTCCTGGTGGCGGATTTCGCGGCACACGGCAAAGCCGTCCATGGCCGGCATGTCGACGTCGAGCATGACCAGGTCCGGCCCGCTGTGCTTGTAGCTGGCCAGCGCCTGCACGCCATCCTCGGCCTCGATCACGTCCAGGCCCACCTGCGTGAGCATTTGCCGCATCAGCAGGCGCATCACGGGATCGTCGTCGGCCACCAGCACCAGGCCGCGGGGAGGGGAGAGGGGCGCTGTCATGTCAGTGTTCCTTCACGAGGATGGCGTTCAGCGATTCGCGTACGGCCAGGAAGGCTTGCTGCATCTGCTGCAGCAGGGGAGCCGCGCCCTCGGTGCTGCCGGCGCGGCCCAGTTTTTCCATCTCCTTGCACAGTTGCGCCAGGCCGTCGGCGCCCACGTTGGCGCTGCCCGACTTGAGGCTGTGCGCCACCTTGCGCAGCGCTTCGGCATCCGCGCCGGCGATCGCTTCGCGCATGGCGATCAATTGGCGCGGCGTTTCGCCGACGAAGGCCTGGATGACCCGCTCGAGCAGCGCATCGCCATCCGTGCCGGACAGGGCGCGGATGTTTTCCAGCGCCTGCCGGTTCAGCGGCTGGGCCGCTGGCGGGGATGCAGGCGCCGGCGCTTCGGGCGGCACCTGCTGCGGTGCTTGTGCCTGCGGCGCCTCGCTGTGGTGCACGGTGGCCGCGCGCGGCAAGGTGATCCAGCGGGCGATCGTGTGGCCCAGGTCTTGCTGCGTAAAAGGTTTACTCAGGTAATCGTCCATGCCGGCCGCCAGGCATGCCTCGCGGTCGCCCTGCAGCGCATTGGCCGTGATGGCGACGATGGGCAGCACGCGCGCGTGGCCGCACTGCTGTTCGTGGCGGCGGATTTCCGCCGTGGCGGCAAAGCCATCCATCACGGGCATCTGGCAATCCATCAGGATCAGATCGAAATCCTCGGCCTGCGCCGCCTGCAAGGCCTCTTCGCCGTTGTGCGCGCAGACCACGTCCAGGCCCAGGCTGTCGAGCATGGCCAGCGCCACTTCCACGTTGACGGGATTGTCCTCGGCCAGCAGCACGCGGCGGCGCTGGCGCCGGCCCACCTGGCGCGCCGTGTGCGGCGGGTGGATGCGCAGGCTGTCGCTGGCGCGCGGCGGCGTGACGATGCAATCGAACAGGTCGCATTCGCGGGCCGGCTTGATCAGCTGGAAGGCCACGCCCGCCTCGCGCCGCTGCACGGGGTCGGCCGCCGCCTGTTCCGTGCTCAGCAGCAAAAGCTTGAGATCGGCCAGCAGCGGATCGCTCTTGATGGTGGCGGCCAGGGCCAGGCCGCTGGTGCGCGGCAATTCCATGTCGAGCAGGGCCACGCCATACGGCGTGCCCGCCTGGGCGGCCGCGCGCAGCTTGCCCAGGCAGTCGCTGGCCGTGCCGGCGCTGTCGCTGACGATGTGCCAGCTGGCCAATTGCCGCTCCAGCACGGCGCGCGTGGCGGGTGTGTGGTCGACGATCAAGGCGCGTAACCCTCGCGTGGTTTTCAGGTTGAAGGACGGATCATCGCTGTCGACCCGCCGCTTATCGAAATTTACTTCGAACCAGAAGATCGATCCTTGCGTTAAAGCATTATCAACGCCGATAGTGCCGCCCATCAGCTCCACCAGCTGCTTCGAGATCGTCAATCCCAGGCCCGTGCCGCCGTGCTTGCGCGTGGTCGAGCCGTCGGCCTGCGAAAACGATTCGAAGATGCGGCTCTGCGCCTCGCTGGACACGCCGATGCCCGTGTCGTGCACCTCGAAGCGCAAGCCCACGCTGGGCGCATCCTCGCTGCACACGGTCACTTTCACGGTGACCTTGCCCGTTTCCGTGAACTTGATGGCGTTGCCCAGCAGGTTGACGATGATCTGGCGCAAACGGTTCGGGTCGCCGCAGATGGCGATGGGGATGTCGTAGGCGATATCGAATTCCAGGCTGATGTTTTTCGCCTCCGCCTGCGGCGCGAAGACGTGCTCGATATCGTCGAGCAGTTCGCGGAAATTGAAGCGGATGTATTCCACGCTCAGCTTGCCCGCCTCGATCTTGGAAAAGTCGAGGATGTCGTTGATGATCACCAGCAGATTCTGTCCCGAGCGCTGCACCATGCTCGTGTAGTGGCGCTGCTGCGGGCTCAAAGGGCTGGCCAGCAGCAGCTCCGTCATGCCCAGCACGCCATTCATGGGCGTGCGGATTTCATGGCTCATGGTGGCAAGGAACGCGCTTTTCGCCTGGCTGGCCGCCTCGGCCGCATCCTTGGCCTTCTCCAGCTGCGCCGTGCGCACGCCCACCTGGCGCTCGAGCTGGTCGCGGTAATTGGCCAGGGTGCTGTCGCGGCTGTCGATCTGCGCCAGCATGTCGTTGAAACTGTCGATCAGCACGCCCAGCTCGTCGCTGCGCTGGTGCGCGATGCGGTGGCTGTAGGTCTGGCTGCTCGACACTTTTTGCGCCGTGTCGATCAGCTTGGTGATCGGTTCGGCGATCACGCTCTTGAAGCGCCGCGCGAGGAACACGGCGATCAGGAAGGACAGCACGGTGGCGCCGCCGATGGCGCCCACGTGGCGGCCGATGTCGCGCCACATGTGGTTCAGGTCCGCCTCGATCAGCACGGCGCCGATGATCTGTTGCGGCTCGCCTGGCCGGTAGACGGGGTGGTACAGGCGCATGGCCGGCGCCAGGGTCGTGCCCGCGCCTTGCGTGACCGGTTGCACGGCCATGTCGGCCAGCAGGGCCGGGTCCATGTCTTCCGGCGCCGCCAGGCCGTCCGCATGCTGCGGCGCGCGGTATAGGGCGAACAGCCGCCCGCCCTTGTCGAACAGGGCCGCCTGGGCCACCTCGTCGCGCGCGGCCAGCGCGGCCAGCACCTGTTCCGCCTGCGCCGGCTTGCCTATCAGCATGGGCGCCGCGCTGGCCGCACCGATCACGCCCGCCAGGGACAGCAATTGCTTGCCCTCGTCGTTCTTGTGGCTGAGCACGGACGTCAGCGCGAACGCCACGAACACCAGCAGCAGCGCGCAGCCCGACGACAGTACCGAAATCATGGTCAGCTTCTGGCTGATGCTGGAGCGTTGGAAATTGAACATGGTGGCGGCGCTTCTCCGGTCGGCCCGTTGACTGTTATTTAATTCCTATTGGAAAAATATAGACGCGAAGACACACCCCGATGTTGATGTGGGTCTAAGGGACGAGAGGGGAGGGGAACTTACTGAAGATGAAACAACGGAGGGTGGGGTCGGACCCTATGGGTCTGACCCCAGTATTTGCTTTTGGGGCTTATGAAATCAAACCCGGTGAAAAGCTGGGGTCAGACCCGAAGGGTCTGACCCCGCTACTAACAACAACCTCCGCGTTTGCCGGCGCCGCCGTAGCGGGCTTCCTGCCGTTCGCGGAAGAACTCTTCATACGTCATCATCGGCTCGCCGGGATGGGTCACTTCCCGGTGGGCCACATAGGTGTCGTACTCGGGCAAGCCGCACATGAGCCGCATGCTTTGCCCCAGATACCGTCCAGCCTTGATGATTTCATCGATCATCATTGCACCGTGGGCATGGCCTGGAACGGCGTTTCCTTGGTGCTCGGACGGCTGTCGGCGCGCGCCTTCAGGATGGTGCGGATGCCGAAGAACAGCACGCTGATCACGACGATGACGAAGAAGGCGGCCAGGCCGGCGTCGAGGTAATCGTTGAAGATGATCTGTTGCATCTGCGCCACCGATTTGGCCGGCGCCAGCAGGGTGCCTTCGTCCAGGGCCGCCGAGTATTTCTTGGCGTGCGCCAGGAAGCCGACGCGCGGATTGGCGTCGAAAATCTTTTGCCAGCCCGCCGTCAACGTGCACAGCAGCAGCCAGATCGTTGGCGTGATGGTGACCCACGCATACTGTCCCCGTTTCATCTTGAACAGCACGCAGGTGCCGAGGATCAGCGCGATGGCCGCCAGCATCTGGTTGGCGATGCCGAACAATGGCCACAAGGTGTTGATGCCGCCCAATGGATCGACCACGCCCTGGTACAGGAAGTAGCCCCAGGCCGCCACGCACAGGCCCGTGGCCAGCAGGTTGGCGATGACGTTTTCCGTCTGTTTCAGGCTAGGCACGAAGCTGCCCAGCAAGTCTTGCAGCATGAAACGGCCCGCCCGCGTGCCCGCATCGACGGCCGTCAGGATGAACAGCGCTTCGAACAGGATGGCGAAGTGGTACCAGAAGGCCATCATGGCCTTGCCGCCGATGGCGCCGGAAAGAATCTGCGCCATGCCGACGGCCAGGGTCGGTGCGCCGCCGGCGCGCGAGATGATGCTGTGCTCGCCAACGTCCTTGGCCGTCTGCGTCAGCATTTCCGGCGTGACATAGAAGCCCCATTGCGAGATCGCCTGTGCGGCGGACTCGGCCGTGGTGCCGATCAGGGCGGCCGGGCTGTTCATGGCGAAATAGATGCCCGGCTCGATGGTCGAGGCGGCCACCAGGGCCATGATGGCGACGAACGATTCCATCAGCATGGCGCCATAGCCGATGAAGCGGGCATGGCTTTCGTTTTCAATCATCTTCGGCGTGGTGCCCGAGGAAATCAAGGCGTGGAAGCCGGAAACGGCGCCGCAGGCGATGGTGATGAAGAGGAAGGGGAACAGATTGCCCGACCAGACGGGGCCGGAGCCGTCGATGAACTTGGTCATGGCCGGCATTTTCAGGTACGGTGCGACAACGATGATGCCGATGGCCAGGCCCAGGATGGTGCCGATCTTCAGGAACGTCGACAGGTAATCGCGCGGCGCCAGCAGCAGCCACACGGGCAGGACCGAGGCGATGAAGCCGTAGCCGATCAGCATCCACGTCAATTCCGTGCCCGTGAACGTGAACATCGGACCGAGCACCGCGTGTTCCTGCACGTACTGGCCGCCGATGATGGCCAGCATCAGCAAGACGAAGCCGATGATGGAAATCTCGCCGATGCGGCCCACGCGGATGAAGCGCGAGTACACGCCCATGAACAGGGCGATGGGAATCGTCGCCATCACGGTGAAGCTGCCCCATGGGGAACCCGTCAGCGCCTTGACGACGATCAGGGCCAGCACGGCCAGGATGATGACCATGATCATGAAGCAGCCCAGGAGGGCGATCATGCCGGGAATCTCGCCCAGCTCAGCCTTGATCAGGTCGCCCAGCGAGCGGCCATCGCGGCGCATGGAAATGAACAGCACGATGAAATCCTGCACGGCGCCGGCAAACACGACACCCGCCAAAATCCACAGCATGCCGGGCAGATAGCCCATCTGCGCGGCCAGCACGGGGCCGACCAGGGGGCCGGCGCCGGCGATCGCCGCGAAATGGTGGCCGAACAGCACATATTTGTTGGTCGGCACGTGGTCGAGGCCATCGTTGTGCTTGAAGGCGGGCGTCATGCGGCGCGCGTCCAGGCCCAGCACCTTGTCGGCGATGAACAGGCTGTAGAAACGGTAGGCGATCAGATAGACGCAGACGGCGGCGATGACGATCCAGATCGCGCTGATCGGTTCGCCACGTTGCAGGGCGACGACGCCCAGGGACCCGGCGCCGGCCAGCGCAAGCGCTGCCCAGCCGAGCTGTTTGAAAATGCGGTTCATGCTTCCTCCAGAGATTGACGGGCGCTGTGCCGTGCGATGATGTGTGCTGCCGAGCCTGGTCGTCGCCAGTTTGGGTGAGAATTGGGTGTCTGCAGCTTATGGCGAGTATTCAGGAATCGTATAATTGCCGCAAGCGCAGCACTACGCAGTAACGCTCAGTATTACTACGCAGGCTGATCGCCGCGCCGCGACGTAAAATCACGCATTTCCTTCCACCAGCATCGACGCCGCCGGAGCGCGCCAGGCCATGAAACTCAGACAGAAAGTCATCTTCCTGGCCCTCACGCCGCTCATCCTCGCCCTGTGCGCGATCGCCTTTGCCGTACGGCACCAGGCGATCACCCTGGCCGAGCAGCAGCGCGCCACCATCCAGCAAGCGTATCTGGCCAGCAAGGAAGCCGAGCTCAAGCATTACGTGACCCTGGCCAGCCATTCCATCGCTTCCCTGTATCAGTCGGGACGCAAGGATGCCGCCACGCAAGAAGAGGCCAAGCGCATCCTGTCCGCCCTCAGCTATGGCGACGATGGCTATTTCTTTATCTATGATTTGCAAGGCAAGTCGCTGATGCATCCGCGCCAGCCCGAACTGGTGGGGCAGAATCTGTGGGAGTTGCGCGACGCGGACGGCAATCTGACCATCCAGCGCCTGATGCAGCGGGCGAAGAACGGCGGCGGCTTCGAGCGCTACAACTGGATCAAGCCGTCGACCAACAAGTCCGCACCCAAGCTCGGCTATGTGATCCTGATGCCGGAATGGGGCTGGATGATGGGCACCGGCATCTACATGGATGACGTGGACCAGGCGCTGGCCAAGGTCGATGCCCAGCAGTCGCGCAATATCCGCTCGACCATGGAACTGATCGCCGCCATCGCCATCCTCGGCTCCCTGCTGGTGGCCGCCTGCGGCCTGGTGCTGAACCTGCGCGAATTGCGCGTGGCCGACGCCAAGCTGAAGGTGCTGGCGCAGCGCGTGGTGGAATCGCAGGAGGAAGAGCGGGCGCGGCTGTCGCGCGACTTGCATGACGGCATCAGCCAGTGGCTGGTGTCCATTAAACTGCAGATCGAGGCGGGCATCGCGCGCCTGGCTGGCAATGCGGAACAGAAAGACAAGGCGCCGGCCACCTTCGAGCGGGCCGCCGAGCAACTGAACAAGGTGCTGGGCGAGGTGCGGCGCATTTCGCACAACCTGCGCCCGGCCATTTTAGATGACCTGGGCCTGGCTGCCGCGCTCGACCACCTGGTGCATGAATTCAACGACAGCAGCAGCGCGCAAGCCAGTTTCACGGCCAGCCCGGCGGCGGCGGGCGAGGGCTTGCCCGACATGGTCAATACCGTCTTGTTCCGCATCGCCCAGGAAGCGCTGACCAATTGCGAGCGCCATGCGCACGCCAGCGGCGTGGAAGTGAGCCTGCACGAGGCGGGCAAGGCGGTGGAATTGCGCATCCAGGATAATGGCGGCGGCTTCGATTTCGACGGCATCGCCCTGCATCCGCAGCGCGGCATCGGCCTGCGCAACATGACGGAACGCATGGAAGCCATCGGCGGCAGCCTGCACATCACCTCGTCCGCGGCCGGCACCGTGGTGCTGGCGCGGCTCGGCCTTCCATCCACACACTAAAATAGATATGCAACCATGACCGAGAAAATCAACATCCTGCTGGTGGACGACCACCCCCTCGTGCGCGACGGCTTGCGCGCGCGCCTGGAAGCGGTGGCGCATTTCGACGTGGTGGCCGAGGCGGGCGGCGCCGACGAAGCGCTGGCCCAGGCGCGCGTCCACCAGGTGGACCTCGTGCTGATGGATATCAATATGCGCGGCACGAATGGGATTGAAGCGACGGCGCTGTTTAAACAGGCGTTTCCGCAGATTGCCGTGCTGATCCTGTCCATGCACGACAAGCTCGAATACGTGTCGCAAGCCATCGCCGCCGGCGCGCGCGGCTATGTGCTCAAAGATGCACCAGGGAAAGATATCGTCTTCGCCATCGAGACGGTGATGTCCGGCGGCATCTATTACAGTGCGGCCCTGGCGCGGCAACTGTCGCGCCCGCAAGTCCACGATTCCTTCCTCACCACGCGCGAGCAGCAGGTGCTGCAGCATATCGCGGCGGGCCAGTCGAACAAGCAGATCGCCCGCGACCTGGACCTGAGCGTGCGCACGGTGGAGACGCACCGCCTGAACATCAAGCGCAAGCTTGGCATCGAAGGGCAGGCAGAATTGATCAAATACGCGGTCGAGCACGCGCATGGCGGCAGCGCCTGAGCAGGCCCGCGCCGCGCCGTGTTCTTGTCACACCCGCATGACAGGCGGGTCTCCCGGGGGAATGTTTATTTTGAACATTTATTGCCAAAATTAAACTGTTTCGTGGGTGAGATTCGGATAGAATGATTCTCGCTGTCGAGGGCATCCCTGTCGGGCCAGGGTTGCCAATGCTGGTCAGTTTATTTACTATGGCGCCCTACCCACACTGAGATACCGATGTCAGCGTCTGAATCAAACCTGTTTCCGTTGGTGGGATTACAAGCAGTGGCCAATGCTCATAACGAGTGGGTTGCTGTCACCCTGCATGTACCGCAGGCCTCGACGGCGCCGCTGCTGGCGGCGCTGGCCGCTGCCGATGCGTATGCCTACCTGGCGCCGCTCGACTGCATCATTCCCCTGGCCGACCCGCATGGCGTGGACGAGGCCGTGCTGGCGCAACTGGCGCCGCAACGCACCATCTTCCGATTGCCGGCCCATCTTGCCGACGACAAGCAGATCCAGAAAAAATGCCGGCAATGGCGCGACGCCGGCTACCGCCTCATCCTTGATGGCGCCGAGGCCGGTCCCGTGGCGGCGGCGCAGGTCGACGCGCGCGCGCTGAGCTTTGACGCGGCCGGCGCCCGCCCGGCCCTGCATCAGCTGCTGCCCCTGCCGGGGCCGCACCTGGCCTACAACATCGTCGACGCCGAGCAGTTTGCTGCCGCGCAAGCGCTGGGCGTGAGCTGGTTTGCCGGCGATTACGCCCTGCACCATGCGCGCCAGCAAAGCGAGCCGGAAGACGCCACGTCGCGGCGCCGTGTGCTGGCGCTGCTGGGCTTGCTGGCCCGCGATGCCGACGCGCACGAGCTGGAAGTGCCGCTCAAGCAAGACCCATCGCTCAGCTATCATTTATTGAAACTGGTCAATTCCGCCGCCTTCGGTTTCACGGCGCCGATTACCAGCTTCAGCCAGGCCATCACCCTGCTGGGGCGGCGCCAGCTGCAGCGCTGGCTGCAACTGCTGCTGTACGCGCGCCAGCAAGATGACGGCAAGATCCACGCGCTGCTGCCGCTGGCCGCCGTGCGCGCGGCGCAGATGGAAGCGCTGTGCCAGTTGCGCGGCGGCGACCGCGACGCGCAAGACCTGGCCTTCATGGCGGGCGTGTTTTCCCTGCTCGATGTCCTGCTGGGCATGCCGATGGCAGAGATCATCGCCACCCTGAACCTGGCGCCCGACGTCAGCGCCGCCTTGCTGGAACGCAATGGCGAGCTGGGCACCTTGCTGGCGCTGGTCGAAAGCGCCACGCCGGCGCTTGATGGCTTGCGCCGCGCCGGCATCGATGGAGAAACCTATTGGCGCAGCCTGCTGCAAGCCTACCAATGGGCCATCCAGGTTAGCCGGAACCTGTAGCATGACCTTGCTGCCAGTGTCGGATTTCCTCGGTAACAGCGCCGCCTTGTGCGATGCCGTCGTGCGTTTGCGCGGTCCCGCGCTGGTGGCTGAGCTGGGCCGTATCGCCAGCGCCGTGATGGCGAGCCCATATGGCCTGTTCCTGCCCGCCACCAGCATGGACGCCGCTGCGCAGTCCGCGATTTTCCCCGGCGATACGCCCGCCTTGTTACAGGAAATCAGTTTCGACGGCCATTGTTTCGGTCATTACAGCGTGGCGGGACGCGCCTACAGCGACGCCGACCGCCGCCACCTGGCCAGCCTGGCATCGTTGACGGCGGGCGTGCTGCAAGTGCATTCGCTGGCGCAACGCTCCACGCATGCCTTTGCGCAGGTCGAAGCCTTGCTGGCGCAACAGACGCAAATCCTCGACCAGTTGCACGAATCCGTGCTGACGATGGACTTGACGGGCTACATCACCAGCTGGAACAAGGGCGCCGAGCGCCTGTTCGGCTACAGCTCGGTGGAAGCCGTGGGGCGCAACATCCTGTTCCTGTACGACGACGAAGACACGGGTTTCCACGACGCCTTCCTGGAACAGGGAGGGCGCCTGATGGAGGTGCGCCGCCGAAAGAAGTCGGGCGAAGTCTTCTGGGCCAGCCTGTCCCTGTCGCCGCTGCAAGACATGGACGACAAGCCGATCGGACTCATCGCCTACCTGACGGACATCACGGAACGCAAACTGGCCGAGGAGCGCCTGCACCACCTGGCGTATTACGACCCGCTGACCAGCCTGCCCAATCGCACCTTGCTGGCCAAGCTGGTCGATCAGGCCCTCAGCGTGGCGCAGCGCAGCAAGATGCTCGGCTGCGTGCTGTTCATCGACCTGAACCGTTTTAAACTGATCAACGACACCCTGGGCCGGCGCATTGGCGACGAATTGTTGCGGCAAGTCTCGCTGCGTTTCCGCCATGCCTTGCGCGATCAGGACCTGGTGGCGCGCCTGGGCGGCGACGAGTTCGCCGTCGGCCTGTTCGATATCGGCCAGCATTTCGAGGCCAGCATGGTGGCGCAAAAGTTGCTGGCCTCGCTGGTGGAACCGTTCCTGATCGAAGGCCACGACCTGCGCGTGGGCGCCAGCATCGGCATCAGCGTCTATCCGCAGGACGGGCAGGACGCGGAAACCCTGCTGCGCCTGGCCGACATCGCCATGTACCGCGCCAAGCAGGACAGCGGCGGCGAAGCGGAAAGCGTGGCCTTCTACAGCCACGACATGAACCTGGGCATGCAGGCACGCATGCGCCTGGAAACAGGCTTGCGCCAGGCATTGTCAGAACAGCAATTGCTGCTGCACTACCAGCCGAAATACGCGCTGGGCAGCGGGCGCATCATCGGCGCCGAAGCGCTGGTGCGCTGGTGCCACCCGCAGCACGGCATGATCCCGCCCGCCGAATTCATCCCCCTGGCCGAATCGACGGGCCTGGTGGTGCAAGTGGGCGAATGGGTGCTGGAAGCGGCCTGCGCCCAGGCGCAAGCGTGGAAACTGGCCGGCCTGCCGCCGATCCGCCTGGCCGTCAACGTGTCCGCGCGCGAATTCACGTCAGCGCTGCCCGCCAGGGTGGCGGCGACCCTGGCCCGCTACGGCCTGGAGGCGGCCTGGCTGGAACTGGAAATCACGGAAAGCACGCTGATGCACAACATCGAGCGCGTGATCGGCATCATGGACCGCATCACGGCCTTGGGCGTGGCCCTGTCGCTGGACGACTTCGGCACCGGTTACTCCAGCTTGTCCTACCTCAAGCGCTTCCCCATCGATACCTTGAAGATCGACCGATCATTTACCACCGGCATCCCCACCGACGCCAGCGACTGCGCCATCGCCAGCACCATCATCAGCATCGCCCAGCAACTGCAGCACAAGGTGATCGCGGAAGGCGTGGAAACGGCGGAGCAGCTGGCCTTCCTGAAAAGTTCAGGCTGCGACGAAGTGCAGGGCTACCTATTCTCGCGGCCATTGCCGGCGGGAGAGTTCGAGAAGGCGCTGCGGGAAAACTGGGGCGTGTAAGGCTTTCCATTGGCGTGTTGGTGTAGATATGGAACCCATAGGCGAAGAGCTGGGGTCAGACCCGCCGGGTCTGACCCCAGAGCTTGCTGTGAGGTTTAAATACGCGGCCCTGACTACTCGCCATTGGTAAGCCACCGACCTTTATGTATAATGCTGCCATCTGGAAGCGTGGCCGAGTGGTTGAAGGCACTAGTCTTGAAAACTAGCGACGGGTTACACTGTTCGTGAGTTCGAATCTCACCGCTTCCGCCAATCATATTCAAGGTTGCATTAAAGTACCGCACGGTACAGTGCGTAAAATCCTTGAAAATCAACGAGTTAAGTGAATTTCAGCCCATCTGAATCGCAGATTTGGCTACCTTTAAACTCCCTGTCGCACATTTTCACGTAGGTTCATTTGTAGGTATGATGCGGTTTCCTCATCTACCGTACCTACAGGAACCGCGCCATGGCGATCAATACCCTTACTGACAACGATTGCCGCAAGGCGCTCTCCAACAATGGGAAGCTGCGCAAGCTGTTTGACGGTCATGGTCTATTCCTGGCTGTTTTACCCAGCGGCGGCAAGGTCTGGCGCGTAGCGTATCGCAATACTGACGGCAAGCAGCAAACTGCGGTGATCGGGCCGTACCCACTCATTGGCTTGAAAGAGGCACGCGACCGACGCGATGCGATCCGCCTGAAACTACTCGACGGGGAAGACCTCAAGCCAAAGCCCAAGGTGAAACCATCGATCACGTTCGATGTTGCGATCGCTGAATACTGGGCCGGCCGAACCGACATCAGCGAGGGTTACAAAGCCAATGCACTCAGGGGCCTGGCAATGCATTTGTCGCCGAAACTTGGGGGCATGCTGCTGCGCGATATCACGCGGGACAGCCTGATGGATGCCTTGAGGCCCATGGATGCGGCGGGCCTGTCCGTCTATGTTCGACGCGTGCGAATGTGGGCCAGTCAGGTGCTTGACTGGGGCGTTCAGCACGGACACTGCGACGAGAACCCGGCATCATCGATCAATGCGAAGGTTGCGTTTTCCAGAAAGCCCCGTGAGGGTTTTGCGGCGTTAGCCATATCCGAGGTGCATCCATTCCTGGAACGCCTCGCGCTGGAGGATGAAATTCAGTCTGTGCTGGCCTGCAAGCTGCTGGCACTCACATGGACCCGCACGGACGAGTTGCGCCGCATGACGTGGGCAGAAGTCGAGGGCGATATCTGGCGCATACCTGGCAAGCGGATGAAGAAGAACCGCGAGCATCTTGTACCGCTATCAACGCAAGCTCAGGCGCTGCTGAAAGAAATGAAATTGCGCTCGCGCGGGAGCGCCTACGTGTTTCCGAATGATCGAACAGGCAATCGGCCCATGAGTGAAAATTCGATCCTGTACCTCATCCACCGGATCGGGTACAAAGGCCGCATGACGGGGCACGGTTGGCGCAAGGTGGGGTCCACCTGGGCGAACGAGCACGAATTCAATACCGACCATATCGAGATGCAGCTCGCGCACAAGGACGGCGGGGTGCGTGGCGTCTATAATTCGGCGGAGTACCTGAAGCAGCGCAGGGCGATGCTCCAAGCGTTTGCGGACTGGTTATTTAAGCACAGCAGCACATGCTTGGCCTAACGCGTTTCGCCAAATGATCATGCGACGATAGCTGGAAATGAGTGGCACTCTTTGAATTTTAACTCCGAACTTTGCTGCATTTTTCCGTTCCCGACAAAACAATACTCTTATAGCAATACGATGATGCAAATAGAAAACATGCCTATGCCAGTGCTACCGCCGGGATCATGGCTATACTTAATGGGAACCAGCGCTGACTATAAAAGAACCAAGATTGGAATGACAACGAACAATCCAATGTTGCGCTTTGCAACGTTGCGCTGTGGCGACCCACACTTGTTCATGCATGCCGCCTTCTACTTCCCACAGAGTTGCTCACTACAGGCATTTGAATTAGAGAAAAGGGTACACATCGCCTACTCGCCTATACGTATTGAGTTTCACAATGGCGGGCTGTCCGAGTGGTTTGGCATGAATTGCAATTATGCTGAGGCGCAATGTCAAGAATTTATCGAGAATCAGTTTGATTCTCAGCCTAGGTCCGTGCGCAGCTATAGTAGCTTCACCTACGCCATCGGAGTTGATATCTTAAAGGCGTACGAAAGTGATCTAATTTCACATTTTGGACCAGTGCCGGTCCTAGACGAAAGCGGCATACCTTGGTAGTAAAGTGATATACAAAAAGAAATTATTCTTCTTTTATGCAATTTCTGAGATGGCCGGACGCGGCCTTTCAAAGCTCTGACTCATCTGGCAGTTTATGTCAGTTCAAGTCAGAGCTAACCAAGTTTAAAGTAGCTTAATGCCTGCTGCGTGGAGCGTAGACAGACGCCATCCGACCGTGCGGCGGCTGATAGCGATGTCGGCGGCCGGAATCTTGCCCTCTTTGAGCCAGCGCCGTAGCGTTTCCGAGGTAACGCCGATCAGCTTGTACAGATCTTGGCGATAGATAATGCGGTCAGTGTCGGTAGTGCTCAATTTTTACTCCAAGTTGTTGTTTTATCGTCATTCTGGTTGGCCTCTGGCCGTGCTGCAGTCGGTAATGCGTACAGCATCTGGTGCATTGGACGCCTGTCGAGCATGTGGGCTGTCGCCAGGGCAAACGCTTCGGCTTCGGTGTGTTGGCAAATTTCAGCACCAGGCTTGCGGTAGTCGCGCAGCCGGCAAAATTCTTTGTATTCGTTCATTGTTGCTATGCTCCTTCTAATCCGTGCATCCACAATCGGTTAAAGCATCATCAAAGGCAAAGGGGAACAGCTCCCCGTGATTCATCGCCATGTCATACATCGCTTGGTAACTGGGCCTGTCCTTGCGGAACCAGCCGCCAGCACCAGATCCGGACGCCTGGGCGTTCTTTTCCTGCTGTATCCACCACAGGGCACGGCTTGGCTTTTCGCGGATCAGGGATAACACCTGGTTGCCGCCTTTCAGGAAGCACAGATCGCAGTTGCCGTGCATCGTCTTGCCGCTCATATTCGGCAAGCCCAGGTCAAAATCCTGTGCTGCCCAAAACGCGCTGACGTCAGCCACGGTCAGGCCGGCCGCCGCCAGGGGCGCTTCTTTCACTTCGTGCTTGCCGTAGTCCTGATTCGCCAGCCGCGCCACGCGCAAAGGCTCGTCGGCGCGCATGCCGATAAACGTGGTCCACTCGACCAGGCCTATCGACTTCAAATAGCGCTGCATTGGGCGTACCTTGAGTTCCGCCGTGCAGAAGCGCGCGACAGGGTTCGGCAGGAATTTCTTTTCGTCGTGCAGATCCGCGAACGGTTCGCCGCAGCGACTGGCCGTTGCAAAGTCCACGATGGCGAATTCCTTGCCGCGTGCTTCATTGCGAGGGCGGTTTTCTATCCAGGCGATAGGAACGCCCCAGCGCTCGCCGCAGTTGCGCACGAATTCAAGGGTCGCTTCCTCTTCCTTGCCGGTGTTGGCAAAGCACACCACGACGTCAGCCGGTAGCGTGCCGCCGTAGGCTTGAAGCGTCATCCACAGCATCATGCCGCTGGTACGGCCACCGCTGAACGAAATGACGCCCGGACCGTCGAACAGGAATGGGCTGTTCATGCGGGCACCGCGCAGCGTTGAGCCAGGGCCACCAGCCAATGCGCCAGCTCGGGCGTCGCGTTCCGCGTCCCAGGCGTCCACCGCCGGCATGGTCTTGTAGATCGAATTGGCGCGCACGAACAAGGCCGCCACGGCAGGTAATGAGCGTTCCGCTGTCATGCTGCGCACCCGATAGGCGCGGTTGCCTTCTTGACCGCCTCGATGGCGCCCAGCGGCACCGCACGGAACATGCCCGGCCACTGGTGGTCCAGCTCCACCCAGGCATGCAGCTCGCCATTGCCCACGTCGCGGCGCAGGTCGTTGACGGTGCCGGCCTGGTAGCCTTCATCGGTATCGAATGTCACGCGGTCGCCCAGGGCGATTTGCCGCGGCGAATTGGTCAGGGTGGTCAGCATTGCGGTGCTCCTTTCAGTTTGGCGGTAACGCCGCACACGCCGTAGCGGTCGATGGCAGCGTCGATTACGTCGCCGCTGGACGCGGCATCATCAAAAAATTCAAAGCGTTCGGTTTGGGTGCGAACGATCACGGCAAAGGTTTTCATGTGGTAGCTCCCTCATGCGATGGGTTGTCGGGGAAGATCAGCCGGGGATATGGGCAGGCGTTGACGGCCGCCCAGGCGGCAATTACGGCTGTTTTTGCCTCGTCAGGCAGGTCAGGCACGGGCGCCGCCGGCGGCGTGGCCGGGGCAGGGCGGTCGGGGTGCGTACAGTTATTTACACGAGTCCGAGGAACGGCAACCCCAACAGCCACCCCGCGCCCGCCTGTGGCCTGTACCGGCGTCCACGTATGGCGCACGGACTTGAAGACCACGCCTATCAGGTCGCTGCAGCGCACGCCGTAGGGCGTGGTGCGCAGCGTTTCGCCGTAGCGGCCGATGACGGTTTTTTCGTCCTTGGCCAGGGTGACGACCAGTTCCTTGCGCGGCACCAGGGCGCCGCCCTGGGCGCGCAGGTATTCAGCCCAGCAGGCGCGCTTTTCACCGTCGATCTTTTGCACGGCATCCCAGGCGCGGCGCATGGAGGCCGGGGCTTCGTTGAGCATGTTTTCCTCGATGCGGCGCAGTTCGCGCCACACGGTGACGGGCGCGCCACCCCATTGCTGGAATTGACGGATGCCCCAGCACGCGGCCCAGGATTCGACGCGCGCCGATGGCGTCAGCTCGACATCGCCTTCGGTGTCGGCCGTGACGACATAGCCTTCTTTGGTCTTGTGCTCGGCAACGCCGTCGATGTTCTTGGCCACGTACTTGGCGATGTAGCCGGCGGCGCTGCCCTTGGCCCAGTCGATGCGTTTCACGTCCAGGCGGCGCGCGAAGGCGCCCGGTTCGCCACGGTCCACGCGCCAGGCGTAGCGCTTCATGATGCGGATGGCGCGGCCCGCCACGTCCTGCAGGTGGGGCGTCTTGTATTTCGCGGTGGGGCGCACGAACAGCAGCAGATGCCAATGCGGGCAGCCGTCATGGTGCGGCTCGGCGATGCGAAAGCCGTACAGGCCGATACCACGGCGCGCCAGCGCGGAGCGGCACAGCGATGTCATCTTGCCCAAATACGCATTGGCCTCGCGTGGCGTGGAGCCGTCGAACTTGTCGTTTGGCTTGCCGCTGTGCTGCATGGCGTGGAAGCGCGATGGGCACGTCCAGGTGATGAAAATGCCTTGGTCGCCGCACTCGCGGGCGATCTGCTCAAAGCCGTTGATGCGCAGCATCAGTTCGCCGCGCCGGATGGCTTTATTCGCCGTCGTTTTCTTGGCCAGCTCGGCGATGCTAAATTGCTGGCCGTTCTCGTTCTGCACCAGGGTGGCGGCCAGCGCTGCCGCGTTGCGGCGGTTCTGCGCCAGGCGAGACAGCACGGCGTCGTTGCTGGCGTAGGGTTCGCCGCGATAGTTGACGTAGCCCAGTCGGATATTGCCGGCTTCAAAGGCGCGCTTGACGCGCTTGCGCAGTTGGCGGCGCCACCATCGCGCGTCTACCAGGCGGGCGATGGTGTCGGTCAGCGCGTCGAACTCTGGCAGCTCGATGCCATACGAGGCGCATTCACCTTCCATGATCTGCAGGGCGTGCGTGTCGGACAAGGCCATCCACAGCATTTTGGTCACGCCGGCCGCCGCGCGCTCGGCGGTGGCCACGATGTCCGCATCGCTTTGCGACAGGTCGACGCCGGCCGGCACGTACTGTTCGGCGAATTCGCGCACAAAGCCAGTGGCGACGGATTCATAAACTTTGTACCAGGACGACCAGGCCATTTTTGCCATGGCGGCCGTGATGACGCGGTTGCGCCACTTGAACGGAATGCGGGCCAGCTCGGGCGCGAACTGGGCGGATCGCAAAAAAGCTTCGTGACGCTGCGGGGCTGGCAGCAGGATTTGTTTAGATTGCATTCAACAGTCTTTCGTACACACGGATAGCGGCAGAGGTGGCGGCGCGCAGCTCGATGCGCTCTTCCTCTGTAAATGAGTGGATCGGCGATTCCCAGCGGTCGGCGTCCAGGCCGGCGGCGATCAGCACGGAGCGCCGCGCGCCGCGTGGCGACAATCCCCACGCCTGGGCCATGAAGGGCGCCAGATTGCGCGGCTTGATGCTGCGTAGCTGGGCCTTGGCTTCGGCGATGGCGGCCAGCGCATGCCCGGCGCCTGGTGGCGTCGGCATGTCCTTGTCGCGCGCTGCCAAAATCTCGGTGGCAGGTTGGAAGGACAAGTGATTGTCGATAAGGGACGCCGGCATGGTTCAGTCCTTGATGGCGCCGATGGCCCGAAGCACGCCGGGGGCAATGACGATCAGGAGCGACAGCAGCCAGATGCCGCAGGTTTTGGCCAGGCGCAGCATCAGCGTGCCCCTCGCTTGAGAAATTGTTCTGCCCAGTACGGGAGCGTGTGTGATGCGCCGCAGCAGTGCTGGGAACCCGCTTCATTGGCGAAAATGTAGTTCACCTCAATGGGCAGCTTGCCGACCAGGGCGCGCTGCTTGGCTGGCGTGAAAAAGCCGTCACGCTCCAGCGCCTGCGCATTGCTGACGATGAAGGTCAGATTGGCAGCGCCGTAGGCGTGATAGGTCTTGGCAATCTCGTGGATGTGGGCGGTCAGCGCCGCGATGCCGATGCCCGCGCTGGCTTGCAGCAGAAAACACGTTGGTGCCACGGCGACAATACAATTTTGCAAGGTCGGGCGGATCGTGCTTGATGCCGTGGATATGCCGGCATGAGGGGTGGCGTGCAGCGTGTTTTCCATCGGTTTTCCTTATTTCAGGTTGAACGAATCCCGCACGCTCAAAAGGGAGCGCAGCAGGGCACAGCAAAAGAGGGGAGTTACAGCGGCCGGGTTACGGCGGCGCGAGGATCGGGATAGTCATCAGCAGCCCGCTGTCAGGTCGAGGGCCAGCTGGCTGGTTGCTGCCGCGCGCGCATGCTGGGACATCGGGATGCGGATATCCGGCTTGGGCATGGCGGACAGCGAGAGGGTGCGCAGTACTTCCAGGCCTGCCACGAAGGAGTGCCCGCATTCGGGGTTCTGGCACATGTAGGTGATTTCCTTGAACATGGCGGACATCGTGCGGCTCTTGACAGCGCGGACGGTGTTTTCGCAATGCGGGCAGGGCAGGCCGATGACTCTCATTTCAGCTTTCTTTCCACTTGGTACAGGGCGCGACCGCGACCTGTCATGTTTTTCGACTGTATGCGTAAGCGCGACTTGATGAGCCATTCAGCCGCCTGATCGATACTTGCCAGCCCCTGGCGTTGGCGCACGAGTTCCAGCACCGCGCGCTCTTCGTCATTGAGGTTAATTTGATGGTCTGGCATTTTCTGTAACTTTAGAGTTGCTCAAAAGTGACTCGGTTTAAACGCTGCGACGCTGTACGCTGTCGATTGTGGCGTCATCCAAGGCGATCACGGCCAAGGCTTCACGCATCACGATCTGGCGCACCAGCACCGCAAGCTCTTCGCCCTGGTAGTTGGCGATCGAGGAAACAAGCTGGTGCTCATAGTCATCGAGGCGCAGCATGACGCGGTGGCTGCGGATACGTTTTGCATCGGGGTACATGACGTTGTCCTTAGTGAATGGATTTGGAAGCGAGTTCACGTTTGTAATCGGCGAGGCCGCGCAGGATCAGGAAGCGGAGGAACCAGGCACGGGAGCGTTCAAGTTTCTCTGCGTAGCCTTCGACTTCATCTACCTCATCCGATGTCAGACGAACGCCAAGAGGCTTAGTCGTGACGCCCTTGGCAGTGCGCCTCGCTATGGATACGTTTTTCATAATGTTATGATCTGTAATCGCTATGGTATGGCATAACTATAGCTCTCAAATGAGAGCATTGTAAAGAAAAATTTGCGCACAAATGAGATCAATTGGTGAAATACTAAAAGAAGAGCGTCAACGGCTGGGCATGAATCAAGAAGATTTTGCTGCCGTTGGCGGGCTGAAGCGACGCGCACAAACGCTCTATGAGCAAGGCGAGCGCGCCCCGGACGCGCTTTACTTACGAGCGTTGGCTGGGATCGGGGTCGATGTCCACTACATACTTACGGGTGAGAGATTGCAATCAGCCGTTACCTCGGATGAGAGAGAATTGTTGGACGGCTATCGAAGTATGGACGTTCGCGGGAAAGCAGGCGTACTTGGGATGATTGGCGGCATGCGCTCGCCAACGCCCCCAGCATCCCAAGTAGGGAATGCCCCACACGTTGAAACCCACGGCAAGATCGGTCAAAATTTCGTTGGAAATATCATTGGGCCACAGACTTTTAATGTGGCCGGCGGCGGACGAAAAAAGGAAAAATAGTCTGCAAATGATTCACCTTCTTATGCTTATTGTAATTGCTGCTTGTTTGCTTTGCATAATTTTCGGCAGTATGAATCCTCGAAAGCGAGCGTTTAAGGCGGGCGAGTCGGGCGGCTCCTTTTGGCACCATACAGTATCGCCTGCGAACACCAGCTCCGAGCCAAAAACGATCGGTCATGCTTGCTTTCAGCTGCCAGAAGTAGAGCATGCTAATCTTGGCGAAGCGAGATTTAAGGAAAACAATGTGGATTCGATATGAAAAATTCCGGAAGAGTATTATGAGAACGCAGAGTAAGTCTGCTAACGAAACTGCTCGCGAAAATGATATGACGGAATATTCTGCCTCAGATACGCATCGGTGTTTCAGCCTCTTTTCGTAAGGGATTGTGCGCCTTTTGTATATACGACTTCCGTGAAATCCGACCACAACCTAACCAGACTCTGCTTGGTACTAGCAATTCGAAGAGGCGGCGCTGTCATGGTTTGATTCGCCGATAACGCTGTTTTACCAAGAAGAATTTAGATCAGTTCACTAGCTAGCAACATCATCTTGCTGTAAAGTAAATTTGCAACTGAGATGGACAGAAGTAACATTGTGTAGATGTAACCAGGGAGGCGTGATGACCGGATTTGGTCCTTTTATACGAGAGATAAATATAAATGAAATTCGAAATATTAAAAATTTATCTATCGAGATAAGCAATGATCGTCGTGAACATTTAATTCTTACAGGCCCCAACGGCTGCGGGAAAACAAGCGTTCTACGTAGCATTAAGCAGCAGCTTGAAGCGGTGGCGAGTGGAGAAATTCTTGATATTCCAACGTGGAAGGGTAATATAAAGAATAGTGAGAGCGCCATTTTAAGTCTTCTCAATTTTAAAGCGGAAACTTCCACTTTGGAGGAAAAGGCTGCGCGCGAGCAAATGATTTTACAGCAAGAAGTGCATATTAAGAATCTTCAGAAGAAGATCGCAGATTTAAAGAATGTTGAAGTTGAATTTAGTAGTTTGGGGGAGGCTGTTTCTCGCTACAGTAAAGGCGAATATATAATTAGTTTTTTTGAGGCGAGACGGGAAGCTCAAATTTCTCCTGTAAAAGGGGCAGAGCGGTTAGATTTGCCAAGGGTTTCGCCTATTGCTGTGGATAAGCAAAATGCTGTAGGCGCGCGATTCTTACAATTTTTGGTAAACCAAGAAAATCGCGCAGCTCTTCTTGCAAGAAAGGGCAATCATGAGGAAGAACAAAAGATCACTGTCTGGTTTAGTAATTTAACAAAGAAATTTCAACAAATATTTCAAAATGATCAACTAAAGTTGGAATATGATATTGATGAATTTGATTTCAAAATTTGCATTCCAGGTAGAGAACCTTTTCGGTTTGTTGATAATCAATTATCAGATGGATTCTCTTCAATATTGCAAGTATTGGCCGAATTACTACTCCGGATGGAAGCTATAGGGCGATCTAGCTATGATATTCCAGGAGTTGTTTTGATTGATGAAATTGAAACCCACTTGCACATTCAGCTTCAAAAGATAGTTTTGCCATTATTGATCGAATTTTTCCCAAATATCCAGTTCATCGTGACAACTCATTCACCGTTCGTTCTGACTTCCGTGCCAAATGCAGTAGTGTATGACTTAGATACACGAAAGAGATGGGAAAATATGACCCCAATGTCGGTAGGTGCAGTAATTGAACAGTACTTTGAGGCTGATCTATATTCCAACGAAATTAAGGACTTGGTAATAAGATATCAGTTACTTACAGCTGGGGATGTGGCCGATGAAATGATATTGAATCAATTGGTTGATATAAGAGCTATATTAGATAGTGTTGATTACAATCAGGCTCCAGAATTGGTTGGGCATTACCGAGCAATGCGCGCAAAGGAGATTAGTGATTGATCTATCTCCCAAAAAGTTCTGCAGGTGATCTTGCGAAAATTCTTCAGGAAGCAATGGCAGTCGATAGATCAGGAGTGTATCGAGATGGTCCGGTATATGAGCGGTTGAAGGCCGACTTTCATGGGAAGTGCTATATCTGTGAAGATGATGAAATGACGGCAATCCAGATCGAGCATTTCGAGCCACACAAAAATGTGTTGGTGAAAAAATATTCTTGGGAAAACCTCTTCTATTCATGTGGACATTGCAATAATACGAAGAATGCTGGTTTCTGGCCGATGTTGGATTGTACAGAGTTCGATCATGAAGTCTGGGAATCGCTGAATATTAGTCTTTCAATATTTCCTAAGACTGAGGTTAAGATATCTCTAAGTGCGACATGTCCGCATCCTGAAAAAGGACAAAATACGATTCGCTTGTTGGAGAAGGTTTATAATGGCAAGGATGCGACAGCTATGAAGACGGATGAGGCACGAATACTGCGAAATAAAATTTTGCGTGCCCATACTAATTTTGTTACAGCTGTTGCACAGCAAGATGTAGAGCTAATTTGGAAGCTTATTTCAGATAATGCAGCATTTTCCGGAATAATGCGCTGGTGGCTGCGCAACAATCACCCGAAACTCTATACTGAGCTGCTAACATGAATTCATCGCACGCGACCATCAGAAAACTGATGGCCCATAATTTTTGGCTTTAAAGGGAGCCATCTTTGAATTTCTTACGGGGTCCTAAATTACGCTAGTGAAATTCCACGTACCGGACTTAGCCCTCAAAAATGAAGGCACCGCCTATGGCGTTGCTATGCTGGCTGACGCCTTGAATGGGCACTGGCAACAAGCAAACGAGTGCAAATAGAGTGCATTGCGAGCCGGAACCGATGGTAACTATAAAAAGGTCTTGCCGAGATATTCTTGTAAGGGCCTGCTTCCAAAGGCTAGCGCGAGCATGGAGATAGCAGCCGTTGAGCGGGCGTAGAAGGCATTCTTTCATGCTGCTTCTTCGCCGGTTACGGCTCGCGTATGCCTCCAAGGTTCGTCGCTATTCTCGTGAATGATATCCCGCACTTCTTCAATATTTTTCCACGCATTCAGGGCCGCCCGCTTGGCGGCCTGCTTGCTCTTGTAAGTGTGCTCCAACGTCTTGAGCTTGCCCGTGGCGCCGGCCTGCTCCTGGCCCGCCTTTTTCTTCTTCGCCGCCACGTCCTTCCACTTGGCCACCACGCCCGTGATGCCTTCGTCCGGGTCTTTCTCTTCCTCGCGCTCGGCCTCGACGGCTTCCGTTTTCGTCTCAAACTCCACCCGCGTGGTAAAGCCGTTGCCGCCCAGGCTGTGCGTGACCTTGACCGATAGCCAGTCGGTGGCGTCGATCTCGGGCTTGAAGCCCTTCACGGTCACGGGAGATTGCGGGAACACGGCCGGGTTTCCCAGGGCCAGATTCATTTCAAAGGTGGCCAGCCCGCGCAGGATGCGCTGCCATTCGGCGACGGCCGCCGTGCGCGCGTCCGTTTCATTGGCGAAGGTGGTGCGCAGGCGCTTGCTGTTGCCGGGCACGCCGGCCACCACGCTGCGGCGCCGCGCGTAGCGCTCGTCATGCCAGAAGGCGCGCACGCCTGTGTAGGCGTCGCTTTCGGCGCTGTGGTAGCGATGGCCGTCGCCCAGGGCGCGCGTGATGGGAATGACGGGCAGCGCCTTGCCGCTGGCCGTGCGGCTCTGGTTGATGGGGATGAAGAGCAAGGTGTCGTTCTTGACGGTGGCCACCGCGTCGTATTTCCTGCCCAGCCGGCGCAGGAAGGCCGCGTCGCTCTCGTGCGTCTGGTCGATGTGCTCGACGGCGGTATCGCGCAGGCGCGCCGATACGCCCGACGCCAGCTCGTTGCGAAAGGCGATGGCCTCGATGATGGCGCCCAGGGTGGTCTTGTGGAAGCTGTGTTCCTGCTGCTGCTTAAACGTGTCGATCAGGTTGGCCGACCTGGCGCGCAGGGTGATGGTGTCGGGCGCGCCGCTGTGCTCCACCTCGTCCACGGTGAACTTGCCCATGTCCACCAGGCCGGTCGCTTGCCAGCCCAGCGCAAGGGCGATCTGCGCGCCGCGCGGCGGCAGGGCCAGCTTGCCGTCGCTGTCGTCGAGGGAAATATCGAGCTGGTCGCTTTCGTCGCCACGGCACAGGGTCAACGTCAGATTAATCAGCCGCGGCGAGACGATGGCCGTCAAATCCTTGTCCTCGATGCTGACCTTGAAGGCAGGGATATGCTCGCTCATTTGAACTTGTCCGCCGCGCTGCCGATGGCGCCGCTGATGCTGCCGCCGATCTTGTCTTTCTCGCTGACGACGCCGCCGTATTTCGACGTGATACCGCCGACCACGTTGCCCACGACGCTGCCCACGGCATTCTTGGCCGCGCCCGCAATGCTGCTGGTCATGCCGTCGATGCTGAGCATGTTTTTCAGGTCGCCGATGTCGCCCAGGCCGACCATGGCCAGTACGCCGTCGTCGTCACGTTTGAGCGCAATCGAAAACTCGACGCGGCGCGCGCCGCCGCTGCCGTCGAGGATGGTGCGGCCCTCGGTCATGCTGGTGATGCGGTAGGAGCCGAGAATGCGGCCCGTGCCCTGGATCAGTATCCACGATTTACCGGTATCGGCCATCATGCGCAGCGCATCGAGCGAATACAGGGAGCCGGTCAGTTCCGGCGCCACCCAACCAGACAGGGTGATGGTGTCGTCACCTGGCCCCACGTACTGGTGCGCATCGCGCAGGCCCACGCGGGCCGTGCTGGCGTGCTTCCATTCCGTTTGCCGCTGCAGCTCGTGATAGGCCAGGGTCGGCAGGCTGAACACGAACATTCCTAAAATCATCATCATGGTGGTTATTCCTTCTTAATCGTGGTCGCGCAGGGACGAGCGGATGCGTGCCGCCTTTTCGCGGTCGCGTTGATCGAGCGCCGCGCTTACCGCGCGCGCGATGGCCTGGGGATCGGTGCCTGCCTGCACGTGGAAGGTGATTTCGATCTTGTCGCCCTGAATCGTCATGCCGGCGCCGAACCCGCCTTGGGACAGCGGCGTGCGCGTGTCGAAGGCGCTGGCCGGCAGGGCGGTTGCCGTACCGATGGCGATGCCGGCGCCCAGTTGCGTCAGGCGCTGCGCCAGTCCGGAAACCTTGGCAATCGGCGCGCCCTCGCTGCGGTCCAGGCCCACAGCAAAGCCCTGCATGGTGTAGTCGCCAAGCTGGGCAAACACGCGGCTCGGGCTGTGGATGCCCAGCTTTTCCTTGAACCAGGCAATGGTGCTGGAGCCGGCATTGCTGATGGCATCCTTGACCGCTCCCATGGAACCCGTGATGCCGTTGACCAGGCCGCGCAGAATGTTTGCGCCGAACTCGGTGAACTGGGCCGGCAGCTTGATGCCGAACCAGGTCATGACGCCCGCGAAGGCCTGGTAAAACACGCCGACCGGCGACCAGTTGATAATCAGGGCGGTGATACCGGCCATGCCGCCGCTGAAAGTTGTTTTCAGCTGCGACCACAGGCCGGCAATTAAGCCTGTCAGCGGCGCCAGTCCTTCGACAATGCTGTGCCGGATAGTGGCGGCAAAGTCGGTGAACCTGGCCGGCAGCGCGATGCCGAACCAGCCCAGCACGCCCGCGAAGGCGCGATAGAAAAGGCCCAGCGGCGACCAGTTGGCGATCAGGCTATTGATGCCGGTAAAGCCGCCGGCAAACGCCGCTTTCACGTCTGACCACAGGCCGCCAAAGAATGCCTTGATCGGCCCCCAGTATGTGTAGATCAGGAAGGCGGCGCCGGCGATGGCCGTCACGGCCAATCCGATGGGCGTCATCAAGAGGGCGCGGCCCAGCCACAGCACGGCACGGCCCGCCCACATGAAGGCGCCGCCCAGGTTGCGCAAAATGGGCGTGAGCACGCCGCCCGTCACGCCCATCTTGGCGAACATGACGTGCAGCATGGCGTACGGGCCGATCAGGGCGGCAATGCCCAGCATCAGCGGGCCGAGCACCAGCAGCAGGCCGGCCAGCACTGCAAAGCCAGCGATCATGACCTTGGCCACGGTTGGGTTGAGTTCCATGAAACCATTCAGGCGCTGCACCGCGCTGATGGCCAGCTCCAGCCCTTGCGCATACAGCGGCAGGATTTTCTCGCCCATGGTGAGCTTGAGGTTGGCCAGCTTCGATTGCGCTTCCAGTTCCTTGCCGGCGGCCGAGTCGCGGCCAAATTTTTCCAGCTTGCCGATATCGGCGGCGCCACGGTTGAGCTTTTCGTTCTTGTGGATTTGCACGCGCTGCAGGTACATCTGCGAATACAGGTTTGATGCGGTGCGATTCGAAAAAATGCTGCCGATGGCGTCGAGCACCTGTTTCTTTTCCGTGATGCCCTTCTTTGCCAGTTGCGGCAGCAGCACCTTTTCCAGCCATTCGAATTGGTTTTCGCGGAACAGCTCGGCGCCCAGCAGCGCGCCCGGATCGAGGAACGAGACTTGCCCGGCCTTGTCGTGCTTGACCTTGCTCTTGTCGCCAATCAGGCCGAACTCTTCCAGCTTCCTGGCTGAGCGCTTGGTGGTGCGGCCCTGGTACAAGTTCTGGTAGGCGCTCATCAGGGACGTGCCGACGCGGTTGCCGCTCATTTCCTGCACCAGCGGTTCCATCTGGTAATAAAAGGCATCATCTTTCAAACCCTTGGCGGCGATACCGCCCGTCTTGATCATGTTCAGCCATTCATTCGGGCCGACGCGCCCGCCCGTGGCGGTAATGACCTGCTGCACGATATTGGCCTGGGCTTCGAACTTTTCCTTGCTCTCCAGGCCACCGCGCAGCTCGATCACCTTGAGCATGTCCATGAACTTGCGTTCGTTGTCGGCACCTTCGGCCTCGCCAAAGAAGGCGTGATTGGCAAACTTCATCTTGGCCAGGGTAGGGGCGACCATTTCCGCGTGGTGCACGTCGGCAAAGGCGCTCATGCCGTCGCGCATCAATTGCAGGTTGTCGAGCTGGCTGGTGCCGTAGGTCTTCATGTTGCGCGCGAAGGCGACGGCCTCGGCTGATACCTTGTCACCCAGGCCCAGCGCGTTGACGCGGCCCACTTCCGTTTGATAGTGCTTGGCCTCGTTCAGCCCCTTGACGACGGGCGCGCCGATGACGGCGCCCGTGGCGGTCGCGCCCGCGCCGGCCATGGCCAGGTTGCCCGCCTTGCTGCGCAGCTTGTCCGCATGCTGGATGGCGTTGGTGACGCGCTGCTGTTTGGCGGCCGCATTGGCCAGTTTCTGCTGCTGCAGCGTCATGGTTTTGTTGGTGGCCTCTATCTCGCGGCGCAAGGTGCGCTCGTGGTTGGCCAGGTCTTTGGTGCCGATGCCGGCGCCCGCCAGGCGCTCGCGCATGACCTGCAGTTGCTGGGCTTGTTGCTGGCCGGCCGTCTTCAATGCACCGGCCGCCTTGACGGCGGCGTTAAACTCGCGCGTCATGGCGCGCGTGGGCGCCTCCGCCTGTTTCATCTTGGCGGCCAGGCTGGCCACCTTTTGCTGGGCCGCTTCCAGCTTGGTGCGGGTGGCGTCCAGGCCGCCATGCAGTTCGCGGAACTTGCTGATGTTTTTCTGCTGGGCATTCAGATCGCGCAAGCGGTCGCTGGTGGCCTTCAAGGCCTTGGCCGTGTCGCTGGAGCCGCCCAATATTCTTTTCAGCGGGCCGGTAATCTTGTCCAGTGCCGCAAATACCACCTGTAATTTCAGATCCCGACCAGCCATCTATTCCGCTCCGCTTCGCTGCCTGGCGCGTTCGCGCCAGGCCATCAGTTCATCAATCGTAAAACCGTCCATTGCTGCCGGCGTCCAGTGGAAGACGCCGGCAATGTCGGCCATGGCGTCTTCTACTTCGCCGGGGATACCGAAAGGCGATCTACTCTGCTCGCCAAAAAACCGGCAACCTCGACGCCCACGGCCAGCAGGTCGGCCGGGTCCATGTTGGCGATGTCGTGTGCGGTCAAGGTCGGCTCGGTGATGCGCGGCAGCACGATCTGCAGGGCCGACACGTTCAGGTTGGCCAGCTCGATCAGGGAAATGCCGCGCAGGGCGCCTGCCTTGGGCTTGCGCACGGTCAGCGAGTTGATGAATGTGTCGCCGCGTTTGATCGGATCGTCCAGCTCGATGACGGCCTGGTTTGTGTTTTCGTTGTTCATGCTGTGTTCCTTGTGGTGTGGTGGTGAATAAAAGGGGGATTACAGGCCGATGGCCTTGCGGATGGCGGCATTCGTGTCGCCGCCGCCAAAGTTCTCGGTACCGCTCATGAAGTCCAGTTCGATGACGGTGGCGCCGTCGATCATCAGCTTGTAATAGCTGCAAGCCATGGTGTATTTATGGGTGGTGTCGTCGCCCATCTTGGCCGTGCCCATGTCGATTTCCTTGTAACGGCCGCGTACGACAACCTCGACGGCGGCGACCGTGCCGTCATCGTCTTCCTGGTAAGCGCCGGCAAAGCGCAGTTGCACGGCGCCGTGCGAGTGCGCACCGTACTGTTTCAGGGCTTCGGCGACCAGGCCGCCGCCGCTCCATTCCAGCGACAGCGCCTCGTTGCCGAAGTCCACCGACACGGGGCCGGCCATGCCGCCGGCGCGGTACTCCTCCATCTTGCGGCTGAGTTTTGGCAAAGTGACTTCGGGCACCATGCCCAGGAAGGACACGCCGTTCTGGAACAAGTTAAAATTTTTCAGTTTGCGGGGCAGGCCCATAATTTCTCCAGTATTTCAATGCGCCCGCGCTGGCGCGGGCAGGGTGGTGATGTGGTCGATTACGCGGAGATGCGCGAGGCGAAGTCGGCCAGGTAGCGGTCGGTAATGCGCTGCTGGAAACGCAGGTTTTCCAGCGGCGGCACGGGCGTGTAGTCGTAGTCGATGGCCAGCTTGCCCGCCTTGAGCGTGTCCTTGTCGTTGTACTGCTCGTCATACCAGGCGTGCCCGTCGATGATGTAGCCCTGCAATTTCAGGTCGCGGAACTTGGCGTTGATGCTCTCCAGCATGTCGCGCACCAAGGACGGATGCAGGGGCAGGTCAACAAAGGTGAAATGCGCTTCGGCGATGGTGTCGGCCAGCACCTGGGCCGTGCGCGTGTAGTTCTCGAAATAGAAGAAGCCGCCCGGCGCCTCGCAGGTGCGCGAACCCCAGAAGCGGTAGCCGCCCATGTTAATCAGGGTGGTCACTTCCTTGGCGTTGAGCACGCCGGCGTCGGTGGCCGGGTCTTGTAGGTCGAAAAACACATCCTGGGTCAAGCCGGTGGGGCCGTTGACGACCACGTTGGACAGCGTCTTGTGCCAGCCCGTTTCCTCGTCGATCTTGGCGCGCAGGCCCATGGCGTAGGCGACGGCGGAAATGCTCGCTTCCTCGTCGGTGGCAGTGTTCCAGTTCACAAAATCGGGCCAGATAATCATGACCTCGCGCTGGCCGAACTGGCCGCGATAGGTGGTGGTGGCCACCACGTTGCTGCAGCCATACGCGGAGGCGTACACGAAGGCGCGCAACTGCTGGGCGACGCTGGCCAGGGCGTTGGTGACGGCCTTGGTGTCCAGGCCCGGCGCGCCCAGGATGCGCGGTTTGACGCCGAGTTTGCTTTGCGCTGCCAGCAAGGCTTTCACGCCCAGGTATTTCCCATCGGGCGACACGCCGCCCACCACGTTGCTGGTGGTATCCGCTTCCGTCTCGCCTTCTTCCACGCGCACGACGATGGTCAGGGGTTTTGTCTGCGCGGCAATCGCCTCCAGCGCGCGGTACAGGGTGCCCGTCTTGCCGGCCTTGCCCATGGCGGCCAGCACGTTGGTGACGAGCACGGGCGTGTCCAGCGGGAAGGCGGCCGGGTCGGCATCGTCTGCCGTGGCGATCAGGCCCAGCACGGCCGTGGAGACGGTGCGGATGGGGCGCGAACCCTCGTTGATTTCAATGACGCGCACGCCATGGTGGTAGTCGGTGGCCATAGGGCTCTCCTGGTAGAAAAGAAGTTTCGGGTGGTTACTGCAGGTTTTCGGCAAAGGCGCGCTGCGCCTCTTCCGGCAGGGTGGCGGCGATCTGCGCGTATTCGTCGGCAATGGCCAGGCGCAGCGCATCCAGATCCTCAGCCGCCAGCACGCCGGCGCAGGTGGTGATGTCGAGCAGGCGCAGGCGCGCGGCGGCAATCGCGGCGACGGTGGCGCTGTCGCCATCGGACATCGCCGCAAAGCCGATGCCGGCCAGGCGGTTCAGGATCGTGTCGCGCGTCTTGCGTGTCGCTTCCAAGTGCCGCTCGGCGAGGACGGAAAAGGGCGCACTGGCGCGCTGCTTGGCCACCGGGTTGCCGGCGGCGTCGGCGACGATATCGAAGCCCTGGGCCTGGGCGGCGAAGAGTGCCGCGTAATGCGCTGGCGTCACTTCGCGGGCATCGTCAGGGATCGCCAAGTCCAGGATGTGGGTATCGAAAAAGCCGCCGGCAGAGGGAGAAAAGAGTTTCATGGCTTAGTGTCCGATGGCAAAAACAGAAACGGGATTGATGTAGAAGTTGCCCGATGCATCCCGCAAGGAGACGGAGCAATTGAAGCGCGACGGATTGGACACGCCCACGTTGGCGATTTCACCGCCCGGCACCGATCCGGTTCCCCATGCTGCGAGGCACATGTTTGGAAACCCAGTAGGGAAGGCAAAGAGGGTCGGGCCGGTATTCGAGGTGCTGATGTTTCCCCACTGCAGCAGCATGCCGCTCGGCAGTCGTTGAAAGCCCGGCACGGCCATTTGCGAGGCGAAACTGGCCGACGCGCCGGCCTGAACGCCGCCCCAGGCGTACCACTGGCCGCCGCCCACGTAGGCGACGCCCAGCGTATCGCCCTGGCCCAGCGAGAACGTGCGCGCGTTGCCATTGCCGACGCCATACAGGACGTCGCCTGCAGATGCCTGCAGCGTGACCACGCCGCTGCCGGAGTTGTTGATCTGATAGAAAGTACCGGATTTGACTTGCCCGGAGGGCGGCATGGTCAGGGTCAGGGTGGCGGAGGCGTTGATAATTGAGCCAGCTTCCGCCGCCAGCAGTGCCCTCGACACGGCAATCGAGGATTGCCCCTGGAAGTTGCCCAGGGCACGCTGGACGGCCAGCATGGTGGCCAGCTTGGCCGATGTGTCGAACTGGGCGGGCGTATCGGTTTCCGTCATGCGCGACAGCACATCGACGCCATCGCAGTAGGGCACGCGCGTCTGGCCCTGGCCGATGACCAGGCCGCTGCCGGCCGCCGTCCTGAACGTCAGGGAGTAAGTGCCCGTGGTCTTGTTGCGCACCGTCCAGTTATGCGCCGCCGCCGGCACGATGACGTTGATGTTGCCCGTCAGCGCCCCCGTGAACTGCAGCACGTCGGCCTTGGCTTCCGCCTCGGTGAGCACCACGTCCACCTTGCCGGCAACGGATTTATTCAGGACGATCAGCTCTTTCGGTTTGTATTGCGGGTGCGGGTCGGGGGCGGCCAGGTGCTGCGCCAGCAGCGTGTCGGCATAGGCGCGCACTTCGATCGCCTGATCGTCCGCATACTTGCGCGTGGCCAGGATGACGGCCGGATCGATTTTCAGCTCGATGGCGGCCGTGCTGGCAACGATCAGCACCACGCGCACCACTTGCGTGCGGGCGCTGCCCTCGGCCATGACGGGCTTATAGCTGGGCGGACAGTTGGCGACGGCGCACAGGTCGCCCGCCTCGTCGTAGAGGCCAATCTCGCGTATCCACCAGCCGCCCACCTCTTCGGGCAGCACCTGTTCGGCGATGATCTGGCTGGGGTTGGCCGGGTCGATGGCAAGCTGGTTCAGGTCGGCGCGGCGCACTTCATGCACGAGCGCCTTTTGCAAGCGATCCGGGATGGGCAGGGCGCCGTTGCCGTCGCCCACGCCCATCTTTTTCAGTTTCAGGGTTTGGCCCAGCGCGATGGCATTGGCCAGTTTGGCCTCGCCCACCTGCGTCAGAATGGCAAAGTATGTGCTCATGGATAGATGGTCATGGTGTCAATGGTATGGGATGCGCCGGCCTGCAACAGCGTGCCGCGCACTTCGATTTCTTCGGCGATCCACGGATAAACCGTCATCGCATCGCCGTGATAGGTGCTCAAGCCGATCTGCACCTGGCCACGGGTTTCCAGATACAGCGCCAGGCCCGTCATATGGCGGCTGACGGGCTTGGCGTCGGCGATCAGGCGTTCCATTTCCTGAAACATGGCGTCGGTGATGCCTGAATCCAGCACGCCCACGTCGAGGCGGAACGTGCCCGGCACGCCGGGCGGGGTGGTTTGCCACCATTCGGTGATGCGGATCAAATAGCCCAAGGACTCCACCACGCGGCGTACGGCGGCAATCGTGCCCTTGTGCTTGTGGATGAAATAGGCCGCCTTGATGGCGCCGCGCTTGATCGACTCGGGCCAGGCGTCGTCCCAGCGGTCGACGGAACACGCCCAGGCCAGAAACGGCAGCAGATTGACGGGGCAGCGGTCAGCGTTCCACAGGTCGCGCAGCGGAACGGGCACGTTGACCAGTTCGGCGCAGGCCACGGCAATGGCGCGCTCCAGCGCCGTGGTGTTGGGCGGCAGGGTGGGCACGGTCCTATTCATCAAGCACCACCACATTCAATTTGATGGCGGTGCAGCGCGCGGCCTGGGTGGCGTCCAGTTCGATATCAAGGGCCGGGCTGGTCAAGACGACCTTGCGCACGCCCTCGACGTGGACGGCGGCGCTGCAGGCGGATCGATAAATGCTGTGGCCCAGCGGGCGGCGCGGCTGCGACACGCGCACGGCGTTGGCGCGCGCGGCATCGAGCAGAATCGGCACTTCCGGGCCGACGCCGATAAACAAGGTCGCTTCGATCTGATAATCGATGACCTGGGCTGCTTGCACCTTTAGGCGGTCGCCCAGGGGGCGCACTTCCTCGGCGTTGAGCGCGCGCGCCACGATGGCCAGCAGCGCGGCGTCGGCGATGCCCGTGTCGTTGTTGGCCAGCACCGTGACGGTGACGCTGGCCGGCGCCGGGCTGGTGGCGCTCGCGTCCTTGACGCGGCCGTCGCTGCTGCGGGCGTGGAATTCATACGACGCTTTCGGGCCGGCGACGGACAGGCCGTCCGGCGCTTCCTGGATGCGCAGGCGGTACGCGTCGTTATCTTCCATGACGGCGGCCACGGGCGGCATGGCGTTGGGATTGGCCGGCGTGATGGTCAGGCGTTCCACGTTGACGTTGGCACCCAGCTGGTCCAGGTCGCCATCAAGGGCAAACGCCAGCATGACGGCCTTGCCGGCGTCGTTGACGCGGTTGCGCAGGATGGTTTCCTGATACGCGTTTTCTTCCAGCAGCTTGGTGGCCGGTTCCGATTCCAGCTCAAGCAGGGCAGTGACGGCGGCGCGCTCGGCTTCCGGCAGCAGGCTGACCAGGTGGGATTTGCGTGTGGCGAGGATGGCCTCAAAGTCCAGCGCCTCGACCACGCTGGGCACCGGCAATTGTGTCAGGTCGATGGGCGTGCTCATACGACGCCGCCTTGCTTGACGGGGACGGCCAGCGTGATGCTCTGGCCATTCGCCGTGCCATCGAGCAGCAGCGCGATGGCGCCGTCCGTGTCGCGCGTGAGCTGCACGCTGGCGAGCTGTAAACGCGGTTCCCAGCGCCGCAGGGCAAAGGCGGTGGCCGCGTAGATGCGCAACTGCGTGGCGCTGTTCAGGGGCTGGTCGATCAGCTCGGGCACCTCGGAACCATAGCGGCGGCGCCGGATGCGCGAACCGATGGGCGTCGTGATAATGTCGGCAACCGACTGGCGCAAATGGCCCAGGCCCGTCAGGCTGCGCCCGGTGGCGGCGTGCATGCCCATCATGGCAATGGCCCTTCTGACTGGTCGCCGCCGGCCTTGACGCCGCCGTGCGCATGCTTGGTCAGGCTGATGGCGCCGGCCAGCACGTCCTCGCTGGCCTTGACACTGCCTTGCACGGCCATGGCCACGCCGCCAGCGGCGCCGGCCTTGGCGTTCACGCCGCCATTCAGCGCGGTGGCGCCGTTGACGATCAGGTTTTTCATGACGGTCAGGTCGCCCGTGCAAATGGTGCTGGGCGCGTTCGACGTGACCTTGTCGGCCGTGATGTTGGCTGTGCCGCCGGGGAGTAGGGCCGTCAGGGCGTGTGCCGCGTGGTCATACTGCACCACGGCGCCGTCAGGATAGTGTGTGGTGTGGATGGTGTCGCTGGTTTCGGGCGCGTCAAATTCCTGGGAGTACAGCGCCGGCACGATGATGCCGCGCGTCAGGTCGCCGCCGGGTGAAAAGACGATGACCTGTTCGCCCACGGTGGGCGCCGACCAGGTGCGCGTGCTGCCGGCGCGTCGGGTGGCCCATTTCAGCCATTCGGTGGTGAGGGTCGGCCCGAGCCGCACGCGCGCCTTGGCCCCTTTGACCTCGGCAATGGTGCCCAGGCGGATCAGGTTTTGCAGCAAGCGGGTGAGGTCGGACAGGTCGGCGTTCATGCAGTGCATGTTGCCGAAGTCCGCGTGCGGATGCACGCGGGGACGGGTTGATATGGAGCTTAGTGACTGTAGCTGCGTTGGATGCACAGCAATACAGATTTTTCTGATAGTTTAGGTTGTAAATAGTGCAAAAAACCAATGTTCTACTGCAGAATTTCTACCTTCTTAGCTATAGCCTTCTTACTAGAAAGGTGGTCCAAATAGGGGCGCTATCTTGTGAAATAACGCTGCATCTGAATGCATCCGATCAGGCAATAGTCTGACATCTAGTTCGCGACAAGTGGTTAAGGTCTTATCCATACGTGCAGGTGTGTCGAAAATGATTATGACGGCGATACTTCGCTTGTCTGTTGTTTCCCTCTCCCAATACTGCTTGTACGTTGCAATAAACTCCCGAACTGTTGTTTTAACCTTCCGGCCAAGCTGCCCCGAGTCAGATGCCTCATAAAGTATTAGATTTGGATTAACTACTGCACCTATCGAAAGAACAAGAATGCCGCGTGCTTTTGATGGATTTTCGAGTGTTTCGTATCGCTTGGTTAACTGCTTCAATCCATCTTTTATATTAGCTTTTATTTTACTCTCTGACTTGAGACGTTTGCATTCTACAAACATCGGAGTGCCATCAAAAACTAACGATAAATCAGCCACATGACTAAAATCAATCTGATTGCCTTGTGCAACGAAGCTCGCCGCGATCCCTAATTCGAGACTGAAATCTCTCCCGCTCGACTTATCTAATGGAAATAGCTCATGGCCCTGCAAGATTTTTGTTAGCCGCTCTATAAATTTTGGATCTTTTTCGTAACGAAGTCCTTCGTAGATGCGAATAAGCTCCATCGCTTCGTGAGCGGCATTGATGCCGTTAACTAGTCCATATTTTTCTTCAAAAAAACTGTAGTCCTTTCTTACCTCAGAAATTGCTAGGTCTGTAAGTAGGGATTTGTACTTATGCACCCTAGTATTATGGTACTGGATACCAAGACTTTCGAGCCAACTGCAAACTTCGTCGAACATTCCTGCGGCGACGGGGTACGGTAGTTGCTGGACACGTCGAATATTTGTGACCCGTTCCGATATTGTCGAATAGTTACGATTGTCTTGGAGCGGGATGGGCTTCGTCCAGCGGTACATTGGAGATCTCCAAAAATGAGTTGTTCTGTCTCAGCATACTCCGATATTCTGCATCTAAGATATTTGAACTCAGTGGCGCCATCAATACCTTGTTGTCTGAAATGTTCTCAAGTTCATTGCTAAATTTTCCGGATATGACCTAGTTTTTTTGTACGTGACGTAGTAAGGATTCGCGTATCAATGTTCGATCCGGTTCACTCAAGCCCAGCAGCGGCCGCTCCGGGTACTTGTACAGTGGGCCTTTTTTCGACAAGCGGTCTTGCCGGCCAAACTGATGCACATGCGCGACGCGCGCCACCCAGCCAAAGAAGCCGACTTCGATCTGGTCGCCGGTCGCCTTCACCTTCAAGTGTTTGGCGGTGCGAATCTTGGCGAACATCGCTGCCTTCTGCCGCTTGATGCGTCCATTCTTCCCCTTGAATTCCTTGCGCCGCTTGCGCGCCGGATAGGCGGCGCCATCCGGCCCCTGCTGCGCCTTGATGCGCTGCGCCTGGCTGCGGCGCAAGTCGATGGCCACCTTGTGATTGATGGCGCGGCGCTGGGCTGGCTGCAGCTTGGACAGCAGGGCGCCGGCCCAGGCTTCCAGCGCGTGCAGGTTGTCGCTCACAGCGTGGCCTCGGGCGTGCGCCATTCGGCCAGCAGGGTCTCGCCGTCATACAATTTCCAGAACTCGTCCGCGTAGGCCGGCATGTGTTGTATCTCGGCCAGGTGCTTGATGTCCAGGCGGCCCGCCTCGCTGGCCTTGACGGCCACGCGTTCGGTCAGGTCCAGCTTGATCGAGATATCGACCGTTTCATGGTTGTTGAAATCCACCTCGAAGGCGATGCCGTGCTTGCGGGTTTCCTCGTTGGCCATCAGGTCGAGCTGGTGGACTTTCAGCCAGGCGATCAGGGCCACCATGATGGCGTCGGCGTCGCCCGCGTAATCGGTCACGATCAGGTTGAGCTTGAAGCGGTATTCGAAGGAGAGGGATGCGGTGGCCGATGCCACCACATTGCCCTCGTCGGCGAAGACCAGCAGGCGGTCGGGGTCGCGCTGCAGGTCGGGGATGGCGGCGGCCAGGTGCTGGCGCAGGCTATTCGGTTTGTACATGGTAGGTGTCTCGTACTAGGTTGTAGGCGTCGATGCAGGCGTTCAGCTGGCGGGTGGCGTCGTCACCGTCGCCGGCAATGGCGTCAAGAGCTGCCGCAGTCGCTGGGTCAAGTTCGGCGCGCGCTTGGTGCCGATGGCCTGCGGCAGCGGTGGAATCTGCAGTTGCGGCGCACTGGCCGCTGGCGACGGGGATTGACAGGCGCACAGCACCGCTGCGCACGTCAGCATTGAAATGGTCACGCTCGGTTTTCGCATGGGTTTGCTCCTGGGTGAGGTGGTCGGCGCGCTGTGCCAGAGCGGTGCCGGCGGCGCGCTCCAGCGTGAGCACGCGGGCGGTGGCCTGGGCCAGTTCGGTGGCGGCGGTGGTCTTGCTGGCGGCCGCCTGCCGCTGCAGCTCGGCGATGGCGGCATCCTTGCGCCAGCCCTGCGCCGTCCAGCCAGCCAGGGCGCCGCACAGGAGAACAGCGGCCAGTGGGCGCCAGGTGGTCGCCTTCACGTGGCCACCCGTTCCTTGATCCAGCCGAACAGAAAACGGCGCTGGCTCTTGTTCGCTTCGGTGATTTCCAAGTAACGCGCCGCCTGCAGGCCGTTCAAGGCGCGCAGCAGTACGGTGGCGCCGTCCTGGCCGCGCCACTGCAGGAAAGCGGCCAGCGCGCCCAGCGACTGCGCGCCCAGGCGTCCGTCGACGAATAGGGCAGGGTAGCGCGCGCCCGTGTCATTAAAACCGTTCAGCCAGCGCTGCAGGAACTCGGCCGCACGGTGCGGGCCCATGTTTACGCCCGTGTCGATCAGCTCGGCGCCGATGCCGGCATGCAGGGCCAGCACCTGGTCGAACTTCGGTTCAGTGATGTAGCGGGCCGTGTAGATGGCGCGCACCACGCCCACGGGCAGCTCACGCATCGGCCCCGTGTAGCCGTTGGCGCGCGCCACTGCCACGGTGATGCCGTAATTGGTTTCGCCGCCCTTGTCTTGCGGGTCGTTCACGTAGCCGCCTTCGGCGCGCAGGATGGCGTCGATGACGCGCGCGATCACGGGATTTTCCATGGTGGCCATCAGTGTTCCTTCGCATCTTTGACCAGCTCGGCGATGTCCTTGTCGCTGCGGCGCTGGAACCACAGGGCCACGGCGCGCGATACCCACCAGCCGGGCGCGCCCACGATCAGGTCGATGGCGGAAGCGTTGACCATGGCGCCGATGGCTGGGAGCTGGGCGCATAGCAGCTGGTACACGGTGCCGCCCAGCAGGCACGAGAACACGCCGGCGCAGGCCAGGCGGGCGACGAATTCGCCCTTGTTGAAGGTGCCGTCGGCATTCAAAGGCGGCAGCACGATGTACAGCATGGCGGCGCCGACCATGCCCAGCGCCGCCTTGACGCCGTACAGTTTGACCAGGGTGGCGAAACCACCAAACGATTCTGCGGACATTGCTTGATTCTCCGGGGTGAGGTTAGATAGATTTTTCATGAGGGTAAAAAGGTGGATTGCGCGTTAATCCCATAGCTGCACGATGTCAGCAAGCTGGCCCATGCTGGGCGCCGGCTCGGGCAGGGTGACGAGCAGGCCGGCCGGCAGCACGGCGCCGTGGCGCGCCAGGGCGGGATTCATTTCAAGGGTGTGCTCGACGTATCCCGCGCCGTCGCCCAGGTAGCGCCACACTAGGGCGTCTACCGTGTCGTGCTGCTGCGTGCGCACCTGCATCAGATCAATTCCACGGTCAGGTGCGTGCGCCCGACGATATCGGCGATGGCCCATTGCGCATTACGCCGCTGCGCGCCGGGCGCCTCGTCCAGCCACTCCATGCTTTTCTTGTCGCTGACGGACGTGGCCGTGCTGTCGTAGTCGCGGTAACGCTCGATCAGATCGGCCTTCGCCGTGCTGTAGACGGCGCGCCGGTACTGCGCCAGCAAGCGGGACTCGCGGTTGATGCGCGTGGCTGGCACGTCCACCAGGGCGGCGATACCGGCTGCGGCGTGCTTGCCTTGCCAGTCGGCCAGCTCGCGGTTGACCTGCAGGATGGCATCGACCACGGCTTGTACCAGGCGCGCGTCGGTGACGGTGCCATCCAGGCGCATGGCGTCGCGCATGTCGGTTAGCGTAATGTCGGGAAACCAGCCATCGTTCTCGATGATGCCGGCGGCCGGCGCTGGCGGCGCGGGCGAGGTGCCGGGTGGGATGGACGGGGGCAGGGCCATGAAGGACATACGGGGCGCTTTCAAAATGGGGCGGTGGACGGGGTTCATCAGGTCAAAGGTGTGGCCAGAATCCCCCCGTGCCGCCGTGCTGCGGGGGATGCTCTTTACGTGGAACCGGCCGCGCGCTTGAGGCGCCGTTCCAGCCGTTCCATATCTTTCTTGACGCCGCACGACTCGGATAAAGCGCGGGCACGCTTCAACTGGCCCATGGCCGTTTCCGCCTGCGCCACCAGCGCCGGGGTAATGTCCGTATCGTCGGCCTGATCCAGCACGGCGATCATGGCCAGGCCAATCGCCTTATGCAGCTTGGCGCGCGCCTGGTCGGGCGCGTCGCTGGCAGCTGTCAGCTGCTCGACGGTGCCCAGTACCTGGGCCGCATGCTGCGGATCGGCTGCCAGCTTGCCGTGCAGGTAGCCTTCGGCAAACTCGTCCAGCATCAGGGTGGCGATGTCGCGGCTGTAAGTCTCGGGCAGGGTGAACTTGTGCGCCAAGGCGTATTCAGCCATGACCAGGGCGCGCTCGTACTCGCCCGTGTCGATGTGCCACACCAGCAGGGTGGCGAACACGTCATCCTGGGCGCCCTTGCCGCCGGCTAGCACGCCGTCGATCCATTGCGCATAGTCGGGCAGCAAGGTGGCCTTGACCTCGATCTTGCGTTCCACCGACTGGATGGATTTCAGGCGGCGGCGGTCATCGGCCAGCTTGTAGAGCATCATTTCGTAGGCCGTGCCGGTGGTGACGCCCTGCGGCGCGGCGGCGCCGGCCGTGCGCTCGGCCAGCATGCGCGCGCGGTGGCGCAGGGCGGGGGACTGGTTCGCCATTATTTGTCTTTCAGCTCGATGTTTTCCACCAGCGCGGCCAGGCCCAGGTCTTCGATCACGTAGGCGTCATTCGACGACTCGTAATTCTCGATGCGGTCGCGCTTGGGCACGTCCTCGACGCGGCGGCGGCGCGCGCCTTCCTGGAAGTAGATCGACAGATTGTCGAAGCGCGTAATCAGGATGGCGTTATCCGGGAAGTAGGGCACGCGCGCCGCCGGCAAGCCGCCGATACGTTTCTGGCTGATGATAATGTCGGCCGCCAGGGTTTCCGTGGGCGCCTGCTTGGTGTTGACCAGTGGAAAATACTTGTCGTTCAACAGTTTTCGGCCGACGATGGCCACCAGATTGGTGTCTTCCTGATACCACGGGTCGAGCAGGTTGACGGCATCCGTGACGGCCGCGTCGAGGTTGGCATAGTCGGCGCCGTCCACGTCGCCGATGATGACCTTGCCCGGCATGCCGGCGGCCACCAGGCCCAGCACGCGCTCGGGCGCCAGTTCGCGCAGGTGCTGCAGCCAGCCCTTGTTTACGTCCTGCAGCAGCGGATTGGCGGCCAGGTCGGTGGTGGCCATGACTTTCACGCCATTGAAGCCGATGACGATGCGGTCGAGCGCCTGGCGCGTCAAAATGGCATTGGCCACGCGCGACTGGAAGTCCTGGAACTTGGCCCAGGCGTCCAGCTTGGCATAGCTCAAATGCGTGTCGAAGTTGGTTTGCTCGCAGCGGTACTTGGTGCTATCCATGGTGGACAGGTCGCGCGTTTCGCGTTCCTTGTCCTTGGTGTTGGTGCGGCTGGCAATCGGGCCGGACACGCCCAGGCCCAGTTTTTCGCCTTCCTGCTCGCCTACGCCGATGATGTTCACTTTTGAGAGGAACTCGCTCGATTCCTGCATCTTGTTTTCCAGCTTCTGCTGCACGCTGGGCGTGACGCTGAAGGTCTTGGCCACGTTGTCCGTGTCGTTCAGTTGGCCCAGGCGGGTTTCATATTGGCCAAAGACCTGGCGCGTTTGCTTTTTCATAAATCAGTGCTCCGTTGTTGAATGGGGGGAAGAAAGGGCGCGCGCGCTTAAAACTCGGTCTGCACGGCGCCGTCGTTGCCGGTCGCGGCAGGGCGGCGCGGGCCGTTGCCGGGCGCTTCGTCCATCTGCGCCTTGAAGGCGGCCAGCTCGTCCTGCGTGGCCTTCAATGCCGTTTCGGTTTTTTCCAGGCGCGCCAGGGTGCCCGTGTAGTTATCGTTGGCGGTGACGACGTGGCCGGCAAGCGCCTCGACGGCTTCGCTGATGTCGGCGAACTGCGCGGCGTCGCTGCCGGATTTATTCGAAAAGCGCGACAGCAGGTTTTTCACGGCGTCCGCCAGCTTGATGCCCTGCGGCTCGTCAAATTCCAGCGTGACCTCGACGGCGGCGGTAAACAGGTTGGTGCTTTGCAGCTTGCGGCTGGCCGAGAATTGCAGCGCCTCGGTGCCCAGGCTGGCCGGGCTGTCGGTGACGCCCAGGCCGACCAGGTAGGGCTGCGACGAGTCGGCAAAATCAGGCTGGATTTCCAGGCTGGTGTACAGCTTTTGCTTGGCCTTGTTGATGGCCACCAGTTCCGGCGTGGGTTCGATCTGTGCGAACAGGGCCAGTTTCTTGCCGCTGTCGGTGTCGACTTCCTCGGCCTTGACGGCGATCACGTCGCCGTAAGCCTTGAACTGGCTGTCGGGCAGGATGCCGCGAATGTGTTCCAGCCAGATGCGCGCGCCGTAGGTTTTCGGGTTGTAGGTGGCGGCGATCTGCTCGATGGTGGCGCGGTCGATGTTGCGGCCGTCCGTGGTGGCGCCTTCGGTGGCGACGCGGAAGAATTTCGATTTGGACATGGTGGGCGTTCTCGGTTGATCGGATAACGCCATGGTCAACGTCTTGGCGCTGCGATTCAATGCGGTGCGGGTTGCTATGGGCCATAGCGACTTTTGCCTTCCCCCGTTCCGCGCGCGCGCGGCCTACGCTGGCGGCATGCTGACAATCGAGAAAACAAGCGAACAAACCGTCGATGGAATCATCGGCGAACTGGCCGTGCCCGAATCCGAGCCGCGTCGTGCTGCGCGCGCCCTGTACTGGAAGGGCTGGCGCATTTCGTCCATCGCCCGGCACCTGGGAATCAAGCGCAGCACCATCAATAGCTGGAAAGAGCGCGACGAGTGGGACAAGGCGCAGGCTATCGAGCACGTCGAGGCGTCGGCCGAGCTGCGCCTGGTCAAACTGATCGAAAAGGAGGTCAAGAGCGGCAGCGACTACAAGGAAATCGACTTGCTGGCGCGCACCATCGTGCAGATGGCGCGCGTGCGCCGCTATGAGCAGCCGGGCGGCAACGAGGTCGATCTCAATCCCAAGCTGGCGAACCGCAATGCCGGCCCGAAGAAGAAGCCGACGCGCAATGACTTCAGCGAAGAACAGAAAATCCAGCTGCTCGATGCCTTCCAGGATTCGCTCTTCGATTATCAAAAGGTGTGGTTCCGCAACGGCGACCAGCGCACGCGCGCCATTCTCAAAAGCCGCCAGATTGGCGCCACCTGGTATTTCGCGCGCGAGGCGCTGGCCGACGCCATGGAAACGGGCCGCAATCAAATCTTCCTGTCCGCCTCCAAGTCGCAGGCGCACGTCTTCAAGCAATACATCGTGCAATTCGCGCGCGAGGCCGCTGCCATCGAGCTGACGGGCGACCCCATCGTGCTGCCGAACGGCGCGCACCTGTACTTCCTGGGCACCAACGCGCGCACGGCGCAGGGCTACCACGGCAATTTCTACTTCGATGAATTCTTCTGGACGCAGAATTTCCAGGAACTCAACAAGGTGGCCTCGGGCATGGCCATTCACAAGAAATGGCGCAAGACCTATTTTTCAACGCCATCCTCGACCACGCACCAGGCTTACCCGTTCTGGACGGGCGAGCTGTTCAACAAGCGCCGCGCCAAGGCGGACCAGGTGAATATCGATGTGAGCCATGGCCGCTTGTCGTCGGGCTTTACGGGCGAGGACAAGATCTGGCGCCAGATCGTCACCATCCTGGACGCCGAGCGCGGCGGCTGCAACCTGTTCGATATCGACGAGCTGCGCAACTTCGAATACAGCCCGGACCAGTTCGATAACCTGCTGATGTGCAATTTTATCGACGACTCGGCCTCGGTCTTTCCGCTGGCCGAGCTGCAGCGCTGCATGGTCGATTCCTGGGTGGAGTGGGACGACTACAAGCCCTTGCTGGGCCTGCGCCCGTTCGGCAACCGGCCCGTGTGGATCGGCTATGACCCGGCCTTGAACGGCGACAGCGCCGGCTGCGTCGTGCTGGCGCCGCCCATGACGGCCGGCGGCAAGTTCCGCATCCTGGAGCGCCACCAGTGGCGCGGGCAGAGTTTCGAGGATCACGCCGACGCCATCCGCCAGATGACCGGCCGCTACAACGTCGAATACATCGGCATCGACACGACCGGCATGGGCATCGGCGTGCTGCCGATCGTGCGCGGCTTCTTCCCGGCCGTCACGCCGCTGAACTACTCGCCAGAAGTCAAAACCCGCATGGTCTTGAAGGCCAAAAACATCATCAGCAAGGGCCGGCTGGAATTTGACGCCGGCTGGACCGACATCGCGCAGTCCTTCATGGCCATCCACAAGACCCTCACCCCCAGCGGGCGGCACGTGACCTATGTCGCCGGCCGCAGCGACGAAACCGGCCACGCCGATCTGGCGTGGGCCTGCATGCACGCCCTCGATCACGAGCCGTTCGAAGGCACCACCGACAACCACCACTCTTTCATGGAGATTTATTCTTGAGCAAAGCACGACACTTGCGCGCGCGCGGCCGGCAGGCCCAGGGCGCGCCATCACCAGCGGCCACGGCGCCGGCCGCCGCCGGCATCGAGGCGTTTTCCTTCGGCGACCCGACGCCCGTGCTCGAGCACGCCGACATTCTCGATTGCTTCGAATGCTGGAAGAACGGCCATTGGTATGAGCCGCCCGTCAACCTGGCCGGCCTGGCCAAGTCCTTCAATGCCGGCGTGCACCACAGCAGCGCCATCCACTTCAAGGCCAACGTGCTGACGTCCACCTTGATGCCGACGAAATACCTGTCGCGCGATGGATTCAAGCGCATGGCCCTGGACTATCTGACGTTCGGCAATGCCTACCTGGAAGACCGCCCCAGCCGCAGCGGCAAGGCGCTGGCGTATCAGCATGCGCTGGCCAAGTACATGCGGCGCGGCGTCGATCTGGATACCTATTTCTTCGTGAACGGCTACCAGGCCGTGCACCAGTTTGACAAGGGCCGCGTCTTCCACCTGATGGAGCCAGACGTGAACCAGGAGCTGTACGGCGTGCCGCAGTACCTGAGCGCGCTGCAATCGGCCTGGCTCAACGAGGCGGCGACCCTGTTCCGCCGCAAGTATTACAAGAACGGCTCGCACGCCGGTTTCGTGTTCTACATGACGGATGCTGCCGCCAACACCCAGGACGTGGACAACCTGCGCCAGGCTATGCGCGACAGCAAGGGGCCGGGCAACTTCCGCAATCTGTTCATGTACGCGCCGAACGGCAAGAAGGACGGCATCCAGATTCTGCCCGTGTCCGACGTGGCCGCCAAGGACGAGTTTTTCAACATCAAGAGCGTGACGCGCGACGACCAGCTGGCCGCGCACCGCGTGCCGCCCCAGCTGATGGGCATCCTGCCGAACAATGCCGGCGGCTTCGGCGCCGTGGAGCCGGCCGCGCGCGTCTTCGCGCGCAATGAGCTGGTGCCGCTGCAGGCGCAGTTCATGGCGATCAACGAGTGGGCCGGCGTGGAAGTGGTGCGCTTCGCCCCGTATGACCTGGGCCTGGGCAAGGAGAGCACGCAATGAGCGACCATATCGACAACACCGACAAGATCATCTTTGCCGAGGTGGCGCGCGGCCTGGCCGCCGTGCGGCGCCGGCCGGGCCTGGTGGCGGATGGCTGCTGCCACTATTGCGACGAGGCGCTGGCGCCCGCGCTGCTGTTCTGCAACGTGGACTGCCGCGACGACTACGAGAAAGAGCAGGCGGCCAAGGCGCGCGCCGGCCGCCCAGGATGACCGTCACGCCGCGATAGCCGGCAGGATGGGGCCGCGACAGGCCAGCCACGCCAGCGCGACCCAGCCACCGCACAAGCCGCCCATGAGGCGGCTTTTTCACGTCCCATCGATTGATATTGCCATGGAGGCAAGAAAAAGCCCCGTTTCGGCCCGGCGCGCGCAGTTGTCCCCCCTCCACACCTGCCCGCTATATAGGGCTGTTTTGACTCAAATTTGCGCCATGGCCGAAGGCGCATGAGGACTGGCGCTGCGGGGCGAAGAGGGGGCATGCGTTTTGACGCATTTTGACGCACTTTGAGTGGTTTTTTTTGCGGCTGGTGCGATGGCGTGGTGAACACATTTTTCTGTGTGCTTGAGGGGCTGCATTACAGCCTTGCCAATCGTCGTCTCCGCGACATAGCCCCCTTGCATACCGAGCAAAATAGTCTTGATGCTCGGCTCGCCGTTGCATTTTCGGTCGAGGAATCCACCTAGCTGTGCGATTGGGATTGTGTACAACTAGGTGTGTAATCGTTGCAGCTTTATTCGCACTCAATGCTGCGAATTTTAAAATAAATTTCACTAGAATAAAAATAGTTTTATTCCCGGCCTTCGTATCTATATAAGATTCTTGAGAACTTCGTTAAGGTTTGTGTGGCCAAAATTCAAATGCATTACCAGAAAGCATGAAATACGAAAGTCCTGTGAGAAATAACAAAAAAAATAAACCGGTCGAACTTGCTGAAGCAAATGTGATTTTTGCTATAAGGCGCCATGCTCCGGCTAATGCACTCCCTGATCTCTGATTCATTAAGGATAAGTAATGCAAAGACCTCATGGTTGCAATGATCGCGGCCAACACGCCAAATAAAACTCCAGCAATTTGAAATAGTAGCCATGATCTATGCTCTTCACGAAGTACATTTAAGTAAAAATCCATAAAGGTGTGCATCCGAGCAAATTCTCTAACATTTGGAATAATGCCAATTTTAGCTAAATATAATAGGTGAAATGAAAATGCAATCGCCAGTGTCGGCATGAAAATATACCAAACCCAATCATAGCTGCTGTATTGACCACGTAGAGCAGATGTTATGCCCGCGGCAAGAATAAATGTTGAGCAGGTAAACAGACCATTCGCCCAATAGCCAAGTATTTCGCTTGCATATCGACTATAGCCCCATGTAATTCCTGCAATCAACATGACGGATAAAATAAGGATCGAAATGCCATCATCAGACGAGGATGATCCTCGGCCACCATTATTATTTATGTTGGTGACATTCTTAAATACGATAGTGGTTTGTTGGACGGTAGTAGTGCCTCCGGATGGTGGATTGTTTAATCCAGCAAACAATATGCCTAAGAGCGCGCCAATAACGGGAGAAATGATAGCGCTCTGTACTAGCGAATTGTTAATCCATTGCATGAAATATTCCAAATAAATTCTCCTGAAAGGCTAACCCGGCCACAAAGCATTATCGAATCTGAGTATTGGTAATTACACCGTCATCTTTTTATTCGTTGGCATCGACAAGCATACTTGGGCCAGATTGTAACAACTTCTACGATGCGCCGGTGCAATTTTGTATTGCCATCATTAGCGCCCACGTGCCGCTTTCTGCTCCAGCCATGGGAACATACCAAGTTGTGTTCCGTCTTTGCCTCGTTTTGGCCAATTGCGCGTTGCGGGCCAGCGAAATTGAATATTGGGAAACCGCTCCCAGTCACTATCTTCAAGTCTAGAGAATCCAAAGTCCCAAAGGATTAGTTGATCAACACACAACAATAACAATATGGCGATTCAGATGAGTACCATTTTGAGTATTACTGGCCAAGCCGCTCAGTATCTTCGGTCATCGCGTCTTTGCGTGCAATTAGGCAGGCTGGAGCCAAGATCAGGCAATTCTGACAAGACCCGGGCAACCGGGGAAACGGGATGGTGGTAGCCTACTTTCCGCAGGACTACCAGGCGCTGATGTTCAGGGGAGCGTATCTGGGGGTGCCCTCTATCAGTTAAATTAGGGATGCAGTTCGTGGATCGGTACTGTTTGCCAGAATAGTTTGCTCCACAAGCGTAAAATACACCGCATGGATGGCCGCTTCTGATGCTGCTACAATGGCCCGCAAGCCCGCAAGCCCGCATGGCTGTTGAGTTCCTTGTCGAGCTTCCCAAGCTTGCGCTCGCGTCCCGTGCTCGAAGGCCGCAGGCAACAGCGTACCGCCGGACAAGTCAAAGATCGAAAAATTCTGTTTCTTTTCAATCGACGGTACAAACGTAGGTACGCTGCTACGAGGTGCTCATGTAAGGCGCATGAATAGTAGGTGTGTGCATTACACCGCTTCCGCCAGGAAATAAAAAGAAGAGCCGCCCCTTGGGCGGCTTTTTTTATTTCCTGGCGGAAGCGAGCAGGGCGCCTTCGCGCCCTGCGTGTGAGATTCGAAGGGCTGGGCCTACCTGCCCGGCCCGCCCCGAATCCTCCAACCGCTGCCGCTGCGCGGCAGGCGCGCGTTCATGGTTCCAATCAGTATTCCGACAGAGTCAGCTATCTCAGCACGCCACACATCAGCCCGTGCCTGAATGGCGGACTTGCCCCTTGCGTTATTCGCGTCAGGGGGGGCGAGTCTGCGAACCTCGCCACAGAATGCTAGTTGCCGACCGACGGTATCCCGTTGTGGAACTTCGACCATAGAGGTGACGTAAACGTCGAGCTTAATAATTGTGTTAATTTTGCCAAAAAAATATTAAAATGACAAAAATCTTGAGCAATTCCATCATCGTGCTGGGCGATAAGACGAGCCACGGCGGCACCGTCGTCACCTGCTCACCGCTATCGGATACTCATGGCAAAGGCTGGGCTCGTGTCGGTGATATGGTCTCTTGCCCCCGGTGCAAGGGAGTGTTTCCCATCAGCCAAGGTGACACCAGCCTCATCGATGCGGGCCAGGCCGTGGCCTAGCATGGCTGTAAGACCGCTTGTGGCGCCACGCTACTCTCGATCCAGCTGTCCACCCTTACGACACCATCGGGAGGCGCGGCGCCGGGCGTCCACGGCAGTCCCCCTCCAATGCCCCTGATGCAGGGCTTTGGTACTATCCACACCGGGTTGGCCAGCAGGTATCAGGATGAGTCCATTGCGGATGAAACCGAACGCTTCCGCGGCCGCTTTCAGGTGGTCGACGCTACAACAGGTGACCCCGTGCGTAGCTTGCCAGCGTATTAAGGACTGAACATGACTGAATTACCATTGGACTTGCTGGAACTTCTGCGCGAAAACCCTGACGCAATGAATGTACCTGGGGGCTTGCTCACTAAGCAGGGGCCACAGGACTATGTCGGCAGCGTGCCCGCAATCGCTGGCACGCTCTTCTTCAAGGATGCTCATCTCCCGGCGGTTCGCGATGCCATCAGCGCTTGTTTCGAAGAGTTGCAGGCCAAGGCTGAGCCTAAACTCACCTGGCTCTCCCGGGAAGACCCGCCGGAAGGGCCGGATAAGATGGCCTACGCGGAGGCAAAACCGCTGAGCAAAATGCTGGTGCGTATGGATGCAGACGATGCAGTGAGTTTTCATTACACCAGTGGCGTGCAGGCGCAGGACGCGGGTCCATGGGAGTTTCAGGTCGTCGGCCTCCCCGCTTGGCGGGCGGAAATGGGAGGCTGGGGCTTATGCGGGCTGCGGTTTAGCCTGCCCATTTTGTTCGTCGAAGAAAATCCTGGACTCTTTCAGGCGCTCTTCGTAAGCTTTGCACGACGCCTATGTGCCGTCCACGGATATGGCGGCCACAGTCTAATACTGTCGGCCGCTCGCTATGACGAGAACCAGGCATTCGAGGCATTCCTGACGTCCAAGCTCCGGGGGTTTGATGCCGGCAACCTTGTCAGCGGCGCAGTCAATGCGCACCTGGGCATTAAAACAGTAGGCTGGCTCACAGCGATAGACAATCATTATGTGGAAAAAGTCGGAGGTATATCGGCCATTCGTTCGGCATTACCGATGGACTGGTTTGGCCTATTCGACTATGGGACTGGACTTGTCATCCAGGGCGGCGCCCAACCCGAAGCCGCACCTGCTGACTCGCCGATGCCCGCGCGGTTGGTGCTTCCCAATATGCTCCTCAAGCCCATCAGGACACCGAAAGTCCGGATGCATTACGCATCCGCCGGGAGCGAGCCGCGGTTGATTGGCCGAGCTGCGGAGGAATGGCTGAACCGTTTCGATATCGCGGACGATGAGCTAATGGCGTACAAGGCTAAACTGTTAGACGAGGCGAAATTTACTGAGCTACCAGCCCTTCCTGCTCGTCTCTGATTGCTTGGAACAGCGGGCATTGGCCCGGCTGACACGAAAAACCTCCACGGCGGTGAGCACGTGGAGGGGAGGCCTCGCGGTGTGCGGCCGGCAACTTGCGTAAAGGCGTCAGGTCAGACGGCGAGCATGAGTCCACTGGTGCTTGATCCAGGAGCCTTGGTCGTACCCGAATAGGTCATCCTACCGCTGCCGCTGTGCGGCAGTCCGTATACAAATCGCAGACTGACCCTCGCGCCCAGCGCGGCCATCGCCATGGCGACCACGGCGCGCTGGTCTGGATGCTCGTCGTGATCGTAGCTGGCCAGCACCGCCTCGTACTCTCTTGCCGAGTTGGCGCTACCGTTGCCGATTCAGCTGTCCGGGCTGCGATGGGCCTTGCGCCCTCCGATCAAGAGCAGGTCTTGGGCGCCATCCTGCGTCAGTTCGATGATGTCGCCAGTCTCGGGGGATACCAGGCTGGTTTTGCCGGTCGGCACCAGCCGGGTGGCGCCGATGTCCGGCATCACCATCGTCCAGTCCTTGCCGTCGAAGCGCAGTTCGTAGCGGTTGGCGAAACGGCCCTCGAAGTTGTCGAGCTGGTAGATGCCGACGTGGCGTGTGGCCGTTGCCAGATCCAGCGCCGCCGCCTGGGCCAGGCGAGGTTTGAAATCGGGCCAGTCGTAGGCGGACGCCACCGCCTTGACGATCTCGCCGCCAAGATAGCTACCGTTGTCGCCGTCGGTCATGACTACTACGCCGTTGCCGCTGTCGAGATACATCGCATAGGTGCTCTTGAAGCCGGTGTTGCCGCCGGAATGCATGAAGCGTTTGTGCTCGCCATCGCCGACCACGAAGAAGCCCTGCGCATAATTGTTCAGCGCCGGCGTCAGCAGATCGCGCGCCTTGGTGCTGCTCAGAAAGGCTGTGCCGATTTTCCACGACTGCTGGACACCGATGGCGAAGCGCGCCAGGTCGCTGGCCGTGGTCCACAGGCCGGCGGCCGCCAGCTCGGGATAGACGAAGGCCCCGCCTTCGACTTCGCTGCCGTCGGCGTAGTGGCCGCGCGCGCGGTTGTGTTCTGCCGCCGGCAATGGCTGTACGAACGTGCTGCGCCGCATCCCCAGCGGCTGCAGTACTTGCTGGCGCATCAACTCCGCAAAAGGCGTGCGAAGACATTGCTGCATGGCGACTTGGGCGATGGTGTAGCCGCCGCCGGAGTACGCGTAGGCGGCGCCCGGGATGGTCTGGATGGCGACCGCTGGCGTGAACGACGGCGGCTCGCCCTTGATTACCTGAAGGTCCGTAGGGATTACCTGCGATGGCGGATAGCCGGGGAAGCCGGACACGGTCGCCCCTGCGGTGTGGTTGAGCAAATTGCGCAAGGTCACCGGATGCTCGGGGCTTTGCTGTCCGACGGGCAGGATCCATGGCCGCAGGCAGGCGTCCACCGGACTATCGAGCTGGAGCTTGTTGCTGCCCGCCAGCCGCTGTGCCAGCACCCCGGTCACGCCCTTGCTGATGGACGCGGCCTGATACAGCGTGTCGGTGTCGGCCGCAGGTGCGGACGGTTGCCGGTAGACGCCGGCCCAAGCGATCTTGCCGTCGCGGATGACCGCCACGCTGACGCTGGAGACCTTATAGCGGCGCAGGCGCTGCTGGATATCGAAGGTTTGCGCCGGCTCGCCTGCGATGTCCACCCGCTGCCGCAGCCCGCTGGCGATACGCTCGGCTATATCGGACTCGCCCGCGTGGGCGGGGCCGCTACATGCCGCCACCCCCAGCAAGGCTCCCAGGCGTAGCGCGCGGCCTGAAGCATGGACTGGCAATAGCCATAGACGAATGCGCATAAGTTTCCCTTTCATTAATTGGATCAGTGAATCTTATCGAGCGTTGTCCGAGGTTCCCTCAATTTGCGACGAACGGTGGAAAGCTTGGTCTAGACCGTTTGTTTTCACCAAAATCTCTACGCGGCGCCAGCATTGCCAACAAAAACAGCGGGGGCGGTGCCGAAAATAGCAGGGAGGAGTAGCCGGGGCAGAGCGGCAGACTGCCATGTTGCTCGCCCTGGATCTAATGGCAGGGGGCGCCGCAAGCAATATCGCCGATCATCCGGTCAACCGGTCGACGACTTCCGGCCCTGGAACTGCGCCGCACAGCTCCCCTCAGCTAAAAAACATGCCGCTTCCCAGCCGTGTCTGAATGGCAGGCCTGCCCCTCGCGACCGCATGCTGTTTTGGTGGCTGAAAAATTCCTCTATGTGTACCTTGCTTGTCTAGAAATACTGTGCAAATATACAGTATTCGCATTCAAAAAGGACATTTCATGATCAAGGGCAGTTGCTGCTGTGGCTCAGTCAAGTTTGAATTGGCGTCCCCCCCAGGCATGATGGGCATTTGTCACTGTTCTCGTTGTCGGAAGGCCGGAGCGAGTGCCTTGGCCTTCGTTGATAAGGACTCATTTACCTTGCTGGACGGGCGAGAATTTATTCAACGATATGAGCCAGACCCCCCCTTTACGTATGCAAGAACTTTTTGCAAAAACTGCGGAACTTCTTTGGGGGAAATTGGTTCGGAGAATGACTCATTTCCAATATCAGTAAACTGCCTGGATGATGACCCTGAGGTGGGAATACAGTTTCATGTTTATGTGGGCTCCAAGCCTGCATGGTATGGAATTTGTGATAATGCAAAACAATTTCCAGAAGGCCCAGCCTAATAAAAAAGCCAGTCATCTGACTGGCTTTTTTATCGCACGTTTGATACGGAAAAGAAATTCACCGGCCGTTTGCCGGCAGGCCTGACCTTCGCTGTTAGCGGCACCTGTCTATTGCGCCATCAGCCGGCATGGGCGACTTGGCAAACTTAAGCAACTTCATCCCGCTTAAATACGAATTGTTGACGGCTGATGCCTTGCGTGACGAAGTCCGCATCCGGGGGGATTGGTTCCCAGAAAAAATCATGTTTGAAAATAGGAATATTGTTGAATTTCCGCGAGCGGAATATCCATCTGTTTTTCCTGAAATCGCTGTAGCGGTCGCCTTTGAACTGCTTGTGCACAGCTGTGAAAGGAAGTAATCTTTCCGCAATGTCCTGGAAAGAATAAGCAGGATGGTCATTCTTGAATTTCTCAAAAATGGAAAATTGATCTCTGCAGATAACTTGAATGGCAGTTTCTGGGAATTCATAGTGGGGCGACCACAGGACATTCCAGCCAGACTCGATTTCATTGATGAAATTTGCCAGGCGCGGCGTCAAGATATAGGCATCCGACTCGATATGGATGATTTTATCCACGCCCAATTCATTTGCCACCTTGACGGAGTGCAGGAAACTGCGCCACCAGCCCGGATAGTCGGTTATGTTTTGTCGTCCCAGATTGTTGTCGAAGCGAATGATGAGGTTTTTGTCGCTATTCGAAGCCAATGTGGCGCTATGCGAAACTGTATTGATGATTTCAGCAGGTGGAAGAAATGGTGAACCATCATCGATCATTATTTTTTTTTCTGCATTGATCGGGATGTTTTCGTAGTAATCGAGCCACCGTTGATACCGGCTTTCCCATGATGCGGCATCTTTTATAAAGCTGGTGCAGAATATAATGGCTTTCATTTGCTAAGCACATTCCTTATGTTTGAAAAATTCAGGTTGTTCATGCTCTGAGCATGAAGATATCAACTATTTTAACAGATGGGAGGTGGTTGAATAACTGCATGGATCGGTCGGCCATGCGGCCGCTGACGTCAGGAATCTCAGGTGCGCGTTCTTGGCGGCTTCATGCGATGACCACCGAGCAGGCAGGCACTGGGCCTCGCCTCCCGTCCGCGATACAGGTGCTTCAGCATCGGCGCTAGTGCCCCGACCTGTCACCGATGCCGTATCGTCGCCATGCCTGGAGCATCGCTTGTTATACTCACGTAGCAGCGGTTTCGCATGCTTGATCTCCTTGTCCCCGTGAACCCATGAAAAACGCCGCAGTCGAATATCGTCATCACTTTCCGCTTGATCCAGTGGACGTTGTTCGCGTCTTCGATCACTCCGGCATCAAGCGGCCCACCAGCAACCTCCCGAGAATCGCGCGCATGTTTGCCGCGCCTTGCCTGGTGCTGTCGGCATGGGTGGATGGCGAGCTTGTGGGGCTGGCCCGCTCGCTGACCGACCATGCATATTGCTGCTATCTCTCGGATCTGGCGGTGGACAAGCAATACCAGGGTCTGGGTATCGGCAAAGAGCTTGTCAGGCGCACCCAGGCCGTCATCGGCGATGAAGTGTCCTTGATTTTGCTCTCCGCCCCCGATGCCATGTCCTACAATCCGACGCTCGGCTTTGAACCTGCCGGCAATGCTTTCGTCATTCGGCGCAAGCATTGAGTCAGGACCGTCCCGAACTCCTGCATCCCTATGCAACTCATCTACACCCTCGCCGCAGCCCTGGCACAAGACCCCGCGCGCGTCGCCAAGACGCAATCGCTCACCCTCGACAGCTCCAGGCCCCACATGGGCCTGAAAGGCCGCCACGGCCTGTTCGCCTCCGTAGCGTGGTGGGAAAGCATCAATGCCGGCCGCATCCAGACGCGAACGGTGACGGGCAGCATCGTGCGCACGTATTTCTCGGGCCAGGACAGCCGCCGTGGCGATCAAGTCAACAGCTTCACCTTGCGCCTGGCGGATGGCACGACAGTCGAGGAGAGCATCTACACGCACCGCAAGCAGGATGTCGCATTGTTCGTGCCCGGCGCCACGGTGACGATGGTGTATGCGCTGGACGAACTCAAGGCGCAACCTGCGGCGGATGGTGGTGTCAACTACGCGCGGACCGTGCTGGAAGTGTTCGTTTCTGCAGGATAAGGCGCTTTATATCCACTTGATACCGCTGACACGCCCCCTGTTTCATGTCAAAACTATCCCTCCAGTTTGGTATTAAATTAAGGAAATTTAATGCTGGAGACGAGATGAATGACGAGCTCCGCGGTGAAAAATGGGGACGGAAATTTCCAGGTAGCACGAATACCAGGGATTTATCAGGAAATTTTCGTTTGGCCGTAGAAGATTTTCTGTATGCAATGAAAGAGGCGGGGATCAGGGTTGCAATCAATGCCACCTACAGACCGCCGCAACGCTCTGATCTGATGCATTATGCCTGGAGACTCGCAAGAAAACAGCTGGATCCCCACAACACATTCCAAAAATGGCGGGTGTGAATATCGAATGGGATCACGGTGAAATTGATGCATCTGTCAAGGCTGCAAAAGCGATGCTGATTGTCTTGCAGATTAATAATTTACCCATCAAACCCGCACTACGCTCACAACACAATGCTGGTCTTGCGATTGATATGGATTTGGTATGGAGCGGATTGGTTGAGGTGAACGATGCGAGCGGTAACCTGGTGAAGATTGCTACTTTGCCCAGAACAGGCATGAACAGACAACTTATCGCGGTCGCTGCAACATATGGAGTCAAAAAATACAACGGGCCTGGAAGTGATCGGCCACATTGGTCTAATAACGGCTATTAAGGGAAAATCATGCGAGATTTTTTTCTGATAGTGCCAGTGTACTGTGTTTTCTCTTTCGCTTTTTCAGCCGAGCCACTCCCTAAAGATGTCAGCAGGTTTATCTATAATGCAGAAGCATGCGAACACTTGGCGGGAGAGTTTGATGGAGAGCTCCCCAAGCGGCAGCAGGATGACATTCTCAAGAACATACATCAATACTGCAAGGCGGCGAAAAATCAGCTGAGAATTCTTGAGATGAAATACCGAGGCAACGCCAAGATGATGAAGGTCATCAAAAGTAATGCGAATGATGCGGTGACCAGTTATGAAAGGGAATGAGGGCAATCCCCGGATGGCATTTGCCGGTCTCCTGTGTGAGCGTCAGGAGCAAGCTGCCACCACGGCAATCTTCGCAAATTTGATCCAGGCAAATTCCTCGTCCGAATTCAATTGACCGCCATCCGCACCAGGTCTAGAGTCGGCAAGGAACCCTCAACCGACCACGATCGCCTGCCATGGCCAAGCCTTTCCCCCTGAACCCCAAGAACCCCGAACGCATCTGCTGGGGCTGCGACAAGTATTGTCCGCCGGACGCCATGCGCTGCGGTAATGGTTCCGAGCGCACACAGCATCCGATCGAGCTGTTTGGCGAAGGCTGGAATGACTGGGGGCTGGCGGCGGCCGACAAGGACGACAAGGACGAGAAGCAGCCTTGACGGCAAGCGTTCCACGCGGTGCGCCGCTACAATCCCTTCATCGCGCATTCGTTCGCGCTGAGGAGTGACCATGCAAGAAACCCTGTCCCGCTGGCTGGCAAGCAGCGCCGGCGATGTCCAATTCGTCGAGCACCCGGCCGTGCACACCATCGATGAAGCACTGGTTCACGTGCCGGCCATGTCCGGCCTGATGGTGAAAAACCTGTTCGTGCGCGACGCGAAGGGCCGGCGGCATTTTCTCGTCATCGTGCCTTTCGACAAGCGCATCGACCTGGCGGCGCTGGGGCGCTTGCTGCCAGTCAGCAAGCTGAGCATGGCCTCGCCCGAGCGCCTGTTGCAGCACCTGGGCATCACGCCCGGGTCCGTCAGCCTGTTTGCCTTGCTGCATGATGGCAGGCAGGCGGTGGAACTGGTGCTGGACCAGGCCGTGTGGGAGGCCAATGCTGTGCAAGCCCATCCGCTGCGCAACACGGCCACCGTGGCGCTGCCGCACGCCGCCCTGGTCCGTTTTCTCGCGCATACGGGACACGTGCCCCGCATCATGAGCGTCCCTGCGGGTCGCTGATGCTCAATGCCCGGCCACGGGCGCGCCGCCGCTGCGGCGTCCCGGCCGGAAACCGTGCGCGCGGGCCGACCAGGTGACGAGGAAAGCCAGCAGCAGCAAGCCCAGCATCGCCCACGGGAAGGCGCCCGCGCCCCAGGTTTCCAGCAGGGCGCCGCCCACCACGCCCGCGGCCGCGATGGCGCCATTCCACGCCACCACATTCATCGACAGGGCCACGTCGGCGCCGCTGCCGGCCGTGTCGGCCAGCGCCGTTTGCAACAGCGTTGCCGCGCCGCCAAAGGACAATCCCCAGACGGCCATGCCCAGGTAGATGACGGCGGGGACGTGCGCTGCGAGGCCCAGCACGAGAGCCGTCGCGGCGAACACGGCCAGGCTGGCCAGCACGGTGGCGCGCAGGTGGCGCTCGACCAGCTTGCCCGTGATCCAGATGCCGGCCATGGCGGCGCCGCCGAAGACGAGCAGGACCAGGTCGACCCGCTGCGTCAATCCGGCCGGCGCCACGAACGGGGCGATGTAGGTGTAGAGAATGTTGTGTGCCAGCATCCAGGCGATGACGACGGCCAGCACGGGGCGTACGCCCGGCGTCGCGAAGACGCGGCGCAGGGGCAGGCGTTCATGGACGGACTGGCCCGGGTAGTCCGGCACCTTCGCCAGCACCCAGGCGATCAGGATCAATGTCAGGGCGGAAATGATCCAGAACGCGGCGCGCCAGCCGACCAGGGAGCCGAGCAAGGTGCCCAGCGGCACGCCCAGGGACAGGGCGACGGGCGCGCCCACCATGGCCAGCGCCAGGGCGCGGCCTTGCTGATGCGGCGCCACCATGCGCCGCGCATAGCCTGCCAGCAAGCTCCACGCCAGCCCGGCCGCCATGCCGGCACAGAAGCGGGCCGCCAGGGTCAGCCAGTAGTGGGAAGACAGGGCCGTGACGGTATTGAACACGAGAAAACCGATGATGGTGAGCAGCAGCACATTGCGGCGGCGCCAGCCGCGCGTGGCGATGGTGAGCGGAATGGCCGCCAGCAGGGAGCCCAGCGCATAGGCCGTGACCATTTGCCCGGCCAGCGCGGCGCTGATGCCGAGTCCCGCGCTGATCTGTGGCAACAAGCCGGCGGGCAAGGTTTCCGTGACGATGCAGATAAAACCCGTCATGGCCAGGGCCAGCAGGCCGGCGACGGGGAGGCGGTCGGCCAGCGCAGGGCTGGTTCCGGTGGTGAGCGTAGCGTGATTCAAAGCAAAATCCTTGGAAGTGTGACGCGTCGGCCGGGCGCAGGAGTGCCCCGGACTGCGGTGGTGATACATGTGTATCGATCGGTATAAATATAGGTGATGGCGCGCCGCGTTGTCAACGACTTCTGTATCGAGTAGTATGTAAGTAGACGAAAAAGGAGCGAGCAATGGCGCAAATGGGACGGCCGCGCACGTTTGACCGGCAGGCCGCGGTCGAGCAGGCCATGTTTTTATTCTGGCAGCAGGGATATGAATCGACGTCCTTGAGCCAGCTCAAGGCAAGCCTGGGCGGCGGCATTTCCGCGCCCAGCTTTTATGCGGCGTTCGGCTCGAAGGAAGCGCTGTTCCGCGAGGCGGCGCAATGCTATCTGGATACGTTCGCGCGCGTGACGGAGTGCCTGTGGGACGATGGCCTGGCGCCGCGCGCGGCCATCGAGCTGGCTTTGCGCCAGTCGGCGGCGATGCAGTCCGAGCCGGGGCATCCGCCCGGCTGCATGGTGGCGCTCGGTTGCATGAGCGCGCCGACGGCCGAACATGCGGCCGTGGCCGCACCGCTCACCGCGTCGCGCACGCGCACGCGGGCCGGTTTCGCGCGCTGCGTCGAGCGGGGCATGGCCAGCGGAGAGTTATCCGCGCAGACGGATGGGGTGGCGCTGGCGGCCGTGTTCGACAGTTTTTTGTCGGGAGTATCGATTCAGGCGCGCGATGGCGTTGGCTACGCCGTGTTTGACGCGGCCATCACGCACATCCTGCGCGTGTGGGATGCCAATCGCAGTGGGGCATAGCGCCTGATTCATCAAACGCTGCCGGAAATTATCTATGGCATTCGTTGATAAATATTTCCACTGGGAAATTTTTTGAAATTATAATATGGACATTCTTTTAATGGAGCGTTCATGTTGTCTCAGTTCAAAAAAGCGGTACTGGCATCGACCTTAATGTATATCGCTGGCGTATCGGCAACGTATGCGGCAGAAGAAAAGCAATATCTGATCTCGGCCAAGCCCGGCAAGGAAGTATGCGTCGCGGATCAGGCCAGCAAGTCGCAGGTATGCGTTGCTGGTGGCAATTTTTCGCATGATGTCTATAGTTTGAAAATCGATGGAAGCACGGTACTCAAGGGTATCGATGATCAGCTGTCGGAGGGATTGGCCGGTAATTATCAGAATCAGGCCATCACCTTTGTTTGCGCAGCTCAGAACATATTCCCTAAAGAAACCCCAGAGGCAACGCTGGCGGAAGTGCAAAGGCTAATGCCCAATTCGCCACCGGAAAGAATCAAGACGATTGCCGGCCTGCTTGGGCCCGGTCCGATGGGCATGGAGATCGGCAGATTGTGCAAGGCCAGCAGCAACGGCCAAGCTTTCATCACCGTGCAAGTGATGTTCGACTGATCTGGCTGGCAACGACGGCGGCATAGCCAGGCTCCCGCAGGAAGACCGGGCCAGCGCCGCACTGGCTTGTCACTTATCTCTCTGTGTTGAACGTAAACTCCAGCACGTCGTCGCCGTACTTGTCCGTCTCGCCCGTTGCCGTCCAGCCCAGGTAGCGGTAAAAGCCGTAGGAGCGCGAGGCGGGGTCGCTCGAACAGCCGAGGAACAGCCGTTGGTGGCCGTGCGCGCGCAGTTCCGTCATCACCAATTCCAGCAAGGTCTTGCCGATCCCGAGGCCTTCGAATGCCGGCAGCAGGGCCAGGACGATGATTTCGCCCGTGTCGCGCTCGCCAAAGCAGTAGCCGGCCAGCTGGCCGTCGTGATGGCAGACCTGACCCGGCAGGCTGCCCGAGCGCATCATCTCCGCCCAAGAGTCGGCCGTGATGCCCACTTCCGCCAGGCGCTCCGCGGACACGGCGTTCTGCCGCGTCTTGCCGCGCAAGTCGATGAAGGCGGGGGTGTCGTCCGCCCTGGCGGCGTGGAAGGTAATCGATGCTGGATGGGTCGTCATGTCTGCGTTCATTGTTCGATGGTGGTGAAGGATTTACTCCCAGGCTTTGCGCATGGTTTGCGCGTGGCGCTGCCAGTCATAGGCGTTTGTATTCTCGATGGCTTGCTGGCCGGGGTTGCTGCTATCGATGATTTCATCCTTGACGATAATCAAATCGTTTTTGTCATTCAGGCGATATTCGCGATAGCGCTCGCAATCCTGTGCGCGCCGCGCAATGGCAATGAACTTGCCTGCCCGCCAGGCATAGCTGTCTTCATAAAAGCATTGCGCCGCGCAGCCGCAATTGACGGTGCCGCCTGCGATGCCTTGATCGGCGATGCTGATATCGAGATTCGGAATCGCCGAGAGTGGTGTGTTGAAGCGGTATTGTTTCGCCGATGCATCCCACAGCCACACGTCGGAACAGCGGATGCGCCCCTGGCTTTCCGTGTAGCCGGTGACCCACAGGTCGGCATGGCCGTCGAAATTCATGTCCAGCAGCAGCGCGTGCAAATTGCCCGTGCCGCTGCTGCTGCAATGGCCAGCGACCCATTGCTTGCCGATTTTCAGCCGGTACGTCTGTTTTTCATCGTGATTGAGATAGCGGATATCGGCGGCTTGCCGCACTTTGCCCGTCGCGGCTTTGTCCAGGTGCAAGGTGCCGCCATAAGCCGAGGTGGCAATCAGCGATAAAAGCAGGGCAATCAGTTTCATGGCGATATTCGTGGGCAGACATTGGGGCACAATGCCCGGTTTGCATCAGGAGGAGAATGATCATACTGCATGCATCCGCAGTACGGCATCAATCCCCACCAGACTTCGCGGGCAGTTTGCTCAGCACGCCGGCCGCATCGAGCTCATAGCTGTCGAAATCGCGCGCCAGGAACAGTTCTCCCGAGTAATGCAGGCGCGCTTCCGCTTCCAGCTCTGCCATGCCTTCCGCATGGTGATAGCGGGCGCTAAAGTGGGTGAGGATCAGGTTCGGCAGGCGGACCGCTTCGGCGAACTGCGCCACGCGCTGCACGGAACTGTGCGTGGGGCCAGGCCCCACCTTTTGCAGCATCGCTTCCGTGTAGGTGGCTTCATGCACGAGCAGTTGCGCACCGGCGCAGGCGTCCGTCAGCAACGCGGGCGTGTCGTTGTCGCCGCCGATCACCACCGTGGCGCGCTGCGTTTCCGTTTGGCGGAAAGTGGCGGCGCGCAAGACCGTGCCATCGTCGAGGATCGCATCCTGGCCTGCCTGCAACAGTCCCCAGGCGGGGCCGGGCGGCGCGCCGGCCGCCTGCAGGGCGGCCTTGTCCAGCTTCCATCTGCTCGTTTCCAGCGCAAAACGATAAGCAACGCTCGGCGCGCGGTGCGACAGCGCGTGGCGCGAAACGGTCAAGCCCGCTTCCTCGTAGACCACTGGCGCGCTGTCCACGTCGATGTGGATCAGCGGATACGTGAGGAACAGTTCCGTGTGCAGCAGGGTGGCGTCGATCCAGGCCTTGATGGCGGCCGGGGCGATCAGCAGCAAGGGCTTCTTGCGCCCCGTCATCGAGGCGCTGGCCAGCAAACCCGGCAGTCCATAGCTGTGGTCGCCATGCACGTGGGTGATGCAGATGCCCACCAGGTCGTGCACGGACAGGGGCAGGCGCTGCAGCCGGTGCTGCGTGGCTTCGCCGCAATCGATCATCCACCAGTCGCGGTTGTGCGTGGTTTGCAGGGCCAGCGACGTGACGTTGCGGTGGCGCGTGGGCACGCCGGAAGACGTGCCGAGAAAAGTTAGTTTGAACATGGGCGCATTATGCGGCAGCCGTGCCGGCTTGCCAACGCTGTTGACCTCAGCCTGCCAGCGGCGCGCGCAATGTATCCTTGTAGATGCGCCCGTTCTTCATGATCAGCAACAGGTTTTCCTCGGGGCGCGCGAGGAAATCGAGATTCTTCGTCGGGTTGCCCTCGGCCACCAGCAAGTCGGCCAGCGCGCCCGCGGCCAGGCGGCCCAGGGTGCCCGGGTAGGGCGAGCGCTGGCCGGACAGGGCCAGCAGTTCGCCATTCTGCCCCGTCGCCTGCGCCAGCAAGGTGAGCGGGTCGTAAAAGCGCGTGAGCTTGGCCAGCTGGCGGCCCTGCGTGGGCGTGTTTTTTGCGTTGAACAGGATGTCCGTGCCCCAGCCCGTCTTGATGCCGTACTTTTGCGCCAGCGCATACGCCTTCACCGTGCCTTCGGCGACGATCCTCTGGCTGGCCTTGCGCGCCGCATCGGGATACACATTGCTGTCTTCATCCTGCAGGAAGGGCTGCAGGCTCCACCACGTGCCCGCATCGCGCATCATGCGCACGGACTCTTCATCGGCCAGCTGGCCATGCTCGATGCTGCGCACGCCTGCGCGGATGGCCCGCTGGATGCCTTTCGGCGTGTAGACGTGGGCCATCACATACGTGCCCCAGTCGGCGGCCGCTTCCACGCCGGCGCGCAGTTCGCGCTCCGAATACTGCGTGCTGTCGAGCGGGTCGTACGTCGATGCGACGCCGCCGCCGGCCATCATCTTGATTTGCGTCGCGCCCAACATCAGCTGCTCGCGCACGCGGCGCAGCACTTCCGCCTCGCCATCGGCGATCATGGCCATGCCCGCCGTTTCCGCCATGCTCAACGGGGCATTTGCCGCGCGGGGGATGTCCGAGCGCAAACGGAAGTCGCCGTGGCCCGACGTTTGCGAAATCATGGCGCCCGACGGAAAGATGCGCGGGCCGTCGACGATGCCTTCATCGATGGCGCGCTGCAATGCAAACGCGGGGCCGCCCGGATCGCGCACGGAGGTAAAGCCCCGCAGCAGGGTGCGCCGGGCTTCCTGCGCCGCCACCAGGTACAGATAGCCGACGTCGGACGTCATGGCCGTCACCTGGCTGATGGCGGCCAGCATGGTGTGCCAGTGGGCGTCGATCAGGCCCGGCATCACCAGCTTGCCCTGGCAGTCGATCACCTGCACGCCGTCCACCTTCTCTCCTGCCGGCAGCAGGGCGGTAATGGTCGGGCCCGTCACGAGCACATGGATGCCGGAGCGGGGCGCCTTGCCCGTGCCGTCGAACAGGCGCAGATTGGTCAGCAGGAGTGGCCGCTGCGGCGTTTGCGGCTGCTGGGCGCTGGCGCTGCCGGCGGACAGGCCGATGAAGGGCGCCAGCATGGCGGCCGCGCCGCCGAGAAACTGGCGGCGCCGCATGTCCGCCATCACCCGCTGGTGCAGGATCGTGAAGACGGTGCCGCCGCAATCGCAGGCGCGCCGCTTCAAGCCGCCCGTTTGCCACGTGTCCGCCAGATACCGCTCTTGTGCCAGGGCCATCGCCGCCATCCTTTCATCGCTGCCGCGCCACGGATATGACGGTGGGCAAAGTTAATGATTAGAAACTATTGCCATTGAAAGCCCGCGGCGGCGGCAAGTCAAGCGTGCACTTGCTTTACGGCAAAGAATGTAGCATCGGATTCTCAAGGTGCATGCTGGCCGCTATTTGCTCCTTCGCCTGCCGTGTACTCGACAAAACCGTCGCGGCGGCAAAAGCTGGCCAGCTGCATGCCGGCCTGGCGGGCGTCATGTTTGTCGGTTTCTGCAAGGACATCACGGTAAGCATGGGCATGCTGCGGCAAATGTACGGCGTAGGCTATGATGGCGTCACCAAGACGGACAGGCTGCTGGATTTTTCCACGGCGCTGTCGTCGGCGATCTATTTTGTGCCCAGCATCGACGCCTTGCTGGCCGTGGGTATTTCGCCGGCGGATGCCGGCTGAGGACCGCCCCGGCGGTCCCTATTTTTACTATAAAGGAGTTTTTCATGCGTATTCGTCCCGCCACACTGCTGTCCGCCCTGATCCTCGGCAGCGTCGTCTTCAGCGCTTCCGCTTCCGCCGTCGGCCTGGGTTTCCTGGCCGATACGCCGATGGCTTACCTGAACAAGAACGACAAGCCCGTCTTCGTGAAGGCCGTCACCGACGTGCTCAATGACAAGAAAGATGGCGAAACCGTGCAATGGAGCAACGAAGGCTTGCGCAATTCCGTGCGCATCGCCGCCGACATCACGGCCAGCGACACGCAAAAGACGGATGCGCAAACCTGCCGCAAGGTGCAAGTGGGCTTGAACGCCAAGGGCCAGGAACAGACCCTCAAACTGAAGGTCTGCAAGGCCGGCACGGCCGCGTGGAAAGTGGCGAAGAGCTGATCGTCCATGCCATTCCCTTGCCGGTCCTGCGCCGGCAAGGTGCGACTTTCCTCTAGGTAAGTCTGGCAACGGTTAGAATCACGCTTTACCTTTTCTTTTCTCACCTGCATGCAGCAAAGTCGCCTCCTGTTCTTCCGCCTGGCCGGCCAGTTTCGCCGCTATGGCGCCATCGTCGCCGCCACTTTGCTGGCCGTGGGCGTGGCGTCCGCCACCGATGTGTTGTTGATCCGCCAGTTGCAAAACGTCGTCGACGCCATGCGCGCGACGGCCAGCACGCAGGTCGCCCCCGCGTCCGGCGTGATGGGCATGCTGCAGGGCTGGGTCGACCGTTTCTTGCCGACACAGGCGGGGCAGGTGGACTTGTGGGTCATCCCCGCCACCATCCTGGGCCTGGCCGTGCTGCGCATGGTCTCGAGTTTTGCCGGCGACTACGGTTCCGTATGGCTATCGAGCCGGGTGCAGGCGGACTTGCGCGAAAAGATGTTCGCCACCATCATGCGCCTGCCCAGCCGCTTTTTCGACACCACCACCACCAGCCTGACGCAGTCGCGCGTGGCCTTCGACGCCAGCCAGGTGTCGCAGGCGGGCTTGAACGTGCTCAACGTGATGGTGCGCGATTCCGTCGCCACCGTCGGCTACCTGATTTTATTGTTCAGCATTGACGTGAAACTGGCCCTGTTCTGCATGGCGTCGATGCCCATCGTGGCCATCGTCGTGACCCTGGCGGGCCGTCGCATGCGCCACCTGAGCAAGAGTTCGCAGCAAGCCGTGGGTGAGCTGACGTCCGTGCTCGATGAAAGCATAGCCGGCCAGCGCGTGGTGAAAATCTTTGGCGGCCAGGATTATGAACAGGCGCGCTTCGTCAACGTCGTCAAGCGCAACCGCCAGCTGGCCGTCAAGCATGCGGCCACCTCGGCCATGAATTCCGGCTTCATCATGATGCTCGTCGGCATCACCCTGTCGTCCGTGATCTATTTCGCCATGCTGCGCGCGCAAAGCGGCGCCATCACGCCGGGCGCCTTCGTCGCCTTCATGGGCGCGCTGATGGCGATGCAGTCGCCGATCAAGAACCTGACCAAGATCAATGAACCGCTGCAGCGTGGCCTGGCGGCGGCCGAATCCGTTTTCGGCTTGATCGACACGCCGCTGGAACCGGACCCGGGCACCATCGCCCCGGCGGCCGTGCAGGGCAATTTGTCCTTGCAAAACGTCCACTTCCGCTACAACAGCGACGATCCCGACGCGCCCACGGCCTTGAGCGATATCACGCTCGATATCCGCGCCGGCGAAACGGTGGCCCTGGTGGGCGGTTCCGGCGGCGGCAAGACCACCTTGCTGGGCTTGCTGCCGCGCTTCTACGACGTCAGCGGCGGCCAGATTTTGCTCGACGGCGTCGACGTACGCGATTATTCCCTGCTGGCCCTGCGGCGCCAGTTCGCCCTCGTCAGCCAGGATGTGATTTTGTTCAACGACACGATGGCGGCGAATATCGCGTATGGCGACCCGGCGCCGGACCAGGCCCGCATCGAAGCGTCGGCGCGCGCCGCGTATGCGCACGACTTCATCATGCAGTTGCCGCAAGGCTACGAAACGCAGGCGGGGCAGAACGGTTCGCGCCTGTCGGGCGGACAACGCCAGCGCCTGGCCATCGCGCGCGCCCTGTACAAGGACGCGCCGATCCTGTTGCTGGACGAAGCGACCAGCGCGCTGGACACGGAGTCGGAGCGTTCGGTGCAGGCGGCGCTGGAAGTGCTGATGCGCAACCGCACCACCATCGTCATCGCCCACCGCCTGTCGACCATCGAAAGCGCCGACCGCATCGTCGTCATGCAGGGCGGGCGCCTGGTGGAATCGGGCAGCCACGCCACCTTGCTGCAGCAGGGCGGCGCATATGCGCGCCTGCATGCAAGCCAGTTGTCGCCCGTCAAGGATGCCCTGGGCTGACGCCTGGCCCATCCTGCGCCTGCCCATGCGCCAGGCCGGAGCCGGACCATCAGGTCCGTCCCGGCCTTTTTCATTTGGGCTGCAATCGTGCCCATGGCGAACGGTGCTTGCCTTTATGATGGCAGCCGCAAAGCAACATGAACAATGGAGCAACATGAAGAATCAACAGACAATGCGCTGGCTGCTGGCCGCCGCGCTGGGTATGAGTACGGCCTTGCCGCTGGCGGCACAGGAAGATACGCCGTCGCCGGCAACGGCTTCCCATCACGCGCAAGAAGAGGACAAGACCATGTATCTGGATGAAAATTTCATGCCGAGCAACGAGCGCCGCGCCGTGTATGCGCTGCGCACGCCGCCCGTGCGCGACGAGGCGCTGGGCGCCTGGCATGTACGGCTCGAATTTCCCGACACGCCGGGCGTGCTGGCCTTTGAAACCTATGCCACGGACCTGGACTTGAGCCAGATCAAGTTCGTAAAGTTTCGCAAGTACTACCACGAGAATGGCCAGCTGTTGCGCGAAACCTATTTCAATGCCCAGGGCGAGGAGCTGCTCGGCGGCAGCGTGTACTTCGAGAATGGCCAGGTCCAGCAACGGGTAACCGCCTTGCCGAACGGGCGCGACAGCATCTCGGAAACGTATCACGAGAATGGCCAGCTGATGAGCCGCACGCTGTATCACGGCGACGAGATGGCCGATGGCGAGCAAGTGTCGTATGGAGCGAACGGGGCCGTCAGCAACCGCGCGTATCGACGCCATGGCCAGATGGATGGTGTGGAGGAATCGTTTTATGCCGATGGCAAGCTGTTCCGGAAGGGACGGTACGTCGATGGCCAGCGCGAGGGCGAGTTCGTCATGTACGCGCAGGATGGCAAGGTGCTGGCCCGGACCGTGTGGGTGCACGGCCAGCCCGACGGTTGGTCGTTTGAAAGCCATGGCAACGGCGTCGTGTCGAACAAGACGCTGTACCAGAAGGGTGCCGTGCTCAGCTTGCAAACGTGGGCTCCGAATGGCCGGCCCGTGTTTGCCTGGCAAAAAGACGCGCAGGGGCGCGACCATGGCGACACGACGGACTGGCATGCCAACGGCGCGCGCGCCAGCGTGACCCCGTTTGTCGAAGGCCAGCGCCATGGCTTGCTGCAGACGTGGTACGACGATGGCAGCCTGCGGCAGATCGTGCCGTACGAACACGGCAAGCAGCACGGCATCGAGCGCCAATGGGACAAGGCCGGCAAGCTGGTGCTGGAGCAGGCGTGGCGGGCCGGTGAACCAGTTTCCATGCGCTAGGAGTCGTCCGCCTTTGCAGGTATCATGCAGGGATTCCGGCCCGCCAGCAGGCGCGAAGCCGGTGCGATAACTGGAGGCAATGGTGGTGGAAGCGGAAGTTTCGGCGTTGGCCAGGGCGCAAGGCATGGCCTTGCAAAACATGCGCGTCGTCATGCGCGCGGCACAGCGCCACTCGGCGCAGATCGAAAAGCAATGCGGCGTGTCCGGCGCGCAATTGTGGGTGATGCAGGAATTGCTGGAGCGCCCGGGCCTGCGCATGGGCGAGCTGGCCGGAAAGATGTCTATCCACCAGACGACGGCCAGCAACCTGGTCGACGCGCTGGTCAAAAAAGCCTATGTGCGCAAGGCGCGCGACCAGCCCGACCAGCGCGTGGTCACGCTGACCCTGACGGCGGAAGGGCAGGCAGTGATCGCCGGCGCGCCGCAGCCGGCGCGCGGCTTGCTGCCCAGTGCGCTGAGCCAGCTCGATGCGGACAGCCTGGCGCACCTGAACCAGGGCTTGAGCGCCTTGCTGGCCGTCGTCGCTCCCGACGACAGGCAGGCCGGCATGCAACCATTTCCGTTCACCATGTAATGACGCGCAAGCGTGTGGCAGGACCGCCCCGCTTGCCCTTATCATCGGCGCCGTCGCACCGTTGATGAAAGCATGCATTGAAGATACTCACCTCTGTTTTGCTGGCCGCCGTACTGGCCGGTTCTTCTTCCCTGGCCACCCCGGCCTTGCCTTCCGAACAGTCGCTGGCTTCCGAGTTTTTCGACGAGGATTACCAGCCCGTGGCGCCCGCCGTGGCCATGTACGAGCAGCGCGCGCCGCTGCGTCATGACGCGGCACGCCAGGCCTGGCATTGGCAGCTGCATTTCGCGCAGCCGCCAGGCAAGCTGCACATGGATGCCTGGCTGCGCGACGCGGATACGACGCGGCTCAACTATGTCCATCAGCGCAGCGTGTATTTCGCCGATGGCCAGCTGGGCCTGCTGGAAGAGCGCAACGGGGAGGGCGACTTCGACGGCGTCAACGTCGCCTACTATGCGGATGGCACGGTGAAGAGCCGCAAGGCTTACCGCGGCGGCGAGTACGAAGGCATGCACAGCCACTATCATCCGAATGGCCAGCTCAGTCATGCATTGCGGTACGAGGCGGGCCAGCCCGCCGATGGCGAATACCTGAGCTTTGACGCGCATGGCCAGGTCAGCAACCGCGCGCATTTTGTCGATGGCGTGCTGACGGGCAAAGTGGAGGCGTTTCATCCGGACGGCAGGCTGGCCGAGCGGGGAGCGTATCTGGATGGCCAGCGCACCGGCCTGTACGAGGCCTGGTGGCCGGACGGCCGTGAGAAGTCGCGCCTGCATTACGTGCAGGGGCGCAAGCACGGCCTGGAGCGCAACTGGACCGAGGATGGCACGCGCACCGTCTGCGCATGGCAGGATGGCAGTTTGCTGCGCCCCTGCAGCAATTTCTAGCGCGGTGGCGGCAGCCGTTGCAGCTGCAGCTGCGCCAGCGCGCCGTACAGCGGTTCGCTGAGCACGCGCGAGACGGTGCTGGCCACCACGGCGCAGGCCATCAGGCTCAGCACCATGCCGTGGCCGTCGACCATTTCCATGACAATAATGAAAGCCGTCAGCGGCGCCTGCGTGGCGGCGGCCAGGAAGCCCACCATGCCCAGCGCGATCAGCGCGGGCGCGTGCGGGTAGTGCAGCAGCACGGCGATATCGTGGCCGATGCCGGCGCCGATGGCCAGCGATGGCGCAAAGATGCCGGCTGGCACGCCCGACCAGACGGTCAGCCACGTCGCCACATATTTGAAGGCGACAAAGGCGGGCGCCACGTCGGACGAGCCTTCCAGCATGGCGCGCGTGGCCACGGTGCCGCTGCCGAACGTGGCGCCATGGCTGGCGATGCCGATGGCCGCCACCAGCACACCGCAGACGGCGGCGAACAGCACGGGCCGGCCTTTTCTCCACGCGGATAATTTCCCCAGCGGATTGCCCCGGGCGGACGCCAAGAGCAGCCGGGCGAACAGGCCGCCGGCCACGCCCGCGACCAGGGTCACGAGCAAACCCGGCAAGGCCAGCGCCAGGCCGATGGGGCCAGGGTGGATGATGCCGAAGTGCGTGGCGTTGCCGTGGATCGACACGGCCATCATGCCGGCCAGCACGATGCCGGCCACGATCAGACCGCTGTTGCGCTGCTCGGGCGAACGCGACAGCTCCTCGATGGCGAACATGACGCCCGCCAGCGGCGTGTTGAAGGCGGCCGCGATGCCGGCCGCGCCACCGGCCACCAGCAGCGAATGGGCGCTCACCTGCGAATGACGCGGCAGCAGGCGGCGCGCGGCCAGCATCACGCCGGCGGCGATTTGCACGGACGGGCCTTCGCGCCCCAGCGACAGTCCCCCCAGCAAGCCGCCCGCCGTCAGGCCGATCTTCGCGGCACTCAGTTTCAGGGAGACGAACAGCGAGCGCTGCTCGGGCGCCACGGCCGGGTCCAGCGCCGCCATCACTTGCGGGATGCCGGAGCCGGCCGCGCCCATGGCGTAGCGGCGCGTCAGCCAGACCAGCAGGGCGGCGCAGGCGGGTGTCCACAGCAGGGCGAACCACCAGGCCTTGCCGTTAAAAAAGAGAAACAGGTCGAGCGCTTCCTCCGCCAGCCAGGTGAACCCCACGACGACGAGGCCCGCGATGGCGGCCATGCCGACGACGACGGCGCGCGACCACCACAGGCGCGGGTTGGCAAATTCATGCTTGAAGGCAGAGGGGATGTCGTGCAAGTGCTTCATTGCGGCAAGTCCAGGAGGGGGCGCGCAAGGCGTCGGGGAGGAGTGCCATTATATAGATGTATTTGTTCAAATGTATTTCGTCTCGCCGATGTGTGGGCGGCTGGCAACAACAGCTTCGTCGCGGCCAGGAGATCGACGCGGGCCCGCACTGTCGGCGCCAGGTGCGGCCCGGATGGCCACGGGTTTAGGCGAACAGCTCGTGCCGCGCGCTCTGGCTGATGGCGAGGGTGGCAGGGTGGCTCAGGCGGCGTTCCGTGGTGATCGCGTAGACCTGCTCGACGAGGCTGTCGACCCGGCCCAGCGCCACCACGCCATGCTGTTCGCAGACCTGGGGCGCGATGACGGTGGGGGCGAAGAACAGGCCGGCGCCGGACTGGCCGAAGGCTTGCATCATGGCGCTGTCGTCGAACTCGCCCACGATGCGCGGGTGCAGGTGGTTGTCGCCCAGCCACTGCAGCAGGCGCCCGTAGATGGCGAAGTCTTCGCCGGGCAGCAGCAGCGGCGCACCATCGAGGCATAGCGGAAAGTCCCCCGTCAGGGTGGCTGCCAGCTCCGGCGTGCCGAACAGGGTCATGCCGCTTTCGCCCAGCAAGTGGTTGTAGCCGCGCACGCTCAAATGGGACGGCATGGGGCGGTCGGCGATGATCAGGTCCAGGCGGTGCACGGCCAGATCCGCCAGCAGGCTGGCCAGCCGTCCTTCGCGGCAGATCATGCGCAGCGGTTCGGCCAGACCCAGCGCCGGTTCGACGAGGCGGCAGGCGATCAGTTTCGAGACGGAATCGGCGCAGCCCACGCGAAACGTCGTCGTCGCCGTGCGCGACTGGTCGCGCACGATTTCCAGCAATTCATCGCCCGTGCTGAAAATGCTTTCGGCATGGCTGAGGATGCGCCGGCCCGTGTCCGTCAATTCCAGCTGGCGTCCGCTGCGGCGGAACAATTCCACGCCCAGGGTGTCGGCAAATTCGCTGAGCTGGCCGGAGATCGATTGCGGCGTCAGGTGCAGCTGCTCGGCCGCGCGCGCGATGCTGCCCGTCTTGGCCACCATCCAGAAATAGCGCAAGTGCTTGAAGTTGAGGTTGGACATCGCTGCTCCTGGTAGGTTAATGCATCGAGTTTTTCGATGTATTTGTCAATTATATTCGATTTGTTCGATGTTTATAGGAAGGCTATGATGACTGCTCAATTCATGCAAGGAGAGTGTCATGGACGTCAGGATACAAACAGATTATTGCGGAGGCCGCCGATGAACGGTCTGGAAAGTATTGCAACGGCACCCATGTGGGCAGGCTTCATCGCCTTCGTCCTGGTGATGCTGGCGCTGGACTTGTTCGTCTTTGGCGGCAACAAGGCGCACAAGGTCGGTGTCAAGGAAGCGGCGACCTGGTCGCTCGTGTGGGTCAGCCTGGCCCTGCTGTTCAACGGCGGACTGTGGTGGTACCTGAACGGCACGGCTGGTCCCGAGATCGCCAACCAGAAGGCGCTGGAATTTTTCTCCGGCTACCTGATCGAGAAAGCGCTGTCGGTCGATAACGTGTTCGTCTTCCTGCTGATCTTCAGCGCCTTCCAGGTGCCGATCCAGTACCAGCGCCGCGTGTTGATTTATGGCGTGCTGGGCGCGATCGTCATGCGCGCCGTGATGATCATGGCCGGCGCGTGGGTGGTGAGCGAGTTCAGCTGGGTGCTGTACCTGTTCGGCGCCTTCCTGTTGATTACCGGCATGCGCATGCTGGTGGCGGCCGACGCGGAGCCGGACGTGGCGAACAACCCCGTGCTGCGTTTTGCCCGCCGTCACTTGCGGGTGGCCGACGGCGACCACGGTGAGCGTTTCTTCGTGGCGAAGGGTGGCTTGCGCTATGTCACGCCGCTGTTCCTCGTGCTGATCCTGATCGAGGTGACGGACCTGGTCTTCGCGGTGGACTCGATCCCGGCGATCTTCGCCATCACGACGGACCCGTTCATCGTCTTCACGTCGAACCTGTTCGCCATCATGGGCTTGCGGGCGCTGTACTTCCTGCTGGTGGACGTGGCCGACCGCTTCCACATGCTCAAGTATGGCCTGGCGATGGTGCTGGTGTTCATCGGCGCCAAGATGCTGGTCATGCCGTGGTACCACGTGCCGGTGGAAGCGTCCTTGCTGGTGGTGGCGGTCCTGATCGTGTCGAGCTGCGTGGCCAGCGTGTTCATCACCCGCAGCGAGAAGAAATAAATAGCAGTACGGCGCGCCCCGCAGGGCGGTGGCGCGCTCTTTAACTAACCGAGAAAGTGGAAAATCATGCGTACCTATGAAACGAACAGTCCCCAGGCAGCGGGACGTATTTTGGCCCTGATGATGGTGGTCGACGGCAACCTGGCCAGCGCCGAGCTGCAAGCGATGCATCGCAGCAAGATCCTCGAGCATATCGACCTGGCCCCGGCCGCCTTCCAGCAACTGCTGCAAGACTTGTGCGACGACATGCTGACCTCGACCGTGCATGGCGCCGTGCAGCTGGCCCATGGCGTGATCGACAGCCTGCTCGATGAAATCGATGACCCGGACTTGCGCCGCAAGCTGCTGCAAGCCATGTGGAAGATCGCCGATGCGGACGACTGGCTGGCCGATGGCGAAGCCGTGTTGCTGGCCCGCGCCAGCGCGGCGTGGTCGGCGGAAACGAACTTCCGCCAGCATGCGGCGTAACTATGCCGCCTTGTGTCCCATGGCGATGACGGCGGCGCCGGCCAGGGCCAGGCCCACGCCGGTGACGTCGGTCCAGGCGGGCGTGACGCCGTCCACCAGCCACAGCCATCCCAGCGCCGTGGCGATATAGATGGCGCCATACGTGGCATACACGCGGCCGCTGGCGGCCGGATGCAGGGTCAGCAGCCACACGAAGAGCAAGAGGCTGATGGCGGCCGGCAACAGCAGCCAGGCGCTGCCCTTGTTGCTCAGCCATAGCATGGGCAAATAGCAGCCCAGCAGTTCGGCCACGGCCGTGACGGTAAACAGCCCGAAAGTGCGGGCAAGGCTGGTCCATTCGATGGCGTCGTTCATGCTATTCCTGTTGTGCGGTCAGCCGCCATTGTAGACGGCGTGCCTCAATTGAGCTGCAGGGCGACATACAGCAGCAGGCGGTCATCCGTGTCGTCCAGGTCCAGTCCCGTCAGTTCGGCGATCTTTTGCAGCCGGTAATCGAGCGTGTTGCGGTGGATGTGCAGTGCCCTGGCCGTGGCCATCGGGTGGCTGTGGTGGCGGAACCAGGCGGCCAAGGTGCGCATCAGGGTGCCGGACTTGCGGTCGTGCGCCTGCAGGCGCGCCAGGGTCTGGCGCAATTGCTCGGCCTGCCAACCGGCTTGCAGGCCGGACAGCAGCACGGGCAGGCTCAGTTCCAGGTAGGAAAAAGTGGCTTGCCCGCCATCGCGGGCGCGTCCCACGCGCGCCGTCTGCTTCGCCGATTCATACGACGCCGTCGCGCCATCGAGGCCCGGCAAGGCCACGCCCATGGACAGGGTGGCGGGCGGCGTGAGCGCCTGCTGCGCCACCTGGTGCAGTTCGAGCAGGCGCTGCCTTGCCTGCGCCGCGCGCGCCTGCTGCGGGCCGCTGGCGGGAAAGGCGTCGAGCAGCACCAGCTCGCCCGGCGAGACGACGGCCATCAGCAGGGCGGGCCAGCGCGCCGACAGGTCGGACTGCACTTGCTGCAACTGCGTCAGCACCTGGTCCAGCCGTTCTCCCAGGCCTTCCCGCGCATCGGGAATTTCCAGCACGAACATGGCGCGCGGCACGCGCAAGTCCAGCGCCAGGCGCGCCGCCCACGCCTGCATGCTGGCATCCGAAATGCCCGTGCGGTACACGAGCTGAAACACGAATTCCTCGCGGTAGCGCTTTTCGTGCTGCAACTCGCTGACCAGCCGCGCCTGCTCCAGCATCATTTCCGCCATGGCCCGCACCAGTTCGCCGAACTGGCGCACGGCGTCCGGCTCGCCCGTCAGGCCCAGCACGCCGCAAATCTCGCCGCGCACCGTCAAGGGCAGGTTGATGCCGGCCCGCGTGCCCGGCAGCCTGGCCATGTCGGCCGTGCCGATTTCCACGCTGGCGCGCCGGGCCAGCGCCAGTTGCGCGCCCGGATGCAGGTCGCCCACGCGCTGCGGGTCGCCGCTGGCCAGGATCACGCCGCGCGCATCGATCACGTTGACGCTGAAGGGAATGATGTGCATGGTGCGTTGGACGATGTCTTGCGCCAGGGGATAGTCGATGCTTGGCATGGAGGGCCGCCTTATGAGCTTGTGCATTTGCATGAAATCATCGGATTCGGCACTATGTTTCTTCATGCATCCGCACGATGACTGTTTCTGTGGGCGATTGTACGATGGGCTGCTCGTATTCCATAAAAAAATAGTCAGGAGACACCCATGACCACCCATCCAGGCGCCAGCCTGTCCGCCGGCGCGTCCGCGCAGGACCGTGTGCGCGAAGGCGCCTACCGCAAGGTCACCTTGCATCTGATCCCCTTCATCTTCATTTGCTACCTTTTCAATTACCTTGACCGGGTGAATGTCGGCTTCGCCAAGCTGCAAATGCTCGATGCGCTGCAATGGAGCGAAAGCGTGTACGGCCTGGGAGCCGGCATTTTCTTCATCGGCTACGTGGCCAGCGGCGTACCCAGCAATCTGCTGCTGCACCGCCTGGGCGCGCGCAAGGTCATCGGCACCCTGATGATCGCCTGGGGCATCGCCTCGGCCTGCCTGATGTTCGTCACCACGCCGGCCGCGTTTTACTCGCTGCGCTTCATCACGGGCGTGTTCGAGGCGGGTTTCTTCCCCGGTATCGTGCTGTACTTTACGAACTGGTATCCCGCTTCGCGCCGGGGCCGCATCATGGGCCTGTTCATGTCGGCCATTCCCATTTCCGGCTTGCTGGGCAGCCCCCTGTCGGGCTGGATGATGCAATCGTTCGCCGGCCACGGCGGCCTGGCCGGCTGGCAATGGATGTTCCTGTTGCAAGGCATCCCCACCGTGCTGCTGGGCTTTCTCGTGTATGTGCTGCTGAACGACGGCATCGCCCAGGCGAAGTGGCTGAATGGGGAAGAAAAGCAGCTGCTGCGCGCCGACCTCGACGAGGACGAACGCCAGCGCCGCAATAGCGCGAATACGGCCGATACCTTCGCCAGCGTGCTGCGCAACAAGCACGTGTGGATGCTGGGCCTCGTGTATTTCTGCATCCAGATGGGCGTGTACGCGATCAACTTCTGGCTGCCCACCATCGTCAAGTCGCTGGGTTTCGCCAGCCCCGTGGCCGTGGGCTGGATCAGCGCCATTCCCTACCTGTGCGCCAGCATCTTCATGATCTGGGTGGGCCGTTCGGCCGACAGGCACAAGGAACGCCGCTGGCATTTGAGCGGCCCCCTGCTGATGGCGCTGTGCGGCTTGCTGCTGGCCACCCAGGCGCATGGCAACGTGGTCGTCGCCCTCATCGGCCTGTCGCTGGCGACCATGGGCGCGCTGTCCGGCCTGCCCATGTTCTGGCCCCTGCCGACGGCGTTTCTCGGCAGTGCGGCGGCGGCCGGCGGCCTGGCGCTGATCAATTCGCTGGGTCAGGTGGCGGGCTTCGTCAGCCCCTTCCTCGTCGGCTGGATCAAGGATGCGACGGGCGGCACCGACGTGGCCCTGTATATTCTTTCCGCAGTCATGCTGCTGGGCGCCATACTGGTGCTGCGCGTGCCCGCGCGCATCGTGAACCGTTGAACGAAGCTGCCATCGAACCGGAGGAATTGAGCATGACGACCACCCCGGCGCCGCGCGCCTTGCTGCAAGCCATGTTCCAGGCGGCCATCGAAGCGGCCCAGCCGTCGCACTGCATACCGCCCCATCTGCCGCCCGCGCCCAAGGGCCGGCTGATCGTCATCGGCGCCGGCAAGGCCTCGGCCGCCATGGCGCACGCCGTGGAACGGCACTGGCCGGGGCCGCTGTCGGGGCTGGTCGTGACGCGCTACGGCTATGCCGTGCCGTGCGAACGCATCGAGATCGTGGAAGCGTCGCACCCCGTGCCCGACCAGGCCGGCATGGACGCGGCCCGGCGCATGCTGGAACTGGTCGGTAACTTGCAGGAAGATGACACCGTGCTGTGTCTGATCTCGGGCGGCGGCTCGTCCCTGCTGGCCTTGCCCCTCGATGGCATCACCTTGGCCGACAAGCAAGCCTTGAACCGCGCGCTGCTGGCGTCGGGCGCCACCATTGGCGAAATGAATTGCGTGCGCCGCCATTTGTCCGCCATCAAGGGCGGGCGCCTGGCGGCCGCCTGCCATCCGGCCCAGGTCATCACTTTGGCCATTTCCGACGTGCCGGGAGACAAGCTGGGTGATATCGCATCCGGCCCCACGGTGGGCGACGCGACGACGTGCGAGGATGCGCTGGCCATCGTGCGCCGCTACGGCATGGACTTGCCGGACAGCATACGCAAAGTGCTGGAAAGCGGGCGCGGCGAATCCGTGAAACCCGACGATCCACGCCTGGCGCGTACGCAAACGACCTTGATCGCCACGCCGCAGATGGCGCTGGAAGCGGCGGCAGAAGTGGCGCGCGCGGCCGGCGTCACACCGTATATCTTGGGCGACAGCCTGGAAGGCGAGGCGAGGGATGTGGGCAAGGTGATGGCCGGCATCGCGCTGCAAACGGCCGTGCGGGGCCAGCCGTTTCCCGCCCCGTGCGTGCTGCTGTCGGGCGGCGAAACGACCGTCACCGTGCGCGGTAACGGGCGCGGCGGGCGCAACGTGGAATTCCTGCTGGCGCTGGGCATCGCGCTCGATGGCCACCCGGGCATCGACGCGCTGGCCGGCGACACGGATGGCGTCGATGGCCAGGAAGACATCGCCGGCGCGGTTCTGGCGCCCGACACCCTGCAACGGGCGTGGGCGCTGGGCATCAAGCCCCGAGACAGCCTGGACAACAACGATGGCCACGGCTTCTTCCAGGCGCTGGGAGATTCCGTGATCACGGGCCCGACATTAACCAACGTCAATGATTTCCGGGCCATCCTGATTACCTGAATTTAGAACCCTTCCAGCACGATCTTCCCTTTTGCCGTATTGCTTTCCAGCAGGGCATGCGCGCGTTTCAGGTTTTGCGCGTTGATCGTGCCGAAGCGCGCGGCCAGGGTCGTCCTGATGACGCCGGCGTCCACCAGCTGCGCCAGCTCTTCCAGCAGTTCATGCTGTTTGACCATGTCGGCCGTCTGGAACAGCGAACGGGTAAACATCAGTTCCCAGTGCAGCGACACGCTCTTGCCCTTGAACTTGCGCACGTCGATGTGCTCGGGGTCGTCGATCAGGGCAAACTTGCCCTGCGGCGCGATCAGTTCCACGATCTGCTCGAAATGCCGGTCGGTCTGGTTCAGGCTGATCACGTAATCGACGGGCGCTAACCCCAGGCGCGTGATTTCCTGTGCCAGCGGCAGGCTGTGGTCGATCACGTGGTGCGCGCCCAGTTCCTTGACCCAGTCGGCCGTTTCCGCACGCGATGCCGTGCCGATGATGGTGACCCCGGTCAATTGCCGCGCCAGCTGCACCAGCACGGAGCCGACGCCGCCGGCCGCGCCGATCACCAGCAGGGACTTGCCCGTCAGACTCTTGTCACGGCTGAGCTGCAAGCGGTCGAACAGCAATTCCCAGGCCGTGATCGCCGTCAGCGGCAGGGCGGCGGCCTGCGCGAAATCGAGGCTGGCCGGCATGTGGCCGACGATGCGCTCGTCGACCAGCTGGAATTCGCTGTTGCTGCCGGGCCGGTTGATGGCGCCCGCGTACCAGACCCTGTCGCCCACCTGGAACAGGGTGACGTCGGGGCCGACGGCCGTGACGACGCCGACCGCATCCCAACCCAGCACTTCCGGCTGGGCATCTTTTGGGGCGCGGTTCTTGCGCACCTTGGTGTCGACGGGATTGACGGAAATGGCCTTGACGGCGACGAGCAGGTCGCGCCCCGTGGCGACTGGCATGGGCAGCTCGATGTCGAGCAGGGCGTCGGCATCCGTGATGGGCAGGCTGTGGTGGTAGGCGATGGCTTTCATGTGCTTCCTCGTTGAGTGGATACCGTATGATGGTGGCAATGCCGCCCTGGAAACAGGGGGCGCGTACCGAAACACTTTCAAAGGAATGCTGAAAATTGCTGCGACTCGATGACTTGCAGGTATTTGTGCGCACGGCCGATCGGGGCAGTTTGTCGGCCGCCGCGCGCGAGATCGGCATCTCGCCCGCGCTGGCCAGCGCCGCCGTCAAGCGCCTGGAAGGGGAGCTGGGCCTGCGCCTGCTGGCCCGCACGACCCGTTCCTTGAGCCTGACGCCGGAAGGCACGCAATACCTGGAACATGCGCGGGAAGCCTTGCGCCTGCTGCGCGCAGGCCACGATGCGCTGCTGGCCGGCAAGGACAGTTTCGGCGGAACCTTGAAAATTGCCATGCCCTCCGACCTGGGCCGCAACCTGATGCTGGGCTGGCTGGACGAATTCCAGCTGCGCCACCCGAAGCTGCATTACCAGCTCAGCGTCAGCGACCGCGTGGCCGACATGGTGCGCCAGCAAGTAGACATTGCTCTACGTTATGGGCAGCAGGAGGATTCGAGCCTGATCGCCATGCCGATCGCCCCCGCCAACGACCGCGTACTGGTGGCGTCGCCCGCTTACCTGCGCGACTACGGCCCCCTGCTGGCGGTGGAAGATTTGTCGCAGCGCAATTGCCTGCGTTTCGCGCTGGAAGACGGCTTGCACGACCGCTGGACCTTTTACCGCCTGCCCCAGCGCGAGCAAGTGACGGTCCCCGTGAGCGGCAACCGCAGCGCCGACGACGCCGATCTGGTGCGCCGCTGGGCCGTGGCGGGCCTGGGCATCGCCTATAAATCGCGGCTCGACGTGGCGGGCGACCTGGCCGCCGGCCGCCTGCAAGCGCTGTTGCCCGAGGTGGCGGGCGAGGCTGCGCCCTTGCATCTGGTCTGCACGCACCGGGCGCAGGTGACGCCGCTGGTGCTGCAGCTGCGCGATTTCCTGCGCGACAAATGTGCCGAATGATTAAAACTGCGGAATTGACCGTCGATCGTTGCCTCGCGACGTGCCCGCCGCGTATTTCAATATCAGCGATTCTTTAAAATCACATCACTCATGTATTGATTCAAATCGCGAAAATCCTTTACGCGCCAGGCATATGGTGCGATCTTGACGCCATTCTCTTTCAAGGTCTTTGGAATCAGATCGCCATTCGGACGCAGGATGACCGATGACACGATCACGCCCGGATAATCCTTCAGGCGTTTTTTGAAGGCGGCGGTGGTCAGGTCCGGCGTGGGCGGATTGCTTTTATTCGCCAATGGCCCCGTTCCCTTGATCTCCGCGCCGTGGCACACGGCACAGCGCTGTACATACAGGGTTTTGCCATTCAGATTCTCCGCCAAGGCAGACGGCGCTTGAATGAGCGATAACGTTCCTAATGCAGCGATAAATAATATTTTCATTTCTTCTTAATGTGGACGTATTGTATGGATAATGTCTGGTTCGCGAGAAAATACGGAGCTGCGATTGCAATACGCCATTCTCCCGATACCATTTTATCCGAGATGATTCATTGCTAATGTGCTCGCTCTTGTGCGAAATCGCTTGGCGAGCCATTGCGTTTGATTACAACTCGTTGCAAATGGCAATCATGCGCAGGTCAACCTGGGCGTACCCTCAAGCATTCTGCATGAAACCGCTTGAAGGACCGCCATGACCCCGCCCCGATTATTGCCGACGACCTTGCTTTCCCTGTTCTTGCTGGCCGGCTGCGCCGCGACCGGACCCGCCGTTCAGTCCGATCATCGCGCGCAGGCCAGTCCCGCGCAAACCAGTTCCGCGCAGGACGTCGCCATGCTGGAACGGGTGAGCTGGGGTGTGAACGGGGGCAGCGTGCGCCAGCTGCAGGCGCAAGGCTGGAACGCCTGGCTGCAGGCGCAGTTGCATCCAGGAAAAGCCGTCTTGCCGCCGGCCATCTCCGCGCAGATCGACGCCATGACCATCAGCCAGGTGCCGCTCGATCAATTGGTGATGTCCGTGGAGCGAAAGCGCAAGGAGTCGGCCGGTGTGATGGACGACATGGCCAAGCAGCAGGCGCAAAAGGAGTATCAGCAGGAACTGAACCGCCTGGCGCGCGAGGCGGCCACGCGCTCCTTGCTGCTCGACGTGTATTCGCCGAACCAGTTGCAGCAGCAGCTGAGCTGGTTTTGGCTCAATCATTTCAGCGTGCACCAGGGCAAGCACAACTTGCGCGCCATGGTGGGCGATTACGAGGCGAACGCCATCGCGCCGCATGCGCTGGGAAAATTCCGTGACTTGCTGGGCGCCACCGTCCACCATCCGGCCATGCTGCGCTACCTGGACAATGAAGCCAACGCCGCCAAGCGCATCAATGAAAACTATGCGCGCGAGCTGATGGAGTTGCACACGCTGGGCGTGAACGGCGGCTACAGCCAGATGGATGTGCAGGAACTGGCGCGCATCCTGACGGGGGTGGGCGTGAACCTGGGAGCGGACACGCCGAAAGTGAAACCGGCGCTGCAGTCGCAATACGTGCGCCGGGGCTTGTTCGAATTCAACCCGAACCGCCACGATTACGGAGATAAACAATTCCTCGGGAAAACGGTGAAAGGCAGGGGGCTGGCCGAACTCGATGAAGCGCTGGATCGCCTGAGCCGCAGTCCCGCCACCGCGCATTTCATCAGTGGCAAGCTGGCCCAGTATTTCGTGGGAGATAGTCCTCCCGAAGCGCTGGTGGCGCGCATGGCGGCCACCTTCCAGCACAGCGACGGCATGATCGCCGACGTGCTGCAGACGATGTTCACCAGCCCGGAGTTCAAGCAGTCGCTGGGCAAGAAATTCAAGGACCCCATGCATTACGTGGTGTCGGCCGTGCGTCTCAGTTATGACGACAAGCCCATCCTCAACGCGGGCCCCATGCTGAGCTGGCTTTCGCGCATGGGCCAGCCCCTGTACGGACGCCAGACACCGGATGGCTATCCGCTGACGGACGCCGCCTGGGCCAGTCCCGGCCAGATGACGACGCGTTTCGATATCGCCCGCACCATCGGCTCGGGCAGCGCCGGCCTGTTCAAGACGGACGGCCCGCAGCCGCAGGAAAAAGTCGCCTTCCCGCAACTGGCCAGCGCCCTGTATTTCCAGTCGCTGCAGCCAACCTTGAGCCTGGCCACTCTCCAGGCCCTGGAGCAGGCCGCTTCGCCGCAGGAGTGGAACACCTTTCTCCTGTCTTCGCCGGAAATGATGCACCGCTAGATTGAAAGGATTGCCATGAATCGTCGTGACCTGTTGAAAGCCCTGGCCGCCGCGCCCCTGTTGTCGCATGCGGGCAGCCTGCTGGCCGCACCGGCCACGGATGCGAAGCTGCTGTTCGTCTTCTTGCGCGGCGGCTATGACGCGAACAATCTGCTGGTGCCTGTCGGCAGCGATTTTTACTATGCATCGCGACCGAATATCGCCATCGCCAAACCCGGCGAGGAAAACGGCGCGCTGCCCTTGACCGCGGACTGGGCCTTGCATCCGGCCTTGCGCGAGACCATCTATCCCCTGTTCACGGGCGGCGAGGCGGCCTTCATACCGTTTGCCGGCACGACGGATCTGACGCGCAGCCATTTTGAAACGCAGGACAGCATCGAACTGGGGCAGGAACTGGGCGGACGCCGTGATTTCCGCTCGGGCTTCCTGAACCGGCTGGCACAAAGCCTCAATGGCAGCAAGCACGCCATTTCCTTCACGGACCAGCTGCCGCTGATCTTCCAGGGGAGCGTGCAAGTGCCGAACATGGCGCTGCGCTCCGTGGGCAAGGCGGGCATCGATGCGCGTCAAAGCCAGGTCATCGCGGCCATGTACCGGGGCACGCCCTTGCAGCAACCGGTCAGCGCGGGCTTTGCCGTGCGCGCTGATGTGACGAAGGAGTTGACGGGCGAGATGCAGGCGGCCAACCGCAACGCCATCAGCACCAAGGGTTTTGAGCTGGAGGCGCAGCGCATCGCCCGCTTGATGAAGGACAAATACAACCTCGGCTTCGTCGACGTGGGCGGCTGGGATACGCACGTGGGCCAGGGCGGCGCCAACGGCTACCTGGCCGGGCGCTTTGACGAGCTGGGACGCGGTTTGTCTGCGTTTTCGCAGGAAATGGGCGGCGCCTGGCGCAATACCGTGGTGGTGGTCGTCAGCGAATTTGGCCGCACCTTCCGCGAAAACGGCAACCGTGGCACGGATCACGGCCACGGCAGCGTGTTCTGGGTGCTGGGCGGCGGCATCAAGGGAAAACAGGTGGCGGGCGAGCAGGTGGCGATGTCGCAGGCGACCTTGTTCCAGAACCGCGACATGCCCGTGCTCAATGAATACCGGGCCGTGCTGGGCGGCTTGCTGCGCCGCACCTTCGGCTTGACGCCGGCGCAACTCGACCACGTGTTTGCCGGCGTCAAGCCGGAGGAACTGGGCCTCGTGTAAATCGGCGAATCTCCGTGTTACGCTACGCCTGCGCATGTGGCGCATAGCGAATACTGGCGGCCCATGGCGCCGGGCACGAATGGAGTGGCATGAACGATACCCAGCGCGATATGCTCAGCGCAGGCTTTTCCCTGGCCCTGATCGCCGTGACGGCCTTCGTCATGCAGCGTTTCTTTTTGCCGCTCGTGTGGGCCGGCATCCTGTGCGTGGCCACCTGGCCGCTGTACCTGCGCGTGCGCGCGGCCCTGGGCCAGCGCACCATCGTGGCCGCCGCCCTGCTGACCCTGGCGTTCGCCTGCATCTTCATCATTCCCGTGCTGTTCGGCGTGGCGCAGGCGGCGCGCGAAGTGCCCGTGCTGGCCAATTTCCTTGTCCATGCGAACACCGACGGCTTGCCCGTGCCGGACTGGGTAGCGCACATTCCGCTGGCCGGCAGCGCCATCGGCGACTGGTGGCAAGCCACCCTGAGCCAGCCCCATGGCCTGGGCCACTTCTTTGCGGGCAGCGCCGTGGGCGGCTTTCATTCCGCGCGCGACATGCTCAAGGTGCTGGGGGCGGACGTGTTCCACCGCCTGGTCGACTTCGGCCTGGCGTTTTTATGCCTGTTTTTCTTCTACAAGGATGGCGAAGCGTTGACGCGCCAGATCACGGCCGTCGGCAGCCATTTCCTGCGCCCGGAACGGTGGGGCCGCTATGCGCAAAAGATCCCCACGGCCATCCGCGCCACCGTCAACGGCCTGGTGCTGGTGGGCCTGGCCGAAGGCGTGTTGATCGGTATTGCCTACGTCATCGCCGGCTTGCCGTCGCCGGCCCTGTGGGCGTTCGCCACGGGCATCCTCGCCATCATCCCGTTCGGCGCGCCGCTCGCCTACCTGTGCGCGGCCGCCTTGCTGGTGTTTCAGGGCAATGTGGGCGCCGCCATCGGCGTGGCCGTGTGGGGCACCGTGGTGCTGTTCGTGGCGGACCACTTCGTGCGCCCCGGCATGATCGGCAACGCCACCCGCTTGCCCTTCCTGGCCGTGCTGTTCGGCATCCTGGGCGGCGTGGAAACCCTGGGCCTCGTGGGTCTGTTCATCGGCCCCGTCGTGATGGTGCTGTTTGTAACCCTGTGGTACGAAGCGAACGTGTCTGACAAGGTGCTGTCAGTGCCAACACCTGCCAGCCCGGCCGCGCCGGAACGCACACAGTAATGAGGGGTCGGCCAGCGTTGCCGCTGGCCGGTACTGGGCGTTCCCGGCGTGGCCGGGCGGAGCTTTCAAGCAAGGTCGTCGAAAGCCCCGGAATACGCCGACAAAAATCGTAGCGAGCGGCAACGAGTTGTGGCTAAGAAGCGCAGCTGTACTTTAGTACAGCGAGCATCGCAGGCCGCAAATCGCGCCGCGCAGTAGATTTTTACGGTGTATTTAATGCGCCTTGGATAAAATGAGGAGCCAACGGCGCATCAGCAGCACTTCAACATAGCCCGGCTCGATGCCCGTACCGCACTCGATCAAGGGATTGACGGTGTAGTAGCGCTTGCGGAAGTCGCGGCAGACGAGGATTTCGCGCTTGCCCATGCGGACGAGGAAAGAGCTTGGGGCGTATTCCAGGCCGAACCGTGAGCCAAAACCGCTATTCAATGTTGCCATGACAATTCCTTTGAGGGAGATGTGTTGAACGAGTCATCAGAATAGCATAACTACTGTATGAAAACACAGTTACTGTATGAATAAACAGTATTTTTTTACTGGTGTGGTTTTTTTGATCAGCACCGGGAACATGAAAGAGAGATGAGTTTGCAAGAGAAAAATGACATGGGCATGACCACGGGCTGGACCACGAAACTGCGCCGTTTCGCCGAGGCGCGCCTGTCGCCCGAGGGCGAACTGGGCCTGCATATGACGGTGGGCGTGGCCCTGATGCTGGTGGCCATCGTCGTCTTCCACGAGATCGCCGAAGCCGTCATGGGCATGGCCCAGATCACCGTGATCGACTTGCAAGTGGCGCACTGGTTCAACCAGCATGCCGTGCCGTGGATCACCAGCGTCCTGCTGGTCGTCACGCACATGCATGGCGTGATCGGCGCCATCACGCTGGCGACCCTGCTGGGCTGGTATCTGCACCGCAAGGGCGCCGATTACTGGTTGTTTACCTTGATCATCACCATGCCGGGCGTCATGTTTTTGAACCTGCTGTTAAAGTACATTTTTGTCCGCGCGCGGCCCAGTTTTGATGAACCGATCCTGCAGACGGCCTTGAGCACGTACAGCTTTCCCAGCGGCCATACGGCCACCTCGACGGCCCTGTACGGCTTGCTGGCCGCCTATCTGATTTGCCAGACGGCGCCGGGCGCCTGGGGCAAGCGCATCGCCATCGCGCTGGCAGCTTTCCTGATGGCGTCACTCGTGGGTTTCAGCCGCATTTACCTGGGCGCGCATTACCTGAGCGATGTGCTGGCGGCCATGGCGGAAAGCTATGGCTGGCTGGCCATCTGCATCGCCGGAGTGTCGACCCTGCGCCGCCGCCGGCATATCCGGCAAACCAAATAAGGGGAAACCATCCTGAGCAAGATCGCAGTCATCATCAACGGGGGCGCCGGTTGCGGCTACGCACCCGACTGGGCGCAGCAGCTCGAAGCGAAATTCGCCGCCGTGGGACTCGACGCCGCCATCACGCTGGCCGCCAGCGGCGCCGAGATGATCGCCACGGCCGAGCAAGCCGTGCGCGATGGCGCACCGATCGTCGTGGCCGGTGGCGGCGACGGCACCATCAATGCCGTCGCGTCTGTCGTTGTCGGCAGCGGCACGCCGTTTGGCGTCTTGCCGTTGGGTACCCTGAACCATTTCGCCAAGGATTTGAATATCCCGCTCGACCTCGATGCGGCGATTGCCAACGTGGCGCGGGGCCTGCCGCACCAGGTCGACGTGGGGGACGTGAATGGCCGCATCTTCCTGAACAATTCCAGCCTGGGCCTGTATCCGGACATCGTGCGCGACCGCGAAAAGCAGCAGCGCCGGCTGGGGCGTGGCAAGTGGCTGGCCTTCAGCTGGGCGCTGCTGGCAGCCTTGCGCCGCTATCCCTTCCTCAGCGTGCAATTGAAACTCAACGACGCCGTGCATGCGCGGCGCACGCCGTTTGTGTTCATCGGCAATAATGAATACCTGATGGAAGGCTTGAATATCGGCGAGCGCGAGCGGCTCGATGGCGGCCAGCTGAGTCTGTACGTGGCGCAGCGTCCGGGCCGCCTGGGCTTGCTGAAGCTGGCCTTGCATGCACTGTTCGGCAAGTTGTCGCAGGCCAAGGATTTCGACGTGTTGACGGCCACCGACCTGGAGATCGCCACGCGACACCGCCGCCTGCGCGTGGCCACCGATGGCGAAGTGACCGTCATGAATACGCCGTTGCGTTACCGCATCCGTACGGCCGCGCTGGCGGTGCTGGTGCCGGCACCGGCACCGGCACCGGCACCAGCACCAGCACCAGCACCAGCAGGGGAGTAAGGCCATGCGTACCATCGTGCATTTGTCCGACTTGCATTTCGGCAGGGTCGACGCGGACCTGCTGGCACCCTTGCGCACGCTCGTCGAGCGGCTGGAACCGGACGTGGTGGTGGTCTCGGGCGACCTCACGCAGCGCGCCCGCAGCGCCCAGTTCCAGCAGGCGCGCCACTTTCTCGACAGCTTGCCGGGGCCGCAGATCGTGGTGCCGGGCAACCATGACGTGCCCCTCTACAACGTCTTTTCCCGCTTCCTGACGCCGCTGGTGAAGTACCGGCGCCATGTGACGGACGATTTGTCGCCCGAGCATGTGGACGAGGAAATCGCCGTGCTGGGCATCAACACGGCCCGCTCCCTGACGTTCAAGGATGGCCGCATCAGCCACGAGCAGATCGATATCCTGCGTGAACGCCTGGGCCGTTTGCCGCCCGGCTTGACGCGCATCATCGTCACGCATCATCCATTTGATTTGCCCGAGCATTTCGACAAGGATGACCTGGTCGACCGTGCGCCGCTGGCGCTGCAAATGTTTTCCGAATGCGGCGTGGACTTATTGCTGGCCGGCCACCTGCACGCCAGCCATGCGGGCGATACCTCGGCGCGCTACAAGATCGACGGCTACGCCGCCCTGATGGTGCAGGCGGGCACGGCCACGTCCACGCGGGGGCGCGGCGAGTCGAACTCCTTCAATGTGCTGCGCGTGGAAAACAGTTGCATTCGCGTCGAGCGCTACAGCTGGAATGACGACAGCGCCGACTTTGAAAAGGTCAGCACGGAAGCGTTCGAGCGTCAGGGCGGGGTGTGGGCCAGCTTGCGGCCGCTGTAGGTTGGATTAGCGGGGCGAAGCCGCGCGTAATCCGACGCTATTGTTGGCGGTGGTCGTAGTTTTCGTGATGGTGTCGGCTTACGCTGATGTCGGCTTACGCTGCGCTAAGCCGACCTACGCCGACCTGCGCCGGTAGCAGGAGTGGCCGGCAAAATGGCCAGGGCTAGGCGCGTTGCCGAAGACAGTACGAATAGTACGGCGAGGCAATGCAACAACGCCCTGGACTTTTTGACGGCAACTCCCTTACAGCCAATAATTCATGACGCGCGCCGCCCACTCCTTCATGCGGTCGGCAATCGGCCGGGTTTCCCATTTCGTTTTGGTGATCTCTTCCGAGTCGCGCAAGTCTTCCTGGAAGGCGTTTTCCATTTCGCGGCCGAAGCTGTCGCCCAGCACGATCACGTTCAGTTCGCTGTTATGCAGGAAGCTGCGCATGTCGATGTTGGTCGAACCCACGGTCGACCAGGCGCCGTCGATGACGGCCGTCTTGGCGTGCAGTACGGCCAGTTTCAAGTGAAAAATGCGGATGCCGCCAGCCAGCAGCTTGTCGTACAGCGCGTGTCCCGCATGGAACACGAGGCCGCTGTCGGACACGCCGGGCAGCACCACGGTCACATCCACGCCACGTTTCGCGGCGGCCACCAGCGCATCGACCGTCTGCTGGTCGGGCACGAAGTAGGCGGAGGTGATGTGGATGGATTTTTTTGCTTCCTGGATGGCCAGGATATACGCCTTGTAGATTTCAAAGCCGCCGTCCGGCTCGCTGGCCACGACGCGCACCAGCTTGTCGCCCACTTCCGACAGGGGCGGGAAATAATTCGCGTCCGGCAAGTCGGCCTGGTCTTGCTGGGCCCAGGTGCGGATGAATAGCCACTGGAAGGCGGCCACGGCCGGGCCTTCCACTTTCACGTGGGTATCGCGCCAGCCCACGTCCTTCTTGTCGGTGGCTTTCGATTTCGAGCGGAACAGCGAGCTTTTCGCATAGGTGTCGCTGATATTGACGCCGCCCGTAAACGCCGTCTTGCCGTCGACGATCAGCACCTTGCGATGGTCGCGGTTGTTGATCTTCCAGTCGTCGCCCTTGAGCCTGGCGGGATTGACGGGGTTGAAGGCCACCAGGTGCACGCCGGCCGCGCGCATGCGCTCGAAGAACGCTTGCGGCACGCCGAGGGTGCCCACGCTGTCGTAGATGACGTTGACCGTCACGCCCGCTTGCTGCTTTTCGATCAGCATGTCGGCGAACTTCAGGCCCAGCGGATCCTGGTCGAAGATATACGTTTCCAGGTTGATGCTGGTTTTCGCGTCGCTGATGGCCTGGAACATGGCGGCCATGGTTTGCGGGCCGTCAAACAGCAGGGTCACCTTGTTGCCCTTGATCAAAGGCACGCCGGTGGCCGCCTCTTCCAGCGCGGCCTGGGCTTTCAAGTCCATGCCGGACTTGGCCCAGCGCTTGTTGAGCAGGGCGGCCCGGCTGTTGACATTCAACAAGGCGCCCTTGCCCGTGATCACATTCGGCTTGGCCACCGGTTCGAGGGTGGTGTTGAGGTTCTTGACATTGGGCAGCGAGGCGCATGCAGCCAGGGTCCAGCACAGCAGTATGGCGGTGAGACAGGGTTGCATGCGGCTAGCGGTCATTTTTGAGCCTTGGTCGTGGGTGACAGGTTTGCCGATTCATCGGCCAATGCCAGTGGCGGCGGGTTTTTCGAGCCGAAGAAGAAGACGATGGGCGAGCGCAGGAAGCGCTTGCCCAGAATCTTCAACAGTTGCATGCCGTGCTTGAAGCGTACCTGGCGCGAACGCAGCGCCACCCACAGGGCCAGGCCAAAGCTGACCAGCAGGTTGGCCGTGCCGATGGCGAAGATACCCGACAGCGACTTGACGGCCAGTTGCCAGCTCATGTTGTGGTCCAGGCCCACCAGGGCCGTGGCGAAGTTGGCGGCCGAGAAGGTGATGTGGCGGATATCGATCGGCAAGCCGATCAGGAAACCCAGGGTGCCGATGGAACCGAGCAGGATACCGAAGTAGAAGTTACCCATCAGCCCGCCCAGGTTGTTTTCCAAATACAGGCCCAGCCGCTGCAGCCGCTCCTGGCCGATCACCTTGCCCAGGCCGCGCAATTGCGCGATGCGCTGTGCCCAGCGCGTGTACAGGGCCTGGTTGTCATAGTAGCCCGAAATCAGGCCGGCCACGAACAGGCACACGCCGGCGATCATGGCGTAGAAGATAGCGGGACTGCCGATGGGGTCGATATCGTGCAGCAGATGCATGGCTTTTTCGGGCGTCACCAGGTTGTGCCCGGTAATCGCCTTGTAGCCGAGCGCGATCAGCCAGGCCGTGGGAATGGCGGTCGCCAGGTTGCCCAGCACGGCCATGTTTTGCGTGCGGAAGACCTTGTTGATCAGCTCGGCCATGCTGTCGAGGTCGATATTCCGGCCATCCTTGCTGTGCAGGCCGGCGGCGATGCGCGAGGCCGTCATGGCCGGCTGCTTGGTGGCCACCGTGAAATGCAGCAAGTGGATGAACATGAAGCCGATCGAGTAATTCATGCTGAACATGAAGGCTTCGACCAGCGGCGCCGAGCGCAGATACGACATCAATATCTTGAACAGGGCCATGAAGCCGATGATCACGCCCGCGCCCGCGGACGAGAGGAACATGGCGCCCATCTCGCGCCGGCTCTCCGCGATGTAGTGTTCGCCCGTGCGGCTGGCGTTTTCCGTCACATTGCGTGCCAGCAAGTTGATATTGTCGGAAAACAGGTCGCTGACCTTGTACTTGTGGTTATGCGCGCGTATCAGTTCCAGCGCCAGCGCGACGGCGCCCGCGCGGCGGCGGCTGACGGGCTGCGGATGCAGCAAGTCCTGCGTGGCGTCCACCGTGATGGCGGCGATATCCACGTTCGCCGAGCTGGGCAGTTCGCCGCTCGTGTCGACCAGGAACAGCAGCTTGCGCAGGCGGTCGATGCTTTGCGCCAGCGCCACCAATAAATACGTGAGGGGAATGCTGGTGCCCTGGTACAGCGCTTTCTTGCGGATCTTGGCGATGACGGCGTCGCACTGGTCCAGCATCACCAGCAAGTGGCGCGCATCTTCGATGTGCTCGATGTCGCCTTGCAGCAAATTCGTGTAGGCGTCCAGGTAGGCGTTCACTTCCGTGTTCTGCACCATGAACGGCGACTGGAACACTTCGATTTCATTGTGGAAACGCGTCAGTTCCGGCTCCAGGCCCATGGCGCAGACGCGGTAGGACAGGGTGCGGATGGCGTCGAGTATGCCGGGCAGCATGATATTGCCGTCGCCGACGGCCAGTTCGATGTCGTCGCTGGTGAGCACGTCGAACAGTTCCAGCCAGTCCGTGGCGGGCACGTTGCTGATCCACAAATAATCGGTTTTCAGGTACAGCACCTGGTCGAGCGCGTCGTTCAGGTATTCGTCACCGAGGGCGGGGGGCAGCATGCGGTAGGCGATGCGGCGTTTCAATTCCGTGAAAAAACCGCTGTTCGACAGCACGCCGATGTCCGTGTACAGACTGGCGTGGCGGCGCGCGGCCAGCACGCGCAGCACGTATTCGTGCAGGGCGCGCGCTTGCGCGGGGTTACCTTTGAGAAGCTGGCGCAGGGTGCGCACGTTGGCGATCGCGGTAGCGCTGTCGTGGCAGCGCTTGGGACGCAGTGAGTTGAATAATTCCACCAGCAAGTCGATATTGCTGGAGTTCGGGTCAATGCGTTCGAGGATAGCTAGCATGCAGAAAAAACGGGCGAGCCGCTGTCGGTAAAACCAGTAGTGTACCGCCTGCGTCAAATCACGCAACGTTCGCCACCGAACATTGCTTTACGACAGGGCCTGCATTGCACGCCATTTTGCCGCAAATTTCCCCAATCATGCTTCCGCTTGCGTGTTGTCAGTGCGCGACTCTTTTCCGGGGACTAAGCTGACGTTTCTGTTGTACAACGCACGGATGGCTGGACAAAAAGCGAGGATAAGGTAACACTAAGATCAGACACACAGCGCATGTCCTGATCAATACCGGGAAGTTTCACCCACGTCACCGAGATATTTATCATGAAGACCTCGTATTTTGCGCTTGCTGTGATAGGGATGGGGCCATTCGCGCTGGGCGCAGCGGCCCAGGCTCCCGATGGCGCGGGCAGTGCCGCATCCGGTAACGTTGCCGTGTACGGCGTGCTCGACGCGGGCATCGTGGCCGAACGCGGTTGTGCCGCCAGTTGCGCCGGCGCCAAGGTGTCCGGCGGCGTCGCGTCCGGTTCGCGCCTGGGGTTGCAGGGCCGCGAAGCGCTGGGCAATGACGTGTCCGCCGTCTTCACCCTGGAAGCGGGCGTGCAGAACGACACGGGCCAGTCGGAAGACGGGCGTCTGTTCGGACGCCAGGCCTACGTGGGCCTCGACAGCCGCCTGGGCGCGCTGACCCTGGGACGCCAGTACAACCTGCAATACCTGACCCTCACCGACGTGGCCGATCCGTTCAAGGGCGGCATGGCCGGCAGCGCCAGCAACCTGGCCGGCTACAGCGTGAAACGCTACGACAATACCGTCAAGTACGTGACACCCGCCTTGCGCGGCGTGTCCGCCAGCGCCATCTACAGCTTTGGCGAGTCGCCGTACAGCAACGCCAACAACCGCGCGTATGGCGCCACCCTCGGCTATTCGGCCGGCGCCGTGAATGTCAGCGTGTCGCACCAGCGCAAGAACAACTTCATCCTCGCCTCCGGCACCTTGCCCGCCATCGACATGTCGTCGCGCAACACCCTGATCGCGGCGAACGTCGACCTGAAAGTGGCCACCGCCTTTGCCGCCGTGGGCGTGAACAAGGGCTATGGCAGCTCGCCGTGGGACCCGAACAATGCCTACAGCTCGCTGGCCCTGTCGATGTCGTCCTCGGACAGCCGCGACACCTTGCTGGGCGTGTCCGTGCCCGTGGGCGGCTTCAAGCTGCTGGCGTCATGGGTGCGCAAGGATGACCGCGACCTGGCCAACCGCGACGCCACGCAGCTTGCCGTCGGCCTCACGTATTCGCTGTCAAAACGCAGCGATTTCTACGCGTCCTACGCGAAGATCCATAACAAGAACGGTGCCCGCTACACGGTGGGCAATGCCAGCGACGGCGGACGCGGCGACGCGGCTTTTAATATGGGCTTCCGTCACGGTTTCTGAAGTGCCGTCGCGGCAGGGGCAGGGCAGCTGGCGCCCAGCCACTTGCCCTTGCTCGTCACATTCACCTGTTCCGGCGTGCCGCGCGCGCTGGTCGTCACCGCCAGCTGCATGTCGAAGGCCTGGTCGCCATGGAAGCGCACCTGGCCTTCGCCGCTCGATTTCGGGTTGGCGCAGCTAAATGACACCTGCATGCCGCCCGCGATGTCGCTGTTTTTCGATTTGCAATCGCCGGGCTGGCCCGTGGGAATCTGCTTACGCGCGGCCATTTCCGGCGTCACGCACGCCGTCACGCGCACGGCGCCGTCGGCGCCCACGGTGGGCATGGCCATGCCGCGGCTGGCGGCCATGCTTTCCAGTTGCTTGCGTTGATCGGGGGGAAGGTTGCCCAGTTGCTGCAGCACCATCGACATGGCGTTGTCGGTGGCGGCGTCCGGCGACGCCATCGTGCTGTCGACTTGCCACAGGCCCGGCTTGATGGTGGCGGATGGCGAGACGGCTTGGGCGCCGGCGTGGGCGCCGATGGCGGCGCAGGCCAGTAAACTCAGGCGTAGCAGGGATCGTTTCATCGTGGGGTCTCCGGTATGGGCAGACCCCAGCATACGGCATGGCAAGCGGAGCACGCTTGCCATTGTGTTACAAACTGTGATCGGGCTCGATGCGGCGCACGTCCACGCAGGCGATGCGGCGCTCGTCGGCTTCGACGATTTCATAGCGCAAGTCATCGAGTTCCAGCACTTCGCCCACGGCCGGCATGTTTTCGAAGTGCGCCAGCAGGAAGCCGGCCAGCGAGTTGTATTCGCCGTCTTCGCTGACCAGGGTTTCCTTCTCGAACACTTGCTCCAGGTAATGCAGGTCCGTCGCGCCGTCGATGCGCCAGTGGCCGGGGCCCAGCACTTCCACGTCGGGCTGCTCGTCCTCGTCGGGGAATTCGCCGGCGATGGCTTCCAGGATGTCGATCGGCGTGAGCACGCCTTGCACGGTGCCGAACTCGTCGACCACCAGCACCAGCTGGCCGCGCGAGCGCTTCAGGGTTTCCATGGCTTTCAGCACGCCGGCCGCTTCCGGCACGACGACGGCTTCGCGCATGCTGTCCGGGTCGATCTTGCCGCGCGATACCAAGTCCTCGATCAGGTCCTTGCTGCGCGCGATGCCGACCACGTTGTCGAGGTCATCATTACAGACGGGAATCATGCTGTGCGGTGTGTCGCGCAGCAATTGCAGCATCTTCTCGCTGCTGTCGTTCAGGTTGACCCATGAGACGTCGCCTCGCGGCGTCATCACGGAGCGGATCGACCGTTCTGCCAGGGTCAGCACGCCGCTGACCATGTTGCGTTCTTCCACGCCAAAGGCGGAGGCATCGGGCACTTCCTTGATTTCGTGTTCTTCCACGGCTTCGCGGCCCTTGCGCCCGCCCAGCAAGCTCAACACGGCTTGCGCCGTGCGGTCGCGCAGCGGGGCGTTCGATTGCAGCTTGAGGAAGTTGCGGCGCGCCAGCTGGTTGAAGAACTCGATGACGATCGAGAAACCGATGGCCGCGTACAGATAGCCTTTCGGAATGTGGAAGCCCAGGCCTTCGGCCACCAGCGACAGGCCGATCATCAGCAGGAAGCTCAGGCACAGCACGACGACCGTGGGGTGGGCGTTGACGAAGCGCGTCAGCACCTTCGACGCCAGCATCATGACGACGATGGAAATGACGACGGCCGCCATCATCACATACAGGTTGTCCACCATGCCGACGGCCGTGATGACGGCGTCGAGCGAAAAGACGGCGTCGAGCACGACGATTTGCGCCACCACGAGGCCGAAGCCGGCGTAGACTTTCGGGCCCGTCTGGGCGTGCGTGACGCCTTCGAGGCGCTCGTGCAGCTCGGTGGTGGCCTTGAACAGCAGGAACAGGCCGCCGACGAGCAGGATCAGGTCGCGCCCCGAAAACGAGAATGTCCATAGGGAAAACAATGGCGTGGTCAGGGTGACCAGCCAGGAAATCAGCGAAAGCAGGCCCAGGCGCATGACGAGGGCCAGCGTCAGGCCCAGCACTCTGGCCTTGTCGCGCTGGTGCGGCGGCAGTTTCTCGGCCAGGATGGCGATGAAAATCAGGTTGTCGATACCCAGTACGATTTCCAGTACGACCAGCGTCAGCAGGCCGACCCAGATTGTCGGGTCAAATAACCATTCCATGTGTGTAACCTTGTAAAGTCAGTAAGTATCAAGCTTGCCTGGCGGCTGGTGCCCCAGGCGTGATGGGTGCTGCATGCATGTGTTCAGAGGCGGACGCGCGGCGGCCGGGTGGCCAGCCGCACGTCCGCTTCGGCAAGTGCGCCCGGTCCCGCTTGCCAAATGATGGCGCAAAACGGCGCCCCCTGGCGCGAGCTCGGGTACAGCGTGATGGGGTCGTTGTCGCATTCCTCGGCGTCGCAGCTGTCGCCAGGCAGGCTCGCATGGACGCTGGCGTCGGCACAATCGATGCTGAAGGCGGGCGTGGCGGTAGTGCCGGCCGCGATTGCATGCTGGAATGGGGAAGGGCTGGCGTAGGCCATGCTGGCGAACGCCTGGGGTAAGGCGATGAAAACAAAAAGGCAGAGCAGGACGAGAGCTCGTCTCATATACAGGCAGATAGTTCTGGAATCGTGAGTATAACACGGGCCGATAACAGCCCGATGACAGGGCTTGCTTTAGTGATACGTATGCCGTAAATTATGAAATGGCAATAATTTCACATGGCGGCGAAGACGCAGCGCGGGCCCCGTGACTATTCTTGCGTTCGTATCACATCGCGCCTGCACTGCTTGCTTGCGCACGTCTATAACGTAGTGTTACCAGGACTTTGCCTTGAAACCAATTACCGCCCTCCTGCTTGCCGCCGGCATCCTCTCGCCGTCGTTCATCTTGGCCGCCACCCCGGTGGAAGCGGCGCCGACCCAGAAAGCCGGCAAGGCCGCACCCAGCCGCGCCGCCGTCAAAGTCACGTCCGTCGAAGGCATCACCGAATACCGCCTGGCCAATGGCTTGCGCGTGCTGCTGTTTCCCGATGCCAGCAAGCCGACCCTGACCACCAACATCGTCTACCTGGTCGGTTCGCGCCATGAAAACTATGGCGAAACGGGCATGGCCCACTTGCTCGAACACTTGCTGTTCAAGCCCAGCGCCAACTTCGGCATCAAGAAGGGCACGAAAACCCCGGTCGAGATCCTCAATTCGACGGGCGCCGATTTCAACGGCACCACCTGGTATGACCGCACCAATTACTACGCCACCTTCCCCGCCAACGACGACAACCTGCGCCAGATGCTGGCCATGGAAGCGGACCGCATGGTCAACGCCGCCATCGACCAGAACGACCTGTGGAATCCCAAGACGCAGAAGGGCGAAATGACCGTCGTGCGCAACGAGTTCGAGATGGGCGAGAGCGACCCGATCGGCGTGACGAGCGAACGCATCCAGGCCATCGCCTACGACTGGCACAACTATGGCAAGTCGACCATCGGCGCCCGTTCCGACATCGAGCAGGTGAACATTCCCCGCCTGCGCGCGTTCTATCACAAATACTACCAACCCGATAACGCCGTGCTGATGGTGGCGGGCCGCTTCGACGAAGCCAAGGTCTTGAAACAGATTGATGATCTGTTCGGCAAGATCCCGAAACCGACGCGCGTGATCGAACCGACCTACACGGCCGAACCGGTGCAGGATGGCGAGCGCGCCGTGACGGTGCGCCGCAGCGGCGGCACGCAATTCGTCGGCGCCGGCTACCACGTGGCGCCGTCCGGCAACCCGGACGCCGTCGCCATCGAGGTGCTGGGCCACGTGCTGACGGACGCGCCGGCCGGCCGCCTGCACAAGGCGCTGGTGGAAACCAAGCTGGCCAGCAAGATCGAATACAACTCGGTGAGCAACCTGGAGCCGGGCTACAACCTGTTCGGCGCGCTCGTGCCCGTCGATGGCAACCTCGATGCGGCGCAAGCGGCCATGCTGAAGGTGCTGGAAGAGCTGAAATCGCAGCCGATCACGGATGCGGAAGTGGCGCGCGTGAAACAGCAACTGAACAAGCAGGTCGAACTGATCACCTCGAACACGGCGCGCATGACGATCGCCCTGACGGAGTCCCTGGCGGCCGGCGACTGGCGGCTGTTCTTCCTGCAGCGCGACCAGCTCGACAAGCTGACGACGGCGCAGGTGCAGGCGGCGGCCGAGAAATACCTGAAGAGCTCGAACCGCACCCTGGGCCGTTTCATCCCCACCGATGCGCCGGACCGCACGGTTGTGCCGGCCTACGCCGACGTGGCGCCGCAACTGGCCGGCTACACGGGCCGGGCGGTCGTGGCGCAGGGCGAGGCATTCGACCCCAGCCCCGACAATATCGAGGCGCGCACCACGCGCTTCACCTTGCCGAACGGCTTGAAGGGCGCCTTGCTGCCGAAGAAAACCAAGGGCAATACCGTCAGCGTCGTGTTGAAATTGCAGATCGGCAGCGAAGAGAGCTTGCGCGGCAAGGCGCAAGTGGGCAGCTACACGGCCAATCTGTTGTCGCGCGGCACGGATAAACTGTCGCGCCAGGAAGTGAAGGACAAGTTCGACCAGCTGGGCATGCAGGTGGCCATTTCGGGCGGCGCCGAGGGCGTGACCGCCATGCTGACGGGCAAGCGCGAGAACTTGCCGGCCGCCATGGACCTGCTGGCGCAAGTGCTGCAGAAACCGGCCTTGAGCGAGACGGAATTCCTGGAATTGCAGCGCGAGCGCGTCGGCCGCGCGGAGCAGGAATTGCCTGAACCGCAGCCGCTGGCCGTGAACGCCTTCCGCCGCCTGCTCGACGCCACGCCGGAAGGCCATGTGCGCCACGTGGCCACCCTGCCGGCCGAGCTGGCGCAATGGAAAGCCATCAAGGTGGCCGATGTGAAAGCCTTCCATGGCGCCTACTATGGTGCCGCGAACGCCACCTTTGCCGCCGTGGGCGACTTCGACCCGGCCGCGCTGAAGGCGCAAGTGGCCAGCCTGTACGGCAGCTGGAAGGCGCAGCAGCCGTATGTGCGCATTGCCGACGCCGTCAAGCCCGTCAGCGGCGAAAAAGTCACGCTGGAGACGCCGGACAAGGCGAACAGCGTGCTGTTCGCCATCCAGCCGATTCCCCTCAAGGATGACGCCGCCAACTATCCGGCCTTGCTGATCGCCAATCACATGCTCGGCGGCGGTGCCTTGCGCAGCCGCCTGGCCGACCGCATCCGCCAGAAGGAAGGCCTGTCGTACGGCGTCGGCTCGCAAGTGAGCATCCCGTCGCGCGAACCGGCCGGCTATTGGATGGCGTATGCCATCAGCGCGCCGCAAAACACGGCCAAGGTCGAAGCGGCCCTGCGCGAGGAAATCGCCAAGGTGCTGGCCGACGGCTTCACGCAAGAGGAACTGGGCGAGGCGAAGAAAGGCTGGCTGCAATCGGAAGAAGTGGGCCGTACGCAGGATGCGGGCCTGGCGCGCGGCCTGGCCGATTACCTGGCGCAAGATCGTACCTTGGCGTACGACAAGGACCTGGAAGCGAAAGTGTCCGCCTTGACCCTGGCGCAAGTAAACCAGGGCTTGCGCGAGTATCTGAAACCGGCCGCCGTCTCGATCGTGACGGCGGGCGACTTCGCCAAAGTGGCGAAAGAGGGCGACAGCGGCGCCAAGGCGACGACGTCGAAATAAGCCGTTTTACATAGAAAAACCCGCCGGCAAGGTCACTTGCCGGCGGGTTTTTTATTGACGTGTGTCAGCTTAGCGTGGGGCTAATTCCGCGACGTAAATTTCCACACGGCGGTTGCGAGCGCGTCCGGCCGCATCCGCATTCGAGGCGATCGGCTCGCGGGCGCCGCGGCCTTCCGTGACGACGCGCGTTGGCGATACGCCGCGCATGGCCAGGTAGTCGCGCGTGTGGGCCGCGCGTTCCACCGACAGCGGTTCGTTGATGGAATCGCTGCCCGTGCTGTCCGTGTGGCCGATGATGCTGACCGTGGTGTTCGGGTTTTCATTCAGGGTGGCGGCGAAGCGGTCGAGGATGGGGCGGAAGTTGCCCTTGATGTCGGCGCGGTTGGTGTCGAAGGAAATGTCGCTCGGGATTTCCATTTTCAGGCGGTTATCGGCCGTCTGCGACACTTGCACACCAGTACCCTGTGTGGCTTGTTCCATCGCGCGCTTCTGGTTTTCCATGCGGTTCGACCAGATATTGCCGACCACGGCGCCAGCTGCCGCGCCCAGCAGGGCGCCGCCGGCCGTGCGGCCGCTGCTGCCGCCACCGGTGGTGCCGCCGATCAAGGCGCCCAGGCCCGCGCCGATGCCGGCGCCCGTGGCCGTGCCACGTTGCGTCGAGGACATATCCGCGCAGCCGCTGGCGGCCAATGCGATCACCAGCATGCCGATCAGGGACTTGGCGCCAGGGCCTTTTTTGAATGTTTCTTTCATGGATTTTCTCCTTGTTTTGTTATTGGGACATACCCAGGACTACCCGTACACGTTACTGCAAAATGACGCTGCTTGCCAGCGCACACACGCGGCACTTAAAAGGCGGCAAAAGAGCGGCGCCCGTTTGCACGCGCGCCGCTCTGGTCAGGCCATATTAACGGCCTGGGCTATAAACCGCGCCCGCTGATCAGGCGCAGCAGGATCATGATGACGGCGACCACCAGCAGGATGTGGATGAAGCCGCCAATGGTATAGGAAGTTACCAGGCCCAGCAGCCAAAGAATAATGAGTACGACGGCGATTGTATACAGCATGATGAGTCCTCCGAGAGTAATGTGTGGATGACGGCGACCGCCTTGGCCTGGCAGGCGTTGGCGCGTGGCGCCGTCATCGATTCTTGTCATTGCGCGGCGACCGGGGTCGCTGAACGCTGATGCCATGACTAAGTGTCTACTTTGTTTTCCCTGCGTTCTGTACGCTGTCGTACACAAGGCTCAACTATCGGGGGCGGTCGGCGTGTTCATCGGCCATGCCTGGCACCCACGCCAGCATGCCGGCCATGCCGACGGCGCCCGCCAGGCAGCTGACCATGCCGCCCGTGAGCAACAGCATGACGCCAAATACGGGGCCGCCCGCTGGCGGCGCCAGATCCAGCGCGCAGAAGCCCAGCGCGGTGGCCAGCACGCCGCCGCCAATCAAGCCGAACCAGATCTTGTTATTGCCTGCCTTGTCGTTTTCCATCGCCGCTCCTTGAGGGGAATATCCGTTGAACTTTCCTGAATGCATCATCTCGCGCCCCGGCAAGCTCATCTGTACGCCAACGAACATGATCAAAAAGAAAACGCCCGGACAGGCCGGGCGTGTGTTGAATTGGCAACGCTGGCGGGCGGCCTGCTTGCCGCCGGCCGCTTAGCCCATGGCGCGCAAGGCGCCGTTGACGATGCGTACGCGGTCGCCCTGGCGCCAGTTCGGCGCGGCGCTCTGGTGCACGGTGCGCGTCTTGCCGTTGTCGAGGCGCACGACGATGTTGTAGCTACGCGTGGCGCGCACGCTGCCTTCGATCTGGTTGCCGGCCACGGCGCCGCCAACGGCGCCCAGCACGGTGGCCAGCTGCTTGCCGTGGCCGCCGCCAACCTGGTTGCCCAGCAAGCCGCCGACGACGGCGCCGCCAGCCGCGCCCACGCCGCTGCCTTCGGCGCGCGTATTGACTTCATGGATGGCTTCGATCACGCCGCAATTGCCGCACACCTGTGGCGCAGGGGCTGCCGCGTATTGTTGCTGTGGCTGCTGCTGTGGCTGTTGTGGCTGCGGCTGGCGCACGGGCTGTTGCTGCTGTGGCGGCAGGGCGGCCAGCGGCTGCGCGCCGGCCGGCGGCTGGTTCGCCTGCAGGTTGGCCATTTGCTCGGCCGAGGTGCTGGTCGCCAGTGGCTGGCTGTCGCTCTGGGAGGAAGGCAGCCAGCCCATCAGGGCTGCCGTGCCCACGCCGCAAAACAGCAGGACGGCGACGGCGGCGGCAAGCACCAGCGGGTGGAGGGATTTGGTGGTGGTAGTCATGGAAAGCTCCTTGGTTTTTATAAATAATGAAATGGGTAGTGCGTGTTATCCGTGCATGCAGCCAGTGTGCTGCGCCGCTTGCTTCGCTTCCGTGCGTCACCGTACATACAGGGGCGGTAGCGCACCGTAGGCTAAGTAAAAATTATGTCGAGTTGTAACGACACCAAGGAAAAGCAATGCCACCAACGACTGCCAGCATGACCCTGTCCCGCGACGCAGGCCGATCCGGCCTGGGCACGCCCGTGGGCGCGCCTGACGCCGGCAACCGCTTGCTGGCCAGCCTGCCCGAACACGATCTGCGGCACCTGACTGCCCTGTTCGATACCGTGAAGGTCGAGGTGGGCGAAGTGCTGTACGAACCGGGCCAGCCTATCGGCTACATCTACTTTCCCCGCGACTGCCTGATTTCGCTGCTGGCCGTGGCGGAAGGCCGGATGACCCTGGAAGTGGGGTCCGTCGGCCGCGAAGGCGTGCTGGGCGCTTCCGTCGCGCTGGGCCACGACCTGGCGCAAGTGCGTGCCGTGGTGCAACGTTCCGGCACGGCCAGCCGCATCGCGCGGGCCGAGTTCTGCGCCGAGTTCGCCCAGCTCGAGTCCCTGCAGCGCTTGCTGTACCGCTACACGGACACCTTGCTGGCGCAAGCCATCCAGATTGCCGTGTGCAGCCGCTTCCACGTGCTCGAGGCGCGCCTGGCCCGTTCGCTGCTGATCACGCGCGACCGCCTGCAATCGGAAAAATTTCACCTGACACATGAATTCCTCGCGCACACCCTGGGCGTGCGGCGGGTCGGCGTGACCAAGGCGGCCAGCGCGCTGCAACAGCAAAAACTCATCACCTACAGCCGCGGCAATATCGAGATCCTCGATTCGGCGGGGCTGGAAGCCGTTTCCTGCCGCTGCTACGAGCTGGTCAAGGATAGCGGCGCGATCGGCATGGCCAACGTCTTCGTCTGACCGGGCCGGTCTTCGTCCCTCCTGCTTTTCTCCGTATGCTGCAGACGCAAAAAAGCGGGTTGGGCGCCTGGGCACCCAACCCGCTCTTTTCGTTCAACGCTTACTTCGGCTTGACCTGATTGCCGATCACGCCGCCGACGGCGGCGCCGCCGACCGCGCCGACTGCGCTGCCACCCGTCAGCACGGAACCGGCAACGGCGCCGATACCAGCGCCGATGGCCGTGTTTTTATCCTGGCCGGACATGTTGGCGCAAGCCGTCAGGCTCAGCAGCAGGGCGGCAACGGAAGTGGTGGCGGCGATTTTTTTAATGATTTGCATGATAGTTCTCCTATGAATTCGGACCTCGTGGCGCCGGCATGGTATGGGCCGGTGGGACTTCGTATCGCCACGTCTTGGGTGTTTCAGGCACGATCACAGAATAGATTTGTGGCAAGGCAGGGTCTGTTCGCCAACGCACATAGGGGTGTAACAATTGTAAAAGCACACACGCCACGCTTAGCGTGCCTTGCGCACGGGTTTGCCTGGCTTGGGCGCCACCGGCTTGACTCTCGCCTGGGTCAGCAGCGCCGCGCAGGCGCTGTCCTCGACGGGGCCGCTATTGACCAGCGGCAGCAGCGCCGCCACGGGCGCCACCACGGCCAGGGCCAGCGCGCCACCGGCGCGCAGGGCCAGCACACCCTTGTCCACGCTCACGTCGGGCTTGCTGAAAGTGCCATGCACATACAGCGGCGAGCGCAGCGAAAAGATGCGCAAGCCCTTGCTGTCCGGCCGCAGGGTCAGGTCCAGCCGTTCATCGGCCAGGTTCACCGTGCCATCGATATGCAGGATGGCGTCATCCGTATCGACGATGAACTGGCGCGTGCGCATCAAGCCCTTGGTGACGGCGAAGTCGGCGGCCATGCAGTTCAGCTTGACCTGCTTGTCGCCCGCCAGTTTGGCCAGCACGACACTGCCGATATTCAAGCCCATTTCTTCCAGTAACAGCTTGCTGATGCTGCCCCGGTCGATCAGCGCGCGCACTTCGCCGTTCGAGCTGCCCAGCAGGGTGGCGACGGAATTGCCCGTGGCCGACAGCGACGCGTCGCCATTGATTTCGCCCACGCTCGCTTGCAAGGCAGGCAGTCGGGGGAACAGTTGCTGGATGTGCAGATGGCGGGCGCTGGCCTTGAGTTCTGCCGCGATGCCGTTGGCGATGACCTTGCCGCTGCCGTCGAGCTTGATCTGCGACGACAGTGTGCCGCCCGCCACGTTGAAGTTGAGCGGCGCCAGGGACAGCACGCCGTTCGTCAGCACCACATGCGTGTCGAGTTTGCTGATCGGCAGCTCGGCATCGCGCGTGATCTTGTCGGCCGTGTAGCGCACATCGGCGTCCAGGCTGGTCCAGCGCTCCGTCTTGAAGGTTTCCACCGGCAGCACGCGGCCGGCCGGCTGCGTCGACGGCACGCCCCGTTCCTTCTTGCTGGCGCTGGAATCGGCGCCCACCAGCGGACCGAGGTCGGAAAATTGCAGCAGGCGCGAGTGGACTTCACCCGTCAGGCGCTTGCGTGGCGTGCTGGCGGAAAAGGCCAGCTTGCCACTGATGTCGCTGGAGCCCACCTTGCCGCTGAATTGGTCGTACACCCATTCGCCGCCGCGCGGCGCCAGGGTGCCCGTCAGATGGCCTTCCGTGCTGAAGTGCGGCGTTTCCGGCAGTAGCACGCCCGTCAAGGGATACAGGCGCGCCATGCTGGGCCCGGATAGCTTCAGGCGCACGTCGAGCGCGGCCAGGTTTGCCGGGCGCGTCAGCGTGCCTTCGATGGCCACGCTGCTGCCGCTTGCGCGCATGTCGGCCTGGATGGGGAAGGGCGTGCCTTGCCGCTGCAGTGACAGCACGCCGCCCGCCTTGCCGCCACCGGTGACGGTTTCGCCGCGGTAGGTGCCCGACAGCTTCCACGCGATGCCGTAGCGCGCATCGTCCGCGATGGTGTCGACATCGGCGCGCATCGCCGTCTTGGTGACGCCATCGTCCAGATGTACCGTGCCCTTGCTGAAGACCACGCTTTGCAATTCCAGTTGCCACGGCGATGGCTGGTCCTGCTTGTCGAAGGTCCAGTTGTTCTTGCCATCCTTGCTGCGCAGCAAATGGACTTGCGGCGTGTCGAAGCGCAATTGCGGAATGATGATTTTCTTGTCCAGCAGGGCCAGCGGGTTGAGCGAGAACGCCAGCTGGCTCACGCTGGCCAGCTGCGCCTGGCCATCCGCCGTTGCCATGGTGCTCGGGTTGCCCAGGCGCACGTCCTTCGCCTGCAGGTGCGGCCACGGCAAATAGTCGCGCCAGGTTTGTTGCCCCGCGCTCGTGGCTGGTTGTTGCCACGTCAGCGCCAGGTCGCCCTCGATGGCGAACGGCCGTCCCAGCGCTTCGCTGGCGCGCCCATTGAGCCAGGGCTTGGCGCGGTTCCAGTCCATGCTCAGCAGGACGACGGTGGCCGCGACGGGCAGGGCGATGAGTGCGGCGGCACTGGCGAGGGTGATTTTCTGACGGCGGGAGAGCGGCATAAGCTGATTCTTTCTGGACAAGTAGGCACGATGCTACAGGAATCGTGCCAAAGCCGGGGTCGTTTCAGGTTTTGCTGGCATGCACGTGCGCTGGCGCACGTTGCCCCTGCAAGTATTGTCGATTTCTTACTCTATGTGCGGCACCGAACGGATATGCGGCGAGCCGGAGCCTATAACGTCATACATCAAACGCAGTTCCTGATTCCAGATGCATCGACATCTACCCTTCACGCTTAACATTCTCCAGGAGAAGAAAAATGACAAACCGAGATTTCAAGATTTCCCCGCTGGCCGCTTTCGCCGCATGTGCCACCGCCGTCGTGCTGATGACGGGTTGCTCCAGCCTGAAAACGCCTGCCACGGCCGACGTCGCCGTGTCGCGCGCCGCCGTCGATAACGCCGCCAGCGCCGGCGCCGCCGACCTGGCTCCCGATGAGATGCGTTCGGCCCGCGAAAAAATGCGCATGGCCAACCAAGCCTTGAAAGACCGCGATTACAAGCTGGCACGCGACCTGGCCGACCAGGCGCAAGCCGATGCCAAGCTGGCGCAAAGCAAGGCCAACTCGGCCAAGGCCACCAGCGCCGCCGATGAAATCAACGAGAACATCCGCGTCATGCGCGAAGAGCTCGACCGCGCCAATCAGCAAGCCCCAAAACAATAAGCAACAACAATAACCAATAACAGGACCCCATCATGAAAAAAGCTACTTACACCACGATTCCCGGCCTGCTGGCCATGGCCGCTCTTGTTGCCGCCTGCAGCTCCGCGCCGACCACCACCAGCCTGCTCGACCAGACGCGTGGCGATTACATGGCGGCGCAATCGAACCCGATCGTGTCGACCTATGCGCCACGCGAATTCCGCGAAGCGAGCGCTGCGCTGGAAGCGGCGAACGCGGCCGCCACGCGCCAGGAAGATAGCGAAAAAGTCGACAAGCTGGCCTACCTGGCCAAGCAAAAGATAGCCACGGCGCAAGAAGTCGCCAAGCAGAAGGCAGCTGAGGCCGAGATCGCCAACGCTGGCAAGCAGCGCGACCAGTTGCGCCTCGATGCGCGTACGCAGCAGGCTGACCAGGCCACGGCCCGTGCCCAGTCGGCGCAGGCCGATGCGGAAGCGGCCAAGGCCCAGGCGCAAGCGGCAGAAGCATCGGCACGCGATGCTTCTGCCCGCGCCGCCGGCCTGGAAGCGCAGCTGGCCGACCTGGCCGCCAAGAAAACCGAGCGCGGCATGGTGATCACCCTGGGTGACGTGCTGTTTGGCACGGACAAGGCGAACCTGACGGCCGATGGCGCGAATACGGCGCGCAAGCTGGCCGAAGTGCTGAAGAACAATCCGCAGCGCACCGTGCTGATCGAAGGCTTTACGGATAGCACGGGCGGTTCCGCGCATAACCTGGAACTGTCGCAACGCCGCGCCGAGTCCGTGCGCAATGCGCTGCTGGAACAAGGCATCAACCGTGACCGTATCGCCACGAAAGGTTATGGCGCCGCCTATCCGGCCGCCGGCAACGATACGGCGGCGAATCGCCAGCTGAATCGTCGTGTGGAAATTGTCTTGTCCGAAGATAACACGGCCATTCCCGCCCGCCGCTAAAACACCAGGCCAAACCTGCTGCGCGTCGCGACTTGCGGCTCGCTATGGTTTTGTCTAGTGTTTGATTTGTGAGTAGGCAGCACCGGCCGAAGGTTGGCCGGTGGATACCCATGCAAGACTTGAAAGGAAACATCATGACCCAAACATCTGTTGAGATTCCAGTTGGCATCGACACGGCCGCCATCCGCGCTGCCGCCCGCAACCTGGACGACGGCGCCGTGACGGCCGGCTATCAGGGCGACCGCCAGGAGCTGATCACCCTGTTGAATGGGGCGCTGGCCACCGAACTGGTGTGTATTGCGCGCTATAAACGCCATTACTACACCGTTAGCGGCCGCGACAATGGCACCATCAAGGCCGAGTTCCTCGAGCATGCGCAGCAGGAGCAGGAACACGCGGACTGGCTGGCCGAGCGCATCGTGCAATTGAATGGCAAGCCAGATTTTAATCCTGCAACATTGCTTGCACGCAGCCATGCCGAGTATGATGACTCCGAAGACGTGCAAAGCATGGTGCGTGCCAATTTGATCGCGGAACGGGTGGCGATCGAGTCGTATCGCCAGATGATCGTGAAAATCGGCGACAAAGACCCTACCACACGCCATTTGTTGATCAAGATCATGGCTGTCGAGGAAGAGCACGCCGATGATATGCGCGATCTAATGGAATAGTGTTTTTGAGTAAAGTAGGTATAGTAACTACATTCATCCACAGCTAAGGAGCTAAACCATGTTGGAAAACAATATCACCACCGTTAATAACGATGTCAAAACCCTGGTCAAGGATGCGCAAGCCCTGTTCAGCGCCGCTGCCGCCCTGACCGGCGAAAAAGCCGATGAAGTGCGCGTCAAGGGCATGAAAACCCTGGACGCCGCCCTGGCCAAGGCGCATGAAGCGCAAGCATCGGCCATCGTCGCCACCAAGCAGATGGCTGCCCAGGCTGACGGTTATGTCAAGGAAAACCCATGGCGCACGGTGGCTGTCGCCGCTGGCGTCGGCGTGCTGGTCGGCTTCATCCTGGGCCGCAAGTAATCCACTTCAGGAGCGATATGGACAAGTCTGCTTCGTCTCACCAGGGGCCGGGATTGATCGGCTCGGTCGCCGGCCTGGCCAAAAACGCTGTCGGACTGATGTTGTCGCGGCTGGAACTGGCCACCATCGAACTGTCGGAAGTGCGCAATCACATGTTGCAGCTGATTGTCATTTTCGCGTTGGCGACGGTGGCGGGCTTGTTCGCCATCGCTTACGGCAGCGTGCTGATCGTCTTCCTGGCCTGGGATAGCCTGGGCTGGAAGATCCTGGCGATCATGACGGTCGTGTTCGTACTGCTGGCCATCGTCCTGGTCATGTATGCGCGTGCCATGCTGCGTCAAGGAAAGCTGTCCATGCCGGCCACCATGGCGGAATTGAAGGCTGACCGCGACATGCTGATGTAAGCGGCATTACGAGGAGAATTCATGTCGGACAACGACAAACTGGCGGCGCAAGCCGCCCGCAAGCGCCTGCTGATCGCCCAGGGCGAAATGTACCGCGTGGGTATCGTGCATGCGCGCGCCAACGTCGGTTATGCGTTGCGCCCCGAGTCGATGCTGCAGGGCGTGGTGGAAACGGCGGTCGGCTTTGCCGGTCACCGCGTCGAATCGCTGCTGGCGCCGGGTGGCATGCGCCTGCAAGGCGCCATGCCTTACGTGCTGACGGCGCTATCGTTTATCGGACGCAAGAAGCTGGTCAAGCCGGCCCTGGTCCTCGTGGCCGTGGCCGCCGTGGCCGCCAGCTGGCTGCGCCGCAAACGCTGAACGCCAGCCGTGTTGCATAGAAACGCCGTCATTGACGGCGTTTTTTTTGCTCTGTCATCGGCAAATAGGGGAAATTCCGGAATCTTCCGTTGGCTGTGCGGTCTGACTCTGCATACCCACCACACAGGGAGCAGATCATGCAGCCAGCCGAATGGATTCGTTTTATCGCCCAGTTTGCTCGCCTGAACCGGCGCCAGCGGCAGGCAGGCATGGCCCTGCTGCGTGGCAACACGCCACACGACGCGACCGTCGCGCTGCTGGAGGGCGTGGCGCAGCCGCGCTTGGCCTGTCCCGCCTGCCGCTCGTCCCATCTGCATCGGCATGGCCATGCGCACGGCTTGCAGCGCTACCGCTGCATGCCTTGCGGGCGCACCTTCAATGCCTTGACGGGGACGCCGCTGGCCCGCCTGCGCCATAAATCGCTGTGGCTCGACTACGCCGATTGCCTGCTTGCATCGGATTCCGTGCGCAAGGCGGCGCTACA
>NZ_WFLJ01000022.1 GCF_009208735.1 Janthinobacterium rivuli | reverse complement strand
CAGCCGCGCCAGCGTCAAGCCGCGCCGCCAGGAGAGCCAGGCCAAGGCGGCGCCCGCCGCCATCAGCCTGCCCGCGCCGCGTGCCGCAGCGGCGGCCCCGGCCGCGCCGATGATCTTCCAGGCCGAAGAGGTCAAGCCCGTCGTCATCGATTTGAGGAAATAAGATGGCCGCGAGTTTGCGCAGTCTGCAAATCCGGCAGACCTTGATCCTGATCGTCCTGACGATCATGTATTTGTGCTTCGAGCTGGGCTTCAATGCCCGCCTGCTCGACGTGGTGGGCGGCGACGTCAAGCCGCACGACGTGGAGGGCGTGGAATTCTATGGCCGCAGCCTGTCGGGCATCGCCGCCGCGCTGGTGGTGCTGCAGCTGATGTGGCGCCGCCGCCTGAAGAACAATGGCAGCGGCCCCAGCTGGAAAAAGATCATCTTCTGCTGCGTCGCCACGGCGGCGGTCGTGTTCGGCATTTTGAAGACCACGGTCACGGTGCTGGTCGAAACGCGCGATGCGCAATTTCGCCGCCTGGCCTTCAACACCACCCTGATGCAGCGCTCGCTGGTAGGCGGCAGCCTGCAACTGCAGGGCCTGGTCGACGATCCCACCCTGTTCGCCAAGCCGGAAGGCAAGGCTTTCCTCGCGCTGTTTCCCTTCCTGGCCGTCTCGGTCGGCCACCTCGACGAGCGCATGGAGCCGGCCAAGGAACAGTTGATCAACTTCAACGTGCGCAAGATCGCCGGCGGCGCGGCCGGTTACTACGACAAGTACCAGCAGGCGATCGGCGAAGTGCACGATAAGTGGAAATTGTATTCGGGTATCATTCCCGACGACGATGCGGGCTTGCGCCAGCAGCAGGAATCGGCCTGGAACGATTACCGGCAAAGCCTGTCGCGCCATGGCTGGCAGCCGCATTCCGTGCCGGCGCGGCGCAAGGCGGCCGTGGTCAACAATGTGCGCAAGAAAGTGCCCGTGGCGGCCAACTGGCATCCGGCCGATCAATTGAGCTTCCGCGCCGCCGTCAAGCGCCGCTATGCGTCGGAAGCGGCCAGCAAGGGCTTGAACATCAAGGGCGACCGCATTCCGCCTGGCTTGTCCTTCCCCGCCTTCGTGGCGCGCCCCGGCATCCAGGCCGTCCTGCGCGACGGGCCGGACGGTGGCGATGGCAGCGAAGCGAGCAAGGGTTTGCGTTTGCCCAAGGGCGCCGTGGTGCAGGAGGCGTATGCGAGCCCGGCCGAGTTCAGCCGCTTGTTCGACCAGTTCGCCGCGCGCCAGACGGCGGAAAAGCTGGTGGAATACCGCGCCAGTCCCAATGACTTCGAGGTGGGCGGCAAGTACTATGCGGAGGGCAAGGAAGCGGCGCGCGCGGCCATCGTGCCGCCCGTGGCCCTGTTCTTCTCGCTCTTGGGCGCCATCGGCCACTTCTCGAAGCTGCTGTACCTGATCGCCACGGTGGGCTTGCTGGTGCTGGCGGCGCGCCGCGGCGAGCAGGCGGGCGCCGATGGCCAGCTGAGCCGCCGTTCCGCGTGGATCGCCACGGGCGTGCTGGCCGGCGCCTTCCTGGGCACCTGGGGTATGTTTACCTTGTCGGACAACAATGTCACGAAGAGCGAGCTGTTCCGCCAGATGCTGGACTGGAACCGCCAGGCGGCCGACGACAGCACGCGCTGGCAAATCGCCGGCAAGGGCTTGCTGGCCAATATCACGCACGTCGTGGCGGTGGGGCAGGGCTACAGCTACCCCGTCAACGAAGCGATCCGCATCCACGTTTTGCAGGGAATTCATTATGGCTATCACCCGCAACAAAAATAAGGCGGCCGCGCTGGCCTTGCTGCTCAGCATGGCCAGCACGGCGGTGCAGGCCGATTGCCTGGGCATGAAGGTGCATGCCCACCGCGGCGCCGGCAATGCGCCGGAAAACTCGCTGAGCGCCTTGCGCAACACGTATTTCGGCACCTGGGACGGCGTCGAGACGGATTTGCAGCTGCTGGGCGACGGCAGCTGGGTGGTGCACCACGACCTGCTGACGGGCAGGGTCGTCGACACGGGCTCGCCCCGCACCGTGAAACAGTTGACGGCCGACGACTGGCGCGCCGCCAGCATGAAGAACCGCGGCGTGGCCACGCCGGAAACGCCGCCGTTCGTCACCGATGTCGCCGACCTGGCCACGGCGTTTCCGGGCAAGACCCTGAACGCGGAAATCAAGGATGTGGTGTCGTCGTGCGCGCCGATCGCCACCCTGGTGGGACAGTTGCGCGCGAACATCAAGCACGGCAACTGGTTTTTGACCTCGGGCGTGCCGAACAACCTCGCCTGCGCGCGCCGCGCCGATCCGCAGGGTTACCTGGGTTTGCTCGTGTTTGACGCGCGCAACGCACCGGCGGCCGGGGCCAACCGGGTCAGCCGTTATATCGCGAAAAATGCCCGCCCGCCCAAGCTGGACAAGCCGTGGCTGCAGCGCGTGCAGCAACAGATCGGCATGCCCGCCGGCGTGCACGTGGATGCACGCAGCCTGGACGCCAATCCGAATCTGCTGGCCGACGCGGCCAGCCTGAGCATGCCCGTCTTCGTCTACGCCGTTGATGGCGACTCGGCCCTGGCCGCGTCCTTGCTGCGCGCCCAGCAACGCAGCCACCGCTGGCCCAGCGGCGTCATTCTTGACGGCAATCCCGAGACGTTTTGCGCGATGATGCAGTAGTTTTTTTCTTTTCTGCTGCGCGGCCGTTTTTGCCGCGCAGCAGACACCTGTGCTCCCCGCCTGGAACCGCCTGTTTTTGACGGTCGCTGCGGCACCGTTTTTGCCTCATTTTTGCGCATCGCAGCATCGATAATGTTTGCATCGCACGCATGACTGGCCTATAAATGTAATCGATTACATTTTGTTCAAAAGCACCATGCCGCCAGCCGTTCCATCTTCCTTGCCGACAGAAACCGTCTCCATCAGCGCCGTCGCCGCGCATGCGGGGGTGTCGGTGGCCACCGTCTCGCGCGTGATGAATGAGCAGGCCGGGGTGCGCGCGCCCACGCGCGACAAGGTGCTCGCGTCCGTGGCGGCGCTCGGCTACCGCATGAACCACCTGGCGCGCAGCCTGCGCACGGCCGAGAGCCGCATGCTCTTGACCATGGTGCCCGACGTGGGCAACCCCTTCTATGCGCAGATCGTGCGCGGCATCGACACGGTGGCGCGCGAGCATGGCTACTTCGTGCTGCTGTGCGACACGGGCGCCGACGCGGGCCGCGAGCGTTCCTACTTCGACTTGCTGCGCATGCACCGCGCCGACGGCGCCATCTGCCTCGATCCGGACACGGTGCAGCATGCGCTGTCGCATGAATCCGTCAGCCTGCCGTGGGTGGCGTGCTGCGAATTCGACCCCGGCGTGGCCGTGCCCTATGTCGGCATCGACAACCACCGCGCCGCCTCCGACGCCGTCGCGCATCTGCTGGCGCGCGGTCATACGCGTATCGGCCTGATCAATTCGGACGAGCGTTATCTGTACGCGCGGCAACGCCAGCAAGGCTATCTGGACACTTTGGCCGCCGCCGGCCTGCCCGTGCAGCCGCAGTGGGTGCACACGGTGCAAAGCCTCGACTATGAAGCGGGCACGGCCGCCACCCTGCAGATGATGGCGGGACCGGATGCGCCGACGGCCATCTTTGCCGTCTCCGACACCCTGGCCATCGGCGTGCTGAGCGCGCTGCGCCAGCTGAAGAAACGCGTGCCGGAAGACGTGGCCGTGATCGGCTTCGACGATATCGCCATCGCCGCGCAGATCGACCCCGGTCTCACCACCATCGCGCAACCGATGCGCGAACTGGGCGAGACGGCGGCGCGATTGTTGCTGCAGCGCTTGGCGGACCCGGCGGCACAAGTACCGGGCGTGCTGCTCGACCATCATTTGATTTTGCGAGGGAGTGCATAGTGAGCGTTGCCGTCGGTTTCGAGGGGGTCTGCAAGGATTTCGGCCCCGTGCGCGTCTTGCATGGCGTCAGCTTTACCCTGTCGCCCGGGCGCGTGTATGGCTTGCTGGGCGAAAATGGCGCCGGCAAGTCGACCCTGATGAAAATCCTCGCCGGCTACGAGAGCGTGAGCGAAGGCCAGCTGCTGATCGATGGCCAGCCCCGGCGTTTCGCCAGCTCGCGCGCGGCCGAGAGCGCCGGCATCGTGCTGATCCACCAGGAATTCAACCTGGCCGAGCACCTGACGGTGGCGCAAAACATGTTCCTCGGCCACGAAAAGACGCGCGGCTGGCTGCTCGACGAGGCCGCCATGCGCGAGGAAGCGTCGCGCTACCTGAAACAGGTGGGGCTGGACGTGTCGCCCGACAGCAAAATCCGCGACCTGATCGTGGCTGAAAAACAACTTGTGGAAATCGCCAAGGCCCTGTCGCGCCGCGCCCGCTTCCTGATCATGGATGAGCCGACCGCCACCCTGACGTCGTCGGAAACCCAGCGCCTGTTCGCCGTCATGGCGCAGCTCAAAAGCGATGGCGTGACGATCTTGTATATCTCGCACAAGCTCGATGAAGTGGAGCGCAACACGGATGAAGTCATCGTCATGCGCGACGGGCGTTTCGTCACGCGCGAACCGACGGCCAGCCTCACGCGCCAGCAGATGGCGAACCTGATGGTGGGGCGCGAATTGTCCGACATGTTCCCGGCGAAAGCGGCGCTGGCCAAGGATGCCCCCGTGCTGCTGAAGGTCAACGGCTTGTGCGTGCCCGGCTGGTCGAAGGACTTGTCGTTCGAGGTGCGCGCCGGCGAAGTGCTGGGTTTTGCGGGCCTGGTGGGCGCGGGGCGCACGGAATCGTTCGAGGCGCTGCTGGGTTTGCGTCCGCGCAGCGCGGGCAAGATCGAGCTCAACGGCCAGCCCGTGGATATCCGCACGCCCAAGCAGGCCATGCAGCACGGCATGACGTATCTGAGCGAAGACCGCAAGGGAAAAGGCTTGCATGTGAACCTGGGTTTACGGGAAAACCTCACCATGATGACGATGGAGCGCTATGCGCGGCCGTGGCTCGATGTGGCCGGCGAGAAAGCGGCGCTGGCCAAGGCCGCGCTGGACTTCAATATCCGCACGGGCGACCTGGACAGCCGCGTGCGCATGCTGTCGGGCGGCAACCAGCAAAAGCTGGCGCTGGCGAAATACCTGCATTCGGACCCGCGCGTCGTCGTGCTCGATGAACCGAGCCGCGGCGTGGACGTGGGCGCCAAGCGCGACATTTACTTCTTGATCCACCGCCTGGCCGCCGAAGGGCGCGCCGTGATCGTGATCTCGTCCGAACTGATCGAATTGATCGGCCTGTGCCACCGGGTCGCCGTGATGCGCGCCGGCACCTTGCAAGCCACCCTGTCTGCTGACCACCTGACTGAAGAGGAGTTGATTGCCCATGCAACCGGCACGCACTGATACGAGCGTATCCCCCCTGGCCCAATTCGGCGCGCGCATCAAGGGATTTGGCCCCGTGCTGGGCCTGCTGGCCCTGTGCATCGCGGGCACCTTGCTCAATGGCGACTTCGCCACCCTGGACAACCTGATGAACGTGCTCACGCGCACGGCCTTCATCGGCATCATCGCCGTGGGCATGACCTTCGTGATTATCTCGGGCGGCATCGATCTGTCGGTCGGCTCGATGGCGGCCCTGATCGCCGGCTGCATGATCTATTTCATGAATGCGCTGGCGCAAGGGGCGGGCGGCGACCTGGCGCCGATCACCACGCTGGTGCTGGGCATCGCCATGGCCTTGATCCTGGGCGCGGGATTCGGCCTGATGCATGGCTTGCTCATCAGCAAGGGCAATATCGAACCGTTCATCGTGACGCTGGGCACGCTTGGCATCTTCCGCGCCGTGCTCACTTACCTGGCCGACGGCGGCGCCCTGACCCTGGACGCCACCCTGTCCGAGCTGTACAGCCCCGTCTACTACACGAGCGTGCTGGGCGCGCCGATTCCGATCTGGATCTTTTTGTTCGTTGCGGCGGCCGGCGCCATCATTCTCAACCGCACGACCTTCGGCCGCCATGTGCAGGCGATTGGTTCCAACGAGCAAGTGGCGCGCTATGCGGCCATCAATGTCGACAAGGTCAAGATTGCTACCTACATGCTGCTGGGCGTCTGCGTGGGCATCGCCACGGTGCTGTACGTGCCGCGCCTGGGCTCGGCCACGCCGACGACGGGCTTGCTGTGGGAACTCGAAGCGATCGCCGCCGTCGTCGTCGGCGGCACGGCCCTCAAGGGCGGCGAGGGGCGCATCGTCGGCACCGTGATCGGCGCGATCTTGCTGTCTGTGATCAGCAACATCCTGAATTTGACCAGCATCATCAGTGTCTACCTGAATGCCGCAGTGCAAGGCGTGGTGATCATCGCCGTCGCCTTCCTGCAGCGAGGCCGCAAATAAAACAAGAGCGGCGTTCTGAAAGGGCGGCCACCGGGCGCCCACAACCTTGGAGGAGAGCAGCATGAAGAGCTTTATACGGGTAGCAGGGATGGCAGTGCTGGTGATGCAGGCGTGGGCGCTGCCGATGGGGCCGGCGCAGGCGGCAGAGAAATTGGTGGTGGGCGTGGCGATTCCCACGGCCACGCACAGTTTTACCTCGGGCATCGTGTGGTGGGCGAACCAGGCCAAGGCGGAGCTGGAAAAGGCCCATCCGGGGCTGAAAATCATCGTCAAGACGGCCGCCACGGCGCCCGAGCAGGCCAACCAGTTGCAGGACATGTTGACGGTGAACAAGATCAACACCCTGGTGATCTTCCCCATCGAGTCGGCCTCGCTGACGCAGCCCGTGGCGCAAGTGAAAAACAAGGGCGTGTATGTGACGGTGGTGGACCGCGGCTTGACGAACACGCAGTCGCAGGATGCTTACATCGCGGGCGACAACACGGCCTTCGGCAAGCTGCCGGCCGAGTACCTGGCGAAAAGCCTGAATGGCAAGGGCAATATCGTCGTGCTGCGCGGCATGCCGACCACCTTGGACAACGAGCGCTACGACGCGTTTTCCGCCGTGATGAAGGGCCATCCCGAGATCAAGGTGCTCGACGCCAAGTATGGCAACTGGAACCGCGACGACGCCTTCAAGGTCATGCAGGATTACCTGACGCGCTTCAAGCATATCGACGCCGTCTGGGCCGCCGATGACGACATGGCCATCGGCGTGCAAAAGGCCATCGCGCAAGCGAAGCGCACGGATATCAAGCAAGTGTTCGGCGGCGCGGGCGCGAAGGGCGCCGTGAAGAAGATCATGGACGGTTCCGACCCGCTGATCGTGGCCGACGTGTCCTACTCGCCCAAGTTCATGTACGACGCCATCAAGCTGACGACGGAAGCGCGCCTGAAAGGTGATAAATTGCCGGCCAACACCATCATCCCCTCGGTGCTGATCACGCGCGAGAACGCCAAGCAATTCTACTTTCCGAACTCGCCTTTTTAACGACACCCTAAGACTAGGGCTGGGGTCAGACCTTAAGGTCTGACCCCGGATTTCGGTTTGGGTTAACAGGACATTGATATGAAAACCATCCAGGGCCCGGCCATTTTCCTGGCCCAGTTTCTCGGCGACGAGCCGCCGTTCGACTCGCTCGAGCACCTGGCGCAATGGGCGGCCGGCCTAGGGTACAAGGGCTTGCAGCTGCCGACGGCGCCGCGGCTGTTCGATCTGGAGCAGGCGGCTGCCAGCCAGCAGTATTGCGACGACGTGAAAGCCCTGCTGGCGCGCCACGGCTTGCAGGTGACGGAATTGTCGACGCATTTGCAGGGCCAACTGATCGCCGTGCATCCCGCCTACGATGCGATGTTCGACGGCTTCGCGCCCGAGCAGGTGCGCGGCGATCCCGCCGCCCGCACGGCCTGGGCCACGCAGCAATTGCTGTGGGCGGCCATCGCTTCGCAGCGCCTGGGATTGCAGGCGCACGTGACGTTTTCCGGCGCGCTGGCGTGGCCCTATCTGTACCCGTGGCCGCAGCGCCCCGCCGGCCTGGTGGAAACGGCGTTCGCGGAATTGGCCCGGCGCTGGCTGCCCATCCTCGACGCGTTCGACGCGGCCGGCGTGGACGTCTGCTATGAATTGCACCCGGGCGAGGACTTGCACGACGGCGTGACGTTCGAGCGCTTCCTGGCCGCCGTCGACGACCACCCGCGCGCCTCGATTCTGTACGACCCCAGCCACTTCGTGCTGCAGCAGCTCGACTATCTTGCCTTCATCGACATCTATCATGCGCGCATCAAGGCCTTCCACGTCAAGGACGCGGAATTCCGGCCCAATGGGCGCCAGGGCGTGTATGGCGGCTATGGCGACTGGCAGGACCGCGCCGGGCGCTTCCGCTCGCTGGGCGACGGGCAGATCGACTTCAAGGCCATCTTTTCCAAGATGGCGCAGTATGACTTCCCCGGCTGGGCCGTGCTGGAATGGGAATGCTGTCTGAAGCATCCCGAGGACGGGGCGGCCGAAGGGGCGCGCTTCATCCGCGAGCACATCATCCACGTGGCGCAGCACGCGTTCGACGATTTCGCGGGCAGCGCGGTGGACCAGGATCAAATTCATCACTTGCTAGGCTTGAAATAGGGGGACGACATGCAGCGACGGATACGCTTGGGCATGGTAGGGGGCGGGCAGGGCGCGTTCATCGGCGCCGTGCACCGCATCGCGGCGCGCATCGACGACCAGTACGCGCTGGTGGCGGGCGCCCTGTCGTCCGACCCGCAGCGCGCGCGCGACAGCGGCGCCGCGCTGCACCTGGCGCCGGAGCGCTGCTACAGCGATTACCGCGCCATGGCCCAGGCGGAGGCCGCGCGCGCGGACGGCATCGAGGCCGTGGCCATCGTCACGCCGAATCACTTGCACGCGCCCGTCGCCATGGCGTTCCTGGAAGCGGGGATCCACGTGATTTGCGACAAGCCGCTGGCCATCTCGCTGGCGGAGGGACAGGCGCTGGCGGCGCTGGCCGGGCGGAAAAACCTGCTGTTTGCGCTCACGCATACCTACAGCGGCTACCCGCTGCTGCGCCACGCGAAAGCCTTGGTCGAGGCGGGCGAGCTGGGCGAGCTGCGCCTCGTGCAAGTGGAGTATTCGCAGGATTGGCTGGCCGACGCCATCGCGGCCGGCGGCATGAACGAGGGCAACTGGCACAACGACCCGCGCAAGGCGGGGCCCGGTGGTGTCCTGCTCGACGTGGGCTTGCACGCGTATCATTTGGCGCAGTTCGTCAGCGGCCAGACGCCGCAGCAGGTGCTGGCGGAACTGTCGACCTTTGTACCGCATCGCACCCTGGACGACCACGTGCAGGTGATGCTGCGCTACGCCAACGGCGCGAAAGGCACCCTGTGGGCCAGCCAGGTGGCGACGGGCTGCGAAAACACGGTGCGATTGCGCCTGTTCGGCAGCAAGGCGCAGCTGGACTTTGATCAGGAACAGCCGAACGAATTATGGTTCATGCCGCAGGGCGGCAACCGCCAGCTCTTGCGCCCGGGCCGGGTCGACAGCGCCGCCGCGCGCCACGCCACGCGCGTGCCGGCCGGCCATCCGGAAGGCTATCTGGAAGCGTTCGCCCAGCTGTACCTGGATGCGGCCTTGCGTATCCGCGCGTTGCAATCGGGCTTGCCCGTGCCGGAAGCGGCGCGCTGGTTGCCCACCGTCACCGATGGCGTGGCCGGCCTGGCGTTTGCCGAAGCCGTGCTGCGCAGCCATGCGGCGGGTGCCAGCTGGACGAACCTGGCAAGCTGACTGTTACACTGGGGCATGCGCTCCTTTACCATCACCATCGTCCCGCAAGGCTGGCAATTCCCGGCCGCCGCCGGCACCACCGTGCTGGCCGCCGCCGAGCTGGCCGGCATCCGCCTGCTCAGTTCCTGCCGCAACGGCACGTGCCGCACGTGTCTCTGTCATATGCCCGAGGGCAAAGTCCGTTACACGGTGGACTGGCCCGGCATCAGCCCCGATGAACGGCTCGACGGCTACATCCTGCCCTGCGTGGCCGTGGCGGACAGCGATCTCACCATCCAGGCGCGCGCCGTGCGCACGGGCAATTAACTCAGGACGGCTTGCCGCCCTTGAGGCGCTGCAGCAGCGCGTCCACGCTGTCGCTGACGGGCAAGCCATGGCGGCGCAGCAGCTGCACGTGCAAGACGAGGTTTTCCAGCACCAGCTTGGCCGCCACGGCCAGCAGGGCCAGGTTGCGGTCTTCCGGGCTGAAACTTTCCATCGCGTCGGCCATCTCGCACAGGTGGTTGGCGATCAGTCCGCGCAATTCCTGCTCGTTGAAGGGCAGGTCGGCAAAATCGATGGGATCGGCCACTTCCACTTCCTGCATCAGCACCGCTAGTTCTTCCGGGGTAATCGTCATGCCTGGCCTCCTTGTGTGCTCGGCCCTATTTTAGGCCATGCGCCATTGTATCGTCGGCAAAGCGGACTAGAATGAGTGCTGGCCAATGACGTCGAAGGCAGCATGGCGCACTTGCATTTTACGCAGCAACTGGCACGTTTCCTCGATGTCCCCACGCTCGAGGTGGCCGCGCCACGGCTGCGCGCCGCGCTCGATGCCGCGTTCGCGCGGCAGCCGCGCCTGCGCGGCTATGTGCTCGACGAGCAGGGTGCCTTGCGTCCCAACGTGGTGATCTTCATCGACGGCGCACGCTGCCGCGAGCGGCGCGTGCTGGACGACGCCTTGCGGCCCGACAGCCAGGTGTATATCTTGCAGGCACTTTCAGGAGGTTGACGCCATGACAGCAGTCCCGCAGCGCGCGTATCTCGGCACCCGCAAGGGCTTGTTCCAGTTCGATGTCGATGCGGCCGGCGCCTGGCAGCTGGCGCTGGTGCAATTTGCCGGCGACCCCGTCTCCATGCTGTTGCACGACGGCCGCGACGGCGCCCTGTACGCGGCCCTGAACCTGGGCCACTTCGGCGCCAAGCTGCACCGTCTCGACGCGGGCGCCAGTGCGTGGCAGGAAGTCGCCGTGCCCGCCTATCCCGCGAAACCGGAAGGCAGCAGCGATACCGTGGACTGGACCTTGCGGCAGATCTGGTCGCTGGCGGCCGGCGGCGCGGACCAGCCCGGCGTGCTGTGGGCGGGCACCTTGCCTGGCGGCCTGTTCCGTTCAAGCGACCGGGGCGACAGCTGGCAACTGGTGGAATCCCTGTGGAACGCGCCGCAGCGGGCGCAGTGGTTTGGCGGCGGCTATGACGTGCCCGGCATTCACAGCATTTGCGTCGACCCGCGCGACAGCGCCAAGGTGCTGGTCGGCGTCTCCTGCGGCGGCGTCTGGCAAACGGTCGATGGCGGCGCCAGCTGGGCCTTGAGCGCGACGGGCATGCGCGCCGATTACATGCCGCCCGAACTCGATGAAAACGAAGCCGTGCAAGACCCGCACCGCATCGTGCGCAGCGCCGGCGCGCCAGACGCGCTGTGGTGCCAGCACCATAACGGCATCTGGCGGTCGCGCGATGCCGGCTGGCACTGGGAGGAGGTGACGACGGCGCCGCTGTCGCATTTTGGTTTTGCCGTGGCCGTGCATCCGCGCGATGGCGACACGGCCTGGTTCGTGCCGGCGCAGGCGGACGTGCTGCGCATTCCTTTGGATGGCGCGCTGGCCGTGACGCGCACGCGCGATGGCGGGAAAACCTTCGAGGTGTTGCGCGATGGATTGCCGCAGCGGCATTGCTACGACCTCGTGTATCGCCACGGGCTGGCGCTGGCCGACGATGGGCGCAGTTTATTGATGGCGTCAACGACGGGCGGCGCCTGGTATTCCAGCGACGAGGGCGAACATTGGCAGACCATCTCTGCCCACCTGCCGCCCGTTTATGCCGTTTGTTTTTCCACGCCGTAGTAGCACAGGAAGATATCGACGGCCAGTTCCGTCACTTCGCGCCGGCGTGCCGGGCCCAGCAAAGGCTCACCGAGGGTGATCTGCGGCCAGAAGGCAAAGGTTTTCAAGGGCGACATCAGCAGGTGCGCCACTTCCAGCGTCTCGCCCGCCTTGATGCGCCCGTCCTGCTGCGCCGCGCGGATCCAGATATTCAGACCCGTTTCCTTTTCATTCAGGCGCGCCACCATCGCCTGCGCGCGCGCGGGCGAGTGGATGGTTTCGCCAAAGATCACGCGCGCCAGGTCGATGAAGGCCGGGTCGCACAGCAAGTCCATTTTCTGCTCGACCAGGGCCAGCACCTGCGGGCGCAGCGGCTGGTCGGCAACATAGGGTACGGCAGGCTGGGCCATGCTGCTTTCCCACATGCGCTGCAGGATTTCCGCGAACAGCTCGTCCTTGCTGGGGAAATGGTTGTACACGGTGCGCTTGGAAACGGCGGCCGTGGCGGCGATCCTGTCCATGCTGGTCGCATCGAAACCGTGCTCGCGGAACTCGGCGATGGCGGCATCGACGATGGCGACGCGCTTGCGGTCGGTGAGGCGTTGCGGTGCGGCCATGGCTGAAAATCTCCTTTGAAAACAATATTTTACACCTCTTGGTTTACTTTGCCTGGAATTGGAACTACACTGTGTAGTGTAATTTAATCCTTGTGTTTTATTGACTGGGCCGCACATGCACTTGCACCGTATCTTATTCTTGGGAGTCCTGATCATCATGAGTTCTTGCACCTTGCGCGCCGAACCTGCGGCGCCTGTTGAGTCCTTACAACGCCACGAAGGCAAGTTCCGCAATCCCGTGCAGATGCACAAGCTGGGCACGACAGCAACGCTCAAGCTGCTGTGGACATTTGTCTTTGACAAGCCCGACAGCACGGTGCCGGCCGCTGCCGTGCCCGTGCAAGCCTTGACCCAGGCGCAGTTGCTGGCCGCGCCCGACAACAGCCTGTTTCGCCTCGGTCACTCGACCCTGCTGCTGAAGCTGAACAATGAATTTTTCCTCACCGACCCCGTGTTTTCCGAGCGCGCCTCGCCCGTGCAGTGGGCGGGACCGAAGCGTTTCCACCAGCCGCCCATCAGCATCGCCGACTTGCCGCCGATCAAGGCCATCATCCTGTCGCATGACCATTACGACCACCTCGACCAGGCCGCCGTGCTGCAACTGGCCACCAAGACCGACCACTTCGTCGCGCCGCTGGGCGTGGGCGACACCTTGGTCGCCTGGGGCGTGCCGGCCGCCAAGGTACGGCAGTTCGACTGGTGGCAAGGCACCACGATTGCCGGCGTGAAACTCGTCGCCACGCCGTCGCAGCATTTTTCCGGACGTGGCTTGTTTGATGGCAACCAAACCCTGTGGGCGTCGTGGGTCATCGACGCGCCGGACGTGCGCGTGTTTTTCAGCGGCGACTCCGGCTATTTCGATGGTTTCAAGCAGATCGGCGACCAGTACGGCCCGTTTGACGTGACCATGATCGAGACGGGTGCCTACGACAAGCTGTGGCCGGACGTGCACATGCAGCCGGAACAGACCTTGCAAGCCCATCTGGACTTGCGCGGCAAGTGGCTGATGCCTGTGCATAACGGCACCTTTGACCTGGGGCTGCACGCGTGGCATGAACCGTTTGACCGCATCACGGGACTGGCGGCGAAGCAGGGCGTGCACCTGGCCACGCCGCAGATGGGCGAGGCGGTCGACCTGGCGCAGCCGAAGAAGGGCGAAAAATGGTGGCTGGCGATGCTGGAAGAGGAAATGCTGCGGTAATTTACGCCGTCACGTCGATCAGGCGTCCCAGGGTCTGGCCATAGCCGTTCAGCTGGGGCGTGCTTTTCGGCGCGGCGGGGGCCGGTTGCTGCGGCACGGCCACCTTGATCGCCCGGTCCAGCTGCGGCGCCTTGATGGCGGCCGGGGCATCGGCCTGCGCTTGCTGGTTGCTGCGCTGCGTCTGGCTCAAGGTTTCCTGTTCCCGCGCCAGCAACTGGCGGCTTTGCGCCAGTTGTTCGCTGTCGCGCTGTACCTGGTTCTGGCCCTGTTCGACCCGGCGTTGCGCCGTGGCCAGCGAGGCTTGCAAGTTGTTGACGGACGTTAGCGTGACCACATTGTTCACCTTTGAAAGTATGTCCAGGCGTGCAGGCAAGGGGGGAGGCCGGGCCGATGTGGCGCGCCGGGCATCATTGCCCGAACATGCCAGGCGGTAACCTTTACCTGAATCAAGAGTAGGACAAATTCTCCCACAGTTCCAGTCAATTATGTTTTCTTGATAATGCTATCGTGCGCGTCCTGTGTTGCGGAAGCGACATGCCGAAAGGAATGGAAGTGAGTACATGCTATCGCTTCTGTTTATTGTTTCTCTGCCATCGGCGATGCTGCTGTGCGGAGAGGGAGAGAGTAGTTACATTCAAAATGTTGTTTTTTAGATAGTCAATGTATTGTTGTTTTCATACCATGTCTGCGCACGCGAATGCGCGGTCTGGGTGGCGCTCTGGGCTATAATGGACGGTCAGAGTTGGTTTCTTTTGCCACACAGACAGGTAGTTAACATGAATCTCAAGAGCCTCGCAATTGCCCTCGGCATGTCGAAAACGACAGTCAGCAGGGCGTTGAACGGCTATCCGGAAGTCAATTCCCGCACCCGTGAAATCGTCCTGGCCGCTGCCAAGAAAGTCGGCTACCGGCCCAACCCGCTGGCGCGCAGCCTGGCCGTCGGCCGCACCAATGTGCTGGGCATGATCTATCCGCTGCTGCCCAGCGACCTGGGCGACAGCGTCTTTCTTTCCGTGGTCAATGGCATGTCCGACGCCGTCGAAGCGTCGAAGATGAGCCTGATCATCGCCCCCGTGTCGCCGCAGAATGAACAGCCGTCGTATGAAACCATGGTGCGCGGGCGCCAGGTCGATGGCCTGGTGGTGGGCCGCACCAAGGTGGTCGACGAGCGCATCGCCTACCTGACGAAGGTGGGCTTTCCCTTTGTCGCGAATGGCCGCACGCGCATCGACGCGCCGTATGCGTATTTTGATTACGACAACGACACGGGCATCGACCTGGCGGTGTCCTTCCTGGCCGCACACGGCCACCAGCGCATCGCCCTGCTGAGCGCGCCGCTGGATCTGCACTTCGCCTACGAACGCAAGGAGAGCTTTATCCGCTGCATGGCGCAAGCGGGCTTGCCGGTCGATCCCGCCTATCTGCTCGACAACACTTTCGACCGCCGCAGCGGCTACCAGGCCATGCAGCAATTGCTGGCCTGCTCGCCCCGTCCCACGGCCGTCATTGTCGATAATCACCTGTCCGGCGTGGGCGTGGTGCGCGCGCTGATGGATGCGGGCATCGAGATCGGCAAGGAAATCTCCGTCATCGTCTGGGGCAATGTGGAAGATACCTTGATCGGCATCAACGTCACCACCATCGACCAGCCCGACCTGCGCCGCGCCGGCGCCAAGATGGTCGAAATGCTGCAATCCCTGCTGGCCGGCACGCCGCCGGAACGGCTGCAGGAAATCTGGCAACCGGTGCTGTTGCCGGGGGCGACGGTGGGACGCTGCGCGGAATGAATCAGCATGTATTGCAAGTCCGGGACTCGTCCCGGACTTGGTTCTACGGTATCTAATGCTATCTCTTACGCTGTTTTCTCGGCATCTTCCGCAGGCAAATGCATCAGGACGGTAGCCTTCAATTGTTCTGCATGGGTGTACAGATCGTCTAGGCTGGCGATGGGGAACTTTTCCTCTTCCCTCTTTTGATTGAACAGGCCAACGGCAAGTTTTTCAGTATTGTTGAAGCGTAGGCGGCAAACTGGCTTACGATTATTGTCGTCTAACAAGATTGCACAGTAACTCTGCGAATCACGCATGACAATGCGGCGCGAACTGACAACACCGCGCAGTATCGCGCGGATGATGTGCAATCCTTCGATCTCTTCTGGTGTCGTGATGATCGGGTTTTCAACGACTCCTTCAGGAGGAATGACTGGCGCCAGTTCTTGTGCCGGCGATGATTCCGGCGTCATTGCACCCTTGAGGCGATCATTGATGCGCTCCCCCAATAATTGCTCAAATGCCCGTTTAGTAATGACGGTAAATTGATCTTTGACAGCGGGTGTAAAGCGCTTTCCTCCGAGTAAATCTGATGACAATATTTTTACAAATTCTTCGGAGGGATTGAGTGTCCATTCTGCCAGGCGATTCTGGATGGCACGCGTATATTTTAGATCGTTTGCTGTCGTCAATATGGTATCGACGTCGAATTGGGATTTTGCAAATTTCTTGAGTTCATCCACATCCCGCTCTTTGAAGTCCAGAATATTAAACTCAAAGAAGGGTTTTTCGTCCATCTTGTTGGGTTGCTCAAGGTCGGTGAAGAATTTATAGGTAAGTCCATTTGTCAAGACACCGAATCTTGCTGCGGTGACATGGAAATATCTGAACAACTGCCCAGCATGATTGATGCTCAGGTCACCACCACTTTTCTTGCATTCGAAGAGAATAATTGGTTTTCCTTCACTGAGAATCGCATAATCGACCTTCTCTCCTTTTTTTGTGCCCACATCGGCTATTAATTCTGGTGTCACCTCAGTGGGATCGAATACGTTGTAACCCAATATCTGGATGAAAGGCATGATCATTGCGTTTTTTGTGGCCTCCTCCGTCTGGATAATATCCTTGGTTGCTGCAATCCGGGAGGCAAGTGTCCTGAGCTGGTCGATTAAATCCATTGCTTTTCCTATGACGTGGGTAGAAATGCGTGAACACACTCGTTCCTGTTGAAAGTACAGAATGAACGAATAAGTTTTGCACGAATTTCATCTTCATGGCAATGAAAATCGAATTTTATGAAAAAAGCAGATACATAGAAAAATTACAAGTTGATTTCGATGACTTAAATGAAATTATTTTTACTGAAAATATGATTAATTTAATATTCCTTGAAATTTCTCGTCATCAGGCGTATTGGGATTAGCGAAAGTAATCAAATTTTCGATCATTCGCTCTATATTGCACTACGGGCTCCGCTTCCAATCCAGTTCATTGATCTCATGCGGTACCCGATTGCGGCTCTAATGAAGCAGGAAGATTGCCCCGGTGGCCCAGTGTTTGATCACGTGATGGTAAGTAACTGATTTGTATGAAAAATATGGTTTTGTTGTTTTTCTGGTGTGCATAAAAATATGCAGATATGAATAAAAATGCGCTATACCGGCAGTGTGTACTGTTGCCGGTATAGCGCAGCGCGAAGCAAGCGCCTTAACTTGGGGTCTTAGGCCGCGTGTTTCGTACCATTGGCCAGCACCGCCAGCAATCTCGCCTTGTCCTGGCGATACGTGGCGACGGCCGCTTCCTTGACGTGGCCGAAGCCGCGGATTTTTTCGGGCAGCGTCGCCAGTTCCACGCAGGTGGCCAGGTTGTCCGCCGTCAGGTTGACCAGCATGCCGGCCAGCAATTCGCGGTATTCGACGATCAGCGCGCGTTCCATCTTGCGCTCGGCCGTATAGCCGAAGACGTCGAAGGTGCCGCCTCTGAGCCCCTTGGCTTTCGCCAGCAGCTTGAAGGCGCGCCACATCCAGGAACCGAACTCCGCTTTCACGAGGTGGCCCTTGGCATCTTTCTTGGCGAACAGCGGCGGCGCCAGGTTGAATTTCACGGAGAAATTGCCCTCGAATTGCTGCTGCAATTGCTCGACGAAACGGCCATCCGTGTACAGGCGTGCCACTTCGTATTCATCCTTGTAGGCCAGCAATTTGAAGTAGCTCTTGGCGACAGCCGTCGACAGTTTCTGGCCCAGTCCCAGGGTGTTTTCGCGGTCGCGTACCTGTTTGACCAGGGTCAGATAACCATCCGCATACGCGGTATTTTGATACGCGGTGAGGAACTCCACGCGCTTCTTGATGACGCTGTCGAGGCTTTGCGGCATTTGCACGACGATGGCTTGCGACGGCGTGGCGATCTGCGTGACACGGCGCACGTCGACGGCGGCGCGGCGGCCCCACAGGAAACTCTTCTTGTTCGACTCGATGCCCACGCCATTGAGTTCAATGGCGCGCAGCAGGGCCGCTTCCGTCAACGGGATGCGGCCCTTTTGCCAGGCGTAGCCGAGCATGAACAGGTTGGCGGCGATCGAGTCGCCCATCAGCGCCGTGGCCAGTTTTGTGGCATCGATGAAGTCGGCCGCGTCCGCGCCGCCGACGGATTCCTCGATCAGCTGGCGCACTTCCGCCGTCGGATATTGCCAGTCGGCATTCTGCGCAAACGTGCCCGGCGGCTGCTCGTGCAGGTTGACGACGGCCAGGCTTCTGCCAGGACGCATTTTCGACACGGCATCCTGCGCGCCGGCCGTCAGCATGTCGCAACCGAGAATCAGGTCCGCCTCGCCCGTGGCGATGCGCTGGGCGCGGATGTGCGCCGGGGACCTGGCGATCTTCACGTGCGAGGTGACGGAACCGTTCTTTTGCGACATGCCCGTCATGTCCAGCACGGACGCGCCCTTGCCTTCCAGGTGGGCCGCCATGCCCATCAGCGCGCCCACGGTGATGACGCCCGTGCCGCCGATGCCGTTGATGAGGATGTTGTACGGCGCGTCGCAAGCGGGCAGGACGGGTTCCGGCAGGGGGCCGAAGTTGTCCGTCTCGCCCGCTTTACTCGCGCCCGTTTTCGTCTTTTTCAGGCTGCCGCCCTCGACCGTGACGAAGCTGGGGCAAAAGCCCTTGGCGCACGAGTAATCCTTGTTGCACGAGGATTGGTCGATGGTGCGCTTGCGGCCAAATTCCGTCTCTTTTGGCAAGATCGACACGCAGTTCGATTGCACGCCGCAGTCGCCGCAGCCTTCGCAGACGGCGTCGTTGATGACCATGCGTTTGGCCACGTCCGGATACTCGCCTTTTTTGCGGCGCCGGCGTTTCTCGGCCGCGCAGGTCTGGTCGTAGATCAGCACGGATACGCCTGCTACTTCGCGCAATTCGCGCTGCACGGCATCCATGTCCTTGCGGTCGTGCAAGGTCAGGTGGGCGGGCAGGTTGCTGCGGTCGCTGTAGCGGCTCAAATCTTCCGTCACCAGCGCGATGCGCGCGATGCCTTCGGCCGCCACCTGCTGCGCCATCATCGGCACGGTGATGAGGCCGTCGACGGGCTGGCCGCCCGTCATGGCGACGGCGTCGTTGTAGAGGATCTTGTAGGTGATGTTCACCTTGGCCGCCTGCGCGGCGCGGATGGCCAGGTAGCCGGAATGAAAGTAGGTGCCGTCGCCTAGGTTCTGGAACACGTGCGGCAGTTCGGAAAACGCGGCCTGGCCGATCCACGGCGCGCCTTCGCCGCCCATGTGCGTGGTCAGCTTGTTCATTTCCGGGTAGATCGACGTGGCCATCACGTGGCAGCCGATGCCGGCCAGCGCCAGGCTGCCATCGGGCACCTTGGTCGAGGTATTGTGCGGGCAGCCGGAGCAGTAAAACGCGGGGCGGAACGGCGTGTTCACGGCCTTCTTCAGCACGGCATCCTTGGCGTCGAGAAAACTCAGGCGTGCCTTGATCAGGTCGCAGGTGACGGGGTCGGAAATCAGGCGCGCGATGCGGCTGGCGATGACCCGCGCCACTTGCGAGACGGAAAAATCCGCCTTCGACGTGAGCAGCCATTCGCCGCGCGGCGCCACCCATTCGCCCTTTTCATCGAACTTGCCGATGACGCGTGGGCGCACGTCGTCGCGCCAGTTGTACAGCTGTTCCTTGAGCTGGTATTCGACGATTTGCCGCTTCTCTTCGACCACGAGAATTTCATCGAGGCCTTGCGCGAATTCGCGCACGCTGTCCGGTTCCAGCGGCCACGGCATGGCCACCTTGAACAGGCGCATGCCGACGTCGGCCGCCATTTGCTCGTCGATGCCCAGTTCTTCCAGCGCTTCGAGCACGTCCAGGTAGGATTTGCCGGAGGCGATGATGCCCAGCTTGGCGTTCGGGCTGGCTATGGTGGTGTGGTTGAGCTTGTTTTCGCGCGCGTAGGCGAGGGCCGCATAGATCTTGTAGTCCTGCATCAGCGCTTCCTGGTTGCGCGCCTGCTGGCCCAGCGGGATGCTCGACAGGCGGGCGTTCAGGCCGCCTTCGGGCATGATGAAATCCTGCGGAATTTTCACTTCCACGCGGAACGGGTCGGCGTCGATGGAGGCTGACGATTCGACCGTGTCGGCCAGCGCCTTGAAGGCCACCGTGCAGCCGGAAAAGCGCGACATGGCCCAGCCGTGGATGCCCAGGTCCAGGTATTCCTGCACATTGCACGGATACAGGACGGGGATCATCGAGGCGGAAAACAGGTGGTCGGACTGGTGCGGCAGGGTCGAGGAATACGCGCCATGGTCATCGCCGGCCACCAGCAGCACGCCGCCCAGTTTTGAAGTTCCCGCATGGTTCATGTGCTTGAAGACATCGCCGCAGCGGTCCACGCCAGGGCCCTTGCCGTACCACATGGCGAATACGCCGTCGTACTTGGCCGGGCCGATCAGGTCCACTTGCTGCGAGCCCCAGACGGCCGTGGCGGCCAAGTCTTCGTTGACGCCGGGCACGAACTGCACGTGGTGCGCTTCCAGCTGTTTCTTCGCTTTCCACAGGTTTTCGTCGAGGCCGCCCAGGGGCGAACCGCGGTAGCCGGAAATGAAACCGGCCGTGTTCAGCCCGGCGGCCTGGTCGCGCAGGCGCTGCATCATGGGCAGGCGCACGAGGGCCTGGATGCCGGACAGGAAGATGGCGCCGGAAGTGGCCGTGTATTTGTCGTCGAGGCTGACGGTGGTCAAACGGGATGTGTCGGGGGGCGTAGATGGCGCGGCACCGGCGTTTCTAGCGAACGCTGCGGAGCCGTTTTCCGTGGTCACGGACATGGCTGTCTCCAAAAGGGTGTTTCAGATAGCGGCTGCACATGGGGCGCGCCCGGTAAGGCGCGCGCTGTGCAGACGGGATGGCCGCGTGTGGGCGGCACATAACTAGTTTAAATTTAAAATAGTTAATGTGGTCAGTGTAGATCGATCGAGGGGAAGGGGCAAATACGCTTTGCCGATGGGGGTATAAGAAATACTTATGCCATGGGCGAGAGCACGTTCGCGCCCACCCAGCGCCCGCTGCCGCACAGTTCGGCGGCCACTTGCAGCACGAGGTGCTTCACGGCGTTGCCCGCGTTCGTCAGGGGGATGTTTTTCGAGGCGCACAGGGCTACCGTGCGCGACAGGACGGGGCTGTGGATGGCGTAGCTGCGCATGGCGCCGCTGTTCAGTTCGGCCAGCACGGGCGCGGCGGGCAGGATGGTGGCGCCCATGCCGGCCAGGATGGCCGATTTTAAAATGGCGATCGAGTTGATCTCGATCACGTTCGCCGTTTCCAGGCCCAGTTCGCGCGCGCGGCTGTCGATGCGCGGGCGCACGCCGTGCTGCAGGCCCGGCAGGATCAGGGTGGCGCTCAAGGCTTGCTGGAATGACACGGCATGGCCGGTCGGCGCGAACGGCGAATCGCTGCGGCAGATAAAACGCATTTCCTCTTCCACCAGTGGGCTGCAGGCAAACGGCGTCAGCTGGCCATCGTCGAACAGCACGGCCAGGTTGATGCGCCCCGATTTGAGCTGCTCATTGAGGTTGCCCGTGATTTCTTCCGTCAGTTGCAGGGTGATTTCGGGATAGCGTTCGCGCGCGGCCAGCAGCAGGGGCAGGGCCAGGGCGCCGGAGATACTGTGCGGCAAGCCCAGGGTGACATTGCCGGACGGCCGCGTGGCGCTTTGCGTGACGGCCGAGCGGGCGTCGGCCACCTGTTTCAGGATCGCCTGCGCATGTTCGTAAAACACCTTGCCCGCATCCGTGCTGAGTACGCCCTGGGCCGAGCGGTGCAGCAGCTGCACGCCCAGCTCCTCTTCCAGCTGGCGCAGCTGCTGCGTCAGGGCCGGCTGCGCCACGTGCAGGATCAGGGCCGCGCGCGACAGCGAGCCGTGGTCGACGATGGCAACAAAGTAGCGTAATTGGCGCAGTTCCATGGGTCCCAGACGCGGTGCGGTGATTGGAGAAAACAGGCTGTTGCGCCGCAGCGCCGAAGGCGGCCAGCAGAATAACAATTTTGTTATACTCATTCTAGCGCTTTCGGTACTCCAGCCGCGTATTTGTGGGATGACAGCATGCTCAAGAAAGTTGATTCGTCTCAATTAATAGTGGGCATGTACATCCATGACCTCAGTTGCGACTGGATGACGCACCCATTCGTGCGCAACCGTTTCCTGTTGCGCAGTGACGATGAAATCCGCAAGATCGTGCAGGCCGGCATCCATGACGTGGTGATCGACAGCGACAAGGGCCTCGACGTGCAGGACGCGCCCACCGTGGCGCAGGCGCGCGCCGAGACGGAGCGCGAACTGGTGCAGATCGCCACGCCGCCACAAGTGGTCACGCGCGTGTCGTTGGGCATGGAACTGGCGCGCGCCACGCAGGTGCGGCGGCAGGCGGCCAGCCTGGTGCGCACGGTGATGGCCGATGTGCGCCTGGGCAAGGCTGTTGAAATCGACCGCGTGCAGCACACCGTGCAAGACATCACCGAATCGATCCTGCGCAATCCCGGCGCCCTCGTCGGCTTGCTGCGCATCAAGAGCAAGGATGACTACACCTTCCTGCATTCCGTCAGCGTGTGCGCGCTGCTGGTGGCGTTCTGCCGCTCGCGCGGCATCGATGCGGCCACCACGCACCAGGCCGGCCTGGGCGGCTTGCTGCACGACACGGGCAAGGCGCTGGTGCCGGACAGCGTGCTGAACAAGCCCGGTCCTCTGACGCCGGAAGAATTTTCCATGATCAAGCGCCATCCGCGCGACGGCTACGACATCCTGCGCCAGTCGCCCGAGGTGGGCGCCATTCCGCTCGACATCGCCCTGCATCACCACGAGCGGCGCGACGGCAGCGGCTACCCGGACCAGCTGGCCGGCGACGCCATCAGCGAGCTGGCGCAGATGGCCGCCATCGTCGACGTGTACGACGCGCTGACGTCCGACCGCAGCTATCACAAGGGCATCGCCGCCGCCGAGGCCCTGCGCAAGATTTATGAGTGGAGCAAATTCCATTTCAACCCCGTGTTCGCGCAGGATTTCATGCGCTGCGTGGGCATCTATCCGGTCGGCACCATGGTGATGCTGGAATCGGGCCGTCTGGCCGTCGTCGTCGAGGCGCACGAAAGTAATCTGCTGGCGCCGAAGGTGAATGTGTTTTTCAGTACGAAGAGCAAGACCTACATCAAGCCGGAAACGGTCGACCTGTCGCGCGGCTTCGGCTTTGGCGGCGCCGACAAGATCGTCGGCCATGAGTCGGCCGCCAAGTGGCAGGTCGATCCCATGCGTTTTTTATCGCTGGCGGATGCCTAGAAGAACTCTGCCGTATCGTTCGAGGTGATGGTAGTTAACAGGCCCTTGGCGACCAGTTCGTCATAGTGGCAGGCCAGGTTGCGGCCATGGCTTTTCGCGTAATACAAGGCCTGGTCGGCGCGGCCGAGGATGATGACGGGCGCCTCGTAGGCGTTGATGCTGACGAAGCCCACGCTGACGGTGACCCTGCCCACTTGCGGGAAGTCGTGCGCCTCGACATTGGTGCGGAAGCGGTCGATGATTTTCTGCGCGTTTTCCAGTGTGATCGAGCGCAGCAGCACGACGAATTCCTCGCCGCCGAAGCGGAAGATGCGGTCTTGCGAGCGGAACGACGATTGCAGCTGGTTGGCGATCAGGATCAGCACTTCATCGCCATACAGGTGGCCGAATTTATCGTTGACCAGTTTGAAGTGATCGACGTCGATCACGGCCAGCCATTGCCGTTCCGTGTCCGTATGGTGGCGCCGTTCCTCATCGACGGGACGCGGCTTGTCCGCTTCCGGTTCGCCGCGGCTTTGCAGGATCTTTGCCAGCTGGTCGTCGAAGGTCTTGCGGTTCAACAAGCCGGTGAGCGAATCGCGTTCGCTGTAATCGAGCAGGTTCTGGAAATTGCGGTACACGCTGACGATGCCGCCGATCACCTGGATGGTGGCGCCCGTGTACGGCGTGGGGTTGGTGATTTCCAGGCAGGTGGTGACCTGGTCGCCGATCCAGATGGGCAGCCACAGCAGGTGGCGGCCGTCGGCGCACAGGGTGTCGGCGCTCGCTTCATGGCGCTTGATGCAGGCGGCCAGCGCCGGATAGTCCGACAACGGTTCGCCCGGCAGGGTCGGGTCGTTATGTTCTTCCATGCGGGCTACGCTGCCCGCCACGATGATGGCCCGCGACCGCACGAACACCTGGCCACGCACGGTGGTCAGGGCCAGCACACGGGTCTGCGACGCGGCAGCGAGTTCCTGGACCGCCGAGATCACGGAGATGTCGAGCATCGTGTGATCGCGGTGCCCGGTCATGTCCACCATGTGTTTCAGTAGGGAGTCCATTGTCGTTCTCTGGAAAGTAGTCACACAAGTGTCGTCATACCAGCATTGCATCAAGCAAGAGCATGTTCGCGTCCGTCTACAAGAAGCCAAGATTTATTTGGTGGCATGACGCTCTGTACCGCCGGGCGAGAGGCCTTTCCAAAGAAGAGCTAAGCAGGATAATGTCTTTTTGCCTAATAGGCAATTAACGTATGCAATATTTCATGTAAATACATGAGATTCATGCACGTCATTGCAAAAAACTTGCCCTGACGAAGGCTTTCAATCCTGATCGCAACATTTGCATGCGTCAGCCTTCATCTCAACAGAGTTTGATAATTTCCATATGGAAACTTGTGGCGCGTCAATTTGCCAAAACGTGGACGCTTTATAGTCAATGCAATGGCGCAGAAATTTACGGCAGGAAACATATTAGCAGGAATGGGCAATGTTTCACACCCGATTGCGCCAGGGACTTGTGATTCACTTTTGGGAGCTTGTCATGCATACCTTCCTGTCGGCAGTACAGCAGTTTGTCAAGGATGAGGATGGCATTACGGCAATCGAATACGGCCTGATTGCGGCCTTGATGGCTACCGCCATCACGGCCGGTTTCTTGCTGATCAAGACCAACTTGCTGGCCGTCCTCACCGACATTTCGTCGAACCTGGTGTTGACGCCCTAAGCGGGTGCCCGCCGCTGGCCGGCCAGTGGCGGGTTTTTTTCAGGAGGTGTCGCATGCCTGCCTATGCCGTATTCGACCTGCTGTTGCTGTGCTTCGTGACGGGGGCCGCCGTCAGTGATTTGATCCGCCGCAAGATACCGAATGGCGTGGTGTTGTCCGGCATCCTCGCCGCCCTGGCGCTGCACCTGTGGCTGTGGCCGCAAAGCGTGCTGCCGCTATGGCTGGGCGGCATGGCGACGGGCTTCTTCCTCTTTTTACCCTTGTACGTGCTGCGCGGCATGGCCGCCGGCGACGTCAAGCTGATCGCCATGGTGGGCGCCTTTGCCGGTCCCTGGCCCGTGCTGCAGATCTGTTTCGCCACGTTTGTCCTGGGCGGCGTAATGGCCGTGCTGATGATCACCTGGCAGGGCAAGTGGCGCGCCTGCCTCGGCAATCTGCGCCAGCTGCTGTGGCCGATGATCGCGCGCATGGCCGGCATTCCCCTGGCGCCAAACGCACTGGGCAGCGGCGCCAGCGTGGGCAACCTGCCGTACGGACTGGCCATCGCCCTGGGTTGCCTGGTGGTGCAAGGGCGGCATTATTTCTGATTGGTATTCATTGCTCTTGATCAATGGGCACCAGTCCCCGCTCGCTAGAATGAATTCTGTTGAATGCCCTCTTAACCGGCTTGGAGACGCAGCATGACCGAAGTCGACTATTCCATGAGCACCGAGAGCGCGCCGCGCCCTGCCGACGCGAACCTGATGCCGCCCTTGCCGCCGCAGCCGAAGAGCTTGCGCGAAACGGGATTGGAGCGGCCCCTGGTCGTCGAACTGATCGCCAAGCTGATGTTTGTGAGCGGCAAGACGCATCTGTCCGCGCTGACGACGCGCTTGCGCCTGTCGATCAATGTCTTGCGCGAAGTGCTCGATTTCATGGTGACGGAGCAGATGGCCGAAGTGGCCTGGCGTGGCGAATCCGAGATCGACGTGCAATATCAGCTGACGAACGCCGGCAAGCAGCGCGCCAGTGCCTTTCTCGAGCGTTGCGCGTATATCGGCGCCGCTCCCGTCACCCTGGAAGCGTACCGCGCCATGGTGGCGCGCCAGTCGTGGCTGGCGCAGGAGCAGCGCGTCGGCAGCGATGACCTGGCAGCCGTGCTGGGCGGCGCCCATGCGGGGCCGGGCATGCTCGACGTGGTCGGCGCGGCCCTGCATTCGGGGCGCTCGCTGCTGCTGTACGGTCCGCCCGGCAGCGGCAAGTCGACCCTGGCGCTGCAGCTGGGACAGTTGCTGCACGGTCTGGTCGCCGTGCCCTACGCCATCGTCGTCGGCCAGGAGATCATCCAGTTGCACGATCCGGCCCAGCACCTGCCGCCCGCGCCGCAGCACGTCAGCCATGCGCGCCAGGCGCTGGAGCGGCGCAGCACGGACATCCGCTGGGTGCTGTGCCAGCGTCCCGTGATCCACGTGGGCGCCGAGCTTGACGCCGGCATGCTGGAACTGCGCCATGACGCCAGCGGCGGCTGCTACCAGGCGCCGCCCCATGTGCGCGCCAACAACGGCATGCTGATCATCGACGACCTGGGCCGCCAGCGCCTGGGCGCGCAGGAGCTGCTGACGCGGCTGATGCAGCCGCTGGCGCGCGGCAGCGACCAGCTCGCTCTACCCGGCGGCGTGCAGATCAGCGTGCCGTTCGACAACGCCCTCGTGCTTGCCACGAACGTGCCGCCGGGCGAACTGTTCGACCCTGCCTTGCTGCGCCGCATCGGCTACAAGGTGCAGGTGGGACCGCTGGCCGAGAGCGCCTATCGCGCCTTGTTCCGCCAGCAATGCCGGCTGGCCGGCATGGCTATCGACGAGCCGGCCCTGAACCATTTGCTGCAGTTACATGGTGCGCAGGGACGGCCCTTGCTGGCCAGCTATCCGCAGGAATTGCTGGCGCGCATAGGCGACTTCGCCGGCTTTGCCGGCAGCGAGGCGCGCCTGACGGTGGGCGCCCTGGAACAGGCCTGGAGCAGCCTGTTTGCCAGCTGCGACATGCCGGCCGCCAGCCTGTGCGAGCGTATCGCATGAAAAACCGGCGCGCCCTCCTGATGATGGGCCTGGCGGTGGTGCTGGGCCTGCTGGCCGTGCTGCTGGCTTCGCATTGGCTGCTGCGCCAGACGCCGGCCGGCAAGGGCAAGATCGTCGTCGCCGCCAGCGACGTCAACCTGGGCCAGCGCCTGACGCCGGAGATGCTGCGCCTGGCCGAATGGCCGGCGGAAAGCTTGCCGCAGGGCGCGCTGCAAGATCCGGCGAAACTGGCGGGACGGGTGCTGAAAACCAGCGTGCTGCGCGGCGAGCCGCTGAGCGAAGCCAAGCTGGCGCCGGCCGGCACCCTGGGCGGCCTGTCAGCCCTGATCACGGAAGGGCGGCGCGCCATCACCGTGCGCGTCAACGACGTGATCGGCGTGGCCGGCTTCGCCTTGCCGGGCAACTATGTCGACATCATCGTCAGCACCCAGCAAGATGCCGGCGACCGTGCGTTTCCGCAAAGCCGCAACATTTCCAAGATCGTGCTCGAACGCATCCTCGTGCTGGCCGTGGCGCAGGAAGTGGGGCGCGACGAGACCAAGCCGCGCGTGGTCAATGCCGTGACCCTGGAAGTGACGCCGGAACAGGCGGAAAACCTGGACCTGGCGCGCAGCGTGGGCAGCCTGTCGCTGGTGCTGCGCAACCAGGTCGACCCGCAGCCCGGTGTGACGACGGGCGCCACCAAGCTGACCCTGCTGGGCGGCCCGCACGACGACGAGCCCGCTCCCGCCGCCGCCGTCGCGCCCGTGCTGGCCGTGGCGCCGCGTCCGGTGCGCGTGGCGAAGGCGCCGCCGGAGCCACAGCGCCAGTGCAGCGGCGTCATCGACGGGACGCGCCAGTCGCGCGAATGCTTTTAGCTGGCTTGCTCAACCATGGACACGCTCATGAACCGCGCCTTGCTGATACTGTGCTGCCTGCTGTCGCCGCTTGCCGGCGCGGCGGCCGATCCTGGCCCGCGCTGCGGCGGTGAAGCGGCCTCGCCCGGCAACCTGCAGCTGCAGGTGGGCAAGTCGAGCATGCTGCGCCTGCCCGAGGCGGTGCAGCAGCGCAGCGTGGGCAATCCGGCCGTCGTGCAAGCCATGCTGGTCGCGCCCGACACTTTATATGTGGTGGGCGTCGACGTGGGCAGCACCAACATGATCATCCAGGGAAAAAGCGGCGTGTGCAGCGTGGTGAACGTCAGCGTCAGCATGGACCCGGCCGGCTTGCAAGCGACTCTGGCGGCGCTCATGCCGGAAGAGAAAGCCATCCGCGTGACGGCCGTGGCCGACACCCTGGTGCTGTCGGGCACGGTGCAGGATGCGGGCGCCGTGCTGCGCGCCGTCGAGCTGGCGCACGCCTATGTGCGCCGCGCTACGGTGCCGCTGGCCTTGCCCAAGCCTGCCGATGGCGCCGCCATGCCGCCCGCCGCCACGGCGCCCGCTAGCGGCGCGGGCGCCGCGAACAGCCGCATCATCAACATGCTCGACGTCAGCGCGCCGCAGCAAGTGATGCTGGCCGTGCAGATCGCCGAAGTGTCGAAGTCCCTGCTGGAACGGCTGGAAGTGGGCGCCACCCTGCGCCTCGCGTCCGGCAGTTGGGCCACCACCTTGCTGTCGAATTTCCTCAGCGGCACGGCGAATGGCTTGCTCGACGTGCGCAAGTCGAATGGCCGCCAGCAGCTGACCATCGAGGCGCAGAAACAGGATGGCCTGGTGCGCATCCTGGCCGAACCGACGGTGATGGCGATCAGCGGGCAAGAGGGCAGTTTTTTGGCGGGCGGCAAGATATTCATTCCCGTCGGCCAGGACAACAACAAGATCACCCTGGAAGAGCGCGAGTATGGCGTCGGCCTGCGCTTTACCCCCACCGTGCTGTCGGGCGGGCGCATCAATTTGAAGGTGGCGCCGGAAGTGTCGGAACTGTCGCGCGAGGGGGTGGGCATTTCCGCCGCCGGCGTCAGCGGGCGCTCAATTTTGCCCGTCATCACCACGCGGCGCGCTTCGACCACGGTGCAGCTGTACGACGGCCAGAGCTATGCCATCGGCGGCTTGATCAAGAACAACCAGGTGAGCAACATCACGGGCGTGCCCTGGCTCAGCGAAGTGCCGATTCTCGGTGCGCTGTTTCGCAGCACGGATTTCCAGCACGACCGCACGGAGTTGTTGTTCGTCATTACCGCGCACCTGGTGAAACCCTTGCCGGCCGACGCCGTGCTGCCGACGGCCCAGCTGGCGCCGCCTTCGCGCAGGGACTTGATGTTGGGCGGCAAGATGGAAGGCACACCGCCGTCCGTGCCGCTGCCGCGCGCGGCCAATGGTTTCGAGTTGAAATGAGACGGGGAGACACGCCATGCCGAACTCGCTCCTGACATCGCTGCGGCGCCTGCCAGTGCTGGCGCTGGCGCTGCAGCTGGCCGCCTGCGCGCACAGCAGCACGCCGCAATTGGATCCGCGCTTCGGCGACGCCGTGCGGCTGGCCATGGCGCAGCAGGTGCGCGATCCGGCCAGCGCCGCCAATCGCGCGCCGGTTGACGGTCTCGACGGCCCCAGCGCGCACGCCGTCATGCAGCGCTATCGCGCCTCGTTCGTCGAACCGAACGGCCAGGCGCCGCAGCCGCTGCAGTTCATGCTGGGAGGCGGCAATGGCAAATAGACGCCAGGGGCAACGCGGGGCGATGCTGATCGCCTTTTCCATCCTGCTCATCGTGGTGCTGGGCTTTATCGGTCTGGCGCTCGACGTGGGACAGGTCGTCGGCCGCAAGACGGAATTGCAGAACCTGGCGGACAACGCGGCGCTGGCGGCCGCGGCGGAACTGGTGGGCACGCCCGAGGGCTTGCTTGCTGCCGTGACGAAAGCCAAGAGCAGTGCCGCCGACCGCAGCGTATGGCGTCGCCGCATGGAGGGCGCCATCCTGTCGGACGCCAGCATCCGCTTTGCCAGCGCGCCCGACGCACCCCTCGGGGAGTGGCATGCGGCGGGATCCGTGCCCGATCCTGCCACGGCGCTGTTCGTGCGCGTCGATACGCAGGCCAATGATCCGGCGCTGGGACGGGTGGCGACGGCGTTCCTGGGCGCCTGGTCACCGGCGCTGCGCACCTTGGACACGGGCGCGCGCGCCGTGGCGGGACGCACCAGCCTGCACCTGACGCCGCTGGCCATCTGCGCGTTGTCGGCCAGCGCGGCCAGCCCGCGCACGAACGCGGCGCTGCTGCCGGCCGTCGAGCTGCTGGAATATGGCTTTCGCCGCGGCGTGGCATACAACCTGTTGAAGCTCAATCCGCATGGCCCGGCGGCCGAGCATTTCGTGCTCAATCCGCTGGGCCGGCCGGGCGTGCTGGGGACGCCTCAGCAGGTCGGCGAAGCGAGCGTGCTGCCGTTTGTCTGCAGCGGCACGGTGCTGTATCCGCGCATCGGCAGCGCCCAGGTACATGTGCACCGGCCCTTTCCCGCCGCGCTGTGGCCGGCCTTCAATGCGCGCTTCAACGAGCATGCGGGCAGCGGCTGCCATCCCGTCACGGCGCCGCCGGACACGAATATCCGCGCGTATCCGAATACGGCCGCGAGCTGGTGGATGACGAACACGCCCGACGCGCCCAGCGCCCTGAGCATCGGCAATCCGCTGCTGTCCGTGGCCGATCCGGAATCGAACGCGGCGCCGCCCGCCATCGGCAGCTATGGACCGCTGTGGTCGTTTTCCAGGGCGGCCAGGTACAGTAACCCGAAGCCGGCCGGCGGCTACCTGCCATTTGCCACCAGCGACTGGCCCAAGCTGTATCCGGCCAGCCCGTCCGCGCCGGCCGCCAAGTCCGGCTACCCTGCCACGCCGCCATACCAGACGCTGGGATTCCAGACGGCGCCGAGCGGCAACACGGGCGTGGCGCAGCGCCGGCTGCTGCACATTGCCCTGCTGGCCTGTCCCGTGCCGGCCGGCAGCGACGTGCTGGCCCAGGTGCGCGGCATCGGCCGCTTCTTCATGACGGCGCCGGCCAGCAATGGCATGCTGAGCGCAGAATTCGCGGGCCTGGCGAGCGAGGGATCGCTGGCCGGCCCGGCGGAGCTGCTGCGATGAGGCCGCTGCGCCGCGCGCCGCGTCGCCAGGGTGGTGTGGCCGCCATCGAGCTGGCGCTGATCCTGCTGTTTTTCATGGGACTGCTGCCCTTCGTGCTGCTGTTCGGCCGCGCGCTGCTGGTGTACACGGCCCTGCAGAAAAGCGTGCATGACGCGGCGCGCCACATGGCGACCATGCCGCTGCCGCAGATGAGCAGCATCGGCACGGCGACCGAGGGTGTCGCGTTTTCCCGGCAGATGGTGGTCGATGCGATGGCGGAAAGCTGGCCGCAAATGGAGACCGTCCGGGTCAGCGTGGACTGCGTGTATGCCGACGAGCCCTATGCCTGCGGCAACTTCGCGACAGCGCCGGTGCAGGTGCGCGTCAAGGTGGCCGTGGACATGCCGGTCGATTTCCTGCCCGCGCTGACGCGCCCGTGGCTGCCGCAGTTGGCGCCGATCCCTTTGCGTGCCAACGCAATAGTGCGCTATGTCAATTAACTCGCGCCCCCGCCGGCAGCGCCAGGGTGGCGTCTTCGCCGTCGAATTCGCCATGCTGGCGCTGCTGTTCTTCCTGTTCCTGTTCGCCATGCTGGAAGTGGCACGCGCCGTGTATCTATGGAATATGGTGCATGAAATCACGCGGCGTGCCGCGCGCGCCGCCGCCGTCACCGATTTCAGCGATGCCGGCGCCTTGCAAGCCGTGCGTACGCACGCCGTGCTGCGCGCCACGCCGGGCACGCTGCCGCTGGGCGGCGGCATCAGCGACGCGTATGTGCGCATCGATTATTTGTCGGAAAGCGCTGGTGGCGCCGCGCCGGCGGCAGTGCCGGTGACGGTGATGCCGGCCTGCCCGCAGCGCAACCGCATCAATTGCCTGGACGATCCGCATGGCGCCAGTTGCATCCGTTTCGTGCGCGCGCGCCTGTGCCAGCCGGGCGTTGGCGCGCGCTGCGAGGCCGTGCCCTACCGGCCCGTCCTGCCGCTGCTGGGGGTGATGTTTCCCTCCGGCGCAGCGGCCATACGTTTGCCCAGCGGGACCACCATGGCGGTGGCCGAGTCACTGGGATATCCGGACAATCCCGGTTTTTGTCCATGAGCGCCAGGCCGTCGGCGCCGCCGAGTGTATCGCATAGAGTGAAGGAGGGGTGATGAAAGCCTTGATGATTAGCCGCGACGCCAGCTTGCACGATGAAATCGCGGCGCAAGGCGCGGCCCGTATGCCCGTGCTGCGGCTGCTGGAACGGCGCAGCGGCCTGCGCGACGCCGTCGAGCGCATGTTGCCCGAGGCGCCGGAGCTGGTTATCGTCGACGCCAGCGGCATCGATGCCGATGAAGCCGATTTGCTCGAACGCCTGGCGCGCCAGTATCCGCTGGCCGTGCTGATGCTGCTCACGCGCGGCCAGCAGCAGGATGTGCTGATCCGCGCCATGCGCGCCGGCATGCGCGAAGTGCTGCAACTGCCGCTGGTGCACAAGGCCTTCCACGAGGCGATGGACCGCGTCGATATCCAGGCCGGCGTGACGCAGATGCGCGACGGCAAGGTGCTTGCCTTCATCTCATGCAAGGGCGGCAGCGGCGCCACCTTCCTGTCGACGAATTTTTCCTACGCGCTGGCCAGCCTGGCCGGCTGCAAGGTGCTGCTGATCGACCTGCACGGCCAGTTCGGCGACGCCACGCTGTACGTCTCGGACCAGAAGCCGGCCATGACCCTGTCCGACATCTGCGCGCAGATCGCGCGCATGGATGGCGCCTTTCTCGCCTCGTGCCTGGTGCACGTGACGCCGAACTTCGGCGTGCTGGCGGCGGCCGACGACCCGGCGCACAAGGTCGACATGCAGCCCGAGCACATGGACCGCATCCTGGCCGTGGCGCGCCAGCACTACGATTACATCGTGCTCGACGTGGGACGCCAGATCGATGCGCTGTCGCTGCGCGCGCTCGACAACGCCGACGCCATCTATCCGGTGCTGCAGCTGGCCTTGCCCGACATCCGCGACGGGCGCCGCCTGCTCGATATTTTCCGCTCGCTCGGCTATCCGGGCGAGCGCCTGCGACTGATCGTCAACCGTTATGAGAAGGGCGGGCGGCTGCGCCTGGCGGACCTGGAGCAGGCGCTGGGCGCGGAAGTGGTGCACACGGTGCCCAACGATTACATCGCCGCCACCGATTCCGTCAACCAGGGCATCCCGCTGCTGCAGCTGTCGCGCACCAGCGTGCTGGCGCGCAGCCTGGCCGAGCTGGTGGAACTGGTGACGGCGCGCCGCGTGACGGAAAGCCGCGGCCTGTTCGACCGCTTGTTCAGCCGCAGCGAAGCTTAGGACGGGGATGGATGTCAAGGCTCCCGCCGGGGGCCATCATGGGAGCCGAGATGACTTTACGCGAACGCCTGGCGGCGAATGAAACGGTGCGCCCCGCCAGCAATGGACAGGGCGCGCTGGCGCTGCACGCCTACCAGGAACTCAAGAAAACCATGCACCAGACGATACTCGACCGTATCGATCTGGAACGCTTGAAACGCCTGACGGCGGAGCAGTTCAAGCACGAGCTGGCGCTGCTGGTGCAGCGCGTGATCGAGGAAGAGCGCATCGTCCTGAATCAGCACGAACGCCACAGCCTGGTGCTCGACATCCAGCACGAGATGCTGGGCTTTGGCCCGCTCGAACCCTTGCTGGCCGATGCCAGCGTGTCCGACATCCTCGTCAATACCTGCGACAAGGTGTATGTGGAGCGGGGCGGGCGGCTGCAGCTGACGGACGTGACCTTCCACGACAATGCGCACCTGATGAAGATCATCGAAAAGATCGTCTCGCGCGTGGGACGGCGGGTCGATGAATCGAGCCCGATGGTCGACGCGCGCCTGCCGGACGGTTCCAGGGTCAATGCCATCATTCCGCCGCTGGCCGTCGATGGCCCGATCCTGTCGATCCGGCGCTTTGCCGTGCAGCCTTTGACGATCGCCAACCTGCTCGACTACAAAAGCCTGACGCCGCCCATGGTGCAGGTGCTGCAGGCGCTGGGGCAGGCCAAGGTCAACATCCTGATCTCGGGCGGCACGGGCAGCGGCAAGACGACCCTGCTCAACGTGCTGTCCGGCTTCATTCCCGGCAGCGAGCGCATCGTCACCATCGAGGATGCGGCCGAACTGGCGCTGCGCCAGCCGCACGTGGTGCGCCTGGAAACGCGCCCGCCGAATATCGAGGGCAAGGGCGAGGTGAGCCAGCGCGCGCTGGTGCGCAACGCGCTGCGCATGCGGCCCGACCGCATCATCCTGGGCGAGGTGCGCGGCGCCGAGGCGCTCGACATGCTGCAGGCGATGAACACGGGCCATGAAGGTTCGCTGGCGACCATCCACTCGAACACGGCGCGCGACGCGCTGGCGCGGCTGGAAAACATGGTCGGCATGGCCAGCGTGAACCTGACGCCGCGCGCCACGCGCCAGCAGATCTGTTCGGCCGTGACGGTGGTGATGCAAGTGTCGCGCCTGACGGATGGCGCGCGCAAGCTGGTCAGCCTGCAGGAAGTGACGGGCATGGAGGGCGACATCATCGCCATGCATGAAATCTTCCGCTTCGAGCAGACGGGCGTCGATGCCGACGGCAAGGTGCTGGGCCATTTTTGCGCCACGGGCGTGCGGCCCCGTTTCACGGAACGCTTGCGCATGTTCGGCGCGCCGGTGCCCGATAGCGTCTTCGACCCCGATCGTATTTACGAGTAAAGGAAGCACCATGGACCTGGTCTTCTACGGCTTTGCCGTGCTGCTGTTTGCCGCCTGCATCCTGATGGTGGAAGGCGCCTGGCTGTGGTGGGCGGGCACGCACGGCAGCGCGGCGCGGCGCATCAACCGGCGCCTGCGGCTGATGGCGGCGCGCGGCGAGGCGGGCGGCGAGCGGGTTTCCATCCTCAAGCAGCGCCGCTATGCGCGGTCGCCCGGCCTGGAACGCTGGCTGCGGCGCGCGCCGCAGGCGGCAAAGCTCGACCACCTGCTGCTGCAATCGGGCTTGTCGTGGTCGGTGGCGCAATTCCTGGGCGGCGCGGGCGGCCTGCTGCTGGCGGGGCTGCTGTGGCTGGCCATCTGGCCGCTGCCGCTGCCGGGCGCCTTGCTGCTGCTGGGCGTGGCGGGCGGCGGACCATGGATGGTGGTGCTGCGGGCGCGCGCGGCGCGGCTGAAAAAGATCGAGGCGCAACTGCCGGAAGCGGCCGATTTCCTGGCCCGCGCGCTGCGCGCCGGGCACTCGTTTTCGAATGTGCTGCAGATGGTAGGCGACGAACTCAATGAGCCGATCAGCGGCGAATTCAAGATGGCGCACGAAGAGATCAACTACGGCGTGCCGATGAACGAGGCGCTGCAAAACCTGGCCGCGCGCATTCCGCTGACGGACTTGCGCTATCTCGTCATCGCCGTGCTGGTGCAGCGCGAATCGGGCGGGAACCTGGCCGAAGTGCTGGTCAGCATCGCGCGCATCATCCGCGCCCGCTTGAAATTGCTGGGGCAGGTGCGCGTGCTGTCGGCCGAGGGGCGCATGTCGGCCTGGGTACTGGGACTGATGCCGGTGGTGATGATCGGCGTCATGGCGCTGGTCAACCCGCAATACATCCGCCTGCTGTGGACCGATCCCAGCGGCATCAAATTGCTGTGGTACGCGGCCGGCAAGGTGGCGCTGGGCGTTGTCTGGATGCGCAACGTCATCCGCATCCGCATCTAAGAGATCGCCTGAAAAAAAGTCCATGGCGTTGTTGCGTCGCCTTGTCGTACTGTCGTATTGCCTTCGGCGACACGCCTAGCCCTGAACGTTTTGTCAGTCGATCAATCGGAGGAAATGCCATGACTGGCCCGCAACTGTTGTTCCTGTTGATCGTTTTCGCCGTGGTGGTGGCGCTGGCCCTGCTGGCGTGGCTGATTTTCTTTCCCGGCGCCTTGCGCCAGCGCCTGTTCGGTGCCATGGCGCCGGCCGCCAGTGAGGCGGTGTCCGACACGGGCTGGGTGGAGCGCGTGGCGCGCGTGGCGCAGCCGTTCAGCAAGCTGTCGCTGCCGGAAGAGGGCTGGGAACGCTCGCCGCTGCGCACGCGCTTCATGAACGCGGGCTGGCGGCAAGCCAGCGCGCCGGCCCTGTACTTTGCGGCGAAGACCGTGCTGGCCCTGCTGTTTCCCACCGTGCTGGGCCTGTATGCGGCCAGCGCCATGGCGGCGCAGTTGCGCAGCGTGCTGCTGTTGCTGCTGTGCGTCAGCGCCACCGTCGGCTATTACCTGCCGAACCTGGTGCTGGTCAGCACGGCCAAGCGGCGCCAGCGCGACATCTTCGAAAACATCCCCGACGCGCTCGACTTGCTGACCGTGTGCGTGGAAGCGGGCTTGAGCCTGGAGCGCGCGCTGGTGAAGGTGTCGGGTGAAATCCATATCAAGAGCGTGGTGCTGGCGCAGGAATTGCAACTAGTGCTGATGGAAATGCGCGCCGGCTTTTCCAAGGAAAAGGCGCTGCGCAACCTGGCCCTGCGCAGCGGTGTGGAAGATGTCGACACCCTCGTCGCCATGCTGATTCAATCGGAACGCTTCGGCACCAGCATGGGCGATTCGCTGCGCGTGCATTCGGAAAACCTGCGCGGCAAGCGCAGCCTGCTGGCCGAGGAGGCGGCAGCGAAGATTGCCCTGAAATTGCTGTTCCCGCTGATCTTTTGCGTCTTTCCCACCCTCATGCTGGTGCTCATGGGGCCGGCCGTGATCGAAGTCTATCGCGTGCTCGTGCCGGCCATGGCCAGTCGCTGAAAGGAGTCACCATGCGCTTGACGATTTCCCGCCTGGCAGCCGCCTGCGCCTGCCTGGGCCTGGCCGCCTGTACCACGCAGCCGGCCCACGCGCCGGTGCCGGCGTGGCCCGACGCCGATGCCGCCTACGTGGCGGGGCGCCAGCATTTCGAGCGGGGCGACCTGCCCGCCGCGCAAGCGGCCTATGAGCAAGCTCTGCGCACCGCGCCGCGCCACGTGAACGCGCGCAACGGCCTGGCCGTGCTGCACGCGCAGCGTGGCGAACATGACGCGGCGATCGCCCAGTGGCTGGCCCTGACGCAGGAGGCCGGCCCGCCGCAGCCGGGGCAGGCATATCTGTTCAGCAATCTCGGTCATGCCTATGCCTTGAGCGGGCGCGATGCGCAAGCCTTGTCCGCGCTGGAACAGGCGTGTCTGCTCGATCCGCTCAATGCGCTGGCCTGGCGGCACCTGGCGCAAGTGCTCGAACGGCTGGGACAGCACGCGCGCGCGGCCGTCATGCGGCGCCAGGCGCAGAGCCTGCAGGAACACGACCTGCGGCGCGACCTGGCCGTCTTGCGCAACGAGGCGCCGCCGCAGACTGTGCCCGCGGCCCTGCCGCAGCAGGATGTGCCCGCCATGGCGCGCATCGAGATCACGCAGAGCGACGGCATGGCCCGCTTGCAGCGCGTGCCGGCTGCCGCGGCCGTGGCGGCGCGCTCCATGCCGGCCGCTGCCGTGCCTCGTCCGCGCCTGGAAATTGTGAACGGCAACGGCGTGCCTGGCCTGGCCGCCGCGCTGGCGCGCAGCCTGGCCGCTGCCCCCGTGCAGGTGGTGCGCCTGGCCAATGAAACCCGCTTCCAGGTGACGCGCACGCGCGTCGAATACCGGCCCGCGCAGGAGCAGGCGGCGCGCCAGCTGGCCCGCCAGTTGGGGCTGCAGGTACAAAGCCAGGTGCAGACCCAAGCCGCCGATTGCCCTGTCAGCGAGCTGCGCCTGGTACTGGGGCGCGACCTCAGCGATCCGGCCATGCTGCACCGCTATTATCTGCAGCAGCTGCAACTGGCGCGCCAGGCGTTGGCACGGCTCGGTTAAAACGACGCTGCCGGCATAAGAAAACGCGGCGCCTTGGCGGGCGCCGCGTTTTTTCATGCCGCTGATTATGTCGACTGGCGGCGGCGTGTAAAAGCCAGGGCCGCCAATCCCATGCCCAACAGGAACAGCGTGCCCGGTTCCGGTACCGCAAGCGGCGGATCGATGACGACGATATCGGTGCGCGTGGACTTGGAAAAATTCAAGGTGTAGCTGCCGGCGGGCAGGGCGAAATTCGAGGTCAGGGAAAACATCGCGAAGTCATTCGTGAAGGTGCGCCCGGTGGCCGGGTCGTTGGTGCCGCTCGTCATGTTCAGGCTGAACGGATCGAGGCTGCCGACCGTATGGTTGCCGTTGATGTCGCTGCCATTGTTGGCGTCGCCATCGGGCGCGAACTGGAAGATCACGCCATCGGCATTCGCATGCGACAGGCAGCCGGCGGGGCTGGCGCTGTTGCAGGAGATATTGAAGATATCCATGATCGACACGCTCGACTTGTCGCCCATGGTCGTCACGCTGGTGCGCAGGTCGCGCCGGCCCATGAAGCTGAAGGTGATGAAGCCGGCGCTCGACAGCGTCAGATTGACGGAGCCGGTGAGGGTGTCGCCGGCCGTGGCCGTGGCGGCGCCGATCGTGTTGCGCTGTGCTTCGGCCACGGCGCGCACGGTGGCGCCGCCATTGAGCATATTGCCGAAGGCATGCGCATCGCCGCGCGCGAATTCCAGCGTGGAACTGGGACTGGGTGCGTAGTGATTTTGCGGCAAGCCGCCGCAGCCGCCGCCCGAACACACTTGCGGCACGTCCGCGTTGGCGGCCGGGCCCGTATTGACGGCGCGCGGATTGACTGCCACGCCGCCTTCGAAAAATGCGCTGTCGCTGGCATTGCGGTTGGCGCCGGCCAGCGACAGCGCACCGGCGCTGGTGGTGATGCGGAAATTGTTCAACTCGTTGACGGCCAGGCCGTAGGCGCCGGCCTGCGCCTGGCCGCTGGCCAGCAGGCTTGCCGCCGCCAGTGCGCCCAGCCAGCCCAGGGTCTTGCTTCGTGTGTGATTGACGTTCATCGCAGCCTCTTATCGTGGTCAGTCTCGGAAAATCCGGGGATCAGGAATCCAGAATGACTTGCCTGGATTCATCTCGTAGACAGTGATAAGCAGTTTGCATGCCACACAAAAAAATCACATGGAATCAAGTGCTTGCGTAAGGCGGACTGAGCTTGTGGATGCCAAGTGTAAGAAAGGCCGACGCCGCTTGGCGGGCGCCGCTGGCCAGCCTCAGGTGCCCCGGTGATAGCCCAGGTGCCCGCCCGAATTGCGCGCGCAACCGCAACCGATGCGCGCCACTTCCTCGCATTCCGTCAATTTCCAGTTGGTAATCGTCGTGTGTTGCCAGTCGATGTCGCTTTTCTTGACAGGTTTCACCGTCAGCGTGCGTTGCTCGACGTCCGTGTATTCCATCAGCTCCTCGTCGTCGGCGATGTCGAAATGACGGTGGATCAGGGAAATGCAGAAGCGGTCGAGCGCGCCATAGCGTTGCAGCACGTCGCGCAGTTCGCGAAAGCAGGCGAGGTCGTCGGGCAGCAGCGGATCGACGGCGGAAATATCGGCAACGGGCTGCCATTGCATGGCGTGGATGTTCAGGCTGTGCATGATAGGCTCCTGTGCCCCATGATGATAGGCCCAGGCTGCCAGAGGGGCGCCGGCACGCCTGGCGAAATGCTCATCGTCGCCGCGAAACCGCTGCGGCGCTTGCGCCAGATCAAAGGTGCGGCACATCGCGCCTCGCCCGGTAAAATAGGCCATGGCAAACAAAACCCCCACCTTCCCCGGCGCGCGCACGGGCCGCGGCCAGGTCCTGGCCGTGCTGCTGTCGAACCGCGACCAGTCCGGCGCCGAACCGCTGCAAGGCCGCGTCTCGCTGGCCGCCATCGTCAAGGCGCTGAAACGCAAATACCACTGGCCGATCGAGACGCACAGTTTTCCAGCCAACACGCAGGACGGCCGCGCCAGCTGGGCGACCGTCTACAGCTTGCCGGACAAGGTGATTGAGACCGCGCTGGACAACGGCGGCCGGGAGTGGCTGGAGAGCCGGGGAGCGGTCGGGCGGCGGTGAGTTGCCGACCTGCCCTATTCGAGCCGGAAGCCGACCTTGAGCGTGACCTGGAAGTGCGCCACCTTGCCATCGACGATATGCCCGCGCGATTCCGTCACTTCATACCAGTCCATGTGCTTGACCGTCAGCGCCGCCTTGGCAATGGCATCGCGTATCGCCTGATCGCTGCTCTCCGTCGACGTGCCGACCAGCTCGATCAACTTGTAAGTGTGTGCGGACATGATGTTCCCCCAGGTAGGCAAGCCAGACATCGGGAGCCTGCTTTGCGCAAGCACATGCTCATCTTGCTCCTAAATGTGCCGGACGTCATTGCGCGGTGCAGCAATGCGTCACGGGAGTGGTTCGCAGGAGGGAGAAAAGAAAAAAGGGCTACCAGCCGAAGCTTGTAACCCTTTGATTTACTGCTGAATTCTGGTGCCGACTGCCGGTTTCGAACTGGCCACCTGATGATTACAAATCAACTGCTCTACCAAATGAGCTAAGTCGGCAAAAACTGCGCGTTGCGAATTATACGCTATTTAATGCGCGTCAGGGTCGGGCGGCCGCCTTTTTTTGGTGGCTCGTCGTCGCCGGGCGTGGCGTTGTCGCGTTGTTCGGGGGAGCTGGTCGGCACGGACGACAGGGTGGGACCGCTGGCGGCGGGGGCGAGCACCGGTGGCGGGACGTCGGCGGAGGCCGGGCTGTCCGTCGGTTGCGCGTCCGGGTCATCGTAGCCCAGCACAGGCTCGAAGGCCATGCCCTGGCCGTTTTCGTTGGCGTAGATGGCCATCACGTTGTCGACCGGCACGTAGATTTCGCGCGAGACGCCGCCAAAGCGGGCGTGGAAGCGGATGGCGTCGTTGTCCATCTTCAGGCCGCTGGTGGCGCCGAAGCTGATGTTGAGCACGATTTCGCCCTTTTTCACGTATTCCATCGGTACCGTGGTGCGCGAATCGACTTTGACCGCGAGATAAGGCGTGTAGCCGCTGTCGGTGCACCACTCGTAGATGGCGCGCAGCATATAAGGTTTGGTTGAGATTTCAGACATGGTAGGCACGGTGAGGCGGGAGCGCCCCCCGTCAGGCATCAGGCGGGCGCACCGGTAGTTCAAAAGACTGGGACAGCGCAAAAAGCAACTTTAACACATGGCCCAAGATATCCCGGCAGGCGCGGCCTGCCGGGATTATCTTTAGCGGCGCATGACCTTTTCGGAAGGGGTCAATGCCTCGATATACGCAGGACGCGAGAAGATGCGTTCGGCGTATTTCATCAGCGGTGCGGCCGTCTTCGACAGTTCGATGCCGTAGTGGTCCAGGCGCCACAGCAGCGGCGCGACAGCCACGTCGAGCATCGAGAATTCGTCGCCCAGCATGTACTTGTTTTTCAGGAACAGCGGCGCCAGGGTCGTCAGGCGGTCGCGGATTTCCGCGCGTGCCTTGTCGTGGGCCTTGTCGTTGCTCTTGGCGCGTTCGCTTTCCAGCACGTGCACGTGCACGAACAGTTCTTTTTCGAAATTGAACAGCATCAGGCGCGCGCGGGCACGCATCAGCGGATCGGCCGGCATCAGTTGCGGATGCGGGAAGCGCTCATCGATGTACTCGTTGATGATGTTCGATTCATACAGGATCAGTTCGCGTTCGACCAGGATAGGCACCTGACCATACGGATTCATGGTCGAAATGTCTTCCGGTTTGTTGAACAGGTCGACGTCGCGCACTTCGAAGTCCATGCCTTTTTCAAACAGGACCAGGCGGCAGCGTTGCGAAAATGGGCAGGTTGTACCCGAATAGAGAACCATCATTTTTTATAGTTCCTTAGAAACAAAGGGGGTGAAGCCGCGAACGGCTCACCCCAGGTCGCTTGTCCACTCATGCGGACAACGCAGAAACAGGCATAAACCGGCCTATGGCCGGCGCCTCACTTATTTGACTTCCTTCCAGAACGACGCGTTAAGGCGCCATGCCAGCAGAGCAAAGACCGACAGGAACAGCAGCACCCACACGCCCAGGCGCTTGCGTGTCTGCTGTGCCGGTTCGGCCATCCACTCCATGTAGCCGACCAGGTCGGCTACCGCATTGTCATACTCGATCTTGTTCAACGTACCTGGCTTGACCTGCTCGAAGCCGGCAAATTTGTGGATCTTCTTGCCAGCTTCGTGCGGATCATTTTCTTCCACGAACTTGGCAGTCTGGACACCTTGCAATTCCCATAATACATGCGGCATGGCAACATTCGGCACGACCATGTTGTTCCAGCCGGTCGGACGAGTGTCGTCTTTATAGAACGTACGCAGGTAAGTATACAGGTAGTCGCCGCCTGTGCCAGCGGAAGATGATTTCGCGCGCGAAATTACCGACAAATCCGGCGGTACGACGCCAAAGAAGGCCTTGGCGTCCTGCGGTGCCAGGCTGGTCGTCATCAGGTCGCCGACTTTATCGCCGGAGAACAACAGATTCTGCTTGATCTGGTCTTCCGTCAAGCCCAGATCGCGCAGGCGGTTGTAGCGCATCGACACGGCGGCGTGGCAATTCAAGCAATAATTGACGAACAATTTGGCGCCATGTTGCAGCGCCGCCATGTTGGTCTGGCGGTCAGGAGCCTTGTCCAGCGGAAAGCCGCCTTCGCTGGCGAGAGCCATGGCAGGCACGAAGGCCAGGATGGCGAGCAGTTTTTTTGCAATCTTCATATGATGTATGTCCTTTGAGCGTGGCGTGAGAGCGGCTTAGTGCGGGTGGAACGTCACACGCGACGGCACGGTCTTGAACTTGCCCATGGCACTCCACCATGGCATCAGCAGGAAGAAGCTGAAGTAAATCAGGGTGCACACTTGCGACACGATGGTTTTCGTATCCGTTGGCGCCTGGGTCCCGAGGTAGCCGAGGATCAGGAACGACAGGCCGAAGATGGCATAGATGTATTTGTGCCAGGTCGGACGGTAGCGGATCGATTTCACGGGCGAATGGTCGAGCCATGGCAGGAAGGCCAGGATCACGACGGAACCGCCGAAGAACACCACGCCCCAGAATTTCGCATCGAGCACCTGCGGCAGCATGCCGATGATGGCGACGATGGCGATGCCGGCGATGATGGACTTGACCGTCGTCGACAGGCGCGACTTGAGCCAGATGAACACCACGTAGGCGGCCACGACACCCATCAGCACGTACATGAAGTCGGCCGTGGTGGCGCGCAGCACCGAGTAGAACGGCGTGAAGTACCAGGTTGGCGCGATGTGCAGCGGGGTTTTCAGCGAGTCGCCGGGCAGGAAGTTGTTGTATTCCAGGAAGTAACCGCCCATTTCCGGCGCGAAGAAGACGACGGCGCTGAAGATGACGAGGAAGATCGACACGCCGAACAGGTCATGCACGGTGTAGTACGGGTGCGAAGGGATCGAATCGACCGGGTGGCCGTCGGCGCCCAGGTTTTCCTTCACTTCGATGCCGTCCGGGTTGCTCGAGCCGACTTCATGCAGGGCGATCAAGTGCGCTGCAACCAGGCCCAGCAGTACCAGCGGGATGGCGATTACGTGGAAGGCGAAGAAGCGGTTCAGGGTGGCGTCGGAAACGACGTAGTCGCCGCGGATCCACAACGACAGGTCAGGGCCGATGAACGGGATGGCGCCAAACAGGTTGACGATCACTTGCGCGCCCCAGTACGACATCTGGCCCCATGGCAGCAGGTAGCCGAAGAACGCTTCGGCCATCAGGCACAGGAAGATGGCGAAACCGAACAGCCAGATCAGTTCACGTGGCTTGCGGTACGAGCCGTACAGCAGGCCGCGCGTCATGTGCAGGTAGACGATGATGAAGAAGGCCGAAGCGCCCGTCGAGTGCATGTAGCGCACCAGCCAGCCCCACGGCACTTCGCGCATGATGTACTCGACGGAATTGAAGGCCAGGGCCGCATCCGGTTTGTAGTGCATGGTCAGGAAGATGCCGGTGACGATCTGCAGCACCAGCACCAGCATGGCCAGCGAACCGAAGATGTACCAGAAATTGAAGTTTTTCGGGGCGTAGTACTTGCCCCATTGATCGTTCCACAGCTTGGTCAGGGGAAAGCGGTCATCGACCCAGCCCAGCGCTTTTTCGGCGACGGGAGCGTCTGCCGGGAATTTCGTTTCTTTGAAAGCAGCCATGATCAAGCCTCGCCTTTCTCGTCTTTACCTATCAGCAATTTGGTGTCGCTCAGGTACATATGGCGCGGCACTTGCAGGTTGTCCGGCGCCGGCTTGTTCTTGAACACGCGGCCTGCCATGTCGAAGGTGGAGCCGTGGCAAGGGCACAAGAAGCCGCCTTCCCAGTCATCGGGCAGCGACGGTTGCGGGCCGGGGGCAAATTTCGAGGAAGGGGAGCAGCCCAGGTGGGTGCAGATGCCGACGGCGACGAGAATTTCAGGCTTGATCGAGCGCGCTTCATTCATGCAGTACGACGGCGTGAATTCGGCGGGATTGCGCTGGGAATTGGCGTCGGCGACTTTGCCGTCGGTCTTTTTCAGCGACGCGATCATTTCCGGGGTGCGCTTCAGGATCCAGACCGGCTTGCCGCGCCATTCGACGGTGCGCATTTCGCCGGGTTGCAAGGTGGTGATGTCTACTTCGACCGGCGCGCCAGCCGCTTTCGCGCGCTCCGACGGCTGGAAGGTGCTTACCAAGGCTCCCGCGGTTGCCAATCCAACTACACTGCCCGCCGCGCACGTGGCGACGAGCAAGCCGCGACGGCCTGAATCGACCTGCTTTTCGTTACTCATGCAAACCCCAATCAGTCAAAATGCGAATCTTTATTATGAGTGGCAGCCGCGAAAAACCGTCGCCGAAGCTCTTTCCCACTGATTGCCGCAACCCGCATCTTTGTACGGTAAAGTGGCAACATCCCTGCGGAACTTCGGCCAATGGCGCAGCCCGTGCCAGTTTCTTGTTGATTATCCGGAAGTGAAAAAGTCACTTCTGGCAACCGCAAATTATAAGTGAAGCAAACAACGAATAGAACAAAAACGTTGCTTGTACCATAATTTATATACTTTTGCAGGAGGTGGCTAGTTCTTTCGAACTAGATGCACCCGGCTGTGCCCGAATTGGTCTCGCCGGCAACCACAAGTTGGTGTGCCCAGGAATCAATAGTATGATCGGCATGTTTTTTATACATATCCGAAGGAGAAATTCATGGCAATGATGAAAGAATTTAAAGAATTTGCAATGAAAGGCAACGTCGTCGATCTGGCGGTCGGTGTCATTATCGGCGGCGCCTTCGGCAAGATTGTCGATTCCCTGGTGCAAGACGTGATCATGCCGCCCATCGGCCGCATTTTCGGCGGCCTCGATTTCGCCAATTACTACCTGCCGCTGAATGGCCAAGCCACGACGATGACCCTGGTGGAAGCGAAAAAGGCGGGCGCCGTGCTGGCCTATGGTAACTTCCTGACCATTCTGCTCAACTTCATCATTCTTGCCTTCATCATCTTCCAGATGGTGCGCCTGATGAACAAGGCCCGCCGCAGCGAACCGGTCGCGCCGGCGCCGGCACCGGCCACGCCGGAAGACATCGTGCTGCTGCGTGAAATCCGCGACTCGCTGCAGCAGAACGCACGCAACAGCAACAATCTGGCAAAATAAGTTGTTCCGGCACGGGCCGGCTGACCTGGGCAGAAAACTGTATGCGACGATTCTGGTTATTGTTTGCGCAAACCGTGACGATCGCGTTGGCGCTGTACTTTGTGTATGGCGCGCTGCGCCCGGCCAGCCGGGTACAGCAACTGGGCTCAGTCGCCAAGCCGGTGCCCGTGGTGGAAACGGCGTCGAGCAGCCTGGCGCCCGGTTCCTACCGCGACGCGGCGGCGCGCGCCATGCCCGCCGTCGTCAACATTCTCACCCTGCAAGTGCCCAAGCGCGGCGCCCATCCGCTGGCGCGCGATCCCTTCTTTAAACGTTTCTTCGGCGACCGCGACCCGGACGGCGAGGATGACGAGGACTTGAAAAACAGCCTAGGTTCGGGCGTCATCGTCAGCCATGAAGGCTATGTGCTGACCAACAACCACGTGGTCGAAGGCGCCGACGAAATCGAAGTGGTGCTCACCGATGGCCGCAAGGCGCCCGCCAAGGTGGTGGGCCTGGACCCGGAAACGGACCTGGCCGTGATCAAGATCAACCTCGACAAGCTACCCGTCATCGTGCTGGGCCAGTCGGAACTGGCGCGCGTGGGCGACGTGGTGCTGGCCATCGGCAATCCGTTCGGCGTGGGCCAGACGGTGACCATGGGCATCATCTCCGCCCTGGGCCGCAACAACCTGCACATCAACAGCTTTGAAAACTTCATCCAGACGGATGCGGCGATTAACTTCGGCAATTCGGGCGGCGCGCTGGTCGACACGCGCGGCAATTTGATCGGCATCAATACGGCGATTTACTCGCAAAGCGGCGGCTCCGTCGGCATCGGCTTCGCCATTCCCGTCTCGACGGCGAAAACCGTGATGGAAGCCATCATCAAGGATGGCCACGTGGTGCGCGGCTGGATCGGCGTGGAAACGCAGGACATCACGCCCGAACTGGCGCAAAGCTTCAACTTGCAGCGCTCGAGCGGCGCCATCATCGCCGGCGTGGTGCGCAACGGCCCGGCCGACAAGGCGGGCATCGTGCCCGGCGACATCCTGCTGACGGTGGACGGCAAGCCCGTCGGCGACACGACGGAAATGCTCAACCTGATCGCCCAACTGCCGCCCGGCGGAAAAGCTAAAATGACGGTGCTGCGCAAGAATCGCGAAGCGGCGCTCGACGTGATGGTGGGCAAGCGCCCCCTCCCGAAAGAGCTTTCCAAATAGTTGCTGATCGGAATTTGACACATGCATGTGCGTGATTTGACCCAATTTTTACGTGAACTGAGCGACAACAACAACCGTCCCTGGTTTGTCATGAACAAGCCCCGCTACGACATCCTGCGCGAGGAATTCCTCGCGCTGGTGACGTCGCTGATTGCTGAACTCGGCAAGTTCGACCCGGCCGTGAAATACTGCAATCCGAAGAAGGCCTTGTTCCGCATCAACCGCGACGTGCGTTTCGCGCACGACAAGAGCCCGTATAAAACGCGCTTTTCGGCCGCCATCGCGCCGAACGACATGCGCCGTCCCAGCAAGGCGGGCGGTCCTACGTATTATCTGCAGATCGATGGCCAGGGCAATTTGCTGTTCGGCGCCGGCGAATACATGCCGCCGCCAGGCCGCCTGAAGGCGCTGCGTGAACACATGGTCAACGACGCGCCAGGTTTTTCCAAAGTGCTGAAAAATAAGCGCTTGAAAGCCCGTTTCGGCACCATCCAGAACGAGGGCAAGCTGCAGCGCCCGCCCAAGGGTTTCGAGGCGGACGCCGAACATATCGAATTCATCAAGCTGAAGAGCTTTTTTGTCTGGACCGAAGTGCCGCTGCCCGTGAATGAACCTGAGAAACTGCTGCCGACCCTGGCGGAAGGCTTGAAGGATGCGTGGCCGCTGGTCGAATGGATGCGCGGCGCGAAAGAGCCGGAGGAAGTCACCGAGTAATTGCTGAAGGAGCACATGATGGCACTGGAGCACGCAAGTTCAGGGCAGGTGATCGAGGTGCTGCGCAGGGATGGCGACGACCTGTCGCAGTTTTCCGCCATCGCGCTGGCCAAGACGGATGAGCTGGAATTGATCCGCATGTGCATGCCCAAGGGCAAGACCATGCCCGAGCATCATGTGCTCGGCGAAATCACCATGCTGTGCCTGCAAGGGCAGGTGGCGGTGCAAGCGCATGGCGGCGTGCACCTGCTGGGGCCGGGGCAGATGCTGTATCTGCTCGGCGGCCAGGCGCACGCGCTGGAAGCGCGCGAAGACAGCCTGGTGCTGCTGACGATATTGATGGCCAAGGCGGGACGCTAGGTACACCTAACCAAACCTACTGCGCGGCGCGGGTCGCGGCCTGCGATGCTCACTGTGCTAAAGCACAGCTCCGCTTCTCAGCCACAACTCACATCCGCTCGCTACGGTTTTGTTAGGCGTGATTACTCGTACACGTGCTCAGGCCGCCTCGGCACGCGGATCGCGCGACAGCAGCTGCTGCACCATCACATGCGGCACATCGCCATCGAACAGCACGCCGGCCACCGCGTTGGTGATCGGCATGTCGACGCCCATGCGGCGCGCCAGCTCGCGCACGGCCTTGGCGCACGGCACGCCTTCGGCCACGTGACCGAGTTCGGCCACGATGGTCTCCAGCGCCTTGCCTTGCGCCAGGCCCAGGCCGACGCGGCGGTTGCGCGACAGGTCGCCCGTGCACGTCAGGATCAAGTCGCCCATGCCCGTCAAGCCCATGAACGTTTCCGTCTGGCCACCCAAGGCCGTGCCCAGGCGCGTGATTTCCGCCAGGCCACGCGTGATCAGCGCGGCGCGCGCGTTCAAGCCCAGGCCCAGGCCGTCGGCCACGCCCGTGGCGATGGCCAGCACGTTCTTGACGGCGCCGCCCACTTCCACGCCCACCAGGTCTTCGCTCGCATACACGCGGATGGTGCCGCCATGCAAGGCCGAGACGACGCTGGCGCGCAAGGCCGCGCTGTGCGAGGCGATGGTCAGCGCGCACGGCAAGCCGCGCGCCACTTCCTGCGCGAACGAGGGGCCGGACAGGGCGCCGCCGGGGATGGCATCTCCCAGCACTTCCTGCACGATCTGGTGTGGCAGCAGGCCCGTGCCGCCTTCAAAACCTTTGCAGAGCCACACCAGGTTGCCGATGGCCTTGTTTTTCAGTTGCTGCAGCATGGGGCGCAAGCCTGCCACGGGGCAGGCGGCGATCAGGAGGCCGTGTTCGCCTGCGGCATGCGCGACGGCGGCGTCAAAATCGGCGCTGATGCGCAGCTGCGGCGGTAATGGGAAGCCTGGCAAATAGCTGTTTTCGCCGCTGGCGGCCATGGCGGCCATGGCCTCGCCATTGCGGCCCCACAGCAGCACGTCGTGGCGGCCAGCCAGGGCCATGGCCACGGCCGTGCCCCAGGCGCCGGCGCCCAGCACGGTGATGCGGCGCGGCGCGGCCTTGGCGGCGGTATCTGGAGTGTTTTCAGGGGGAATTTGCATGCAACCTCAGTCTGGCAGGGGGAGGGGCACGGCGCGGCTGGCCGTTACCCGGATGAATCTGGCGGTGCTTACAGGCCCCACACTTCGCTGGTCTTGACGTAGCCGCTCTGGCCATCCTTGTGGCGCACCTTGACCCAGCCGGAGCTGGGCTGCTCGCTCATTTCCAGCAGCACGCCCTTGTCGACGAGGATGATGGGCGAGGCGGTGTCGTCGGGGCTGGCGCGTACCTTGAGGTTCGCGGCGCGCGCCACGACGTTGCGCTTGGCCGACAGGCCCTTCGCTTCCGTCCAGGCCATTTCGCCGCTGGCATCGCGTACCTTGACCCATTCGCCGTAGCTGAGCACGACTTCCAGCGGCATGCCGCGCGGCGCCACGTACAGCTTGCCGCCCTTGGCCGATGGCGCGTCGTACAGGATCACGGGCGTTGCGCCCACCGTTTTGAAATCGACGGCATGGCTGGCGGCGGTGGCCAGCAGCAACACGGCGCCGGCCATCCAGCGGAACTTGCTCAAGAGCGCACTTTTCAACATGATATTTTTGAACCTTAACGAAACACGGCGGCCAGGCCGCCGTGTCAGGCCAGCCTTGACGGCTGGCGGGGTCTTGCCTGAAGCTTAGTGCGTCGTCGCGTCGGCTGCCGGGGCAGCTGCAGCGGCGTCAGCAATAGCTTGCAGACGTTGTTGGTAGAACACTTCGAAGTTGATCTCGGCCAGGTGCACTGGCGGGAAGCCGGCACGGGTGATCACGTCGGCGATGTTGGCGCGCAGGTAAGGGTAGATGATGTTCGGGCAGCCGATTCCCAGCAGTGGATCGAGTTGATCAGCAGGAATGTTGCGTGCTTCGAAGATACCGGCTTGCTTGCCTTCAACCAGGAAAGCGACCTTGTCGCCGACTTTGGCGGTCACGGTGATGGTCACGGTGGCTTCGAAGATGCCGTCGGCCAGAGGCGCAGCGCCCACGTCCAGTGCCACTTCGATCGCTGGTGCTTCTTGTTCCAGGAAAATAGCTGGGGAATTTGGTTGTTCCAGCGACATGTCTTTCAGGTAGACGCGTTGGATTTGGAAGACTGGTTGCAGATTTTCGTCAGACATGGAACGCTTTCGTTGTAAAGGACAAGAACGGCACACCGTTCAAATATGGTGCTTGCGGTATTCAAACCGTGCCGGGTAGGCGCGGCCAGATCAGGTGCGAGGGCAATTGTATCAAAACAATACGACAAAAAACCAAGCAATTTCTCGAACCCGCTTTATATCAGGCTGCCGTGCCATTTAACAAGGGGTCGAGCTTGCCAGCTTGATCGAGCGCATACAAATCGTCGAATCCGCCCACGTGGGTATCGCCCACATAGATCTGCGGCACGGTGCGGCGGCCCGTGCGTTCCATCATCTTGATGCGCTCTTCCGGGTCGAGGTCGACGCGGATCTTTTGCACGGCCACGCCCTTCGATTCCAACAGGCGCTCGGCGCGCACGCAATACGGGCACACGGCGGTGCTATACACAATTACGGGTACGGTCATGATGATTCCTTCAGTTAATGCTGGTTTATTTCGCCAGCGACAAGGTTTTCAATGGCAAACCCTGCTTTTTCCATTCGTCGAGGCCACCTTCCAGGCTCGTTGCCTCAGCGAAACCGGCTTTGCCCAGCAGGCCGACGGCGGTTGCCGAACGCGAACCTTTCTGGCAAACCACTACAATGGGGCGCGTTTTGAATTTTTCCAGCTCGCCCAGGCGTTTTGCCAGTTCCGGCAGCGGAATATTTTTGGCGTCAGGCAAGTGGCCGGTGGCGAATTCCTCCGCGCTGCGCACGTCGACGATGATGGTTTTGCCACGGTTGATCAGTTGCGTGACTTCCAGCACGGTCGCGCGCTTGCCGCGCATCGACAGCAGTGGCCAGAGGAGGGCGCCGCCGGAAATAATGACGATGGCAAACAGAAAAATGTGGTCGATAATGAATTTCACGTAGGGTCCAATGGTTTAAGTCAATCCGCGCATTATAAAATAGAAGCTGGACGAGGTCTTTTTACGTTTTGCTTTTTTGATTTGAACCCCTTGAGAAGATAGAACTATGTACAAAATCGTTTTCATGCGTCACGGCGAGTCCACCTGGAACCTCGATAACCGCTTCACCGGCTGGACCGACGTCGATCTGACGGAAAAGGGCGTCAACGAAGCCAAGGCCGCCGGCCAGATCCTCAAGCAGGAAGGTTTTACGTTCGACGTGGCCTACACTTCCGTCCTGAAGCGCGCCATCCGCACCCTGTGGCTGGCGCTCGACGAGATGGACATGATGTATTTGCCGATCAAGAACGATTGGCGCTTGAACGAGCGCCACTACGGCGCCCTGCAAGGACTGGACAAGGGCGAGACGGCCGCCAAGTATGGCGACGAGCAAGTATTGGTATGGCGCCGCAGCTACGACACGCCGCCGCCGCCGCTGGCGGAAGACGATGAGCGCGCCTCGTTCAACGACCCGCGCTACGCCGGCTTGCCGAAAGCATCGATTCCGCTGACCGAATGCCTGAAAGACACCGTGGCGCGCGTGATGCCGGCCTGGGACGAGGAAATCGCCCCGGCCATCCGCGCCGGCAAGAAGATCATCATTTCGGCCCACGGCAACAGCCTGCGCGCGCTGATCAAGATGCTCGATGGCATCAGCGACAGCGACATCGTCGGCCTGAACATCCCGAACGGCCAGCCGCTCGTATATGAACTGGACGCCGACCTGAAACCGATCCGCCATTACTACCTGGGCGACCCGGCAGCGATTGCGGCAGCGCAAGCGGCCGTGGCGAACCAAGGGAAGGCCAAGTAACTTGTTGTCTTTCTTCCGCGGCACAGCCATCGCCCCCTCTGCTGAACGACCCCTGCCGGCGTGGCGCGCCGGTGCCATGCTGTGCGCAGCGCTGCTGTTGTCCAGCGGTGCCGCGCAGGGCGCCAAGCCCACCGAACGCAGCAAGCAGAAGGCGGCCGCGGAAGCACAACGTGCTGGATTGCAACAAAAACTGACGGCGCTCAAGCGCGACATCAGCCGCACGGAAAGCGCCAAGGATGACGCGGCCGATACCCTGGCCGAGTCGGAAGAGGCCATTTCCAACGCCAACCGCGCCTTGCGCGACCTGGCGCAGGAGCAAAGCGAGACGGGTGTGAAACTCAATGCGCTGGGGCAAGAGCACCAGCAATTGACGGCCACCGTCGAGAAACAAAAAGCGCAGCTGTCAAAGTTGCTGCGTGAACAATATGTCGCCGGCAATGAAGACCGCATCAAGCTGCTCTTGTCGGGCGACAACCCGAACCGCATCAACCGCGACTTGCAATTGATGGCGTACGTGTCGCAGGCGCAGGCGCGCCTGCTGGAAGCCTTGCGCGCCAACTTGCTGGCCGTGGAGAAAAACCAGGCGGACGTGCAGAACGCCAAGGATGAACTGGAAGAAATCGCGCAGGAAGAGCGCGACCAGAAGGCTTTGCTGGTGCAGGAGAAGGCGCGCCGCGCCGCCTTGCTGACGAGCTTGTCGCAACGCCTGGTGGCGCAGCGCAAGGAAGTGGGCAATGTCGAGCGTGACGAGCAACGCATGGGCAACCTGGTCGACAAGCTGGCGAAACTGATCGAAGAGCAGGCCGCGGCCGCCGCGGCCGAAAAGAAACGCCAGCAATTGCTGGCCGAGCAGCGCGCCGCCGCCAAAGCGGCCGCCGACGCCAAGATCGCGGCGGAAAAGCGCGAACGCCAGCTGGCCGCGCGCGCCAAGGCCGCCCAGGCGCAGGCCGAACGCGAACGCCTGGCGAAAGAGCAACAAAACAAATCGGGCAAGATCAAGCCGCAAACGCCGCCACCGCCGCCCGTGAAACTGGAGCCGATCGACGACGATGAGCCACCGCAAGTGGCCAAGGTGGCGCCGAAACCGGAACCCAAGCCGGAACCGGAGCCGGAACGCCCAAGCCTGGGCCCGGCCGCGCCGGCCGGCGCCTTTGCCAGCCTGAAAGGCCAGCTGCGCGCGCCCGTGGCCGGCAAGATCGCCGCCCGCTTCGGCAGCAAGCGCGGTGACGGCCCCAGCTGGAAGGGCGTGTTCATCCGCACGGGCGAAGGCAGCGAGATCCACGCCATCGCCGGCGGCAGGGTCGTGTTCTCCGACTGGCTGCGCGGTTTCGGCAATCTGATCATCGTCGACCACGGCGGCCAGTACATGAGTATTTATGGCAATAACCAGTCCTTGCTGAAACGCGTGGGCGACGCCGTCAAGGGCGGCGACGCCATTGCCAGCGCGGGCAACAGCGGCGGCAACGAGGAATCAGGGCTATACTTTGAACTGCGTCATCAGGGCCGCGCCTTCGACCCCGCCACCTGGGTGAAGTTTTAAGTTCCCCACCATTGCTGCGGCAGCGAATTTGTAGATTGCGAAGAATACATGGGTATCAAAGTCAAAAGTATCGGCCTGATCGGTCTGGGCGTCCTGGCCGGCATCGGCATGTCGCTGCAGTTCCCGGCCGTGGCGCAAAAAATCACGAATGCCCCGCTGCCGCTCGACGAGCTGCGCCAGTTGTCCGATGTCTTCGGCCTGATCAAGACCGATTATGTCGAGAAGGTGGAAGACAAGAAACTCTTGACGGAAGCCATTTCCGGCATGGTTTCGTCCCTGGACCCGCACTCCGTGTACCTGGATAAAAATGCCTTCAAGGAAATGCGCGAAAGCGTGCAGGGCAAGTTTGTCGGCATCGGCATCGAAGTGAGCATGGAAGACGGCTATGTGAAAGTCGTCTCGCCCATCGAGGATAGCCCGGCCGCCAAGGCCGGCATCCTGGCGGGCGATTTGATCACCCGCCTCGACAACATCCCGCTGAAAGGCTTGCAGCTGGAAGAAGTCATCAAGAAGATGCGCGGCCAGCCGGGTACCAAGCTGGTGCTGACGATGTCGCGCAAGGGCGAAAGCAAGCCGCTGGTGTTCCCCATCGTGCGCGAGGAAATCCGCGTGCAGAGCGTCAAGGCCAAGATGGTCGCGCCCGGCTATGCCTGGCTGCGTATCGCCCAGTTCCAGGAACCGACCGTCGATGACATGGTCAAAAAGATCAACGCGCTGTATGCGCAAGACCCCAAGCTCAAGGGCCTGGTGCTGGACTTGCGCAATGATCCCGGTGGCGTCGTGCCGGGCGCCATCGGCGTGGCGACAGCATTTCTTCCGGGTAACTCCGTCATCGTCTCGACCAAGGGCCAGTTGCCCGAGTCGAAACAGGTGTTTTATGGCCGCCGCGAATTCTATGCGCCGCCGGGCGCCAAGGCCGACCCGCTGGCCAAGCTGCCGGCCGCGCTGAAAACCGTGCCGCTGGTGGTGCTGGTCAACGCCGGTTCCGCGTCCGCCTCGGAAATCGTCGCCGGCGCCTTGCAGGATTACCAGCGCGCCACCGTCATCGGCACGCAAACCTTCGGCAAGGGTTCCGTGCAAACCTTGCGCCAGATCACGGCGGACACGGCCGTCAAGCTGACGACGGCGCGCTACTACACGCCGAAAGGCCGGGCCATCCAGGCGCGCGGCATCGTGCCCGACCTGCTGGTTGATGAAACGGCCGAGGGCGACGGCTGGAACAGCCTGCGCGTGCGCGAGGCGGACCTGGAAAAACACTTGAGCAGCAACGATGGCAAGCCGGAAGCGGCCAAGCCGACCATGGAAGGCATGCAGGATCAGCTGGAAGAAGAGCAGCGCCTGATCGCCACGGCGAAAAAGCGCAAGCCGCTCGAATACGGCGCCAAGGACGACTTCCAGCTGCAACAAGCCTTGAACCACTTCCAGGGCTTGCCGGTGCAGTTGGCCAAGGCCGATGCCAAGGTGGACAAGATCGGCGCCAAGCCGGAAATCGCTTCCGACATCAAGGCTGAAGACAAGAAGATTCCTGTGCAAAAACCGTAGTCGCCGCCATGAACGACGCTCAACTGCTGCGCTATTCGCGCCATATCCTGCTGGACCAGATCGGCATCGAAGGCCAGCAAGCCTTGCTCGACGCGCATGTGCTGGTGATCGGCGCGGGCGGGCTCGGCTCGCCGGCGGCCATGTATCTGGCCGCCAGTGGCGTCGGCAAGCTGACCCTGGTCGATGACGACACGGTCGACCTGACCAATCTGCAGCGCCAGATCGCCCACACCACACAGCGCGTGGGCCAGCCGAAAGTGCTGTCGGCGCGCGAGACCTTGAGCGGCATCAATCCAGAGATCGATATCGTCGCCTTGCAGGAGCGCCTCGACGGCGCGCGCCTGGCCGAACTGGTCTTGTCGGCAACGGTGGTGCTCGACTGCACCGACAACTTCGCCACGCGCCACGCCGTCAACCGCGCCTGCGTGGCGGCCAGGGTGCCACTGGTGTCGGGCGCCGTGATCCGTTTCGACGGGCAAGTGAGCGTGTTCGACCCGCGCACGGGCACGCAGCCGTGTTATTCCTGCCTGTTTCCGCAGGAGCAGCAGTTCACGGACGAGGCGTGCTCGACCATGGGCGTGTTCGCGCCGCTGGTCGGCGTGGTGGGCGCCATGCAGGCGGCCGAGGCCTTGAAACTGATCATGGGCGCGGGCGAGTCCCTGGCGGGACGCCTGCTCTTGCTCGACGGCTTGCACATGGAATGGAGCAGCATGCGCGTCGCGCGCGACCCTGGCTGCGCCGTTTGCGGCGAAGTGGTCTTGCCGGCCTGACAGCCGCCGCACAAATTTTTCCCTATATGACAGGCATTGTCATATTTCCGCTTTATACTCTGCTCTCATTACTCACCTTCTTCTCTCTTTCTTATGCAAAACGCAGCAAACCATCCGATACGCCAGCGCCGCGCGCGCGGCTTCACTTTGATCGAAATCATGGTCGTGGTGGTAATCATGGGTATCCTCGCGTCGCTGGTGGTGCCCAAGCTGATCGCCCGCACGGGCGAGTCGAAAGTGGCGGCGGCGAAAGTCGACATCGCCACCGTGATGCAAGCCTTGAAACTGTATCGCCTGGATAACCAGCGCTACCCGACCACCGAGCAGGGCTTGCAGGCGCTGATCGAGAAACCGACCACGGGACCGGCCGCGAACGGCTGGAAGGCGGGCGGTTACCTGGAAAAGATGCCGAAGGACCCATGGGGTAACCCGTACCAATACTTGTCGCCGGGCGTGAAGGGCGAAGTCGACCTGATTTCGCTGGGCGCCGACGGCCAACCTGGCGGTAGCGGCGACGATGCCGATATCGGCTCCTGGGAACTGTAAGTTTTCCATTGCATGCCTGCCATGAGCACCGGTCGCGCACTGCCCCGGCCACGCGCCAGCGGCTTCACGCTGATCGAATTGCTGGTGGTGATGGTGATCATCGGCGTCACCCTGGGCCTGGTGTCGCTGAACGCCATGCCGAATGGCCAGCAAGCGCTGCAGAAGGAAGCCGAGCGCATCGCCCTGCTGCTGCAACTGGCGCGCGATGAAGCCATCGTGCGCAGCCGGCAGGTGGCGTTCGAGGCTGACGAAAATCAATACCGTTTCCTGGTCCTCAATGAAAAGCTGTGGCAACCCGTGACGCAGGACGATTTGCTGCGCGAGCGGGCGTTTGCCAACACGCCCATGCTGCTCAGCGTGCAGCCCTCGAACAGCGTGGCCCAGCCGCTGCGCATCATCTTCGGCCGCGAACCGGTCGACAAGCCTTTCGTGCTGACCCTGGCCAGCGGCGAGCGCAGCGTGGCGATCCGCGCCGACGGCATCGGCCACTTCACGGTCGAGCAATGATGCGGCTCCCACGTCATGGCCGCCAGCGCGGCTTCACTTTGCTGGAAGTCCTGGTCGCCCTCGTCATCGTCGGCACGGCCCTGGGCGCGTCCTTGCGCGCCGTCGGCAGCCTGACGCAGAACAGCGATGGCTTGCGCAGCGCCATGATGGCCACCTGGTCGGCGGAAAACCACCTGGTGCGCCTGCGCCTGGCGAAGACGTTTCCGCAGACGGGCAAGCGCACGGTGGACTGCCCGCAGGGCGATCTAAAGCTGATCTGTGAAGAGGAAGTGGTGGCCACGCCGAATCCCCGCATCCGGCAAGTGCGCGTCAACGTGTATGACGTGCAATATCCGGCCCGGCGCATCGTGCGCCTGGTGTTACTTTCCTTTAACGACTGATGGCGCGCCGTCACCTTTCCGCCCAGGGGTTCACCCTGATCGAGCTGCTCGTGGCGATCGGCATCCTGGCCATGGTCGCCGTGCTGGGCTGGCGCGGCCTGGACAGCATCATGCGTTCGCGTGAAGTGCTGACGAGCCAGCTCGAGCAGGCGCGCGGCATGCAACTGGCGTTTGCCCAGATGCAGAGCGATTGCGACCATCTGGCCGGCGCCGGCCAGAGCAATACCTTGCTGAATGGCCGCATCAACCTGTTGGCGGAGAATGACCGCCTGACCCTGGTGCGGCTGGCCGCGTCGGAACAGGAGCCGCAGCAGTTGCAAGTGGTCACTTACCGCCTGCGCGGCGGTGTGCTGACGCGGCGCGAGTCGAACGGCACGCGCGACCTGGCCGTGCTCGACACCCTGTGGCAGGCGGCGCGCGACGATACCGATACCTCCGGCGCCGATGTGGCCCTGATGCAGGGCGTCGACAGCATGGTCATGCGCGGCTGGAGCAATGGCGCCTGGAACGTGCTGACGGCCGGCGTCACCATTTCCAAGCAAGTGCCGGGTCTGGAAGTGACTCTGCAGATGCCGGGCCAGGACGCGGGCCTGTCCAAAGTCTTTTTATTGGGGCCGGGATGAAGCGTTTTTCCCGCCCAGCACGCCAGCGCGGCGTGGCCGTCATCACGGCCTTGCTGCTGACGGCGCTGGCCATCACCGTCGTCGCCAGCCTGTTCTGGCAGCAGCAGGTGCAGGTGCGCTCGATGGAAAACCAGCGCCTGCGTCTGCAGACGCAGTGGGCCATGCGCGGCATGGTCGACTTCGCCCGCTTCTGGCTGCGCCAGGACAATCCCATGCTGACGGCGCTCGATGGCGTATGGGCCACGCCCATCGAGGAAGCGCGGCTCGACGATTACGTCGACCGCGAAAAGGTCGACACGGAAAAATTCGACGCCACCGTCTCGGGCCGCGCGCTCGATGCGCAGGCGCGCTTTAATATCAGCAACCTGCTTGAAGCCACGGGCGGCATCAATGCGAAACAGGTGCTGGCCTACCAGCGTTTGCTGTCGAACCTGCGGCTCGACAGCGGCCTGGCGCAAGCGACGGCCGATGCCGTGCTGCGCGCCAAGCCGAAGCCACGCACGGCCGACAGCGGCGCGGACGGCAAGACGCCCGCTGCCGCGCCCGCCACGGGTGGCGGCAGCGAGCCGGTGGCTTTCACGCAAATCGAGGATTTGCTGGCCGTACCCGGCTATACGCCGCAGATGATCGAGCAGTTGCGCGACTTCATCATCGTGCTGCCGGAATTGACGCCGATCAATGTGAATACGGCGCCGGCCGAGGTGTTGGCGGCCGTGACGATGATGTCGCTGTCCGAGGCCAGTGCCCTGACCTTGAGCAATCCGCGTAAAAAGTTTGTCGATAAGTTAAATTTCCAGAATAATATTAATGCTGAACTAATTGAAGGCGTGGAACTCGATGTGAAGAGCCGCTACTTCCTCACCGTCATCCGCGTGCGGCTGGACCGTGCCGCCCTCGATGCCGTGGCGCTCATCAATCGTAAAACGGATCCGCAGCGCACCACCAGCCTGGTGTGGCTGCGGGAAAATTAACAGCTGAAAGCGAGTCACTTTGACAATACTGTATATCCGTCACCCGGCCAAGGCGTCCACCGACAGCGCGCCTGCCTGCTCCTTCGCGTTGGCCGGCGACGGCGGCGCCATGCTGCAGCAGGGCAGCGCGCCGCTGGGCAGCCTGGGCCAGCTGATCGCCGGCGCGAAGCAGGTGGTGCTGCTGCTGGCGGCGGCCGACGTGACCCTGCTGCGCCTGAAAACGCCGCCGCTGGCCGGCGCCCGTTTGCGCGCGGCGTTGCCGGGCCTGGTGGAAGAACACATCCTCGGCGACACCCAGGATTGCCTGCTGGCCGCCGGCGCGCCTGACGCTGCCGGCATGCGCACGGTGGCCGTGGCGCAGCGCGCCTGGGCCGAGGTACTCGTGAAGGCCTTGCTGGCGCAGGGCGCGCGCAAGGTGGCGCTGCTGCCGTCGCAGCTGTGCCTGCCCTTGCAGCCGGGCGGCGTGACGGCTTCCCTGCAGACAGCTGGTGACGCCCTGGAACTGGCCTTGCGCCAGACGCCGCAAGAGGGCCTGGGTCTGGTGCTGCCGGCCCAGCCGCAACAGGCGCTGCTGACGACGCGCGCGTTTGCCGGCGACGTGCCGCTGACGGTGTATGTGGCGCAGGCCGAGCTGGCGCAGTATCAGCAACTGGCCGCCGGCATGGCGGGCGTGACGGTGGAAGCGGACCATTGGGTGCACTGGATCGCCGGCGCCAAGGGCGCGGGGCTGGACCTGGCCGCCGCGCTGGGCACGGCCACGGGATCGGCCACCGAATGGCGCCGCTGGCGCTGGCCGCTGCGCCTGGCGCTGCTGGCCGTCATCGTCAATCTGGTGGGCATGAATATCGAATGGATGCGGCTGAAGCGCGAGGCGGCCACCGTGCGCACCTCGATGCAGCAAACCTTCAAGGCCGCGTATCCGAATGAAGCGCCCGTGTATGGGCTGGAAGCGGAGCAGATGCGGCGCAATATCGCCGCCGCCCGCCTGCAGGGCGGCCAGGCCAGCATGGATGACTTCACCAGCATGAGCGCGGCCCTGGGCGAGGCGCTGGGCGGCCTGGCCGGGCGCGGCGTGGTGGCGTCGCTGGAATACCGCGAGCGCAGCCTGATCGTCAGGCTGAAACCGGATATGGTCGACGCCAGCGCCCAGGCGCAGGTGCGCGACGGCCTGGCCGCGCGCAAGCTGGCCTTGAATGAAACGGCGCCGGGCGTGTGGAAGATCACGCCGGCCACGGGAGCAAAAGCATGAGTACAGCAGTCAACCAGGCGCGCGCCGCGCTGATCGGGCAGCAGCAGGCCGTACAGGCCTTCTGGGCCGAGCGCACGCCGCAGGAGCGCAAGCTGCTGGCCATCGGCGGCGTGGTGGCGGGGCTGGCCCTCGTCTACGCGGTGTGTTTCGAGCCGGCGTGGACGGGCCGCATCGCCTTGCAAAAGAGCTTGCCCGAGCTGCGCCAGAACGCGGCCCAGTTGCAGGCGCTGGCGCGTGAAGCGGGTGACCTGGCGCGCCAGGCGCCCGTGCAGGTCGCGCCCATGAGCCGTGACAGCCTCGACGCCTCGTTGAAGGCGCGCGGCCTGGCGCCGCAATCGCTGTCGCTGACGGGAGAGTATGCGCGCGTGCAGTTGAACGGCGTGCCGTTTGCCAGCGTCATGCTGTGGCTGGACGGCTTGCGCCGCGAAGGCCGCGTGGCGGTGCAGGAAGCGAAGATCACGGCGCAGGGCAAGGCGGGCCTGGTCGATGCCAGCCTGACCCTGCACCAGAGCCCGGGCGCGGCACGATGATGCGCCTGCTTGGCTGGCTGCTGGCCATCTGCGTCAGCGTCTGCGTCACCCTGCTGGTGTTTTTTCCGGCCGGCTGGGTGGCCGGTATCGTGGAAAAGCAGACGGGCGGACGTTTGACCTTGGGCGACGCGCAAGGTACCCTGTGGCGCGGCTCGGCCTTTATCGGCGGGGCCGCCAGCGCGAACGGCGCCGTGACGCCGCTGCTGCCGGGGCGCTTCAGCTGGCGCATTTCGCCGTCCGTGCTGTGGGGATCGGTCGACGTGGAATTGCAGAATGCGCAGGCGCTGTCGCAGGCGGTGAACCTGCGCGGCTCGTGGTCGCAATGGCAGGTCAGTCCGGCGGCGCTGCTGCTGCCGGCCGATGGCCTCGGCGGCCTCGGTGCGCCGTTGAATACCGTGGCGCCGACGGGCAGCATGCGCCTGTCGTGGAGCACCCTGCAACTGGCACTGGAAAAACAGCAGTTTTCCGCCGTCGGGCGCACCACCTTGCAGATGACGGACATGGCGTCGCGCCTGTCGTCCCTGCGTCCGCTGGGCAGCTACGAATTGGATTTCGATTGGCAGGGGCAGCAGGCGACGTTGACACTGCGCTCCATCAAGGGACCGCTGCTGCTCGACGGCAGCGGCAGCCTGCAACAGGGGCGCATGCAGTTTTCCGGCCAGGCCCAGGCCGCAGCAGGATATGAAGAGACCTTGGCGAGTTTGTTGAATTTGCTGGGACAGCGCCGTAGCAATAGCGAAAAAAACATCATCGCCTTAGAGTTCAGACAATGAAAAAACCATCCGTGAGCCCAAATAAATCCACCTTCTCGCTGCGTCGCCTGTCGGCCGCCGCCTTGCTGTGCTGTTCCGTGGCCGGCATGCCGGCGCCCGTCTGGGCCGCGCCCGGCGATGAAGCGGCGCTCAATTTCGTCGGCGCCGACATCGAGTCCGTGATCAAGGCGGTGGGCCATTACACCAACATCAATTTCGTCATCGACCCGCGCGTCAAGGGCACGATCACCCTGGTGTCGGAAAAATCGATCAGCAAGACGCAGGCCTTCGCGCTGCTGGCCTCGGCCTTGCGCCTGCAGGGCTATGCGGTGGTCTCCGGCGACGGCTACGCGAAAGTGGTGCCGGAAGCGGACGCCAAGCTGCAGTCCGTGCCGACCCAGGTGGGCAACGGCGCCAGCCAGGTGAAGGGCGACCAGATCGCCACCCAGGTGTTTTACCTGAACTACGAATCGTCGGCCAACCTGCTGGCCGTGCTGCGCCCGCTGATTTCGCCGAACAACACGATCAACGCCAACCCGGGCAACAACTCGCTGGTGATCACCGATTACGCGGATAACCTCAAGCGCCTGGCGAAGATCATCGCCGCGCTCGACGTCCCCGCCTCGACGGACCTGGACGTGATCCCCGTGCGCTATGCCATCGCTTCCGACCTGGCCTCGATGGTGAACAAACTGATGGAAGGCGGGAATGCGGGCGCCGGCGCAGGGGCCGACGCGGGCAAGGTGTCCGTGCTGGCCGACCCGCGCACCAATTCGCTGGTGCTGCGCGCGCCGTCGGCGGCACGCGCCAACCTGGCCAAGTCGCTGATCTCGAAGCTGGACCAGCCCACCACGCAGCTGGGCAACGTGCACGTGGTGTACCTGAAGAATGCGGACGCCACCAAGCTGGCGCAGACCCTGCGCTCGGTGGTGACGTCGGACGGCACGGCCGCGTCGGCGCAGCAGCCGACCAATAACAGCCTGAATACGAACAACCAGAATAGCCAGGGCGGCGGCATGAACAGCACTGGCCTGGGCGGCAATACGCAAAGCGGCACCACGGGCGGCGCTTCGCTGAGCAACGGGCCGCAGCAACTGTCATCGGGCGGCGCGGCCGGCTTCATCCAGGCCGACGCTTCCACCAACACCCTGATCCTGACGTGCAACGAGGCCGTCTACCGCAACCTGCGCGCCGTGATCGACCAGCTCGACGTGCGCCGCGCCCAGGTCTACATCGAGGCGCTGATCGTCGAAGTGACGTCGGCCAAGGCATCCGAGTTCGGCGTGCAGTGGCTGGGACTGTCCGGCGACAGCAGCAGCAGCTACCGCGTGGGCGCGCTGCAGTCGTTCGCCGGCGGCACCGACAACAATATCGCCAAGCTGGCGCTGGGCGGCGGCAAGGTGCTGCCGACGGGCGGCCTGACCCTGGGCATCTTCAAGCAGATCAACGGCGCGCTGGGCCTGGGCGCCGTGGCGCATGCGCTGGAATCGGACGGCAACGCGAACATCCTGTCGACGCCGAACCTGATCACCCTGGACAACGAGCTGGCGACCATCAAGGTGGGCCAGAACGTGCCTATCCTGACGGGCCAGTACACCAGCACGGCCGGCACCAACACCAACCCGTTCCAGACCATCGACCGCAAGGAAGTGGGCCTGACCCTGAAGGTGCGTCCGCAGATTTCCGAGGGCGGCACCATCAAGCTGGGCATCTATCACGAGACGTCGAGCGTGGACAAATCCACGTCGACGGCCGTCAGCGGCATCACCATCAACAACCGCGTGATCGAAAACAATGTGCTGGCCGACGATGGCCAGATCATCGTCCTGGGCGGCCTGATCGAGGACAGCACGGGCGACAACGCGGAAAAAGTGCGCGGCCTGGGCGACATCCCCCTGATCGGCAACCTGTTCAAGTACCAGACGCGCGAGCGCAAGAAAACCAACCTGATGATCTTCCTGCGCCCCGTCATCGTGCGCAACAAGGAGCAGAGCGGCAGCCTGGCGGCCGACCGCTACGACTACATGCGTTCGGCCGAGACGGCCGCCGTGCCGGCTTCGGGCAATCTGATGCTGAAAGACCTGGGCACGCCGGTGCTGCCGGCCCTGCAGGATGGCCAGCCCGTGGGCGGCAACATGGTGACGCGTCCCGTGCCGCCGGCACCGACGCCGCCGCCAGGCGCGCCGGCCAACGCGGCCACGCCGCCGCAGTCGCTGCTGCAGCAATATCAGCAACAGCCGCAGCCGCAGCCGCAGAAGTGATGGGACAGTCATGAGTAATCTGCTTCCCTACGCCTACGCGCGCGATTTCGGCTTGCTGGCCCGGCCCGGCGCCGTCGACGGCGCCCCCGTCGAGGTGCTGGTGGCCGTATCGACGGCGCCGGCGGCGATTGCCGAAGTGTCGCGCCGTTTCGGCCAGATCCAGCTGACGGTGCTGCCGCGCGGCGACCTCGATGCGGCCATCGCCGGCGCCTACGCGGGCGGCGGCGGCGACGCGTCGCAGATGGCCGACGAATTCGACGCCGACCTCGATCTGACCAAGCTGCTGCAGGACGTGCCGGCCATCGAGGATTTGCTCGAATCGTCCGACGATGCGCCCGTCATCCGCATGATCAACGCGCTGCTCACGCAGGCGCTGCGCGAAGGCGCGTCCGACATCCACATCGAGCCATTCGAGCAGACCTCCGTCGTGCGCTTCCGCATCGACGGCAGCCTGCGCGACGTGGTGCGCCCGCGCAAGGCCATCCACGGTTCGCTGATCTCGCGCATCAAGATCATGGCGCAGCTCGACATCGCCGAAAAGCGCTTGCCGCAGGACGGCCGCATCACCCTGCGCGTGGGCGGCAAGCCCGTCGACGTGCGCGTCTCGACCCTGCCGACCGGGCATGGCGAACGGGCCGTCTTGCGTTTGCTGGACAAGGAAGCGGGCCGCCTCGACCTGCAGCACCTGGGCATGAGCGCGCCCATGCTGGCGCAGTTCGACGGCCTGATCACGCAGCCGCACGGCATCGTGCTCGTCACGGGCCCCACCGGCTCGGGCAAGACCACCACCCTGTACGCGGCGCTGTCGATGCTCAACGCCACCACCACGAATATCCTGACGGTGGAAGACCCGATCGAGTACGACCTGGCCGGCGTGGGCCAGACGCAGGTCAATCCGCGCATCGACATGACGTTTGCCAAGGCGCTGCGGGCGATCCTGCGGCAAGACCCGGATGTGATCATGATCGGCGAGATCCGCGACCTGGAAACGGCGCAGATCGCCGTGCAGGCATCCTTGACGGGCCATCTGGTGCTGGCGACCCTGCACACGAACGACGCTTCGGCGGCCGTCACGCGATTGCTGGACATGGGTATCGAGCCGTTCCTGCTGTCGTCGTCGCTGCTCGGCGTGCTGGCGCAGCGGCTGGTGCGCAAGCTGTGCGGCTCCTGCAAGACCTTCGACGGGCAGTACTGGCAGGCGGTCGGCTGCGAGCATTGCGGCCAGACGGGCTACCAGGGCCGCGTCGGCGTGTACGAGCTGCTGCGCACGACGGAGCAGATCCGCGCGCAGATCCACAACCGCGCCTCGGAGGCGGACGTGCGCGCCGTGGCCCTGCAGGACGGCATGACGAGCATGCGCGACGACGGCGAACGCTGGCTGCGCGACGGCACCACCACGCAGGCCGAATTGCTGCGCGTGACCAAAGACTAGGCCCGCCACCATGCCCGCATTCCGCTATGAAGCCGTCGACGCCCAGGGCGCCACCCGCAAGGGCGTGCTCAATGCCGACAGTCCCCGTTCCGCGCGCGCCGAGCTGCGCGTGCAAGGCCTGGTACCGCTGGCCGTCGAGCCGATCGCCGCGCAGGTCGACGCCGCCGGCGTGACCAAACGGCGCGGCTTCGGCGAGCGCCTGTCCAGCACCGAGCTGGCCCTGTTTACGCGCCAGCTGGCCAGCCTGCTGGAAGCGGGCCTGCCGCTGGAGCAGGCGTTTTCCGCCCTGCTGGAACAGGCCGAGCGGCCGTATCTGCGCGACCTGATCGCCTCGATCCGTTCGGAAGTGATCGGCGGCGCCGCGTTCTCCGACGTGCTGGCGCGCCATCCGCGCGATTTCGCGGAGATTTACCGGGCGCTGGTGGCGTCGGGCGAGCAGATCGGCCATTTGTCGCGCGTGCTCTCGCGCCTGGCCGACTACATCGAGCGGCGCAACGCGCTGGTGCAGAAGGTCAAGCTGGCGTTCACGTATCCGGCCATCGTCACGGTGGTGGCGTTTTCCATCGTCATTTTCCTGCTCACCTACGTGGTGCCGCAGATCGTCTCCGTATTCGCCAATACCAAGCAGAAGCTGCCCATGCTGACCGTGATCATGCTGGCGCTGTCGGACTTCGTGCGGCACTACGGCATCGTCGTGGCCATTGTCCTCGTCGGCGCCTGGTTCGCCTGGCGCCGCGCGCTGCAGCAGCCAGCCCTGAAGCGGCGCTGGCATACCTGGCTGCTGACGGCGCCCCTGTACGGCAAGTTCGAGCGCAGCCTGAACACGGCGCGTTTCGCCAGCACGCTGGCCATCACCACGGGGTCCGGCGTGCCGATCCTGCGCGCGCTCGACACCAGCCGCGACACGCTCACCAATGTGGCGATGCAGGAACTGGTGGCTGACGCCAGCGGCGCCGTGCGCGAAGGCGTCAGCCTGGCGCGCGCGCTGTCGGCGCAAAAGCACTTTCCGCCCATGCTGATCCACATGATACGCGCCGGCGAAATCACGGGCGAGCTGCCGGCCATGCTGGAACGGGCCGCCAGCGCGCAGGAGCAGGACCTGGAACGCCGCACGCTGACGATTGCCGGCCTGCTGGAGCCTGCCCTGATCCTGGCCATGGGCGTGGTGGTGCTGCTGATCGTGCTGGCCGTGCTGATGCCGATTATCGAAATCAATCAGCTCGTAAGATAAGAATCCAAGGAAGCCATGAAGCGTTTGCCTCAAGTTACAAGTTTGCTCGCCGTCGTGGCGCTGTCCGTGTCGCTGGCCTATTGGGCCATGCAGCTGTTCAAGGCGCCGCAGCGTCCCATTAATCCACCGGCCGTACCGGTGGTGCAGGATGCCAGCGTGGAGGCGGGCGCTTCGCTGTTCGGCGGCCAGGTCAGCGTGGCCACGGCCAGCAACTACCAGCTCAAGGGCGTGGTCGCCGCCGGCAATGGCCGCGGCAGCGTGGCCATCATCTCGACCGATGGCAAGCCTTCCGTGGCCCTGCCGGAAGGCGCCGAGGTGGTGCCCGGCGTGACGGTGCAGGAAGTGCATGCGCGCCACGTGCTGTTGCGCGATGGCGGCGTGAGCAAGCGCATCGACCTGGTGGCCGACGACAAGGCGCTGGCCTTGCCGGGGCAAGTGTCCGCCACCCCAACGCCGGCTGCGGCTCCTGCGCCGACCACGAACCTGGTGCCGCCGCCGCTGCCGATGGAGCAGCAGCGACCGGCGACCATGATGCCGGCGCCGCAAGTGAGCAGTGTGCCGCCGGCGAATTAACGCTGTCCTTATCGTATTTTGCCGATGGCGCCGTGTCGCCATCGCCACAGGAGTCTTCATGTTCTCGATCCGTGCCGTCCTGGCGGGCTGCGTGGCGGCGCTGTGCGCCTTGCCGCCGGCTGCCGCCGCCGATGTCCCCGCCGCCGCCACTGTCTCTACCTCCGTCCCCGCGCCCGTCGCGGCGCGCCCGCGCATCGCCCTGGTGCTGTCGGGCGGCGGCGCGCGCGGCCTGGCGCACATCGGCGTACTGAAAGTGCTGCAGGAGCTGCATGTGCCGATCGACATGGTGGTCGGCACCAGCATGGGCGGCGTGGTGGGCGGCGCGTATGCGGCTGGCGCTTCCGTGGCGGACCTGGAAAAGATGGCGCGCGAAACCAACTGGGCGCGCGTGGTGGCCGACCGGCCGCCGCGCGACGAACTGGCGTTCCGCCGCCGCGAGGAAGACTTGTTGCTGCCATCGCGCATCGAATTTGGCGTGAGCAGCAACGGCATCTCCACGCCGCCGGCCGCGGCCAGCAATGCGGCGCTGGAGATGGCCCTGAGCCGGCTGCTGCCGGCTGGGATGCGCGACCGTCCCGCCAATCTGCTGCCGCTGCCCTTCCGCTCGGTGGCCTCGGACCTGGTCAATGGCGAGCTGGTGGAACTGGTCGATACGCCATTGTTCCTGTCGATGCGCGCCTCGCTGGCCGTGCCCGGCGTGTTCGCCCCCGTGCGCGTGAACAACCGGCTGGTGGTCGATGGGGGCCTGGTGCGCAACCTGCCCGTCGACATGGCGCGCGCCATGGGCGCCGACGTCATCATCGCCGTCAACGTGGGCACGCCGCTGGCGCCGGAAAAAGACCTGGGCAGCGCCATCGGCGTGGCGCAGCAGATGCTGCAGATCCTCACGGAGCAGAACGTGCAGCGTTCGCTCAAGGAGCTGCGTGCGCAGGATATCCTGGTGGCGCCGGATTTGACGGGCGTCAGTTTCCTCGACTTTGAAAACTATGCGCGCGCCATGCGCGCCGGCGAGCAGGCGGCGCAGGCGCTGGCCGCCCGCCTGGCGCCGCTGGCCCTGCCGCCGGAGCAGTATGCGGCGCGCGAGCAGCTGCGCCTGGCGGCGCCGGCCCTGCTGGACGTGGCCTTGCCGCTCACGCGGCTGGCCGTGGAGAGCGAAGGCGAGATCAATCCGCGCATCCTGCAGGCGCAATCGGGCCTGGTGGAAGGGCAGGCGGTCAGCCAGGAAGATGTGCTCGCGGCCGCGGCGAGGCTGTATGGCCGCGGCGACGTGGCGCGCGTGGAGACGGAAGTGGTCGACGCGGGCGACCAGCGCGCGGTCACCCTCAAGGCCGTCGAAGCGCCGTGGGCCAGCAACCGCCTGCGCGTGGGCCTGGAGCTGTCCAGCGATTTCAGGGACAGCAACAGCTTCGCCCTGAAGCTGCTGCATGTGCGTTCGAACCTGAACAGCTGGGGCGGCGAATTGCGCAGCACGGCGCAGATCGGCAACGCGCGCGGCTATGGCGTGCAGTTCTGGCAGCCGCTGGGCGCCGGCAATCCGTGGTACATCGCGCCGCAGCTGCAATACACCTCGTCGGCGATGGATGTCTTCGACAAGGGCCGGCGCAGCGCCCGCCTGACGTACTACGGCCAGACGGCGGCGCTGGTGCTGGGACGCGAGTTCGGCACCTGGGGCGATCTGCAGTTCGGTGTCACGCGCACGGAGATCAAGGGCAAGCTGGCGATACCGGCCGATCCCACGCTGCCCGAGTCGCGCGCGCTGGGCACCACCCGGTTCGTCCAGTTCCGCGTCGATACGCTCGATTCGCCCGGTTTCCCCACGCGCGGCGCGCTGCTCGACGCCACCTGGGCGCGCGCCTCGACCACGGGTTCGGGCGAAGCGGCGCTGGGCCGCTCCTCGCTGACGGCATTGAAGGCCTTCGGTTATGGCAACTGGGCCGGTCACGTGTATGGCGAATGGGCGCGCGCGCAGCGCGGCGAGGCGCCGCTCAGCCTGGGCGGCTTCCTGCGCCTGTCCGGCACCGATTTTGAATCCGTGAGCGGGCGCAGCATCGCCCTGGCGCGGGTGGTGATGGCGCGCCGCATCGGTTCCCTGCCCAGTACCCTGGGCGGCGCCGTGCGGGCCGGCTTTTCGCTGGAAATGGGCGGCGGCTTCGATCAGAACGAACGCTGGAAGAGCAGCAAGTTCACGCAGGCCAGCAGCGCCTTCATCTCGGTCGATACCCGCTTCGGCCCCGTGTACGTGGCCTCGGGAGCGTCCAAGGGCGGAGAGAGCACCTTCTATCTATTCCTGGGACCGGTCTGGTAGCTGGCCGCCGGCGCGGCGGGCAGGGCGGCAGCCGAACTGCGGCGCAAGGCCGTGAAGGCGGCAAATTCCCATGAGCGGAAACCCAGCAGCAGGGTGAAGCCGTCGCGTTCGGCGGGCGCCAGGCGCCGGTCGTTCTGGTGCAGCCGCGCCAGTTCCTCGGCCAGCTGGCGGATCTTCTGCACCAGCTCCTGTGCGCTTGACAGCGACAGGCGCGCCGGGATGCACATCAGGGTTTCGCCGGCGCCGGCGAAATGCCCGCTGAAATAATCGGCCACCACGTGTTCGCGGAAGTACTGCTGCACCGGACCGTCGGCCAGCCAGTGGAAGGCGTTCGAGACGCGCAGGCTGTAGCGGTTCAGCGGCTTGAGTTCGATCAAGCCCAGCCGGTCCAGCTCGGCCAGGCAGCCGATGCATTCGGCCTGCGTCAGCGCATACGTTTCCACCACCTGCTCCAGGCTCCAGTGACCGAGGCAGCAGATGGCCACCAGCAGCAGGCGCGGATGCGCCACCAGCGACCTTTCCTGCACCAGGGTGAGCGTGTCGGCATGCGGCGTGATGTCGGCCGCGCCGCGCAGCACGTCCTCCATGGCGATGCCCGAGGCCTTGCAGATCAGGGCCAGGCGCGACAGCGACATGTCGTGCTGGCCAAACATGCGCTTGACGCTCGACTCGCTCATGGCGATGCGCTCTGCCAGCACTTTATACGTGATGCCGGCGGCGCGCAGTTGGGTGCGCAGCACGCGCAAAACCAGTTCGGGTGAACTCACGGGATATCCCTTTTGATAAGATTAGTGGCGGATGACGGTACCGAATGTATCCCTGAATGGCACTTTGCACAAGGAGATAGTACTTTACGGCAAAAACGATGACACTCCCGCTTGTGGCTCGCACGGCGCGCTACAACCAGGCAACTCATCCACTTGTAGAGGTTATCCATGTCCTTCAAATTACGTTTCCCCGCAGCGCTGCTGGCGCTGGCCGCCATCGCTCCCTTGCATGCGTCGGCTGCCGATCCGGCGCCAAGCCCCATCTACATGGGCGCCAGCTATGGCTTTCGTGCCAGTACCGGCCTCGATTGCATCGCCGGCCAAAGCGATTGCGACAAAAGCAGCAAGCGCAATGGCAAGGCCTACGTGGGTTACAGTTTCGACGCGCTGCCGTTTCAGGGCGGCGTGGCCCTGCCTTCGATTGAACTGGTGGGGTATATGGGCGGCGAGGTCAAGTCCGGCTTTGACACGGGCGCCGGCAAGCGTGCCGGCCGCGGCAAGTTCACGGGCCTCGGCATACAGGGCGTGCTCGGCTACCAGTTCGACGCGTTTACCCTGAGCGGCCGTGCCGGTGCTGCGTACACGCAGGGCAAGGTCGATTATCTGGGCGGCGGTTCGGACAAGAAGGACAAGATCGGCCTGACCTACGGCATCGGCGCCGCGTATGCATTGAACCAGAACTGGTCGCTGCACCTCGACTGGGATCGCGTGCCGGTCAAGTACAGCACCAAGCAGACGACCAAGGTCGACATGTTTTCGCTGGGCGCGTCCTACCGTTTCTAAGGGGATACTGCTGCGGCACACAGTGGCCTGATGGCGGACGCCCCTGACCGGGGTGTCCGCGGGCGGCCTGAAATGTCCATAGCGGCGTTGCACGGCCTCGCCGTATTGCTCATACTGTCTTCGTCCATGCGCCTTGCCATGGACATTTCCAGATCAGTCTTTGACGTCAACTTTCAACAGCAATTTCGCCAGCAGCCGTTTTTCCTGCTGGCGCTGGCCTGACACGGTCTTCACGTGCGCCCCGGCGGCGCGCTGCAGGGCGGCGGTGGCGACCGGGTTGCGCGGTTTTTGCGAGGGTTCGACGCGGAACTGCATTTTTTGCCGCGTCGCCAAGGCCTTGTTTGCCATCGGTTTCCCCCTTCCTTGCTACAGCACGTAGCGCGACAGGTCCTCGTTGACCGACAGCGCTTCCAGGCGTTCGTTGACGTACGCGGCATCGATCACCAGCAGGTTTTCCGTGCCGCTGCTGTTTTCGCTGGCCGTAAACGATACTTCTTCCAGCAGTTTTTCCATCACCGTATGCAGTCGGCGCGCGCCGATGTTTTCCGTGCGCTCGTTCACCGAGTAGGCGATTTCCGCCAGGCGCGTGATGCCTTCCGGCGCGAATTTCAAGGTCAGGTTTTCCGTCGCCAGCAAGGCTTCGTACTGCATCGTCAGGCAGGCGTCGGTGCTGGTGAGAATGCGCTCGAAGTCCGCAATCGACAGCGATTCCAGTTCCACGCGGATGGGAAAACGCCCCTGCAGCTCGGGAATCAGATCCGACGGCTTCGACAGGTGGAACGCGCCCGAGGCGATGAACAGGATGTGGTCCGTGCGGATCATGCCGTACTTGGTGTTGACGGTCGTGCCCTCGACCAGCGGCAGCAGGTCGCGCTGCACGCCGGCGCGCGAGACGTCGGCGCCGCCCGATTCCGACCGCGAGGCGATCTTGTCGATCTCGTCCAGGAAGACGATGCCGTTCTGCTCGACGTTCTGGATGGCCTTCTGTTTCAGCTCATCCTCGTTGACCAGCTTGGCCGCTTCCTCCTCGACCAGCAGTTTGAGCGCTTCGCGGATCTTGACCTTGCGCGCCTTCTTGCGCTGCCCGCCCACGCCCGAGAACATGGATTTGATCTGTTCCGTCATTTCTTCCATGCCGGGCGGCGCCATGATTTCCATTTGCGGACCCGCCTCGGCCAGTTCGATCTCGATTTCCTTGTCATCGAGCTCGCCCTGGCGCAGTCGCTTGCGGAAGGTCTGGCGCGTGCTGTCGCCGCTGCCGCTGTCCACGGCCGCTGGGGTATTCGGCGTGAAGCCGAAGTCGCGCGCCGGCGGCACGAGGATGTCGATCACGCGGTCTTCGGCCGCATCTTCGGCGCGCGCGCGCACCTTCTTCATTTCCAGCGCGCGCGTCTGCTTGATGCCGATGTCGATCAGGTCGCGGATGATGGTGTCGACGTCGCGGCCCACATAGCCCACTTCCGTAAACTTGGTCGCCTCGATCTTGATGAACGGCGCCTCGGCCAGCTTGGCCAGGCGGCGCGCGATTTCCGTCTTGCCGACGCCCGTCGGGCCGATCATGAGGATGTTCTTGGGCGTGATTTCATGGCGCAGGGGCTCGGCCACCTGCTGGCGGCGCCAGCGGTTGCGCAGGGCGATGGCGACGGCGCGCTTGGCCTTGGCCTGGCCCACCACGTGCTTGTCGAGTTCGGTGACGATTTCCGACGGGGTCATGTTCATGATCATAATGGCTTTCTATCTTTCTTTTGCGTAGAGTGCCCGAAAAACGTTCAGGGCAAGGCGCTTGGCCGCAGGCAGTACCTTTTTGTACGCCCAGGCCAGGCAACGTAGCCATGGGCGTTTTCTCGGGGACTCTTAGTCTAAGGTCTCGATGATGTGGGACATATTCGTGTAAATGCAGAGTTCCGCGGCGATGGTCAGCGATTTCTTGACCACCTCGGCCGGCGAGAGGTCCGTGTTTTCCTGCAGCGCCTTGGCGGCCGATTGGGCGTAGGTGCCGCCCGAGCCGATGGCGCCGATACCGTCTTCCGGTTCCAGCACGTCGCCATTGCCCGTGATCACCAGGGTCGATTCGCTGTCGGCCACCAGCAGCATCGCTTCCAGGCGGCGCAGCACGCGGTCGGTGCGCCAATCCTTGGCCAGTTCGACGGAGGCGCGCAGCAGATTGCCCTGGTGTTTTTCCAGCTTGCCTTCGAAGCGGTCGAGCAGGGTGAAGGCGTCGGCGGTGCCGCCGGCAAAGCCGACCAGGACCTTGCCCTGATACAACTTACGCACTTTGCGGGCCGTGCCCTTCATGACGATGTTGCCCAGCGTGACCTGGCCGTCGCCGCCCAGCGCGACTTGCTTGCCGCGCCGGACGCAGAGGATGGTGGTGCCGTGAAATTGTTCCATAGTGACCTCAAAAAATTCGTGCCGATGCGTGCAAGGTCATGCGATTGCGCGCCCATGGCTCAAAAGTGGGGATGGAAAAGACAATTGCAAGCGGCACTTGCCGCTGCCGCGTCTGCTTCAGTGTAGTCGGCGCGGGACGAAAAAAAAGCACGCAACCGCAGTTGTGTGCTTTTTTATCGCCATCGCGGGGCCGCCGGGGCGGCCGCGCGAGGGGAGGGCGATCAGTCGCCGTACAGCTTTTGCTTCAGTTCGCGCCGTTGCTGGGCTTCCAGCGACAGGGTGGCGGTCGGACGGGCGATCAGGCGCGGAATGCCGATAGGCTCGCCCGTTTCTTCGCACCAGCCATAGTCGCCAGCGTCGATGCTGGCGATCGATTGCTGCACTTTCTTCAGCAGTTTGCGCTCGCGGTCGCGCGTGCGCAGTTCCAGCGCATGCTCTTCCTCGATGGTGGCGCGGTCGGCAGGATCCGGTACGAGCACGGTTTCACGCAAGTGTTCCGTGGTTTCGCCGGCGTTTTTCAGCAGGTCTTTTTCGAGCTGCTGCAGGCGCGCCTTGAAGAATGCCAGTTGTGCCGGATTCATGTAGTCATCTTCGCTCATGGCGCGAATTTGCTCTTCGCTGATGAGAGGGATGTCTTGGTTGGCGGCCGGGGTCGATTTATTAGTTTTGGTCATAACTTCGCTTACCTTCGATACGACAGAGTTTTCAAATTGATCAGTTGATGCGGCGATACCGAGCAACTGTACAGGTTCCGCTTGGCATTGCTGTCCCGCTGTACTGCGTGCGACCTTGGCTTGCCGGCGAAAGCCAGGACTACCGGCCGGCTAAGGTGCCATGTTGATAACTTTTTACCGCTCTATGCCAGTCGCGCTATGCGCGCGTCAACCGGCGTGTTGGGTGGATCGCTTGCATGCCTGGCATGTGGCCAGCGGCAGTTTGCCAGCATTTCATGACAGGCGAACGACATGGGCCGTTTTCGTCGCTGATTTTGGCACGCTTTGCTTTATATTGCCATCCCGATTTGTTGACTAGCCGATCAGAAACGGCTACTTGTTGGTTTATGCCAGCAAGTTGGGTGTCGGACAGCGGGAAAGCGTGCTTAACTTTCCCTTTTGTTTCTGCTTTGCAACGGATACTTTGCAAAACCCGGCTAGTTTATACCAAACATTGTTCGAGTCCGCGAATAAAAATGTCTTTTGGTAGATTCTTGCCAATAAACACCATTTTGCTGCCGCGCACTTCGTTTTCGCCCCATTTGGCGCCCAGGTCGCTGCCCATCAGCTGGTGCACGCCCTGGAAGACCACCTTGCGTTCGGCGCCCTGCATCAGCAGCACGCCCTTGTAGCGCAGCATGCGCGGGCCATACACTTGCACCAGGCCGCCGAGGAACTCGTCGAGCTTGGCGCTGTCGAACGGTTGCGTGCTCTTGAAAACGAAGGCGGCGATATCGTCGCTGTGCTGCGCATGGTGGTGGTCGGCATGGCCGCAGTCGGTGGCGCAGGTGTCGCTGTGCTCGTGTGCGTGCTTGTGCTCGTGGCCGTGCGCATGGTCATGATCATGCACGTGCGCCGTTTCCGTGGCCAGGAAATCCGGGTCCAGTTCCAGCTTTTCATTCAGGTTGAAGCCGCGAATGTCGAGCACCTCGGCCAGCGGCGCGCGGCCGAAATCGACTTTGGCGATGGGCGCGCGCGGGTTGATGCGCTTCAGGCGGCGCGTCAGCGCGGCCACGTCTTCTTCACTGACGAGGTCGGTTTTCGACAGCAGCAGCTTGTCGGCGAAGCCCACTTGCCGCTGGGCTTCCTCGTATTCATCGAGTTGCTTCATCGCATGACGGGCATCGACCACCGTGAGGATGGCGTCGAGCATGTAGTGGCTGCCCACTTCCTCGTCGACAAAGAAGGTTTGCGCCACGGGGCCGGGATTGGCCAGGCCCGTCGTTTCGATGACGACGCGGTCGAACGCCAGCAAGCCGGCGTCGCGCTTGCGCGCCAGTTCCGTGAGGCCCACGATCAGGTCGCCGCGCACGGTGCAGCAGATGCAGCCGTTGTTCATCTCGATGATGTGTTCGTTGCTGTCCTGCACCAGGATCTCGTTATCGATGTTTTCCTGGCCAAACTCGTTTTCGATCACGGCGATGCGCATGCCATGCTCTTCCTGCAGTATGCGGTTGAGCAAGGTGGTTTTGCCGGCGCCCAGGAAACCGGTGAGGATGGTGGTTGGAATCAGTGCCATGAAGGATGCCTATGCTGTAATCGGTGGTGCCGCCGCGCAAGCGGAAGAATGCGGACGATTATGCCGGAATTTTGCAAAAGCTTGCAAATACGCGCCCATCCGCTTGATATGGATCAGGCTGCCCCACTGGCGCGGCTGCCTACTTCACCTTGGCGCGCGGGTGCGCCTGGTCGTATACATGGGCCAGGTGCTGGAAATCGAGGGCCGTATAGACCTGGGTCGAGGTGATGCTGGAATGGCCCAGCATTTCCTGCACGGCGCGCAGGTCGCCCGACGATTGCAGCACGTGCGAAGCGAACGAGTGGCGCAGCACGTGCGGGTGCACGTTGGCGGGAATGTCCGTTGCCAGCGCGTGCGCCTTCAGGCGCAGCTGCAGCACGCGGGGCGAGATGCGCGTGCCGCGCGTGCTGAGAAACAGGGCGGCGCTGCCATCGCTTGCCGGCGGGCGCACGGCCAGCCAGCTGGACAGCGCCACGAGAGCCGCCTTGCCGACCGGCACCTTGCGCATCTTGCTGCCCTTGCCTGTGACGATGACTTCGAAGCTGGCCATGTCGAGCCAGCCCAGCGAGGCTTCCCGGCCGTCCTCGGCCTTGCAGTAATGGGTATCCAGGCTGGTCAGTTCAGAGACGCGCAAGCCGCTCGAATACAGCAGCTCGAACATGGCGCGGTTGCACAGCTGCTCCGGTTCGGCGGCGCCTTGCTGGTGTTGCGCGGGCGCCACGAGGCGCACGGCATCGTCCACCGACAGGGCTTTGGGTAATGTCTTGGCCCGCTTGGGGGCGCGGATGCCGTCGACGGGATTGGCGTCGAGTGCCGTTTCACCGCTGAGCCAGTTGTAAAAGCCACGCCACGACGACAGCTTGCGGGCGATCGAACGCGGGTCGAGGCCGCCGGCATGCAGCTTGGCCGTGTAGCGGCGCACGTCGTTGTGCGCCAGCGCCGTCCAGGGCGTATCGCCGCTCAGTTCCTGCAAGGCGCGCAGGTCGCGCCCGTAGGCGTCGAGCGTATGCGGCGACAGCTTGCGCTGCGTGGCCAGCTGCGCCAGATAGGCGCCCAGCCACTCGGCCTTGCCGCGCGCCGCAGTCATGGCGTGTTCAGGCAGGCGAGCCGGCGCGCAGCGCGGCCAGGGCGGCGCTGGCCGTGGCGCCGATGTGCACGAGGAAATCGGTGCCCATGCTGGAGGTAAAACGTTCGCTGTCGGGCGAGCCGAGCACCAGCAAGCCGAAGGTGCCCGTGGTGTTCGGCGCGCGCAGGGCGATCATGACGGTCGATTCGATCTTGTCGGCCTGCAGCCAGTGCACGGCTTCGAAATCGCGGTTGCTGCCGCAATATGGCGCTTGCAGGCTGTTGGCGAACATGCGCACGTCGGCCGTCACATCTTCCGTGAACCAGCCGTCGGCGTGTTCCGGCAGCACTTGCCACAGGCGCAGGCTGACATAGGGCACGTCGAAGTTGCCTTGCAAGGCGTCGACCAGCACGCGCGGCATGTCCGCATCGTTGCGCACTTGCAGCATGGCCTGGTTCCAGCCGTGGAATTTGCTGGCGATATCGCCATTTTCCTCGGCCAGGCGGCTCAGCTTGGACATGCGCAATTCCAGCGCCTTGTACTTGTCGCGCATCACTTCCATCTGCCGCTCCTGCAGCGAGATCGTGCGTCCCGTCAGCGGGCTGCTCAGCTTGACCTCACCGAGCAGGGCGGTATGCTCTTCGAAGAAATTCGGATGCTCGCTCAGGTACTGGGCGACGGTGCTGGAATCGAGTGTGGCGGTCATTGAGAATATCTGTCAGTGAAGGATGAACGCTTCATTCTAACCGAGAGTGCGGCGGCATAGGCGCAAAGGGGACGGCGCCGATGCATTTTCCGCGCGCGCATGAAAAAAGCGGCATGGTTGCCCATGCCGCTTTGTATTCTTAGCTCAGCAATCACCCGTGGCGGGTGACTGGTGGAGCATTAGAAGTTGTGGTGTACGCCCAGACCGATGTAGGTCTTCGAAACGTCTGCTTTGCGGTTCGAGATGTCCGCGTACAGGTAGGTGCGCTTCGACAGGTTGTAGTCGTAGCCCAGCGATGCCTGCTTGGTCTTGACCACGCCATCCGGTGTTTTTTGACCGTAGCCAGCGCGGATCTTGCCTGGGCCGACGTCGTAGTTGGCGCCGATCAGCCATGCCTTGGTGTCGGTATTGGTGATCTTGAACTTGCTGTCATCCTGATGCTGGTACGACGCCATCAGTTTCAGTTCCGTGATTGGATTGAACGATGCGGCAACCGACCACAGTTTCGCTTCCAGCGCATTGCGCTCGTAGGCGGCCATGGCGGCGAATTGCGCGTTGTTGTACGTGGCCGACACCGAGTACGGGCTCACCTCTGGCACGGCATTGAGCGGTACGGCGCGGTTCGCTGCCGTGGCAGCGACGGCTAAGTTGCCATTGGCTTCCTTGGCGGCGACGGTGGCGTTGATCTGGAAGCCGCTGAAGACTGGCGAGTTGTAGAAGACGGCGTTCGAGAAGCGGTTTTTCGAGTTGCCTGGCGCGCTCAGCGGATCGCTGCTATAGGCCGCTACCGTGATGTCGGTCTGGAAACCGGCGGTCGTCGGCATGCCCGACCATGGTTCGAACGCGGTGCTCGATTCCTGGAAGGCGGTCAGGCCACGGCCCAGGCGCACGGTACCGAAGTCGCCTTGCAGGCCGACGCGGCTTTGACCCTGGAACAGGGGACGGGCGTTGTTTTCCAGCGTGCCGGTATCGGATTCATAGCGAATCTCCAGTTGGAAAATCGCTTTCAAGCCATTGCCCAGATCTTCCGTGCCCTTGAAGCCCAGCTTGTTGTTGTCGCGCTTGGTGACTTTGGTGGTTTCACCAGTCAATTTGCCCAGGCCTGCATCGATCGTGCCGTAGATTTGGACGGACGACTGCGCTTGTGCGGTGGCGGCAAAGGCGCCGAAGAGTGCGAGGGCAACGAGTGATTTTTTCATGTCTTATTCCCTATTAAAAGTGAGTTCCGTCCGAGATCCGAGCAGATTGAAACACGCTAACTGTCGCGTTTCGATGAATGAACCTTAATTCGTCGGCGCGCAAGACGTGCGGGATTGGTCAAATGTGCGTGAAAAGATTGGTGAAAAGCGGCATAACAGCATGCCCCTGTTGTATTTTTGTAACGCGCGGTTTCTGCCGATCCTGTGCCGGGGGCACGCGTTTCCCCATCGCACACCAGCCGCGCCTTGCCATCTTGGCGCGTCCGGGCCAGGGCATTGTTGCGTTGAATCAAGTTCTTCAGCCGGCTTAGTCGGATTTGTGACACAAGGACGTTACACTAAGGGACGGCCTGCGTTGATGGGCCTGGAGACGGCTCACTATTATTAGAATCATTGACTCAATATCGAGAATCGATGGCAAATCGCGAAACATTAGGATTGATCAAGGGGGCACGCGCGGGCGATGTCGCTTGCCAGCTGGCGTTGGGGCGGGTGTATCTGTTTGGACAGGGGGTGCCGCAAAGCCTGCCCACCGCCTTGCACTGGCTGGCGCGGGCGGCCCAGGAGGATAGTCAGGAAGCGTGCTTGCTGATCGGTACGCACGTGCCGTTCGAAGTGGCGCAACCGGCCGCCAAGGCGTTGATTCCCTATTACGCGCAGGCGTTCGATGCGGGCCTGGTGCAGGCGGGCCTGGTGCTGGCGCAACTGGTGCTCGGTAATGCGGCCAGCCATAGTGAAGCCTTGCGCGCCAAGGCGCGCGTGGCGCTGGATGCGGCCGTACGGGCCGGATTGCCCGATGCACAATGGTTGTTGTCCATGCAAGAGGGGGCACTTGCCGCTGCCGGGCCGGACACCAGCCTTGCTGGCGAGCACGTTCTCGATGGCGACGCGCCGTTGTACGCCTGGCTGGAGCAGGCATGGAGCCAGGGCAACCATGCCGGCTTCCTGTCGCAAGGCTTGCCGCTGGCGCGCGAGTTGCTGCAGCGCCAGGCCGCGGCCGGGGCGCGCACGATCGCCCTCGAGGCGCAGCAGGTGCAGTTGCTGTCGCGTTGCGCCCAGGCCTTGGCGCCTGGCGGCGATGCCGAAGGCTGGCAGTGTTGCGAGCTGGCCGCGCATGGCGGCGACCGCACGGCGCAGCTGGAGCTGGGGCTTGGCTATGCGCGCATGGATGCGCAGGGCCAGCGGCTGGCCACGCGCAACGGCGCGGCCAATTTCAAGCGGGCCGTGCGCTGGTTGACGCAGGCTGGCGAGCAGGGACTGGCGGAAGCGTGGTTCGTGCTGTCGCGCATCTACACGAAACCGGAATTTTCCCAGCGCAATGTGGTCGAAGCCTATTCCTGCCTGGAACGTGCCGCCGACCTGGGGCATGGCCCGGCCCAGCTCGAATGCGGCATGCATGCCTGGCGCAATCGCCGCGACGGCGTCAACAACGATGTGCGGGCCGCGTACTGGCTGCTGCAGGCGCAGGCGCAAGGCAGCCGTGAAGCGGAGGCGGCGCTGGCGAAGATCGCGCCGCAAGGCGAACCCGGCGACTGGGGCCAGTGCGCCGCGCTGCAGGCCGACGGGCATTTGCGGCTACTGAGCCAGAGCCACCCCTTGCTGGCGGCGCGCCTGGCGCTGGCGCGCTGCTTTCACCTGTCGCGTGCCGAGGCGCTGCTGCTCGATATCCACACGGCCGACCAGGGACATTGTCTGTTGATCGACATCAGCGCCACGCATGGGCGCGGCAAGCGGCGCCTCGTGCTGATCCGCACGGCGCAGGAGCGCCAGCTGCTCGATCAGGTGGTGCGCCTGTTCGAGCGCGTCGATTGCGGCGTGGCGGGGCCGGAAGGCAATTATCGGCAGCGCCTGTATCGCCTGAAGTGCTACCTGGCCGAACTTGATGTCGCGCAGGAACAGCAGTTCCTGGCGGCCTGACTTTTCATCGCTTACAGCTCGATCGTGCCTTCGAACACGGTCACGGCCGGGCCCGTCATCAGGACGGGATGGCCCGGACCTTGCCAGGCGATCGACAGTTCGCCGCCGCGCGCGCTGATGCGCACGGGAGAATCGAGCAAGCCGCGCAGGATGCCGGCCACGGCGGCGGCGCAAGCGCCCGTGCCGCAGGCCAGGGTTTCCCCCGCGCCCCGTTCAAACACGCGCAGTTTCACGTGCTGGCGGTCGACGATCTGCATGTAGCCGGCGTTGACCCGGCGGGGAAAGCGCGGGTGATGCTCGATGCGCGGACCCGATTGTTCCAGGTCTTGCGCATCGACATCGTCAACCACTTGCACGGCGTGCGGATTGCCCATCGAGACGACGGATACCAGCACGGTTGTATCGTTGCCCGGCAGTGCCAGGTCCAGTGGCCACACGGTGTCGTTGCCTTGCGCGACACCGTCCAGGCCCGCAGCATCGAAAGGCACCAGCGCGGGTTCGAGCACCGGCGCGCCCATGTCGACCGTGATGCTGCCATCGGGTTCCAGGCGCGGAGAAATGATGCCGGCCATGGTTTCCACACGGATGCAGTCCTTGTTCGATAGCCCTTTTTCGCTGACGAACTTGACGAAGGCGCGCGCGCCGTTGCCGCATTGCTCGACTTCGCCGCCATCGTTGTTGTAGATGCGGTAGCGGAAGTCGCAGCCGGGCAGGCGCGGCTTTTCCACCACGAGGATCTGGTCGGCGCCGATGCCGAAACGGCGGTCGGCCAGGCGCTGCCACTGGGCCGGCGTGAAGTTGATCTCTTGATGGATGGCGTCGATGACGATGAAGTCATTGCCGGCGCCATGCATTTTGGTAAATTGGAGTTTCATGGTGTGCCGTATCACTTGTGCTGGTTGTAGAACGATGCTTCGCCTTCCGGACGCGTCTTGAAGCGCTTATGCGTCCAGAAATATTCGGCCGGCGCTTCGCGCACGCGCTCTTCGATGAATTCGTTCATGCGGCGCGTGGCGGCCGTGATGTCGTCGCCCGGATAATCGTCCCACGCCGGGTAATAGGTCACTTGCCAGCCCTGGTAATTGGGCAGGAAGGTGGCGATGACGGGAATGACTTGCGCCTTGGCGGCCAGCGCCAGGCGCGCCGTGGCCGTCAGGGTGGCGGCGGGCACGCCGAAGAAGGGCACGAATTCCGCATCCTTCTCGCCGAAATCCATGTCCGGCAGCATGAAATACGGCAAGCCGTCGCGCAGCGCGCGCAGGATCGTCTTGATGCCGTCCTGGCGCGTAAACAGCTTGGGCGGCTTGAAGCGCGAACGGCCGTTGCGCAAGGCCTGGTCGAAGGCGGCGTTCTTTTGCTGCACATACATCGACGAGGCGGAAATTTCCATGGCCGTGGCGGCGCCGGCCACGTCGAGACAGACGAAGTGCGGGCACAGCAGGATGGTCGGCTTGGCCGCGATCTGCTGGCCCGGGAAGGCGGGCACCTTTTTGATCAGGCGGTTCAGGCGTTCTTCCGACGACCACCACAGGATGCTGCGTTCCCACACGCTGCGCGAGTAGGCCTGGAAATGCTGGCGCGCCAGCGCCACGCGCTCGGCTTCCGTCAGTTCCGGCATGCACAGGCGCAGATTCGTCAGGGCAATCTTGCGCCGCGTGGGCATGGCGATGAACAGCACGCTGCCGACGGCCACGCCGAAACGGCCGAGGATGGGCAAGGGCAGCCAGTGCAGCAGCCACATGAAGGCGATCAGCAGTCTCATGCCTGCTCCTTGACCGCCTCGGGCGTGGCGGGCGAGGGCGGCGGCGCGCCGCGCGGCACCTTATAGCGGTTGTAGCTCCACAGGTATTGCGCCGGGCTGCGCGCGATCAATTGTTCCATGGCGGCATTGATGGTGCGCGCCTGCTCGGCCGAGGTACTGTCGAGGGAATCGGTAAACGGCACGAAATGCACGACATAGCCGCGTCCGCCCGGCAGGCGTTCGGCGTAGGTGATGATGACTTCGGCGCCGCCCATCTGCGCCAGCTTGGCCGGCAGGGTCATGGTGTAGGCCGGGCGGCCGAAGAAATCGGCCCACACGCCCTCACCTTCCTGCGGCACCTGGTCGGGCAACAGGCCGATGGGCTGGCCCTTTTTCAGGCATTTGGCGAAGATGCGCACGCCCGACATATTGGCCGGCGCCAGCATCAGGTTTTCGCGCGCGCGCGCTCCTTCGATCAGCGGCTTCAAGGCGGCGCGCTTGGGCGGACGGTACATCACGGTGAGCGGCGTGCGCAGCGCGATTTGCTGGGCGACGATTTCAAAGCAGCCCAGGTGCGGCGTCAGGAAGACGATGCCGCGGCCATGTTGCAGCGCTTTTTCCACCAGTTCCCAGTTTTCCACCGTCGCATGGCGCGCCACGCGCGCGGCTGGCGCGCACCAGATGAACGGCAATTCCAGCACGCTCTTGCCTGCTTCGGCCACAGCTGTGTGCAAGTGTTGCGAAAACCCCGCACCCTGCATGTTCTCGCGCATGCGGCGACGGTAGGATGGGGAAATGGCGTAAATCACCCAGCCGAGCGCAGCGCCCAGGCCATGCAGAACCGGCAGGGGAAAGATGGATAAAAAGCGGAAAATTGGGACTAACATGTATAAGCTGTTTCCAGGAATGGCGTGTTGCCGTGCCAAAATTTTTTAAGAAGCGTAAAATACCACGTATGCAGTAACCGCTGAGTTAATAGACAACTTGCGATGCGGAATATAAATCTCGCTAAAGCGTCGCAGGCAAAATCCTCTTTACTGCGACAGAACATTCACATAGTAAACAGGAGCTTGCAATGTCAAACGACTATCTCTTCACTTCCGAATCCGTCTCGGAAGGCCATCCCGACAAGGTTGCCGATCAAATTTCCGACGCCATCCTTGACGCCATCCTGACCCAGGACCCGACCGCCCGTGTGGCAGCCGAAACCCTGTGCAACACCGGTCTGGTGGTGCTGGCTGGCGAGATCACCACGCACGCCAATGTGGATTATATTCAAGTTGCGCGCGAAACCATCAAACGTATCGGCTACGACAACACGGAATACGGCATCGACTACAAGGGTTGCGCCGTGCTGGTGGCCTATGACAAGCAGTCGCCGGACATCGCGCAAGGCGTCGATGAAGGTGCGGGCATTGACCTGGATCAAGGCGCCGGCGATCAGGGCCTGATGTTTGGCTACGCCTGCGATGAAACGGCCGAGCTGATGCCTGCCGCCATCCACTACGCGCACCGCCTGGTCGAGCGCCAGTCGCAACTGCGCAAGGATGGCCGTCTGCCATGGCTGCGTCCGGATGCGAAATCGCAAGTGACCCTGCGCTACGTCGATGGCCGCCCCGTCGGCGTGCACACGGTCGTGCTGTCGACCCAGCATGCGCCGGAAATCTCGCACGCGCAAATCAAGGAAGCCGTGATCGAAGAGATCATCAAGCCCATCCTGCCGCGCGAATGGCTGAATGACACCATTTTCCTCGTTAATCCGACGGGCCGTTTCGTCATCGGCGGTCCGCAAGGCGATTGCGGCTTGACCGGTCGCAAGATCATCGTCGACACCTACGGCGGCGCAGCCCCGCACGGCGGCGGCGCGTTCTCGGGCAAGGACCCGTCGAAAGTCGACCGTTCGGCAGCCTACGCGGCCCGTTACGTGGCGAAAAACATCGTCGCGGCCGGCCTGGCGCGCCAATGCCAGGTGCAGGTCAGCTACGCCATCGGCGTGGCCAAGCCGATCAACATCACCGTCTACACGGAAGGCACGGGCGTCATTCCCGATGAGCAAATCGCCAAGCTGGTGCTGGAACACTTCGACCTGCGCCCGAAGGGCATCGTGCAAATGCTCGACCTGCTGCGCCCGATCTACCAGAAGAGCGCCGCCTACGGCCATTTCGGCCGCGAAGAGCCGGAATTCACGTGGGAACGCACGGACAAGGTCGCCCTGCTGCGCGATGCCGCCGGCCTGAAGTAATCTAGCCCGCTTGCAAGAGGAGCGCCCCGGCCAGCTGGCCGCGGGCGCTTTTTTTATGGGGCGCGCACCGGGCGGTGCGTGGCGAACGGCGCTGCCATGGAGATACGTTACAATTTGTTGCAAATAAACCAATTGGAGTACTTCATGACTTTGTTGCGCGCACGCTCGTTGGCTGTTGTCTTGCTGGCCACATGGGGCTTGGCCGCTTTCGCGGCCGAGCCAGCCACGCTGACGGTGGGGCAATGGCTGGACAAGGCGGAGGGGGGCGATGGGCATGCCGTGCTGACCCTGGCGGCGGCCGGCAAATTTGTTTTCCCCGATGGCTCGCTGGCAACGCCGGTCCAGATCCGGCCCGAACTCACCGAGCTGATGGGGCAAATGTCGGCACGCCAGGCCTTGCATGTGCTCACCATCTATGCCGACAGTGGTTTTCTCGCCACGGATCCCGATGCCTGGCGCTCGAATATCAAGCCCGACCCCGTGATCACCTGCAAATGGGCCATGCGCGCCGCGAATTACCCGAGCGACGGCAGCCAGGCCGATCAAGACATGGTGCCCATCCTGCGCGACCTGGCCGATGAGATAGCGCAGCGCCTCGATGCTGACAAGCGCGCCAGCTGCCTCAGCCAGGGCAAGAACTGGCCGCGCAAACCGTAGCGCGCCAGCGCGCGTCGCGGACCTGTCAGGCGGCCGGCCCGCTTGACTAATGGTTGCCGCCGGCGCATGGCCAATGTTATGATGCGGGGTCCGAGGAGCGTTGCGACGAAGAAATTCGCCAGGCTCGGAATATCCTGCAACCGCGCTCACGTACCTTTTTCAACAACTGAAAGGAGGGCGTGATGAACGCCGTACTCAAATCGCAACACGACTACACCATCGCCGATATCACTCTGGCCGCATGGGGCGACAAAGAAATCAAGATTGCTGAAACGGAAATGCCTGGCCTGATGGCCATCCGCGAAGAATTCGCGGCGGCGCAGCCTTTGAAGGGCGCGCGCATCACCGGTTCCATCCACATGACCATCCAGACCGCCGTGCTGATCCAGACTCTGGAAGCGCTGGGCGCGCAAGTGCGTTGGGCATCGTGCAACATTTACTCGACGCAAGACCACGCCGCCGCCGCCATCGCCGCCGCCGGCACGCCCGTGTTCGCCGTCAAGGGCGAGTCGCTGGACGACTACTGGGAATACACGCACCGCATCTTCGAATGGCCGAACGTGGACGGCAAGGCTGTCTACTCGAACATGATCCTCGACGATGGCGGCGACGCGACCCTGCTGCTGCACCTGGGCGTGCGCGCGGAAACCGACCTGTCGGTGCTGGCCAACCCCGGTTCGGACGAAGAAATCTGCCTGTTCAACTCGATCAAGAAGCATTTGCTGGCCGACCCGACCTGGTACTCGAAGCGTCTGCCGGAAATCCTCGGCGTGACGGAAGAAACGACGACCGGCGTGCACCGCCTGTATCAAATGCACAAGGAAGGCAAGCTGGCTTTCCCTGCCATCAACGTGAACGATTCCGTCACGAAATCGAAGTTCGACAACCTGTATGGCTGCCGCGAATCGCTGGTCGACGGCATCAAGCGCGCCACCGACGTGATGATCGCCGGTAAAGTGGCCGTCATCGCCGGTTACGGTGACGTCGGCAAAGGTTCGGCGCAAGCCATGCGCGCCCTGTCGGCGCAAGTGTGGGTGACGGAAGTCGACCCGATCTGCGCACTGCAGGCGGCGATGGAAGGCTACCGCGTGGTGACCATGGATTACGCCTGCGAACACGGCGACATCTTCGTCACTTGCACCGGCAACTACCACATCCTCACGCACGATCACCTGACGCGCATGAAAGACCAGGCCATCGTCTGCAACATTGGTCACTTCGACAATGAAATCGACGTCGCTTCGTTGAAACAATACGAGTGGGAAAACATCAAGCCGCAAGTCGACCACATCATCTTCCCGTCGGGCCGCCGCATCATCCTGCTGGCCGAAGGCCGCCTGGTCAACCTCGGCTGCGGCACGGGCCACCCGTCGTACGTGATGAGCTCGTCGTTCGCCAACCAGACGATCGCGCAGATCGAGCTGTACGCGAACACGGCTAACTACCCGGTCGGCGTGTACACCCTGCCAAAACACCTGGATGAAAAAGTCGCCCGCCTGCAACTCAAAAAGTTGAATGCGCAGCTGACGGAACTGACGCAAGAGCAAGCCGACTACATCGGCGTGCGCACGGAAGGTCCATACAAGCCAGAGCACTACCGCTACTAATCGGTTGCTTGCCTCGGGAACCTACTGCGCGGCGCGGGGCGCGGCCGGCGATGCTCGCTGTACATAACGTACAGCTGCGCTTCTCGGCCACGCCGCGCATCCGCTCGCTACGGTTCGCGAGGCAAGGAGGCTCACTTGTGTAATCTGAACAGTCCGGCCGTCGCCGGTCTATTATCATTTTTGACAGGCTAGAGAAATGCGCTTGCTACTGATTTGGTTTATCAATGCGGCGGCCCTGTTTGCCGTTCCTTATTTGATGCACTCGGTGACGATGAGCAGCGGCTGGACGGCGCTGCTGGCCGCTGCCGTGCTGGGGCTGGTCAATGCGCTGATCCGTCCCTTGCTGATCCTGCTGACCCTGCCCGTGACGTTCTTGTCGCTGGGCCTGTTCATCCTGATCATCAACGGCTTCATGTTCTGGCTGGTGGCGCAGATGATCGACGGTTTCCATGTCGCCAGTTTCTGGTCGGCCGTGGGCGGTGCCATTCTGTACAGCATCATTTCCTGGGCCCTGTCGACCTTACTTTTGAGTAATGACGATGGAAAAGCATAATTTCAGTATTGAGTTTTTCCCGCCGAAAACCCCGGAAGGGGCGGAAAAGCTGCGCGCCACGCGTGTCAAGTTGTCCGAGTTGCATCCGAAGTATTTCTCGGTGACCTTTGGCGCCGGCGGCACCACGCAGCAGGGCACGCTGGACACCGTGCGCGAGATCCTGGCGGCCGGCGAACAGGCCGCGCCCCATCTGTCTTGCGTCGGCGGTTCGCGCGAATCGATCCGCGCCGTGCTGGCCGACTTCAAGGCGGCCGGCGTGAACCGCATCGTGGCCTTGCGCGGCGACTTGCCGAGTGGCTATGGCGCCTCGGGCGAGTTCCGTTACGCCAACGAGCTGGTGGAATTCATCCGCGCCGAGACGGGCGACCATTTCCATATCGAAGTGGCCGCCTACCCGGAAGTGCACCCGCAAGCCCGTTCGCCGCAGGACGACTTGAACGCGTTCGCGCGCAAGGTGCAGGCCGGCGCCGATGCGGCCATCACCCAGTACTTCTACAATGCCGACGCGTATTTTCAGTTTGTCGAGCAGACGCAGAAGATGGGCATCAACGTGCCCATCGTGGCCGGCATCATGCCGATCACGAACTACACGCAGCTGATGCGCTTTTCGGACATGTGCGGCGCAGAAATTCCGCGCTGGGTGCGTCTGAAACTGGCCAGCTTCGGCGACGACAGCGCGTCCATCAAGGCCTTCGGCCTGGACGTGGTGACGGGCTTGTGCGAACGCCTGCTGGAAGGCGGCGCACCGGGCTTGCATTTCTATAGCATGAACCAGGCGGCGCCCACGACGGCACTGTGGCAGCGCCTGGTCAAGTAATCTCCATCTGATCCGTCAGAGCAGATCGCCCTCGGTCATGATGTGATCGAGGGCGATGTCGTATGGGCCACTGTCAAATGAGGCCTTCAGGCAGTCGTATGCCACACCCACGGTGCGCGGACGCGGCGCGTGTTCCAGGGTGCGGTCGTAATAGCCGCCGCCATAGCCGAGACGAAAACGTTCCGTATTAAACCCCAGGCAAGGCACCAGCAGGGTGGCGGGCGTCGGGCGCAGGCGCAATTGGGCCGGCACGGCCACGCCCATGCCATCCTTGACCATGGGCTCACCGGGTGTCCAGCTGGAAAAGGCCAGCGGCGCATGCTTTTCCAGCACCACCGGCAAGCTCAATTGCACGCCGCGCGCGGCCAGCTGCGCGTAGGCGCTGTGCAAGTCCGGCTCGCCATGCAGGGGCCAGTACACACCCAGTTCCTCGACGTTTTCCTGCGCGCACCAGTCCAGCAGGCGCTGCGCGATGGCCGCATTCCACCCCGCGCGCGCGGCGTCGGGCAGGGCGCGCCGGGCCGCCAGCAAGGCTTTGCGCAAGCCGGCTTTTTCCGCTGGCGCAATGGGTGGCCGTGTAGCCAGGTCGCATGTTATTCTAGGGTCGCTATTCATATCACCATCAAGTTAAGATTGAGAGTCGTACATTGATTTCCCCACTGAAATGGATTGCCGGCACGATGCTGTGTGTTGCATCGGCCTTGTCTCCCCTGGCCGCCCTGGCCCAGGTGTCCGCCACCGCATCGCCTGCCGCGCCCGATACGCGCAGCGAGGACGATGCCTTCCTGCTGCTGCGCGACGCCGCGCGCAAGGATGACGTCGAGAAAGCCGATTTCTATGCGGGGCGCCTGACGAATTACCAGATTCCCTCGTATGTTGACTATTATCGGCTGAAACCACGCATCAAACAGTTGACCGAGGCGCAATTTCGCGATTACCTGAACCGCTACAAGGGCAGCGCCATCGCCGACCGCTTCCGCAACGACTGGCTGCTGGAGCTGGGCCGCAAGCGCGACTGGGTCGTGTTTGATGAACAATACCCGCAATTCGCCCTCGACGACGACACCCAGCTCAAGTGCTACGCGCTGATGTCGCGCGCGGCCAAGGGCCAGAACGTGGCGGCCGAGGCGCGCAACCTGCTCGTCTCGCCGCCCGGCTATGGCGAAGCGTGCGGCAGCCTGATCTCGGCATTGGCGCAAAATGGCCAGTTCGACACGAATGACCTGTGGGCGCAGATCCGCCTGGCGGGCCAGACCAATGCCACGGGCCCGGCGCGCCGCATCGCGCTGCTGCTGGGCGCGTCCGACGCGAAGATGGCGCAAGCGATCGATTTGCCCGCGCTGATGCTGGCCAAGGGCGTGGGCGCCAGCCGCGCCGACCACGAGATGTATCTGGTGGCCGTCGGCCGCATGGCGAAAAGCACCCTGAAACTGGGCGTGGTGGCGCTGCAAAAGGCCAGCGCGCAACTGACGCCGCAGGAGCAGGCCATCGGCTGGGCCAGCCTGGCCCTGCAAGCGTCGTATGCGCTGGCGCCGGAAGCATTCGAGTATTGGCAAAAATCCAATGGCGCGCCGTTGACCCAGGAACAGATGCAGTGGAAGGCGCGTATTGCCTTGCGTGAAGGCAATTGGCCGCAGGTGAAAGCCGCCATTCAGGCCATGCCGGCCTCCCTGCGCGCGGATCCCACCTGGGTCTACTGGCTGGCGCGCGCGCAGCAGGCGGAAACGCCGGGCCGCCCGAATGCGCAAGCGGACACCCTGTACCGCACGATTGCCGATCAATCGAATTTCTACGGCTTGCTGGCCAATGAAGAGCTGGGCAACCATCTGGTCTTGCCGCCGCCGGGCCAGCCCGTCAGCCCGACGGAAATCGCCGCCATGGCCGCCAATCCGGGACTGCAGCGCGCCTTGAAATTTTTCAACATGCGTTTGCGCTTCGAAGGCACGCGCGAGTGGAACTGGGAATTGCGTTCGATGACGGATCGCCAGCATCTGGCGGCCGCGGAATTTGCACGCCAGAACAATGTGCTCGACCGCATGGTCAACACCTCGGACCGCACGCGCCTGGAAGTGGACTATACGCAGCGCTATCCGACGCCGCACGACGACGTCATGCATCCGGCCACGCAAACCCTGGGCCTGGACAAGGCCTGGGTGTATGGCCTGATCCGCCAGGAATCGCGTTTCATCATGGATGCGCAGTCGCACGTGGGCGCGTCCGGCCTGATGCAGGTGATGCCGTCGACGGCCCGTTATGTGGCCAAGAAGATCGGCCTGACCGATTTCGTCACGGAAACGTTAAGCGATGTGCGCACCAACGTCATGCTGGGCACGAATTATCTGAACATGGTGCTCGGTGGCCTGGACGGTTCGCAAGTGCTGGCCAGCGCCGCCTACAACGCGGGGCCGGGGCGCCTGCGCATCTGGCGCGCCACCATGACGCGTCCGCTGGAAGGCGCCGTCTTCGCCGAGATCATCCCGTACACGGAAACGCGCGGCTACGTGAAGAACGTGATGGCCAACGCCACGTATTACGCGGCCCTGTTCGAGAAGCGCCCGCAGTCGCTGAAGGCGCGCCTGGGCACCGTGGGACCGAAAAACAGCGCCGTTTCCGCCGATTTGCCATCATCCAACTAAAGTTAGCCGAGCATGCAAACGACCATCCTTGATCCCAGCCTGACGCAAACCCTGGCCGCCGCGCGCGAGCCTGGCCTGACCCTCATCATCGGCAACAAGAATTATTCATCGTGGTCGATGCGCCCGTGGGTGGCCATGACGGCCTTCGGCATCCCGTTCCAGGAAGTGCGCGTGCTGCTCGACCAGAGCGACACGGCCAGCAAAATCGCCGAGTATTCGGCCTGCGGCCGGGTTCCCGTGCTGCTGGCGGGCGAGATCACGATCTGGGACAGCCTGGCCATCTGCGAATACCTGGCCGAGCAGTTTCCCGATAAACACATGTGGCCGCAAGACGTGGCCGCGCGCGCCATGGCGCGTTGTATCTGCGCGGAAATGCATTCCGGTTTCGCCGGCTTGCGCACGGATATGTCGATGAATATCAAGGCCAAGTTGCCGGGCCGTGGCCGCACGGCCGCCGCGCAGGCGGACATCGGCCGCATCAGCGAAATCTGGGAAGAGTGCTTGTCGCGCTTTGGCCACCACCAGTTCCTGTTTGGCGACTTTTCCATCGCCGACGCGTATTTCGCCCCCGTCGTCATGCGTTTCCGCACCTATGGCGTGAGCCTTGCGCCGGCGCTGAACGCGTATTGCGAGCGCGTGCAGGCGCACCCGGCAGTCGCGCGCTGGATCGCGGAAGCGCTGGCGGAAACGGAAGTCGCTGCCAGGCACGACGCGGAATTACCTGACTAAGAAAAGAGTGTTATGAAGATTTACACGGTCGGTGGCGCGGTGCGCGACCAACTGCTGGGCTTGCCCGTGAAAGACCACGACCACGTCGTCGTCGGCGCCACGCCGGAAGACATGCTGCGTCAGGGCTTCCGGCCCGTCGGCAAGGATTTCCCCGTCTTCCTGCACCCGAAGACGCAGGAAGAATACGCCTTGGCCCGCACGGAGCGCAAGACGGCGCCCGGCTACCGGGGTTTCGTCTTCCACACGGCGCCCGACGTCACCCTGGAAGACGACCTGGTGCGCCGCGATCTCACTATCAACGCCATCGCGCGGGCCGAGGACGGTACCTTGACCGACCCGTTCGGCGGTATGCAGGATATTGAGAATAAGATCTTCCGCCACGTCTCCGACGCGTTCGGCGAAGACCCCGTGCGCATCCTGCGCCTGGCCCGCTTCGCCGCCCGCTTCGACGGTTTTACGGTGGCACCGGCCACCATGGCGCTGATGCGCCGGATGGTGGACGATGGCGAAGTCGACGCCCTGGTGGCCGAGCGCGTGTGGCAGGAAGTGGCCAAGGGGCTGATGGAAAGCCATCCTTCGCGCATGCTGACGGTGCTGCAGGACTGTGGCGCCCTGGCGCACATCATGGGTGAAATTGCCATCAGCGAGCGCTTGCTGCAGGTGATCGACCATGCCGCCGCGCAAGGTCATGACTTGCCCGTGCGCTTCGCCGCCCTGCTGCTGCGCCTGCCGAAAGATGCCATTGAACAACTGAGCGAGCGCCTGCGCGTGCCCAACGAGTGCCGCGAGCTGGCCGTCATGGCGGCGCGCGAGCGGGAGCATGTCAATGGCGCGCTGGCCTTGGGCGCCGAAGCCATCGTCAGCCTGTGCGAACGCTGCGACGGCTTGCGCAAGCCGCAGCGCTTTGCGCAACTGCTGCAGGCGGTGGCCTGCGACGGGCTGGTCGCCGGCGATTTCCCTCAGGCGGTACGACTGCAAGGCGGGCTGGACGCGGCGCGCGGCGTGAATGCCGGTGCGCTGGCGCACGGCTGCGCGGAGCCGAAACGTATCCCCGAAGTCATCCATGCGGCGCGGGTGGCGGCTGTGCAGGCATTCCTGGCCCAGGCTTGAATGGCGGGAATAGGCTACAATGGCGCCATAATGTTGCACTGCACAATTCCGGCCTGACGCGCCGCAGCACCGCCCCCAGGAGTCGTCGTGACCTTACCCAAGCTGTTTCAAAACCCGTTTCGCCGCTGGCTCAGCCGTAGCGGCGGCGGGCGCCCGACCGTGCTCGTCAAGCAATTGCATGAGCGCGACCGGCGCCGCATGATGAAGCATTTCCTGTCGCTCGAGAAAAGCGACCGTTTGCTGCGCTTCGGCAGCGCCTTGCCCGATGAGCTGGTGGCCCAGTACGTGCAGAAGATGGATTTTTCGCGCGATATGATTTACGGCGTCTACAACAGCCTGTTCAAGCTGGTGGGCGTGGGGCACCTGGCGTTCGCGCCGAAGGACAAATCGCCGGCGAAAAGCGTCGTCACGGACAAGGAGCAGGTGGCCGAGTTTGGCGTATCCGTATCGAAATCCATGCGCGGCATGGGCGTGGGGTCGAAACTGTTCGAGCGGGCGGCGATTCACTGCCGCAATAACGATGTCGATACCCTGTACATGCATTGTTTGTCGTCGAACAAGACGATGATGCATATCGCCAAGAAGGCGGGCATGGAAATCCAGCGCGACTATGGCGAAGCTGATGCTTATCTGAAACTATTGCCGCCGAACCCGAGCAGCATGCTGCAGGAAGCCGTGCAGGAACAGTTCGCCATGTTCGACTACACGTTCAAGGCCAATGCGCGCGCCGCCAGCAAGCTCTTCGAGCGCTTGCCAGGACGCAAAAAGCCCACGCCACCGCCGCCAGCGGAGTAATTACAGCAGCGGCAGGGCCGTCGTATCCTTGATGCGCTGCAAGGCGAAGCTCGATTTGACGTCCAGCACGGCCGGGTGGCGCAGCAGGGTCGCCATCATGAAGCGCGAAAAGTGCTCCATGTCTTCCACGTGCACGCGCAACAGATAATCCATTTCGCCCGTCATCGCATAGCAGGCCACCACTTCCGGCCATTGCGCCACGGCCACGGCAAAATCGGCGCGCGGCGAGGTATTCGTCACCAGGTTGGGCGCCAGCACGCGTGCCGTGCTGTGGGCGGTGGCGTCGCTGTGCTTTTCCAGCCGCACGTTCACGTAGGCGAGCAAGCCCAGGCCGATCTTTTCCGGGTCCAGCAGGGCCACGTACTGGCGGATCACGCCCGCTTCCTCCAGCCGTTTGACGCGGCGCAAGCATGGCGACGGCGACAGGCTGACCTGCTCGGCCACGTCCTGATTCGACAGGCGGCCATCGGCCTGCAGGACGGAGAGGATCTTGCGATCCGTTTTATCCAGCGTAATTTTGCTCATGCTTCCTCCGGTGGTTCTTGTTTCACGCAATATTATTGCGCAAATCATGATTGTTCGGGAGATCTTTGGCATTTAATGCCCGTGACCCACGCCTATACTGTGCGCTACTTCTTGGAGGAGACATCATGCAATTTCAGCCTTGGGATAACCCGATGGGTACCGATGGTTTCGAGTTCGTCGAGTATGCAGCACCAGACCCAAAAGCATTGGGCAAGCTGTTCGAGAACATGGGCTTCACGGCCATCGCGCGCCACCGTCACAAGGATGTGACCCTGTACCGTCAGGGCGACATCAATTTCATCATCAATGCCGAACAAGATTCGTTCGCGCAGCGTTTTGCCCGCCATCACGGCCCGTCCGTGTGCGCCATCGCCATCCGCGTCGACGACGCGGCCTTCGTGTACCGCCGCGCGCTGGAACTGGGCGCCTGGGGTTTCGACAATAAAACAGGTCCGATGGAGCTGAACATTCCCGCCATCAAGGGCGTGGGCGATTCGCTGCTGTACTTCGTCGACCGCTGGCGCGGCAAGGGCGCCGACAAGCCGGACGCGGCGGCTCCCGGCGGCATCGGCGACATCAGCATCTATGACGTCGATTTCGTCGCCATTCCCGGCGCCGTGGCCAATCCCGTCGGACATGGCCTCACGTATATCGACCACCTGACGCACAATGTGCACCGTGGCCGCATGAAGGAATGGGCGAGCTTCTATGAAAACCTGTTCAACTTCCGCGAAGTGCGCTACTTCGACATCGAAGGCAAGCTGACGGGCCTCAAATCGAAGGCCATGACCTCGCCGTGCGGCAAGATCCGCATCCCGATCAATGAATCGTCGGACGACAAGTCGCAGATCGCCGAATACCTGGACCAGTACCATGGCGAAGGCATCCAGCACATCGCGCTGGGCACGGACAATATCTACGCCTCCGTGCAAGGCATGCGCGATACGGGTATCGATTTCCAGGACACGATTGAAACCTACTATGAGCTGGTCAACCGCCGCCTGCCGAACCATGGCGAGCAGCTGGAAGAACTGCGCCGCCTGCGCATCCTGATCGATGGCCACAGCACGGAAAACGAACGCGAACTGCTGCTGCAAATCTTCACGCAGACGGTGATCGGCCCGATCTTCTTCGAGATCATCCAGCGCAAGGGCGACCAGGGCTTCGGCGAAGGCAATTTCCGCGCCCTGTTCGAGTCGATCGAGCTGGACCAGATCAAGCGCGGCGTGCTGAAAGATACGAACGCGGCGTAAAGTTGCTCTGTAGCAAATAGTAGTGAAAATGGTACCCGCCCGGGAGTGCAGCGCAGCAAAGAACTGCGCGCATTCCTGTGGTAGTCTACGACAAACAAGTCATTTTTCCGCACCGGCATGGTCCACAAGGCACAGCTGGTACGTGTGAGTTCAACCGACTTTGCACGCGTAGCACAGAGAATAATGGAGACAAGTAATGAATGCACCAATCAAGGGCTCGAGTCTTGAGCCGGGCGCGCACGCGTCCGAAATTTCCCTGAACGACAAATACACGCTGGAGCGCGGCCGCGCCTTCATGACGGGCACGCAAGCGCTGATCCGCCTGCCCATGCTGCAGCGCGAGCGCGATTTGAAGGCGGGCCTGAATACGGCCGGCTATATCACCGGTTACCGCGGTTCGCCTGTGACGTCCGTCGACATGACGGCGATCAAGGCCAAGAAATACCTCGATGAACACCACGTCAAATTCCACCCGGGCCTGAACGAAGACCTGGCCGCCACGGCCGTCTGGGGCACGCAGCAAACGAATCTGTTCGAAGACGCGAAATACGACGGCGTGTTCGGCATGTGGTACGGCAAGGGCCCCGGCGTGGACCGCTGCGGCGACGTCTTCAAACACGCCAATAACGCCGGCTCCGCCAAGCATGGCGGCGTGCTGGTGCTGGCCGGCGACGACCATGCGGCGAAATCCTCGTCCACGGCGCACCAGTCCGACCATATCCTGAACGCCTGCGGCATCCCCGTGCTGTACCCGTCATCGGTGCAGGAGTACATCGACTACGGCTTGCACGCCTGGGCCATGAGCCGCTACACGGGGCTATGGGTGTCGATGAAATGCGTGACCGATATCATCGAGTCCGGCGCCGCCGTCGATTTCGACCCGGACCGCGTGCAGATCACCCTGCCGACGGATTTCGAGATGCCGGCCGGTGGCTTGAACATCCGCTGGCCCGACACGGTGCTGGAACAAGAAGTGCGCATGAACAGCTACAAATGGTATGCGGCGCTGGCGTATGCGCGTGCCAACAAGCTCAATAAGATCATCTGGGACAGCCCGAAGGCGCGCATCGGCATCATCACGGCCGGCAAATCCTACCTGGACACGCGCCAGGCGCTGGCCGATCTCGGCATCGACGAACAGACGGCGTCCGACATCGGCATCCGCCTGTACAAGATCGGCATGACATGGCCGCTGGAAGCGGACGGCGTGCACGAATTCGCCAAGGGCCTCGACGAAATCCTCGTGGTGGAAGAAAAGCGCCAGATTCTCGAATACGCGCTGAAGGAAGAACTGTACAACCTCAAGGACGGCGAGCGTCCGCGCGTGGTCGGCAAGTTCGACGACACGGGCGAATGGAGCAACCAGAAGGGCACCGGTCACGGCGACTGGCTGCTTCCGGCCACGTATGAGCTGAACCCGGCCATGATCGCGCGGGCCATTGCCAGCCGCATCTCGCGCTACTACGCGGGCCACCCGGTGGAGCAGCGCGTGAAGGAACGCATCGCCTACCTGGAAGCCAAAGAGAATGTGCTCAAGGCGATCAGCGTGAAACCCGATCCGCAAAAGGACCGCACGCCGTTCTTCTGCTCCGGCTGCCCGCACAATACCTCGACCAAGGTGCCGGAAGGCTCGCGCGCGCTGGCCGGCATCGGCTGCCACTACATGGTGCTGTGGATGGACAGGGAGACCTCGACGTTTACCCACATGGGCGCCGAAGGCGTCACCTGGGTGGGGCAGGCGCCGTTCACGAATGAAAAGCACGTGTTTACCAACCTCGGTGACGGCACGTATTTCCACTCGGGCATCCTGGCCATCCGCGCCGCCGTCTCGGCCAAGGTGAACATCACCTACAAGATTCTGTTCAACGATGCGGTGGCCATGACGGGCGGCCAGGAATTCGACGGCCCCCTGTCTCCGGCCATCATTTCGCGCCAGATCGCCGCCGAAGGCGTCGGTCCCATCATCGTCGTCACGGACGAACCGGAAAAATACCCTGCCGACTACGCCTGGGCGGAAGGCGTCACCGTGCGCCACCGTTCGGAACTGATGGACGTGCAGCGCGAACTGCGCGACATGCCCGGCGTGTCGGCCATGATCTACGATCAGACCTGTGCTTCGGAAAAACGCCGCCGCCGGAAACGCAATGAATACCCGGACCCGGCCAAGCGCGCCGTCATCAACGAAGCCGTCTGCGAAGGCTGCGGCGACTGCTCCGTGCAATCGAACTGCCTGTCGGTGGAACCGCTGGAAACGGAACTGGGGCGCAAGCGCCAGATCAACCAGTCGTCCTGCAACAAGGACTTCTCGTGCACGACGGGTTTCTGCCCGAGTTTCGTGACGGTGGAAGGCGGCGGCTTGAAAAAGCCGAAGAAGGCGGCTGCCGCCGACAAGGATGCGCCAGCCGTGCCGGCCTTGCCGACACCGCAGATTCCCTCGACGGCCGAGCCGTTCGGCATCCTGGTCACCGGCATCGGCGGCACGGGCGTCGTCACCGTCGGCCAGATCCTGGCCATGGCGGCGCATGTGGAAGGCAAGGGCTGTTCCGTGCTGGACATGAGCGGCCTGGCGCAGAAGGGCGGCCCCGTGATGTCGCACGTGCGCCTGGCGGATCATCAGGAAGACATCCACTCGACGCGCGTCGGCACCGGTGCGGCCGATCTCGTGATCGGCTGCGACCTGATCGTCACGGCCAGCCGCGACGCCCTGTCGCGCATGGGGGAGGGCCGCAGCTGGGCCATGATCAACTCGACCAGCTCGTCGACGGCCGCCTTCGTGAAAAACCCGGACTGGCAATTCCCCGGCGCTTCCGCGCGCATGGAAATCGAAAAGGCCTGCGGCAGCGACCACGTGGACTTCATCGACGCGGGCCAGATCGCCACGGCGCTGATGGGCGACTCGATCGCCACGAACATGTTCATGCTCGGCTACGCCTGGCAAAAGGGCAAGGTGCCATTGAGCGAAGCGTCCATCATGAAGGCCATCGATTTGAACAACGTCTCGGTGGCGTTCAACAAGGCGGCCTTCAACTGGGGCCGCGCGGGCGCCCACGATGCGGCCAGCCTGGTGCGCATGACGACGCCGGCGAAAGTGGTGGAATTCAAGCGCATCGACACGCTCGACGACATCATCGAAAAACGCGTGGCCCTGCTGACGGCCTACCAGGACCGCGCGTATGCGCAGCAGTACCTGGACTTCGTCGGCCAGGTGCGCGCCGCCGAAAGCGCCCTGAATGGCCCGCACCTGCGCCTGACGGAAGCCGTGGCCCGCTACTTCTACAAGCTGATGGCCTACAAGGATGAATACGAGGTGGCGCGCCTGTACACGGACGGCGCCTTCCAGGCGAAGATCGCCGCCATGTTCGAAGGCGACATCAAGCTCAAGTTCCACCTGGCGCCGCCGATCATGGCGAAAACGGATGGCCAGGGCCATTTGATCAAGAAGGAATATGGCCCGTGGATGCTGAAGGCGTTCGGCGTGCTGGCCAAGTTCAAGGGCTTGCGCGGCACGGCCTTCGACGTGTTCGGCCATACGGCCGAGCGCAAGATGGAGCGCGCACTGATCGCCGAATACCGCGCGACGGTGGGCGGCTTGCTGCCGAAACTGACGACGGCCAAGCTGGCGCAAGCCGTGGCGATCGCCAGCATTCCCGAAGACATCCGTGGCTATGGCCACGTGAAGGAGCGTCATTTGAAGGCGGCGAAAGAGAAGGAAGCCAGTCTGCTGATCGCCTTCAACGCGCCGACACCGCTGCCGCCCGTCGTGGCGGCGCCCGTGGCGGCCACCGTGGCGTGATGGGGTGACTACCACGCTGTAGCAATGGCGCCTGCGGGCGCCATTTTTTTTGTCAAAGAAAACCAGGCCTGTTTGTAAAACGCTTTATAATTTTTCGATAATTTCTTTTCGGAAAGTCTGCCATGCCCTCCCTGCGCTTTTCCGCCTTGGCGGTTCCTCTTGTATTGTTGCTGAGTGCCTGCGGTGGCGGTGGCGGCGGCGACAGCACGGCCGTCATCCCGCCCGTGACGCCGACGGGGCCGACGGCGCTGGTCGCGTCATCCACGGTGGCGAACCGCTGCGAAGCGCCGCGCAGCGGCAGCGGCATCGACAAGCCGGGCACCTTGCTCGATGAACAGACGTGGGTGCGCAGCTGGATCGATGAAACGTATCTGTGGTACCGCGAAGTGCCGACCACCTACCAGCCGCAAAGCTTCAGTACGGCCAAGGCATATTTCGACGTGCTGAAAACCACGGCCACGACGGCGTCCGGCCAACCCAAGGACCGGTTTCATTTCACGTATACGACGGCCGAATGGGAAGCCTCGCTCAATGGCGTGGAACTGGGCTACGGCATGCTGCTGGCGCTGACGCGTACCACGCCGCCGCGCACGGCGGTGATCTCGATCGTCGAGCCGGGCTCGCCGGCCGACCTGGCGGGCTTGCGGCGCGGCGACGTGCTGCAAACCGTTGATGGCGTCGATTTCGTCAACGCGCCCGACACGGCCAGCGTGCAGACCATCAATGCAGCCCTCTTCCCCAAGGCGCAAGGCACGCACACGTTGGGATTTGGCCGTGGCGGAACGGTGCTGAGCGCCACCCTGCAGGCGATCGAAGTCAATACGAGCGCCGTGCAAAACGAGCGCATCATCGACACGCCCACGGGCAAGGTCGGCTATCTGACCTTCAACACGCATAACAACGTGGCCGAACGCCAGCTGGTCGAGACCATGCGCCGCTTCCAGGCGGCCGGCATCAGCGACCTGGTGCTCGACGTGCGCTACAACGGCGGCGGTTACCTCGATGTCGCCAGCGAACTCGCGTACATGATTGCCGGCCCGCAGGCGACGACTGGCAAGGTCTTCGAGCAGGTGCTGGCCAATGACAAGACGCGGCAGGCAGCGCCCGTGCCCTTCCATGCGCAAAGCCAGGGCTTTCCCGCGCCCAATCCGCTGCCCAAGGGCACGCCGCTGCCCTCGCTGGGCCTCAAGCGCGTGACCTTGCTGACAACGGGCAATACCTGCTCGGCCAGCGAAGCCATCATCAACGGCTTGCGTGGCGTCGACGTGCAGGTCAACCTGATCGGCGGCACGACGTGCGGCAAGCCCTACGGTTTTTACCCTGCACCGAATTGCGGCACCACCTATTTCGCGGTGCAGTTCCAGGGTGTCAACGCCAAGGGCTTTGGCGACTTTGCCGACGGCATGGCGCCGACCTGCGACGTGACGGACGATTACCAGCATGCGCTGGGCGACGCGGCCGAAGGCGTGCTGGCGGCGGCGCTGCGCTACCGCAGCACGGGCAGTTGCAGCCCGGCCACGGGCGCGACCCGCTTGCTCGGTGCCGTGGGGAACCCGGCCGAGACGGCCCTGCGCGTGCTGCGGCCAGCCTACAAGGAAATTGCCATCAGAAAACCATAAGCGGGAGTTGTCCTTGCCTGGGGACGCGGAGCACGGCGAGAGTTTCTTCTTTAAAATATTTCCATATAACAATAATGGTATATAGTAAGAAGAAAGTATTCGTTTTGTAAATACTGACATGTTGATATCTTTCACCCTTTCTCCCACCTTGAGAAGCGAAAATATGTCTATACAGTTCAAGTTATCCCCGCTCAGTGTTGCCGTGCTGGCCCTTGTCGCCGGCATCACCTCGCAGGCGCAGGCCCAAACCGCCGCGCCGGCTGACGATAGCCAGCCGGCGGCCAGCGCGCACGCGGTCATCGTGACGGGTTCGCGCATTCCCCGCGCCAGCCTGGAAGGCCCCTCGCCGGTCACCATTTTGACCGGCGACGAGATCACCAAGCAGGGCTATAAAAACGTATATGACGCCCTGAGCAACCAGGTGCAGAACAGCGGTTTTACGCAAGGCGAAGACTTCGGCAACACCTTTACGCCATCGGCCAATACCATCAGCCTGCGCGGCCTGGGACCGAACCACACCTTGATCCTGCTCAACGGCCGCCGCCTGGCCGACTTTCCTGTCGCCTATGAAGGCACGGTGAACTTCACCAACCTGGCGAACATCCCGTCGAGTATCGTCGACCGCATCGAGATCCTCAACGGCGGCGCCTCCGCCATCTACGGCTCCGATGCGATCGCCGGCGTGATCAACGTGATCCTGAAAAAACAGACGGAAGGCTTCGATATCAATGTCAAGGCAGGCGGCACCACGCGCGGCGGCGGCGGCAACCAGCGTGTGCAGCTGACGGGCGGCGGCAATTTCGACAAGCTGCATACCCTGTTCAGCGTGGAGCTGAGCCAGCGCGATCCGCTGTCCAGCCTGGACCGCGATTTCATGGCCACCCGCTCTGGCACGCCGACCAACATCGCCTCGCGCCGCGTGCCGCAGTCGAGTACCTCCGGCACCTACCAGGACCTGGGCGACACCTGCAGCCAGTTCGGCGACCTGTTCGGCGGCAGCGTCATCAAGTATCAGGCGAAGAACGGCAGTTATTGCGCCAGCCCGAAAGTGGGCCCGACCTACTGGACCACGCAGACCAAGAATCGCAGCCAGAACGTGTTCGGCAGCGCCAACTACGAGCTGTCGCCGGAAACGACGCTGTTTGCCGATTTCCTGATTGGTAAGAACGCGACGGAAAATAACACGCGCGGCCCGACGTGGACCTCGTCGTCGACGGGCAGCAGCTATTTCAAGAACCAGACCACGGGCAAATACGAGGCATGGACGCGCTATATCTCGCCCGAGGAAATGGGCGGCGTGTCGCGCTACAACCGCAAGTGGGATGACCTGGCCACGGCCATCTCGCTCGGTGCCAAGGGGCGCATTCCCGGCACGGCATCGTGGCAGTATGAAGCCAACTACAATGCCTCGCTGTACAAGAGCGAAAGCCACACGCCGCGCGCGCTGGCCAACATCGACAGCTTCTTCCTGGGTCCGAAACTGGGCACGGACGCGAGCGGCGTGCCCATCTACGCACCGGATCCGGCCCGCCTGTCGCGCCGCCTGACCGCTGCCGAGTTCGACAGCATCACGGGCAATTCCGACAGCGACGACAAGGCCTGGACGAATACCCTGAGCCTGGCCACGAATGGCGACTTGTTCCAGTTGCCGGCCGGCGTGGTAAAGATCGCCACCATCGCCGAAGCGGGCAAGCAGGGTTTCAGCAATGTGCCCGATGCGCGCCTCAACGAAGGCTATTTCAATGTCGCCACCAAGTCCGACATCACGGCCGGCACGCGCACGCGTTACGCGCTGGGCGCCGAGGTCAACCTGCCGCTGCACGAGAAGCTGACGGGGACCCTGGCCGGACGCTATGACCGCTACAACTTTGCCGGCCGCAGCGATGGCAAGTTCACTTACAACGGCGGGCTGGAACTGCGTCCGACGCGCGAACTGCTGTTCCGCGCCAACTACGCCACCAGCTTCCGCGCGCCGGACATGAACTACATCTACAAGGCGCGGGGCACGGGCTACTATTCCAGCACCACCGATTACTACCGCTGCGGCGCCGCCGGACAGGCCATCGAGGACTGCGACTACGCGAACAAGTCGCCGGGCGCCGACTATGTGCAGAACGGCAGCAAGGACCTGCAGTCGGAAAAAGGCAAGTCGTTTGGCGTCGGTGCCGTCTGGTCGCCGAGTGCCAGTTTCGATGTCTCCGTCGACTACTGGAACATCAAGATCGACGACCTGGTGACGAACCTGAGCGCCGACAAGATCTTGCGCGACGAAGCCGATTGCCGCCTGGGCAAGACCGACATCAACTCGCCGACCTGCGTCGATACCCTGGGCCGCGTCGAGCGCTTCGCCGCCAATGCGCTGAACCGCGCCGGCGAGATCAAGACCATCACCGTCAACCCGATCAACGCGGCGAAACAAAGCACCAGCGGCGTCGACATCAGCCTGAAGTATCTGCTGCGCACGACGGACTATGGCCGCTTCGCCTTCAAGGCCAACTATGCCAAGGTGCTGAGCAAGAAGTCGCAGCAGTTCGTGGGCGACGAAGAGATCGACGAGACGAAATCGCTGACCAACATGGATTGGCCCGACAAGTTGAACCTGAGCGTCAACTGGAGCGCGGGCGACTGGTCGAACACCTTGCTGGTGACCCGCTACGGCAAGATCCCGAACGCCGCCGGCAAGGCTTATCTGACGCCGACGGCGCTGGCCAACATCAGCACCGTCTACCGCATCAACGACCGCGCCACCTTGTCGCTGATCGTCAACAACGTATTCGACAAGATCAAGCGCGACGACAGCGGCGGCTGGCCGTACTACCCGGTGGGCAGTTTCAGCCCGCAGGGACGCCAGGGATGGGTCGAATTCAATTACCACTTCGGTTCGTAATTCACGCTTGCCTGAGCAAGGCCGGAGCAGCTGACGCTGTTCCGGCTTTTTTATTTTCCGCTGCGTTTTTAACCGACCGCCACTCTATAATTGCCCGCTTGTCCCCCTTGATGGAGCTAGTCCGATGCTACGCCGTGCCCTGCTGTCCGCCGCCGTGTTTTCCCTGTTTGCCGTCAACGCGCACGCCGCACGCGATATGCGGCTGTTTTCCCTGAAGACGCAGGCCGAGTACTCGGGTTTCAAGAATACGGGCCGCTACGAGGAAGTGGAAGCCTTGTGCCGGCGCTTCGAGGAACACCATCCGAAACAGGTGCGCTGCTTCGAATATGGCCGCACGCCGGAAAACCGGCCCATGCTGGCGCTGGCCGTGTCCAACACGGGCGCGCTGACGCCGGACGCGGCCAAGCGGCGCAAGATACCGGTACTGCTGGTGCAGGGCGGCATCCATGCAGGGGAAATCGACGGCAAGGATGCGGGCTTCCTGGCGCTGCGCGAAGTCCTGGAAGGCAAGGCGGCTGCCGGAGTGCTGGACAAGCAGGTGCTGCTGTTCGTGCCCGTCTTCAATGTCGACGGCCATGAGCGCTTCGGGGCGTGGAACCGCCCGAACCAGCGCGGACCCGTGGAAATGGGCTGGCGCAGCACGGCGCAAAACTACAATCTGAACCGCGAATACATGAAGGCCGACACGCCCGAGATGCAGCACATGCTGGCACTGGTTAATGCCTGGGACCCGCTGGCGTATGTCGACCTGCACGTGACGGACGGCGCGCAGTTCGAACCCGATATCTCGATTCAGGTCGAACCCGTGCATGCGGGCGATGCGGCCCTGCGCGTGGCGGGAACGGCGCTGCGCGACGGCGTACTGGCCGACCTGGCAAAGCAGGGTTCCGATCCGAAGCCGTTCTACATGTCATTTGCCGAAGAAGACAATCCGCAATCGGGTTTTGTCGATTCGGCGCCGAACCCGCGCTTTTCGCATGGCTATTTCCTGTTGCGCAACCGTTTCGGCGTGCTGGTGGAAACCCACTCGTGGAAGGACTATCCGACCCGCGTGCGCATCACGCGCAACACCATCGTCTCGCTGCTGTCGCAGGTGGCGCAGCACGGCGCCGCATGGCGGCAAACCGCCATGGAGGCGGACCTGCGCGCGGCGCAGCTGGCCGGCAGTGCACTGCCCCTCAGCTACAAGACGACGGAGAAAAGCCGCATGATCGCGTTTCGCGGCTATGCCTACACGCGCACGCCGTCCGAGGTGTCGGGCGCGCTGATGACGCGCTATGACGAAAAGACGCCGCAGATCTGGACCGTGCCGCTGCGCGACGAGATCGTGCCCGACCTGCAGGTGACCGCACCGAAGGCCGGTTACCTGGTGCCGCGCGCGCAGGCGGCCATGGTGGGCGCCAAGTTGCGCCAGCACGGCATCGCCTACAAGGAAATGCGCAGCATCTTCGCCAGGCAGAATGTGGAAGTCTTCCGCGCCACTGCCGTCAAGTTTGGCGCGCAGTCGTTCGAGGGACGCCAGACGGCGGCGGTACAGGGCGAGTGGCAGAAAGAGGAGCGCCTCGTCGATGCCGGCGCGCTGTACGTGCCCGTCAACCAGCCGAAGGCGCGCCTGGTGATGGCGCTGCTCGAACCGCGCGCGCCCGACTCGCTGCTGGCCTGGGGCAGCTTCAACACGGCGTTCGAGCGCAAGGAATACATGGAGGACTATGTGGCCGAGGATGTGGCGCGCGCGCAGCTGGCGGCCGACCCGGCGCTGGCGGCGCAATTCCGGCAGAAGCTGGCCGACGAGCCCGAGTTTGCAAAGAATCCGCGTGCGCGCCTGGAGTTTTTCGCGCGCCGCCACGCCTCGTGGGATGAGCGGCTGAACCTGTATCCGGTCATGCGTGTCGACGTGGCGCCTGTCGGTTTCATGGATTTATGACGCCCAATACGCGCGTCGCCGCACGGTGCGCACCGAAGTTGTCAAATCACGCAGATTCATCGAAAGAAAATGCTATTCTCCGCTCGATGATGGCGCCGCCACCACGAGCAGGGAACATGCATGGTCAACAAGACACTCTACAACCAGTACCGCGAGGCGTTTTTTCGCCTCTGCGACGCCGTCGGCGAGAATCGGGTGGAACAGGTGCGCAGCCTGCTCGAGGCCACGCCGCCGCTGTTGACCTTGCGCCGCTACAACATGGAAGACGGCGAATCGCTGCTGCATCTGGCCGCGGCCGGCGGCAGCCGCGACGTCTGCGCCCTGCTCGTGTCGCTGGGCATGGACATCGATCTGCCCTTGCCCGGTTACCGCAACCATACGCCGCTGGACGCGGCGGCGGGCCATGGCCATCTGGATACCTGCCGCTGGCTGCTCGGGCAGGGCGCCGCCGTCGATGGCTTGCCGGACAAGATACTCTCGCCGCTGGCCAGCGCCTGCGTTGGCGGCCACGAGGAGGTGGTGGCATTGCTGTTGCAGGCGGGTGCCAATCCGAACCGCCTGCATACGCGCTGGAACCAGGCGCCCGTCGATATCGCCACCGGCTGGGGCTTTCCCGCGATCGCCCAATTGCTGGCCGCCGCCGGCGGCGTCAGCATACTCGACGTGCCGCAGCAGGCGGCCGCCTCGCCGCAGGAATCGATCCGCACCTTCATGCACAACAGCGCCGGCTGGGTACTGCCGGCCGTGTTCAGCCCGGACAGCGGCGATGCGCGCTTTTCGCTGGGGATCAGCTGCATCGGCGGCAAAGGCGATTTCAAGCTGTTGTTTACGGTCGGCCTGTTCCAGCGGTCCCCGATGACCGAGCTGGCCGTCTGCCTGCCGGCCCGCTGGCCGCTGACCGTGCACGGCTTCATGGAACACAGCCCATGGCGCTTTCCGGTGGCGCTGCTGGCGCGCCTGGGACGGCGCACGCTCGATCAGGCCAGCCTGGCCACCGGTGAGCTGCTGCGGCGCGACGATCCGCACCTGGCGGATCTGGCCTGGCCGGACGGCGTCGATGCGCTGCTGGCCATCGACAAGCGCTGGAATCGGGCGCCGGAGGAGGAAGACATTGCCGACGCTGACAAGGTCACCATCTATCTGCTGGTGCCGGTGAAGTTCACCAAAAAAGGCGCGCCCGACGCCAGTACCTTGCCGGCCTTGATGGAACGCAAGCTCAAAGGCAGCTGGAAAGTGTCGGCCCTGCCTGTCCCCGTCACTGGCTAGCTCATGACAAAAAAAATTCTACTCCTGAGCGTCTCGGCCGGCGCCGGCCACATGCGCGCGGCGCAAGCCATCGCGGCGTATGCGGCGCGCGATGACGGCGCAGGGCCTGCGGCGCTGGCCCTGCATCTCGACGTGATGGATTTTGTGACGCCCGCATTTCGCAAGCTGTACACGGATTTTTATATCAAGCTGGTCAACAAGGCGCCCGCGCTGTGGGGCTATCTGTACCATGCCACCCACGCTGCGCCGCGCGACAGCTCGATGCAGCGTTTGCGCCGGGCCGTCGAGCGCCTCAACACGCGCGCGCTGCTGGCGCGCATCGCCGCCTTCCAGCCCGATGCGATCATCTGCACGCATTTCCTGCCAGCCGAACTGCTGTCGCGCGCGCTGCGCCAGCAGCAGCTGGCCTGTCACGTGTGGGTGCAGGTCACGGATTTCGACCTGCACCGCATGTGGGTGCACGAACGGATGCAGGGCTATTTCGCCGCCACCGACGAAGTGGCGTTCCGCATGCGCCACGAAGGCATTCCCGCCGACCGCATCCACGTGACGGGCATCCCCGTCATGCCAGCGTTCGCGCAGGCGCCCGACCGCGTGTCGTGCGCGCAGGCGTTTGGCCTGGACCCGCGGCGCATGACGATCCTGCTGATGGGCGGCGGGGCGGGACTGGGCAGCCTTGAAACGGTCGCCGCGCGCCTGCTGGCGCTGCCGGGCGACTTCCAGCTGATCGCGCTGGCGGGGAAAAACGCCATCGCGCTGGCGGCGCTGCAGGCACTGGCCGGCCAGTATCCGGGCCGCCTGCTGGCGCAAGGCTTTACCGGCGAAGTCGAGCGCCTGATGGCGTGCGCCGACCTGGTGATCACCAAGCCGGGCGGGCTGACCACCTCGGAATGCCTGGCGCTGGGCTTGCCCATGATCGTCAACTCGCCGATTCCCGGGCAGGAAGAGCGCAATGCCGACTATCTGCTGGAGCAGGGCGTGGCCCTGAAGGCATTCGATGCCGTCACCCTGGAATATCGGGTGCGCCTGCTGCTCGATCATCCCGAGCAGTTGCAATCGATGCGCGCAAAGGCGCTGGCCCTGGGCCGCCCGCGCGCCGGCGCCGTTCATCAATAACCAGGAAACCATGATGCTGCATGTCGTGCTGTTGACCCTCGCCCTGGGGCTGGCCGCCGCGCCGGCCGGAGCACAAGCCGCGCCGCCACGCCATCCGGACTGGGCCACGCCGCTGCCGCAGGTGTCGAACCTGCACCAGGTCACGCCCGTCCTGTACCGCAGCGCCAGGCTCGATAGCGCCGACGTGGCCCAGCTGCAGGCGCTGGGCGTGAAGACGGTGATCAGCCTGCGCTCCTTCCACGCCGATACGCAGGTGCTGGAAGGCAGCGGTATCCGCGCCATCCGCATCCCCATCAATACCTGGGCCATCCGCGACCGGCATGTGATCGCGACCATGCGCAGCATCCGCGCCGCCGAGCAGGACGGGCCCGTGCTGCTGCATTGCCTGCACGGCGCCGACCGCACGGGCTTGATGACAGCCATGTACCGCATGCTGTACCAGGGCTGGCCGCGCGAGAAGGCGATCGACGAGCTGAAAAATGGCGGCTATGGCTACCACGCCGTGTGGAAAAACATCGAACGCTATTTGTCGCGCGTGAATGTGGACGAACTACGTGCGCGCATCGACGCGCCGCAGCCTTGACCCCCGCTACTGCGCCACTTCAGGCATGATTGCGATTCCAATCACGTTTTTCCGGAATCCGCATGGAACACCACAGCTTTCTCGTCAACATACTGTTTTACCTGGTCGCCGCCATCATCATGGTGCCGCTGGCCAAGCGCCTGGGCATGGGCGCCGTGCTGGGCTATCTGGTGGCCGGCGTCGTCATCGGGCCGTGGGGCCTGGGCCTGATCAAGAATGTCGAGGTGATCCTCAGCTTTTCCGAATTCGGCGTGGTGCTGCTGCTGTTTTTAATTGGCCTGGAGCTGGAGCCCAAACGCTTGTGGCTGCTGCGCCGTCCGATTTTCGGCTGGGGCGGGGCGCAGGTGGGCGTCGTCAGCGCGGGACTGTGCGCCGTGGCCATGGCCTTCGGCGTGGACTGGCGCACGGCGCTGGTGGGCGCGCTCGGGCTGTCGCTGTCGTCGACGGCCATCGTGCTGGCCACGCTGGGCGAACGTAAATTAATGAGCACGCCGGCCGGTTCCGCCGGTTTTTCGATTTTGCTGTTCCAGGATATCGCCGCCATCCCCATGATCGCGCTGGTGCCGCTGCTGGGCGGCCTGGTCACGCACAGCGGCGAGCCGGGCTGGCTGCGCGTGGCCAAGCTGGTCGCCGTGCTGGCGGCGCTGGTGATCGGCGGGCGTTTTCTGGTGAACCCCATCCTGCGCTTCATCGCCAAAACGGACTTGCGCGAAATCTTCACGGCCTTCGCCCTGCTGCTGGTGATCGCCATCTGCGTGCTGATGGAATCGGTGGGCCTGTCGATGGCGCTGGGCACTTTCATGGCGGGCGTGCTTCTGGCCGATTCCGAATACCGCCATGAGCTCATTTCCGACCTGGAGCCGTTCAAGGGGCTGCTGCTGGGCCTGTTCTTCATCGCGGTCGGCATGTCCGTCGATTTCGGCGTGCTGCGCGCCCAGCCCTTGCTGATCCTGGGCCTGGTGGCCGGTCTGCTGGTGGTCAAGATCGCCTTGCTGTACCTGCTGTCGAAGTTTGTCGACATTCCCCGCGGCCAGCAGCTGTTCTTCGCGCTGCTGCTGTCGCAGGGCGGCGAATTCGCCTTCGTCGTGTTTGCCGCCGCAGAGGCCGCGCACGTGTTCGCGCCGCAGACGGCCGCGCTGCTGGTCGTGGTGGTGACCCTGTCGATGGTGGCCACGCCCTTGCTGCTGCTGGCGCATGATAAATTCGTCGCGCCGCGCCTGCAAGGCGACAAGAAGCGCCGTCCCGACGACCATATCGAGGCGCAGGACAACCCCATCGTCATCGCCGGCTTTGGCCGTTTCGGCCAGATCATCGGCCGCCTGCTGGCGGCGAACAAGATCGGCGTGACGGTGCTCGACCACGATCCGGACCAGATCGAGCTGCTGCGCAAGTTCGGCTTCAAGGTGTTTTATGGCGACGCCACGCGCGTGGACCTGCTGGTGGCGGCCGGCATCGAGAAGGCGAAGGCGCTGGTGATCGCCATCGACAACGTGGACGACAGCCTGGCCCTGGTCGACGCCGTGCGCCTGCGCCTGCCCGAGCTGACGATTCTGGCGCGCGCGCGCAACGTCACGCATTACTATGAATTGATGAAGCGCGGCGTGACCCTGATCGAGCGCGAGACCTTCGCCGCGGCCCTGCTGCTGGGCGAGCAGACCTTGCAGCAGGTGGGTTTCAGCGCGGAGCGGGCGCAGCGCGCGGCCGGCATCTTTGGCCGGCATAACCTGAAGACCTTGCTGGAAGTGGCGCCGCACTTCCAGGACCAGCAAAAAGTCATGTCGCTCACGCGCCAGGCGCGCGAGGAACTGGAAGACATGTTCGAGAGCGATGCGGCGGCGTTTGCCTTGGAGCAAGCGGCAGAACCGGGGTCAGACCCTCGGGTCTGACCCCAGCCGTTCGGACGTTGGGTTTTACTTCCCCCGCTTCGCTTCGATCGCCTCGATCTGGTCCATGATGCCGTTCATGCGCGCCGCCAGCGCCTGGTACGGTTTCGGCGAGGCCAGGTCGACGCCGGCCGCCTTCACCAGATCGTACGGGTAGGCCGAGCCGCCCGCGCCGAGCATCTTCAGGTAGGCGGCCAGGGCGCCCGGTTCCTTGTCGAGGATGCGCTGCGCGAAATCCTGCGCCGCAGCGATCGAGGTGGCGTACTGGAACACATAGAAGCCGTGATAAAAATGCGGCACGTAGGCCCATTCCAGCGCGTAGGCGGGATCGATGGTCATGACGCCCTGCGCTTCGCCGTGGTAGCGCTTGAGGATGCCGGCATAGATGGCCGTGATCTCCTCGCCCGTCAGCGATTCTCCCTTGTCCACCTTGCCGTGGATGGCCGCCTCGAATTCGGCGAACATGGATTGGCGGAAGAAAGTGCCGCGCAGGTTTTCCAGCGCCGCACCCAGGTACAGCAGGCGCTCGTCGTCATCCTTGGCCTGTTTCAGGCGCGCGTCGAGCAGCAGCGCCTCGTTCGTCGTCGAGGCGATTTCCGCGACAAAGATGCTGTATGGCGCATAGATCGACGGTTGCGCCTTGTTGGCCAGCACCGAGTGCATGGCGTGGCCCCATTCGTGGGTCAGGGTGCTGACGGCTTCGTAATTGTCCGTGTAATTGAGTAGCACGAAGGGGTGCACGTCGTAGGCGTCGCCATTCATGTAGGCGCCCGCCACCTTGCGCGGGCGCGGATACACATCCATCCAGCGCGCATCCACGGCGGCCGTCAGCGCCTTGACGTAGTCGGGTCCCAGCGGCGCGACGGAATCGAGCATCATTTGCTTGCCCTCGGCCAGCGGGAAGGTGCGCTCGCTTTTCAGCAGCGGCGCATACACGTCGTAATACGCCAGGTCCTTGACGCCCAGCATGCGCGCGCGCAGCTTGAAGTAGCGGTGCAGGGTGGGCAGGTTGGCGTTGGTTTGTGCGATCAGGGTCTGGTAGACGGCCGGCGGCAGGTTGTCGGCGTCCAGCGCGGCGCTTTGCGAGTCGGCATAGCGGCGCACCTTCGCATACGCGGCGTCCGTTTTCAGCTGGCCGTACAGGGTTTCGCCGAACGTGCGTTCATACTCTTTCCACTTGCCGAAGAAGGCATCGAACACCAGCTTGCGGTCGGCGCGCTTGTCGTCGCCCCGGTATTTCGTATACGCCGCCTGGTCGAGCCGTACTTCCTTGCCGTCCGATAATGTGACGGTCGGCCACGGGATTTCCGCATTGGCCAGGGTGCGGTAGACGCTGGCGGCCGAACCCGTCGCCAGGCCGAACTGCGCCACCAGCTGTTCGCCCGCGGCGTCGAGCGTGTGCGGCGCGCTGCGCAGCATGTTGCTCAATTGAAAGCGGTACAGCTGCAAACCCTGGTCTTTTGCCAGCATGGCATCGATGCGCTTGCCGCCCAGGGCGAGGATTTCCGGCTGCAGGAAGGTCGTCGCCTGGGTGAAGTCGTTGCCCAGCAGGGCGGCGCGCTGGTTCAGCTGGTTGCCCTTGCTGTCACCCGTATCCTGGTCGTAATACTGCGCCGCATAGGTGCTGAGCGTGTTGACGCGCTTGCGCGCTTCCGCGTACAGGTCCAGGCAGCTTTTCAGGCGGGCTGGCGACGCTTTCAACTGCCCCTTGCAGGCGCCAAGTTGCCGCAGCTGGGCCGACAGCTTTGTCGCGTCGGCGTCGAAGGCGTCGTCGTTTTGATACAGCGCCGTCAGGTCCCAGCGGTCGGCCTGCCGGTCGCCGGGCGTGGGGGCAGGCGCAGGAGCGGCGGAGGCGGTGGCGAGGCTGAGGGTAAGCAGGGAGAACAGCAGGGGGCGCTTGAGCGCGGATGGCGTCATGGTTCATTCCAGTGAGGTTGTCGGAAGAATGCGTGCTGACCGCCGGGCAGGGATGCGCGCGTGACACACCGCGTACCGGCAGAGTTGTCTACGGTACATCAAATGAAGGGAGGGGGAAAGAGGCAGAGGGAATATACTGCCCGCCACCGTGATGGTGGCGGCGAAACAACACGGGCTGACAACTGCGGATTACAACGGTTGCAGGGGGATCGTGCCGAAGGTGGTCGGCGTCGAGCATGGCTCTTCATCGAAGGCGATGTCGCCCATGGGGTTGGCCACGCCATCGGCCTTCAAATCCTTGAAGCCGAACAGTTTCGGGTCCATCAGGTGCGACGGCGCCACGTTCGACAGGGCCGAGAAGATGCTTTCCACGCGGCCCGGGAATTTCTTGTCCCATTCGCGCATCAGGCCCTTGATCTGCTTGCGCTGCAGGTTTTCCTGCGAACCGCACAAATCGCATGGAATGATGGGGAAGCCCTTGACTTCCGCATAGCGCTGCGTGTCCTCTTCCTTCACGTAGGCCATCGGGCGGATGACGATGTGCTTGCCGTCGTCCGATTGCAGCTTGGCCGGCATGCCTTTCAGTTTTCCACCGAAGAACATATTCAGGAAGAAGGTTTCCAGGATGTCGTCGCGGTGGTGGCCCAGGGCGATCTTGTTGGCGCCCAGCTCGTCGGCCACGCGGTACAGGATGCCGCGGCGTAGACGCGAGCACAGCGAGCAGGTCGTCTTGCCTTCCGGGATCAGGCGCTTGACGATGCTGTAGGTATCCTGGTTTTCGATGTGGAAGGCCACGCCCAGTTCCGTCAGGTAGGCGGGCAGGATTTCCGGCGGGAAGTTCGGCTGCTTCTGGTCCAGGTTGACGGCGACGATGTCGAAGTGAATCGGCGCGCGCTCGCGCAAGGTCATCAGGATGTCCAGCAGCGCGTAGCTATCCTTGCCGCCCGACAAGCACACCATCACCTTGTCGCCGTCTTCGATCATGTTGAAGTCGCCGATGGCTTGCCCCACCAGGCGGCACAAGCGCTTGTGCAGCTTGTTGTTTTCCAGGGCGATCTTTTCCGCCTTCTTGCGCGCCAGTTTCTGCGCTTCCACGTTGGCCGGGAATTCCACGGCCGTTGTCGTCGGTTCCATCACTGCGGCATTGTTCATGTTGCTCATGCTTCATCCTTGATCTTGAATACTTCCACGCCCACGCCTTCGCAGTCGGGATACACGTCCGGTTTCATGCTCGACACGCGCGCGGCGCGCACGCGCGGGTGCGCCAGCATGGCGGCGAGCACGTCGTCGACCAGGCTTTCCTGCAGCTGCACGTGGCCTTGCGCCATGCGTTTGGCGATGGTTTCGCGCATGAAGTCGTAGTCGACCACTTCTTCCAGCTGGTCATCTTTCGGCGTCGACAGGGCCAGGGGAATGTACAGGTCGACGTTGATGAGGACGCGCTGCTCGCCCTTTTTCTCGAAGTCGTAGACGCCGATGTTGATGAGGACTTCGTAATTGCGCAGGAACAGGCGGCGACAATCGGCCAGGCGAGGGTGGGACAGGGCGGACGACATAGTTTTACCTTTTCGGGGATGCTGGAATGCTGGTTGTTTGGTAGGGCTGCTGATTATTTGGTCAAAAACATGACGTCGCGCGGCAAGCCGATCAAATGCTGGCCGCCGTCGACGAGGAGCGTCGTGCCCGTCAATGCGCGCGCGCCGGCCACGTAACAGACGCAGTCGGCGACATCCTCGGGCGTGCTGGAACGGCCCAGCGGCGTGTTTTCATGCGCCTTGGTAAAGTTCGCTTCCGTCTGTTCGCCGGAGACCATGGTGATGCCGGGGGCGATGCCCACCACGCGCACTTTCGGCGCCAGCGCCTGGGCCAGCATGGTGGTCGCCGACAGCAGCGCCGCCTTGGACAGGGTGTACGACAAAAAATCAGGATTGAGATTGTACAGTTTTTGGTCCAGCAAGTTGATGACCACGGCTTGCCCGCCTGCCGGGGTGGCCTGGTACAGCGCTTGCGCCAGCAGGATGGGGGCGGCCAGGTTGGCGTGCATGTGGGCATCGAGCGCACCGAAGGAAAAATCGCCCGCATTGTCGTATGCAAACAACGATGCGTTGTTGACCACGCAAGTGACGGGGCCCAGCGCCGCCTGCGCCTGCGGCAGCAACTGGCGCACGGCGTCTTCCTGCGCCAGGTCGCAGGGGAAGGCGTGGGCGCGGCGGCCCAGCGCCGTGATTTCTTCCACCAGGCTGAGCGCTTCATCGCGCGAGTCGCGGTAATGGACGGCGATATCCCAGCCGTCGCGCGCCAGGCCCAGCGCGATGGCGCGGCCGATGCGGCGCGCCGCGCCCGTGACGAGGGCGACGCGGGGAGAGCTGTGTGGCAATGTCGATGCTGGAGTCATGTCTTTATTTATTGTGCTTGTGTGTGAAGTGCGCCTGGCCGCCGTGGCCGGCACTGGCGCCGTGGCCCGCCGATTCGCTACAATGCGGATATGTCTCTTCCCGCACCCGATAGCGACGCGCTGGCCGCGTCCCATGCCTTGCAGCACCAGATTGCCGCCGAAATCGCGCGCAATGACGGCGCCATTCCCTTTGTCCGCTTCATGGAGCTGGCGCTGTATGCGCCTGACCTCGGCTATTACAGCGGCGGCGCCGCCAAGCTGGGCAAAGATGGCGATTTTACAACCGCGCCGGAGATATCTCCCCTGTTCGGCGCCACGCTGGCCCATGTGGCAGCCGCTATTATGGCGCAAACGGCCCCGCGCATCCTCGAATTCGGCGCCGGCACGGGCAAGCTGGCCTTTGATATCCTGACGGAAGCGGCGAAGGCCGGCATCTCTGTGGAACAGTATGCGATCGTCGAATTGTCCGGCGAATTGCGCGCGCGCCAGGAACTGGCCCTGGCCGCCTTCCCGCAAGTGGTGTGGCTCGACGGCTTCCCCGACAGTTTCGAGGGCGCCGTGTTCGGCAACGAAGTGCTCGACGCCATGCCCGTCAACCTGATCAGCAAGACGCCCGCCGGCTGGTGCGAACTCGACGTCAGCATCGCCGACGGCCAGTTCGTGTTTGTCGAACGCGCGGCCGGCGCCGAGGTGGCCGCGCAGATCGCCGCCCAGGTGCCGGACGCCGATGCCTTGCCGGTCGGCTATGTCACGGAAATCCATGGCGTCGCCTGCGGCTTCATGCGCTCGCTGGCGCGCATGCTGACCAATGGCAAGGGCGGCGCGGCCGTGCTGTTCGATTATGGCTTCCCCGCGCATGAGTATTACCTGGACTTGCGCGCCACGGGCACCCTGATGTGCCATTACCGCCATCATGCCCACGCGGAACCGTTTTATCTGCCCGGCTTGCAGGACATCACGGCCCACGTCGATTTCACGGCCATGGCGGTGGCGGCGCAGGATGCGGGTCTCGATGTGCTCGCCTACATGAACCAGGCGTCTTTCCTGCTGGGTTCCGGCCTTGGCGACTTGCTGCTGCGCACCGATCCGGAACAGGTCAAGACCTACCTGCCGCAAGCGAGCGCCGTGCACAAGCTGGTGTCGCCCGCCGAGATGGGGGAATTGTTCAAGGTGCTGGTGGTGGGGCACCAGGTGGCGTTGCCGGAAGCGTTGTTGTCCAGCGACCGCAGCCACCGCTTGTAATATCAAGGCAGGGCCGTGTCGCCCTGCAAATTCCTGTCCGCCGGTGGTTATTATCTTGTCATATCGTATATGATGACCGACACAGCACGGTTCCATCCTGCAAGAACCCGTCGCCGCGCACCGATTTCAAGATAGAACGATGGGAAAGATACATACACACTATGACAACCTGAAGGTGGCGCGCCTGGCGCCGCAGGAAGTCATACGTGCCGCGTACAAAGCCCTCAGCCAGAAATACCACCCGGACAAGAATCCCGGCGACGAAAAAGCCGCCCGCATCATGGCGATTCTCAACAGCGCCTACGGCACCTTGTCCGATCCACAACGCCGCAAGGAACACGACGAGTGGATCGCCGCCGAGGAGTGGGAAATCGAATGGCTGGAAAGCACCCACCACGAAGAGGGCAAGAACCGCGATGGCCGCGCGAAAGGCCATGCCCAGCCGCATGAACACGCCTGGGCGCAGGATGTGCCGCCGCCGAAGGGCGCGCCGCGGCGCGGCCCGCAGCCCGTCTGGCGCAACTGGCGCTGGTGGCTGAGTCTGCTTGTTTGCCTGCTGCTGGGCTGGCTGGGCGCCTTGCTGATGCTCGATACGTCCCAACCCATGCCTGCCGCGCTGGCGTCGGCCTGGAGCGGGCTGGCCCGCGATGGCGCCAAGCCCCATGTGGAAACGGCCACGCCGGCGGGGAGTGCCGCGCCGTCATCGAAAGGCGAGGCGGTGGCGGTCGATAGCTGGGCGGTGGGCAAGCCGTATGCGCCCGAGCCCCCGCAAGCAAAGACGCCGGAGATCCGCGTGCTGGCCGTGGCACAGCTGAGCCTGAAGGCCAGCCAGCCAGTCTGCGATGGCGTGGGCCAGTCCGTGACGCTGGTGGCGCCGAACGGCGAGCCTTGGCCGGCGCAGTCCGGCTATGTGGATGGCTTCCCGATCAGTAACAAGGGCGACGAACTGAGCTTGACCATCGACAACAGCAGCAACGCGGCGCCCGTCTTCGTCAAGCTGTATGACCAGGAGCGGCGCTCGAATGTGCGCTACCTGTACATCCTGGCGCATGACAAGCTGACGGTGGAGCAGCTCAGCGCGGGCAAGTATGAAGTGCGCTACCAAGCCGTCGGGCCGGGCCAGGACAATTGTGGCGGCGCCACGCGCGGCGGCGCCTCGGCGCCGGCCTCGGCCTCGTCGCCGTCCGCCAGCGAAGGCGGTACGCAGAATCCTGTTGTAAGCGGCATCTAATCTGATTATGCTTGATATGCGTCAACGCAGCGTCCACATCGAACTTATCCCTTAGGAGTATTCATGACCGACCTCAAAGCCGATGCAGATGATAACTGGCTGCTCGACGAAGATGAGCCGGTGGCCAGTCCTGCCGGGCTGGCCGCGCCCGACCAGCGCCTGTGGCGTGTCCTGATCGTCGATGACGACGTCGATGTGCATGCGGTCACGCGGCTGGCGCTGCGCAATGTCAGCTTCAAGGGACGCGAGCTGGAACTGTTTTCCGCCTACAGCGGCCGCGAAGCGTACGAGATCCTGCGCGACACGCCCGATATCGCGCTGGTACTGCTCGACGTGGTGATGGAAACGGATGACGCCGGCCTGATCCTTGCCAAGCGCATCCGTGCCGACCTGAACAACTCCATCGTGCGCGTCGTGCTGCGCACGGGCCAGCCGGGCCAGGCGCCCGAGCAGCGCGTCATCATCGAATACGACATCAACGATTACAAGGCGAAGACGGAACTGACGACGCAAAAGCTGTTTACCACCGTCATCTCGGCCCTGCGCGCCTACGAGAGCCTGATGATGCTCGAGCGCAGCCGCATCGGCCTGGGCAAGATCCTCGCCGGCGCCACCAATCTGTACCAGATCCATTCCTTGCGCGAATTCGCCTCCGGCGTGCTCAACCAGGTCAGCGCCATCCTCGACGTGGGTGCCGACGGCGTGCTGTGCCTGATGCAGGGCGGCGCCGGGCGGCCCGAGGTGGTCGCCGCCACGGGCACCTATGCCATGCTGGCCGAGGCCGAAGCGATGCCGGCCGACCATGCGCTCACCGCCACCATCGCCAAGGCGTTTGCGGAAAAGCGCAGCCAGTTCGAGCATCCGGCCAATGTGCTGTTCATCCATACGGAGGGCAACCGCGAGCTGGCCATCTCCGTCACGCCGCCGTGGCCGCTGGCGCAGATCCAGCGCGACTTGCTGGAAGTGTTTTGCCAGCGCATCGCCGCCGCCTTCGACAACCTGTACATGTTCGGCCAGCTGCGCAAGGCGCAGGAAGCGACCGTGGTGGCGCTGGCCGACCTGGCCGAATTCCGCGACAGCGACACGGGCGGCCACGTGCGGCGCGTGCAGCTGCTGTCCGACGCCATCGCCCGGCGCATGCAGCAGCGCGGCGTGTACCCGGACGAGCTGACGCCGCAACTGCTCGACATGATCGGCCTGGCCAGCATCCTGCACGACGTGGGCAAGGTGGCCACGCCGGACGCCGTGCTGCTCAAGCCGGGCCGGCATACGGACGAGGAGCGGACGCAGATGCAGCTGCATGCCAGCGTCGGGCGCACCATCCTCGAGCGGGCCGCCAACATGGTCGACGGCGTCAGCTACCTGACGTATGGCGCGCAGATCGCCGGCGGCCACCACGAGCATTTCGATGGCGCCGGCTATCCGAATGGCCTGAAGGGGCGCGACATTCCTGTGGCCGCGCGCATCGTTGCCGTGGTCGACGTCTTCGATGCCTTGCTGCACGAGCGGCCCTACAAGGAACCGTGGCCGTATCCGCAGGTGCGCGAATACATCGAACAGCGCAGCGGCAGCCAGTTCGATCCGGAAGTGGTGACGGCGCTGCTGGATCTGATTGACCACGAGCCGCAACTGTGGCATCCGGAGCGCGCCGTCGCTTGAGCAGCAACTTCCTTGGCGTTTTTCGGCACGCCGCCATTCCCTTGCGCGCGGCGCCGTCATATACTCGGCAGCCTCATGCCGGCTGGCACCACGCACCAGCGTGGCGCGCCGCGGAGTTTTCGGACATCACGACATGAAAGAACTCAAGGGCCTTAGCGCACTGATCATCGAGCCGCATCCGGGCATGCGCGCCAGCCTGCACAATATGCTCAACCTGTGCGGCCTGGCGAAGATCGATGACGCGGCCAGTTCGGGCCAGGCGATCCGTATGCTGGGCAGCAAATCGTATGATTTGATCCTGTGCGAATACGATCTCGACGGCGGACAGGATGGCCAGCAGATGCTGGAAGACTTGCGCCACCATAAATTGATGCATGCGTCGACCATGTTCTTCATGGTGACGGGCGAAGGCAGCTTCGCCAAGGTGGTCAGCGCCGTCGAACTGTTGCCCACCGATTACATCCTCAAGCCGTTCACCGCTGACAACATGCTCGAGCGCATCGGCCGCGCGCTGGACAAGCGCAATGCCTTCGTGCCCGTGTACGAATTGATCGACGTGGGCAATGAGCGCGCGGCGATTGCCGCCTGCACCGAGGGCGCCAGCCTGTATCCGCGCTACGCCACGGATTTCCTGCGCCTGCGCGCGGAACTGCACCTGCTGCTGGGCGAGGCGGCCGACGCCGAGCCGATCTACGCCGCCCTGTACGAAGCCAAGTCCATCGGCTGGGCGCGCCTGGGGCAGGCCAAGACGCAATTTCTGCTGGGCGAGTACGCAGCGGCGCAGGGCACGCTGGAAGGGCTGCTGGAAAACAACAAGCGTTTTCTCGACGCGTATGACTGGCTGGCGCGCACGCATTTGGCGCAAGGCAAGCCGGAACTGGCGCAGGCGGCCCTGAGCGAAGCGGTGGCCCTGTCGCCGCACGCCGTGCGCCGCTTGCGCCGCCTGGGCGAGGCGGCCCTGGCGGCCGACGATATCGAGATGGCGGAAAAATCCCTGAAGTTGGTGGTGAGCAAGGCCAAGTATTCGGAGTTCCGCGATCCGGAAGACCACGTGCGCCTGGTGCAGACCCTGGTGCGCAAGGGCGATCCGCTGCAGGTGGGCGCCGTGATCCGCGACCTCGACAAGTCGATGGGCGGGCAAAAGAACACGGAACTGTGCAGCGCCCTGTGCAGCGCCATGTTGCATGCGCATACGGGCAACGCGGAGCGCCTGCAGCAGTCGCTCGACGCGGCCCTGGCCGCCAACCGCCACAACGTGGGCGGCTCGACCATGCTGAAAACGGAACTGGCGCGCCACTGCCTGGCGCACGGGCGCGAGGATGGCGCCGCCGAGGTGATGCGCGAAGTCATGCGCAATGCGCCCGACAGCGCCGCCATGACGCGCGCCATGGCCGTGTTCGAGCAGGCGGGGCGCGAAGAGCTGGCCAAGGCGCTGGCGCGGCAAAGCCGCCAGGAAGTGGCCGACATGGTGGCCGCCGGTGCGGCCAGGGCGGGCGAAGGCGATTTCCGCGGCGCCGTCGATCTGATGGGCGAAGCCGTCACGCGCCTGCCCGACAATCCGCAAGTGGTCTTCAATGCGGCCGTGGCCGTGCTGAAATGCCTGGAACACGAAGGCTGGGATGAGCGCATGGGCCAGCAGGCGCTGACGTTCATCGCCGGCGTGCGTCGCCTGGACCCGCGCAACCCCAAATTGCCCGTGCTGTCGGGCCTGCATCAGCAACTGTTGCGTAAATATAAGCCGCTGGGCAACGCCTGGATGCATCCGCCTGACGCCCGGTAAAAGGGGGACAATGCGGGGTGAATGACGGAAAAATGCGGCTTTCAGGCAGGGTAAAGAAAAAAATGCGAAAAAAAATCGACTTTTTCGCGCCAACCCTTGCACATTCTCAAATCGGGAGCTTATAATCACGCCCCGAAGCAGCCAACTTCTTCTTTATACGCAAATGCAGCAGTCAGGCATCAGTAAATAAGGTTGACAGTTGTGAGTAGATGCTTCATACTCTGCGGTTCCCGCGGAGGGGTGGCCGAGTGGTTAAAGGCGACAGACTGTAAATCTGTTCTCTATGAGTACGCTGGTTCGAATCCAGCCCCCTCCACCAAGTTTTTGCAAGGAAAACTGGGTAGTAGCAAAAAGCAAGTGAAGATAAAGTGAACGATACCTCGCGGGTGTAGCTCAATGGTAGAGCAGAAGCCTTCCAAGCTTACGACGAGGGTTCGATTCCCTTCACCCGCTCCAGTTTCCGTTCAGATGCTTGATGCATCGCATGCAACAAATTACAGCCCTTGTAGCTCAGTGGTAGAGCACTCCCTTGGTAAGGGAGAGGCCACGTGTTCGATCCACGTCAAGGGCACCAGAATTCGCAGCAGGCAGCACAGAAGCAATTCAAACCAGACCGTCGGGCGTGTGCCTGAGCAATCTAATCAAATCATTAGGAGTTCAAAATGGCAAAAGGTAAATTCGAACGGACCAAGCCGCACGTCAACGTCGGCACCATCGGCCACGTCGACCACGGTAAAACCACGCTGACCGCTGCAATCGCAACGGTTCTGTCGAAGAAATTCGGCG
>NZ_WFLJ01000021.1 GCF_009208735.1 Janthinobacterium rivuli | reverse complement strand
CGCGCAGCAGGCGCAGCGCCACGCCATCGAGGCCTGCGCCGCGCAGCGCCTGCTCGCGCTCGCTGGCCGCCAGCGTGGCCAGCTGCGCCGCGTCGCGGCTTTCATCGAGCCGCGCGCGGGCGATGATGCCGTCGCCGTACAGCCCTTCGTCGCGCGCCAGCCTGGCCCGCGCCAGCCGCGCCGCGCTGGTCTTTTCCAGGTAGGCGCGCTGCCACTCGAGCCAGCCCAGGCTGTACAGGGTCAGCAGCGGCGTGCCGGCGCCTACCTGCTGCAGCGGCGTCACGTGCACTTGCCGCACCACGCCATCGAGCGCGGCGCTGGCCAGAGCGGCGGCGTCCGGCGGCGCCACCACGGTGCCCGACAGGACCAGGTCATTGCCCGCCGGCGCAGCGTCGCCGGCCAGCGTGGCGACGGCCGGCGCGGTGGCGATGCCGGCACGGCTGATTTGCTGCGCGCTCAGGAGCAGTTGCTGCGGCGCGGCGGCCGACAGCAGGGGCCAGCCGAGCAGGGCCAGTATTGGCCAGCAAGGCGGGCAGCGGTTAAGATGGGAGGAAGCGGACATGGGAGGCGGCCGGAAGTGGAAGATGCGGCGATGGTCGCCAGCAGATGTTAAGAAGTTCTTAATGTCCGGCGCCTACGCTGCGGGCATGAAATCAGGACAGGACTAGCCACGATGCGCATATTGCTGACAGAAGACGACCCCCAGCTGGGGCGCGCCACGCAGATGGGGCTGGAGCAGGCCGGCTATGCGGTCGACTGGGTGCAGTCGGCCGAAAGCGCGCACACGGCCGTGCGCCTGCACCGCTACGGCTGCCTGCTGCTCGACCTGGCCCTACCTGGCGAGGATGGCATGCAGGCGCTGGCGACCTTGCGCCGCGGCGGCTATGACGGGGCGATCCTGATCGTCACGGCGCGCGACCAGATCGCCGACCGCGTGGCGGGCCTGGACGCGGGCGCGGACGACTTCATCGTCAAACCCTTCGACCTCGACGAGCTGGCGGCGCGCATGCGCAGCGCCTGCCGCCGCGCGGCCGGGCGCACGCGCGAAGAACTCGTGCATGGCGATATCGTCATCGACGTCGCCGCGCGCCAGGTGCGCCAGGCCGGCGTGGACGTGCCCCTGACGGGCAAGGAATTCAGCATCCTGCTGATGCTCGTCGAACAGCGCGGGCGCATCCTGAGCCGGGTGCAGCTGGAAGAGGGCGTCTACAGCTGGGGCGAGGAAGTCGACAGTAACGCGCTGCAGGTGCATATCCACCATCTGCGGCGCAAGCTGGGCAAGGCGCTGATCCGCACCGTGCATGCGATCGGCTACAGCATCGACCGGCCCGCCACGCACGATGTGCAGGCGCGTCCATGACGGCGTCCGCCCCGCGCGCCTGGTCGCTGCGGCGCACGCTGCTGGCCGTGCTGCTGGGACTGACGTTCACGCTGTGGGGCTTCAGCGCCGCCATCGTGTACCTGGAAGCGGGGCGCGAAAGCCAGGAACTGTTCGACCAGTCGCTGGCCGAGACGGGGCATTTGCTGCTGTCGCTGGCCGAGCACGAGGTGCAGGAGCACGGCGCCAGCACCTCGCTGGTGATGCCGGTGGCGCAGAACCGCAACCACCGCCAGTATCTGCTGTTCCAGGTATGGGATGCGCAGCACCGCCTGCTGTACAAGAATGCCGGCGCGCCGGACCAGGCGTTCGCCGCGCCGGCCGACGTCGGCTACAGCTGGCGCGACAACGATGGCCGGCGCTGGCGCATCTACACGAGCTGGAATCACGACGCCCGGCTGCAGATCCAGGTGGCCGAACCGGCCAGCCACCGCCAGGAAATCAGCAGCCGCTTCGCCGTCAAGCTGCTGGCCATCGGCCTGCCGATGGCGGCCCTGGCGGCGCTGGCCATCTGGTGGAGCATCAACCGCGTGTTTCGCGCGCTGCGCCGCTCGGCCGACGAAGTGGCGCAGCGCACGCCCGACGATCTGGCCAGTGTCAGCGTGACGGGCGCGCCCGTGGAAGTGCAGCCGCTGCTGCAGGCCATCAACCGCCTGTTCCTGCGCGTGCGCCAGACGCGCGAGCAGGAACAGCGCTTCACGGCCGATGCCGCGCATGAGCTGCGCACGCCGCTGGCGGCCATCAAGACCAACCTGCAGGTGCTGCAGCGGGCGCGCAGCGATGCGGAACGCGAGGAATCCGTGGCCGGCCTGGGCCTGAGCGTGGACCGCGCCACGCGCCTGGTGGGGCAGTTGCTGACCCTGTCGCGGCTCGACCCGCAGTCGCAGCCGCCCCTCGACCTGCCCGTGCTGGACCTGGCCGCCGTGCTGGCCGAGCAGCTGCCGTCCTGGATGGCGCAGGCGCAGCGCCAGGGCTTGCAGCTGCGGGCCGACCTGGCCACGGGCCCATGCCGGCTGCAGCCGGACCATGTGCTGATCCTGGCGCGCAACCTGGTGGACAATGCCATGCGCTACACGCCGGCCGGCGGCACCTTGGCGCTGGCCTGCGGCATCGAGGCCAATGGCGTGCTGCTGCGCGTGAGCGACACGGGGCCCGGCATCGCCGAACCCTTGCGCGAGCGCGTGTTCGAACGTTTTTTCCGCGCCGCCGGCGCGCAGCAGCCAGGCAGCGGCCTGGGTTTGTCTATCGTGCGGCGCATCGCCGAAACGCATGGCGCCAGCGTGCAGCTGGCCGCCGGGCCCGATGGCGCGGGCCTGGTGGTGACGGTGCGCTTTCCGCTACCCTTGGGTCCATCCCTGCATGAATAAAGGAGTCTGACCAATGCCATTGCGACACCGCGAGCTGCACCGGCTCGACAACGTAGGCTGGCTGCGCGCCGCCGTGCTGGGCGCCAATGACGGCATCGTCTCGACGGCCAGCCTGGTGCTGGGCGTGGTGGCGGCCCATGCCACGCACGACAGCATCCTGGTGGCCGGCGTGGCCGGCCTGGTGGCGGGTGCCATGTCGATGGCCACGGGCGAATATGTGTCGGTGCAGTCGCAGGCCGATACGGAGCAGGCGGCGCTGGAGCGCGAGGGCGGCGAGCTGCGCGACGATCCCAAGGGCGAGCTGCGCGAGCTGACGCATATTTATGTGGAGCGCGGCCTGGCGCCGGCGCTGGCCGCCCAGGTGGCCAAGGCGCTGATGGCGCATGACGCGATCGGCGCCCATGCGCGCGATGAACTGGGCATCACGGAGAGCATGCGCGCGCGCCCGCTGCAGGCGGCGCTGGCTTCGGCGCTCAGTTTTGCCGTCGGCGCGGCGCTGCCGCTGCTGGTGGTGCTGCTGGCGCCCATGGTCCTGCTGGCGCCGGCCATCGTCGCTTCCTCGCTGCTGTTCCTGGCGCTGCTGGGCGGCCTGGCGGCCAGGACGGGCGGCGCGCGCGTGGGCCGGGGCGTGCTGCGCGTGGTGTTCTGGAGCGCGCTGTCGATGGCGGCGGCGTCCGGCATCGGCGCGCTGTTTGGCATCACGGCGGCTTGACGCCGTCAGTGCGACACCAGCACCGGCAACGTCATCTCCTGCAGCACCGTGCGCGTGACGCCGCCCAGCAGCGCTTCGCGCAGGCGCATGTGGCCGTAGCAGCCCATCACGATCAGGTCGCAATGCCGCTGCGCCGCGATGGCCAGCAGTGCCGTGCCCACGTCCTGGCCTGGCGGCGTGTCGTGCTGCAGCACCTCGACGTTGACGCCGTGGCGCGCCAGGTACAGGGCCAGGTCGGCGCCTGGCTGCTCGCCATGCGCGGCCGGCTGGGCGTGCGAATTGACGACGGCCAGGCTGACCTGCCGCGCCCTTTGCAGCAGCGGCAGGGCATCGGTGATGGCGCGCAGCGCTTCGGCGCTGCCGTTCCAGGCCAGCAGCGGATGCTGCGGCACGCCCGCCGGCGCGGCGGAGGGCGCGTGCGGCACCATCAGCACGGGCCGGCCGCAATGGAGCATCAGGTATTCGGCCGTGCCGGCGATGACGCGCGACGGCGTATCCTGCGCGTCCGTCTGGCCCAGGATCAGCAAGTCGCAATAGCGCGCCTGCAGCAGCAGCGCGCCTTGCGCGTCGTCGTCGACGAAGCGCGTTTCATAGGTGCCCAGGCCTTCTTCGCGGGCGATGCGCTCGAATTCGTGCAAGGCCTCGCTGGCCTGGGTGCGCAGCGCCTGCATCTGCGCCGGCGCGAACTGCAGCGCGTTGACGCCGCCGCCATACGCATAGCGCGAGATGCCGCTCATGGCTGAACCGATCAGGTGGGCCCCTTCGGCGACGGCCAGGCGCACGGCCAGGCGGATGCGCTGGGCGCAGTGGCGGGAATTGTCGACGTGGACCAGCAGGGTGGTGTAGGGCATGGCATTTTCCTCGGTTATCGGTGGTCAGGTCTGCAGCACGTAGCTGCCCGGCGCGTCGCCCAAGGCAGCCCCCATGGCCGGCGGCGCCACTAGCGCGCCCGCGCGTTCTTCCAGCCAGGCTTGCCAGGCGGGCCACCATGAACCGTCGTGGTGCGGCACGTCGCGCTGCCAGCTGTCCGCGTCGACATACGCCTCGTCGTGGCGGTGCGTGGCCAGCTGGTAGCTGCGCCCCGGCTGGCCCGGCGGCGACACGACGCCCGCGTTGTGGCCGCCCGAGGTGAGCAGGAAGGTGACGTCCGTGTCCGTCAGCAGCTGCAGCTTGTACACGGAGCGCCACGGCGCCACGTGATCCGTCAGGGTGCCGACGGCAAAGATGGGCGCGTGGATGTCGGGCAGGGCGATGTGGCGGCCCGCAGTGCGGTAGCGGCCTTCGGCCAGGTCGTTGTGCAGGAACAGGCGGCGCAGGTATTCCGAATGCATGCGGCAGGGCATGCGCGTGGCGTCCCCGTTCCAGGCCATCAGGTCGCTGCCCTGGTCATCGAGGCCCAGCAGGTAATGGCGCAGCCGGCGCGACCAGATCAAGTCATTCGAGCGCAGCAGCTGGAAGGCGCCCGCCATCTGCCTCGTGTCGAGGTAGCCCTGCTTCCACATGGCCGCTTCCAGGAAGCTGACCTGGCTCTCGTCGATGAACAGCGACAGTTCGCCCGGCTCCTTGAAATCGACTTGCGAGGCCAGCATGGTGAGGCTGGCCAGGCGCGCATCGCCGTCGCGCGCCATGCTGGCGGCGGCCATCGCCAGCAGGGTGCCGCCCAGGCAGTAGCCGGTCGCGTGCACCTGCGGCGCGCCCGTGATGCGCACGACGGCGTCGAGCGCGTCCATCACGCCCAGCTGGCGGTAGTCTTCCAGCGACAGCTCGCGGTCTTCTTCCTGCGGGTTTTTCCAGGAAATCATGAAGACCGTGTGGCCCTGGCCCACCAGGTAGCGCACCAGCGAATTGTGTGGCGACAGGTCGAGAATATAGAACTTCATGATCCAGGCGGGCACGAACAGCAGCGGCGTGGCATGCACCTGGGCCGTCGTGGGGGCGTACTGGATCAGTTCGATCAAGTCATTGCGGTAGACCACCTTGCCCGGCGTGACGGCCACGGTTTGCCCCACCTTGAACGCCGCTTCGCCGGGCGCGGCACGCCCCATGGCGGCGCGCTGCCAGTACTCGACCGCGTGGACCATGCCGTGCGCCAGGCTGGCGCCGCCGCTTTCGAGGGTCGCTTGCTGCACCACGGGATTGGTCAGCATGAAGTTCGACGGCGCCAGCATGTCGAGCCACTGGCGCACGGTGAACGTGACGACGTCCTCGTGGTGCGGCGAGACGCCGCGCACGCCCGTGGTGGCGCGGTGCCACCATTGCTGCTGCAGCAGGAAGCCCTGGTAGACGAGGTTGTACGGCCAGCGCTGCCAGGCAGGATCCTCGAAGCGCCGGTCCTGCGGCAGCGGCGCGATGCAGGGCGCCGCGGAGGGTGCGCCCGGCACCACCGATTGCACGGCGTACTGCTGCCAGCGGCCGATCTTCTTCCACGCTTCCTGCAGCAGGGCTTGCTGCTTCGAGGGTGCCAGCGCCAGATGGCTGAGCCAGTCGGCATAGGCGTTGCCCAGCGCGGCCGGCGAAATGCCGCCCGTGAACTTGCCCAGCCAGGCGTTCAGCAGCAGGTCCAGGGTGGCGCCTTCCGGCGCGCTTTCCGGATAGTCATGCGCCGGCGCGCCTTGCCAGGCGCTGCCCAGGCGCTCATGTTCCACTTGTTGCGTCGCATTGCTCGGCTGCGTCTTGCTCATTCCAGGGCTCCTGTCATTTTTTCACAGGATAGCAAGAGCTTGTTCAAAAAATTATGATCTATATCAAGTTTGCCCGGATGCGTGCAGTACGTCGCACGTCGCCTCGATGGATGCGCGTGTTTCCCGCACAAACAGCCGCAACTGTTCCTCCAGCGCATCGAGCCGCGCCAGCAACGCCGCCTGCGCGGCATGGTCCCCTTCGCGCTCGATGGCGGCGGCGATGGCGACGGCGGGGGCCGCGTGGAAATTGGCCAGCAAGCCCGCCAGCGTATGCGCCTGCCGGCTGGCGCTGGGACGGTCGCCCGCCTGCAGGGCCGCGCGCATGGCGGCCAGCTGCGCCGGCAAGCCGGCCAGGAAGGACGCGCCGATGATGGCGATCACGTCGGCATCGGCGTCGGCCAGCGCGGCGGCGTAATCGTAGCGCGGCGCGCCGTGCGTCGCCGGCCCTGCCGCGTCAGGCGCATGGGTCGGCTGCTGCTTGCTAATTTGCAATACATGCTGCTCGATCAGGCGCTGGAAGGCGGCGGTGCGGAACGGCTTGGACAAGTAGTCGTCCATGCCGCCGGCGATGCAGCGTTCGCGGTCGCCTTCGAAGGCGCTGGCCGTCATGGCGATGATGACGCTCTTCGGCATGCCCTGCGCTTCGCGCGCGCGTATCTGTGCGGTGGCTTCGAAGCCGCCCATTTCCGGCATTTGCAAGTCCATCAGGATCATGTCGAAATGGCCGGCGGCATGACGCTCGAGCGCCTCGTGGCCGTTCGCCGCATGCGTGACCCGATGCCCCGCATTCGACAGCAGCACGGTGGCCAGTTCGCGGTTCATGGCGTTGTCCTCGACCAGCAGGACGTCCAGGCCAGGCATGCTTTCGCGCACGGCATGGCGCGTGATCACGGGGGCGGCGCCGGGCATGCCGCGGCACTTGCCCATCACGCTCATGGTGATGGCCAGCAATTCCTCGGGGCTGGCCGGCTTGAGCAGGTAGCCATCGATGCCCAGTTCGCGGCAGCGCGCCGCGTCGCCCAGGCTGCCGCTCGACGACAGCATGACGATGGGCACCTGGCTCCAGTGAGGCAGGTCGGCCAGGGCCGAGGCCGTATCGAAACCATTCATGCCGGGCATGGCGAAGTCCATGATGATGCAGTCCGCGGGCAAGCTGGTGCGGCAGTGCTCCAGCGCCGCCTCGCCAGACTCGCAGACGGTGACGCTGGCGCCGCTGTGCGCGAAGATCTTGCGCAGGATGGTCAGGCTGCTGGGGTTGTCGTCCACCAGCAGGATGGCGCGTCCCGCCAGCGAGGCGCCGGGCGGCGGCAGGACGGACTGCTGTTCGCCGATGGGCAGGGCCAGGTCCACGGTGAAGCAGCTTCCCTTGCCCAGTTCGCTCGACAGGCCGATGCTGCCGTCCATCATCGTCACCAGGCGGCGCGTGATCGACAGGCCCAGTCCCGTGCCGCCGAAGCGCCGCGTGGTCGAGCCGTCTTCCTGCTGGAAGGCGTCGAAGACGGCCTCCTGCATATCGGCGGCGATGCCGATACCGGTGTCGCGCACGCACAGGCGCACCCGGGCCATGCCGCCGTCGCTGGCGCGCAGCTGGGCGCTGACGGCGACTTCGCCGCGCGGCGTGAACTTGATGGCGTTGCCCGTCAGGTTGGTCAGCACCTGGCGCAGCCGGCCCGGGTCGCCCAGCAAGGTCTGCGGCAGCGCGGGATCGAGGTCGAGCACCAGTTCCAGGCCGCTGGCCTGCGCCCGCATGACGTGCGCGCGCATGGTCTCCTGCATCAACTGGTGCAGGTTGAAGGGGATGCTTTCCAGGGTCAGCATGCCCGCCTCGATCTTCGAGAAGTCGAGGATGTCGTTGATGATGCACAGCAGGGCGTCGGCCGAGGCCTTGACGATTTCCAGGTATTTGCGCTGGTGAACATCGAGTTCGGAATCGAGCACCAGGTCCGTCATGCCCAGGATGCCGTTCATCGGCGTGCGGATTTCGTGGCTCATGTTGGCCAGGAATTCGCTCTTCGAACGGCTGGCCGATTCGGCTACTTCCTTGGCCGCCAGCAGCGCGCGCTCGGCCGCCTTTTGGCTGGAAATGTCGACCAGGGTGCCCACCAGCCCGTTCAGGCTGCCGTCTGACGCCAGCAGGGCCGCCTTGCTGAACAACACGTCGACCTGGCGCGCGCCGATGGTCAGCCGCTCTTCATAGGTCTGATTGCCGCGGTCCTGCAGCAGGTGCATATCGTGCTGCGTCACCAGCTGCACTTCCCGCGACGGAAGCAGTTCGGCGGCCGTCATGCCCAGGATGCGCGCCTGGTCGACATTGAAGAAGGCGCAGAAGGCGCGGTTCGCGCGCAGGTAGCGGCCCTGCACGTCCTTCAGGTACAACGGGATAGGGATGGTCTCGATCAGCGCGTCGACGAAGTTGAGGTTGTGCTGCAGCTCGCGCGCCGCCTGGCGCCGCTCGGTGATGTCGGTCAGGCTGCCGGTGATGCCGGCCAGCCGATCGTGTCCGTCACGTTCGGCGCGCGCGCACACGTCGACCCAGCGCACGCCGCCGTCGCAGGTGACATAGCGCGCCTCATGGCGCATGCTGTCCACCTGGCCGCCCAGCAGCTGGGACAGGCCGGCGGCCACGCGCTCGCGGTCGCGCGCGTCGATGAATTGCAGCACGCTCCTGCCCAGGCTGTCGGCGGCGTCAAAGCCGGTGATGGTGTGCCAGGCGGGGTTCAGGAAGGTCCAGGCCCCGCGCACATCGGTGCGGAACACCACCTCGTTGAGACTGTTGACGACGTTGCGGTATTCGCGCTCGCTTTTCGCGATGGTTGCGGCCATGCGCTTGCTCTCGCTGATTTCCGTGCGGATGGCGATGTACTGATACGGCTTGCCGGCCGCATCGAGGAAGGGCACGATGGTGGCGTCGACCCAGTACTGCTGGCCATCCTTGGCGTGGTTGCAGATTTCCCCGTGCCACACCTGGCCGGCCGTGATGGTTTGCCACATCTGCGCAAAGAAGGCGTCCGGATGCGTATGCGAGTTGATCAGGTGATGCGTCTGGCCGACCAGCTCTTCGCGCGCGTAGCCGCTGATGGCGCAGAACTTGTCGTTGACGTAGACGATGACGCCGGCTGTATCGGTGATGCTGATAATGGCGTGCTGGTCCATCGCAAAGCGCTGGTTCTGCAGTTCGATGCGGCGCAGCTCCTGCTGCGCCACCAGCTCGGCCAGCAGCACCGACAGGCCCTCGATATCGCCTTCCTCGGGCAGGTGCAGGCCGGAATCGTCGTTGTCGAGCAGGCGCACGGCCGCCACGCGCAGCGACTGGATCACGCGGTTGCGGCTGGCCAGTTGCGTGCGCAGCAGGTCATTCGTCACGCTCAGCTCATTCGAACTCAGTTCCAGGCTGCGCGAGCGCAAGTCCAGGTCGCGTTCGGACTGCTCGTAGGCGCCGTCGATGCGCTGCAGCAGGGCCGGCAGGCTGGCCAGGAAGCCGGCCAGTTCCGGCGGCGTGTCCGCGTGCGCGCCCAGTGCCTGCGCCTGTTGCAGCAAGGCGGCGCAGGCGCTGTCCGAGTCGATGTTGCAGACGCGGTGCAATTGGCGTGCCAGGGTGCGGTTCATGCTTCGCTCAACACAGTCACGGTCATCGTCTGGTTATGCAGCTGGCACGCGCCATGCGGCTGGGTGATGCCGATTTCGCCGTTGGAATAGAAGCCGGCGATGCAGGTGGCGCCGCTGCCCAGCAGGTCGGCCACGGCTTCGACCTCTTCCTCGACCCGGTCGCCCATGACCAGCTTGCGGCCCACGCAGCTGACCAGCAGGGCCAGCTGGTCGCCCGCCGCATCGGCGTGGTGCCGCACCCCGCGCGCGGCCGTTTCGGCCCCGTCGATCAGCCGGTTGGTACTCGAATGCATCAATTTCAGGTAGCCGTCGGCGAGGATGTCGCCGGCCAGGGTCAGCGAGCCTTGCTCTTCGTCGACGGCGAGGATGGTGCGGAAGACATTGCTTTTTTCGTGCGCGGCCGAGAGCATTTCGAACGGGAACAGCAGTCCCGAGCCGGGCAGGTCGCGCGCATGGTCGCCCAGGTACAGCTTGTAGATGTCCAGCGCGCGCGCGCCGTCCAGGCCATACAGCACGTTGCCGACGCAGCGCGTCACCTTGCGCGCCGGGCCGAACGCCTCCCAGCCCGCATGGCTGCCGTAGCCGAGGCGGATATGTTCGCCGTACAGGCCGACGGCGACGACGGTATTGTCGGCCGCGCCGCGCGGACCGAGGGTCCAGGTCTGGCGAAAGGCGCCGCCGTCGGCCGCCAGCCCGCCGGAAATCGTCACGCCCGGCGGCAGGTTCGCCTGCAGGCCAGCGATGAGGGCGCTGCCGTTGATGGCCACGCCCGTGCCCAGCATGAACACGGCCGTCAGGCCCTCCTGCGGCAGCGCCTGCGCCAGGCGTGCGCCCGTGTCGTGCGAGTCCGCCATGTCGCAGATGATGGCGTCGGCGATCGCCACCGTCGTGCGGGCAAAGCGGATGGCCGTGATGACGCAGCTGTCGTCATACACGCGCTTGCCGGCGATTTCGCCGGCCGTAGAGCAGCCGGCAATGACGGCGCCCGGCATCTGGCGGCGCAAGGCCGCCGTCAGTTCGGCGGTGGCGAAGTAGGCGCAGGCGCCAAACACCAGCACCAGGTCGGGCGCCATGGCGGCCAGGGGTTCCAGGGCGGCATCGATGCCGGCACGGTTTTTCAGGATCAGTTGTTGCACGCGCATGGCGGGTTCCTCGCTGGCAGTGGGTGGACGTGGTGATCGACGGGATCGGGCAGGCTGTCGTGGATGGCGATCACCTCGTCCCAGGCGCCCAGGAAGGCGTCGATGCACAGTGGACAGAAATGGCTGCCCCTGTTTTGCTGCAGGTACAGGCGCGCCTGCGCCAAGGGCCAGGCCGGCTTGTACGGGCGCGCCGAACTCAAGGCGTCGAAGACGTCGGCCACGGCGACGATGCGCGCCGATAGCGGTATCTGTTCGCCCGCCAGTCCATGCGGATAGCCGCTGCCGTCGTATTTCTCGTGGTGGCCGCAGGCGATTTCCTCGGCCAGGCGGATCAGCGGCGAATCGCTGCCGGCGAGGATCTGGCCGCCGATTTCGGCATGCTGGCGCATGATGGCCATTTCCTCGGGATCCAGCCGGCCCGGCTTGAGCAGGATATGGTCGGGCGTGGCCAGCTTGCCCACGTCGTGCATGGGGGCCGCCTTGAGCAGCAGCTCCTGCCATGGCGCATCCATGCCCAGATTCCTGGCGATCAGCGCCGAGTAGCGCGCCATGCGCAAGATGTGGGCGCCCGTTTCCGGGTCGCGGAATTCGGCCGCCCGCGCCAGGCGCGTGACCAGTTCCATTTCCCTGGCCGTGACGTTGGCGATGGCCTGGCGCACTTCGTGTTCGAGCAGCTTGGCGCGGTCGGCCAGCAGGTTTTGCGCCGTGCGCAGGGCCAGCAGGTTGCGCACGCGCAGGCAAAATTCGATGGTGTCGACGGGCTTGGTGAGGAACTCCGTCACGCCCAGCGAAAAAGCCTGCTTGCGCACGGCGCGGTCGTTTTCGGTGGTCACCATGATGATGGGGATGTCGGCCATGCCCGGCATCTTGCGGAAAATGCCGAGGAATTCATTGCCCGACAGGTTGGGCATCCGGTAGTCGAGCAAGACCAGGTCCGGCACGTGCGACTCGCACCAGCTCAACGCATCGATGGGGTCGTTCATGCAGACGGGCTCGATGCTGCTGGCCTTGCGCGCCAGGGTCGCCAGCAGGCTCAGGTTGGTGTCGTTGTCATCGACGATCAGGATGCTCATGGTGTCTCCGGCGGATGGCGGTCAATGGCGGCGAGGGCGGCTTCAGGCCGCCAGCTTGCCCGTAGCATGCATGCCCAGGCCCGCCAGCAGGCTGCCCATGTCGAGCACGATCAGCATGCGCTCGTCGAGTGTGCCGATGGCCGTCACGTGGCCAGCCATGGCCGAGCCGTGCAGCTGCGGCGGCGGCTTGAGTTGCGCCGGCGTCAGCGGCACCACGTCGGCCACGCGGTCGATCACGATGCCGGTGGCGCCGTGCGCGAAGATGAGGATGATGACTACCGTCGAGGCGTCATAGGCGGGTTCGGCCTGGCCCAGCGCGATGCGCAGGTCGAGCAGCGGCACGATGCTGCCGCGCAGGTGGATGAAGCCTTTGAGGAAGGCGGGCGCATTGGCGACGCGGGTCACGGCGCCGTAGCCGCGGATTTCCTGCACCAGGCCGATGTCGATCGCGTATTCCTCCTTGCCCAGTCCAAAGACCAGCAATTCGCGGGCGCCCGCCTGCGCCGGTTGGTCCGTTACTGCGGCATGCGCTGCGGCATGCGTCGTGATGGTTTTCATGTGCTTGCTCCTGTCAGGTGATGCGTGGTGCATGAAACTGCGAGAGTCCCCGGGTGCTGCTCAAGCCTGCTCGATGCGGTTGCGGCCCTTGTGCTTGGCCTGGTACAGCGCGGCGTCGGCTTGCATGAACCCGGCTTTCCAGTTGCCGTTGTGGGGCAGCAGCGCCAGGCCGATGCTGATCGTTACCGTGATCGGCGACTGCTCGAATTCGACGCACGTTGCGGCCACGGCAAGGCGGATGCGCTCGGCCACCTGGCGCGCCATGGACAGGTCGGTTTGCGGGAACAGCAGGCCGAATTCCTCACCGCCCACGCGGGCGACGACGTCCGATGCCCGCGCCTGCGACTGGAGCACGCCAGCGATGGCGCGCAGCACGGCGTCGCCGGCCGCGTGGCCATGCTGGTCATTGACCCTCTTGAAGAAATCGATGTCGGCGATGCCGATGGCCATTGGATTGCCCGTGCGCCTGGCCCGCGCCGCCAGACGCACGGCGTCGATCTCGAGGGCGCGGCGGTTGGGCAGGTGGGTCAAGGGATCGCTCAGGGCGATGCGCTGCAAGCGCTGCCAGCGGGCCGCATTCTGTTGTTCGATGGCGCGTTCCTCGCGCTGGTCGATGAAAAAGGCGCCCATGTAGTTTTCATTATCGAGCTTGCCCAGGTCCATGGCCTTGAGCACGATGGGCAGCATCGAGCCATCGCGATGGCGAATGGCGAAATGGCGCTTGTGGCCCAGCACCTTGGCGTTCTTGCCGTCGCCCGCCAGATAGGCGCCGATCTGTGCGCCATGCTGCTCGCGCACGGCGTTGGGCAGCAGCGTCTCGATGCGCTTGCCGGGCAAGCTGCCCGCGTCATAGCCGCTCAGCGCATACATGGCGTCGTTCGCATAGCGGATGCGTGAGGCGGCATCGATGATGACGGCGGCGTCGTCGGCGGCGTCGAGCAGACGCAAGGCCAGGATTTGGTTCATGTGCTTGTCTCCTGCAAATTAGGTGGAGGTGTCAGGATGGCCAGTGCAGCGTTGGCTGTTGCACCACTTTGATTTCTCCATGGAAATCATCATACATCAAATAAAATTGATTTCAACAAATTTCTTGATTTTAATGATTTAATTTGGATTTTTCCCACAGTCGGCGTCAGGATGCGATGGCGCCGCCAGCGTACCTTGCCGTTATTTTCACTCTGTCGGTGTGCATTTTTCCACGGCGCCGCACGCCGGCGCCTAGAGAAAAATTGTTGTTGCATGGATTTATTTATTGTATTTGGTAAATTTATGCGGCAAAATGCAATTGCAGCCTGATCAGCACGTGTGCGGGCTGCGCATGCCGGCGTGCCAGGCCGGTAACCGCGGAGAAGGAGAGGGACATGCATACGAACAGCCCGGCAGGTGGAAGACAAGAGAGACACCGGGACAAGTCGGCATTGCGCCGCGTGCGCGATACTGCGCGCGCCGCGCGTCCGGCCCTGCGGCGCATGCGGGCGATCGGCTATCTGGCGCTGCTGTTGGCCGTGCCACTCGTCGCGATCGGCATCGCCATGGGACGCGCCGGCATGCCGGCGCCGTTCAGCACCGCCTGCGGCGTGGTGTCGTGCGCGGCCGGCGGCAATGTGTTCTAGCGCGTGGCCTGCGCTTCCTCGCAGATCCATGCCATGAATGCCTGCACGGCGGGGCGCGTGGCCGCGTCGGGCCGCGCCACCAGGTAATAGGCAAAGCGCGCCGGCCAGGGCAAGTCCAGCACTTGCACCAGGCGCCCGGCGGCGATTTCCTCGTGCGCATACAGCTGCGGCACCAGGGCCAGGCCCTGGCCCGCCTCGGCCGCGCGTATCAACAGAAAATCATCTTCGAAGGCCGAGCCGCGCAGCGCCCGCGCATCCTCCGGCGCGCCATGCGCGGCCAGCCACAGGGGCCAGTCGGCGCGGTCCGTATCGTGCAGCAGCGGGTAGCGCAGGCAGTCGGCCGGCGTGGCGATGCGCGGCTGGCCCGCCATCAGGGATGGACTGGCGACGGGCACCAGCACGGGCGCCATCAATCGCGTCACCTGCAGACCCGGATAGTCGCCCAGTCCGTGGCGCAAGGCCACGTCGACCCGGTCGCGGCGCAGGTCGACCAGCGCGGAGGTCGCTTCCACGCGCACCTCGATATGCGGGTGGCGCTGGTTGAAGCGGCCCAGGCGCGGCACCAGCCACGCGGCGGCAAAGGTGGCGACCGTGCTGACGGTCAGCGTCTGGCGCGCGCCCATGTCTTCCAGCGCCTGGCTGGCGCCGGCGATTTGCGCGAAGGCGCCCAGCAGGGCGGGGTGGACCATGGCGCCCGCCTCGGTCAGGCGCAAGCCCTGGCGCTCGCGCGTAAACAGCGGCATGCCGACCCGTTCTTCCAGCAGGCGGATTTGCTGGCTGACGGCGCCCGACGTCACGTGCAGCGCTGCGGCGGCCGCCTTGATGCTGCCGCGCTGGCCCACTTCGACAAAGGCGCGCAGCGCCTGGAGCGGTAAAGGATGCTTCATCGATATAGTTTTTCTAAAGTTAGGCGCGAAAAAGCATCGTTTCCGTTTCGCTTAGGGAAAACGCATTATAGGGGGATGCGGCGTTGTTTTGACGTCGAGTAAAACTATATCGATAGGAGCTCCATGTTACTTTCACATCGGCAACTTTGCCTGGTGTTGCTATGCACCACGCAATTCGTTGCCTTGCTCGATTTTTCCATCACCATGATCCCCTTGCCGCAAATCCAGCAGAGTCTGGGCTTTACGCCCGGCGGCCTGCAGTGGGTGATCAATGCGTATGGCGTGGCCATCGCCGGCTTCCTGCTGCTGGGCGGGCGCGCGGCCGACCTGTTTGGCCGCCGCCGCGTCTTCATCGCGGGGGTGCTGCTGTTCACGGCGGCATCCCTGCTGGGCGGTTTTTCGCACGGTCCGGCCATGCTGGTGGCCACGCGCGCGCTGCAGGGTTTCGGCGCCGCCATGTTTTCGCCGGCCGCGTTCTCCCTGCTGCTGGCCGTGTTTCCCGAACCGGCGCAGCGCAACCGGGCGCTCGGCGCCTGGACGGCCGTGGCGGCCAGCGGCTTTGTCGCGGGCCTGATCCTTGGCGGCTTCATCACGGACTTGCTGGGCTGGCGCTGGGTGCTGTGGATCAACGTGCCCGTCGGCTTGCTGGTGCTGGCCCTGTCGCCTGCCTTGCCTCCGGGCCGGCCCGAGGCGGATGCCGCCGCGGCGGCCGGCACGCTCGATGTGTGGGGCGCGCTGCTGGTGGCGTCGGGTGCGGCGACGCTGGTGTTTGCCTTTGCCAATAGCGAGCATGTGGGACTGGCGCATCCGCTCACCTTTGCCCTGGTCGCGCTGGCACTTGCCTTGCTGGCGCTGTTCGTGTGGGTGGAGGGACGCGTGGCCATGCCGTTGATGCCGCTGGCCGTGTTCCGGCGCCGCTCGACGGGCGGCGCGAATATCGTCTCGCTGCTGGCCAACACGGCCCTGGGCCCGACCTTTGTCGTCGTGGCGCTGGCCATGCAGGACGTGCTGGCGTTTTCCGCCACGCGCACGGGACTGGGCTTGCTGCCGATGGCCGTCGCCTTCACCCTGGCCAGCGCGTGGGCCGGGCCGGCGTTGATCGCCCGCTGCGGCACCAAGCCCGTCATCGTCGGCGGCATGCTGCTGTTCATCGGCGGCCTGGCCATGCTGGGCGCGTCGCTGGCCACGCTGTCTGCCTGGGCCGCCTCCATCCTGCCAGGCACCGTGCTGGCCGGCATCGGCTATGGCCTGGCGTTTCCCGCCTGGACCGTGGCCGGCATCGATGGTGTGCCGGAAGCGGACCACGGCCTGGCGGGCGGCATGCTGACGACCACGCAAGAAGTCGGCTCGGCCGTCGGCCTGGCCGTGGGCGTGGCGGTCAGCATCGCCGTGCTGGCCGGTGGCGGCACGGCCGCGCAAGGCTACAGCGGCGCCATCCTCGTTTCCGCCTGCCTGGTGGCGGCGGGCCTGGCGTGCGCCATCGCCATCCTGCCCGGCAAGACTGCGCGCCAGGAGGCGGCGTCATGATGGACTTGTACACCGACAGCTCGCCCAACGGTTTCAAGGCCACCATCGCGCTGGCCGAACTGGGCTTGCCCTATCGATTGCGCCACGTGCGCATCGAACTGGGCGAACACCTGCTGCCCGCCTTCCTGGCCCGCAATCCGCACGGGCGCATTCCCGTGCTGGTCGATCACGAGACGGGCGTCACCGTGTTCGAGTCGGCCGCCATCCTGTTGTACCTGGCCGAGAAAACGGGGCGGCTGCTGCCAAAGGCGCCCGCGCAGCGCTGGGCCGCCATCACCTGGCTGCAATTTCACGCGGCCAGCATGGGGCCGATGCTGGGCCAGCGCGTGCATTTTGAACTGGCCGACGGCGGCGCGAATGTGGCCGCCACCGCGCATTTTCGCCAGTTGTGCGACGCCGCGCTGGCCGCCATGGACGGCCGCCTGGCCGACCACGCCTACCTGGCCGGCGACGACTATTCCATCGCCGACATCGCCAGCTTTGGCTGGCTGCATATCGCCCGCATCGTCGGCTTCGATTTTTCCGCCTGGCCGCACGTGGGCGCCTGGCATGCCCGCGTGGCGTGCCGCCCGGCCGTCCGGCTGGGCATCACGCTTCCCGCGCCCGCCACGGGCGCCTGATCCACAACAAGGAACGACATGACGATCGATACCAGCGGCGCTTCGTCGCAGGCCTTCACGCAGCACCGCGGCTACCGCCGCATGTTCGCGCCCGGCGCGCTCACCCTCGGCATTTATCTGCCGTTGCGTTTTTACCAGGGCGACATGCGGGCGCTGGCCGGCCAGGCCGACCTGGTCGCCGCCATGGACCGGCAAGGCTTCGCCGCCGCCTGGGTGCGCGACATTCCCCTGTTCGACCCGCGTTTCGGCGATGCGGGCCAGCTGTTCGACCCGTGGACCTATCTGGCGTATCTGGCGGCGCGCACGGATGCGCTGGCCCTGGCCACGGGCAGCGCCATTTTCACGCTGCGCCATCCGATCGACCTGGCCAAGGCGGCCGCCAGCATCGACCAGTTGTCGGGCGGGCGCCTGGTGCTGGGCACGGCGTCGGGCGACCGCGCCAGCGAATTTCCTGCGTATGGCGTGCCATACGCCACGCGCGGTGAGCGCTATGCGCAAGCCGTGCACCTGTTCCGCCAGCTGCTGCGGGCCGGCCCCGCGCATATCGCCGGCCCGCTGGGCAGCCTGGCCGGCCTCGAACTGCTGCCCAAGCCCGTGGCCGGCGCCATTCCCCTGGTCGTCACCAGTTCCTCGGGCCAGTCGCTGGAGTGGGTAGGGCGCCACGCCGATGGCTGGCTGACGTATCCGGAAGCGACGGATACGCCGGACGGGCCGCGCCGGCTGGCGGAAAAGATCCGCGCCTGGCGCGCCTGCATCCCCGATGGCGGCTTTCGCCCGCACATGTGCAACGAATGGCTGGACCTGGTGGACGACCCCGATTATCCACGCACGCCCGTGCGCAGCGGCTATGTGCTGCGCACGGGACGCAAGGGCTTGATCGACTTGCTTGGTGAATGGCGGGACGCGGGCGTCAACCACGCGGCGCTGGGCATCCAGCATGGCCGGCGCCCGGCCGCGGAGGTGCTGCAGGAACTGGCGCAGGAAGTGCTGCCGCATTTCCCCTCGCATGCTGCGCCGGCCAAGTCCGTGCCGCCTTGGTGAGGTGGCTTAAAACGCCTGGCTGGCGGCGTAGATCAGCAAGCCGGCCAGGCCGCCGACGATGGTGCCGTTGATGCGGATGAATTGCAGGTCGCGTCCGATGGCCAGTTCGATGCGCTCGCTCATTTCGTCCTTGCTCCACAGGTCCAGGCGGGCGGCGATGAAGGCGCCCACTTCGCCCCTGTAGCGGCGCACCAGCGAGCCGCTGGCGGCGACGATGGCGCCGTTCAGCCATTCCCGCGCAGCGTTGTCCTCGCCCAGCACCTTGCCCGTGTTGCGTGCCAAGCCGGCGATCGCCTGCGCCAGCACGGGCCGGTCGGCGTGCAGGTCGGCCAGCAGGCGCGTGCTGATGTTGGTCCAGAGGTCGCCCAGCATGGTTTGCACCGTGTCGCTGGCGACCAGCTGCAACTGGTAGCGGCGCACGGTGGCTTGCCACTGCGGGTCGGCCTTCAGGTGCAAGGCGCTGTCGGCGATCCAGCCGGCGATGCGCTGGCGCAGCGGGTGCTGCGGGTCGACGCGCACGGCGAGGGCGAATTTCTGCAGCGAGGCGATCATGCGCGGCTCATACGCCTTCACGGCCTTTTTCACGAGCGCGTTCTCGATCTGGAAGGCACCCAGCACGAAGTCGCCGATGGCCGCGTGGTGCGTCTCGTCGTCCAGATAGGCGGCGCCGCGGTCGAGCAGGAAGTCCAGCAGCTCCTGCGGCTTGCCGTCGGCGATCAGCGCGTCGATGCAGTCGGCCGCCACGTCCGATAAATTTAATTGACCCAGGTAGCCGCTGGCCTGCTCGCGCAACAGGCGGCCCAGCGTGTCGTGGTCGGCCATCGCCAGCAGCTGTTTCGCCACGCCGGCGCTGGCCATGCCCAGCTGCCGCGCGTGGGCCTCGTCAGCGAGCCAGGCACCCAGGCGCGCGGCGGGATCGGCCTGCACGATGCGCTCGGCGATGCCTTGTTCGGTAATGAAATGGTTTTCCACGAAGGCGCCCAGGCTGCGGCCGATGTCCGCCTTGCTGTTCGGGATGATGGCCGTATGCCACAGGGGGATGCCCAGCGGGTGGCGGAACAGGGCCACGACGGCGAACCAGTCGGCGATGGCCCCCACCATGGACGCTTCGGCGAACGCTTCCACATAGCCCCAGGCGGGGTGGCCACCCCGCTGCGAGCGGGCCACGGCGAAGACCAGCGCGGCCAGCAGCAGCAAGCCGGCGGCCAGCCACTGCATGTTGCGCAGGCGCACGCGCTTGAGCTGGTCCGTGCTCTGGTCCAGGTGCGCGATGAGGTCGGGGGAAGGTTGCATGGATGGCGGCCTGCAGGGTTGCGAGACCGCCATCTTACTGCGATGGCGCAGTGGAAGGATTACTGTGGCGTGTGCAGCAGCGAACGGCGGCGCGCGTAGCCGAAATAGATGACCAGGCCGATCACCAGCCAGATGGTGAAGGCGACCCAGGTGACCCAGCTGAGGAAGGTCATCAGGCCCACGCACAGGATCACGGCCAGCGCCGGCACGTACGGCACGCCGGGGCAGCGGAAGGCGCGCGGCAGGTCGGGGCGGCGCTTGCGCAGCACCACCACGGCGACGGAGACCATGGTGAAGGCGGCCAGGGTGCCAATGTTGATCAGCTCGGCGAGGATGTTGAGCGGGATCACGGCGGCGATCAGGCCGAACACGATGCCGACCAGCCAGGTGGCGAAGAACGGTGTGTGGAAGCGCGGGTGCACGGTCGACAGGCGCTTGGGCAGCAAGCCGTCGCGCGACATGGCGAAGATGATGCGCGTCTGGCCGAAGGCCATCACGAGGATCACGGTGGTCATGCCGAGGATGGCGCCCAGGTCGACGAAGCCGGCGATCCAGTTTTCGCCCGCATATTGCAGGGCCAGCGAGACGGGATGGTCGACGCCGAGGAATTTTTGATACGGCACGATGCCCGTCATGATGGCCGAGACGACCACGTACAGCACGGCGCACACGGCCAGCGAACCGATGATCCCGATCGGCAGGTCGCGCGACGGCTTCTTGACTTCCTCGGCGGCCGAGGTGACGGCGTCAAAGCCGATGAAGGCGAAGAAGACGAGGGCGGCGGCGCTCAGCATGCCATGGTAGCCGAACGGCATGTAGGGCTGCCAGTTGGCCGGCTGCACGTGGCGCGCGCCGAAGATGATGAACAGCAGCACCACGCCCACCTTGATGGCCACCATGATGTTGTTCAGGCGCGCCGATTCGCGCACGCCCCAGCCCAGCATGGCCGTCAAGGCCAGCATGATGACGAGGGCCGGCAGGTTGATGAAGGTGGTCACGCCTGGCAGGGCGCCCGGCGCGGCCGTCAGGGCCACGGGCAGCACGATGCCAAAGCCCGACAGCAGCGACTGGAAGTAGCCGGACCAGCCGACGGAGACGGCGGCCGCGGCCAGGCCGTACTCGAGCAGCAAATCCCAGCCTATCATCCAGGCGGCCAGCTCGCCCAAAGTCGCATAGCTGTAGGTGTAGATGGAGCCGGCCACCGGCACGGTGGAGGCGAATTCCGCGTAGCACAGGGCGGCGAAGCAGCAGGCGACGGCCGCCACGACAAACGACAGCGACAGGGCGGGGCCGGCCGTCAGCGCACCCGTGCCGGTGAGCACGAAAATACCCGTGCCGACGATGGCGCCGATACCCATGAGGACAAGGTCGAAGGGGCCCAGCACCTTGGCCAGTCCTCCCGGCTTCTTGCTGTGGGCGATCATGTCATCCAAATTCTTGGTTCTAAATAAGCTCACTGTGTCTCCTGGTGGTTTTTGTCATGGCGCCATTGCCGCCTCGTGAGTAGCACGACGCAGCCAGATTCTAGCCCAGGCGCCCGTGATTCCTGAAGGAAAACCGTACTGTGGCGTGCGCGCCAGCCCTGTAAACTTGACCGGCAGGCAAAAAAACAGCCCCGGAAGTGGCCGGGGCTGAAAAGGAGACTGCTACAAATGGTTACTGCGGCTTACTTTGAAAAGTGTGCCTCGATCTCTTCCAGCGTCTTGCCCTTGGTTTCCGGGAGCAAGAACGCGGCCGCCAGGAAGTACAGCACGGTGCAGCCGGCGCCGAAGAAGAACAGGGTCGAATAACCGTGCAAGCCCACGGTCGGCAGGAAGATGGCGGCGATCACCGTCGAGACGAACTGGTTGACCAGCAGCGCGATGCTCATGCCGTTCGAGCGGATGCGGGTCGGCATCAGTTCGGACAGGGCCAGCCACACGCACACGCCCGGTCCCACGGCGAAGCTGGAAACGAACACGCAGATGGCGATCGCCACCAGCCAGCCATGCGTGGACGAGGGCACGGGGCCCAGGCTGGCCTTCTCGATGCGCAGCGGCGCCTCGCGCCCGGCGGCCGGGTCGGCGAACGGGTTCAGGTGCAGCTTGCGGAAGAAGACGCCGATCACGCTGTCGGCCTGCACGGCATCGGCACGGGCGATCGACACCTGGCGCAGCACGGGGTCGTCGCTGCGCAGACTTTTCACGTTGGTGAACGGGCCGTAGGCGTAGGCGATGGTCAGCTGCTGCGGCGTGCCGTCGGCGGCCGCGCCCAGTGCCGTCAAGGTGGCCGCATCGAGGCGCACGGCCAGGCCATCGTCCTGCACTTGCGCCGCGATGGCGGGGCGCACGTCGGCCAGGTGCGCCTCGGCGCCGCGGAACAGCAGGCCGGCCGCCAGCAGCGAGACGACGATGCCGCCCGTGCCCAGCATCAGCAGGAACTTGCGGCCCTTGCGGTCCACCAGCAGCACGGCCACCACCGTCATCACGGCGTTCAGCACCTTCAATAACACGTCCGCCATGTTGGCCGAGGCGCCCGACAGACCCGCCTGGTTCAAGATATTGACGACATAGGCGAGGATGGAATTGATGCCCGTCGCCTGCGTGCAGGCGAGGATCAGGCAGGCCAGCAGGAAGGGCAGCACGTAGCGGCGGCTCAGCAGCGGATCCCTGGCCCTGGCATTGCCGCTGGCCTTGGCCACATTTTCCGGCGTATCGAGCATGTCGCGCAGCTCCAGCTCGGCGGCGGCGGGCAGGCGCGTGCGCAGCAGCGACTGGCGCGCCTGCTCGATGCGGCCCCGTTGCGCCAGCCAGCGCGGCGATTCGGCCAGCAGCAGGGCGCCGATGGTAAACACCAGGCCGGGTGTCAGACAGACCCAGAAGATGCTGCGCCAGGCGTGGTCCTTGGCGGTAAAAATGGCGGCGATGCGGCCCGCTTCCGGCAAGGCTTGCGCCGCCTGCGTGGCCGTTTCCACCGTCTGCGCCTGCAGCAGGCCGATCAGGGCGGCCGCCACCAGGCCGATGGTCAGCAGCAGCTGGAACAGGGCGGCGCCCCGTCCGCGCTGTTGCGCGGGCAGGCATTCGGCCAGGTACAGGGGCACGACGACGCCGATCAAGCCGCCGCTGATGCCTTGCAGCAGACGGCCCAGCAGCAGCGGCATGTAGCCGTCGGCCAGGGCGATCAGCGGGATGCTGGCGCTGAACAGGGCGCCGGCCAGGAACATCACCCAGCGCCGGCCCAGCAGATCGGCCAGGGCGCCGGCGAACAGCGACGAGAGGACTGAACCCAAGAGCACGGCGGCGACGATAAAGCTCAGCTGCTGGGCCGTCAGTTTCCAGGCCACGGAGGCCGTCGATTCCAGGTAGGGCAGGGCGCCGGCGATGATGCCGATGTCTATGCCGTACAGCAATCCCCCCATGCCGGCAATAAATAGCAGGTAGCGCATGGCCCACACGGGGGCCTTGTGTGACGTGTCGTGCATGAAAACTCCGGGACGGGGTTGAGGTTGGGGGCTGGGTCTAGAGACGGAATCTAGCGGGTGGAAAGATCGATGGCCGCGCCTTCGACGAAGACGGACACTGGCTGCAATGTGGGATCGAGGACGACGATGTCGGCCCAGGCGCCGGGCGCCAGGCGGCCCCGTTCGGATTCGCCCAGGTAGTCGGCCGGGTACAGCGACAAGCGGTTCGAGGCGTCGGCCAGGTCCAGGCCCAGGTCGACGAAATTGCGCAGGGCCTGGTCCATGGTCAGCACGCTGCCGGCCAGGGAACCCGTGGCCAGGCGCACGCAGCCCAGGCATTTGTAGACGCGCTGCGTGCCCAGGCCGTATTCGCCATCGGGCATGCCGGTGGCCGAGGTGGCGTCCGTCACGCCGTACAGGCGCGGGATGGCGCGCAGGGCCGCGCGCAGGGCGCCCTTGGCCACGTGCTGCAGGTCGGGGATGATTTCCGCGTATTCGGCGTGCGCCAGCGCGGCGCCCACCATGCCCGGGTCGTAATGCGTCATGCCCGTCATGCCGTTGTACAGGTGGGTAAAGCCGGAGACGCCGGCCTGCAGCGCCGCCACGCCTTCGTCATACGTGCCGGCGCTGTGGCCGATCTGCACGCGGATGCCCATGGCCGCCAGTTGCGGGATCAGTTCCAGGTGGCCGGGGATTTCCGGCGCCATGGTCAGCACCTTGATGGTGGCGATGGCGTGGAAGCGCTGCACCAGCGCCAGGCTGGCCTGCACGACGTCGGGCGGCTGCGCGCCCAGGCGGTGCAGATTCAGGAACGGGCCTTCCAGGTGCACGCCCAGCATGCGCGCGCCGTTGGTCGGGCGCTCGGCGATGACGCCGGCCAGGCCTTGCAGGGCGCGCAGGATCGACGGTTCCTTGGCCGTCAGGGTGGTGCCCAGCAGGGCCGTGGTGCCGTGGCGCGCATGCACTTGCGCCACGGTGGCGCCCGCGTCTCCGCCTTCCATGATGTCGACGCCGGCCGCGCCGTGCACGTGCAGGTCGATGAAGCCGGGCAGGATGGTCAGCGCGCTGTCGGCGGCAGGGTCTTCTTGTATCTGGACGATGCGCTGGTCAAAGGTGATGGTGCCCGTGATCCAGCCAGATGGGGTAAGGATTCTGCCGCTCAGCATGTGTTATTCCGCTATAAAAAGTTCGATGCCCAGCTTTTGCAGCCCTTCGCGGTACTCCTGGCTGATGCTGGCATCGGTGATGACGGTATCGACGCGGTCCAGCTGCACGATGCGGTGCAGGCTGACGCGGCCGAACTTCGAGGCGTCCGTGAGGACGATGATTTTCTTGGCCCGTTCCACCATCTTGTGGTTCAGGCTTGCTTCCGCTTCGTGGTGGGTGGTGACGCCGAACTGCAGGTCGAAGCCGTCCACGCCCAGGAACAGCTTGTCGAAGCTGTACGCCTGCAAACAGGTCTCGGCCTGGCTGCCCTGGATGGACAGCGATTGCTTGCGCAGCAGGCCGCCCGTCAGGATCAGGTCCACGCCGGGCGCGTCGGCCAGTTCCCACGCGATGTTCAAGCCATTCGTCGCCACCGTCACGCCGGTGGCGTCGCGCAGATGGCGCGCCAGCGAGATGGTGGTGGTGCCCGAGTCGATGATGATGTTGTCGCCCGGTTCCACCAGCCGCGCCGCATAGGCGCCGATGCGTTCCTTCTGCTCGTGGTTGATGGCGTCCTTCTGGCGTATCGTGTGCTCGGGCGGCGGCGTGCGCGTCAGGGTCGCGCCGCCGTGGCTGCGCGTGGCCATGCCTTGCGCTTCCAGCGCATTCAAGTCGCTGCGGATGGTGACCGCGGACACGCCGAGCTTTTCCACCAGATCGGTCACTTGCACCGAGCCCTGCTGGGCAAGCATTTGGAGGATGGATTCACGGCGTTGGCTGGTATTTCGCATGGTGGCGGGCTCAGTAAAAAATGAAAATACCGAGCTTAACAGATTGCCGCTTCGGCAATGACGGCCACCGCCGCATTGCGGTTGCAGGCGCGCGCATATTGCGCCAGCAAGCTGCCGATCTTGTGCTCGATCAAGGCCGGCGCCTGCGCTGGCAGGCTGCCCTGCACCACGGCCAGGTACTGTTCCGGCAAATGCTGGCTCAACAGCGGCAGCGGAATGGCCACGCCGTCCAGGTTGGCCAGCAGCTTGGCGACGGCGGCCGCCACTTCCGGCTCGCCCCAGTAATAGCGGCAACGGTCGCTCAAGCCGTAGCGGCGCATCAGGCGCTGCTCGTCCGGCGTGCCCAGGTAATGCTTGATCCAGTTCTTCGGCTTGGCCACCATCACGTCGTCGAGCACCTGCATCAGCTGCGAGGTGGCGTGCGCCGGCAGCAGCTCTTCCTCGATCTGGCACAGGGCGAACAGCGCCTCGCGCAGGGCGAAGGTGGCGGCCGGGCCCACTTTCAGGATGGCGAAATGGTCGCGCACCATGGCGTGCAGGGCCGATTCGCGCTGGTAGTCGGTCGAATGGGCTTCGAACACGAGGCCGGGCTGCTCGGCAACAAAGGCCGACAGCTCGGCGGCGGCATCGGCGTCGTAATGCTGGATGCTGCTCTGGTCGAAATCGACGCCCGGCTGCACCACCATGGCGATCACGCGGCGCCAGGCGTCGTGCAGGCCGTTGTCGAGGAAGGCGCGGCAATGCACGTCGAGGGTGCGGCGCGCCGCTTGCGGGCTGGTGACGGCGCCGGCCTGCGCCAAGGACGCTTCGCCGCCGGGAATCGGCACTTCCGTGCCGATCACGTAGACGGGCGGCGCGAAGCCGGCGGCGGCCGCCGCTTCCTCGGCGACGATGCACAGGCGCGCCGAACGGGCGGCCACGGTTTCATCGTCGAGCTGCAAGGGATCGTCCACGCAGCGCATGCTGCAATCGAGGTGGATCTTATGGAAACCGGCCGACGCATAGGCGGCGATCAGGGTCTCGGCGTGGTTCATGGCGGTGGCCGCATCGAGGTGCTGCCAGGCGTTCGGACCCAGATGGTCGCCGCCCAGCACCAGGCGGCTGGCGGGGAAACCCTGTTCGCGGGCCAGGGCCAGCATGGTGTCGCGGAAAACGTTTGGTGTCATGCCCGTGTAGCCGCCGAACTGGTCGACCTGGTTCGACGTCGCCTCGACCAGCAGCACGGTGTCGTACTCGCTGGCCACGCGCATGGCGGCGCGCAGCACGCTTGGGTGGCTGCAGCAGACGGCGTACAGTCCCACGCGCTCGCCGCGGCGGTGCGCCTTGATCACTTGCTGGATCGGGGACAGAGTAAAAGTCGGGTTTTCCGCTTGCTTCATCATGTTGACGCCTTTGTATGTTGTCGTATCAAAAGGGCCGCGCCGCGCGCGCCGCCGGCATCGCCAAAGCGGGGCGGCAGGATGGGCGGCACGTGCACGCCGGGGAACAGATGGCGTTTCACCGCGGCCGGCAGCTTGTCGTACAGGTGCGGCAGCTTGGACAGGCCGCCGCCGAGCACGATGACGTGCGGGTCGTAGGCCAGCACCAGGCCGGCCAGCGCGTGGCCCAGCAAGTCGAGGTGCACGGCCACCGTGCGTTCGGCCACGGCGTCGCCCATGTTGGCGCGCGCCACGATGGCAAGCGGCTCGGCGCCGTCGCCGCCGAAATGCGCGTGCAGCTTGCTCATGGCGGGGCCGGAGACATAGCGTTCCAGGCAGCCCGCCTTGCCGCACGGGCAGGCGTAGTCCATCAAGCCGTGCTGCGCCAGCAGGGTGGCGGGCAGGCTCCAGTGGCCCCATTCGCCGGCCACGCCGTTGAAGCCGCGCAGCAGCTGGCCGCCCACGCAATAGCCGCCGCCGGCGCCCGTGCCGAGGATGGCGCCGAACATGCTGGCGGCATTGTCGGCCGCGCCGCCCTGCGCTTCCGACAGGGCGAAACACTGGCAATCGTTGCCGATGGCGACAGGGCGCTGCAAGGCTTGCTGCAGCGTTTGCGCCACCAGGCGGCCGTTCAGGGCCGGCACGTTGGAGCTCAGTTGCCGGCCGCTGGCGCTGTCGATCACGCCGGGCAAGCCGATGCCGACGGGCGCCGTCGTGCCGAGGGCGGCGTCGCCGCGCGCCACCAGGTCGACGACGGCTTGCACGAAGGCGGCAAAATCGTCGCCCGGCGTGACCACACGCTCGCGGAACACCTCGGCCAGCGCGCCGTCGCGGTCGGCAAAGGCGACCAGCTCCATCTTGCTGCCGCCGATGTCGATGCCGTGGTAGCCGGCGATGTGATTAGAATTGGTCATGGCCATAGATGGTGACGCCCTGCACGACACGGTTGACGATGCCGCCGGCGAATGGATTGTCGGGGCGCAGTTGCAGCAGCGCGGACTGGTGCAGCGCATATTGCTGCGCCATCAGCAGCCACAGGGGCGCGAGCCAGGCGTCCGGCCAGGCCGGTACGTCGGCCGCCAAGTTGGCAGATAAGTTGGCAGATAAGTCGCCGCCGATGCCCACCGTCAGGCAGCGCTGCGCCACGCTGTCGCGCTGCAGCTCTTTCAGCAAATCGTCCTCGTACTGGCGTGCCAATGGCTTGCTGCTGCGCAGCAGGATCACCAGCGACTCCGTGGTGACGGCCGATTTCGGGCCGTGGCGGAAGCCCAGTGGCGTATTCGCCATCGCCATCACGCGGCCGCCCGTCAATTCCAGGATCTTTAATGCCGCTTCCTTGGCCAGCGCTTCCAGCGGGCCGCTGCCCAGGTAGACGACGCGCTGCACGGGTGTCGATCCCAGGTCCGCCACGGGGGCCGACCAGTCGCGCAGGGCTTGCTCGCCCAGCTGCGCCAGCGTGTCGAGGCGCGTGAAATCCGTGTCCTTGCCCAGCACCGACAGGGCCGCCAGCAGCATGCTGCTAAAGCTGCTGGTCATGGCGAAGCCGCGGTCGCAGCTGCCTTCCGGCATCAGCAGGTTGTACGTGTTGCTGTCATTGGCGCCCTGGCGCGCCAGCTTGCCGTCCGCGTTGCAGGTGATGTTCAGGAAGCGCGCGCCGGGCACGACCTGGCGCAGCAGCTCCACGGCCGCCAGGCTTTCCGGGCTGTCGCCGCTGCGGGCAAACGAGACGAGCAGGGTGGGCGCATCCGCTTCCAGGTACAGCTCATGGTGCGTCAGCAGGGTGGTGGTGGCGATGGCGCGGATTTGCGCGGGCCAGGCGGCATTCAGGGTGTCGACGACGATCTCGCCCACATAGGCCGAGCTGCCGGCGCCCGTCAGGATGACGCGTTGACGGGGATCGGACAGCGCGTCGCCCAGAAAAGCGGCCAGGCTGGCTTGCTCGTTGCGCAAGATGCCGGCCAGCGCGCGCCAGATGGCTGGCTGGTGGGCGATTTCCTCGGCCGTGTGCAGGCCGCCGATGTCGCGCCAGGTTTGAATGTCACGCTGAAGAAGGGTAGTCATGGAGTGTCAGTAAAGTGTTTGTTGGAGAAAGCATAAATACTAAATTTCGAAAAGTCAAATACGAAAGTAAAACGAAAGTAAATAGTTGTGCGGCTTGCGAAATAATGGCACTTCATCGGTGTCCGAATGTGTTGCGGTGCCGCATCGGTGTTACATGAGGGCCGCTGTCGCTGCCGCTTGTCGCTGAAATGCGACGATAACGAAAGTATGTTTTGTGACATTTCGGTGAAACGTAAGAAAAGTGCGCCATTTCTGGGCGTTTTATTAATAAATTGGCGCTAAAACTTTCTTTTGATTGACGATATTTATTTTTCTTCTTAAAGTATTTCCATCACTTCGATTTTCTGAAAGCCGCCTGATGATACCTCTCCCGCTTCCCCGCCGCGTCCTCGCCGCCTGTGTCCTCGCCGCCCTTGCCACCCTGGCGGCACCCGGCTTGCAGGCCGCGCCTATCGGCAATCTGCAGTCGCTCTCCGCCGTGCGCGCGGCCGACGTGGCCAAGGGTGAGGCCCTCGGCTGGGAGGTGCGCAGCGACACGGGCATGCAGCTGCGTATCAGCCTGCCGCAGGCGGACGTGCTGCGCATCCAGGCGGGCGGCAAGGCCGGCTTGACGGGGCCGGGCGACAAGGCCGCGCCCATCGTCGTGGGCCAGCCCGCCGCGCAGGTGGCCTATACCCTGAGCGAACAGGCCGACCATATCCTGATCGGCACCGCAGCCCTGAGCCTGCGCATCGACCGCAAACCCTTGCGCTTTACCTTGTACCGCAAGGGCGACACGGTGCCGCTGTGGCGCGAAGTCCAGCCGCTGTCGCTCGACGACAAGCAGGGCGTGCAAGTGCTATCGAGCCTGCCGGGCGAACGATATTTTGGCGGCGGCCAGCAAAATGGCCGCTTCGAATTCAAGGGCAGGCAGGTGCCCGTGTCGTATTCGGGTGGCTGGGAAGAGGGCGACCGGCCGAATCCCGCGCCATTCCTCATGAGTTCACGCGGATGGGGCATGCTGCGCAATACCTGGTCCGATGGGAACTACGACTTGCGCGACCAGGAGCAGATCTCGCTGCAGCACGCGGAAGGGCGCTTCGACGCGTATTTCTTCGTCGGCAAGGACTTGCGCGACGTCGTCGCCCGCTACACGGACTTGACGGGCCGCGCGCGCATGCTGCCCCGCTGGGCGCTGGAATATGGCGACGCTGATTGCTACAACGATGGCGACAACGTGAAAAAACCGGGCTCCGTGCCGAAGGGCTGGAGCGACGGCCCGACGGGCAAGACGCCGGACGTGGTCGAAACGGTGGCGCGCCAGTACCGCGAACACGACATGCCGGGTGGCTGGATCCTGCCCAACGACGGCTATGGCTGCGGCTACACGAATTTGCCGGAAACGGTGAAGGGCCTGGCCGGCTATGGCTTCCGCACGGGCTTGTGGACGGAAAACGGTGTCGACAAGATCGCCTGGGAAGTGGGCCAGGCGGGCAGCCGCGTGCAAAAACTGGACGTGGCGTGGACGGGCAAGGGCTACCAGTTCGCCATGGACGCGAACAAGTCCGCCTACGACGGCATCCTGAACAACTCCGACAGCCGCCCCTTCCTGTGGACGGTGATGGGCTGGGCCGGCATCCAGCGCTACGCCGTGGCGTGGACGGGCGACCAGAGCGCCAGCTGGGACTACATCCGCTGGCACATCCCGACCCTGATCGGCTCGGGCCTGTCCGGCCAGGCGTATGCGTCGGGCGACGTGGACGCCATCTTCGGCGGCAGTCCGGAAACCTATCTGCGCGATTTGCAGTGGAAGAGTTTTACGCCCGTCCTGATGGGCATGTCCGGCTGGGCCGCCGCAGAGCGCAAGCATCCATGGTGGTTCGACGCGCCGTACCGCGACATCAACCGCCGTTATCTGAAGCTGAAAATGCGCCTCACGCCGTATATGTATACGCTCGTGCGCGAAGCGGAGCAATCGGGCGCGCCGCTGGTGCGCGGCCTGATGTGGGATTATCCGCAAGATCCGGCAGCCTACACGGAAGCCTACAAATACCAGTTCCTGCTTGGGCGCGACGTGCTGGTGGCGCCCGTCTACCGCAGCCAGGCCGTCAGCGGCGGCTGGCGCAAGGGCATCCACCTGCCGCAGGGCACGTGGTACGACTACTGGGACGGCCGCCAGGCCACGGCGGATGCGAAAGGGCGCGACCTCGATATGCAGGTCACGCTGGACAAGCTTCCGGTGTTTGTCCGCGCCGGCGCCATCCTGCCCATGTATCCGGAAATGCTGTACGACGGCCAGAAACCGAAGGATCAGCTCACGCTCGATATCTACCCGCACGGCGACTCCGACTACACGCTGTATGAAGACGACGGCAACACGCGCCAGTACCAGGGCGGCGCCTTCAGCCAGCAAGTCATCCGCATGCGCCAGACGGGCGGCGACGTGCGGGTCGACATCGGCGCCGTCGAAGGCAAGTATCAGGGCCAGGAAGCGCGCCGCGGCTATGCGCTGCGCATGCTGGCGGGCCAGGCCCCGGCCGCCGTGCGCGCCGGTGACCGCCTGCTCGCCGCGTCCGCCGACCGCGCCGCCTATGACAAGGCGTTGGACGGCTGGTTCTTCGATCCTGCCGATCGCCAGGGCACCCTGCACGTGAAGGTGGCGGCGCAGGATATCCGCCAACCCTTGCTTTTGCAGGTCGCCGGCGCGCTGGCCGTGGCGAGAATCGATGCCGATTTCCCGGCCGCCCCCGTGCCGGGCCGCGCCTTGCCGGCCGACGCCATGCAGGTGGTGGCGCGTCCGTTTGAAGAAAGCGGCTACCCGCTGGAAAACGCCTTCGATGGCAAGCCGGAGACGTGGTTCCGCACCGTGCGCAGCCCGTCCGTGAAGAGCGGGCCGCACGAATGGGTGATCGGTTTCACGGAACGGCGCCTGGTCGACGGCATCGAACTGGCGCCGCGCAACGACCAGCACTGGAAGCATGGCCAGGTGCGCGATTACGAAATCTACATCGGCGACAACAATGGCGACTGGGGCGCGCCGCTGCAGCGCGGCACCCTGAAACTGGAACAGGGTACGCAGACGATCAACTTCCCCGCCACGGCCGGGCGCCTGCTGCGCTTCCGCGTGATGAGCACGCAAAATCCGGAAGGCGACGGCGCCGCGTCCACCGACCCGATGGTCACGGCGGCGCAAGGCGCGCCGGTGGCGCGCGCGTTCGATGCGGCGCTGGCGACCGACGTGGCGCCCGTCACCTTGTCGGAGTTCCGCGTGCTCGAGCACCGCGTTGCCGAAGGCGCCGAAGTGCAGCGCTATCTGTCGGACCTGGCGCTGCCAAAGCATATCGCGAGAGACCGGCCGGCCGGCAAGGCCGCCGAGATGCGCATGAACGGGCTGTGGTTCCGCAAGGGCCTCGGCGTGGGACCGGCCAGCCGCATCGACTTGCAGCTGGCGGGCAACTGGAATCTGCTGCGCGCCGACCTGGGCGTGGACGATAGCTGCCGCAGCGCGGGCGGCTTGCAATTTCAGGTCTGGAGCGGTGAGCGGCTGCTGTATGACAGCGGCCTGGTCACGGCTCCCGGGGTGGTCAAACCCGAAATCGACGTGCGCGGCCTGAGCCAGCTCAGTTTGCGCACCCTGGGCGCGCGCGGCGCCCACCCGGCCCAGGTCTGCGGCAACTGGGCCAACGCCGTGCTGACCGGCACGGAAGGCGCGACCGTCAAGCCGCGCTAACCGCAATCACTTCATTTCACCAAAACGAGCCCCTCTTCGGACCGGGGAGGGGCTCCTGCAAGCTGACGAAAACAAATCACTGATCATCACTGATAATAAGGGAGACGGGAATGCACTTGAAAAAACTGATGGCCGCCATGGTGGCGGTGGGGCTGGCATCGACGGCGCTGGCAGCCGACGAGGAAAAACTGGCGCGTGTCGAAGTGACGGGGTCCAGCCTGAAACGCATCAACGCGGAAACGGCGTCGCCGGTGCAGGTGATCAACGCCAAGCAGATCGAGAACATGGGCGCGCTCACCTTGCTGCAAGTGCTAGACAACCTGCCCGCCGCCCGTCCGGCGCAGCAGGACTTCCGTTCGATGTTCACGGGGTCCGATGGCGGTTCGCAGGCGAACTTGCGCGGCCTGGGCGCGCAGGGCACCCTGGTGCTGCTCAATGGCCGCCGCCTGTCGTTCTACGGCGCGCCGGCCGGCTTCCAGACCATGTTCGTCAATATCGACGCCATTCCCGCCGCCGCCATCGAGCGCATGGAAATCCTGACGGACGGCGCTTCCGCCGTGTATGGCTCCGATGCCGTGGCCGGCGTCATCAACGTCATCACCAAGAAGTCGTATCAGGGCCTGGAAGCGCGCGCCAACGGCGAGTTTTCGCCCAGCGTGAAAGCCTATGGCGAACGCCAGGCCAGCGTGCTGTATGGCCTGGGCGACCTGGCCAGCGACGGCTACAACATCTACGGTTCCGTCAACGTCTACCAGCGCGACCGCATCGCGCTGGAAGACACCTGGCGCAAGCGTCCCTCGTATTTTTATGTGAACAATCCCAACTTCATTCCGAACATGCGCGTGGGCGTCGGCAGCGAGCCGGGCACGATGAATCCGGGGACCTTCTTTGTCTTCGACAAGGCCAACAACAATGCCCGCACCCAGCGCGCAGCGCCAGGCTGCAACACCAGCATCACGGAAGCGTCGGGCACGCGCTGCGTGTGGAATGCGTTGCCCAACCAACTCGACACGGGGCCTACCTCGGAGCGCGCCACGGCCTACCTGAGCGGCCGCCTGAAACTGGGCGGCGACATGGAAGCGTTCGCGGAAGGCGCCTTCACCCACATCAAGATGCGCGGCGAAAATGGTCCGTCGAGCTTCAACAGCGGCAGCACGAACAACTGGTTCGCGCGCAACACGGGCAATACCCTGAACACCTTTGCCACGCCTTTCCTGAGCCCGAACAACGTCTACCTGAAAGGCAAGCTCGATGCCGACATGGTGGCCAAGATGGGCGGCGCGGCTGGCTTGAACTATCTGCTGCAGGATGCGACGGGCCACTTCGGCCAGAAGAATGTCGATGAAAACTACCGCGCGCGGGTCGGCCTGCGCGGCGGCATCGGCGGCGGCTGGGATTTTGAAACGGCGCTCAGCGTGGCGGGCAGCCATTCCACCCTGTTCCAGACGGCCAACCTGAATATCAATGGCTTCAAGCAGGCATTCGGCCCGTTCACGAAGGACCCCGTCAGCGGCCGCACCTACATCTCCGACAATCCCGCCTACAAGTTCGGCGAAATCAGCGACGCCAATGCGGCGCTGCTGCGCGCCGCCTATCCGACCTTCGCCATCGAATCCTGGACCAAGCTGATGACCTGGGACGCGAAGGTCGAAGGCACCCTGTTCAAGCTGGGCGAGCGCGAGGTGCGCGCCGCCGTCGGCACCAACGTCATGCGCGAAAGCTTCCTCACGCCCGGCAACGCGGATGCGGCCAATGGCTTGATCACGCAGCAGGGCGGTTCCTGGTTCGATGGCAAGCGCACCATCGCCGCCGTGTTTGGCGAAGTGGTGGTGCCGCTTTCCGACACGCTGGAAGTCAATGCGGCCGCGCGCCTGGACAAATACCCGCACTTCGCCGCCAACCTGGCGCCCAAGCTGGGCGTGATCTGGCGCGCGCGGCCCGACCTGATGCTGCGCGGGACGTACTCGGAAGGCTTCCGCGCGCCCAACCTGGCCGAATCGGGCACGGGCGGCGTCTTTGCGCAGGTGGGCGGCATCCGCGACACGGTGCGCTGCGATGAAACGAATGCCATGGCGCGCGCCCTGATGAAATCGAAGGTGGCGACGGATGCGGACCTGGGCAAGAGCCTGCTCAATTCGAATTGCTCGACGACGGTGGGCGGCCTGACGCCGCCGAACCAGAACCTGCGTCCGGAAAAGGCCAAGATTTCCACCGTGGGCCTGGTGCTGCAGCCGGCCAAGGACGTGAGCATCTCCATCGATTACTGGTTCATCAACCGCCGCGATGAAATCGTGCGCCAGGACTTCAACGAGCTGTTTACGGAACTGGTGGACAAGTACGGCCCGACCCTGGCCGGTGCCTCGAACGCCATCCGCAACGACCTGACCGACGCGGACCGGGGCAATATGGCGGCGGTGGCGGCGATGTGCGCCAATCCCGCCAACGCGGGCGTGTGCGCGGGCGGCGTGCCGGGCTACTCGGTGGGCAACCTGGGCGGCTTGATCAACTCGTACTCGAACCGGGGCCGCACCCTGATGGACGGCGTGGACATCGATGCGCGCACGCGCTTTTCGCTCGGTGACTGGGGCAAGCTGAGCACGGGCATCGCGGCCACCATCCGCAAGCGCGACACCCATGACAGCGAAGACGGCAGCGACATCAAGGGCAATACCGTCGGCTACTACGATTCGCCGCGCTACCGCGCCACCGTCAATGCCGACTGGAGCTACCGCAACTTCGTCAGCAGCGTGTTCGTCAACTACTCGGGCAAGACGCGCTGGGCATACGGCCCCTGGGACAAGGACAACACGCCGGAAAACTGCACCGCCGCCTCGGTGGCGCTGCCGGCCGGCCAGTGCAAGGGCGCGCCGTCGTACACGACGGTGAACCTGGCCTTCAGCTGGAAGCCGATCAAGAACCTGGACGTGGGCCTGAACGTGAAGAACGCGTTCAACAAGCAGCCGTACTACGACCCGAACGGCTGGGAAGGCTACAACCATAGCCAGGACCTGTTCGGCCGCCAGTTTGCCCTGTCGGCCAGCTACAAGTTCTTTTAAGGCGTGATGATGCCCCGGCCCGCCGCCAGCGCTGCCTGCGTTGTAGCGGGCCGGGGTCTTGCCTTGAAAAGAAAATAACAACATTCCGAAGTGTGCAATGCGAAAGATAAACGTAAGCGAAAGGCGATCATCCCGTCTTCTTTCGCGTTTTTCTGCCCCGATCAGCGGGCCGATTGTGCCTCGCTGACCATCACCTTGCGTTCGTGTGTATCCGTCACACCACGATAACGAAAGTCATCTATCGCACCATCAAATCAAACGAAAGATAAATTGCATTTATTTGCGCAATTCAGCGATAAATTTGCGTTATAACTTTCTTTTTGTTGACGATACTTATTTTTCTTTTTAAAGTAATCCCAAGAAAACGAAAATCAGCCGATACGGACTGATTTCCCGGAAGGTGCGGCTGCCTGGCTCTGCCTTCCGACGATCACCATAAAAATTGCATCCCCCCGACTTCGCCCTGGAGCGGGGAGGGCGCGCATAACCCTCGATATAGACGGAGAGACACCATGCATACCACCCGACTCAAATTGCGCGACATCAGCCGCGCCGCCGCGATCGTGATCGCCCTGGCGGCCGGCGTGCCAGGCCAGGCCTGGGCACAGTCGAACGCGACGAGTACCATTTTCGGCGAAGTGAGCGCGCCGGCCGGCGCCACCGTGGTGCTGGAGAACCTGGCGACGGGCGTGCGGCGCAGCCTGACGCCGGATACGTCGGGCCGCTACGTGGCCAACTCCATGCCGCCAGGCCGCTATGCGGTGCGCGTGCTGCGCGCCGGTTCGGTCGAAGCGTCGCAGGAAGTCGAAGCCCTGATCGGCGCCGGCGCGGAAGCGAACTTCGGCCCGGCCGGCGCGGCCGGCCCCGTGGGGCAAGAGCAGACCGTCGTGGTGAAGGCATCGCGCAATCCGATCGACGTGTCGAACACCAACAATGGCGTGATCTTCACGGCCAAGGAACTCAAGGCGCTGCCGGTCGGCAACGACGTCGCTTCCATCGTGCAGCTGACGCCGGGCGTGTCGCGCGGCACCAACAGCGTGTATGGCAATGCGCCATCGATCGGCGGCTCGGGCCAGTCGGAAAATGCCTTTTATGTCAACGGCTTCCCCATCACGAATATCCTGACCCAGGTGGGCGCGTCGGAACTGCCGTTCGGCGCGATCTCGAACCTGCAGGTGCTGTCGGGCGGCTACGGTTCGGAGTTTGGCCGCTCCACGGGCGGCGTGATCAACATCACCACCAAGAGCGGCGGCAACAAGGTCGAATTCGGCGGCAAGGTGTCCATCATCCCCCGTTCGCTCAAGGGCGAGCCGGAAAACACCTATTACCCGAACACGGGCGCCAATCCGGGCACGGATGGCACCTTGAAGTACTGGAATCGCGATAACGGCAGCACCAGCAAGGTGGTGGGCCTGTATGGCAGCGGTCCGCTGATCAAGAACAAACTGTTCGCCTTCGTGGCGCTGGAACAGACGCGCACGGACAGCCAGGCCGTTGCCGCCACCGCCGACTCGGGCACGGCCCTGGCGCGCGGCTGGAGCACCAGCCAGAGCAAGGTGGACCGCATGATGGCCAAGCTCGACTACAACCTGACGGACGACCATCACTTCGAATACACCAAGCTGTATGACCGCACGAAGACGGATAGCCAGGCGTATGGCTACAGCTACGCCACGCATGCGAGCAATGGCGTACAGGCGGGCAAGGGCGAGACGACGGTCAACTGCTGCGGATCATCGGCCGCGCCGGGCGCCAACATCGACATCTTCAAGTACACGGGCTACCTGACGGACAACCTGACCGTGACGGCCATGATGGGCGAATCGCGCACGTCGCACACCCGCACGCCGAATGGCTACAATCCGCTGCTGGCGCAAACGTCGTCGAATACCTCGACCCAGGTGCCTGGCCTGACGTACGCCAATCCGCAAACGGTGACGGGCACTCTGGTCGACCCATCGTCGGAAGACCGCCAGAAGGCCAAGCGCCTGGATCTCGAATACAAGCTGGGCAAACACTCGCTGCGTGGCGGCATCGACCGCATCGACGTGGAATCGAAGGTGGGCCTGAGCCTGGCGGGCGGCTACCGCTGGAGCTACCTGAAAGCGGACGATCCGAACCGGGCCATCAACGGCGCGTTCGAGACGCCGGCACAGGGTGGCGGCTACGGCGCGCAAGGCTATTACGTCAGCAAGGACCTGAATGCCAACCTGGCGCGTCCGACCAGCGTGCAATCGGCGCAATACATCCAGGATCACTACCAGGTCACGGAACGGGTGCTGCTGGACCTGGGCCTGCGCCGCGAGCAGTTCACCAACTACAGCACCGATGGCGTGGCCTTCATTTCGCAGCGCAATATGATCGCCCCGCGCGTGGGCGCCACCTGGGATTACCTGGGCGACGGCACCCTGAAATTCTTCGCCAACGGCGGCCGTTATCACTTGCCCGTGCCATCGAATTTGTCGAGCAACATGGCCAGCCCCTTCCTGGCTACCAGCGAGATGTATACCTACACGGGCGTCGATCCCGTCACGGGCGCGCCGACGGGCCTGCATGCGATCAGCAAGCCGTATTCGGCCAACAACGCGTATGGCCAGAGCCGCGATGCGCGCGAAGTGACGGCCATCGGCCTGAAACCGCTGTCGCAGGACGAATTCTCGCTCGGCTTCGAACGGGCCCTGAGCAAGAAGCTGGTGGTGGGCGCCAGCGTCCTGTACCGCAAGCTGAACGACACCAACGACGACGTCTGCGACGAGCGTCCGCTGCAAGCCTGGGCCACGCGCAACGGCGTCGATACGGCTAACTGGAGCGGCTTCCAGTGCGCCATCATCAACCCGGGCCGCGACAACAGCCTGATGGTGGACTTTGACGATGGCAAGGGCTTGCGCCGCGTGGATATCTCGGCGGCGGAGTGGGGCAACCCGCTGCCATCGCGCACCTACCGCGCCCTGAACATGTTCGTCGAGCACCCTTACACGAACGGCTGGTACGGCAAGCTGACCTACACCCTGTCTGCGCTGAAGGGCAATATGGAAGGCCAGACGGACAGCATCGGCGGCGGTGACGTGGGCCTGACGGTCAGCGACGACCACAAGGAATTGATGTACAACGCGTATGGCTACCTGCCGGGCGATCACCGCCATGCCTTCAAGGCCTACGGCTTCATGCAGGTCATCCCGGACGTGATGGTGGGCGCCAACCTGTCGCTGACCTCGGGCGCGCCGCGCAACTGCATCGGCGCGCTGCCCGATAACCTGCGGTTCGAGAAAGATTACGACGATTCCTACTTCTATTGCAATGGCAAGCCGGCGCCGCGCGGCAGCCAGGGCCGCCTGCCATGGCAAGCCCAGCTGGACATGAATGTGGCCTATACTCCCAGCGCCGTCAAGGGACTGAGCCTGAAAATGGACGTCTTCAATGTGTTCAACAGCCAGACCGTGACCCGCTATACCGAAACGCGCGAAGACCATGGCGCCATCTCCCGCAATTACCTGCAGGTCGATGGACGCACGGCGCCGCGTTCCGTGCGCTTCACGGCTGAATACACCTATTAACCTGCAACCGGCCCGCTATGCGGCGGGCCGGCGACGATGATTACCAACGGAAGCGAGAAGAGACCAATGACAACACAAATCAACCGACGCAATTTCCTCTCCGCCAGCGCCGCGCTGGCTGGTGGCGCCATGGCCGGCAGTGCCTTGCTGCCCGGCGGCGCCGTTGCCGCACCGGCGGCGGGCCGCGACAAGGTCCGCCTGGGCGTGATCGGCACGGGCATGCGCGGCCAGGTGCTGCTGGCTGAACTGGTGCGCCGCGACGACGTGGAAGTGGTCGCCCTGTGCGATATCGAGCCGATCATGCTGAAACACGCGCTGGGCCAGGTGGCCAAAGCCGGCAAGCCGCGTCCGCGCACGTATGGCGAAGACCGCGACGAGAAAGCCTACAAACGCATGCTGGACGCGGGCGGCCTCGATGGCGTGATCATCGCCACGCCGTGGGAATTCCATGCGCCGATGGCGATCGCCGCCATGCAGGCGAAGATCGCCGTCGGCTGCGAAGTGGTGGCCGGCATCACCCTGCAAGACCATTGGGACGTCCTGAATACCCAGTTGAAGACCGGTACGCCCTACATGTTGCTGGAAAACGTGTGCTATCGCCGCGACGTGATGGCCGCGCTGCAGATGGTGCGCGCGGGCCTGTTCGGCGAATTGCTGCACCTGCAGGGCGGCTACCAGCATGACCTGCGCGCCGTCAAGTTCAACAGCGGTAATCCGGCCAAGCCGTACGGCGGTGGCGTGGAATTCGGCGAAAAGGGCTGGTCGGAAGCCCATTGGCGCACGCAGCACTCGGTCGAGCGCAATGGCGAACTGTATCCAAGCCACGGCATCGGCCCGTGCGCCATGTACACCAACATCAACCGCGGCAACCGTTTTACGCGCATCAACGCGTTCGCCACCAAGGCGCGCGGCTTGCACGACTACATCGTCAAGCAGCCGGGCGGCGCACAGCATGCGAACGCCAAGGTGAAGTTCAAGCTGGGCGACGTGGTCACCACCACCTTGGCGTGCGAAAACGGTGAAACCATCATCCTGCAGCACGATACGAGCCTGCCGCGCCCGTATTCGCTGGGCTTCCGCGTGCAAGGCACGGATGGCCTGTGGATGGACCTGAATAACTCGATTCACATCGAAGGCGTCAGCAAGCCGCACCAGTGGGACGACTTCAAGGCTTACCAGGACAAGTATGAGCACCCGGTATGGCGCAAGTACGCGGCGCAGGCGGAAGGCGCGGGCCACGGCGGCATGGATTTCTTCGTCATCCACGCCTTCGTCGAAGCCTTGAAGGCCAACGCGCCGATGCCGATCGATATCTACGATGCCGTGACGTGGAGCGCCATCACGCCGCTGTCCGAGCAGTCGATCGCCGCCAACTTCCAGACCCTGGACTTCCCCGACTTCACGGGCGGCCAGTGGAAATCGCGCAAGCCGATCTTCGCCCTCGACGGCAAGTACTAAGTTTCAACCGCCCGCTACCGCGCTTGCCGCCGTAGCGGGTTTTTTCTATCCCGATCCGTTTTTCAACCGCGGCGCAGGCGTGCAGGCCTGTGTTCGCCCGCCGCAAAGCTTCACCACCAGGAGACGTTGATGAAACACAGAAGTTCATTACTCCATGCCATCCTTCCCGCCATGCCCTTGCTGCTGGCAGCTTGCGGCGGCGCCACCGCCACGGGCAACGGCAATACGGCCTTGCTGGCCTCCAGCGTGGCTGGACCCGCCACGACGGCGACCGTGGAGCTGGCCGGCAACGCCTTCATCACCAGCGGGAACGAGGGTGCCGTCATCAACGAACGTGGCCTGGCCGGCTGGAGCAATTCAGACGCCGTCGCCAGCACGTATTTCCGCGTGGCCGCGCCGGGGCCCGTCCAGGTGGCGCTGGACGCCAGCCTGGCCGATGGCGGCAACAGCACCATTCGGGTCAAGATCAACGGCGCGCCGTTCGACGTCAAGCTGGCCGGCAAGGACCGCAAGACCTATGCCGTCGGCACGGTCAATGTGCCGGCGGCCGGTTATGTGAAGGTGGACATGCAGGGACTGTCGCGCGTGAAGGCCACGTTCGGCGACGTCGCGGCGTTGAAGGTGACGTCGAACGCCGCGCTCACGTACGCGAATGACCGCGCCAACTACTACTGGTCGCAGCGTGGCCCGTCCGTGCACATGGGCTATACGGTGCCGGCCAATACCGAGTATTTTTATAACGAGATGACGATACCCAAGGGCCAGGATGCCATCGGCTCCTACTTCATGGCCAATGGCTTCGGCCAGGGTTACATGGGTATCCAGGTGAAATCGACGAGCGAGCGCTGGATCCTGTTCTCCGTGTGGGACGCGGACAATGGCGCCAAGACCACCCTGGTCAGCAAGGGCGAGGGCGTCATCGACAATGCATTTGGCGGCGAGGGCACGGGCGGGCAGACCTATCTGTCGTACAACTGGGCGGCCGGCACGACGTACCGCTTCATCACGCGCGCGCGGCCCGATGGCAAGGGCGGCAGCGATTATTCCGCCTGGTTCTTCGCGCCCGAGACGGGCAAGTGGCGCTACATCGCCACCTGGAAGCGGCCTGCGATTTCCACGTATCTGACGGGCGTGCATTCCTTCCTCGAGAACTTCATCGATACCCTGGGCTACACGGAGCGCCGCGTCCAGTTCGGCAACCAGTGGGCGAGGAGCGTTTCCGGCGCCTGGTCGGAAGTGACGGCAGGAAGGTTCACCGGCGACGCCACGGCCACCAACGCGCAGCGCATGGATTACGCGGGCGGACTGGAAAACGGCAAGTTCTATCTGCGTAACGGCGGCTTCTTCGCCGAGGTCGTGAAAACCGGCCAGAATTTTACCCGGCCCGCGACTGGCCAGGCGCCCGCCGTCGATGTGGGCGCCTTGCCGATGCAATAGGCGTGGGGTCTCAGAACGGCCGCTTGCCCACCATCGCTTCGATGCCGCGATAGTAGGTGAGCGGCTGGCGTATCGTCACGCCCATCAATGCCGCCGCCTGGATGATGTCGTTTGTATCGCGGCGGTACACCACCAGCGCATCCATTTCGTCGCTGCCGTTGCCGTCGATCTGGATCAGCTCATAGCCGCCTTCATCCACGGCGCGCTGCGCCAGTTCCGTGTCCAGCCACTCGAAGTAGGGCAGCGCGCTACCGCCGCTGTCCTCGAGCATTTCGTACGGGAAGTCCGGGAAGTCGTCGAACATGTCCTGTATCTGTTCGTGCAGTTCATCGAGCTTGTCGCTCGACGCCATATAGCTGGCCAGGTGCAGGAGGATCGCCACCGTGTAGGCCTGCGCATCGCTGTCGATCCACTCGTCGCGCGGCGCGCAGGGCGCTTCGGTGATGGCGGCGACGGCCTCGTCGAGTTCCTCGCCTTCCAGGTCACCGCAGGTCAGCTTGGTCAGCAGTTCAGATAGCAGCATGTTTGCCTTTCAATGGGGCGGCATGGCCCGGATGGCCAGCGCGTGCATGATGTTGTTAATACTATCATCGCCGTGCGGCTTGCCGCGTTCTGCAGAAATCGTACTGCGCCCTTCGCCTACTTATCAACTAGACATTTTCTTGCCAAGCGGATAGACTAAAAATATTCCCATGTGGAAATATTTTTCGATGCCCATGCAGGCACAGGTGCGCTTGCCGCCCTTTGCCCATTACTTGTTACCCATTTTCTTCATTTCATCCAGGATCATTCATGTTTGTCCGAACCACCATGCTGCGCGCGCTGGCGTGCGCCGTCTTGCTGCCTGCGCTGTTGTCCGGCTGCGTCACCGGCCACAATAGCGCGCCTGCGTTTACCTACACGACCCCCGACCCTGCCAAGGGCGTTGTCGTCGGCACCGTGTTCGAGCGCGCCGTCTTCGAGGCGCATGGCGCCAGATTCGGCATTGTCAGCAGCGACCTTGCCACCAACAAGGACAAAGATCTGTGGTTATCCAGCCATGCTCCCGCCGGCCAGGTTTCCTTGCAGAATGTCGCGCCAAAAGTGCCTACGGGCAAGGGCAGTACTTTTGCGCTGCAGCTGACGCCGGGACGCTACCGCATCCTCATCTGGCTGCTTGACTATGGAAGCAGGTCCAAGTACTCCGAATCGTCGCCGAAGGCGATCGAGTTTGACGTCGTGGCTGGCAAGGTCATCTACCTGGGACGTCTGGATGCCAACCGTTTCCTGGAAGTGGCTTCGATACACGATAATTTCGAGGAAGATATCGTCTATCTGAAGAAAAATCCCTTGCTGGCCAATGCCAGCATCGAGAACAAGGCGCTCGAGGTGCGTGAATGGTGGCTAAAGGATGCCACTGGCAAGAAACTTCTGGAAAGAAACCGCGTCAACTAAGCAGGTGCAGGGCGCGCCGCGCGCGTCACGGGCCTTCCTGACGACCGTGGCCAAGGGCGTGCTCGGCACTCTGTACTGCCGGCGCGACCCTGCGCTACATGTTTTGACGCATCAGAGCGGCCAGGCCTGCTTGGTCACGGCCACGGCGACGATGTAGGCGAATACCAGCACGGCGAGCGCGAAGGCGGTGCCGCGCACGGCCGGCGTCTTGCCGCGTTTGAGCGCGATGGTGCCCAGCACGATGTAGGCCAGCAGCGCACACAGCTTGGCGGCCAGCCACGGCTGGCTGCCCGGCGACTGGCCGCTCCACACGGCCAGGGTGATGGCGCTGACCAGCAGGGCCGTGTCGACCAGGTGCGGCAGGATTTTCACCCAGCGCTGCTGCAAGGCGGGCGAGGCGCGCAGCATCCAGGCGCCGCGCAAGAGGAAAAGAAAACCGCTGGCGGCGGCGCAGCCCATGTGGAAATGCTTGAGACTCAGATAATCCATGCGTGATGTGGTGGGCGTTGATTGACGATGGCGCCAGCATAGCCGCGTTTGGCGTGGCGCGCCATACGCCGTCAGGATAAGGCGGCCCTAGCGCAGGAATTTGACGTACACGAGTTCCGGATCGCCTTCGTCGAGATGGTCGATCTGGCCGCTGCGCACGAAGCCGGCGCTGGCGAACAGCCGTTGCGCGGCCAGGTTGCTCTCGTTCGTCGAAGTGAATATTTTGCCTGTCCGGCACGCGGCTACCGCCGCCGCCAGCAGGCCCCGTCCCACGCCGCGCCGCTGCTGCCCGGGAGAGACCACCACCAGCGAGACAAACGCGTGGCCGAAGAAATCGCCGTGCGTGAGGACATAGCCTGCCACCTGGCCCGCGCGGATGGCCACCTGGCAGTGGCCCTGGCCGACGGCGGCGCGCACGGCCTCGCCCCGGCTGGCGTGCGCCTGCGCGTACGCATCGCAGGCGAGCATGGCGTCCACGTCGCCAGCCTGGGCCGCGCGGGTGATGACCGGGTCTGTTTCGTGTCTGTTCTGCATGCCGCTCCTTTTTCTTCAGGCGACGAGTGTGCCAAAAATCCCGCCGCTTGTAAAACACCCGCCATCCAGGCTAGGTTTGCGCCGCGCCATCTAGTCACTTTTGCCGATGCGGCTATCCAGATTGCCTTTCCAGAATCACCCTGTGGCCGATAGTGCCTTTCCCCTTCGCCACGTAAGCTGGTCGGGACGGCTGGCCAGACGGCCAGTGCATTCATGGAGAAACATCGTGGCTACCCTAGATGGCACTAAGAACAACAGTAGTAACAAGGCAGTCGAACCCGGCATGCGGCGCAAGCAGTTTTCCGTATTGGTCAGCAGTACCTTCGCGTTTACCATCTGCTTCGCGGTATGGATGATGTTTGCCGTACTGGGCATCCCCATCAAGACCAGCCTGGGTTTGACTGAAACACAATTTGGCCTGCTGGCCGCCATGCCTGTGCTGACGGGCTCCCTCGTGCGCGTGCCGCTGGGCATCTGGACGGACAAATACGGCGGACGCCGCGTCTTCTTTTGGCTGATGCTGGCCAGCGTGCTGCCGATCTACCTGATCTCCTACGCCACCGCCTATTGGCATTTCCTCGTGCTGGGCATGTTCGTCGGCCTGGCGGGCGGCTCGTTTTCCGTCGGCACGCCGTACGTGGCGCGCTGGTATGAAAAGGAGCGCCGCGGCCTGGCGATGGGCATCTTCGGCGCCGGCAACTCCGGTTCCGCGCTGACCAAGTTCGTCGCGCCGGGCATCGTCGCCGCCTTCGGCTGGCAGATGCTGCCCAAGGTGTATGCGGTGGCCATGCTGGCCACGGCCATCATCTTCTGGCTGTTTTCGTACACGGACAAATCGCACCTGGCGCCATCGGGCGAAAGCTTCAGCGCGCAAATGAAGGTGCTGAAGGACCCGCGCGTGTGGCGCTACTGCCAGTACTACTCGGTGGTGTTCGGCGGCTACGTGGCGCTGGCCCTGTGGATGACCAAGTACTACGTGGCCGAATATGGTTTTGATTTGAAGCACGCGGCGCTGCTGGCGGCCTGTTTCTCGCTGCCGGGCGGCGTGCTGCGCGCGATGGGCGGCTGGATCTCGGACAAATACGGCGCGGCGAAAGTCACCTGGGCCGTGATGTGGGTGTGCTGGGTGTGCTTCTTCCTGCTGTCGTATCCGCAAACGCAGATGGTGGTGGAAACCGTCACGGGACCGCTCGCTTTCCATATCGGCCTGTCGCCGCTGTGGTTTACCGTGCTGCTGTTCATCGTCGGCATCGCCATGGCCGTGGGCAAGGCGTCCGTCTTCAAGTTCATCGGCGATGATTTTTCCGACAACATCGGCGCCGTCTCGGGCGTGGTCGGCCTGGCCGGCGGTCTCGGTGGCTTCATCCTGCCCGTGATGTTCGGTGCCCTGGTGGACCTCACCGGCGTGCGTTCGAGCTCCTTCATGCTCTTGTACGGCACCGTCTGCGTTTCACTCGTCTGGATGTATTTCTCGTTCAAGCCGCTGCGTGCGGCGCCTACCAACCAACTCGCAGGAGCACAAGCATGAGCCGCTACATGATCAATACGTGGGAGCCGGAAACCCCCAGCTTCTGGCAAAAGACGGGCAAGGCCACGGCCGCGCGCAATCTGTGGATCTCGATTCCCGCGCTGCTGCTGGCGTTCGCCGTGTGGATGGTGTGGAGCGTGGTGGTGGTCAACCTGCCCAACATCGGCTTCACCTACAGTAACAACCAGCTGTTCTGGCTGACGGCCTTGCCGGGCCTGTCCGGCGCCACCTTGCGCATCTTTTATTCGTTCATGGTGCCGATTTTCGGCGGCCGTCGCTGGACGGCCATTTCCACCGGCTCGCTGCTGATTCCCGCCATCGGCATCGGCCTGGCCGTGCAGGACGTGAACACGGGCTATCCGACCATGCTGATCCTGGCGTTGCTGTGCGGCTTCGGCGGCGGCAATTTCGCCTCGTCGATGGCCAACATCAGCTTTTTCTACCCGAAGGCGAGCAAGGGCTTCGCGCTGGGCATGAACGCTGGCCTGGGCAACCTGGGCGTGTCGGTGGTGCAGTTCGTCGTGCCGCTGGTGATCACCTTCGCCGTCTTCGGCGCCTGGGGCGGCGATTCGCTCACCTGGGTCAAGAATGGCGTGAGCAAGGAGATGTGGCTGCAAAACGCGGGCTTCATCTGGGTGCCGTTCATCGCCTTGAGTACCTTGCTGGCCTGGTTCGGCATGAATGACCTGGCGTCGGCGAAGGCCTCGTTTTCCGAACAGGCCGTGATCTTCAAGCGCAAGCACAACTGGCTCATGTGCTGGCTGTACACGGGCACCTTCGGCTCCTTCATCGGTTATTCGGCCGCGTTTCCGCTGCTGATCAAGATCCAGTTCCCCGACGTCAATCCGCTCGATTACGCCTTCCTCGGCCCCCTGGTCGGCGCGCTGGCGCGCGTGGCCGGCGGCGTGATTTCCGACAAACTGGGCGGCGCCCGCGTCACCCTGTGGTCTTTCCTCTTGATGATAGGCGCCGTGCTGGGCGTGTTGTACTTCATGCCGCAAGCGGGCGTGGGCGGGAGCTTCAGCGGTTTCTTCTGGATGTTCATGCTGCTGTTCGCCGGCACCGGCATCGGCAATGCGTCGACCTTCCGCATGATCCCCGTGATCTTCCTGACGGAACACCAGCGCGCGGCGGCCGGCAAGGGCAAGGCGGCGCAGGAGCAAGCCATCGTCGACGCCAACAAGGAAGGCGCGGCCGTCCTGGGCTTCACCTCGGCCGTGGCGGCCTACGGCGCCTTCTTCATCCCGAAAAGCTATGGCACCTCGATCTCGCTGACGGGCAGCCCCGACGCGGCCCTGTGGTGCTTCATCGGCTTTTACGTCAGCTGCATCGCCATCACCTGGTGGTGCTATGCGCGCAAGAACGCACCGATGCCTTGCTAGTTAGCGTCAGAATGCCTGGCAAGTCCTGCTTGCCGGGCGTTGTATTCAGTAAGAGGTAGTCATGGAAGAACTGGAAAAATTCGTCAACGGCTTCAGCCTGTTTCAGCAGCAGTATTTCAGCGAGCCGCAGACCTTGTACGACAGCCTGCGCGACGGGCAGCGGCCCTCGACCTTGCTGATCGGCTGCTGCGATTCGCGGGTCGACCCCATGCTGCTGACGGGCAGCGACCCGGGCGACATGTTCGTCGTGCGCAATATCGCCAACCTGGTGCCGCCGTGCACACCCGACGCGCCGCCCGGCGTCAGTTCGGCCATCGAGTTCGCCGTCTGCAAACTCGAAGTGGCCAGGGTCATCGTGCTGGGCCACGCGCGCTGCGGCGGCATCCGCGCGCTGCTCGAACCGCAGCCGCGCGCGGAAGGGCAGGAAACGGACTTCGTGGGACAGTGGATGCGCATCGCCGAACCGGTGGCGCAGCGCGTGCGGCGCGAGCTGGCGCACCGTTCGTCGGCGGAACAGCATCATGCGTGCGAACTGGCCAGCATCCTGCAGTCGCTGGACAACCTGCTCACCTACCCATGGCTCAAGCGCAGGGTGGAGCAGGGGGTGTTGAAATTGCATGGATGGTATTTCGACATCGACAGCGGCGCGCTGATGGCGTATTCGGCGCGCCAGCAGCAGTTTTTGCCGCTCGTCTGTCCCATCGAACGGGCGCGCCACCTGCACGAGCGCCCTGGTAAAACCTGACAAAACCTGCTGCGCGTCGCGATCTGCGGCCTGCGATGCTCACTGTGCTAAAGCACAGCTGCGCTTCTTAGCCACAGCTCCCATCCGCTCGCGACGGTTTTCTCAGGTTTTGAAACCATAGACTCAGCTAAAACGTAACAAATCCCCGCTGCGGTCGAACGCCAGCAGGCTGTCGATGCGACCTTGCTCGATGGCCGTCACCATGGCGCGCAGGGGTGCCTCGCATTCCTGCGCGGCCGGCGGCTGGCCTTCGCGCCCCGCCAGTCCCGCCACGAAGACCACGTCCCAGTGCGTCTGCATCTGTTTCGACTCCTCCTTCAATGTCTCGAAGCTGTCCAGTTCCTCGGGCAGCTTGTCGGCGCACATCACGGGCGTGAGGGACTTGCCCTGGCCGCCAGGCTGGGCCTGCGCCTGGGTAAAGGTGAACAGCAGGCGTTGCGGCTGCTCCTGGTTGCGGGCGCTGCGCAGCAGGCTGGCGTAATCGGTAATCGACATGGTGCTCTTTCTCTGTGTTGAACGATGACGACAGGTATACCGCAGCGCCGCCTTGCCGCCCATAGGCAATAGTGACTATCCGGGTGACTACGCGTCTATGCATTCCTGGCGCCGGAAACCGACTTCTTGCCAATACCGCCGGGCAGGGCGCATCGATAGACTGTTTGTATCGACGCTTGAGCCATCCTGCTTGCAGCGTTTTTATGACCTGGCGCCGCTCTTGCGGCGCAATGTGGAGGTAGCATGAGTCACTTTCTGGACCGTCTTAAATTTTTTAGCAAGCCCGCCGAGCCGTTCTCGAACGGCCATGGCACCGTGGTCGATGAAGACCGCACCTGGGAAAACGCCTACCGTCAGCGCTGGCAGCACGACAAGATCGTGCGCTCCACGCATGGCGTGAACTGTACCGGCTCGTGCAGCTGGAAGGTGTATGTCAAGAATGGCCTGATCACCTGGGAAACCCAGCAAACCGATTACCCGCGCACGCGGCCCGACCTGCCCAACCACGAGCCGCGCGGCTGCCCGCGCGGCGCCAGCTATTCCTGGTACGTGTATTCGGCGCAGCGCGTGAAATACCCGATGGTGCGCGGCCGCCTGATGGAAATGTGGCGCGAAGCGCGCAAGACCATGGACCCCGTCACGGCCTGGGACTGGATCAGCCAGGACCCGGTGCGCTCGCAGCAGTACAAATCCATCCGCGGCCTGGGCGGCTTCGTGCGCGCCACGTGGGACGAATCGAATGAAATCATCGCCGCCGCGAATGCGCTGACGATCAAGAAATACGGCCCAGACCGCGTCGTCGGCTTTTCGCCGATTCCCGCCATGTCGATGGTCAGCTATGCCTCCGGCACGCGCTACCTGTCGCTGATCGGCGGCGTGGCCCTGAGTTTCTATGACTGGTACTGCGACTTGCCGCCGGCCAGCCCGCAAGTGTGGGGCGAGCAGACGGACGTGCCGGAATCGGCCGACTGGTACAACTCGACCTATCTGATGGTGTGGGGCTCGAACGTGCCGATGACGCGCACGCCGGACGCCCACTTCTACACGGAAGTGCGCTACAAGGGCACGAAAACCGTGGCCATCTCGCCCGACTACGGCGAAATGGTGAAGTTCGGCGACATCTGGCTGGCGCCGAAACAGGGCACGGATGCCGCGCTGGCGCTGGCCATGGGCCACGTCATCCTCAAGGAATTCCACTCGGAAGGGCAGAGCGCCTACTTCCGCGACTATGCGCGCCAGTACACGGACTTCCCCATGCTGGTGCTGCTCAAGGAGCATAACGGCACCCTGGTGCCCGACTACTTCCTGCGCGCTTCGCACCTGGACAACAACCTCGACGAAACCAACAACCCGGAATGGAAAACCCTCGTCATCGACGAAACCACGGGTGCGATTACCGCGCCGGCCGGCTCCATCGGCTTCCGCTGGGGCGAGTCGGGCAAGTGGAACCTGGAACAGAAGGCCGGCGGAAGCGGCGCGCCCATCGTGCCGATGCTCTCCATGATCAACGACAGCGACGCCGTCACGGAGGTGGGCTTCGCCTACTTCGGCGGCAAGGATGCGTCCGACATGTTGCTGCGCAAGGTGCCGGTGAAAACCATCCGCCTGGCCGACGGCACGACGGGCCTCGTCACCACCGTGTTCGACCTGACCCTGGCCAACTACGGCATCGACCGTGGCCTCGGCGGTGCCAATGTCGCGGAAAGCTATGACGACGACGTGCCGTACACCCCGGCATGGCAGGAAAAGCACACGGGCGTGAAACGCGCCGACGTCATCACCGTGGCGCGCCAGTTCGCGCAAAACGCCGACCAGACGCGCGGGAAGAGCATGGTCATCGTGGGCGCAGGCCTGAATCACTGGTACCACATGGACATGACCTACCGCGGCATCATCAACATGCTGATGATGTGCGGCTGTATCGGCCAGTCCGGCGGCGGCTGGGCCCATTACGTGGGCCAGGAAAAGCTGCGTCCGCAAACGGGCTGGACGCCTTTGGCTTTCGCCCAGGACTGGGTGCGTCCGATGCGCCAGATGAACGGCACCTCGTTCTTCTACGCCCACACGAGCCAATGGCGCCACGAAAAGCTGGAAACGGGCGACATCGCCTCGCCATCGGCGGCCGGCGGCACGGGCGACCTGACCCTGCTCGATTACAACGCCAAGGCCGAGCGCATGGGCTGGCTGCCATCGGCGCCGCAGCTGCAAACCAATCCGCTGGAAGTGGCCAAGGCCGCCAAGGCGGCGGGGCAGGCGCCGGCCGCGTATGCGCTGGACCAGATCAAGGCGGGCCAGCTGCAATTCTCGTGCGACGACCCGGACAACCCGGCCAACTTCCCGCGCAATATGTTCGTTTGGCGCTCGAACATCCTCGGCAGCTCGGGCAAGGGCCATGAGTACTTCCTGAAATACCTGCTCGGCACGCAGAATGGCTTGCTCAGCGACGAAGACGATTGCATCACGCCGAAACAGGTGAAGGTGCGCCCGGCCGCCGAAGGCAAGCTCGATCTGCTGGTGGTGCTGGACTTCCGCATGTCGACCACCTGCCTGTATGGCGACGTGGTGCTGCCGACGGCCACCTGGTATGAAAAAGACGATCTGAATACGTCGGACATGCACCCGTTCATCCACCCGCTGTCGGAAGCCGTGCAGCCCTTGTGGCAATCGAAGTCGGACTGGGAGATCTACAAAGGGCTGGCCGAGAAATTCTCGGAAATCGGCGGCGAGCTGCTGGGCACCCAGCAAGACATCATTTTGACGCCGCTGATGCACGACACGCCCGGTGAACTGGGCCAGCCTTTCGATCCCAAGGACTGGCGCGCCGGCGAATGCGACGCCATTCCCGGCAAGACGATGCCGAACATGACGGTGGTCGAACGCAATTACCGCGACGTGTACAAGAAGTTCACCTCGATCGGCCCGCTGCTGGAAACCATCGGCAATGGCGGCAAGGGCATTTCCTGGAAAACGGGCCATGAAGTCGACGTGCTGCGCGGCATCAACCGCACGGTGCTCGAAGAGGGCGTGTCGAAGGGCCAGCCGCGCCTCGATACGGCCATCGACGCGGCCGAAATGATTCTGTCGCTGGCGCCGGAAACGAATGGCCACGTGGCCGTGAAAGCCTGGGCCGCGCTGTCCGCCATCACGGGACGCGAGCATACGCACCTGGCGCTGCCGCGCGAGCATGACAGCATCCGCTTCCGCGACGTGCAGGCGCAGCCGCGCAAGATCATTTCCTCGCCCACCTGGTCGGGCCTGGAAAGCGAGGAAGTCAGCTACACGGCCGGCTATACCAACGTGCATGAACTGATCCCATGGCGCACCCTGACGGGCCGCCAGCAGTTCTACCAGGATCACCTGTGGATGCGCGATTTCGGCGAAGGGCTGTGCGTGTACAAGCCGGCCATCAACACGAAGACGACGGAAGCGCTGCTGGGCACCAAGCCGAACGGCAACAAGGAACTGGCGCTGAACTTTTTGACGCCGCACCAGAAGTGGGGCATCCACTCCACGTATTCGGACAACCTGCGCATGCTGACCCTGTCGCGCGGCGGACCGCACGTGTGGCTGTCGGAAACGGATGCGAAGACGGCCGGCATCGTCGACAACGACTGGATCGAAGTGTTCAACGTGAACGGCAGCCTGACGGCGCGCGCCATCGTCAGCCAGCGCATCCCGGCCGGCATGACGATGATGTATCACGCCCAGGAAAAGATCATCAACGTGCCTGGCGCGGAGATGACGGGCAAGCGGGGCGGCATCCATAACTCGGTGACGCGCGCCGTGCCCAAGCCGACGCACATGATCGGCGGCTACGCCCAGCTGGCGTACGGCTTCAATTACTACGGCACGGTGGGCTCCAACCGCGATGAATTCGTATTGGTGCGCAAGATGAACAAGGTTGACTGGCTCGAAGGCCCGTTGCAGGAAGAAGGAGCATAGTATGAAAATCAGAGCGCAAATCGGCATGGTGCTGAACCTGGACAAGTGCATCGGCTGCCACACCTGTTCCGTCACCTGCAAGAACGTGTGGACCAGCCGCGACGGCGTCGAGTACGCATGGTTCAACAACGTGGAAACCAAGCCCGGCATCGGCTATCCGAAGCAGTGGGAAAACCAGGACAAGTGGAACGGCGGCTGGCGCCGCACGGACGCGGGCAAGATCGAGCCGCGCCAGGGCAGCCGTCTGAAGATTCTGGCGAACATCTTCGCCAATCCGAACCTGCCCGCCATCGACGAGTACTACGAGCCGTTCACCTACGACTACGAGCACCTGCAAAGCGCGCCGCTGTCGCAGACGCCGCCGACGGCCCGTCCCATCTCCGTGCTGACGGGGAAAAAGATGGAGAAGATCGAGTGGGGTCCGAACTGGGAAGATGACCTGGGCGGCGAGTTCGCCCAGCGCAGCAAGGATAAACTGTTCGACAACATGCAGAAGGAGATGTACGGCACCTTCGAAAACACCTTCATGATGTATTTGCCGCGCCTGTGCGAGCATTGCCTCAATCCGACGTGCGTGGCATCGTGCCCGTCCGGCTCCGTGTACAAGCGCGAAGACGACGGCATCGTGCTGATCGACCAGGACAAGTGCCGCGGCTGGCGCATGTGCATCTCCGGTTGCCCGTACAAGAAGATTTACTATAACTGGTCGTCCGGCAAGGCGGAGAAGTGCACCTTCTGCTTCCCCCGCATCGAAGCCGGCCAGCCTACCGTGTGCTCGGAAACGTGCGTGGGCCGCATCCGCTACCTGGGCGTGCTGCTGTACGACGCCGACAAGATCGAGGCTGCCGCCTCGGTGCCGCAGGAGCAGGACCTGTACCAGGCGCAGCTCGACCTGTTCCTCGACCCGCACGACCCGGCCATCATCGCCGAGGCGCGCCGCCAGGGCATCCCCGACCTGTGGCTGGAAGCGGCCGTCAAGTCGCCCGTCTACAAGATGGCCGTCGAGTGGAAGGTGGCATTCCCGCTGCATCCGGAATACCGCACCTTGCCGATGGTGTGGTACGTGCCGCCGCTGTCGCCGATCCAGGCGGCCGCCGAATCGGGCAAGCTGGGCGTGAACGGCATGCTGCCGGATACCCAAAGCCTGCGCATTCCCGTGCAGTACCTGGCCAATCTGCTGACGGCCGGCGACCAGCCGCCCATCGTCTCGGCGCTGGACCGCATGCTGGCCATGCGTGCCTACATGCGCAGCAAGACGGTCGAGAAGGTGGAAAACCTCACGGTCCTCAAGCAAGTGGGATTGACCAAGGCGCAGGTGGAGGACATGTACCACATCATGGCGATCGCCAACTACGAAGACCGGTTCGTCATCCCCAGCAGCCACAAGGAAATGGCCGAGGACAGCTTCAACGAGAAGGGTTCGTGCGGCTTCAGCTTCGGCAACGGCTGCTCGGACGGCAGCAGCGAACCGACCTTGTTCGGCAAGAAAAAACACGGTTCGGCCATCTTCATGCAGATGCCGAAGTCGCGCAAAACGGCGCCCGGCGCTTAAGGAGCTCATATGGAACACGCTATGCATCACTACCAAGTCCTTTCCCGTCTGCTGCTGTATCCCGAGCCCGAGCTGATCGAACACCTGCCGCAGCTCGACGCCGCGCTGGCGGCAGTGCCGGAGCAGCACGCGCTGCTGCGGCCTTTGCTGGCGCACCTGGAAAGCAGCAGCCTGATCGACCTGCAGCAGCAGTACGTGGCCACCTTCGACCGCAATCCCTCGCACTCGCTGCACCTGTTCGAGCATATCCACGGCGAATCGCGCGACCGGGGCCAGGCCATGGTCGACCTGATGGAGGAATACAAGCGCCACGGCCTGCAGATGGTGGGCGACGACCTGCCCGACTTCGTGCCCCTGTTCCTGGAATTCCTGGCGCAGCTCGACGAGGCGGTTTCGGCGCCGCTGCTGGGCGACGCCGTCCACGTGCTGGCGCACATCGGCCGCAAGCTGACGGCCAACGGCAGCCCGTATGCGCCCGTCTTCACGATGCTCGAACGCCTGAGCCCCGTGGCGGCAGAAATGCTGGCCGAACCGCCGGTGCGCGACATGGATGAAGCGCTGGAAACCTTCGGTCCCGGCGCGGACGGCGTCGAGCCGTTGCTGCGCCAAGCCCCCGGTGGCGTCCATCCCGTGCATTTTCACCCGCAGCCGCGGCGCGCCGCTTAATTGGCCGCCTGCGCCCGCATGAGGAGAGTACATCATGAGTAATTATTTGCATCAATTTGTGTATGGCATTTATCCATACATCGCGCTGGCCATCTTTTTCCTGGGCAGCCTGATCCGTTTCGACCGCGAGCAATACACGTGGAAGTCCGATTCCAGCCAGCTGCTGCATCGCGGCAGCCTGCGCCTGGGCAATATCCTGTTCCACCTCGGCATCATTGGCCTGCTGTTCGGCCATGCGGCCGGCTTGCTCACCCCCGTCTGGGTGTGGGATACCTTGGGCGTGTCGCATAGCCTGAAACAGGGCGTGGCCATGGCGGCCGGCGGCGTGATGGGCGGCCTGTGCCTGGTCGGCATCCTGATCCTGCTGGCGCGCCGCTTCGGCAATGCACGGCTGCGCGCCGTCACCACGGCCGGCGACAAGCTGGTGATGGTGTGGATCCTGCTGACATTGCTGCTGGGCCTGTCGTCGATCTTCGTCTCGGCTTCGCACATGGATGGCCACATGATGGTCTTGCTGATGAACTGGGCGCAGCACATCGTGACCCTGCGCGGCGACGCCGCCAGCTTCATCGTCGATGCTCCGCTGGTGTTCAAGCTGCATCTGTTCATGGGCATGTCGCTGTTCGTCATCTTCCCGTTCACCCGCCTGGTGCACGTGTGGAGCGGCTTCGGCGCCATCGGATATCTGGGCCGCGCCTATCAGTTGGTGCGCCGCCGTTAATCAAGGAGCTAGATCATGGGAATCTCCGTCAATGGCATCGATATCGACGATGCCGACATCGCGCAGGAACTGCCGCATCACGACCGCGCCGGCAATCCGCTGAAACAGGCCGTGCATGAACTGGTGCTGCGCCGTCTGCTGCAAGACGAGGCCGAGCGCCTCGGCGTGCAGGGCGACAGCATGGACGACCGCATCGAGGCGCTGTTCGCGCAGGAAGTGCGCGTGCCGCCCGCCGACGATGCGGCTTGCCGCACCTTTTACGCGCAGCGCCCGCAGCTGTTCCGCAGCGGGGCGCTGGTCGAGGCGCGCCACATCCTGTTCCAGGTGACGCCCGAGGCGCCCCTGGAGCTGCTGCGCACGACGGCGCAAGCCGTGCTCGACGCCTTGAAACTGGCGCCCGAGCGCTTCGGCGAACTGGCGGCGCAGTATTCGAACTGCCCGTCCGGGGCCCTGGGCGGCAATCTGGGCCAGCTGTCGCCGGGCCAGAGCGTGCCGGAGTTCGATGCGCTGCTGTTCCGCCTGGAAGCGGGCGCGCTGGCCGGCCATTTGCTGGAAACGCGCTTCGGCTACCACATCGTGCAGGTGCTGCGCCGCGTCGAAGGCCAGGCCATCGCCTACGAGGCGGTGCAGGCGCAGATCGCCGACCGCCTGACGCGCGCCGCGTGGCAGCGCGCCGTGCACCAGTATCTGCACTTGCTGGTGGGGCGCGCGGAGATTGCCGGTATCGAGCTCGAAGGCACAGCCAGTCCATTGCTGCAATAGTCCGGAAGGCGTAGGCCGCTAGGCCTTCTGGGGCACAGCCAGATCGTGCCCCAGCCTTTACAATCAAGGAAGAATCAGGAGTAGCGTCATGGGTAGCGTGAAGTTGCAGGACCGTTTTGGCCGTTCGATCGATTATGTGCGGCTGTCCGTCACCGACCGCTGCGATTTGCGCTGCAGTTATTGCATGCCCAAGGGCTTTCGCGGATTCGAGGAGCCGAAGGACTGGCTGACGTTCGACGAGATCGAGCGCCTGCTGGGTATTTTTGTCCGCCTCGGCACGCGCCGCGTGCGCCTGACGGGCGGCGAGCCGCTGTTGCGGCGCAACCTGCCCGAGCTGGCGCAAAAGCTGTCCGCGCTGCCCGGTTTGCAGGATTTGTCGCTGTCGACGAACGCCACCCAATTGGGCAAGCACGCCGTGGCCTTGCGCGCGGCGGGCGTGGACCGCATCAACGTCAGCCTGGACTCGCTGGACCGCGCCTGCATGCAGCAGATCACGGGGCGCGACAGCCTGCAGCCTATTCTGGACGGCCTGATGGCGGGCAAGGCGGCCGGCTTCGATCCGATCAAGATCAACATGGTGGCCATGCGCGGCGTCAATGACGGCCAGATCGAGGCCATGGCCGCGTTTTGCATCGAGCAGCAGTTCATCCTGCGCCTGATCGAAGCCATGCCGATGGGCAGCACGGGCCGCAATGCCAGCTACATGCCGCTCGGTCCCGTGCGCGAGCGCCTGGCGTCCCGTTTCGGCCTGGTGCCGCAGGCGATGGAGCTCGGTGGCGGGCCGGCGCGCTACATGGCGACAGCCGATGGACGCTCGAGCATCGGCTTCATCACGCCCATGTCGCAGCATTTTTGCGCCACCTGCAACCGCGTGCGCCTGTCCGTCGATGGTACCCTGTACCTGTGCCTGGGCCAGGAAGAAAAATTCGCGCTTGGCCCCATGCTGCGCGGCGGGGCCACGGATGCGGAGATCGAGGCGGCGATCCGCGCCGCCATCGAACTCAAGCCGCAGCAGCATGATTTCAATACGCAGCCGGACAAGATTATCCGTTTTATGGCCCAAACCGGAGGCTGAACGGGGCGGTGCCAAGTAAAGGGTGTATGAAATTTAAAGCGATGTTTTCCTCCTGGCAGAAGCTGTCGACCAAGATCGTCGGCGCGCTGCTGCTCATGCTGGTGCTGGCCTTGAGCGCCATCGGCTGCACCCTGTTCCTGTCGTGGCAGCTCGAAGGCAGTTCGGCCGCCATCAACGAGACGGGCCGGCTGCGCATGCAGACCTACCGCCTGACCCTCTTGATTGCCAGCGACGCGGGCGAGCAGGCGCGCCAGCAAGTGCTGCTGATGGACGAGACCCTGGCCAAGATCGGCCACGGCGACCCGCAGCGCCCCCTGTTCCTGCCTCCCAGCACGGCCATCAAGTCCGAATTCGAGCGCATCGGCACCGCCTGGCGCGGCGGCCTGCGCCCGGCAGCCCTGGCCGCCGACTCCTCCGCGCGCGCGCGCCAGTTCGAGCATGACGCCGACACCTTCGTCGGCCAGGTCGATCAATTGGTGCGCCTGATCGAGCACGATAGCGAACAGCGCACCTTCTGGCTGCGCGCCTCCCAGCTGATCCTCGTCGGCATGGCCGTCATCGGCACGGTCAGCATGATTTACCTGATGTTCATGCTCATCATCGAGCCCGTCACGCGGCTGCGCCTGGGCATGCAGCGCATGAAGGAACGCGACTTCAGCGTGCGCCTGGCCGTCGAAAGCAATGACGAATTCGGCCAGCTGGCCAGTGGCTTCAACCAGATGGCCGATCGCCTGCAGGCGCTGTACGGCAATCTGGAAGAGGGCGTGCGCAGCAAGACGGCGACCCTGGAATACCGCAACCGCGAACTGGCGCTGCTGTACGAAAGCGCCGCCTTCCTGCAGCGCCCGCAGCCTTTGGAAGACATCTGCGGCGGCTTCATGCAGCGCATCGTCGACTATTTCGAGGCGGACGGTTCCACCGTGCGCGTGCTCGACGCCGAGCGGGGCAACCTGCACATGGTGGTGCATACTGGCCTGTCCGAGGAACTGGTGGCCTCCGAGCATTGCCTGAAGGTGGGCGACTGCCTGTGCGGCACGGCCGTCGAGATGAAGGTGGCGAAGGTGCACGACATGCGCCGCATCGACAAGGCGCACGAGCTGCGCTGCCACCGCGAGGGTTTTGCCACCGTCTCCGTCTTCCATATCCACGCGCACGAACAGCACCTGGGCTTCTTCAACCTGCATTTCCGCCATGCGCGCGTGTTTTCCGCGCGCGAGCTGGCCTTGCTGGAAACGCTGGGCCAGTTGCTGGGCATCGCGCTGGAAAACCTGCGCCTGGCCGCGCGCGAACGCGAGATGGCCATTTCCGAAGAGCGCAACCTGGTGGCGCAGGGCCTGCACGACAGCATCGCGCAAAGCCTCAATTTCCTCAACCTGCAAGTGCAGATGCTCGACGACTCCGTGCGCAACGCCCGTTTCGACGAGGTGGCGGGCATCGTGCCGGCCCTGCATGCGGGCGTGAAGGAAAGCTATGAAGACGTGCGCGAACTGCTGGCCAACTTCCGCAGCCGCCTGATGGAGGACGATTTGATCGGCTCCCTGCGCGCGGCGGTGGACAAATTCCGCCGCCAGACGGGCATCGACGCCGAGCTGCTGGCCGACGTCGACGGCGCGCCATTCCCCCGCGAGCAGCAATTGCAGTTACTATTCATCGTGCAGGAAGCGCTGTCGAACATCCGCAAGCACGCCCAGGCCAGCCACGTCGAGGTGCGCCTCGCCGATCACCAGGACTTTACCCTGACGATCAGCGACAATGGCGTCGGCTTCGACGCTGTCGACGTGCTGGAAAAGGGCGACAGCCATGTCGGCATCCATATCATGCGCGAGCGCGCGCAGCGCATCGAGGCCACGTTCGACGTGCACGCCTGCCCTGGCGGCGGCACCACCGTCGAACTGCATTTGTCGCGCGAACAGCGCCGCGCCGCCTGAGTCATCACCTGAAAGTACAAAAAACATGGAGACACCCGATAAACCGATCACCGTCATGCTGGTGGACGACCACGCGCTGTTCCGCAGCGGCATACGCTCGCTGCTGCAGCGCCACACGGATTTCTCCGTCGTGGGCGAGGCGGCCGATGGCGTGGAAGGCATCAAGCGCGCCATCCAGCTGCAGCCCGACGTGGTGCTGCTGGACCTGAACATGGCCGGCATGTCCGGCGTGGAAGCGCTGCAGCTGATGCAGCACGACTGTCCCGACACGGCCATCGTCATGCTGACCGTGTCCGAAGACGCGGAAGACCTGGCGACGGCCCTGCGCGCGGGCGCCTGCGGCTACCTGATCAAGAATATCGACGCCGATTACCTGGTGCGCGCCATCCGCCGCGCGGCCGCCGGCGAAGTCGTCATCGCCGAAGCGATGACGGGCAAGCTGGTGGCGCAGCTGCAGGCGGGCACGCGGCGCGAGGAACCCGTGTCGGAACTCGACAAGCTCACGCCGCGCGAAAAGGAAATCATCGATTGCCTGTCCCGTGGCGAGAGCAACAAGGGCATCGCCCGCACCCTCGACCTGGCCGAAAGCACGGTCAAGATCCACGTGCAGAACGTGCTGAAAAAACTCAACCTCACCAGCCGCGTGCAGGCGGCCGTGTATGCGGTCGAGCACCGCCAGGGCAAGTAGCCTGCGCCGGCGGCTAGTCACTGCGGGCTAGCCGTCTACTCCTTTTGCCGATGGCGGTTGTTGCGCTTTTAAAGTAGTATATTGAATATATCTTTAGAGCGAGCCCATCATGGCCATCACCCCGATCAGCGAACCATCTCCTTCCCCCGCCGCCACCGGTGCGGCGCCCTGGCATGCGCGCCACGCCGTCTGGCAACTGGGTTTTCGCCCGTTTTACCTGCTGGCGGCCGTGTTCGCGGCCATCAGCATTCCCCTGTGGCTGGCCAGCTACTTCGGCGTGTTTGCGGGCGGCCTGCGCGTGGGGCTGGGCTGGCATATGCATGAAATGGTGTTCGGCTTCGCGCTGGCCGTCGTCGTGGGCTTCCTGTACACGGCGGGGCGCAACTGGACGGGCTTGCCCACGCCGCACGGCGCGCAGCTGATGGCACTGGTGGCACTGTGGCTGGCGGGACGCGTGGCCATGCTGTGCGGCCCCGGCCTGCTGGCGGCCCTGGTCGACTGGCTGTTCCTGCCGCTGGCCGCCTGGCCCCTGTATCGGGTGCTGCGCCGCTCGGGCAATACGCGCAACCTGTTCCTGGTCGGCTTGCTGGCCCTGCTGGCGCTGGCCAATGGCCTGTTCCACGCGGCCGTGCTGGGCTGGTTGCCGCTGTCGCTGTTCCTGCCCGTGCAGGCGGCCATCTTCATCATCGTGCTGATCGAATCGGTGATCGGCGCGCGCGTGATCCCCATGTTCACCCGCAATGGCGCGCCTGGCAGCACGCCCGTAGCCAGCCCGCAGCGGGCCTTGATCGCCGTGGCCTGCATGGCGGCGGCCGCCATCGCGTGGCTGGCCGGCGCGCCAGTGTGGCTGACGGCGCCGCTGGCCCTCGTGGCAAGCGGGGTCTCGCTGTCGAACCTGCTGGCCTGGCAGCCGCAACGCACGCTGCGCGTGCCGCTGCTGTGGATCTTGCACCTGTCGTATGCGTGGATCGGCATCGGCTTCGCGCTGCTGGGACTGGCCAGTCTGGGCCTGCTGCCCGTCAGCGCCGCGCTGCACGCGCTGACGGTGGGGTCGATGGCGGGCCTGATCATCGGCATGATGACGCGCACCACCCTGGGCCACACGGGGCGTGCGCTGAAGGGCGGCAGGGCGGAAGCGGCGATGTACTGGCTGATCCAGCTGGGCGCGCTGGCGCGCCTGCTGGCCGCCGTCGGCCCCGTCTCGCTGGCCATGCCGCTGCTGCTGGCGGCGGGTGCCTGCTGGTCGCTGGCCTTTGGCCTGTATGCGTGCGTGTATGCGCCGTACCTGTGGCGTGCCAGGGTGGACGGCCGCGAAGGCTAGACTTCTGTCAGAAAGGGCGCCAGGCCAGCAGTTTCCTGATTTCCGGCGTCCAGTACGACAGCGATTCGCCCACGACGAATAGCAGCAGGCCCAGCATCAAGGCTCTCAGCAGCAAATCCCTGCACCAGATCATGTCGTCTCCCTCATTTTCATATTGCCAATTTTATCATTGGCTTGCGCCGCCATGTTGCGTTTCTGCTACGACCGCCTCGCCGGACGGCGGCGTCTGTGCCGTGAAGGCGGCGACGGCGTCGATGGCGCGTGCCAGCGCCTGTTCCAGCGTGTCGAGCGCGGCGGCCGCATCGTCGCCGGCGTGCAGCAGCTGTTCGGCGTGCTGGGCCGCATGCAAGGTGGCGGGCAGGGCCAGGCTGCCGGCCACGCCGGCCAGCTTGTGCGCCAGCGCGGCGGCGTCGCCGCGCGCATTGGCCGCCAGCAGCGCGCGCATGGCGCCGACCGTATTGCTGTAGGTGACGCCAAAGCGCGACAGGTGCTGGCGGTAGGGTGCTTCCTCGAGCCACTGCGCCATGCCCTGCGCCAGGTCGATCGCGGGTGCCGCGCCGTGCGGCGGCACGGCCATCGTCGCTTCGGCCATGACGGGCGGCAGGGCCGGCAATCCCTGCGCACGACGCCGGTGTGCGCGCGCGATCAGGGCGATGGTCTGCGGCACGTCGAACGGTTTGCTGATGAAATGGTTCACGCCCGCCTCCAGCGCCGCCGTGCGCTGCGTCTGGAAGGCGCCGGCCGTCAGCGCCACCACGGGCAGGTCCTGGAACTGCCGCAACTGGCGCAGCGCGCGTGTCGCCTGCAAGCCATCCATGACGGGCATCTGCACATCCATCAGCACGATGTCGACGTCGGCGGGATGGGCCAGCAGCCAGTCCAGCGCCTGCTGGCCATCGCAGGCGAACGAGGGCACGGCGCCCTGATCGCACAGGATATGCCTGACCACGTCGCGGTTGATCTCGCTGTCGTCGACCACCAGCACGCGCACGCCAGCCAGCTGGCGTTCTTCCAGCGGGACGAGATTGGCGTCCAGGCCTGCGGCCCTGGCGCGCTGCTGGCGCGCCTCCATCGTCGCGTTGTACAGGCTGGAAGCGGTCACCGGTTCGTTGAGGATGGCGTCGGCGGCATGGGCCGGATCGGTGCGCCGCCGCGACGGTGCCGTCGCCGGCGCGCCGCTGGCCGCCAGGATGACGACGGGGCAGTCCTGCGGCGGCAGGTATTCGCGCAGGGCGCGCGCCGTGGCTTCGCCGTCCAGGTCCGGCATGCGCGCGGCCAGCACCACCACGCCGGGGCGCTCGCCCTCGGCGCAGGCCAGCGCATGCTCGAGTGCCGCCTGGCCGCCGGACACGGCATGCACGTTCCAGCCCAGGCCGCGCGCCACGGCGGCCACCGCCTCGCGCGTGTCGGCGTTGGCGTCGGCCAGCAAGACGTGCAGGCCCTGCATGTCGGGCGAGGACAGGGCTGTGGCGGGCATCAGTTGCAGCGGCAGCGTGAAACTGAAGGCGCTGCCTTGGCCCAGGCCGCTTTCCAGGTGCAGGGTGCCGCCCATCAGGCGCACCAGCTGGCGGCAGATGGTCAGGCCCAGGCCCGTGCCGCCGAAGCGGCGCGTGGTGGAGGTGTCGGCCTGGGCGAACGCGGAAAAGATCGCCTCCTGCACCTCGGGGGCGATGCCGATGCCCGTGTCGCGCACGCAAAAGCGCAGCACCGCGGCGTCGCCGTCGCGGCTTTCCAGCGTGGTCAGCAGTTCGACCGTGCCCTGTGGCGTGAACTTGATGGCATTGCTGCCCAGGTTGACCAGCACCTGTTCCAGCCGCAGCGCGTCGCCAAGCACGTGGTCGATGCCATCGGGCAGCGGCCCGATCCGCACAGTGACGGGCTTGTCTTGCGCGGCCACGCCCATGCTGGCGGCGACCTTCTCGATCACCTCGGCCAGGCGGAACGGCGCCTGCTCGATCGTCATGTGGCCCGCCTCGATTTTCGAGACGTCCAGCACGTCGTTGATGATGCCCAGCAGCGACTGCCCGGCCGCGCGGATCTTGCGCGTCATCAGCAGTCCTTCCGCATCCAGGCTGCCCCGTTCCAGCAGCCAGGCCATGCCGAGGATGGCGTTGAGCGGCGAGCGGATCTCATGGCTCATGTTGGCGAGGAATTCGGCCTTGCTGCGGTTGGCCGCTTCGGCGCCGTCGCGCGCCAGCAGCATGGCCGCCTCGGCCTGCTTTTGCGCGGAAATATCCTGGGCGAAGATCAAGGTGGCCGGTCCATCCTTGAGCATCACGCGCGTGCTGGTCTTGAGAGTGGGCACGGGCCGGCCCTGCTTGTCCAGGCCGACGGCTTCAAACATCTGTTCGCTGGCCGAATCGGTCTCGATCAGCGCTTCGATGCTTGCCAGCGCGACTTGCGAGGAGGGCGTGAGCATGGCGCGCCAGGGCAGGCCGCTCAGCTCATCCTCGGGGGCATAGCCATGCAGGTGGCGGTAGCGGGGATTGGAATACACGAAGCGTCCATGGCGCAGGATGGCGATCGCTACGGGCGCATCTTCGATCAGGGTGCGAAAGCGCGTTTCGCTGTCGGACACGGCTTGCATGGCCTGGCGCTCCCTTTCCTGCTCCACCTGCCAGGCGGCTTGCTGCCGGCGCCGCCGCTGGCTCCAGAACAGCAGGCTGGCGCCGGCCAGCGCCAGCATGGCGAAGCCGACCAGGTAGCCCAGCGCCTGCCGACGCAGCGGGGCGGCGATGGCCGCTTCTTCGCGGCTCAGGCCGATGATCAGGGCGCGGTCCATGTGCAGCGCGGCGGGGGCGATCGTCGCCATGGCCATGACGCGGGGGGAGGCGCCGGCGATCTCGACGCCGCTCAGCACACCCGCCTGATAGCCGCTGTCGCGGAAGCGCCGCAGGAAGCTGCCGGGCACGTCCAGATTGCCGCCATTGACGCTCTTGACCGGATAGTTCAGGAATTGCCGGCCGTCGCCATGCACGACGACGGCCCACACATCGGCGGCATACATGGCGGTGCGGAACTTGGCCGTGAAGTATTCGGGGTCGAAGGTGGCCACCACGACGCCGGCAAAGCGGCCTTGCCGGTCCTGCACCATGCGCGACGCCGTGATGACCAGGTCCCGCTTGAAGGACAGGAAAGGCGCCGAGATGTACAGCATGCGCGGATCCGGGGCGTCGCGCGCCGTCCGGAAGTAGTCGCGGCGCGAAAAATCCTGGTCGGACAGCTCCGGGATGTTGGTGGCGACCGGCTTGCCGCCGGCATCGACGACCAGCATGGTGCGCACCCCCGGCATGGCGTCGACCAATGCGGCCAGGCGCCGGGGCAGGGCTAGTCCGGCGTCGGGCGCGGCGCCGGCGGCCAGATAGTCGCGGATTACGCCGTCGAGCACCAGGTTGGTCGCCGCCAGGTCGACTTCGATATTTTTTGCCAGCAGCGCCGTCAGCACGCTGAGCCGTTCACGCTCGGCCGCTTCGTGCCGCGACGCCTCGGCCAGGTGCGCGTAGGCGAGGGCGGCAGCGACGATCAGCAGCCCGAGGAGAAAAAACAGCCATTCGATCAATCGTCTGCGCACTGCCGCCGCATCTGTGTGGTAGGTCATGTGGCGATGCTATACCCGATACGCGCGGAGAACAACTTTTGTGCACGACTATGCATGTGATAGTGTGGTCAATTTGCTCCCAAGGGGCAGGTGCAGGCGGAAGACGGCGCCATGGCCCGGTGCGGAGGTCACGCCGATGCTGCCGCCCATCAGGGTGACGAGCTGGCGCGCGATGGCCAGCCCCATGCCGGCGCCGTCATGGGCGCGGCTCGGCGAGTCGTCCGCCTGCGTGAATTTGTCGAAGATGTCGCCCTGGCGCGCCTGCGCGATGCCGATGCCCGTATCGCGCACCTCGATCCGCAGGTCCGCGCCGCTGTGCGTGACGTGCACGTCGACGCGCCCTGCGGCCGTGTAGCGGATGGCGTTGTCGAGCAGGATGTCGAGCACGCGCACCAGGCGGACGCGGTCGCAATCGATGCTGGGCGGCGTGGCGGGTGCGACTTGCGCGGCCAGTTGCAAGCCCTTGTGCGCCGCGCGCGGCCGGTGCGGCGCCAGCGCCAGTTCCAGCAACTGGTCGAGTGGCGCGGCGGCGGACTCCAGCCGCACCTGGTCGTGCTCGAGCGCGCTCAACTCCATCGCCGCCTCGACCATGGTCAGCAATTGGCGGCCGCTGCCCTGTATCGTTTGCGCGTAGGCGGCCAGTTCCGGTTCGCGCAGCCGTTCCAGCAGCAGCTCGGAGAAACCGAGGATGCCATTGAGGGGCGTGCGCAATTCATGCGACATGTTCGACAGGAAGCGCGACTTGGCCTCGCTGGCGGCGATGGCCCTGGCGCGGCTGTCGACCAGTCTGCCGATCAGCAGCACCAGCGCGGCCCACGACAGCACGATCAGCGCGCTCGTGATGGCCGCCATCAGCAAGGCCTGGTCGCGGCGCGAGAAATAGTCGGCCAGCACGGTGTCGCGATCCAGGCCGACCAGCATGTAGAGCGGATAGTCGGCCAGCTTTTCGAACGCATAAAAACGCAGCGTGCCATCGACGGGACTGCGCGCGCTGAAACTGCCCCGCGTGCCGCCACGCATCAGCGAAAACACCTTGCTGCCGCCGATGTCCTGGCCGATGGTGTTGACGGCGCCGACCCGGCGCGCGCGCACCACGCCATCGCTGCCGACGAGCGCGATGGAGCTGTTGTCGCCCAGGTCGACTTCGTCGTACAGGCGCGTGAAGTAATACGGGTCCATCGAGACCACCACCACGCCCTTGAAGCGGCCATCGGCATGGTTGATGCGGCGCGTCAGCTGGATCGACCATTTTTTCGACACGCGGCCCAGCACCGGCTTGCTGATATACAGTTCGCCGCTGTCGCGCTGCATGTGTACCCGGATGTGCTCGCGGTCGGCCAGGTTGGTCGGTTTGAAGGGGCGGCTCGACAGCACCGTGTCGCCCCGTTCGTCGATGATGCTGAACAGGTTGTACAGGGGGCCGGGATTGAGGCCTTGCCGCAGGTCCGCCACGATGTCGAGGCGCTCGCCCAGCGCCTGGTAGCGGCCGCGCAGGTAGGTGGCCGCCTGGTCCGCCGCCTCGATCGTGCGGATCGCGTGCTCGTCGAAGACGCGCGCCATGCTGCGCGCATCGCGCCCGGCGCCAGCGATGGCCGCCTCATGGGCGTGCCGCAGTTGCAGCACGGTGATGCTCCACAGTCCCGCCAGCAGGATGGCCATGAAGAGCGACAGCAGGGTGCGCGTATCCCATCGCTCCCAGGCCCGGGCCTTCCCGTATGTGTGCTGCCGCATGCTGCCTCCGCAAGTCTTCCAGGTCTGCCGTGATGCACGGATGCCCGGCCTCACCGGCGCGGTGATTTATCAATTATAGCGAATATAATTGATTTTATCGAATAAATTGATTTTGTGTGGAAAAGTGTTGTATTGAACCCCGGCCCGGGCGGCTAGCGCATGGCCGCCTGGTGCGCCAGCCAGCGCTCCACCGTCGCGCGCAGCTGGGCGGCCGTGAACGGCTTGGACAGATAATCGTCCATGCCGGCCGCCACGCAGCGCTGCCGGTCGTCCTCGGTGACGCCGGCCGTCAGGGCGATGACGGGCAGGCGCGGCGCGCCGCTGGCCGCTTCGCGGGCGCGCAGGGCCTGGCATGCCTGGTAACCGTCCATGACGGGCATCATGCAATCCATCAGGACCAGGTCGTACTGCTGCGCGGCCATCGCTTGCAGGCCCAGCGCGCCGTTCTCTGCCGTGTCGATGCTGTAGCCGCGGCCGCCCAGCTGCAGGCACACCAGCTGGCGGTTCAGTGCCGTATCCTCGACCAGCAGGATGCGCGCGCCCGGCGCCGGCGCTGGGGAGGGGGCGGGCGCCGGCACTGTGACGGCGGCGGCGGGCGGCGGCATTTCCGGCTGCGCTTGCGGCGCGCTGGCCGCCAGGCAGGGAATGCGCACGGTGAAGCGGGAGCCGGCGCCGGGCGCGCTGCTGCAGGCGATCTCGCCGCCCAGCAGCGTCACCAGGTGCTGGCAAATGGCCAGGCCCAGTCCCGTGCCGCCATAGGCGCCGCTGATGCTGTCGTCGGCCTGGCAAAACGGCTCGAAGATGCGGCCCAGCTGTTGTTCGTTCATGCCGATGCCCTGGTCGCTGACCATGGCGACCAGGCAGGCGCTGGCGCCGTCCGGCGTGGCCGGCGCCAGGTGCAGGCGCACGGTGACGCTGCCGGAGGGCGTAAACTTGATCGCATTGCTGAGCAGGTTGCCGAGGATCTGCGCGAGGCGCGTGCGGTCCGAGCAGATTTGCCGCGGCATGCCGGGGTCGACCTCGGCCGTCAGCTGCAAGCCTTTGCGGTCCGCTGGCGCGCGGTGCAACGCCAGCACGTCGTCGAGCAGCAGGCGCGGGTCGAAGTCGCGCAGCTCGATGCGCATCTGACCGGCCTCGATCCTGGACAGGTCGAGGATGTCGTTCAGGATGCGCATCAGGTGCTGCACGCCGTCGCCGATGCGCTCGGCGTGCTGCCGCTGCGCCGCGTCGAGCCGGGTGTCCTGCAGCAGTTCGGCCATGCCGGCGATGCCGGCCATCGGCGTGCGGATCTCGTGGCTCATGACGGCCAGGAAGCGCGACTTGGCCGCATTCGCTGTTTCCGCGCGCGCCTGCAGCGCCAGCGCCCGGGCCGCGTCGCGCTCATGGCGCCGCAGCAGGGCCATGATCAGCGCGATGGCCCCGGCCAGCACGAGCAGGCTGACGACGGCAGCGCCGCCCATGGTGCGCAACATGCGGCGCCAGCCCGCCAGGTAGACCTCGTCCGTCACGGTCACGTTGATGGCCAGCGGGTAGTCGCGCACCAGCCGTATGCCGGCCAGGCGGTCGACCGCGCGGCCCTGCTCGGCCGCGCGCGGCGTGTCCACCTGCAGTACGCCATCGGTCTTGCCCTGTTCCAGCAGGCGGTAGGTGCTGCCCGTCAGGTTGCGCTTGCCCATCATGGCGGGTACGGCCGGCCAGCGGGCCAGCAGCGTGTAGTCGCTGCGGTACAGGGAAAAGGCCGTGTGTTCGCCGATGCTGGTGCTTTGGAAGAATTTGCTGAAGAAGTCGCACGACAGGCCGACCAGCACCACGCCCAGGAAGCGGCCGTCCGGCGCGCTGATGCGCCGGCTGATGTAGAAGGTCCAGGCGCCATTGCCCTTGTTTTGCACGGGCGCGCTGACATGCATGCCGCCGTCCGGATGGCGCCGGTGATACGCGAAGTAATCGCGCTCGTCGAGGCGGATGGGCGGCGCGGGAAAGGCGCGGCTGAAGGCCAGCACGCTCGCGTCGCTGCCGACGATGGACACCACGTCCACTTGCGGCACGCCGCCGATCTTGTGCCGCAGCAACTGATGCATGGCCGGGGTGCCGACGGCGGCGGCCAGCGCTTGCGCGTCCGCGGGGGCGGCGGCCTGGATGTCGTTGCTGACGCTGTCGAGCACCAGGCTGGCCGCCGTCATGCTCTGCGCCGTGTTTTCCGCCAGCAGCAGCGACAGGTTGGACAGATCCTGCTTCCAGTCATCGACGGCTTCGCGGTGCAGCAGCACGCCGGAGACGACGATGCGCAGCGCCAGCAGGCCCACCAGCACCAGGCCCACGACGGCCGCCGTGGTGCGCGGCCGATAGCGGTGCACCAGGCGCAGGGCGGCCTGGCGCGCGTTCATGCCTGCGCGCCCGTGTAGTCAAGCATGCTGCGGCGTACCTCGCGTTCCACTTCGCCGACCAGCGCCGCCGTCTCGTCGAGCCAGTCCGACGCCGCCACGCCCTGATGGCGCACCAGTTGCTCGAGTGCCGCCAGGCGCGCCACCAGGGTGCCGGCGCCCAGCAGGGCTGCGGTGCCGCGCAAGGTATGGCAGCTCTGCACGATGGCTGGCGCCGCGCCGCCGCGCACGGCCTGTTCGACGCGCGCAAACATGGCCGGCGCCGTGTCCAGGTAGGTCTGCGACAGGGCGCGGAACATCTCGAGGTCGTGGCCGGTGGCCTGGAACAGCACGGCAGGATCGATGTGGCGATAGGCTGGCATGGCGGCTCCGTGGCGGGGGAAAAGCGGTGGCGGGTCAGGCGGCCAGGCTGTTGCGCCGCGCATGGCCGGCGCAGCAGGCGCGCAGGTAGCCGCGCAGCTCGTCGTAATTGACGGGCTTGGCAAAGAACACCACGCCGGGCGGTACGCCGCCCCGTTCTTCCAGTTCCTCCGGCGTCAGGTTCGACAGCATGGCGATGTGCATGTCCGCCAGCAGCGGGTCGGCCAGGATGGTGCGGATCACCTCGTAGCCGTCGATGCCTTCCATGACGATGTCGGACAGCAGGATATCGGGCTGGTCGCGCGCGATTTCGATCAGCGCCTGGTAGCCGTTCTCGCAAAAGCGCAGGTCCGCCTGCAAGCTCCACGAGCCGATCTGCTTTTCATACAGCGCCCGTTCGATCGGATTGTCTTCGATCACCAGGATCGAGGGCGGGCGGCCCGATGGGGCGGCGCGGCTGGCCCGCGCCGCGCGCTGGTCCTGGCCCGGCTGGCCGGGATTGCCCTTGTAGGCCTCGACGGCCGCGAGGGGAATGCGCCGGTGGCCGCCCTTGGTCTTCCAGGCTTCGATCACGCCTGCCTCGACCAGTTGCTGCACCGATGTGACCGAGATGCCGAGGATTTCGGCGGCCTTTTGGGTAGTGCAAACGTCTGCAGTGTGCATGATGGGCTTTATGGTCGCGGATGAAGTTGTAGGGAATGATACGCAATCGCGCTTAAAAAATCAAATTCAACGAATTAGATGAATTCACTAAAAACCTGACTGGCGGCGCGCCGGGTCCTGCCGCGCGTGCGGCAGGGGACGACATGCGCCTGCGGTTCCAGCATCTCGCCCCATTCGCTCCACTCGGCGTTGCTGTGGCGTAGCAGGGTTTCCATCTGCTCTCCATCCATGCCCAGTACCCGCGCGGCGGCCAGGGCCGGCCCGCGCGCTCCCGCGCCGTTGCGCAGTATCAGGTCGGCGAAGCTGTCAGCCAGCTTCAGCAGCCAGGCCAGTTCCGTCATGCGCCCGGCCCGCCCGAAACCGGGCGGTGCGGCATGGCAGAGTACGGCGTCGCACAGGATGTCCGGCATGCCCCAGCCCCGCATCAGCGTGGCCGACAGCGCCAACTGGTGGTGGCCGAAGCGCTGCGATTCCGCGCACAGCAGGCGGGTCCTGGCGGCATCGCCGTGTTGGCCCAGCAATTGACCGTATTCCTGCGGATGCAAGGTGGCCAGTGCCAGTTGGCCGCAGTTGGCCAGCAAGCCGCAACTGTACAGCTCGTCGGCCGGCGCCAGCTGCAGCGCATCGCCTGCCACGCGGGCGGCGCACGCCATGGCCAGCGAGTGCGACCAGAAGCGCTGCGCGTTGAAGTGCTCGCATGCGGCCGTCGGCGCGGCGGGGACGGCGAATGCCTGGCGCAGGGCGGGCAAGCCGATGGCCGCCAGCATCGCGGCGTTGACCGACGCATGCTTGCGCTCGCCCGGCGGCACGCCGGCATTCGCCAGGCCGATGATCTTGCCGCTCAGTGCCGGATCGCCGCCCAGTTGTTCTGCCAGCTCATCGAACGGCAATTGTTGCAGGCACAAGGTCGCCAGCCAGTGGCACCGCCAGGCGGGCGAAGGCAGGATGGTGCCGCCGAGCTGGCGCGCCAGGTCGATGTGGTGGTCGCTCATGGCCGGCTCCCGACGCCGCCGCAGTCATCCGCTTGCGCCGCGCCCGCCGTTTGCAGGGCCGTGATCGCTTGCGACAGCGTATCGAGCGCCATCAGCAGTTCCGCGTGCAGGCGGCGCAAGGCGCCGATATCGTTGGAAAAGCCCGCATGCACGGCCTGGCGCGCCAGCACCTGCAAGGGGAGCAGTCCCATGGACTGGCTGCCGTCGAGAATTTCCTGCGCCAGCACGCGTGCCGCGGCGGGCCGCTCGCAGCGCAGCGCATGGGCGATGCCGGCGAGGCGGTCGCGCGTCTCGGCCACGAACAGGGCCAGAATCTCGCCCTGCAGGCGCCGGTCGTAGCCGAACATGGCGTCCAGGCGGGCAGGCTCGAACGGCGGCATCTCCGGCGCCCCGGACGCTGGCTGTGGCGCCGCCTCCGCCGTTTCCGCCGCCTTGGCCGGCTGGCCGGCCCTGCGCAGTTGCAGCAGCTCATGCAGGTCGGCCGGCGCCGTGCAGTCGGCTGGCGCGCGGCGGATACGGCGCCACAGCAGGGCGGCCAGCAGCAGCAGCATGCCAGCCATGGCCAGCGCCGGGCGCATCAGCGCGAGGTCTTCGCAGCGCAGGAAGGGGTGAAAGTCGAGGAAGGCGTTCATGACAGTGCTCCAGTACGGTCTATACGAGTGATACTGCGTGATGGCGTTCTTAAAATACTTCCCAGTCGCCGGCATCGGCGCTGGCCGGCGCCGTCTTTCTGGCCTGGCCTGCGGGGCGCGAGGCGACCAGCTTGAGCGTGGCCTTGTGCTGCGCGGGCCGCTGTGCGGCAGGTGCGTGCGGTGCCGCGCCGGCTTGCCCGTGCGCCAGCTTGAAGGTGCCCACCACGCCGGCCAGGTTGGCCGCCTGCTCCTGCAGCGATTGCGATGCCGCCGCCGCTTCTTCGACCAGGGCCGCATTCTGCTGCGTCACTTCATCCATCTGCGTGATGGCGCGGTTGATTTCCTCGATGCCCGTGCTTTGCTCCACGCTGGCGGCCGAGATTTCGCTGACGATGTCGGTGACGCTGCGTACCGTGTCGACCACTTCCGTCATGCTCGCGCCGGCCTGCCGGACCAGCTTGCCGCCTTGTTGCACCTGTTGCACGGAGTCGCTGATGAGCACCTTGATTTCCCTGGCGGCCGCCGCCGAACGGTGCGCCAGGTTGCGCACTTCGGTTGCCACGACGGCAAAGCCGCGTCCCTGTTCCCCGGCGCGCGCCGCTTCCACGGCCGCATTCAGGGCCAGGATATTGGTCTGGAAGGCGATGCCGTCGATGACGCCGATGATGTCGGCGATCTTGTTGGACGAGCTGTCGATCGCTTCCATGGTGCGGATGACGTCGCCCATCACCTGGCCGCCACGCTGCGCCTTGTCCGAGGCGCTGACGGCCATTTGCCGGGCCTGGCGGGCGTTGTCCGCGTTCTGCCGCACGGTGGCCGTCAGTTCTTCCATGGCCGAGGCGGTTTCTTCCAGCGAGCCGGCCTGCTGTTCCGTGCGCGCCGACAGGTCCAGGTTGCCGGCCGCGATCTCGCTCGAGGCCGTGCTGATGGTCTCCGTGCCGGAGCGTACTTCGGCGACGATGCGCACCAGGCTTGCGCTCATGTCCGCCAGGGCAGACATCAACTGGCCCACCTCGTCGTTCGACGTGGCGTTCACTTGCACGCTGAGGTCGCCGCCCGCGATGGTGCGGGCCACGCCGATGGCGCTGGCCAGCGAGGCGGCGATGCCCCGCGCCAGCAGCAGGCCCATGCCGGCAACCAGGGCCGTCACGGCCAGGGCCAGGCCGATGGAAATCCAGCGCGAGTTGGCGGCGGTGGCGGCGCCGTCGGCCGCACCCCTGGTGGCGAGGCTTTCGTTGTAGCGGTGGTGGGCGGCGAGGGCGTCGAGCAATTCCTTGATGATGGGCTGGCTTTGCATCAGCAAGTCGCGTGCCGCGTCCGGTTCGCCCGCCTTCGACAGCGCCAGCACCTTGTCGCGCACGGCGTCGTAGCGCAGCAGCACGGCTCGGTCCGCGGCCAGCAGTGCGCGGTCTTGCTCATCGGAGAGATTTTCCTTTTCATACTGGTCGAGCGCCTGGCCCACCGCCGCGCGCGCTTCCCCGATACCCGCTTCCAGCCTGGCGCGCACGGCGGCATCCTTGCTGGCCATGTGCTGCCAGACGGCCGTGCGCATCTGCGTGAACGGCACGAAAGCCTGGTTCAAGGTCAGCAGGCTGGGAACGGTGTTGACGGTGGCATAGCTGGCCGCCGTGTACACGCGGTTCATTTCATAGATACCAAAGCCGGCCAGGGCGGCCAGTCCCAGGACGACGGAAAGGATCAAGGCGTACAGCCGTTTGGCGATGGTCATGATGGGCGCTCCACTTCGAGGTTGAACATTTGGAAAACCGATTCAGCTCCTGTTTTTCCATTTTACGACATAAATCTGTTTTATTCGAGAAATTTGTTGTTGATTTATTTTATTCAATGATTTTCATCAAAATCGTATGCTTGTGACTGACTGGACGGTCAAGCCGTGTATAAAAAGCCACACGGCATGCGGCGGGCGTTCTGGCGTGTGGCACGCTTTGTCAATTAGTGAAAAAATGCAATTTCCTTGATCGCCCTCAAATACGGCGCGCAGGCGCGTGCCGCCGACTGACTCTTGTAAAGGAGCATCATGACTGCCTCTGCCCGACCTGGACCCTTGCTTGTCATCACCGCAGTCATCTTCATCGTGCTGGGCCTGGCGCTTGCCGGCGGCGGCGCCTGGCTCGTCAGCCTCGGCGGCTCCTGGTATTACGTCGTGGCCGGCGTCGGCATGCTCATCGCCGGCGCGCTCGTGTGGAAGGGGCGGCGCAGCGCGCAGCTGTTTCTCGCGCTGCTGCTGTTCGCCACCCTGATCTGGTCCGTGATCGAAGTGAAATTCGACTGGTGGCAATTGCTGCCGCGCCTCGATATCTGGTTCGCCGCCGCCGTCTGGCTGCTGCTGCCCTTCGTCGACCGGCGTCTCGCTCCGCCGTTGACGGCCGGGGCGAAACCGCGCGACGCTGGCAAGAGCGCCCTGGCCACCGCCGTGGTGGCCACCGCCGCAGTGGGCGTGTTTGCGCTTTTCCAAGACTATTACACCCTGCACGGCGAAGTGCCGGCCGAGAACATGGCGGCCACGCCGCAAGGCGATGTCGCGCCCGGCGTGGCGCCCAACGACTGGGCCGCGTATGGCCGCTCCGGCTATGGCGACCGCTACGCGCCGGCCGCGCAGATCACGCCAGCCAACGCCGCGCAGCTGAAACAGGCGTGGGTCTATCACACGGGCGACTTCAAGGGGCCGAACGACCCGGGCGAGATCGCCAATGAAGTCACGCCGCTGAAAGTGAACGGCATGCTGTACCTGTGCACGCCGCATAACATCGTCATCGCGCTGGACCCGGACACGGGCAAGGAGCTCTGGCGCCACGATCCGAAGATCAACCGCGACGCATCCAGCTACCAGCACATGATCTGTCGCGGCGTGGCCTACTGGGACGTGAACGCGGGCCGCGCCAAGGGCGATCCGGCGCCCGAGGCGGCCGGCATGGAGTGCCCGCGCCGCATCTTCGCGCCCACCATGGACGCGACCCTGATCGCCGTGAATGCCGATACGGGCGAAGCCTGTAAAAGCTTTGGCGAGAACGGCGTGATCGGCCTGTACCACGGCATGGGCATGAAGAAGCGGGGCTTTTTGATGCCCACGTCGCCGCCGGCCGTGGCGCAGAACGTGGTGGTGATGGCCGCCAGCGTTACCGATAACTTTTCCACGGAAGAACCGTCGGGCGTGATCCGCGGCTATGATCCCGTCACTGGCAAACTGATGTGGAACTGGGATGCCGCGAACCCGGACGACACGGCGCCGATTGCCGATGGCAAGACCTACACCAACAACTCGCCCAATTCCTGGGGCGTATCCAGCGTGGATGAAAAGCTGGGCTTGGTGTACATCCCGATGGGCAACGAAACGCCCGATACGTGGGGCGGCAACCGCAATCCGAACGGCGAGAAGTTCAACAGCGCCATCGTCGCGCTGGACCTGGCGACCGGCAAAGTACGCTGGGTCTACCAGACCGTGCACCACGATATCTGGGACATGGATATCGGCGGCCAGCCGACCCTGGTCGATATCGACACGCCAAAAGGCAAGGTGCCGTCCGTGGTAGCCACGACGAAACGCGGCGACATCTATGTGATCGACCGCCGCGACGGCAGCCTGGTGGTGCCGGCGCCGGAAAAACCCGTGCCGACGGCCAACGCCGCCCCTGGCGACCGCCTCTCGCCCACGCAGCCGTTCTCGGCCTTGACCTTCCTGCCCGAGAAACACATCAGCGAAACGGATATGTGGGGCACGACGCCGTTCGACCAGCTGGCGTGCCGCATCATCTTCCGCCAGCACCGCTACGAAGGGCCGTTCACGCCGCAGACGGTGGCCGAAGGCAAGATCAAGGGCGCCATCATCTCGCCGGGCCCGCTCGGCATCTTCGAGTGGGGCGGGGCGGCCGTCGATCCCGTGCGTCAGTTGCTGCTGGTGAACCCGGACTACATGGGCTTCCTGGAACGCCTGGTGCCGCGCGCGCAAGCGAACGCGAAGGGCGGCACGGGGTCGGAAATGGGCTTGCAGCCGCAGACGGGCGTGCCGTTTGCCGTGGAAATCAAGCCTTTCCTGTCGCCGCTGGGTTTCCCATGCCAGGCGCCGCCGTGGGGCTATATCGCCGCCGTCGACTTGCGCACCATGAAAAAAGTGTGGATGCACAAGAACGGCACCACGCGCGACAGCGCCCCAGTCCCCATCGCCTTGCCGCTGGGCGTGCCCAGCCTGGGCGGCATCAGCACCACGGGCGGCGGCGTGGCATTTTTGAGCAGCACGCTCGACTACTACATCCGCGGCTACGACGTGCGCAACGGCAAGACCGTGTGGAAAGCCCGCCTGCCGGCCGGCGGCCAGGCTACGCCGATGAGCTATGTCTCCGACAAGACGGGCAAGCAATATGTGGTGGTGATGGCCGGCGGCCATGGATCACTGGGCACGAAGATGGGCGACAGCCTGGTGGCGTTTGCCTTGCCGGATGAGGTGGTGAAGGAGGCGGGGAAAGGGAAATAGGGAGTGGACGGAGCCGCGCCATCCAGTCGATGGCGCGGCGGAAATTGCTGGTCAGAATGCTGTTTGCCCGGCGCGAAAGCGGAGTGGTATATTTGGCAACCGGCGCAGCGTTACCTGTCGCCGGCCGCGGCATGCCTGGCGATGCGGGCACGGGCTGCACGCGGTTACCGGCATTTGTTTGAGTTGAAAGGCAGGCATGAGTACAGGCAGGACGGGATTGATCGGGACGCTCAGTGCCATCCTGAGTTTTCTTGCGGTATTTCTCATCTACACGAGTCTTGAACATTTCCCGGGCACGGTGACCGTATTGGCCATCGTCGTGTGCGGCGTCGTCATCGGCCTGGGCCAAGGCTGGTGTATCCAGCCGCCGCAACATCGAACCATCGGCATGGCCACCTTCGTCGGCCTGTTGATCCTATGGCTCCCGGTCGTGTTTGTGACTTACGGCTTTGCCTTGCTGGCAGTGCCGCTGCTGGCTGTGTTTGCGCTGCTGGTCTTCTTCGGTGCCAGACTGGGGAGTCATTTGCGCGCTTCAGCTTGCCGGCCAGCATAGCAAGCCGCCGCCATGAGCGGGCCGGGTGCTTCAGTTGGCCACTGGAAAGATAGTGCGGCATCACTGCCGCCGCTTGCATGGCGTTGCCGCAAAGTTGTTGCGGCAACGCCGTTTTTATTGCGCCGCCAATCCCAGCTTCAGTCCCACCAGCTTGCCCGGCGCGGCCTCCGTTTTTTCCGGCGCGCCCGCGCTGACCCTGGCCGCCGGCGTGCCGTCCTGCTGCAGGGCCGCCAGAATCGCCGCGCTGCGCTGGGCGCCCAGCTTGCTCAAGGCGTCGGCAGGCAGGGCTTGCCTGGCTTCCAGCTGCTCGCGCAAACCGGTATAGAAGGCGCCCGTGTCGGCCACTTGCGGCTCTCCTTCGATCAGCTTGCCCAGGCGTTGGAAGACGGGGATCTTGGCCGCCGCCGGAGCGGAGCCGGCCGGCGCCGCTGCGGGACTGGCCGACTCCGCCGCCTTCTTCTGCTTGTCCAGCTCGGCCTTGCCGAAGCGTTCCGCGTACAGGTCGCGCAGCGCTCCCCGTATCTTGCGTTCGCCCAGGTTCAACGGTCCCGGTTCCTCTCCCGCTTCCAGCTTGATGCCGGCCTTGGCGGCGACGGCGCGGCGCACGGCCTGGGCGCGCAGGGCGGCCGCATCCGTGTCGCTGTACTGGCCCGGCACGGCCAGCTTCAGTTGCTCGCGCTTGGCGAGGATTTGCGCCACCTGCTTGAGCTTTTCCCGCTCGGGCGGCAGCAGCACGGCGCTGCCCGGGTCAAAATCGATGGCTTCGAGCTTGTCGGCGCTGATGCCCAGCAAGTTGCCCAGCGCGCGGAACGGCGCCGTGACGATCTTCGTCAGCACATTGCCCACGGCTTTCCAGATCAGGGCGCCGTAGCTGAATTGCGGGTCGTTCATGTCGCCCGACACGGGCAAGCCCAGGTCAATGCGCCCGTCGCTATCCTTGAGGATGGCCAGCGCCAGTTCCAGCGGCAGTTTCAAGGCGTCCGGACTGTCGATGCGCTCGCCCAGGGTCAGCTTGTCGAGCACGATCTGGTTGGTGCCGTCGAGCTGGCGGTTGCGCACCTTGTATTGCAAGTCCAGCGAAATCTTGCCTTCGGCCACCTTATAGCCGGCGAACTTCATCGTGTACGGCGAGGCGGACACCATGTCGACGTTCTTGAAGACGACGTTCAAGTCCGTGTTGTCGGTCGGGGCGAAGGGATTTAATTGTCCGCGCACGCGGGCCAGGCCGAATTCGTCGATGCGGCCGTCCAGTTCGATCTGGCTGCGCGCATCACGCCTCGTCGACAGGCCCGTGACGACGCCGTTGAGTTCATAGATCTTGGCGGCGAACTGGGGCCGCAAGCTCAGGTCGGCAAAGTCCAGCTTGGCATTCTGCAGGCGCACGCGGCGCACGCGCACGGGGAAGGCGGCGTCGGCTGCTGTTGGCGTCGCCGTGGTCGCTGGTGCGGCGGCTGGCTCCGGCGCCTTGACCAGAAGGCGCTGGGCGTTCAGGCTGCGGTCGTTTTCGATGATCAGCTGGGCGTTCGGTTCCACCACGCGCAGCTCGGGGATGTCGACGAAGTCGGGGCCCACGCTGGCCGTCAGCTTGTCGGCGCGAACGCTTTTCCACGAGGCGAAGCGCTTGCCATCCGTTTCATTGAGCACGAGGCCGGCGATATCCACGCCCCCCTCATAGCGTACCTTGGGCGCTTTCGGCGCGCCGCCCCCCGTCGTCAGGCGGCCACTGCCGGAGAGCGTGCCGCCCGCCAGCTTCAGCTTCAGATGCTGCGCCAGCAAGGGTTGCACGGGCGCCAGGGTCAGCTGTTTCAAATTCAATTGCGCATCGACGGCCCCCGTGCCCGGCACGAACTTGCCATTCGCCGTGAGCAAGCCGCCTTCGCGCAGACCCACGCCCAGCTCGAACGGCAGCGCCTGTTTCATATCGTTGCTGACGTCGTGCAGGGACAATCTGGCATCCTGCAAGTTGCCCTTGATGCCCGTGCCCGCATCATCGAAACGGGCGCCGAACTGGCTAAGCTCCACCTTGTCCACCTTGGTGGACCAGGGCGCGGACGGTGTTTCCCTGGTCGTGTCGGCCTTGTTGGCGGCAAACACGGGCAGCTTTTGCGCGATCGCAAATTCACCCTGGCGGTTGCGCGCCAGGTCGATCTGCGCGCCGCTGGCCGTCACGGCGCCCAGGTGCACGGTATGCGCCGCCAGGTCGATCTTGCCGTCTGTAAAGCCCAATTGGGCCAGCTTGAATGGCGTTTGCGCGCCCCGTTGCATGGCCAGATCGGCCAGGCTGAAGCTCGCGCCGTCGATGACGGTGGCCATGCCCGCTGGACCTTGTTGCAAGCCCAGTTGCAGCTGCAGTTGCAACTGTTTCGCGCTCAATTGCAGGGCCGGCGAGACGGTTTCATCAATGGCGGACACGTCCAGATTGGCCAGCGCCACTTGCTTCAAGTCCACCTTCCATTTGCCAGGCTTGGCTGGCGCGGTGGCCGCGGGTGCGGGATTGCCTGGCAGCATCAGGTTCGCCACGTCGATCTCGCCGCGGCTGTCGCGGCGCACGGCCACCTTGCCGCCGTACAGATTGACTTTATCCACGGTGACGCTCTGGCGCGCCAGGTCCACGTTCACGCCGGAAATACCCAGGGTATTGAGCGACGTAAAGGCGTCGCTCTTGCCACTTTGCACCAGCGCCAGGTCGCGCAAGGCCAGGCCGGCGCCCTTGACGGTCGCTTCCAGCTTGCCGTCCGCATAGGAAAAGGCGTAGGGCAGGCGCGCCGACAGCTTGCCGCTGGCGACTGTCGCGCGCGTATAGGCTTTCAGATACGCGGCCAGGCCGGGCAGGGAAGCGTCGTTCAGTATCAGTTCGCCTTCGCCACGAATCGGACTGAGCGAGGCCGTGCCGCGCCAGTGCAGCTTGCCGCCGCGCGCCGCGTCCGCGCTGAGGCTATAGCTGCCGTTGGCGTCGGGCAGGGTGGAGATATTGTCGAGCGTAAAGTTGATCGGCGTGAAGTTGTCCGCATAGCCCGCCTTCTGGTCTTGCCAATCCACTTTGCCTTGTTCCAGCGCAAAGTGGGCGATGACCAGGCGCGGCATGCCGCCGTCGCTCTTTTCCGGGTGATGGCGTTGCCAGGTGGCCAGCACTTCAGCCAGGTTGAACTTGCCGTCCGGCGTGATCGTCAGCTGCGCCTGCGGCGCCGTGATGCGGATTTCCGCCAGGCTCCAGGCGCGGCGCACGATGGATTTCCATTCCAGCTGCACGGCCAGGGCGCCGATCGACAGCAGCGGCGCGCCGCTCTTGCCATCCGCGCCGGGGGCTTCCTTGAAAGCGATCTGGTCCGCTTCCAGGCGCAAGGTAAACGGATTGAAGCGCACGTCGGCGATGCTGGCCTGGCGCGCGAGTTCTTTCTCGGCGAATTTGGGTAGCTGCTGCTTGATGACGTAGGGCACCAGCCAGAAGCCGGCCGCGCTGTAGGCGGCCAGGGCGCAGCCTGTGCCAACGGCCCAGCGCTGCCAGCGTTTCCAGCGAAATGTTTTCGTCTGCACGCTTTTGTTGTCGATTGTGTTCACGAACTTACCTTTTGATCTTGTTGGAGGGCGCGCCCGGCGCGCCGTGACTGTCAGTATGCCTCTTTGCGGCCTCGTCTGCAAAATCCAAACGTGTTCAAGTGACAACAGGCGCCATGGTGACCTTGTTTCTTCTGTAAAACTCACACAAACTCACTCTTACTTGATAATGATTCTCATTATCGGTATCATGGTGGTTAACCGTAAGTTTCCATCTGTACATATTGAAAGCCTGAACTCATGCCTGTCATTTCTCCCCGCACCCGCTTGCTTCCAGTCGCCGCCGCCTTGTCGCTGGCCTTCGCTTCCCCTGCGGCCTTTGCCACTGGGCAAGACGATTTGACGGCTGGCGATGCGAAAGTCATGCAGGCCGTGCAAGTGACGGGCGCCCGCGCGCAAGGCCTGGTGCCGGTCACCACGGAGGCGGGCAGCTTTCGCGGCGCCAGCATCATGGACGTACCATCGACCGTCAACGTGATCACGCGCGAATTGCTGGAACAGCAAGCCGTGTCCGGCCTGTACGACGCCGTGCGCAACACGGCCGGCGTGACGCGCCAGCAAAACGGCGGCGAAACGTGGGACCAGTTGGTGATACGCGGCATCGCGGTGGAAAACCGCACGAATTATCGCCTCAACGGTTCCATGCCTATCATGAACTTCTCGCAAGTGCCCATGGAAAACAAGGAAAGGGTGGAAGTGCTGAAGGGTGCCTCGGCCCTGTACTACGGTTTTACCTCGCCGGCCGGCGTCGTCAATTTCGTCACCAAGCGGGCCGGCGGCAAGCCCGTCACGAGCATGGGTTTGACGCTCGATGACCGTGGCAGTGCCGTGGCGAATATCGACGTGGGCCGCCGCTTCGGCGCGCAGCAGGAGTTCGGCGTGCGCATCAATGCCGCCGGCGGCACCCTGGGTTCTTATCTGGACAATGTTGGCAATGGCAACCGCCGCTTCCTCGCCACGGCGCTGGACTGGCGCGTGACGAATAAACTGCTGCTGAAAGCCGACCTCGAGTACGAGCGCCGCAAGGTGACGGAGCAGGCGGGCGTGGCCTTGCCGGCCGCCGTGAAAGGCGTGATCAGCTTGCCGCGCGCCGTCGATCCGCGCCAGCTGATCGGTCCCGACTGGTCGGCGTTCGAGGCGCAGACGAAAAACGCGCAATTGCGCGCCGACTATGCCATCGCGGACGGCTGGGCCTTGACGGTGGAGGCGGGCCACTCGGAAACGGCGCGCGACCGCCGCCTGGCGATCTTCCGTCTGAACAACGCGGCGGCGCTGGCCACGGGCGCGGGCCGCATCACCGGCAATATCCAGCACAGCGTGACGGCGTCGGACTTGCTGCGCGCGGAACTGGCCGGCAGTTTCAGTACTGGCTTCATCGCCCACGAACTGACCCTGGGCGCCTCGCGCACGGACAAGTCGCAAGATCCTATCTATCAGAGCAACTATACGATTGCTTCGCAAAACCTGTATAAGCCCGTGCCCGTGACGACTGTCGTGTTCGGCCCGAAGCCGACTTCGCCCACGACGGCCGCGCTCGACACGCGCGACACGGGTTTGTATGCGCTCGACCGCATGGTTTTCGGCCCGCAATGGCAAAGCGTCATCGGCGTGCGCCGCAGCAGCTACCGAAGCGACCAGGGCGCCAGCCACTACGACGTCAGCAAGACCACGCCGATGGCGTCGCTGATCTACAAGGCCACGCCCGAGCTGTCGTTGTACGCGTCCACGGCGCGCGGGCTGGAAGAGGGCGAGACGGGCCCGACGGGCACGCTCAACCAGGGCGTCAAGATGGCGCCCGGCGTCAGCAAACAACAGGAACTGGGCGCGCGCTGGCTGACCCCAAGCGGCACCTTGCTCTCCGCCGCGCTGTTCGACATCACGCGCCCCGGCTACTACACCAACGCCAGCAATGTGTTCACCTCGGATGGCGAGCAGCGCTACCGTGGCCTGGAACTGTCGACCCAGGGCAAGCTGACGCGCCAGCTGTCGTGGCAGACGTCGGCCCAGTTGCTCGACCCGAGGTTTGCGCACATCAACGCCGACTACAACGGCAAGGCGCCGGAAAACGCGTCGAAACGCACGGCCAGCGCCTTCCTCTCCTATGCGTTCGACGCCGTGCCGGGCTTGTCCGTCAATGGCGGCGCGTATTACTACAGCGCCCGTCCCGTCAACGATTTGAATCAGGCCTTCCTCGGCGGCGTGAGCCTGTTCAGCGCGGGCGCCCGCTATGCGAGCCGGGTGCTGGACAAGGCCGTCGTGTGGCAGCTGAACGTGGAAAATGCGACCGACAAGCGCTACTGGGCCGGCGCCGGCACGCGTCTGGCGTCCGGCGCGCCGCGCGCCATTAAGCTGTCGATGAAGGTGGATTTGTAGGCAAGGCTTGACCTGCGCCCTGTGCGCAGGGTGCTTGCCCTGATACAATGTTGCCATGTTCATCAGCAAAGGCAAGGCCGTCATCGTCCTGTGGATCGCGTGTATCGCCATCTTGCTGGCCGCGCTCGCCCCCACGGTGTCGCGCGCGCTGACGGTCGCCAGCGGCCTGTCCGTGCCCAGCCTGGAAATCTGCTCGGTGGCGGGCGGCATGACCATGCTGCCGGCAACACTCTCCACGGACGCGCCCGATACCTCCAAGGGCGGCATGCGCATGGGAGATTGCCCGTGCTGCAGCATGCACGCGGCCACCCTCGATATTCCCCCAACGACCCTCGTGCTCGCTTCCGGAGAAATCCTCACGGGCTTGCTGCCCCTGCTGTTCTACCAATCCGCCACGCCGCTGTTCGCCTGGACACCCGTCCAGCCACGCGGGCCGCCCGCCGCTTTCTGATCTGTCCCTTTCCCTGAACGGCCTTGCGCCGCGCGGCACCGTGCTGCGCTGGCGTGCGTTCGTCTTACCCATACAGAATCTGAAAGCAGCACCATGAAACATTTACCGTTATTGATTTCCCTCGCCATCGCCATGCCCGCCGTGGCGCAAACGCGCACCGAAGAGGTTTTGCCCGAGATGAAAGTCATCGTCACGGGCCTCAAGCAAGGCTACCGTCCCGCCGCCGACACGGCGCTGATGCTCAGCAGCACGCCCGGTTACAGCGTGGCGGCCGGTGGCGGCGTGTCCGGCTTGCCAGTCGTCAATGGATTCGCCGATGACCGCATCAAGATTCGCATCGATGGCATGGAATTGACCTCCGCTTGCGCCAACCACATGAATGCGCCGCTGTCGTACATCGATCCGCAACAGGTGCAGCGCATCCGCCTGATCGCGGGCGTGACACCCGTCAGCGCGGGCGGCGACAGCATCGCCGGCACCATCGACGTGCAATCGAACGCGCCCGTGTTCGCCCAGCCCGGCGCTTCGCTATTGACGCAAGGCAGCTTTGCCGTCTCGGGACGCAGCGTCAACAACAGCGTGGCGACCAGCGTGCATGCGTCGGCCGCCAGCGACACCTTGAGCGTCGGCTACAGCGGCGCTTATACGCGCGGCCACAGCTATGAAGATGGGCGTGGCAACACGGTGCTGGCCAGTATGTATGAAAGCATCAACCAGTCCATCGTGCTGGCGGCGAAAGGCCAGGGCCAGCAACTGACCCTGCGCGCCGGCGTGCAGCACATCCCGTACCAGGGTTTCCCCAACCAGTACATGGACATGACGGACAACCATGGCCAGTTCGCCAACCTGGCCTACCAGGGCAACTTTGCCTGGGGCGTGCTCGACGCGCGCGCCTACTGGCAGCAGACGGACCACGAGATGGGCTTTTTCTCGCCCGAACGCAAGGGCTCGATGCCGATGATTACGAATGGACGCAATACGGGCTATGCGCTGATGGCCAGCCTGCCCACCGCCGCAGGCGAGTTGCGCCTGGGCCAGGAGTGGCATGGTTTCCGTCTCGACGATGTCTGGCCGGCCGTGCCCGGTTCCATGATGATGGGGCCGCGCACCTATCTGAACATCAATGACGGCAAGCGCGACCGCATGGTGCTGTTTGGCGAGCTGGAAACGCGCCATGATGCGCGCTGGACGAGCGTGCTGGGCGTGCGCGGCGAATCCGTGCGCATGGAGACGGGCGACGTGCAATCGTACGGCACCAACATGATGAACATGCCGGACCTGATGGCCGCCAAGGCTTTCAATGCGCGCAGCCGCAGCCAGCGCGACACGAACATCGATGTCTCGGCGCAAGCGACCTTCACGCCGGATGCGGCCAGCAGCTACGCATTCGCGCTGGCGCGCAAAGTGCGTTCGCCGAACCTGTACGAGCGTTATTCCTGGGGCCGCGGTTCGATGGCCATGACCATGACCAACTGGTTTGGCGACGGCAACGGCTATGTGGGCGATATCGACTTGAAACCCGAGACGGCTTACACGGCGGCCTTCACGGCCGACTGGCATGGCGGCGGCGAGGACGGCTGGTTCCTGCGCGTCAATCCCTATTACAGCAAGGTCGACAATTACATCGACGTCGACGTGCTGGCATCGTTCCATCCGTACATGAAAATGGGCGCGAATGGCAACTTGCTGCGCTTTGCCAACCACGACGCCAAGCTGTACGGCGCCAACCTGGCGTGGCAGCTGCCGCTGACAAGCAGCGCGCGCTGGGGCCGCTTCATGGCGACGGGCAATGCCGCTTACACGCGGGGCAAGCGCAGCGATGGCGGCGACCTGTACCGGATGATGCCGTTCAACGCCTTGTTCGCCGTCGAACACAGGCTGGGCGCCTGGAGCAGCCGCATCGAAACCAAGATCGTCGCCCGCAAGGACAGGGTCGACGCCCGCCGCTTCGAACCGGAAACGGGCGGCTATGCGCTCGTCAACCTGCGCAGCAGCGTGGCATTGAGCAAGACGGCCAGCCTGAGCGCCGGCGTGAGCAACCTGTTCAACCGCGCGTATGCGGACCCGCTGGGCGGCGTGTATCTGTCCGGCTTGAAGGCAAACGGCGGGGCGCTGCAAGCCTTGCCGGCCGAGGGCAGGTCGATTGATCTGGGCTTGAAGCTGACATTCTAAGGCTGGCAATCAAGGGCGCCTTCCTGTCGCCGCTGCGGGAGGAAGGCGCCCCTTGACGGTTCATATCGGCGAGTCGCGGCGCCAGATCGTCGTGACATTGTGCGCATGTTTCTTTACTGAAATTTGTTATGCTTCATCGCTGCTACTTATAAGGGTATTCATGATCGCATTTAAAGATTTCCGTTCGACCACTTCCGGCAGTCCTCTCTCCGATGGCATGGATAGATCGCTGGTATTGGCAAATGAATGGCTGGAAAAAACGGGAGTTCGCCCTGTCAGCATCGAAACCATTGCTGAAACCCGGGGCTGGATGGCGATCATGCAAGTGGAACGAGGTCTGCGGGTTTGGTATGAAGTGGGCACCGTGCCGTTGAAGCGGTAAGGAGATTGGAATTTCTCCTGGTGAACTTCTCATCGTCTTGATTCATCCGTTCGTGCCATGGGAAACCTGTGAAATATTCCAAATTATTGGGCGAGGATGCCTCCGCCATCGTTTTGTCCATGACCGTCGTTGCCTATGTGGCGTCATTATTATTGACAGGTATCGTTACCTCTAACGAAATCATGCCGGGCTGGGGCGTGTTATTGCTCGGTTGGCTAGGGCCTTTGGCCGGCAGCTTTGCCTGGTTTGCCAATCCGCCGCTTATTTTTGCCATGTACTTTTCGAAAGAGAAGCCACGCGCTGCAAAGCTGGCTGCCTTTGTTGGTTTCGCGCTTGCGCTGACAGCATTTGGCCTCAAAACAATGCCTAACGATAATGGTTACGCCACGGTGCTGGGATTTGGTGCTGGATATTATCTTTGGCTGGCCTGTTTTCCAGCAGTCCTGACTGCATCGTTTTTAAACAGCAGAAAGCCCAGGACGCTATCTGCTGGCGAACAGGATTGACAGGTGATGCCGCGTCATCCACTGCCGCCTGTGCTCTTTTTGCGCCGCGATCCCGTCAGGACGCGCAGCGCGGTGGCGATCGGCACCTTGTTCTTGGCCAGATAGGCGGCGGCCGTGGCGGTATCGAGCATTTCCTGGAAAATAATGCCGACCTCGACCTTTTGGGCCGTCAAATCGTCCTGCCTTGCGCAGTCCGCGATGTCGATATTCTTGGCAGTGAGTTTGTCATTCTTGGAGCGCATTTTTGCCTCGGTAGAAAAGAGAAAAAATGTCTCCTTTGTTTGTCTTAAAGATAACTTATTTCTGTGCCCTTGTGGAAATTTTTCTTTAATCGATAATGCATTTGAGAATTAATTTCAGCTATCGGCAGGGAACAGGGCTGCGGGCTTAGGAGATTGCTTAACTGAACATTTGCTTGCATAGTAGCGACTGCACACAAGCTGCCCGATACCTGAGTGATCGCTATGCACAGGTCTTGCGCCACAGCCAGAATCTCCACTTCTTTGAAGCCCGAAAATTATGACAAGTAATGCCAAGCTGGCAGTCTTGATCGATGCGGATAATGCCCAGGCGTCGATTATCAAGGAGTTGCTGACGGAAGTATCGACCTTCGGCACCGCATCGGTGAAGCGCGCCTATGGCGACTGGACCACACCCAATTTGAAAGGCTGGAAAGAGATTCTGCATTTGATGGCCATTCAGCCCATCCAGCAATTCAGCTATACGACAGGCAAAAATTCGACCGATTCATCGTTGATCATCGACGCCATGGATTTGTTGCACTCTGAAAAGCTGGACGGCTTTTGCCTGGTATCGTCGGACAGTGATTTCACGCGCCTGGCAACCCGGATTCGTGAATCAGGACTCGCCGTGTATGGCTTTGGTGAAAGAAAGACGCCGCCAGCCTTTGTCGCCGCCTGCGACAAGTTTGTGTATACGGAGATTTTGCGGCCGGTGACACCGCCTCCCTTGACCGGAAAGCAGCAAAAACCGTTGCATGCGCTGGCGCCTGTCTCGCTCGACGTAGACACGCAGGAAGTGCTGCGCAAGGCCATCATCGCCGCAGCGCGCGATGACGGGTTTGCGTCCTTGAGCGGCGTCGGTAGTCTGATCGTGAAGAACAACCCGGCCTTCGATCCGCGCCACTATGGATGCCAGAAATTGAGCGAGCTGGTGCGTCGTCTTCCCTTTGTCGAAATAAAAGAAGTTCAAAGCGAAAAGAATCCCGCCATGCATCTGTACATTAAACTGAAATAGGGAGCATGCCCTTGGATCATGACACATGATCCTCCGTCATCCATTGCCTGATCAACCATCCTTTGCCAGCGGCGCCCGGATGCGGTCTAATCATGGCTTGTTCCTTGACGAGGTTGCCATGCTGCCCACTTCCGCCATCGCCGCGCTGCGCGAAAAATTTCCCCTGATTACAGAACTGATGGCCTTGCAGCCCTTGAGCTGGTTCAACCCCGGCGTCGCACCGGCTGCCGAGGCCTTGAGCGACGTGGGCTTGACGGCGGCTGACGTGGCGGACGCCAGCGCGCGCCTGGCGCGCTTTGCGCCCTATCTCGCCAAGGCGTTTCCGGAAACGCAGGCCAGCGGCGGCGTCATCGAGTCGCCCGTCGTGCCGCTGCCCGCCATGCAGGCGACGCTGGGTTTGGCGTCAGGCATGACGAGCGGTCAGCTATGGCTCAAACAGGATAGCCATTTGCCCATTTCCGGTTCCATCAAGGCGCGCGGCGGCATCTATGAAGTGCTGAAACACGCGGAAACGCTGGCGCTGGACGCCGGTTTGCTGAAGGAGGGCGATGATTACAGCCTGCTGGCCAGCGACGCCGTGCGCGCCTTCTTTGGCCAGTATGCGATCGCCGTCGGTTCCACGGGCAATCTGGGCTTGTCGATCGGCATCATGAGCGCGCGCCTGGGCTTTCGCGCCACCGTGCACATGTCGGCCGACGCGCGCCAATGGAAGAAGGACAGGTTGCGCAGCCACGGCGTCACCGTCGTCGAATACGCGACCGATTACAGCGTGGCCGTGGAAGCGGGGCGCAGGCAGGCGCGGAACGACCCCACCTGCCACTTCGTCGATGATGAAAACTCGCACGATCTGTTTCTCGGCTACGCGGTGGCGGGACAGCGGCTGAAAGCCCAGTTCGAGCAGCTCGGCGTCGCGGTCGATGCGACTCACCCCCTGTTCGCGTACTTGCCGTGCGGCGTGGGCGGCGGCCCCGGCGGCGTGGCCTTCGGCTTGAAGCTGGCCTTTGGCGATGCCGTTCACTGCGTGTTCGTCGAGCCGACCCACTCGCCGTGCATGCTGCTGGGCGTGCACACGGGCTTGCATGACGGCATCAGCGTGCAGGAGATCGGCATCGACAACCTGACGGCCGCCGATGGCCTGGCCGTGGGACGCCCGTCCGGTTTCGTCGGACGCGCCATGCAGCGGCTGATCGACGGCTACGCCACCGTCACGGATGAAGAACTGTACCGCCTGCTGGCGACGCTGGAGCAAACGCAAGGCTTGCGCCTGGAACCGTCCGCCGTGGCCGGCTTCGCGGGCATTCCTCCCGTGCTGGCGGCGCCGCAGTACCAGACCAACCTGGCGCAGGCCACGCACCTCGTGTGGGGCACGGGAGGCAGCATGGTGCCGGAGGACGAAATGGCCGCCTACGTGGCGCGGGGCCGCGCCTTGCTGGCGGCCGGAGCCGCCTGATGCCTGCCGGCGCGCCCCTGACGGCCAGCCAGTTCGCCAACCTGCACACCTTCCTGGTGGCGGCGCGCCACGCCAGCTTCGCGCTGGCCGCGCAGGAACTGGCGCTCACGCCCAGCGCCGTCAGCCACCGCATCGCCCGCCTGGAAGCGGGCCTGGGCCTGCGCCTGTTCGAACGCCTGACGCGCCAAGTCAGGCTGACGCCAGACGGCGAACGCATCTTCGCCGCCCTGCAAATCGGCTGGGACGGCTTGCATGCGGCCATCGCCGGCGGCGATGCGCTGGCGGGCGGCATCACCGTGCATGCGCGCCCCTCCATCGCCCAGGGCTGGCTGGTGCCGCGCCTGGCGGGGTTCGCCGCGCGGTATCCGGACGTGTCGATCGATTTGCGTGTCGGCAATGACAGCGTGGACTTTCGCGCCGGCCAGGTCGACCTGGCCTTGCACTATGGCGATGGCCACTTTCCCGGTCTCGTATCGCGCAAGCTGATGGACGAATGGCTGGCGCCCGTGTGCAGCCCGCAATATGCGCGCGACCACGGCTTGCTGGATATGCCGCACAAGCTGCGTGACGCCACCGTGCTGCACGACACGCTGGCCTGGCCCGCCTGCGCGCCCGACGCCGAGTGGCGCCTGTGGCTGGACGCGCAGGCGCCAGCGGTGAACCTGCCCGCGCGCAGTCTGCGTTTCGACCGCGCCGACCTGTGCGCGCAAGCGGCCATCCACCACGCGGGCGTGGCCATGGGACGGCGCCAGCTGGTGCAGCCGTGGCTGGACAGCGGCGAACTGGTGCTGCCGTTCGGCGGGTTCAACCTGGCCAGTCCGCAGGCCTATTATCTCGTGCATAGCGGACGCGCCCCGCTGCCGGCAAGAGTGCAGGTCCTGTTCGACTGGCTAGTGGGGCAGGCACTTGATACACTGCGCCCCTCATTGTCCACGCGCACGAAAGAATTCCCATGCAGCCATCTTCCTTGACCCCAACGCCGCCACAGGAATTGCGCACGACTGCGCTCGCCTGCCTGCTGGAACCGGACCCGGCGACCAAGGTGGCGATGGTGGCGGCCATGGCCGAAGCCGAACTGGCGCTGGACGTCAGGGCGCCATTGGCCCCGACCGGCGCCGTGCCGGGCCGTCCCGAGCGCCCGGAACTGGTGCCGCCGCGCCTGGTGGGGCGGCGCTCGATGATCACGCCGGAAGGGCGCGCCATGCTGGTGCACGCGCTCGCGCACATCGAGTTCAACGCGATGAACCTGGCGCTCGACGCCCTGTGGCGCTTCCCGGACTTGCCCGCTGAATACTACACGGACTGGCTGCGCGTGGCGAAAGAAGAGGCCACGCACTTCGCCATGCTGCAGGCGCACCTGCAGGTGCTGGGCCACACGTATGGCGACTTCCCCGGCCACGACAGCCTGTGGGAAATGGTCGACAAGACGCGCGGCGACGTGCTGGCGCGCATGGCGCTGGTGCCGCGCACCTTGGAAGCGCGGGGCCTGGACGCGATTCCGCCGCTGCGCGCCAAGCTGGCACAGGCGGGCGACCTGGCCGCCGCCGCCATCCTCGACATCATCCTGCGCGACGAAGTGGGGCACGTGGAAATCGGCAACCGCTGGTACGGCTATCTGTGCGATCAACGGGGGCTGGACTTGCGCGCCACCTATGCCGAGCTGGCGCTGCGCTACGAAGCGCCCACCTTGCGCGGCCCGTTCAACCTGGAAGCGCGGCGCCGGGCCGGGTTTTCAGAGCTGGAACTGTCCGACTTGCCTTCCTGACGCCAGCGCTAAGGGTGCGCCGTGATGCTGATGTGCCAGTGACTCAGGTGTCCCTGCTCGATGTGCACTTTCACCGGCTTGATCCAGGCGGCCACGCCCGGGATCTTGTCGGCCGGACTGGCGGAAAAACGCCCGTCGACGAGGGCCAGCTTGACGAAGCTGGGGCCGATGTAGATGACGCGCGTGCTGGCCGGCGCCGCTTCCTTGGCCAGCATGGCCCGGTTCGCCGCGATCCACGCCCGCAGCAGCGCCAGTTTCGGCTTTTGCGGCGGGTTGGCCGCCACTTCCGCCTTCGCTGCATTGATCAGCTGCTTGATGGCGGCGCCATTGCCCTGGCCGCCCAGCGCATCCGTGTAGCCGCCCGTGCCGTCCGCATAGCGCAAGTCGAGCTGCTGACCGTCGCTGTGGCCGCTGTGCCCGAGGATGGAGCGGCCCGCCGCCGTCTGCGTCACATGCTGGCCGCTGATGTCGTCGAAGCGGTAAGCCTTGCCCGCCAGCCAGGCGATGGCCAGGCGCGTGGCCCACGAATCGCCGCCCGCGTCGCGCGTGCCGTAGCGCCGCGCCGCCAGCGCCGCCTCGTTGTTGGCCAGGTACAGGGGAATGTAGGCCGTGTCGCCCTTCAATTCCACCTGCCCCCCTTCGGCCGGGTCGGAGCTGGCGTCGGTATTGTCGACGCGGCCCTTCAGGCGCAAGGTGACGACGGCCTTCTTGTTGATGGCGCCGGCAAAGGCGGGCAGCACCAGGCTGGGAAATGTGACTTTGCCGGCGCTCTTGGTATTGGTCTGTGACAACAAATTCTCCGTGCTGAAGGCGGGGTTGTTGCCGTCCGATGAAATGCCGATGTTGACTTCCGTGATCGTCGCCGCCGCCGGCGTGTAGTGCAATTCCAGCGGCACGGTGTGGGTGGCCGTCGCCGTTCCTTGCGAGACGGAAACGTATGGCCCCGGCAGATTGCCCGTCAGCTTGATCGGCTGCAGCACCGGGTGGCCGGCCTTGTTCGGCGAGAGGAATTTCGCCTGCGTCACCTTCAATCCCTTGCACGCGAGACCCAGCTCGACCGTCGTCACGGTGGCCAGGAGGTTGTCGCCGATATTCGTGGCGCTGACGTTGCCGCCCAGGCTCAACGCCCCATCCTTGGTCTGCTTGCTGACGTCGACGCATTCCGTCCTGACGATGGTGCCCTGCGTGTAGTGCGTCTGGTTGACGGCGCCCGCGGCGGCCAGGCTGGCGCCGGGCAAGCCGGTCACCGCATAGGACCATGTGTCGTTGTAGCGGCTTTGCTGCGTCGTAAACACGGGGTATTCGGCCGTGCTGACGGTGATCTTCACGCCCACGTTGTTCGTGCCCTTGGGCACGGTGAAAACGATGGGCGTGGTGACGGTCTGGCCTTGCGCGGCCGCCGTGGCGACAAAGGTCTTGCTGTTTTCGTCATCCTGCGGCGTGACGTCGGCCGTGCCACGGGGGCGGGCCGGCACCTCGCGCGCGGGCGGCCCGGCGCCATCCTGCCTGACCGTGCCCGCGACATAGCTTGTCGCTCCGGCGCGCTGGCCCAGGCCAGGCCCGTACGGATAGACGATGTCGACGCTGACGGTGCTGCTGTTGTCGAAGACGGCGGCGCTGACGCTGACCACGTTCGGGTGGACCAGGTCATTCAAGGTCAGCTGGCAGGTGTCGGGCAGCACGCCATCGAAGTGGAAGGCGCCCGTGGCGTCGACCACGGCCACCTGGCGCTGGTGGCTGTTGTAGCCGGCCAATAACATCTTCTTGCCGGCCAGCCCCGTGGCGTTGCCGCCTGCCGGCGTGCGCAGCTGTCCCTGCAGCGCGATGCCGGACTTGACGACGAGCAAGGCATAGCTGGCCGTGAATTCGCCGTCCTGCGAGACGAAATTGAGGTGCAGGTCGTAGCTGCCGTTGGGCAAGGATGCCAGCAATTGCCGCATGGCCGTGGCGCCGATGCGGAAGGCGCCGCTGGCCGCGTCGAAGACCCAGTACTGCTTGAGGCTGACGGCCGTGCCGCCCGGCATGGACAGCAGGCCGTCGCTGTCATCCTGCAGGGACATGGTAGCGGCACCCGGCAGGCGGAACGCCATGCCGTCCGGCTGCAGGCGGTTGTTCGGCCCCAACCCCGTGATGGCCAGCACGGGCGCCGTGGCGGGCAGGTTGCCGTCGTCGTCCGGCTCCACATGGGTTTCCACGGCCGTAGGCAGTTCCGTCTGGATCAGCACGTTCATCGTGGTGACGCTGTTGCCCTTGCTGAGGGAAAACTGCGCGTGCTGGTCGACGCCCGTGTCGCCGGGTGTGGAAAAGCGCAGGCTGCCATCCTGCAGCAGCACGTCGGTGATGGCGCCGCTGACCTTGACGCTGTCGGCGCCGTCCGTAAAGCCCAGCCCGGCCAGCGACAGCACCACCACTTGCGCGGGCCGCACGGGATCGAGTTCGATGCTGGCGTTGGCGCTGAAGGTCCACGTCAGGCCCGCGCTCTGGAAGGCGATGCTGCGCTCGATGCGCACGATGATGGTGTCGTCGGGCGTGACGGTGGCGCCCGCGTCGATGCTGCCGGCCAGCACGTCGCCATCGATGATGGTGCTGCCTTCGGGCGCGCTGGTGAGCACGGCTCGCACATTGCTGGCCGCCGCGCTGCCATTGTTGCGGATGTGCACGCGGTAGGTGTAGTCCCAGGCCGTGCGGCTGACGCGCTGCTCGGCCACTTTTTCCAGCCGTGTCACTTCGAAGTCGCCGGCGGCCTGCGCGGTGGTACTGGTCATCGCTGCGGTGGCCAGCATGACTTTGGGCGTGGGCGGCTGCGTGGGGTCGTTCGGCCCGCCGCAGGCGCACAGGCCCAGCGCCAGGCCCGTGGCCAGCGCGGCGATGGACAGCCCGCGGCGCCGCAGGCTGGCCAAGGCCAGGACGCCCGCCAGCAGCAGCCAGGGCGTGGAGGGCAGGGCGACGGCGGCTGGCCGCGTGAGGCCCGTTTCGAGCGCGATGAAGGAGACGGGGTCGAGGATGGAAAAGGCCTGGGCGCCGGGGCTGCCCGCGCCCAGGTAATCGAAGGTGACGGAAAAGCCCGTGGCCGTGGCACCGGGATGGATGCCGTCGGCCAGCGCCAGCGCGTCGAGGTAGCCGCTGGCGGGAATGGCGGGATCGGGCTGCACCAGCACAACGTCCCAAGCGGGCGCCGTGGCGACATTGTGCAGCGTGGCGTACGGGCCCACGCTGAAGAACAAGGTGAATTCGGCGATGGACACGGCCAGGGTGGTATTGCTGACGGTATAGTCGTAGCGCCACTGCGTGCCACCCAGCGACGTCGCCGTGTAGCCGATGCTGGTGGCGTGCGCGGCACCCATCGCGCACAGCAGCAGCGCCAGCAGCACCTGTTTGATAAAGCTCATGATCGTTCCCCCGTCGACTGGCGCCAAGCGTGCCCAGGCAAGAGGTCAAGCAGGAAGCATTCCCGTAAAAATTATGCTGTAAAAACAGGGACTTGACTGATGCGGGCCGGCGCCGGTGTCAAATCCGTCGACACCTGTCTCGATGGATGAACGCTGTCAGCGCTGTCCTACTCATCTTGTCGAAACTGTCCGATTGTATGCCTTGGGGAAACACGCGATGATCATGCCCATGCTGCAACAGCCAACCAGTCCGACGGAGTATGCGATGCAAAAGCCAGACCAGTCCATTCACGTGAACAAGCCGTTCCTGCTGATTTGCCTGTTTACCTTGGCGATCCTGTCGGCCACGCTGTTCACCACGGACGATGCGCCGGCGAACGCCGCCGCCCCGGCCGCCGTGGCGCGCGATGTGGGCCACGGCGCCTTGCCCGTCTGCGGCAGCGACGCCCTCACGCTGTCGGCCCGGTGCCAGCCCCAGCCGGCACGCCAGGCTTGACCGCACCCTGCAGCCGCTGCTGCAGCAAGGCCAGCACGGCCGCTTCCTCCGGCTTCAGCGCCGGCAGCTCTTCCCGCAACTGTTCCTGCGCCCGCGCGCGCATGCCTGCCAATAAACTGCCGTCCAGATACGATTCCAGCACGGCCGGGTGCACATAGCACTTGCGGCAGATCGTCGGCGTGTTGCCCAGCTTTTTTGCCACCGACTCGATCGCCTTCACGATATTCTTCTTCGCTTGCGCCTCGGAATCGACCTGTTCGAACGCCTGCAGAGCCAGCGCGGCCAGCACGGTGCCGGACCAGGTGCGGAAATCCTTGGCCGTGTAGTCTTCGCCCGTCACGGCGCGCAGGTAATCGTTGACGTCGCCCGAATCGACGCCGTGGCGCGCGCCCTCCGCATCGACATATTGAAACAGTTCCTGTCCCGGCAGTTCGCGCATGCGCCGCAGCACCCTGGCGAGGCGCCGGTCGCTCAGGGCGATATCGTGGCGCACGCCGCTCTTGCCCTTGAAGTGGAAGGCCACGGCGCTGCCGTCGACTTGCACATGGCGCGTGCGCAGGGTGGTCAGGCCGAACGATTGGTTTGTGCGCGCGTATTCCTCGTTGCCGATGCGCATCATCGTCAATTCCAGCAAGTGCACGATGGTGGCCAGCACTTTTTCACGCGGCAAGCCCGGCAGCTGCATGCCGTGCGCGACGGCGGCGCGGATGGCGGGCAGGGCGCGGCCAAAGCTGAGCATGCGCTCATACTTGACCTCGTCGCGCACCTGGCGCCAGCGCGCATGGTAGCGATACTGCTTGCGGCCGCGCGTGTCGCGCCCCGTCGCCTGCAAATGACCGTTGGCGCGCGTGCAGATCCATACGTCGGTCCAGGCCGGCGGAATGGCCAGCGCCTTGATGCGCATCAAGCTGGCGGCATCGCGCAAGAGCTGGCCGTCCGCGTCGCGGTAACGGAACTTGCCGGGCTTGCCCAGACGGGCAATGCCGCTCTGGTGGTCGCCCGTGTAGCGCAGGCCGGCGGCCCGGGCCGTGGTGGTGGCAGATATTTCCATGAAGATAGCTTACCTTGCACGCCGCGCGCCCTGCGCGCCGTTATGCTAAGGTGCGCATTCGTAACGCCGTGCGCGGCAGACAGGAGCAGCAGATGTTTGGCAGAAAAAAGAATCTGGAAGAAGACCACGCCCCCCAGGTCGACAAGCAGTATGAAAAGAAATATACGGATGACAGCTTCTGGGACAAGGTCGTCAAGTTCGCCAAGACGGCGGGACGCGAAGTCATCGAGAAAGCGCTGTGGCTGTACTACGCGGCGCAGCAGCCGAATACCCCGCTGTGGGCCAAGACGGCCATCTATGGCGCGCTCGGCTATTTCATTTCGCCCATCGATGCGATTCCCGACATCACGCCCGTGGTCGGCTATGCGGATGACCTGGCCGTGCTGGCGGCGGCCGTCGCCACGGTCGCCACCTACATCACGGCCGACGTCAAGCAGCGCGCGGCCGAGAAGCTGCGCGGCTGGTTCGGCGCTTCTTAATTGCCGGGCGGCGCAGCGGGAGCGGGCTGGCCCCGCACGGCGTTGCGGTACTTGGCCTTCGCCTCGGCCATCTTCACCGCCTCGCTGGCGATGTTTTGCGCCTTGATGCGGGCTTTTTCACTCTTGCTGCGCTGTTGCGCCACGTCCTTGTTGCCGATGCGATTGGTCATGCTGGTCTCCCGTGTTGAAAAAGGTCCGACCAGCACAGCATACGTGCTTGCCCGGACGCCACCGTGCGTCCGTTCACACAAGGCTATGCTTATTTCGCCGGCGCGCCGCTGCGCCCGTGGGCCAGCAGGCGCAGCACGACTTCTTTCTGGAAGGAACGAAATTCCTTGTCGGCGCTGACGTTGGCGAAGGCCAGCACGGCCGTCCTGCTGGCGCGGTCGACGCAGACGACGGACGCGGCGCCCGGATCGCCGCCGCTGTGCGTGGCCAGCGTCTTGCCGTCCACGTCGCGCAGCAGCCAGACCAGGGCCTGGCGCACGGACGAGTCGGCGGGCACGACGGGGGCCGCTTGCGGGGCGAAAAACAATTGTAGGGTGGCATCTTGCAGGTAGCGGTGGCCATCGACCCGGCCGCCATTGCTGAAAATGGCCAGGAAACGGGCAAAGTCATGCGCCGAGCTGCGCAGCAGGCCGGCCGGCCAGTCCGGATAGCCGACGGGCGGCAGCACTTGCAGGCCCGTTTCCTTGTGCGCATACGGCTGGGCGACGACGGCGCGCCGGGGCAAGCCGGCCAGGCTCCACGCAGTGTTGTCCATGCCCAGCGGTTCGAACAGGTGCTCGTGCGCAAAGGCATCGAGGCCATCGGGGTTCAAACGGCCCACCAGATAGCCGAGCAGGGCGATGCCCACATTGCTGTAGCGCCATTCCGTGCCGGGCCGGGCGGCAAACGAAACATCCGCGTCGTACCAGGCGCCGCCGCGCGACAGGTAGCCCTTGACGAAGTCGCGCAGCGGTAAGCGCGGGTCGCCCTGCACGGCGAACGCCGTCGTCTTGTCGTACACGGCGTCGGAAATGCCCGAGGTGTGGCTGAGCAAATGGCGAAAGGTGATGGGCACGTCGGGAAACTTCGGGTGCATGAGCGGGAAGTCCAGGTAAGCCGCCACCTTGTCGTCGAGCTGGAAGGCGCCCTGTTCCAGCAGCATCATGACGGCCGTGGCCGTGACGAGCTTGCTGACGGAGGCGACATGGAACACCGTGTTGGCATCGACCTTCTTGCCGGCCTGGATGTCGGCCCAGCCATAGCCGCGCGTGAAAACGGTTTGCTCGCCGCGCACCACGGCCACGCTCATGCCCGGCGTTTCCGTGCGGGCCAGGCCATCGCGCATGAAGCCGTCAAATTCCGTTTCCCACGCCAGCCTGGCCGGATCGGTGGCGCAGCCCGTTTGCAGCAGGGCCAGTGAGACGCCCAGTCCCAGCACGCTTCGTCGTTTCATTGATTCTCTCTTTTGCCATTTTGAATGATCTTAACAATATTTCTGCCCGGCATAGGGGCGATTGACAAAACATTGCTGTGTAGCAATGACAAAGTGGGCTGACCGGTGCTTATTTGCACCAGTCATTTGCGCCAGTAGCGTTCCAGCAGCGGCTTGACCGTCAGGCCGTGCGCGACGATGGAGAGGATGACGACGACGAGGGTGATATCGGCCAGCTCGCGCGCCAGGCCGGGCGGCAAGCCGTGCGCGATGGCATAGCTGAGGTAGTACAGCGAGCCGATGCCGCGCACGCCGAACCAGGCGGCCAGTCCCCGCAGGCGCATGCCGGTGCCCGACGCCAGCAAGCCCAGCATCACGCTGGCCGGGCGCGCCACGAGCAGCAGGAACAGCGCCACGCTCCACGCCTGCCAGCTCCAGGCGGCGGCCGTGACGGTGCCGCCCAGCAATAGCACCAGGGTCAGTTCGGACAGGCGTTCCAGGTGTTCCTTGAAGACGAGCGATTCGCCGCTGACGGTCAGCGGCACCTCGCTGTCGTGCGGCTGGGCGGCGGACACGGCATGGGTTTCTTCCGCCTGCAGCAAGCCTTGCCGGTCTTCGGGCGCGCCGGCCAGCCGCAGCTCCGTCTGGCGCAAGGCCACGCCGGCAAAGAACACGGCCAAAAAGCCCCACGCGTGCAGCCAGGTGGCCACGCCATACACGAGGGCGATCAAGCCCAGGGCCGCCAGGTCGTCCAGCATCGCGTGTTTCGGTTCCTTGGCGCGCACCTGCCAGCCCAGCCAGGCCAGCAGCGCGCCGCCGGCCGCGCCCAAGGCGATGGCGGCGCCGCTGGCCCAGCATAAATCGCGCCACAGCCAGGTGGCGCCAAGCGGGCCCAGCTCATGCAGGCCGAGCAAGCCCAGGCCCAGCATGACGAAGGGAAAACCGCTGCCATCGTTCATGCCCGCCTCGCTGGTCAGGATGAAGCGCAATTGCTCGCTGTCGCCCGCATGGCGCAGCTGCACGTCGGTGGCAAGCACGGGGTCGGTGGGGGCGAGGATGGCGCCCAGCAGCACGCCCGCGCCCAGGGGCAGGCCCAGCACCAGACATGCAAAAGCTGCCACCAGGGCCACGGAAATGGCCATCGACAGCCACGCCAGGCGGAGCGAGGGCAGCCAGCGCGCCAGGCTGAAGGGCACGGGCATCTTGACGCCGGCGGAAAACAGAGAGATGAGGACGGCGATTTCCGTCAGGGTTTCCAGCAGCGAGGCCTGCCGCACCAGATCGAACGCGAACAGGCCGAGGAACATGGGCCCCAGCAGCAGGCCCACGCCCAGGTAAGCCATGGCCGAGGTCAAAGGCAGGCGCGTGATGCGGTCGGCGCCCAGGCCGCGCGCCAGCATCAGGCAGCCGATCAGGATGAACCAGGCGGTGGTGCTCATGCGAACCATTGTAGCGGCGCGCGGGCCAGGGCAGCGCGCCGCAGGTTTTACGCCATGGTCTTCGCCTTGTGCAGCGCCACGCTGTCGTTCTGCGCCTGCATGGCGCGCACTTCGATGGGGTCGTGCGTGGAGCGCAGGCGGGGCAGGCTGTGCGGATAATTGGTGGTGATGAAGGCCAGCATCTGCTCGCGCACGATGCAGCGCAGCTCGAAGGCCGTGCCCGAATCTTTCGCGCTGATGAGGAAACGCACGCGCACGGCCCGCTCGTTCGAATCCGTCGCCTGCACCGTGCAGACCCGGCCATCCCATTGCGCGGCGCCTTCGCAGATGCGCGTCAGTTCCGCGCGCAGCGGCGCGATCGGGATGCTGAAATCGAGCCACAGAAAGACCGTGCCCAGGATGTCCGAGGAGGTATGCGTCCAGTTCTCGAACGGATTTTCGATGAACCACTGCAGCGGCACGATCAGGCGCCGTTCATCCCACACGCGCACGACCACATACGTGCCCTTGATTTCCTCGACCGTGCCCCATTCGCCATTGACGATCAGCACGTCGTCGATGCGGATGGGTTGAGAGAACGCAATTTGCAGCCCGGCGATGAAATTGCCCAGCACGGGGCGGGCGGCGATACCGGCCACCAGGCCCGCCACACCGGCCGAGGCGAGCAGGCTGGCGCCGATCTGCCGCGCGCCGGGCAAGGTCAGCAGCACGAAGGACAAGCCCAGCAGGACGACGATGGCGTGCGCGCTGCGCGTCAGCACGCGGGCCTGCGTGATGCGGCGCCGCGCGCGCAGGTTGTCGGCCGCGTCGACGGGATTGATCTGGGAAATCGTGATGCTGAGCGACTCGATGCATTGCATGGCCAGCCAGGTCAGCGCGATGATCAGCGCCACGCTGGTGATATGCGACATGGCGACCAGTGCCGGCGTGTCGTCGGGCGCGCTGGCCAGCACCATGCGCAGGCCGAAGACGATCATGGACAACTGGCTGGCGCGGAAGGCCACGCGCGCGAGGTTGCGGGTGAACGGGTGGCCATTGGCCAGTTTTTTCAGCAAGCCGATGCCGGCCCGGTGCACTCCGATGGCGACCAGGGTGACGAGCAAGGCGGAAACGAGCACGGTCAGCGCCGAGCGCAGCGGGCCTCCCATCAGCGAGTGGAACGTGCTGAGATCCATAGGCGAAAACTCCTTGAAATGAGTGAAATGGATGTCGGAAGCGGCTATTTTACGGGCAGATGACGTAACGGGGGCGTGCGTTGCCGTACGGATAAGACTTCGATCAACGTGGATACTGGATGAAATTGCTGCGCTGCGCCATGTCACGTTGACATTTCAATACGGAAAGCAAACGGGCGTCGCCGCAGTGGAAATATAGTCATACTTGCCATGCTTTTTGTTTTTGCAAAGGAAAACGATGATAGTACGATCACTCCGAATGTCCTTGCGCTTCATCCTGCCACTGGCCCTGGTGCTGGGATTGTTTGCTTATATCGTGGTACCCCTGCTCGACAATATCACCCTGCGCTGGTATGTGCGCGACCTCGACAGCCGGGCGGAATTGCTCGCTGGAACCCTCCGGCCTTCGCTCGCCGACTACCTGCCCGCGCAGGACGCCACGCGCGTCAAAGAACTGTTCCAGGGCGCCACGCGCGACGAGCGCCTGATCGCCATCGGCTTTTGCGACAATGCGGGCCATTTGCTCTACCAATCCGCGCAATACCCGGCCTCCATCGGTTGCTGGAGCACGCCTCCCACGGGCGGCCTGTACAAATCCCTCGCGCAATTGCCGCAAGGCCAAGTCCACCTCAGCGAAACGCCCGTCATGCAGGACGCGTCCCAGCTGGGCCGCCTGGTGCTGGTGCAGGACATGAGCTTTGTCGAGCGCCGCAATACCGATACCAAGCGTTTCATCTTTGCCTTCCTGGCCGTGCTGGCCGTGCTCATTTCCCTGATGACCGTCTTCGTGGCCCACCTGAGCTGGCGCGGCTGGCTGTCGGCCGTGAAGGATATCTTGCGGGGCGAGTTGCTGCCGAAAAGCAATGGCGCCGTGGCCGCCGCCACGGCGCCCGCCGCCGCGCCCGCGCCGCCGCCGGAAATGCAGCCGCTGATCGGCGACTTGCGCGAATTGCTGCAGGAATACCATCTGGAACGCCAGGGTGACAATGGCTGGTCGTCCGACTGGACGCCGGACAAGCTGCGCGCCTTGCTGGAAGCGGATTTGCAGGGAGATCAGGTGCTGGTGGTGTCGAACCGCGAACCGTATATCCACACGAAAACAGATGCTGGCATTACCGTCCAGCGCCCCGCCAGCGGCCTGGTGACGGCCGTGGAAGCGGTGATGCGCGCCTGTTCCGGCACATGGATCGCGCATGGCGCCGGTTCCGCCGACCGCGAGACGGTCGACAAGCTCGACCACGTGCCCGTGCCGCCCGACAACCCCAGCTATACCTTGCGCCGCGTGTGGCTGACGGAAGAGGAAGAGCAGGGCTACTATTATGGCTTCGCCAATGAAGGCATGTGGCCGCTGTGCCATATCGCCCACGTGCGCCCCGTGTTCCGCTCGTCCGACTGGGACCAGTACGTGAAAGTCAACCGCCGCTTCGCCGACGCGGTGATCGCCGAGGCGAAGACGGACAATCCCGTCGTGCTGGTGCAGGATTACCACTTCGCCTTGTTGCCGCGCATGGTGCGCGAAGCCTTGCCGAAGGCGACGATTATCACTTTCTGGCATATCCCCTGGCCCAACTCGGAATCGTTCGGTATTTGCCCTTGGCGCGAGGAAATCCTCGACGGCTTGCTGGGCAGCACGATCCTCGGTTTCCACACGCCATTTCACCGCAAGAATTTCCTCGAAACGGTGGACCGCTACCTGGAAACCCGTATCGAACCGGAAGCGTCGACCATTTCCTACGGCGGCGAGATGACGCAGGTCGAGGATTACCCGATTTCCATCGCCTGGCCCGAAGACGATCCGGCGCAGCCCGACGTGGCCACGTGCCGCGCGCAAATCCGTGCCGAGCTGGGCGTGGCGCCCGACCATTTGCTGGGCATCGGCGTGGACCGCCTCGATTACACGAAAGGCATCGTCGAGCGCTTCCAGGCCGTCGAGCGCATGCTGGAGCAGCAGCCTGGCATGGTCGGTAACTTTACCTTCGTGCAAATCGCCGCTCCCAGCCGCGCGTCGCTCGATGAATATCAAAGTTTCGATGCGCGCGTGCGCAAGATGGTCGAGCGCATCAACCGCCGCTTCGGCAGCGGCGACTATGTGCCCATCCTGCTGAAGGCCGAGCACCATGGCCAGGACGATTTGCAGCGTTATTTCCGCGCCTCCGAGGTGTGCATGGTGACGAGCTTGCATGACGGCATGAACCTGGTGGCCAAGGAATTCATCGCCGCCCGCGACGACGAGCTGGGTGTGCTGGTGCTGTCGCAATTTACGGGCGCCGCGCGCGAGCTGCATGAAGCGCTGATCATCAACCCGTATCATATCGAGCAGGGCGCAGACGCCCTGTACCGCGCCCTCGTGATGCCGCCCGTGGAGCAGCGCGAGCGCATGAAGAGCATGCGGGCCCGTGTGAAACATTTCAATGTGTACCGCTGGGCCGGGCGCATGCTGCTGGACGCCGCCCGCTTGCGCCAGCGCGACAAGGTCATGACCAAGATCGACGCGCACAGCCGTATCAAGCGGCGCAAGGGGATCTGATGGCCAGTCTCCCTGACGATAGCGCGGCCCTGTTGCGGCTGCTGAGTACTGCCTGCAGCGCCGTTTTCCTCGACTTTGACGGCACCCTGGTCGACCTGGCGCCCACGCCCGACGGCGTGCGCCTGGAGCCGGGCGTGGTCGAGGCGCTGGCGCTGCTGGCCGAGCGCCACGGCGGCGCGCTGGCCCTCATTTCCGGGCGCCCCGTGGCGCAGATCGACGCCATGCTGGCGCCTTTGAGGCTGCCGGTGGCCGGCGTGCATGGCGTGGAGCGGCGCGGCGCCGATGGCACGTTCAGCGTGGCGGCCACGCCCGACGTGTCGCCCGTGTTGACGCGCGCGCAGGCCTTGGCCGCCGTCCACCCCGGCTTGCTGGTGGAACAGAAGCGGGGCGCCGTCGCCCTGCATTACCGGCTGGCGCCGCAACTGGAGCAATTGTGCCTGCAGGAAATGACGGCCGCCGTGCAAGCGTGCCCGGGGGTGTTGCTGTTGCATGGCAAAATGGTCCTGGAAGCCAAGCCGGCCGCCACCGACAAGGGCGGCGCCATCGCCGCCTTCATGCAGGAAGCCCCGTTCGCCGGCCGCCGGCCCGTGTTCGCGGGTGACGATACCACCGACGAGGCAGGCTTTGCCTTTGTACAACAAGCAGGCGGACAGGGCGTGAAAGTGGGCAACGGCCCCAGCGCCGCTGCCTTGCGCCTGGCCAGCCCCGGCGCCTTGCGCGCCGCCTTGCTGGCCGCCTCCGTATCCACGACCTCGAAGGAGTAGCCCATGACGACATCGTATGACACCCCCAGCGGCGCGCACGCGTCCGCCGCCAGTACGCCGCCCGCGCAGGCGTCCCTGAACTGCGGCGTGGTGGGCAATTGCGCCTTCAGCGCCCTGATCGACCAGGCAGGGCAGGTCGTCTGGTCCTGCCTGCCCCGTTTCGACGGCGACCCCGTCTTCAACACATTATTGGACGATACGCAGAACGGCAGCGTGTGGGCCATCGACATTGAAAACTTCGCGCGCAGCGAGCAAGTCTATGAACCGAACACGGCCGTACTGCGCACGCGCCTGTACGACACCGAAGGGCGCGGCGTGGAAATCACGGATTTCGCGCCCCGTTTCCTCAGCCGCGACCGCATGTTCCGCCCGCTGATGCTGATCCGCCGCGTGCGCCCGCTCGACCACGCCGTGCGCATCCGCGTGCGCCTGCGTCCCCGCTACGACTGGGGCAGGCTGGCGCCGCAGATCACGCAGGGCAGCCACCACATCCGTTACGTGGGGCCGGAACAGACCTTGCGCCTGAACACCGATGTGTCGCTCAACTATGTGCTGAGCGAAACGTATTTCGTGCTGGGCGGCACCGCCAACTTCCTGCTGGGCCCCGATGAAACCCTGGCCGGCGGCATCGACGAGACGGCGCGCATCTTTGAAAAGGAAACCATCAACTACTGGCGCACCTACACGCGCCGCCTGGCCGTGCCGCTGGAATGGCAGGACGTGGTGATCCGCGCCGCCATCACCCTGAAGCTGTCTTTATATGAAGACACGGGCGCCATCATCGCCGCCATGACCACCAGCATCCCGGAAGCGCCGGGCAGCAGCCGCAACTGGGATTACCGCTACTGCTGGCTGCGCGACGCCTTCTTCGTCGTGCGTGCGCTCAACAGCCTGTCGGAAGTGGGCACGATGGAGGAATACCTGCGCTGGCTGACGAATATCGTCGCCCGCTCGAAAGGCGGCCACATCCAGCCCCTGTACGGCATCGGCCTGGAAGAGCAGTTGCCGGAATCGACGCTCGACCATCTGCCCGGCTACCGGGGCAATGGCCCCGTGCGCGTGGGCAACCAGGCGCAGGAACACTTCCAGCACGACGTCTACGGCAATATTGTATTGGGCGCCGCGCAGGCTTTCCTCGACCACCGATTGTTCCACCGGGCCGGCAAGGCCGAGTTTGCCGCGCTGGAAGCCGTGGGCGACCAGGCGTTCCGCCTGCATGCTGAACCCGACGCGGGCATGTGGGAATTGCGCACGCGCGCCAGGGTCCACACCTCGTCCATGCTGATGAGCTGGGCGGCCTGCGACCGCCTGGCGAAGGTCGCGCACAAGCTGGGGCTGGACGACCGGGCCGACCACTGGAACAGCCGTGCCGTGCTGATCCGCGAACGCCTGCTGCGCGAAGCGTGGAGCGAAGAGCGCCAGGCCTTCGCCGAAAGCCTGGGCGGGCGCGACTTGGACGCCTCCGTCCTCTTGATGGCGGAAGTCAACTTCATCGACCCCATGGACCCCCGTTTCATCGCCACCGTCGACGCGCTGGAAGCGTCGCTGTGCGACGGCCCCTACATGCGCCGCTACGAAGCGCCCGACGATTTCGGCAAGCCGGAGACCGCCTTCAACATCTGCACCTTCTGGCGCATCGACGCCCTGGCCCGCATCGGCAGGAAGGATGAGGCGCGCAAAATCTTCGAAACGATGTTGATGGCGCGCAATCACCTGGGTTTGCTGTCGGAAGACACGCATCCGGTGACGGGGGAGATGTGGGGGAATTTCCCGCAGACTTACTCCATGGTGGGCCTCATCAATTGTGCGGTGAGGTTGTCGGCGCCTTGGGATAGTGCGATTTAAGTTCACCCCCCAAGGCAAGTTCCGGGGGCGGACCCTCAGGGTCCGACCCCAGCTTTTTCACTGCTCGGGGTAATCACGCGCCAGCAGGCTCCCGGCGCCCATACAACCTGCACTCCGCCGCCAGCGCCAGCAGATTCGGGTCGCGCTCGCGGCTGCTCAGCATCAGCAGGGTGATCTGCTGGTGCGAACCGTAGCGGGCGTCCAGGGGCAGCAGTTCGATGCGCGAGCTGAAGGCGCGCACGCGGCCGGGCAGCAGGCTGTAGCCGATGCCGCCGCTCACCAGGTTGATCAGGGAGAAGATGTCGCCCACGCGCATGGCCGTGTCGGGCACGAAGCCCGCCAGCTCGAATGCGTGGTTGAAGCTTTGCGAGGTGACGAATCCCTCGTTGAGCGTGACGAATTTGTCGTCGCGCAGTTGCTGCAAGTCCACCGAGGCCGCCCCCGCATACGGCGAACCGAGCGGCGCGGCCAGGAAGATGTCGTCCTGGAACAGGGGCACGGCCACCAAGCCCGCATGCTGTTCATCTTCCTGCACGCCGACGATGATGGCGTCCAGCCGGCCGTCGGCCAGGCTTTGCAGCAGTTCGCGGTTCGACCCCAGGGTCAGGTCGATGTCGAGGCCCGGCCGGCGCAGTTTCAGGGCGATCACCAGTTGCGGGATGCAGTGCAGGGTCAGGGAATACAGTGAGCCGATCTTCAGGCGCACGGGGTTGATGCCCGACATTTCGCGCACCTTGCGCACGCCTTCCTCGCACTCGGCCAGCGCGCGCCGCGCCGATTCGGCAAAGGTGTAAGCCGCATGCAGGGGGATCAGGCTGCGGCCTTCGCGCTTGAACAGGGGACAGCGCAAGCCGTCTTCCAGCGAGTGCAGGGCGCGGTGCACGCTGACCGTGCTCTGGCCCAGCGCGTCGGCCACCCGCGCCAGGTTGTTCAATTCCATGAAGCTGAGAAAAACTTCCAGCTTTTTCAGGGTGATTTCTTCATTGATGGCCATGGCTAAACCTTTTTAAGGGAGTTCATTAACTTCAAAGTAATGAATATGCTAGCAGGTTGATTGTCGCGGTGACGCTTTCGTTCTATCGTCAGGCTTCGATAGCTCACTTCGGAGGCATGATGTCAACCGCCACAGCAGCGCCAGCGCAGCGGCAAAAACAATGGGACACGCGGCGCACCGAGAAGCGCCGCCGCCTGGAAGCCGTGCGCCAGTACGCGAACGGCCCCGTGCTGCAACAAGGCGACATGGTCGCCGTGCTCGAAGCCTTGCTTGCGCCGGGCGACCGCGTCGTCCTCGAAGGCAATAACCAGAAGCAGGCCGATTTCCTCGCCCGGATGTTGACTAAGGTCAATCCCGACAAGATCAACCATCTGCACCTGATCATGCCCAGCGTCAGCCTGCCCGAACACCTGGACCTGTTCGAGCGGGGCATCGCCCGCAAGCTCGATTTTTCGTTTGCCGGCACGCAAAGCCTGCGCATCGCGCAGTTCCTGCAGGATGGCTTGCTGGAAGTGGGCGCCATCCACACCTACATCGAACTGTATGCGCGCCTGTTCGTCGACCTCACGCCCAACGTCGTCATGGTGGCCGGCTACATGGCCGACCGCCAGGGCAATCTGTACACGGGCCCCAGCACCGAGGACACGCCCACGCTGGTGGAATCGGCCGCCTTCCGCGACGGTATCGTCATCGCCCAGGTCAATCAGATCGTCGACGACGTCAGCGACTTGCCGCGCGTCGACGTGCCCGGCTCGTGGATCGATTTCGTCGTGCAGTCCGACAAGCCGTTCTTCATCGAACCATTGTTCACCCGCGACCCGCGCGTGATCAAGCCCGTGCACGTGTTGATGGCCATGATGGCGATCCGCGGCGTGTATGAAAAACACCAGGTGCAGTCGCTCAACCACGGCATCGGCTTCAATACGGCCGCCATCGAGCTGATTTTGCCCACCTACGGCGAGCAGCTGGGCTTGAAGGGCAAGATTTGCCGCAACTGGGTGCTCAACCCCCATCCGACCCTGATACCCGCCATCGAGACGGGCTGGGTCGAGAGCGTGCACTGCTTCGGCGCGGAGCTGGGCATGGAAGGCTATGCGGCCGCCCGGCCCGACGTGTTCTTCACGGGCCGCGACGGTTCCATGCGCTCGAACCGCGCCCTGTGCCAGCTGGCGGGCCAGTACGCGGTCGACCTGTTCATCGGCGCCACCCTGCAGATGGATGGCCTGGGCAATTCGTCCACCGTCACCAACGGCCGGCTGGCCGGTTTCGGCGGCGCGCCCAATATGGGCCACGATCCGCACGGCCGGCGCCACCCGACGCCCGCCTGGCTGGACCTGATCGAGACGGACGACCCGCTCGCGCGCGGCAAGAAGCTGGTGGTGCAGATGGTCGAAACGTTCCAGGACGGCGGCCAGCCGACCATCGTCGAATCGCTCGACGCGGTGGCCGTGGGCCAGGCCAGCGGCATGCCGCTCGCGCCCGTGATGATCTATGGCGACGACGTCACCCACGTGCTGACGGAGGAGGGCATCGCCTACCTGTACAAGGCCCGTTCGCTCGACGAGCGCAAGTCCATGCTGGCGGCGGTGGCCGGCGTGACGCCCATCGGCCTGCGCCACGACCCGAAGACGACGGCGAAACTGCGCGCCGACGGCTTGATCGCGCTGCCCGAGGATATCGGCGTGCAGCGGGGCGCAGCGAACCGTTCGCTGCTGGCCGCGAAAAGCATCGCCGACCTGGTCGAATGGTCCGACGGCCTGTATCAACCCCCCGCCAAATTCAGGAGCTGGTAATGAGCACAATGATGACGACAATGATGATGACGGCAGTGCCGCTGCGCCAGCGCTGCGCCGCGCTGGCGCGGCAGGTGCTGCAGGCGCTGCTCGATGAAGTGACCCTGACGCCGAAACCGGGCCTGGTCGATTTGCGCGGCCGTGGCGCCCACGCGGACTTGAACTGGGCCTTGATGTGCCATTCGGCCTGCGTGCTGCAACCGGTGTTTGCCGCCATGGCCGACGCCGGCGCGCAGAGTGAAGACGACGACCTGCTGCGCCAGCGCATCGGCGCCATCGGCCGCGATGGCGAGGCGCGGATGCTGGCAGCCACGGGCGGCGTGAACACGCACCGTGGCGCCATCTGGGCGCTGGGCCTGCTGGTGACGGCGGCGGCGCAGCAGGGCGCGCGCGGCGCGTCGCTGGCACCGCAAGCCGTGGCGGCGCGGGCCGGTGCGCTGGCCCGCTTGCACGACCGTGGCGCGCCTGTCGTCACGGGCAACAAGGGCGAGCTGGCGTGCCGCCAGTACCACGTCGATGGCGCGAGGGGCCAGGCCCGCGCCGGATTTCCCCTGGTGACGGGCGCCGGCTTGCCCGCCTTGCACGCGTCGCGCTTGCGCGGCGACAGCGAGACGACGGCGCGCCTGAACGCCTTGCTGGCCATTCTCAGCCGGCTGGACGACACCTGCGTGCTATCGCGCGGGGGAGAAACGGCTTTGCTGGCGCTGCAATCGGGAGCGGCGCGGGTGCTGGCGGCCGGCGGCGCGGCCACTGCCGCCGGCATGCAGGCATTGCTGGCGCTGGAAGCGGTGGCGCTGGCGCGTGGCGTGTCGCCGGGCGGTGCGGCCGACCTGCTGGCGGCCACCCTGTTCCTCGATCGATTGACAGAAGGAGAAGCGCATGGAAACGCGTGACTATACATTTCCGGCCGGGCAGCCGGCATCGGGGCGCGCGCTGGCCGGCGTGGTCGGTTCGGGCGACCTGGAAGTGCTGCTGCAGCCGGGCGACGACGGCGTGATCCGCATCGTGGTCAACACCTCCGTCGACGGCAAGGGCGCCGTGTGGGATGCGCTGTTGCAGCGCGTGTTTGGCGGCGAGCCGCTGCCGGCGGCGACCATCGTCATCAACGATTGCGGCGCCACGCCGGGCGTGGTGCGCATGCGCATCGAGCAAGCCTACGAAGAATTGCAAGCGGGGAGGACGGCATGAGCAGCTTGAAGGAATTGCTGGAGCGCGACAGCTTCATCGAACGGGGGGCGCGCAGCAGGGCCAAGGCCTTGCTGGACGCGGGCAGCATGCGCGAACTGCTCGACCCGTTCTGCGGCATCGCTTCCCCGTGGCTGCCGCGGCAGGGCGTCACGGCCCAGGCGGACGACGGCGTGGTGGTGGCCAAGGGTTTGTTCGACGGCCAGCCGGCCGTGGTGCTGGCCATCGAAGGCGCCTACCAGGGCGGCAGCATGGGCGAGGTGGGCGGCGCGAAGATCGCTGGCGCGCTGGAACTGGCGGCGCGCGACAACCGCCAGGGCGTGCCGACGCGGGCCATGATCCTGTTCGAGACGGGCGGCGTGCGCCTGCAGGAAGCGAACCTGGGTCTGGCCGCGATTGCCGACATCCATGCCGCCATCGTCGACCTGCGCCGCCACCAGCCCGTGATCGGCATCACGGCCGGCACCGTGGGCTGCTACGGCGGCATGTCGATCGCGGCGGGCCTGTGCAGTTACCTGGTCGTCACGCGCGAGGCGCGCCTGGGCCTCAACGGGCCGGCCGTGATCGAGCAGGAGGCGGGCGTGGACGAATTCGACTCGCGCAACAAACCGTTCATCTGGAGCCTGACGGGCGGCGAGCAGCGTTTTAACAGCGGCCTGGCCGACGCCTACGTGGACGACGACACGGCGCAGATGCGCGCCAGCGTGGCCGCATTGTTCGCACGCGGCGTGCCGGACCGGCACCGCAGCGATCAGGCGGAAGGCTACCTGGCCCGCCTGGCCGAAGTCGACGCGTCCGTGCAAGCCACACCAGGCGCCGTGCGCGCCATCTACAGCAAAGGAGTCGCAGCATGAACGCCATCACCGAGACGAGCCGCGGCGCCGTCTGGCTCGCGGCCCTCACGCGCAATACCGCGCACCTGGACGGCTATCCCGCTTCCGTGCGCGTGGTCGACGCACCGCTGGCCGGCGAAGCGGCGCGCTACCTCGCCGTGCTGCCCGACCCTGACAACCGCTTTACGCGTGCGCGCACCGGTGAAATCGGCCTGATCGAGGCGTGGCAGCTGGCCCGCGCCGTGCGGCAGGTTGTTGCCTGGGACCGCGACCTGGCGGTGAAACGGCCCATCGTCGCCGTCATCGACGTGGCCAGCCAGGCGTATGGCCGGCGCGAAGAAGCGTATGGCATCCACCAGGCGCTGGCCGGCGCGGCGGGCGCGTATGCCGAGGCGCGCCTGGCGGGCCACCCCGTCATCGGCCTGATCGTCGGCAAGGCCATGTCGGGCGCCTTTCTCGCGCACGGCTACCAGGCCAACCGGCTGATCGCGCTCGACGATCCGCAAGTGATGGTGCACGCCATGGGCAAGGCGTCGGCGGCGCGCATCACCCTGCGCACCGTGGAGGCGCTCGAAGCGCTGGCCGAGACGATCGCGCCCATGGCCTACGACATCCGCAACTACGCCACCCTGGGGCTGCTGTGGCAAACCTTGCAGGTGGCGCAGCCGGACGCGCCGTCGGCGCAGGACACGGCCGCCGTCGACGCCTGCCTGCAGGCGGCGCTGGGTGATATTCGCGCCGATCCGGAACGGGGACTGGCCAGCCGCCTGGGCGCGCCGCACCGACAGGCGTCGGCAAGAGTCAGGGAGGTGCTGGGGCAGCAGTGGTAGGTGCAACAACAGAGAAGACATCAAGTCATTCCTATTCCTATAACGGAGACACATCATGATCATTTACGGAACCGCATTGCTGGCCCTGTGCCATTTGCTCGGCATCTTCCTGGGCGACCTGCTCGGGCAGCTGATGGGCGTCAAGACCAACGTGGGCGGCGTGGGCATCGCCATGCTGCTGCTGATCTGCGCCCGGCTCTACATGCAGCGCCGCGCCTGGCTGCCGCAGATGACGGAGCGGGGCGTCGAATACTGGGGCGCCATGTATATTCCCGTGGTGGTGGCGATGGCGGCGCAGCAGGACGTGGTCGCGGCGCTGCGCGGCGGGCCGGTGGCCGTGCTGGCCGCCATCGGTTCCGTGCTCGTTTGCGGCGCAGTCATTTCGCTGATTAACCGGATGGAAAGCCCGGCCGCCATCGCCGCCGCCGAAGCCGACTCGATGTTGATGAAGGAGCACCGTCATGCTTGACATCTTTGAAAAAGCCGCCATCCACAACGGCCTGGTGACGGCCTTCGCCTTCGTCGGCCTGATCATGCTGGTCTCGGTGGCGTTGTCGAAGTATCTGACCCTGGGCCGTGTGCACGGCTCGGCCATTGCCATCGTGATCGGTCTGGGCCTCGCTTACTGGGGCGGCGTGCATAGTGGCGGCCACAAGGGCCTGGCCGATTTGTCGCTGTTCGGCGGTATCGGCCTGATGGGCGGCGCCATGCTGCGCGACTTCGCCATCGTCGCCACGGCCTTCGAGGTGCAGGCGACCGAGGCGCGCAAGGCTGGCCTGATCGGCGTCGTGGCGCTGATGCTGGGCGTGGTGCTGCCCTTCCTCGTCGGCGCCGGCGTGGCTTACGCGTTTGGCTATTCGGATGCCGTCAGCATGACCACCATCGGCGCCGGCGCCGTCACGTACATCGTCGGCCCCGTCACGGGCGCGGCCATCGGCGCCAGCTCGGATGTCATGGCCCTGAGCATCGCGGCAGGCCTGATCAAGGCCATCCTGGTGATGGTGGGCACGCCCGCCGCGGCGCGCTTCTTGCGCCTCAAGACACCGCGTTCGGCCATGGTCTTCGGCGGTCTGGCCGGCACCGTCAGTGGCGTGTCGGCCGGACTGGCCGCCACCGACCGCAAGCTGGTGCCGTATGGCGCGCTGGTGGCCACGTTCCACACGGGCCTGGGCTGTCTGCTGGGGCCATCCTTGCTGTTCTTTGCCGTCAAGGCGGTGGTGGCTTGATGCCAGGTCCCCGTGCGCATGATTTGCTGTGGGTGTCCGGCCTGCCGGACGACGCATCGTTGCCCGCCTGGGCCGACGCGGCCTGGCTGCAGGCGGCGCCGCTGGTGGTGCGGCGCGCCCGCACGGCGCCCGGACGCATCCCCGTGGGCCTGCGCGGCATGCTGCGCAGCGAGCGGCATGCGTGCGAGGTCGACGCTGCCGCCGTCGTGCGCCGCGTGACGCCGGAAATGCTGGCGCGGCTGGCGCACCCCCCGCCGTCCGGTTTTGACTGTACTGCGCTCGATGCGTTGCGGCGGGTGGCACCGCTGCTTGACGCCACGGGCTGGGCCTGGGGCCCGACGGGCGGCGTGGGCTTCGCCCTGGCCAGCGGCTTGCCCGTGCTGCGCGCCGACAGCGACCTCGATCTCGTGCTGCGTATAGCCGCGCCGCCGGACGCCGCGCAGGCCGAGGCCCTGCGCGCCATCGCGGCGACGGTCACGTCGAGTATCACGGCGTGCCGGCTGGACCTGCAGATCGACACGGGCCATGGCGGCTTTGCGTATGCGGAATGGGCGGCGGGGCGGGGCAGGGTTCTGCTGAAAACGGAGCGCGGCCCCGTGCTGACGGCCGCACCCTGGGAGTTGCCATGAGCGTGCTATTCACCTTTCCCGGCCAGGGCGCCCAGTATCCGGGCATGCTGCACGCGCTGCCGGACGACGCGGCGGTGAGGGCGGCCCTGGCCGCAGCGGCGGATGTGCTGGGTCAAGATCCTTTGGCGCTGGACACGGCTGGCGCGCTGGCCTCGACGCGGGCCGTGCAACTGTGTCTGCTGATCGCTGGCGTGGCGATGGCGCGTTCCTTGGCGGCGCGCGGCGCGCTGCCCGATATGGTGGCCGGTTTTTCCATCGGCGAGTATGCGGCGGCCGTCGTCGCCGGCGCGCTCGATTATGCGGATGCCGTGCGCCTGGTGGCGCGGCGCGGCGAGCTGATGGAACAGGCGTATCCGGCCGGCTACGGCATGGCGGCCATCATCGGCCTGGAACTGGCGCAGCTCGAACCGCTGCTGGCCCAGGTGCACGGCGCCGCCACGCCCGTGTATGTCGCCAACCTGAACGCGCCGCGCCAGATCGCCATCGCCGGCAGCGAGACGGGCTTGCACGCCGTGATGGCGCTGGCTCTGGCGCAGGGCGCCAGCAAGGCGCAGCGCCTGGCCGTCAGCGTGCCGTCGCATTGTCCGCTGCTGGAAGGCGCGGCCATCGACATGGCCACCGCTTTTGAGGGCGTGGTGGTGCGCCGCCCCTCGCTCGTTTACCTCGGCAGCAGCGCGGCGCGCGCGCTGTTCGACCCGGCCCGCATCCGCGACAGCCTGGCCGCCAACATGGCGCGGCGCGTGCAGTGGGCCGCCACCGCGCGCCTGGCGTGGGAGCGGGGCGCCCGGCTGGCACTGGAAATGCCGCCCGGCAGCGTGCTGACGCGGCTGACGGCGCCCGACTTCACGGACGGCGTGGCCGTCTGTTGCGACGGCAACCGGGGCGACAGCGTGCTGGCGCTGGTGCGGCGCGAGCGAAACGGTCGCGTGCCTTAAAGCCTGGCGCTCAAGCCAACTTGAAAGCCACGGCCCGGCAAGGGTGCGATGTATTTCAGCGGGGAATTGTGCGGCCTGGCATCCGCATCGAGCAGGTTGCTGCCGCTGATAAACACGTCGATGCCTGCAAACGGCGAATTGGCTACCTGCAGGGCGCGGCTCACCTGGAAGTTCACCATGGTGTAGGCGTCGAGCGGCACTTCCTCGCTGACACTCTTGCCCAGGTACTGTTGCTTGTCGTAGCGGGTGCCGGACAGTCTGGCCTTCCAGCCCTTGTTTTCCCACTGCACATTCGCGCCATAGCGGTTGGTGGGCATATTGGGCAGATACGCGCCATCGTTGTGCGCGCGCAGCTTGTCGGGATTGTCCGCCTTGTTCTTGACCAGGTCGGCGAATGCGGAGATATCCAGCTTGCCGTAGCCGCCGAGCTGCACGACCTGGGAGGCGTCGACCTCGAAGCCCCTGAAGGTCGTATCCGTCTGCTTCCAGTATTTCAATGGCAGGCGATTGGCCATCTGGGCGCCCGAGTGGCCGAGGTAGAGATAGTTCTCGTACTTCATGACGTAGCCCGTTGCCGACAGCTGGAAGCCGCGGTTGGCGAACAGGCCGGTGAGTTCCGTATTCTTCGCGCGCTCGGCCTTCAGCTTCTGGTTTCCCTCTTCCTGGGTCATGATCGAATAGTGGCGGTTGCTCGCATACAATTCATTGACGTCGGGCGCTCTTTGCGACGATGCATAGCGCAGCTTCGCGCCGAACAGCTGGCCCAGCTTGGCCGAGGCGCCCAGGCTATAGCTGTTCAGGCTGAACGACTTGTCCTCGAGTGTGGCATTGCTGGCATTTCGCGACGTCTTGAAGCCGCTCTTGCGGATCTCGTGGTCCACTGTTTCATGGCGAAAGCCCGCATCGAAGGTGGCCCAGTCGACGTCGAGGCTTTCCTTGACGAACAGTGCGCGGCTGACCGTGTTCGCATCGGGAAGGTAGAGCTGCGGCCCGCTGCCGGCGATATCCCGGGATTTATGGCTCAGGCCAAGCATGCCGCTCAAGGGGCCAGCGCGCCGGTGCGCCAGCAGGAGCTCGGCCTGATTGGTGTCGAACTGGTAGTCGTTCGCCTTGGCGGAACCCAGGCGTTCTCCCGACGCATTGTTCAGGCGGGACACGCGCAGTTGCACGCTTTCAAGATAGGGAACGGGGTCAAGCAGATGGGCTTCCAGCGCATATTTATCCTGCTTGATCACGACGCCGACGGGCAATCCCTCGTCATAGTTCGCCCCGAACGACTTGTTTTCCATGGAAAAGCCCGGGACGCCATACTCGCTTTCCTTGGAATCGAGACTGACGGCCACATAGCCCTGGTCGAAAAAGTAGGTCGTACCGACGGCAAAGTGGGCATTGCTGGCATGGCTGTTGCCCAGGGTGCCGTGGTAGTCGGGGGTGACGTCCTTGTTGATCTTGTTCTGCGTCATCGCTGGCGTACCCGGCACGTAGGCGGGATTGGCGGGATTGACGTAGGTCTTGCGCTGCCAGACGGAGGTCGGATGATTGGTGTAGAAGGAAAAATCGCCGTCCGCCCAGTCCGGATTTTCCTTCATGAACTGGTCGATAAACGGTTGCGACGCCTTGTTGTAGACTTGCTGGATCCTCGCTTCTTTCTGGCAACTGTCGGCCAAAAAGGTATTCACGCCGCCCTTCACGGGGAACAGCTGGCTGTTGCACACGCCGGCCTTGCTGTTGCCAGGAATGTCGTAATGGCCGATTTTCTGGAATGACAGTTGCAGATTCGTCGAGAAGCGCTTGCCATCGTTGAAGTTCATGCGCAAGCCTTGCGCGTCGGCATCGTTGAAACCCTTGCGCAGGACCAGTTCCACGTCCTTCCGCTTGTCCTCCATCTTCCTGGAAACGATGCCGGAATCGACATCGACGCTGCCGCCGATGGCATTGCCGCCGAAACGCACGCTATCGGACGATTTGTTCACGCTCACGCTGCGCACGAAAAGCGGATCGAAGGGGATGTTGATGTCGCCGCTGAGCGCATTCATGCCGAGGATGGACTGGCCATCTTCGAGGATCTGCACGCGGCTGCCGCTCAGGCTGCGTATCACCGGCGCGCCCGCATTCGGCCCGAAGGCGCTGCTTTGCACGCCCGAGACATGTTCGAGCATGCCGCCCAGGGTCCGGTTCTGGGCTTGCGTATTGTCGACGAGAACGACGCTGTCGATGCTGGAAGGGCGCTCAGCCCGGACCTTGATGGTTTGCAGGGTGACGTCGTCCGCCGCGTAAGCGAGCGGGGCGGTGGACAGCATGGCAGCTGCGAATACGTGATGGCGCATAGGACTTTCTTAAAAGGTGGAAGGGGGTGCTGGCGCTGGACGCAGGAACAGCGCGAAGGTGCAAACGCAAGTGAGTTGCGATAATAGCTCGCACCCGATACTAATGCAAGTAAACTGCATTTTGTGGTATTGACGGACTGGCGCACGGAAAGCGCGCAGCGCAGACAGCCGGCATGTGCCGGCTACTGGGTTGGAAGGTGGGAGGTGTGCTGGCCTTGCGCGTTGCGCGCGATCAGGCCGCTGGCAAGGTGTGCGGCGCAGGCTGAATCGTCCGCCTGCGCCGTTGTGGCGTCGCTACGTCAGCTGAATTGCAACGGCTTTTTCGCCCGCAATCGGCGCGCACGCCGCTTCCGCTCCCAGATGACGATGCCCGTCACCGACAGCATGGCGACCATGATGCCCATGCAGGACATCAGTATGCGTCCCGGCAAGCCGAGGATGCGCCCCGAGTGCAGGGGGAATTGCAGTTGCACGAAGACGTCGGCGGCCGTGCCTTCCCACGGCTTGTGCTGGCCGATGATGCTGCCGTCCATGCCGTCGACGTACAGGTTCGACAGGCCCATGCCGGCCGCGCCGAATTCGTCGGCAGGGTCGAAGAACGAGATGTTGTAGAACGAATAATTCCCGCCATAATAAATGCCGCCCATGGGCGCCGTGATGCCCCGCTGCGCGGCGGCCTGCCTGGCGATGCCGGCCGCCTGCTCGAAACCGATGGCGGGCGCGATGTAGCTGCCGTAGGGCGCCGGCGTCTGCGTCTCGTATGGCCCCGGCGTGGTGGTGGAGACGAGCGACATGAGGGGATAGAACACTTCGCGGTACAGATTCAGCGAGAACGAGGTGAAGGCGACGACGAGGATGATGGCCCACACCCACAGGCCGCCCGCGCGGTGCAGGTCGAAATTGAGCTTGTAGCCGCCGGCCGCCCAGCGCACCGTCCACGCTGGCTTCCACCGCTGCCACCAGCCGGCGGCGTCGCGGTGGCGCGGTGCCTCGTGTTGCGCGCGGGGGCGCAAACGGCGCGGCGTGGTCAGGCAGAACGCCACCATGCTGTCGAGCAGCCAGACGAGGGCGACGCTCCCCATCAGCCAGTAGCCCCAGCGGTCCGTGCCCCAGAAAGCGGGCACGTGCAGGCTGTAGTGCAGGTGGCGCAGGAAGGGCATCAGGCTGCGGCGCGACAGGGAAATGGCCGCCGAGTCGCGCGTGCCCGTGATCCGCGCCGTGACGGGGTCGATGTACACGGTGTCATAGCCGAGCGCGAAGGGCTTGCCGGTGGCCGGGTCGGCCAGCGGGCGCACCATGAAGGCGGCCGCATGGCCTGCTTCCAGGCCCAGGGTCATGTAATTGACTTGCGCGCGCGGATCGGCCTGCGCCACGGTGTGCGCCAGCGCAAAGGGCGACAGCACGGGGCCGCGGCCCGGCGTGTCCATGATGTCGGCGTTGAGCCATTCGTCCAGTTCATGGTCCCACGAGGTGACGGCGCCCGTCAGCCCCGCGACGATGAGGAAGAGGGCGATGGTGAGGCCGGCCCAGCGGTGTATGACAGTCCAGAAAGCGCGCATGCGTAAGACAACCCTGCAAAACTTGTTGAGAAATCCGCATGGCCACAAATGCGAAGCATTCTCATTATCGAACGTGACGGGTGTTTACGCAAGCGCTTGTCCAGGCGCCAACAGCGCGGCGGGCCAGGTCTGGAAGCGCAGCCACACGAGCCTGGCGCCCCGTCCTGCCACGCACAGGCTGGCCGCGTAGCCGTCGGCCGGATACAGCGGGTAGACCCAGGCGTCGCAGCGGGGATCGCGCGCATCGCTGACGGGCGCCGGGCCGGGTGACGCGCCGAACGTCAGCCGCGCGGGGTCCGTGTGCAAGCCCGTGCCCAGTAGCTTGCAATACGCTTCCTTGTGCGTCCACAGCTGCAGGAAGCGGGACTGCGCCTGCGCCGGCGGCAGGGCCGCCAGGGCCGCGCGCTCGGCCGGATGGCAGACCAGCGGCGCCAGCGCCGCCCCGTCGAAGCCGTCGCGCCGCTGTTCCAGGTCGATGCCGACGGCCACCTCGGAGACGGCCACCAGCGCCAGGGTGCCGCTATGGCTGAGGTTGAAATGCAGCCCGCCATGCGTCAGCACGGGCTTGCCCAGCGGCCCTTCGGCCAGCGTCAGCGCCGCCGGTGGCTGTCCCGTCTGCCGCGCCAGGATGTGGCGCAGGGCGGCGCGCCCGCGCCGGTAGCCGCGCTGCAGGGCCTCGCCCCGGTAGCGGGCCGCGCGCGCCTGTTCCTGCGCGCTCAGGCAGGACGCCAGGGCATCGAGCGCGGGGTCATCCAGGTCGAGCAGCCACAGGAAGACGGCCGGTTCACGCATGCGGGCCTCGCGCTTGGGCGACGAAGCGCCCGCCGCGCCATAAGAAGGCGTGGCGCGCCAGGGCCAGCATGGGCAGGTCGGCGCGGCTGTCGCCATACGCGTAGGCGATGGCGTGCGGCGCGCGGGCCAGCCAGCGGGCGATGCGGCGCACCTTTTCCTGGCCGTGGCAGTTGGCGCCCGTCAGCGGCGAGGCGATGCAGGCGCGGAAGCCGTGGCGCCGCGCCCATGGCTGCAGGTACAGCGCGGGCGAGGCGCTGACGAGCACGCAGGCGTGGCCCTGCGCCTGGTGCCAGCGCAGGCGCGCCATGCCTTGCGGGCGCAGCAGGGCGTCCAGCGGCGCGCCCGCGTAGGCCTCGGCCAGCCGCGCCAGCGCGCCCGCATCGATGCGGCCCAGGCAGTGCGCCAGCAGGCGGCGCTTGGCCACGTCGTTGCGCAGCAGGCCGCAGGCATACGCCAGCAGCACGGGCGACAGGTGCAGCAGCTGCGCCGCCAGGCGCGGCGTGCCGCAGGCATGGCGCAGGAAGGGCAGCAGCGAGTCGCGCCGGCTCAGGGTGCCGTCGAAATCGAACAGGGCGGCCGGCGGCAGGCCGACTGCCGCGGCGGTGCGGGCGGCGCTCACAGGCGCGTGCGGTGGAAAACCGCGTCGGGCGTCAGGCGGATGGCCAGCATGATGTAGCGCCAGAAGCCGGGCAGGTAAGCCTGCGCCTGGCCGCGCCGCATGGCCGACACGATGCCGGCCGCCACCGTGTCGGCGCTGGCCCACAGGGGGCCGCCCTTGTCCAGGCCCGCCGTCATGGGCGTGTCGACGAAGCCGGGCTTGATGGTCAGCACGGCCACGCCATGCGGCGCGAGGCGGTGGCGCAGTCCCTGCAGGTAGATGGCCAGCGCGCCCTTGGCCGTGCCGTACATGTAGTTGCTTTGCCGGCCGCGGTCGCCCGCCACCGAACCGATGGCCGCCAGCACGCCCTGGCCCCGTGGCTGCAGCAGGTTGGCCGCCAGCGCCAGGATGGCCATGGCGCTGCCGCCATTCGTCGTCCACTGGGCCAGCATCAGCGGCACGGAGGCGGCGCAGGCTTGCTGATCGGGCAGGCAGCCGTGGGCCACCAGCACGGCGTCGATGCCGCCCAGCGCCGCGTCGGCGCGCGCCAGCAGGCCCGCGTGCAGGTCGTAGTCGTCGAGGTCGGCGCATTCGCCGCCGATGTAGGGACCCTCGGCGCCGGCGCGCACGCGCAAGTCTTGCAGCAGGGTGTCGAGCCTGGCGCCGTTGCGGGCGATGCAGTGGACGCTGGCGCCGGCGGCGACGAGGCGGCGCGCCGTGGCGTGGGCGATGGCGGAGGTGGCGCCGAAGATGACGGTGCGTTGCAATGATCTCATGGGTTGACTCTTCTCCAGAAGCTTGATGAAAATCGGGGATCGATGAAGGCGCTGAACGCTTCCCAGGCGGGAAAGCCGGCGCGGAACAGGCTGGCAGGCATGCGCGCATCCTTGGCCGGGTACAGGGCGCCGCCCGCCTGGGCGACGATGGCGTCGAGGTCGGCGAACAGGCGCAGGCTGGCGGCGCCCCGGTTGGGAAAGTCCAGCGCCAGGGTGGCGCCGGGCCGCGCGAACGACAGCATGCCTGCCGGCGGCCGCGCGCCGAAGGTCTTCAGCACGGCCAGGAAGGACCCCTGGCCGCTGGCGGCGATGCGCGCGAGGATGGCGGCGATGCCGTCGCGGCAGGTGGACGGCGGCAGCACGCACTGGTACTGGAAAAAGCCGCGCCGGCCGTAGATGCGGTTCCAGTCGCGCACGCCGTCGAGCGGATAAAAAAAGCCCCCATGGTGGCGCAGCGCCGGCGCCGGCGCCAGGGGGCGGTGGTAGTACAGGGCGTTGAAGGCGCGCAGGCTCAGGCAGTTCACCAGCGAGACGGGCGGCATGAAGGGCATGTGGCGGCGCGCGGCGCGGTGCGCGGGCAGGTCCGGCTGCGGCGGCGCATGGCAGGCGCTGCTGAAAATGCCGCGCGGCTGGCGCGCCAGGCAGTCGATCCACGCCACCGTGTAGGGCGCGGCGCGCTCGGCCGCCGCATTCAGCGCCCAGAAGCTGTCCAGCCCCGCAAAGCGCCGTTCGGACACCAGCATGAAGGGGTTGGGCACGGGCATGAGCTGCAGCTCGGCCCAGACGATGCAGCCCGTCAGGCCCAGTCCGCCCACGGTGGCGGCAAACCACTGCGGCAGTTGCTGCGGTCCGCACAGCAGGCGGCTGCCGTCCGAGCGCAGCAGTTCGAAGGCGCGCACGTGGTGGCCGAAGCTGCCCGCCACATGGTGGTTCTTGCCATGCACGTCGTTGGCGATGGCGCCGCCCACCGTCACGTGGCGCGTGCCCGGCGTGACGGGCAGGAACCAGCCTTGCGGCAGGGCCAGCGCCACGATGTCGCCCAGCAGCACGCCCGCTTCGCAGCGCAGCACGCCGCGGGCACGGTCGAAGGCGATGAAGCGGTCCAGGCCCCGCGTCAGCAGCACGGTGCCGCCGTCGTTCAGGCAGCTGTCGCCATAGCTGCGGCCATTGCCGTGCGCCAGCAGGCTGCCGTCCGGCGTGGGCAGGGCCGCGTCGCGCGCCTGCAGGGCCAGCTGGCGCGCATGCGCCGCCTGCGGCAGGCCGTTCCACGAACGCACGGGCGCGCTCATGACGGCTGTACCCGGGCCGCGCGGCTGGTGGACAGGGCGGCCACGCCCAGGGCCACGGCAAACCACAGGGTCGTCAGGCGGATCAGGATGGTGGCGGCGACGGCCGGCGCCGGCGCCATGCCCTGCCACAGCAGCAGGCTGACCATGGCCGCTTCCATGCCGCCCAGGCCGCCCGGCAGGAAGCTCAGGGCGCCGGCCAGCATGGCGCTGGCAAAGGCCAGGCAGGCGAAGGACAGGCTGGCGCCGGCGTCCAGCCACTGCAGCAGGCAATAGAAGGCCAGCGCTTCCGCCGCCCAGGCCGCCAGCGCGAGGACGAAGGCGGTGGCCAGCAGCCGCGGCGCATGGCAAGCCTGGGTCTGGCGCAGCAGCTTGGCCAGCTGGGCCGCCAGCGCGCGCCCGCGCCCGCCCGGGCGTGCCCCGCTCCAGG
>NZ_WFLJ01000020.1 GCF_009208735.1 Janthinobacterium rivuli | reverse complement strand
GGCAGGCGCGCGGCCAGCGCGGCGCTGCTGACCACCAGCGCTGGCGCGGCGTCGGCGAGGATGTGCGCCAGGCGCTGGGGCGGGCAGTTCGCTTCCACCGGCACGTAGGCGGCGCCCGCCTTGAGGATGGCCAGCAAGGTGATCACCAGCGCATCGCTGCGCTCGAGCAGCACCAGCACGCGCTGGCCCGGCCGCACGCCGGCGGCCAGCAGCGCGTGCGCCTGGCGGTTGGCCTGCGCATCGAGGGCGGCATAGGTCAGGCTGCGCGCGCCATGGCGCAGGGCCAGCGCCTGCGGCGTGCGCGCCGCCTGCCGCGCGAACAGCGCAGGCACGCTGTCCTGGCGGGTCGGCGCGACGGTGGCGCGGTTAAAGTCCAGCAGCACCTGCCGGCGCGCCGCCGCATCCATCAGCGGCAAGCGGCCCAGCGTCAGGCCGTCGTCGGCCGCCATGGCCGCCAGCACGGCTTGCAGGCTAGCGGCCAGGCGCGCGATGCCGTCGGCGTCGAACAGCTCGCTCGCATATTCCAGGTGGCCGCTCACGTGTTCGCCATCGTCGTCGAGCAGCAGGGACAGGTCGAAATGCGTGCTGGCCTGCGGCAGCGGCAGGGGGCGCGGATCGAACAGGGCGCCTTCGCCGTCCGGCGCCGGCGTGTTGTTGAGCGCCACGACGCTCTGGAACAGGGGGCTGTAGGCCAGGCTGCGCACGGGCTTGACGGCATCGACCACCTGGTCCAGCGGCAGGTCCTGGTGTTCGTAGGCGGCCAGCGCCGTGGCGCGGACGCGCGCCAGCAGTTCGGCCACCGTGGGGTCGCCGTGCAGGCGCACGCGCAGGGCCACCGTGTTGACGAAGAAGCCAGGCAGCGCTTCCAGTTCGGGCAGCGGGCGGTTGGCGACGGGCGTGCCGATGACGATGTCGTCCTGGCCGCCCAGTCGCGACAGCAGCGCGCTCCAGCCCGCGAGCAGGGTCATGAACAGGGTGGCGCCGTGGCGGGCGCTGAGCCGGCGCAGCGCTAAGGCCAGCGGCGCCTCCAGGGCGAACGCCAGGCGCGCCCCGCGGTAGCTCTGGCGCGCGGGACGGGGATGGTCGAGCGGCAGTTCCAGCAGGGGCGGCGCGCCGTCCAGCTGCGCGCGCCAGTACGCCTGCTGCGCCTGCAGGGACGCCGCATGCGCGGCATGGCGCTGCCAGCGCGCGTAGTCGGCATACTGCAGCGCGGGCGGCGGCAGCGGGTCGGGCAGGCCGGCGGCGAAGGCGGCGTACAGGGCTGCCAGTTCCCCGCACAGCACGCCCAGCGACCAGCCATCGCTGATGATATGGTGCTGCACCAGCAGCAGCTCATGCTCGTCGTCCGCGCGGCGCAGCAGCAGGGCGCGCAGCAGCGGTCCGCACGCCAGGTCGAAGGGGCGGGCGATTTCCTCCCCGTGCAGGGCTGCCGCCGCCGCTTCGCGCTGCGGCGCCGGCAGGCCGGAAAGGTCTTCCTGGCGCAGGGGGAAGGCGAACGGCGCGCCCGCCACCTGGTGCGGCACGCCGTCGCTGGCGCCGAAGTGCGTGCGCAGGATGGCGTGGCGCCGCAGCAGGGCGTCGAGCGCCTGGCGCAGGGCATCGGCCTGCAGCGGCCCGCGCAGGCGCCACGCCACGGGCATGTGGTAGGCGGCGCCGGCGGCGGCGTCGAGCTGGTTCAGGAACCACAGGCGCTGCTGCGTGTACGACAGCGCCACCTTGTCGCCATCCGGTGTCGCCTGCGCCGACAGCGCGGGCAGGGCGGCGCCGGCCGGGGCGCCATCGAGAATGGCGGCCAGGCCGGCCACCGTGGGCGCGCCGAACAGCTGGCCCAGGGTCAGTGCCGTGCCGCTGGCCTGGCGCAGGCGCGAGACGAGCTGGCCGGCCAGCAGCGAATGGCCGCCCAGTTCGAAGAAGTCGTCATGCCGTCCCACCTGTTCCAGTCCCAGCAGTTCGCGCCACAGGCGCGCCACGAGCATTTCCTGCAAGCCGACGGGCGCCTCCACCTGCCGTCCGGACAGGGCGGCGCGGCCGGGCACGGGCAGGGCGCGGCGGTCCACCTTGCCGTTCGGCGTCATGGGGAACTGTTCCAGCAGCACGAAGGCGGGCGGCACCATGTAGGCCGGCACGGCCTGCGCCAGCAGCGCGCGCAGGCTGGCGATGAGGGGCGCGCCGTCCGCCTGCGCCAGGTCCGCCGCGTCGGCGCGCACGTAGGCTGCCAGGCGCTTGTCGCCGGGCCGGTCTTCGCGGCAGACCACGACGGCCTGGCGGCAGGCCGGATGGCTGGCCAGCACGGCCTCGATTTCCCCCAGCTCGATGCGGAAGCCGCGCAGTTTCACCTGGTTGTCGATGCGGCCGAGCATGTCGAGGCGGCCGTCGCGGGTCCAGCGTACCAGGTCGCCCGTGCGGTACAGGCGGCTGCCGGGCACGCCGGAAAACGGGTCGGCGATGAATTTTTCCGCCGTCAAGTCGGGCCGCGCATGGTAGCCGCTGGCCACGCCCAGGCCGCCGATCAGCAGTTCGCCGGGCACGCCCACGGGGACCGGCTGCAAATGGCGGTCGACCAGGTAGACCTGGGTATTGCTGACGGGCTTGCCGATGGTGACCAGGCCATCGCCGGGCAGCACTTGCTCGCCCGTGGAATAGATGGTGGTCTCCGTGGGGCCGTACAGGTTCCACAGCTGCGCCACCCTGGCCAGCAAGCCGTCGGCCAGCTCGCGCGTCATCGGCTCGCCGCCGCTGATGATGCGCAGGCTGTCGCGGCCCTGCCAGCCCGCATCGAGCAGCATGCGCCAGGTGGCGGGCGTGGCTTGCACGAGGGTGGCGCCGCAGGCGTCGATCAGCGCGGCCAGGGCCAGGCCATCGGCCGCCGTGGCCGTGTCGGCGATGGTGACCTTGGCGCCCACGGTGAAGGGCAGCAGCAGTTCCAGCACGGCGATGTCGAAGGAAAGGGTGGTCACGGCGCAGATGGTGTCGGCGGCCGTGATGCCAGGCTGGTGCAGCATGGCGGCGAAAAAGTTCACCAGCGCGCGGTGCGGCAGCAGCACGCCCTTGGGGCGCCCCGTGGAGCCGGAGGTGTAGATCACGTAGGCGGGCGAGGCGGGATCGACGGCCACGCTGATGGCCGCTGCACCCGCCGCGCGCTCGGCGATATCGTCGATGGCGACGAATTCGCGGGCGCCGGCGGGCAGCTGCGCTTGCAGCGCGCGTTCGCCCAGTACCAGGCGCGCGCCCGAATCGTCGAGCATGAAGGCCAGCCGCTCGGCCGGATAGGCGGGGTCGAGGGGCACGTAGGCGGCGCCCGCCTTGAGGATGCCCATCAGGCCCGCCACCAGCTGGGGGCCGCGCCGCAGGTGCAGTCCCACCAGGTCGCCCGGCTGCACGCCCCGTTCCAGCAGGCGCGCGGCGATGGCGTCGGCGCGGCGCGCCAGCTGGCCGTAGCTCACCTTGTGGCCGCCGTGCTCGATGGCCGTGCCCTGCGGCGTGCGGGCCGCCTGCGCATCGACGAAGTCGTGCGCATTGCGCAGCGCACCGAGGGGCAGGGCGCTGGCGTTCCAGTCGTGCAGCAGCAGTTGCCGCTGTGCGGGCGGCAGCAGGGGCAGGAGTACGAGGGGCCTGGCGGGATCGGCCAGCAGCGCGTGCAGCAGCTGTAGCAGGTTGTCCGCCCAGGCGGCGATGCCTTCCCCGTCGAACAGGTCCAGCGCGAAGTCGAGCCGGCCCGCATAGGCGCCGCCGGCGGCATCATCGAGCACCAGCGCCAGGTCGAAGGGCGTGTCCTGCGCGGGGTGGGCACCGTAGGCCAGCACGGCCTGGAACAGGGGATGAAAGCTGTCGCTGCGCGGCGGCTGCAGCGTCTCGACCAGCTGCGCCAGGCTGCCGGCGCGGTGGCGCGCCGCTGCCGCCAGCGCGGCGTCGGCCTGCGCCAGCAGGCTGTTGCCCGTGCTGGCGTCATCGAGGCGCAGGCGCAGCGGGGCGAAGGCATCGGGCTGCGCCGTGCCGACGATCAGGTCCTGCTGTCCGCTGAGGCGGGCCAGGAAAGCGGACCAGGCCGTCAACAGCACGGCCAGCGGCGCCGCGCCGCAGTGCCGGGCCAGCTGGCGCACTTGCGTGGCCGTAGCAGCATCGATGGCGAAGGGTACGCTGCCCGTGCGCCAGCTTTGGCGGGCCGGCCGGGAGCGTTCGCCGGGCAATTCCAGCAGGGCGGGGGCGCCGTGCAGCTGCCGGCGCCAGAAATCGGCCTGCTCCTGTGCCAGCGGGGCGCATGGGGCGGGACTGGCCGTGGCGTTTGCCTGGCGGCCATGCCGGAGAGTGTGGAGATAGTCTGTCAGAGCCATGGTGTACACCGAAAAGTGAGGCAGTGAGTCAGTCCGGTCCGTGCCAGGCGGGCTGGAACGGGATCGGGGCGGGAAATCAGCGTTGCGAATATAGCATCGTGTTTTTCATTTCCAGGGCATCTTGGTGTTTTCAACTTAATAACAACACTTGGTTTGAATAATGATTTTTTAGCCAATTTTTCGATTATTCGTGCGCACGGGCGGGCGCCATGATCCGCGCTGCCGCGCTAATTGCGGCGCTGCGGCGGAAAGGGGCTTATATCCGCAGATGGATATCGGCACGGCAGCCTGGGTGCACTCTCCCGGTGCGAATCGGAAGTCAGGGATGGCGCAATAACTGGCTGGCATGGCCGCTGCGATGCGGGTTTTGGCCAGGTCGGCTGGCGGAAATGAATCGACCGGAAGGACATCGAGGGGATGGGAAAGTGGCCGGGCGCCAGATACGCGAGCAATACGCTAAAAGGCACGATGGGTGCAGCCTTGGTACTGTTAACTACTTGTAAGTTTTAGTAAATTACAAAAACATGGAAAATATTGATGTTATTGAATATGACAAGAGAAAAATCAGAAAATTACGTCATATTCATTGATTATTTTGTCATATTGAAAATATGGCATATATGCTGCGGCTTTACGGGCGACGGCATTATTCGCGCGGATGTGTAGCGTGCCGCGGTCACGCATTTGACCCTGGAACGCCCATGAATTCAAGGTTTTCCCGTGTCTGAATTGGCTGCTGGCGTACCGAAAGTCACTAATTTAATAATTGCTTAAGTATTAAATATCATTTCCGTATTTTCACAGAAATTATCATCTTTATCATTAATTTTCGATATAAGGAATTTCCTATATGAGGCTGGTTAAATACGCAAAATATATATAAAAATAAGATAATTTAATGTGTTTCGGTAGAATATTGCTATCAAAAGTATGGTATGACGGCGGCGTGCATATGGATATTGGAAAAGGAGAATCCACTAACTGCCGTGAATTGAAGCCTATCTGCGTATAAAAATGCTTGAAGCTTAAATGAACTGATATGGCCGTGTATATGTGTGAGTTTCTTGCTGTAATGGCGATAATACGTTTCTGACGCGATAAGCAGGCCTGGCCGGGGATTATGCGGGCGGTGGCGGCCGGTATTAGCTGGCGTATGGGAAAGGGGGGTAGCTATCAATAAGAAAGTGATTCCGGGAAAACCTCGATAGCTGGAAAGAACGGTGTTGTGGAAAAAAGGCGGGTAGAGTAGCGTCGCTTCCAGGGTGGCGCATTGTGGCCTGCCGGGGTATTCTTGCGTATAAAGATGATAATAAATGTATTTTTGCGGAAACAATCGAACGGGGTGGGCATGCATATTCACAGTCGCAACAACGTCCGTGTCGCTGGAGAGGGGCTGGCAACCCTGGTGTTTGCCCATGGTTTCGGTTGCGACCAGACGATGTGGCGCTATCTGGAGCCGCAGTTCCGCCCGCATTACCGGACCGTGCTGTTCGACCTGGTGGGCAGTGGCCGCTCCGATCTGCGCGCCTACGATGTGCGCCGTCATGCGACGCTCGACGGCTACGCCGACGACTTGCGCGAGGTGGTCGATTCCGTGCAGGGCGCCGGCGATGGCCCCGTGGTCTGCATCAGCCATTCCGTCAGCGCCATGAGCGCCTTGCTTGCCAGCATCGCCGAGCCGGACCTGTTCGCCGCGCAAGTCATGCTGGCGCCATCGCCCTGTTACATAGACGAGCCTGCCACCGGCTACCGGGGCGGCTTTACGCGCGCGGACATCGATGATCTGCTGCGCGCCATGGACAGCAATTACCTGGGCTGGTCCGCGAGCATGGCGCCTGCCATCATGGGCGCGCCCGGCCAGCCGGCGCTGGGACTGGACTTGCAGAACAGCTTTTGCCGCACGGATCCCGTCATCGCCCGACATTTTGCGCAAGCCACGTTCTTGTCCGATCACCGCGCCATCTTGCCGCACAACAGCACGCCCGCCCTGATCGTGCAATGCAGCGACGACTTCATCGCGCCGCCGCCCGTGTGCGAATACTTGCGCGAGATGCTGCCGCGCAGCAGCCTGCACGTGGTCGAGAATGTGGGCCATTGTCCGCACATGAGCGCGCCCGATGCCAGCTACCGCGCCATCCGTCACTTCCTCGACGGCTTGCACCTGTAATGCGCGACACGATGCCTTCCTTGCCCGATACCAGTACCTTGTTCCAGCATGCCGCTTGCGGTTTGCTGCTGTGTACTGCCGACGGCACCATCGTGCAGGCGAACGCCACCTTTTGCGGCTGGCTCGGCTATGGCGCCGCGGAGTTGATCGGCAATAAGAAATTGCAGGACTTGCTGACCATCGGCGGGCGCGTATTCCACCAGACGCACTGGCTGCCGCTGATGCAGGTGCAGGGCAGCGTGTCGGAAATCCTGCTCGACATGCGCCAGCGCCAGGGGGCATCCATCCCCATGCTGTTCAACGCCGTGCGTCGCGTGCATGACGGCGCGCGCTACGACGAGATCGCCGCCTTTGTCGCCGCCGACCGGCGCCAGTACGAGCAGCAGCTGCAACTGGCGCGCAAGGAGGCTGGCGCGCTCAACGAACAGCTGGCGGCCGCCGACCGGCGCAAGGACGAGTTCCTGGCCACCCTGGCGCACGAGCTGCGCAACCCGCTGGCGCCCATGCGCAACGTGCTGGAGGTGTTGCGCCTGGCGCAGCTGGACGACCCGCAGCTGCGCTGGGCGCGCGACGTGCTGGGCCGGCAAGTGGGCCACATGACGCATCTGGTCGACGACTTGACGGAAGTGTCGCGCATCACGCGGGGCCGACTGGAATTGCGCCGCGCCAGCGTGGAGCTGGGGCCCGTGGTGGAAGCGGCCCTGCACAGCGTGGCGGAGCTGGCCGCGCAAGCGGGCCACAAGGTGCTTGTGGAGCAATGGCCGCAGCCCATCTGGCTCGATGCCGACGCCACGCGCCTGGGACAGATGATCGCCAACCTGCTGACCAACGCCGTCAAGTACACGCCTGCCAACGGCGTCATCGGGCTGGAGGTGGCGTGCCTGGACAACGAGGTGCACATCAGCGTGCGCGATTCGGGCATCGGCATCGCGCCCGAGCACCTGGACACGGTGTTCGACCTGTTTTCGCAGCTGGAACCGGCCCTGTCGCGCGCCCAGGGCGGCCTGGGCATCGGCCTGTCGCTGGTGCGCGGCCTGGCCGAATTGCATGGCGGCAGCGTCAGCGCGCGCAGCGACGGCGTGGGACAGGGCAGCACCTTCGCGCTGCGCCTGCCGCTGCCCGCCGTGCCGCTGCAGGCCCCAACGCCGGTCAACCGCCGCCTGCTGGCCGGCACGCGCGAGGGCAAGGTGCTGGTGATCGATGACAGCGCCGACGCGGCAGAAAGCCTGGCGCTGGCGCTCGATATCCTTGGCTATGACGTGCGCACGGCCTACGACGGCCCGGCCGGCATGGCGGCGGCGCGCAGTTTCATGCCGCAAGTGATCTTGCTCGACATCGGCTTGCCGCACATGAACGGCTACGAGGTGGCGCGGCTGTTGCGCAGCGAACCCTGCGGCAAGGACGCCATCCTCGTGGCCGTTACGGGCTGGGGCCAGGACAAGGACCGCCAGATGGCGTCCGATGCTGGCTTTGATCTGCACCTGACCAAGCCCGTGGATTTTTATGAGCTCGATGCGGTGCTGCAAAAGATGCTGCAGGCGGGTGCAGAATAGTATGCGTGAATTGAAGGTAATGGAACAACTGACAGAACTTGAAATCGCCGTTTTCCAGCTGCGCATGGGATTTGGCCATGCCGACCGCTGCGTGGACTGGGCCGTGGAACGCTTGCGACTCGATCAGGAAGGTGACGACCTGGAGATCGTGCTGCTGGCCAGCGCCCGTGGCCGCGACGAGGCGCTGCCGCTGGCCGAGGTGATCATCGAGCGCCACCGTGGCGTAGAGCGGCCGGCTGACCAGTTTCTGGCAGGCAAATGTATCGTCGAACTGCGCGCCGCTTACCTGGCAGGCCGGGAAAGCGTGTCATCGCTCGATGCCATCTTTACCCGTCTGTATCCGGCGCTTGGCTATCCCGACTGGCTCGTCATGCTGAGCCGCAACTGCGAGTATGCGATGGACGTGGCCGATTTCGAGCTGCCGTTCGAGGATGAATTTCGATATATTGCCACCCTGTGGGCGCAGGCGGAGAGCCTGGCTGCGTTCGAGCGCGAATACGGCCGCGAGACGTCGAACCGGCATGATGTCATGCGGGGCTAGCGGATGGCCTTACCGGCCTTGCCAACAATCCTTACGAGAAGAATCCCCTACAACTGATGAAAATTGTCCACGTCTCCGATGCCGCCGGCGCAAAGAATAATGAAGATCTGGTAACGGTTTATCTGCACAATGCAGGAATCGTGGATATCCTGATTTTTGATGGTGCAAGCTCGGTCTCCGAGAAGAATTACTTCGATACGGTCGCGGGCGACGCCGCCTGGTTCGTGTCGACTTTTTCCGCCGTGTTGAAGGAGGTGGTCACGCACGGCTTGAGTCAACACGACAGCATCAAGCTGGCATTGGCGCGTTTCCAGCGCGACGTGGAGGCGAGTCTTGATCTGACGCACATTCCTGCGTATGCCTATCCCATTGCCGCCGTGACGTGGGCACGCATTATCGAGGGCGGTGCTGGCGCCGCCGTGCAGATCTACGCGCTGGGCGATTGCAAGGTGTTTGTCTCGAATGCAGCCGGGGACGTGCGCGATATCGATCCCTATGAGAATGCGCAGGAGGACATACTGAAGGCGGCCATTGCGCGATTAAAGGCGCAAGGAATCGAGGACAAGACGCAGGTATTCGCGGCCTTGCTGCCGATGCTGCGGGAGCGCCGCGCATTTCAGAACATGCACGATGCGCCGACGATACTGTGTATGTATCCACAAGGGGAATTGAAGGCCAGGCAATATGCGTTTGACATGGACAGGCAATCGCAACTGCTGGCCATGACGGATGGTTTTTACCGATTGGTCGATACCTATGGCCTGTATTCGATGGAAGGGCTGGTGCGGCGCTGCGGTGAAACGGAGCTCGATACGCTGCTGCAGCAATTGCGCCAGTTCGAACAGGATAATCTGGCATCCGGGGCACAGTCCGTCAAGAAGTCCGACGATGCCTCTGCCGTGCGTTATGCCTGGCGTGCACTCAACGGCGAGAGCACTGATGTTTCATAAGCCTGGCCACGCCTCTGCTTGAGTTGCCTCAGCGTCTAATTTACGCATTTTTTTTGCCTGGAAATTGAGGTGCAACACAAAAAAACAGCGGAGTCGAGGAAACGGCGAAACGGGTGCGGCAGTCGGACGTGCCTAAGGTCGGTTTGCTGGCCTCAAGCGGACGATGGCGGGTCGCTTTTATCACGACGCGCTGGAGCAGCGCGGCATCACCACGGTGACGCCCGATGCGGCCGACCGGGACATCCTGCACGACATCATCTATACGGAACTGGTGCAGAATGTCTTTACGGATGCCAGCCGGAAGATATTCCTCTCCATCATAGAAAAACTGCGGCGGCAAGGCGTGCCGGGCGTGATATTGGGATGTACGGAGATACCGCTGCTGATCCAGCAGGTGCCGCTATTTAACACCACGGCCATGCATTGCGAGGCGGCGGTGGCGATTGCCATCGAAGATCAAGCGCTGGCAACAGAGCGGCCGCCTGTGCAGGCTGCCGCTCTCGTCAGCATCAAGCCGGCTGCGCGCCGCCCACACTCCGGCTGCGGTTTTCCACCAGCACGGAAATACCGAGCACGACGATGCCGCCGCAGGCCAGCATGGCGCCGACCCAGCCTGTCGAGCGCAAACCCATGCCCATGGCGATGGCGATGCCGCCGGCCCAGGCGCCCAGGGCGTTGGCGATGTTGAAGGCGGAGTGGTTGAGGGCGGCGGCCACGGTTTGCGCGTCGCCGGCCACGTCCATCAGGCGCGTCTGCACGGCTGGGGCGACGGCGATGCCGGCGCCGATGGCGAACAGGTTGATCGCCGTCAGCCAGACATTGCTGCTGGTATAGGTAAAGGCGGCCAGGGCGGCCACGTTCCACAGCAGCACGCCAAAGATGGTCCACAGGCGCGAGCGGTCGGCCAGCCAGCCGCCGATCAAGTTACCCACCGTCATGCCGACACCGATAATGGCCAGCAAGATCGAGATGACCAGCGGCGACACTTTCGTGATTTCCAGCAAGGTTGGCGTGATGAAGGTGTAGACGGCGAACATGCCGCCGAAGCCGATCGCCACCATCAGCAGGGTCAGCCACACTTGCAGGCGGCGGAAGACGCCCAGTTCGCGGCGCGGGCTCGAATCGCCGGCAGCTACCATGGGCACGAAGATGCGCACCATCAGCATGGTCAATAAGCCCAGCGCGGCGACCAGCAAAAAGGCTGAGCGCCAGCCCAGGGTCTGGCCGATATACGTGGCCAGCGGCACGCCGAAGATATTCGCCACGGTCAAGCCCATCAGGACCCTGGCCACGGCCTGGCCGCGCCGGTCCGGTTCGGCCAATGCGGCCGCCACCAGCGCTGCCACGCCAAAGTAGGCGCCGTGCGGGATGCCGGCCACGAAGCGGGCCACCACCAGCAAACCGTAGTTGGGCGCGATGGCGCTGAGCAAGTTGCCGCCAGCGAACATCAGCATCAGGCAAATCAGCATCAGACGGCGCGGCATGCGCGCCAGGAAGATCGTGATCAGGGGAGCGCCGATGACCACGCCCAGCGCGTAGGCGCTGATCATGTGGCTCATCTGCGGCAAGGTCGTGCCCAGGTCGTCGGCCACCACGGGCAGGATGCTCATGGAGGCGAATTCGCCCGTGCCGATGGCGAGGCCGCCGATGGCCAGGGCCAGGTCGGCATAACCAGCGCCAAAAGGCGCGGTGACGCGCGGAATCAGGGGATCTACGGAGGCGTGCATGTTCTTGTTAGTTGGGTAAAGAATGACAGGGCGGCGGGGCGCGCAATGGCCCTGCCGGAGGTGGCGATGCGCCACCAGAGTCGACGGATGGCCGGTATTTTCGGGCGATAGGAACTGCCCAAGGACAACATTGTAAAAGATTCGGCCAAGCTCTGCAGGGCACTGGCTAAAATCTGCTGCACTGCACACAAGATTGATTGCCGTTGTTGTTAACGATAACACGGAATGCGCACGATTCCGCCACAGAGCAGGCGAAGAAAAACTGCCTGTGGCGGAAATGGTCTTCTTTGCGTGCTACTTCGCCAGCGTTTGCTGCAGCGCCGCCAGGCCCGCCACATAGATGCCGTGGAACAAGTCCGTGACTTCCTGCTCGCTCGCGCCGACCGGCGTGAAGCGGCCCGACCAGGTGACCCGCGCGCCGGCGCTGCCTGCAAGTGGTTCCACTTGCAGGGTGGACAGGTAATCGGTGGCGGGAAACGGCGCCTGCAAAATCGAATAGCTGTAGCTGCGCGCCGTGTCGTCGTACGCTTCCAGCTGCTCGACGATGACGTCGCCGGCCGGGTTGACCAGGTGGCGGATGCGGCCCCCGTCGCTCAAGCTGCTGCTGGGAATGTAGGGCAGCCAGTCGGGCAGGGCATTGAAGCCGCCGATCAGTTGCCACACTTGCGCTGGCGTGGCGGCGATGTCGATCGAGGTGGTGGTGTGTGCCATGGTGATATCCCTTCTATATTAATTGGAACCGCCTGGCAGCGGAGCGTTGGCCGCCACCAGCTGTTCGGTGCGCATGTCATGCCAGAAGGCGGCGGGAATGACGCTGTTCAAGGCCGCCAGGTCTTCGGCCAGGCGCTCCGGACGGCTGGCGCCGGGGATCACGGCCGCCACGGCAGGATTGGCCAAGGAAAATTGCAGCGCTGCGGCCTTGACGCTGACGCCATGGCGCGCGGCGATGGCCTTGATGCGTTCCACTTTGGCAATGATCTCGGGCGACGCCATCTGGTATTCGAAGTGCGCGCCGCCGGCCAGGATGCCCGAGCTGTAGGGGCCGCCCACGACGATGTCGACGTTTTGTCTTGCCGCGGCGGGCATCAGGCGCTGCAGCGCCCGTTCATGGTCGAGCAGGGTGTAGCGGCCGGCCAGCAAGAAGGCGTCCGGCTGGGCTTCGGCCAGGTCCAGGGTCAGTTCCAGCGGTTCCACCTTGTTTACGCCCACGCCCCAGGCCTTGATGACGCCTTCTTCGCGCAGGCGGGTCAGCACGCGGAAGGCGCCCGTGCGGGCAATCTCGAATTGCGCCAGCCAGTTGTCGCCATGAAAGTCTTGCGCGATGTCGTGCACCCAGACGATGTCGAGGCGATCCGTATCCAGGCGTTTCAGGCTGTCTTCGATCGAGCGCAGCGTGGCGTCCGCCGAGTAATCGTCGACGATCCGGTTCTTGCGGCCAAATTCGAACAAGCCGCCTTTTTCGCCCAGTGCGCGGGCGGCGGGGTCTTCCAGTTCGTCGAGGATGAGGCGGCCGACCTTGGTGCTGAGTACGTAATCGTCGCGGCGGCGCTGTTTCAGGGCGGCGCCCAGGCGCAACTCGGCCAGGCCGGCGCCGTAGAAAGGGGCCGTATCGAAGTAGCGGATGCCCGATTCCCACGCCGCGTCGACGGTCGCCAGCGCTTCCTGTTCCGGAATGTTACGGAACATATTGCCCAGCGGCGCAGTGCCGAAACCTAGTTTTCCTGTCAGTAAGTGTTTGATCGTCATGGTGTTTTCCTTCAATGAGTGCGTCAGTGCAGACAGAATAGCTGGACAAGTTAAGCCTGTCCAAGACATAATTTGCCGAACTTGAGTCCTGAAAGGTCTGACATGCTGGACATACGCCAATTGCAATACTTCATCGCCGTCGCCGAGGAAGAACACGTGGGGCGTGCCGCCGAGCGTCTGCATATTTCCCAATCGCCGCTGAGCCGGCAAATCGCCCAGCTCGAAGACAAGCTGGGCCTGACCCTGTTCGAGCGCAGCGCCCAGCGCATCCGCCTGACCCGCGACGGTCATACCTTCCTGGCCGAAGCACGCGCCTTCATCACCCACGGCAACCGCCTGGAAGCTTTGGCCAAGCGCCTGGGACGCGGCGACGAAGGGGGCTTGTGCATCGGCTACATCGAGAACGCCATGCACGCGGGCGTGTTGCCCGATGGCTTGCGCGCCTTGCGGGCCACGCGGCCGCAGGTGCACGTGGCGCTGTACCACCTGCATTCGGCCGAGCAGATCGAAGGCTTGCGCCAGCGCAGCCTCGACATCGCGCTGCTGTGCGAGCCGCCGCTGCCGAACGACCCGGACCTCGATTGCGCGCAAGTGCTGAGCGACCCCATGCTGTTGGCGCTGCCGGAGACGCACGCGCTGGCGCACAAGGCCGATCTCACGCCCGAGGATCTGGCGGGCCAGGAGTGGATCGCCGTGCTGCACAAGGAAAGCGTGCTGAAACACGACAACTTCATCGCCGCCTGCGCGCGCGCCGGTTTTACGCCCGACATCCGCATGGAAGCGACGGAGCCGCTGACGGCGCTGGGTCTGGTGGCGGCCGGGCTGGGCATGGCCATGATCCAGCACAGCCTGCGCCAGCACGCGCCGGCCGGCGTCGTCGTGCGGGAATTGCCCTGGTTCAGCTACCGCACGCCCTTGTGGCTGGCCTGGCACAAGGTGAACCTGCGTCCGCTGGTGGGCATCTTCCGCGCAACCTTGCTGCGGCAGGCGGGCGCAGCCGCTTAGCAACATTTAACAAAACCGTAGCGAGCGGGATGAGTTGTGGCTGAGAAGCGGAGCTGTGCTTGAGCACAGTGAGCATCGGAGGCCGCAAATCGCGACGCGCAGTAGGTTTGGTTAGGTGTTCTAGATTTTCTTCGCGTGCTTCAAGTGCAAGGGCAGCCACCACCACATGCAAACGATGAGTGACCCCATCAGCACGCAGGCGATGATGCCGGCGAGGTGGCCGAACACTTCCGACATCACCAGATTGGTGCCGAGGATGAACGCCAGCGCCAGCGAAAGCGCCCCCGCCATCATGATGCGGTCGGCCACGCGCTTGAAACGTTCGCGGTCTTGCAGGGGGCGCATCACGCGGTGCTGGATGGCGGGCGCGCTGAGCAGCACCAGGCTGGTCATGGAGAGAAAAAACGTCAGCAGGAAGACGATCTTTTCCGTTTGCACGATCTTCGCGAAGCCGCCGTTGAAGGGCAGGATGATGAGGAAGGCCGTTAGCATCTGCGCGCCCGGCAAGAGGATGCGCAATTCGCTGAGCAGGTCGGACAGATCGCCCTCATCGCCTGGCTGGCCATCGTCATCCTGGTGTTGCGCGTGTGGCATGGAAGCGTCCTCGTGGTGGTGATGGGGACAGTCTACGCACAAGCGAACGGGCCGACTGTGGCCCGGCGCACCTTCAGAAGCATTGCGTGATGTGGTGGCGCAAGCGCCACAGGGGTGTCGAGACGATGGGCGCGGCGCTGTGCGAGGCGTCATGGCCGCAATGGCCGCAACTGTGGCGCCGGTGCGGCGCCAGCGCGAAGTCGCCCAGGTCCAGGTGCGGGTGGCCGCAGCGCGCGCAGTCGCTGCAGTCGAGCGGCGCGCCGGCCTGCAAGGCGGCGGCGAATGCCTGCGCGGCGGCTGGCGTGACGTTCAGTTGCACGACGTCGCGAGGGAACAGGCCGGGCAGGGCGCGGCAGTCGATGGCCAGGGCAGGCAGGTCGCGACTGAACAGGGCGCCGCCGTCAGCGGCCCGGGCGCGCAGTCGGATCAAACCGTCCTGGCCCAGGCGCAAGGTGGTGGCGTGAAACTGGCTGGGGTCGAACAGCGTCGGATACAGCACATAGCCCATGGGGCTGGCGTGCTGGCGGCACTGCATGGGCTGCGCGGATGGGCAGCCGGCCAGGTCGGCTTGCGTGCCCCAGTAGCACTGGTGCGTGCGGCACCAGTGGCGCGCCGCGCCATTGCGAAATTTTCCGGCTGGCAGCAGATCGCAGACGATGATGGCATCCTCTCCCGCGCCGGCGCGAAAGTGGCCCGTGATGTGGGACGTGGTGACGGCGAGATGGCCCGTGCTCGCGTGCAGGGGCCAGCAGATGCCGGGCAGGGTCAGCGGCGTAGCCAATGGCGCCTCCGCCCCGCTAGCGGCTTGCGAGCCGATATTGGGATGGCATGAAAAAACCCGCCGACTGGGGCGGGCTGTGCTGACGGGAATGCCCGGGGCATGGGCCGGTTTATTCTTCCGTGTCGGCCAGGGTGACGATGGCGCGCGCCCACTTCGCGTATTTCAGGTTCGCCAGGTCGCGCACGGTCTTGACATTGAATGCCTGCTTGAGCAGTTCCGCATCCTTCTCGCTGACGCCTTGCAGCGCATCGACGGGGGCATCAGCGATTTCCTTGAACGTTTTTTTCTCGTAAGCCTTATCTACCGCTTTATTGATGTTCATGTGTTGATACTCCTCAGTAAGTAGGAAAATTAATTCTACACGTTTTTGCGAACCGTCAATTTACGCTTGCAAGTTGTGCTGAACTAAATATGATGGAGGTGGGCGACTCGACATTGAGCCTGTCCGTGCGTTCGTCTCGAAATTGCAATTGTAATTGCAATTATGGTATGTTTATTATTCATAGTATAATGATTTCCATGGTGGAGAATAGTCTGCGCCATGCCGACGCCGTGGTCACGCGGCACGAATCGATAGCGTTCAGGAGAATACGATGAGTTTGCTAGACCAACTTGCAGGACAGGCGATGAGCGCTTTGGGCAACAAGGGTGCGGATGGGGAAGCGCCATCGGGATTGATGGCCAGTGTGATGGACCTGGTCAACCAGCATGGCGGCTTGCCCGGCCTGCTGCAGAAATTCCAGGAAAGCGGCCTGGGCGACCAGGTGGCCAGCTGGATCGGCACCGGCGCCAATGCGCCCGTCTCCGGCGAACAGATCAAGGATGCGCTGGGTGCCGACACGATCACCCAGATCGCCGAAAAAGCGGGCGTCGCACCGGACGCGGCCTCGGGCGGCCTGGCAGCCTTGCTGCCGCAGCTGATCGACAAGCTGACGCCAAATGGTCAGGTACCGGAAGGCAATGACCTCGTCAGCCAGGGTTTGAATATGCTTAAGGGCAAGATCTTCGGTTGATTCCCTGGTCTTGCAAGTGAAAAACCTCGCAGCGATGCGAGGTTTTTTTGTTTTCAGGCGGCGGCCATCATGCCGAGACGTTGCGCCATATACGCCGGTTCGCTGGTCAGTCTGGCCGTACTCCCCTCCACCAGATACGAGCAATACCGTCTCCGCTCGGCGCTGCCGCCGCGCCGCTCCATCAGTTCGCCCAGCATGGCGACGGCGTCGGTGGCCATCTTTTGCACGGGCTGGCGCAGGGTGGTGATGTCGTAGCTGAGCCAGCCTGATGCTTCCAGCGCGTCGAAACCGGCCACCGACATTTGCAGCGGCACCTGGATGCCCATCTGGTGGCGCGCCGTGTCCAGGCAGCCGATGGCCATGATGTCGTTGCCGCAAATGACGGCGTCCGGCACGCGGCCCAGGCGGTCGATGACCTTGCGCAAGCCGCGTCCGCCGCTGGCGTAATCGTAGTTGCCGCTGACGACGATGGGCGCGGGCAAGCCCAGGGCCAGCAAGCGGTCCAGCACGCCAGCCTTGCGTTCCTGCGCGACGGCCGAGTCGCCGGGGCCGTCGATGATGGCGAACTGGCGGTGGCCGGCCTCGGCCAGGCGCGAGACGAGCAGGCGCGCCGCTTCGGCCTGGTCGCACAGGACGGCATGCACGGCGTGTTCGCGCGGGCTCCGGTTGAACAGCACCAGCGGCACGTCGCGCCGGCCGAATTCCGCCATCTGCTCGTCCGACAGACAGGCGGCCACCACGGCGCCATCGACCTGGTATTGCCACACGTCGTTCAAGACCTTGCCGATGTCCGCTTCGCGCTCCAGTGTAAACAATAGAAGACGCTTGCCCTGGCGGGCGATTTGCTGGCTCAGGTCGGACAATACTTGCGGATAATAGAGATTGGCCAGGTTGGAAATGATGACGGCCACCAGGTTCGAGCGGCGCGTGATCAGGCTGCGCGCGGCCGCGTTGGGGATGTAGTCGAGGCTGATGGCCGCCTGCATGACCTTGGCGTGCGTGGCTTGCGAGATGCTGGCGCCCGGCTTGAAGCAGCGCGACACGGCCGATTGCGACACGCCGGCAAGCAGGGCCACGTCATACGAGGTCACGCGCCGTCCCGCGCCGGGTATGGCGCGGCTGGTGGTGCTGGGTGTCCGGGCTACAGTATTCTTTTTTCGCATATTGGTCTGGCAAGCAACCTGTCTCAACAAATTCTTGCAGGCCCGGCCGCTCGTGGCGGCCAGGGCGGGCAGAATGAGCATAGCGTAAAAGATTGCCCTATGGCAAGAGTGTTTTCTTATCCATGTTGCAAAAAATGTGATTGAATGACAAGTGCCTGACCGCCCCTCAATCGGGGCTGTCGCAGGGGCCGCTGCCATAGGGGCTCAGGCGACCCGGCGGGTCCACGCGGCGGGTGCCGAAATCGCTGGCCAGCGTGGGTAACGGAAAGTCCGCCGTGGTGCTCGCTTCCGTGCCGCTGACGGTGCCGCGCACGGTCAGGGCCACGTGCACCCAGGAACCATAGTTGCGCGGATAGCTGACGGTGACGGTGGCCATGCCCAGCGCGTCGCTCAGCCCGCTGGCGCTGACGGTCAGGGGGATGCCCGGGTCCAGCACGCCATTGCCGTTGCGGTCGTAGGCGGCGTCAAAAATACCGTTACGCAAGACGTCTTCATTGGCGCAGCTGTAGTGGGGCAGGGCCAGGTGCCAGACGCCCGTGTCGGGGAACTCGGGCTTGTCCGCCTGCCATACGTACGATCCCTTGGCATAGCGGCTGGGCCAGGCGGCGGCCGTGATGGCGACGCCGGACACGGCGTTGCCGGCGCTGTCGGACACGAACACGGTAAAGTCCTTTTGCAGCACGCTGCTTGAATACTCGCGCAGCAGGCTGCTGGTGCCGAGCTTGATCGACAGCGCTTGCCGCGCCACCGTCAGTCGCACGAGGGCTGTGGCCGCCGCTTGCGGCGCGCCTTCGATGCGGGCCTGGATCAGCACGCCGTCGCGGCCGCTGTCGGCCGGCCCCGCCACATACACGGCGCGCGCCAGGCCGTCGCTGCCCGTCAGCACCCGGCCCGCCTGCCGCAGGTAGCCGCCGCTGGGGTCGCTCAAGATGCTGAACAGCACGGGCGCGTTCTTGACCAGGTTGTTGGCCGCGCCATCGCGCACCACGGCGCTGATTGTGCTGATACTTGTGCTGGCGTTGTCGGCCGAGGCCGCCGAAGTGGTCGTGTTCGCCCGCAGCACGGCCGGCTCCGCCTGCACGGCCAGCTTGCTGGCGCCGCTCAGGGACGCGACGAATTCCAGCCGCGTCTGCGCCGTGGGCCCACCGGCCACGGCGGCCGTGACGGTGGCCACGCCTGCGTTGGCCGACTGCACATAGCTGCGCGGCAAGTTGCCATTGCTGAAAATCAAGCTGGCAGGCAAGGCCTGACTGCAGGCGCTGTCCGCAAACAGGCTGCCGCGCGAGGTCGACAGGCTGGCGCTGCCCGCTTGCGCCACGCCCGCCTTGTCATAGCGCGCGTCGATGGGCTGGCATGCCAGGGTGGCGACCTCCGGCAGCACGTCCGCGCCGCTGGCGTCCTGGACCACGGCCGGACTCAGGCGCAGGTCGCTGCCCGCCACCGCATACGCTTGCGTGGCGGCGGCGCCCAGCGCGCTGACGGACACGGCATCCTTGCCCAGGCTGCCCGCCGTCAGGCGCAACACCAGCCGGCCTTGCGCATTGCTGAGCGCCGCGCCGCCATCCTTGACGCGCACGCCGTTGCCGGCGCCGGTGCTGTAGGCGATGGCGGCGCCGGCCACGGGTTTTGCCGCCGAGTCGCGCACGGTGACGGTGAGATCGGCGCCCTGGCCCAGCATCAGGGCGGCTGGTCCCAGCAGGTCCACGCTGCTGCCCGTGACGGCCACGGTGCCCTTGCCGCTGCGCGTGCCGACATTCGCCGTCACGGTGATGCTGCGGTTGCTGTTGGCGCCTCCGGTCCCCAGCAAGGCGCGCGCCTGGCCATTCTTGTCCGTCACGGCGTCGACGCTGCCGAGCATGCCGGAATCGGCGGCAAAGGTAATCTTTGCGTTTGGCAAGGCCAGGTTGGCGCCATCCTTGACGAGGGCGGTGACGGCCACCTCGCTGCCGGCCAGTCCCGCCGAGGCCAGTTCCGTGCTGGAAAACACCAGGTTGACGGCGCTGGCCAGGCTGGCCGGCTCGGGTGGCGTGACGGGCGGAATCACGGGCGGTGTCACGGGCGGCGTGACAGGCGGGGTCACGGGCGGCACGACGGGGGGCGGGCTGCCGCCGCAGCCTGCCGTGCTGTGCAGCGCGCAGCCGGCGCTGGCCTGGGTATCGGCCGAACCGCCGCCGCAGCCGGCCAGGGAAACGAGGAAGGTCGCCAGCACAGCGGCGGGCAGGTGGCGCGGGCGGCGCAGGCGGGTAAGGGGCACGATGGGTCTCCGGGAGCTGACCGAGTTGCTCGGCGTTAGTTTCCCAAGAGTAGCTTTTGCGCGCGGCGGGTACTTGATGCAAAGCAAGCTTATGCTGTTGACCCCGCCGAACCGGTTTTGCTGGTGCAATGGCCTGCCTTCTGATAACATAACGCCCCTTTATTCAGGGAAGGGTCGACATGGCCAATGCTTGCGGCGTCGATTTCGGCACGTCAAATTCCACGGTAGGCTGGGCACGTCCCGGGCAGAGCACCATGCTCGGCCTGGAAGATGGCAAGACGACCTTACCGTCCGTTGTCTTCTTCAATGCGGAAGACGAGGAAGTCAGTTTTGGCCGCGCGGCGCTGGCCGGCTATCTGGCCGGTTACGAGGGGCGTTTGATGCGCTCGCTGAAAAGCTTGCTGGGCACTAGCCTCATCGATGGCCAGACGGAAGTGGGCGGCCGCGCGCTGCCATTTCGCATGTTGCTGGCGCAATTCATCGGCGAAGTGAAGCGCCGCGCCGAGCAGTCCGCCGGCCGCGAATTTTCGTCCGCCGTGTTCGGCCGTCCCGTCTTCTTTATCGACGACAATGCGCAAGCCGACCAGCTGGCGCAGGATACGCTCGCCGAAGTGGCCCGTTCCGTCGGTTTCAAGGACGTCGCCTTCCAGTTCGAGCCGATTGCCGCCGCCTTCGATTACGAGTCGCAAATCGCCAAGGAAGAGCTGGTACTGATCGCCGACATTGGCGGCGGTACTTCCGACTTTTCGCTGGTGCGGCTGTCGCCGGAACGGGCGAAAAAAACCGAGCGGCGCGACGACATCCTCGCCACCGGCGGCGTGCACATCGGTGGCACGGACTTCGATAAATATCTGAGCCTGTCTTCCGTCATGCCTTTGCTCGGCTATGGCAGCCGTCTGCATAACAATAGCGAAGTGCCGTCCAGCTATTATTTCAACCTGGCCACCTGGCACACGATCAACCTGGCCTACACCAAGAAGATCTGGGTGCAGCTGGCCGACGTGTGCCGCGATGCGCGCGAGCAAGACAAGATGGGGCGTCTGCAAAAGTTGATCGACGAGCGGGCCGGCCACTGGCTGGCCATGAAAGTGGAAGAGGGCAAGATTGCCCTGTCCGACGCGGCCGAAGTGCAGCTGGAACTGGACCGTTTGTCGCCCGCGCAAAGCCTGTTGTTGAAACGTACGCAATTCGATGATGCCATCGGCCACCTGTGCGGTTCCGTCGAAGAGACCGTGCTGCGCCTGCTGCGCGACGCGGGCGTGGCGCCGGAAGCCGTCGACACCGTGTTCTTCACGGGCGGCTCGTCCGGCGTGCGCCTGCTGCGCGAAAAGATCGCCGCCCTGGTGCCGGCCGCGCGCAAGGTCGAGGGCGATCTGTTCGGCAGTATCGGTGCGGGTTTGGCGCTGGACGCCGTACGCAAGTTCGGCTAAGCTGGCCCACCGCAGCAACGCAGAAAGAGCCTGACTTCATGAATGTGTTTGACAAACCGATCGTCATGATCGACTTCGAGACGACCGGCCTGTCTCCCGACATGGGAGACCGCATCACGGAAGTGGCGGCGCTGCGCATCGAGGGCGGGCAGATCACGGACCGTTATGTGACCCTGATCAACTGCAATGCGCGCATCCCCTCGTTCATCACCGGCTTGACGGGCATCACGCAGGCGATGGTCGACAAGGCGCCGCCCGTGGCCGAGGTGGTGCCGCAGTTGCTGGACTTCATCGGCAGCGATGCCTTGTCGGCGCACAATGCCAGCTTCGATGAAAAATTCCTGCGCGCGGAAAGCGCCAGGCTGAACCTGACGCCCGCGCATCAGTCGCTTGTGTGTTCATTGAAACTGTCGCGCCGCGTGTTTCCCGGCATGACCAGCTACAAGCTGGGCTTGCTGTCCAGCCAGCTGGGCATCGCCTTCAAGAGCGCGGCCCACAGGGCCGAGTCCGATGCGGAAGTGGCGGCGCAAGTGCTGATCCATATCGGCCGGCATTTGCGCAGCAGCTATGGCATCGCCGATGTCGACGCGGATTTGCTGGTGTCGCTGAACAAGCTGGCCGCCGCCAAGGTCCAGCAATTCCTGCAAAAGCACCCGTCGCGCCGCTGATCTCCGTTTCCCCTCTAAGCGGGCTCATCAAAACGATATAATTTTGTTATTTCGTTTGAGCCTGCTCAAGTCCTTTCCCCGTATCGAATTTAAAATTTAAGCAACACACGATTTCGCCGCCCTGGGCCGCCGTTTTGCGCGTGCTGCCGGCAAGCGCAATGTGGATGGGGGCGCACATGGACAAGCACCATACTGCCAGAGATAGCCACCAGGCGTATATCTGGTTCCGCACGGCTGCCGAGCAGGGCAATGCCTACGCGCAGTTCAACCTGGGCTTGATGTACAAGAAGGGCGAGGGCGTGGCGCAGGACGATGCGCGCGCCTTCGTCTGGCTGCGGCTGGCCGCGCTGCAAGGGCTGGCGTTCGCGCAGAATCACCTGGGGGCCCTGTATTACCACGGCCGCGGCGTGGCGCAGAGCGACGAGGACGCCGTGCTGTGGTTTCGCCGCGCGGCCGCCCAGGGCGATGCCTCGGCCCAGCAAAACCTGGGGCAGATGTACCGCAAGGGACGGGGCGTGCTGCAGAGCGACGAGCTGGCCCTGGCATGGTTTTACCGCGCCTCGGAACAGGGCGTGGCCAGCGCGCAATCCTTGCTGGGCGAAGCCTATGCGCAGGGGCTGGGCGCGAAAAAGAACGATGCGCTGGCCCTGGCCTGGTTCCGCAAGGCCGCCTTGCAGGGCGATGCGCAGGCGCAGCTGAACCTGGGGCTCGTCTACAAGCGGGGCCAGGGCGTGGCGCAAAGCGATGCGCAGGCGCTGGCCTGGTTCCGCCAGGCCGCCGCGCAGGGCCTGGCCGTGGCGCAGCGGCAACTTGGCGTGGCCTATGCGGAGGGCCTGGGCGTGGCGCCCGACCAGTTGCGCGCCTACGCCTGGCTGCAGCGGGCGGCCGAGCAGGATGACGCCGACGCCCAGTTCAACCTGGGCCTGATGCTGGCGCGCGGCCAGGGCGTGGACAAGGACGAGGCGCGCGCCGTCGTCTGGTACCGGCGTGCCGCCCTGCAAGGCCACTGCATGGCGCAATACAATCTGGGCGGCATGTTCGCGGGCGGACGTGGCGTCGCCCGCGACTTGCGCCAGGCGCTGGACTGGTATGCCAGGGCGGCGGCCCAGGGCGCGTCGAATGCGCAGTTCAACCTGGGCGTGATGTATGCCAATGGCCAGGGCGTCGAGCGCGACGAGGTGTGCGCCGTGCGCTGGTACCGCACGGCGGCCGAGCAGGGCGACGCCAGCGCGCAGAACAACCTGGGCGTCATGTATGCGAATGGCCATGGCGTGCCGCAGGACGATGGCCTGGCCGTGCAATGGTATGCGCGCGCGGCTGGCCAGGGCCATGCGCTGGCGCAGTACAACCTGGGCGGCATGTACAACAGCGGGCGCGGCGTGGAGAAAGATCCCGTTTGCGGCTACATGTGGCTGGCGCTGGCGGCCGAGGGTGGCGATAGCGGGGCGGCCAGGGCCCGTGAAGCGGCAGCCGCCAGGCTGGAGCCGGCACAGCTGCAGGAGGCGCAGCAGCGCATGCGGCAGTGGCATCAGGGGCGCTCCCCGCCGCAGCCGCCGCGCGACTGAGGCACCGTCACCGTGCGCGCATGCACGCGCGCCGCATGCGATAATTGCCGACAGGCATGTCGCGAAGGCGACATGGTGTTGAGCACAGTGAAAGGTGGAACATGGTAAGGCAGGCAGGCGAGGACGCATCCGAGCAAAAAGTCATCGACGACATCGCCACGCATGGCTGGCATGGCGTGCATATCAGTGCCGATGAAGACGGTCCCGGCTATGCCTTCACGATAGGTGCCTGCCACAGCTTCGGCCAACCCGAATTTCTCATCATGGGCTTGCCGCGTTCCATGGCCCACCAGATACTCGACGTGGCGCTGGACGCCGTGCGCAGCGGCGCCGTCACGGATTTCACGGCCACCACGGAGGCCTTGCTGGAAGGCCATCCGTGCGCCTTCGTGCGCGTGCCCGTCGAACAATACCGCGACTATGTCGGCTATGCGCGCTGGTATTACCAGGGCGATGAGTTCACCGTGTACCAGATCGTCTGGCCGTCGCGCGATGGCCATTTCCCGTGGGATGCGGGGGCCAGCGCACAGTACATGGAAAGCCAGCCCCTGCTGGGACCGGCGCCGCTGGCGGCATGACACGAGGCACGTCCATCAGAATCGTGACCGGCACGGCAACCGTGTGCGTGTTCGATCCTGCGCTCGTGCGCCACAAGCTGGAAGATGATTGCGACTGGTGGAGTATTCCCGGCGCGGAACTGGCGGCCGTGAATGGGGGGCAGGTGGCGTTTTTCAACGTGGGCGGCGATGGCGCGTATGACATCGCCTTGCACGCCGAACTTGCCGAACCGCACGCGAGCGTGCATCTGGCGATCGTCTCGGGCCGCGTCTTCATCGGCGCCGGGGAAGACGTCACGGGCGGCGGCCTGGAGCCGGACACGGCATATGGCGGCCTGTTCGTGGACGTGCCCGTGGGCGGCTGCCGCGTGCAGGCGCGCCGCGATGGCCACTTGATCCGCCTGGCATTCGTGCCCGATGCGCGCAGCAGCAATGCGTTTGGCGACCTCGTGCGTATTTGATCGCGCGTAGACCATTTCCGTCCGGCTTCCCGCTATCGCCCCTGACTACGCATCCATGCGCGTCACGCCCACGCCTTGCCGCCGGTCCAGGAACAGGCTGTTGCCGTGGATTTTCTTCGCCTGCTTCTTCGCTTCGGCTGCCTGCGTGGCAATTTGATGGTGCGTGTAGTACTGGTGCGCCTCGACCTTGATGACGCCCAAGGATAGGCTGATCAAGGAATAAAACACTTTCTTGCCTTGCCGGTCTTCGCTGATGTAGCCGCCCCGTTCGCAGTCGCTGGTACTGTAATAGGCGAGGATGGCGGCCGCGAAGTCGTCCAGCATGGCCTGGCAGCGCGTTTCCCAGTCTTCGCTCTGGAACAGGATCATGAAATCGTCGCCGCCGATGTGGCCGATGAAGTCGCGGTTCGGGTCGCAGTGGCTGCTGAGGATTTCTCCCGTCAGCTGGATCACGTCGTCGCCCTTGCGGTAGCCGTACACATCGTTGAAGGGCTTGAAGTGGTCGAGATCGCAATAGCAGACCCAGAAGCGGGCGCCGCTGTGCAGCAATCGGTCGATATGCTCGTTGATGGGCACGTTGCCGGGCAGTTGCGTGAGCGGGTTGGCGTAACGGGCTGCGTTGATCTGCATCTGCGTGATTTCACGCATCAGGTCATGTCCCGTGCCCATGCCCAGATAGCGGCCGCGTTCGGTGATGATGAAACCGTTGAACAGGTGATGGGCGTCCGACTGCACCATGGTGTAGCTGAGTTCCTGCAAGCTCGTCTCGTGGTCGGCGATCAGGGGCGTCGCATCCATGAACAGGCTGCATGATTTCTTGCCATACAGTTCGCGCTGGTAGGGGCGGGCGAAGTGGTCGATCATCTCGAAGCGGCTGATCAGGCCCAGCGGCATGCCGTCGTCGACGACGGGGATGATCATCAGCTTCGGGTCTTTCAGGAAGATGTCGTACACCTCGTTATTGTTGACTTGCGGCGAGACGGCCGCCACGCGGTGCAGCAGCTTGCGGATGCTGGCGCCGTTCTTTTCCAGGCTGCTGCGCTGCGGATACACGGCCACGCCGTTGCGCCCCAACGCCTGCACCACTTCGGCTGGCAGGGCGCGCGCCGGCACGGCATGGGGCCGGCCCAGGTGATAGCCTTGTCCGAAGGCCACGCCCAGGTCGCGCAAGACGAGCAATTCCGTTTGCGCCTCGATGCCTTCGGCGATCACGAGAGTGCCCGATTTCTCCGCGATTTCCTGGATCGAGCGCACGAATTGCAGTTTCACGGGGTCGTTATTGATGCCCTGGATGAAATGCATGTCGATTTTCACATATTCCGGGCGCAGTTCCGACCACAGGCGCAGGCTGGAAAAGCCTTCGCCCAGGTCGTCGATGGCGATCTGGAAACCCATGTTGCGATAGTGCAGCACCGCTTCGCGCATCAGTTCGTAATCGTAGGTGGGCTGGTTTTCCGTCAGCTCGATGATGACACGGTCCGGATTGATGCCGATGTGTTCGATGTATTCCAGCGTTTCGCCATGGCGCGCATTGCGCAGCAACAGGCATTCAGGGCTGACGTTGAGGAACAGCTTGCCCGGCAGTTGCAGTTCGGCGAAGCGTTCGAGCACCACTTGCCGGCACAGGTGCTCCACTTCCAGGGTCAGGTCATGCGCGCGCGCCACCTTGAACAGATTCATCGGCGCGTGCAGGGGGCTGTCGGACGGCCCCCGTATCAAGCCTTCGTAGCCGATGATGTCGCCGCTGTGCATGTGGATGATGGGCTGGAACAGCGCACTGAGCTTGCGGCCCGCCAGGATCTCGTGCAAGGCATCCGTCCCTTCGATGCTCATGGGGGCCGAGGGCGGCTTCAGGTAAGCCACGTTCGATGGCGTCGCGCCGGTGGCGGTGGGGAGGGCGAGAGTGTGCATAGGCGGATGTGGCGGCACGGCCTCTGGACGGGCCATGAACATGTTGCCGATAGTAAAGAAGATTTATGACGGCTTGATGAAACGTATTAGCTTTTGATAATATTTCTTCCCTAGCCGTCAGTTTGCCGATTCTCGCCAAAAACGCGATTTATCACGGTGATTCCTGTGAATTCCCCAAACAAAAGACGGCAAATCCACCGGATAACTGTGCTTTAAAAGTGGCGATCCGCGCTATGATTTCTCTTGGCGAAAGTCAACATGGGCAGCCGCGGCGTGTGTGTGCGGCCTGCTTTCCTCGACATCCAACAATGAGACAAAAACCCATGCAATTACGTAGTGCAACCCTCATATTCAGCTTGCTGGCCGCTTTCGGTGGCAATGCCCTCGCGCAAAACGCTGCGACGCCATCGTGCCCGGGCGGCGACGGTGCCGCCGTGACGTATCCGCTCAGCAAAAAAGTCGACCAGCAAGACAACTATTTCGGCACCACCATTGCCGACCCGTACCGCTGGCTGGAAGACGCCAACAGCGCGGAAACAGGCGAGTGGGTCGCGGCGCAAAACAAGCTGACGCAGTCGTACCTGGGCACCATTCCCGAGCGCGCCGCGATCAAGCAGCGCCTGACCAAGCTGTGGAATTATGAGCGTTTCTCTACGCCAACGGAGCAGGGCGGCCGCTATTTCTACAGCCGCAATGACGGCTTGCAGAACCAGGCCGTGCTGTACACGGTGAAAAAACTGACGGACGAGCCGCGCCTGTTGCTGGACCCGAACACCCTGTCCACGGATGGCACGGTGGCGCTGGCCGGCACCTCGATCAGCCCGAACGGCAAATACCTGGCGTATGCCACGTCCGCCTCCGGTTCCGACTGGAACGAGTGGAAAGTGCGCGACATCGAGTCGGGCAAGGATTTGACGGACCACATCAAGTGGGCCAAGTTCTCGGGCGCCTCGTGGACCAAGGACAACACCGGCTTCTTCTACAGCCGCTATGACGCGCCGAACGAAGCGACCAAGCTGGCCGATATCAATTACTTCCAGAAATTGTATTTCCACAAGATCGGCACGCCACAAAGCGACGACGTGCTCGTCTTCGACCGTCCCGACCAGAAGGAATGGGCGTTCGGCGGCAGCACCGTCAGCGACGACGGCAATTATCTGATCATCACGGCCACGCAGGGCACGGAACGCAAGAACCGCATCTTCTACAAGGACTTGCGCCAGAAGAATGCCAAGGTGGTCGGCTTGCTGGAAGCGTTCGATGCGTCGTATTCCTTCATCGACAATGACGGTCCCGTGTTCTTCTTCAAGACGGATAACAAGGCGCCGAAATCGCGCGTGATCGCCATCGACACGCGCAAGCCCGCGCCTGCTGACTGGAAGGAAATCGTGCCGCAAAGCGCGGAAACCCTTGTCGCCGTCAATCTGATCAACAACCAGCTGGTGCTCGATTACTTGAAAGATGCGCAAACGCAAATCAAGATCGTCGACCTGAACGGCAAGCTGGTGCGTGAAGTGGCCTTGCCGGGCATCGGTTCGGCCGGCGGCTTCGCGGGCAAGCGTGGTGATACGGAAACGTTCTATTCTTTCACCAGCTTCACGACGCCAGCGACCATCTACCGCTACGACATGAAATCGGGCAAGAGCACGGTGTACCGCCAGCCGAAGGTCGACTTCGATCCGAACGCCTTTGAAACGCGCCAGCAATTCTTCACCAGCCGCGACGGAACCAAGGTGCCGATGTTCATCGTCTCGAAAAAAGGCATGAAGCTCGACGGCACGAATCCGACCTATCTGTACGGCTATGGCGGCTTCAATATTTCGCTCACGCCAAGCTTCTCCGTGGCCAATCTTGCCTGGGTGGAAATGGGCGGCGTCTACGTGATGGCCAACCTGCGCGGCGGCGGAGAATACGGCGAAGCATGGCACCAGGCTGGTACCAAGCTGAACAAGCAAAACGTCTTCGACGACTTCATCGGCGCGGCGCAATGGCTGGTGGACAACAAGGTCACCTCGCCATCGAAGCTGGCGATCGGCGGCGGCAGCAATGGCGGCCTGCTGGTGGGCGCGGCCATGACGCAGCGTCCCGACCTGTTCGCCGCGGCCATCCCGCAAGTGGGCGTGCTCGACATGTTGCGCTTCCACAAGTTCACCGTGGGCTGGGGCTGGGTGCCTGACTATGGTTCGTCGGACGACGCCGAACAGTTCAAGGCGCTGGTGAAATACTCGCCGCTGCACAACCTGAAGGCGGGCGGCTGCTATCCCGCCACCATGATCACGACGGCCGACCACGACGACCGCGTCGTGCCTGCCCACAGCTTCAAGTTCGCCGCCGCCGCTCAGGCAGCGCAAGGCGGCGCGGCGCCCGTGCTGATCCGCATCGACAGCAAGGCGGGCCATGGCGCAGGCAAGCCGACGACCAAGCAGATCGAGGAAGTGGCCGATCGCTGGGGCTTCCTCAGCCGTTCCTTGAAGATGACGCCGGCGGTGCCTGCGGAAGCGGCCAAGGTGGCGGCGCAGTAATCGGGTAGTATTCAGGTAAAAAGCGCGGGTGCGGTTGGCCCGCGCTTTTTTACGTCCGGTGCAAAGGCGCGATGCGCGCCAGCACGCCGTTTCCAAACGTGGACTGGAATGGCAAATCCTTGCGCTGCGCATAGCCGATATAGCAATCGCACTTGAAGCGCGGGCAGCGGCGTTCCTGCAGCATGTCTTCCAGTTCATCCACATACAGATTCCCCAGCCGCTCGGGCACGAAATGGCAGCGCGCCAGCTCGCCATCGCCATCGACGGACAGCGACGCTTCGCCCGCCAGGCACGGCTTGCCGCGCGAAGGGGATGGTCTGCGGTTTTGCGCGAACCACGGGTCGACGGCGTCCAGCCAGGCCAGGTCTTGCTCGCCGTAGTAGCCGGGACCACGCCGGTCATACGCGTTCAGCCACAGGTAGACGTGCGCCGGCAGGGCCGCGCGCAGGGCGCGGATGGCGTCCAGGTGTTCATTCATCGCGACGACGCCGACGGAATAGCGCACGCCCATGGCGTCCAGGCGCGCGCAGCGTGCGAGAAAGCGCGCCAGCGTCGTCTGGTCAGGGTGGTAGGTACACCACAGGCCGATCTTGTTCAGCCCATCCATCCCTCGCAGCCAGTCCAGGGGGCCGGACAGATTCGTCTGCAGCGCCACCTGGCGCACGTGGGGCATGCTGGCCAGGGTTTGCATGGCGGCGCGGTAGTGGCGCCGCACCAGCGCTTCGCCCCATGGCGTGAACAGCACGCCGATGGGGCGCGTCTGCCGCGCCACCCAGTCCGTGAAGCGTATCACTTCACGCGCGTCGCGGGCCAGCGCGGCGCGGCTGTCGCGCTTCTTGGCGAACGGGCAGTAGCCGCACGCGTAGTTGCAGCTCGCCAGCGTGCCCCGGTACAGCAGCGACAAGGTGCCAGGCTGCGTTGTCAGCACGCCTGGCCCTCTTGCGCCATCAGCGCGCGCACCGTCTCGGAGGCCAGCCATGGGCCGATGGTGTCGGCATACGAGTAACCACGGTCGTTCAGGCGCAGCAGCGGACCATCCTGCTCCACCAATTCCAGCGCGTGCAGCTCGGCCAGTTGCGGCAAGTCCGCTTCGCAGCGGCTGCCGAAACGCGCCGTGTAAGCGTCGCGGTCCAGGCCCGGTTCCGTCAGCAGCGACTGGATCACGTAGCGCCGGCGTTGCTCCGCCTCGTCGAGCACATAGCCGTGTTCCGCCTGCGCGAAGCGCGCCTCGTCCAGCGCCAGGTAGTTGTCGATGATGCCGATGGTCTCCGTGCGCGCCACCGCGTACTCGCTCGAATAATGCAGGCTGGCCGTGTACGAGCGGGCGCCCGCGCCCAGGCCCACCATGCCATCGTTCTGGCAGCAGTAGGAGGGACCATTCTGTTCCGGCGCATGCGGTGCGCGGAACATGCGCATCGAAACTTGCTCATAGCCTTGCGCGCGCAAATGGTCGCGCGCGGCCGCGTACAGGGCCAGGCGGCTGTCGCCATCGCGCGCCAGCATGATGGGGTTGAGCGAATCCGCGCCCTGGCGGCGCGCGATCTTGCCGAGGCCCGTCTGCTCGCGCACGTACAGCGGATACAGGTAGATTTCCTCTGGCGCGAAGGCCAGCGCGCTGTCGATGGAGGCCAGCAGGCTGGCCACCGTCTGGCCGGCGATACCGTAGATCAGGTCCAGGTTCAGGGTGGGAAAGCCGGCCGCGCGTATCAGGCCGATGGCGTGATGGACGGTGGCGTTTTGCTGAGGGCGGGCCAGGGCGCGCATCTCGCCGGCGGCAAAGCTCTGGATGCCCAGGCTGACCCTGTCGATGCCGTGCGCGCGGCACACGGCCAGGCGTTCCGCCGTGATGGTTTCGGGCGACGCCTCGATGCCGGCCGGCGTGGCCTGCAAATCAATGCCGAGGATGTCGCGCGCGCCGCACAGCAGGGTGTCGAGCTGCGCCGGCGACAGATAGGTGGGCGTGCCGCCACCCAGCGCAAAGCGGGCGAAGCGCCGTTCGCCCAGCGCGCCGTCGAGCGCGCGCATCTGCACCAGCACTTGCCGCACGTAGCGTTCGACCATGTCGGCGCCGGGGCGGGCCATGGCGAACAGGTTGCAAAAGCCGCAGCGCATCTCGCAAAACGGGATGTGGATGTACGCGAACAGGGCGGAGCGGTCCTGCCGCGCCCACACGGGCGCCAGCGGCGCCGCCTGCGGCAAGGCGCGGTAGGCCGCCTTGTGCGGATACGAGTACGAATACGCCTGGTAGGGCGTGTGGCGCATGCGCTGCGCCAGGGTGCCAGGTTGTTCGGCTGGGTTCACGGTGGGGACTCCTGGGAATGTGTATCGGTATCGGGGGCGATGAGGAAGTGCGCGTAGGGCACGCTCCACACGCTGTCGTGGGCGATGCGGTGGCCGCGGTAGCCGTCCTCGCCATACGCGCTGCCGTGGTCCGAGCAGACGATGGCGAACGTGGGCGCGCGCGCGGCGCAGGCGGCGAACAATGGCGCCAGCGCGCCATCCACATAGCGCAGGGCCGCCGCATGGCTTTCCAGGCAGTCGGCGCGGCAGCCTGGCAGGTAGGCGCGGTTCGGCGTGTGCAGCGCGGCCACGTTGATGAACAAAAAGGTGCGCTGGTCGCCGTCCGCCAGGCGGGCTATGGCCAGCGCCACCTGTTTTTGCGTCGAATGGCGGCTGGCCACGCCCATGCCCGCGCTCCAGTGGCTTTCCTGGAACAGCGACGGCAGCACCGTGCCCAACGCCGTCTGTTTATTGAAGAAACCCACGCCGCCGATGCAGATGGTGCGGTAGCCGCGCGCGGCCAGCGCGGCGGGAAGGTCCGCTTCCTCGAACGCGAACGTGTGCTTTGACGTCGTTTCGCTGCCCGCGAAGGCGGAAGCGAACAGGCGCGGATGGCGTCCCGGCGCGGCCGGCGTGGGCAGGAAACCGGCGAAGAAGGCCTGGTGCGCCGCATACGTGAACGTGGCTGGCGAGTGGCGCCGTTCCCAGCCTCCCGGCGGCAAGAAGCGCCCCAGCACGGGCAGTTCGCCCGCCGCGTACAGGGCTTGCGCCACGTCGTAGCGCAGGGTGTCGAGCGTGAGGAAGATGATGTCGTGGCTGCCGACGATGGCGTGCATGTCGGGGATGGCCGGTGTGTCGTTAAACATGGTTCAATTGCGCTGTATAAGTGTCCGCGCCTTGCCACAGCAGGCCTGGCAGCAGGTCGCCGAAGGCGTTCGCTTCCAGCACGTGGGCCTGGCCCTGGCGCACGACCAGGTCGTAGCCCGTCACGTGGCTGGCGGGGAAGGCGCGCGCGGCCTGGGCGCTGGCCGTTTCCAGCGCCGCCAGGTCGGCTGCGTTCAACAGGCCGGATGCGTCGCCGCGCCGGTTGTCGAGGTGCAGATTGGTCATCATCCGGTCGCCGATACGCGCCACCCGGTGCGCGGGCCGGCCGCCAAGCGTGACGACGCGCAGGTCGTAGTGGCTGTCGCCGCAGCGCGGCTTGTTCAGCCACGCTTCCGCGTACAGTTCCTGGGCGGCCAGCGCGTCGACGAGGGCGGCGATGTCGTGCCGCGTCTCGTAGCGGGCCATGCGCTTGACGTTGAACAAGCGTATCTGGCCGTCCGCCCGCGATAATGTTGCAGAAGTGGTGGCTTGCTGGCGGCCAGCTCTATTCCTGCGGTAGGCGACGACGCCGGAGGCGGACGAGCCATAGCGCGGTTTCAGATAGACGCGGTCAAGGTCGTGTTCGTGCAGCAGCGACTGCAGATGGTTGTAGCCATGCACGGGCCCCAGCAGGGCGGGGATGGCGATGCCGTGCGCGGCCAGATGGCGCTGGCAGGCCAGCTTGTCCGTCATGAGGCTGATCTCGGCGGGCGCGTTGACCACGCGCGCGCGCGGCCAGCCAGCCAGTTGTGTCGCCAGCGCCTGCATGGCGGCGTTGAAACCGGCAAACCACGCATCCATGGCCAGCAGCTCGCCATGTTCGGGCGCAGGCACGGGGGCGCGATCCTGCAGCCGGCAGCCCGCCTGCAGCAATAACAAATGGGCGGCGGGATCGTCGCCCGGTGGCTCGACTTTCAGCAGGCCTGGCTGGCTCAGCGCAGCATCGAGCAGCGTCGGCTGCGCCAGCCAGTCGCGCCATTCCAGCACGTGCGCGGGCGGCAGGCGCAGTTGCGCGCGCGCCGCCTGCATCAGGAGGACGCGCTTGCTGCCGGCGGTGGCCAGCAGGGTGAGAGGCGTTTGCAAGGGGTGCCGCTCCGCTTATTCGCCCACGGCCACGTAGCGGTAGCTTTCGCCGTCGTCTTCATCGGCTTCCTGCGGGTCGTCCAGCACCACCTCGAAAGGCAGCGCCTTCAGCTTCGCCTGGTTTTCCTCGGAAATGTAATGGTGCGACAGGTCCAGGCGCTTCAACTTGCCCAGCTGTGTGTGATTGAGCACGGCCACGGCGCCCAGGTCGCCGATGGTGCCCAGCGACAGGTCGAGGGTGTCGAGCTGCGCCACCAGCGGTTCTTCCGCCAGCCACACGGCCAGGTCGTCGGCGATTTCCGCGTCGCGCAAGCCCAGGTAGCGCAGGGTGGGCACGGTCAGCTGCGCCAGCACCTTGCGGTACAGGTCGACGTCGCCCGAGAAGCCATAGTCGTCCGTGCCCAGCCACAATTCCAGGTGCTCCAGCTGCGGCATGCTCGATTGCGCCAGCGCTTCGGCGATCTTTTGATCGAGGCCGCCCGCTTCGATGGTGAAGCGGCGCAGGTGCTGGTGCGCGAACGGTTCGATGACGAGCTCATTGCCGCCGCGGATGCGCAATTCTTCCAGCAGCGGGAAGGCGTCCAGCAGGGGCTTGTAGCTGCCTTGCACGATCCACGAGATTTCGCATTCCTCGTACGTCATGTCGCCGATGAACAGGGCGCGCAAGTTGGGCAGTTCGGCGGCGTGGGCGATCAGCGCGGCCATCACTTCATCGGCGCCCGATTCGTATGGGTCGCCCCACATGCCGATGATCAGCGCTTCGAGCGCGCCCTTGTCGGCCTTGGCGAGGAAGCCGGCGATCAGCTCGTCCATCTTGCGCTTGTCGTCGTATTCGAGCGACAGCCGGTAGACGATGCCGGGCGAGGCGTCGAACGGCAGGTCCGGGTCGTACTGGACGACTTTCTTGTTGTGGAAGGTGGTGGTGCTGTCGGAAATCGTCATTGCTAAGGCTCCATGAAAGACAGTGAAAATCTTGTCTAATCCAAAATCTTAGCATGGGCGAAAGAGCTTATTGCACACCGCTGAAAAGCAACTATCTATGGATTACCACCAATAAGGCCTTGCCTTCCGTCTTGCCCAGATTGCGTATCGTATGCGGCTGGTCCGCCGGATAGCGCGCCGTGCCGCCATTCTTGACCTTTTTCTTCGCCGCGCCCACTTCCAGTTCCAGGTTGCCGTGGATCACCGTCAAATGCTCGGTGGTGCCCGGGTCGTGCGGCTGCGACGCCAGTTCGCCGCCCGGCGCCAGGGTCACTTCATACCATTCGTATTTGCCGGCCAGTTCCATCGGCCCCAGGATGCGCAGCACGTAGCCCGCGTGGTCGCCGGGCAGGGTGGGGGTTTCATGGGCGTCCGTGATGCGGATGGTTTCCACGGCTTTTTCCGCGCTCGACAGCAATTCGCCGATCTGCACGCCCAGGGCGTTGGCCAGGCGCCACGTGATGGCGATGGTGGGATTGGCTTTTTCGCGCTCGATTTGCGACAGCATGGACTTCGAGACGCCCGCGATGCGCGACAAATCCTCGAGTGTCAGGCCGCGCGCCAGGCGCAGCCGTTGCAGTGTGGCACCCACTTCAGGGGGGGAATTGGTCGAAACGCTGGTTTTCATCGGCAGGTGGCTTGCAAAGTTCAATAGGCTTGGGTAATATCCACTATATTGAATTTCAGTTCGAAATAGTGGATTTTGAGGAAAAGCACGGAAACGTGTAGACTTCAAACAGCGCTTCACGGTACAGCATTGTGCGCGCGCCGGTCAAGCGACGGTTCCTCCTATGACGGCTGAGAGCACACGGACACCATACGCATACAACAGGGACACACAAGGAACATCATGAGCGAGCAAGCGAAGAACACCTTTTTCAGCGGTCTGCAACAGAATCTCGATCAACTGCGCCAGCAGGGCTTGTACAAGCCCGAGCGCGTGATCGCCTCGCGCCAGGGCGCCGAAGTGGTGTGTGACGATGGCCGTACCCTGATCAATATGTGTGCGAACAACTACCTGGGCCTGTCCGGCGACCTGCAGACGCAGGAAGCGTCGATTGCCGCTACGCAAAAATATGGCTACGGCCTGTCGTCCGTGCGCTTCATCTGCGGCACGCAAACCGTGCATAAGGAGCTGGAACAGGCCATCTCCAGCTTCCTGGGCACCGAGGACACGATTCTGTACGCGGCCGCATTCGACGCCAACGGCGGCGTGTTCGAGCCCCTGTTCGATGAAAACGACGCCATCATCTCCGACGCGCTGAACCACGCTTCCATCATCGACGGCATCCGCCTGTGCAAGGCTGGCCGCTACCGCTATGCGCACAACGACATGGCCGACCTGGAAGTGCAGCTGCAAGCGGCGATCGCCGCCGGCAAGCGCCATAAAGTCATCGTCACGGACGGCGTGTTCTCGATGGACGGCACGATCGCGCAACTCGACAAGATCTGCGACCTGGCCGACAAGTATGGCGCGCTGGTGATGATCGACGAATGCCACGCTTCCGGCTTCATGGGCGCGACGGGCCGCGGCACGCACGAACACCACAATGTGATGGGCCGCATCGACATCATCACGGGCACCCTGGGCAAGGCCCTGGGCGGCGCCATGGGCGGTTTCACCTCGGCGCGCAAGGAAGTCATCGACACCCTGCGCCAGAAATCGCGCCCCTACCTGTTCTCGAACACCCTGGCGCCATCGATCGCCGGCGCTTCGCTGTCGGTGCTGGCCCGCCTGGCCAAGTCGACGGAACTGCGCGACCGCCTGCATGACAACACGGCGTTCTTCCGCAGCGAGATCGAGCGCATCGGCTTCACCATCAAGCCGGGCACCCATCCGGTCGTTCCCGTGATGCTGTTCGACGCCCCGGTGGCGCAACAATTCGCCGCCCGCCTGTATGAACTGGGCGTGCTGGTGACGGGCTTCTTCTACCCGGTCGTGCCGATGGGCCAGGCCCGTGTCCGCGTACAGCTGTCGGCCGCGCATACGCGCGCACAGCTGGTGCAAGTGCTGGCCGCCTTCGAGCAGGCGGGCAAGGAACTGGGCCTGCTGCCTACGACCACGACGAATAACTAACAAGATATCAGGACAAGACAATGGAACGCATTTTAGTCATCGGCGCAAACGGCCAAATCGGTAGTGAACTGGTGGGCGCGCTGGCGCTGCAGCACGGCGCGGACAACGTCATCGCCAGCGACATCGGCACGCATAATCTGTACCAGGCCAAGCGCTATGCGCAATTGAATGTGCTGGACAAGGACGGCCTGGCGGCCATCATCGCCGATGAAAACATCACCCAGGTGTACCAGCTGGCGGCCATGCTGTCGGCCACGGGCGAGGCGGCGCCATTGAAGGCGTGGAGCCTGAACATGGATGGCTTGCTCAATATCCTGGAACTGGCGCGCGAGCGGGGCGAGGCGGGCAAGCCGCTGCGCATCTTCTGGCCGTCGTCGATCGCCGCCTTCGGCCCGAACACGCCGCAGGTGAACACGCCGCAAATGACGGTGATGGATCCGACCTCGATGTACGGCATCAGCAAGCTGGCCGGCGAGCGCCTGTGCGAGTACTACTTCAACAAGTATGGCGTGGACGTGCGCAGCATCCGCTACCCGGGCATCATCAGCTACAAGTCGCCTCCGGGCGGCGGCACCACGGATTACGCGATCGCCATCTTCCATGCGGCCTTGCGCGGCGAACGCTATGACTGCTTCCTCGATGGGAACACCACCTTGCCGATGATTTACATGCCCGACGCCATCCGCGCCACCATCGAATTGATGGACGCGCCGGCGGCATCGATCAAGATCCGTTCTTCGTACAATGTGGCGGGCGTGTCGTTCAACCCCGAGCAGCTGGCCAAGGCCATCGTGCACATGGTGCCGGACTTCAAGATCAGCTACAAGCCGGACAGCCGCCAGGCCATCGCCGACAGCTGGCCGCAAAGCCTGGACGACAGCAAGGCCAGCGCCGATTGGGGCTGGAAGGCGCAGATCGGCGTCGAGCAGATGGTCACCGACATGCTGGCCAATGTCGACGCGGGGCAGGCTGCCAAGGCAGCCTGAGTCCAGCACCGCAATTCATAAAAACATACCAATATAAAGAGACACTACATGGATATGAGCGTATTCGACTTATTTAAGATCGGCATCGGGCCGTCGAGTTCCCACACGGTGGGGCCGATGGTGGCGGCGCGGCGTTTTCTGGTCGAATACGGTCCGCTGGACCAGGTGGTGGGCGTCGAGGCGGCCCTGTATGGCTCGCTGGCGCTGACTGGCGTGGGCCATGCCACGGACAAGGCCGTCATTCTTGGCCTGATGGGCGAAACGCCGCAGGACGTCGCGCCCGATGCCGTCGACAGCAAGCTGGCCGCCATCGAGGCGGCCGGCGAGATCGCGCTGCTGGGCACGCGCGTGGTGCCATTCACGGCCGCCACGGGCCTGGTCTGGCACAAGAGCGAATCGCTGCCCGAACACCCGAACGGCATGCGCTTCACCCTGAAACTGGCGGACGGCAGCCGCGTCGACAGGGTGTATTACTCGATCGGCGGCGGCTTTATCCGCGAAGCGGGCGAGGCGCAGGCGGAAGCGGCGGTGGAGTCGGCCGCTGCTGCTCGCGTCGTCTTCCCCTTCGACACGATGGAGCAGTTGCTGGCGCATGGCCTGGAAAGCGGCTTGTCGATTCCGGAAATGCTGCGCGCGAACGAGTGCGTTAAGCGCAGCGACGAGGAATTGAATGCGGGCCTGGACCGCATCTGGCACGTCATGCGCGACTGCATCGCGCACGGCCTGGAAACGACGGGCAACCTGCCGGGCGGCTTGAACGTCAAGCGCCGCGCCGCGAAATTGTGGCGCCTGGCGCAGGAGGCGAAGGCGTCCGACAACCGCGCCAACGACTTGCCGCACGACGCCGTGCACCTGGTCAGCCTGTACGCGATGGCCGTGAACGAGGAAAACGCGGCCGGCGGGCGCGTGGTGACGGCGCCGACGAACGGCGCCGCCGGCATCATCCCGGCCGTGCTGCGCTACTATGCGCAGGATTGCCGCCCCAGCGATCCGGTCGGCGGCGTGCGCCGCTTCATGCTGACGGCCGCCGCCATCGGCATGCTGTGCAAGCGCAATGCCTCGATCTCGGGCGCCGAAGTGGGCTGCCAGGGCGAAGTGGGCGTGGCCTGCGCCATGGCGGCGGCCGGCCTGGTGGCGGCCCTGGGCGGCACCAATGAACAGATCGAGAACGCGGCCGAAATCGGCATCGAACACCACCTGGGCATGACGTGCGACCCGATCGGCGGCCTGGTGCAGATCCCCTGCATCGAGCGCAATGGCATGGGCGCCGTGAAAGCCATCACGGCCGCCTCGCTGGCGCTGAAGGGCGACGGCACGCATTTCGTCAGCCTCGACGAAGTCATCGAAACCATGCGCCAGACGGGCGCGGACATGCAGGACAAGTACAAGGAAACGTCGTTGGGCGGCCTGGCAGTTCACGTCATTACCGTGAACCACGCAGCTTGCTGAGGGCGACGCGATAAACCTACTGCGCAGCCCACTCTCGCGTCGGCGTTGCTCGCCGTACCCTGGTACGGCTGCGCTACTCAACGCGACATTGGGCTTGCTCGCTACGGTTTCTCGCGCCGCCGTGACGTCCCGGGCGCTGATATAAAGACGGAATCGCCTTAATCTTCCTCAAACAGCTGCTCCAGCCTCCGCGGGTAGTGATTCAAAAAATCGCGCGTCACGGCGTAATGTTCCGTGTCTTCATAGGCCATCTCGTGGATGCCGCCGCCCGTAAAGCTGAGTATTTTCGCGTTCGGGTAGGCCAGCAGTATCGGTGAATGGGTGGCGATGATCAGCTGCGAGTCGTCCTGCACCAGCTGGTGGATCACGGACAGGGCCGCCATCTGGCGGCTGGGCGACAGGGCCGCCTCGGGCTCGTCCAGCAGGTACAGGCCTTTTCCCCGCAGCTTGTTGATCAGGGTCGCCATGAACGCTTCGCCGTGCGATTGCGCGTGCAGCGACTTGCCGCCATAGCTGGCCAGGTATTCGGGCATGTCGTCCATGTAGGTGGCGACGTTGAAAAAGCTTTCGGCGCGCAGGAAATAGCTGTCGTCCGGTTTCTTGTAGCTCTTGCTCAGGCGCAGATGCGCGTGCAGGCCCGATTCCTCGTCCGAGGGCAGGGCGATGCGCACGTTGCGCGTGCCGCCATCCTTGCCGAAGCCCAGCGCCACGGCCAGCGCCTCGAGCATGGTCGACTTGCCGCTGCCATTCTCGCCCACGAAGAACGTCACGTCGGGGTGGAAATCCATGTGCACGAAGTCGCGGATGGCGGGGATGGTGAATGGATAGTGGTCGAGGTCGACGACGGCGTCGGGGCGCAGCGCGGCGCTTTGCAGATACGGTTTTTTACTCAGCGACATGGCCGGTTCCATGAATGGCCCGCAGGCGGGCCGACAAACACCAGTGTGGCGCAAATCAGGCGCCCGCGCCAGTCTGCGCATGCATCTTTGTACGGAGCGTTGATCTCGTCATAAAAAATTTCCAAATTGCAATGTTTTATGTCTGTCGGGCGCTGCTGTTTGACAACAAGCGCGCCGGCCAGGACGGCAGCGTACGCATGCGATTCGCCTTGGGGAGCGGCTGGCACTATAATATCCGCTGCCATTCATGATCAACCGCACTCAGCTCAACTGGACTCTTCAAATCTATGCACTACGTGTCTACCCGCGCTGAAAAAGCGCCATTGAATCCGCAGCAATTCTCCGACATCCTCCTGGGCGGCCTGGCCCCCGATGGCGGACTGTATCTCCCTGAACACTACCCGCAAGTCACTGGTGCCGAGCTCAACGCCTGGCGCACATTGTCGTATGCCGACCTGGCCTACGAAATCCTGAAGAAGTTCGCCACCGATATCCCGGCCGCGGACCTGAAGGCACTGACGGCGAAAACCTATACCAAGGCAGTCTACAAGAACGCCCGCGCCGGTGAAAACGCGGCCGACATCACGCCGCTGCGCGTGCTCGAAGAAAACGTCGTCAAGGGCGGCCAGACCACCCTGATCCTGCAGGCGCTGTCGAACGGCCCGACCCTGGCCTTCAAGGACATGGCCATGCAGTTGCTGGGCAACCTGTTCGAATACACGCTGGCCAAGCACGACGCCGAACTCAATATCTTCGGCGCCACGTCCGGCGACACGGGCAGCGCGGCCGAATACGCGATGCGCGGCAAGAAGGGCATCCGCGTCTTCATGTTGTCGCCGCACAAGAAAATGAGCGCCTTCCAGACGGCGCAGATGTTCAGCCTGCAAGACCCGAACATCTACAACATCGCCGTCGAAGGCGTGTTCGACGATTGCCAGGATATGGTGAAAGCCGTGTCGAACGACTTGCCGTTCAAGGCGCAACAGAAGATCGGCACCGTCAACTCCATCAACTGGGCGCGCGTCGTGGCGCAGGTGGTGTATTACTTCCGCGGCTACCTGGCGGCCACCACCAGCAACGAGCAAAAGGTGTCGTTCACGGTGCCATCGGGCAACTTCGGCAATATCTGCGCCGGCCATATCGCCCGCATGATGGGTTTACCGATCTCGAAACTGGTGGTGGCCACGAATGAAAACGACGTGCTCGACGAATTCTTCCGCACGGGCGTCTACCGCGTGCGCAAATCCGCCGAGACGTATCACACGAGCAGCCCGTCGATGGATATCTCGAAAGCGTCGAACTTCGAGCGCTTCGTCTACGACCTGGTGGGCCGCGACAGCGGGCGCGTACGCGCGCTGTTCACGAAAGTGGAAACGCACGGCGGCTTCGACCTGTCCGGCAAGCCTGGCAGCGATGGCGACGAATTCAAGCTGGTGGCCAAGTACGGCTTCAAGTCGGGCAAGTCCACGCACCAGGACCGCCTCGACACCATCCGCGACGTGGCCGACGACTACGGCATCACCATCGACACGCACACGGCCGACGGCATCAAGGTGGCGCGCGAGCACCTGGAGCCGAACGTGCCGATGATCGTGCTGGAAACGGCGCTGGCGGCCAAGTTCAACGAAACAATCCTCGAAGCGCTGGGCGTGGACGCGGAGCGCCCGGCCGGCTTCGAGAACATCGAGGACTTGCCGCAGAAGTTCGTTGTGATGGGCACGGACGTGGACAAAATGAAGGCGTACATCGCCTCAAATACGGGGCTGTGATGACTGACGCCAGCACTGTACGCAAACCGATGCTGTCGGTGGCCGAGGCGCAAGCCTTCATGCTGGGCGCGGCGCGCCCGTTGGCCGAGGTGGAGCTGGTCGACACCATGCGCGCCAACGGCCGCGTGCTGGCGGCCGCCCAGACGTCGACCCTGAACGTGCCCGAGCGCGACAACACGCAGATGGATGGCTATGCCGTGCGCGCGATTGACTGCGCCAGCGGCGCGGCCAGCCTGCCCGTGTCGCAGCGCATCGCGGCCGGCCACGTGGGCCAGCCCTTGCAGCCGGGGACGGCGGCGCGCATCTTCACGGGCGCCCTGATTCCGGACGGTGCCGATTGCGTCGTGATGCAGGAGCAGTGCACCTTGCTCGATGGCGTGGTGACGGTTAACCACGTGCCGCAAGCGGGCGAATGGGTGCGCCGCCAGGGCGAGGATATCCGCGCCGGCGGCGAGATCCTCGGCGCGGGCCGGCGCCTGCGCAGCCAGGAAATGGGCCTGGCCGCCTCGGTGGGCCTGGCGCAAGTGCCGGTGCTGCGCAAGCTGCGCGTGGCCGTGTTCTTCACGGGCGACGAGCTGGCCATGCCGGGCGAGCCTTTGGCGCCGGGCGCCGTCTACAACTCGAATCGTTTTACCTTGCGCGGCCTGCTGGAAAATCTGGGTTGCGAGATCACGGACCTGGGCATCGTTCCCGACAGCCTGGAGGCGACGCGCGCCGTGCTGCGCCAGGCGGCGCAGGGCAATGATCTGATCATCACCTCGGGCGGCGTGTCCGTGGGCGAGGAAGACCATATCAAGCCGGCCGTGGAAGCGGAAGGGCGGCTGAACATGTGGCAGATCGCCGTCAAGCCGGGTAAACCCTTGGCCTTCGGCGAAGTGCGCGATGCGTTCTTTGTCGGCTTGCCCGGCAATCCCGTCTCCAGCTTCGTCACGTTTTTGCTGTTCGTGCGGCCGTTCATTCTGCGCCTGCAGGGCGTGGCGGGGAATCTGGCGCCGCGCAGCTACAAGCTGCCGGCCGCGTTTGAACGCCTGAAGGCGGACAAGCGCAACGAGTTCTTGCGCGCCAGGGTCAATGACGAGGGCGAGCTGGAACTGTTCGCCAACCAGAGTTCCGGCGTGCTGACGTCCACCGTGTGGGGCGATGGCTTGATCGATTGCCCGCCGGGCCTGTCGATCGCGCGTGGCGACATGCTGCGCTTTATCCCGTTTAACGAATTGCTGTACTGAGGAAGTATCGATGAAGATCAATCTGCGTTTTTTCGCCAGCGTGCGCGAGCTGGTGGGCACGGGCCAGGAAGTGCTGGAGGTGGACGAAGCGGCCGCTCCACGGCTGACGGTGGGCGAGGTGAGAGCCCTGCTGATCGCGCGTGGCGGCAACTGGGAATACGCGCTGGCGCAAGGCCGCGCGCTGCGCATGGCGCATAATCAGGTGATGTGCGATGCCGATACCGCGATAGGCGAAGGCGACGAGGTGGCGTTCTTCCCGCCCGTGACGGGCGGCTGAGAATGTCCACTGGAGAAAATGGCCGCTGAAGCGGCCATTTTTTATGACGACTTGGTTTTTGCCTTGTCCCCGCTGCACGTCGCGCAGGCGATGGCTTTCTTGTAGCGCCAGTATTTCGAGCCGATGAAGATGGCTGACGCGACCATAGACCAGGCCAGCGCGCTGAGGATGTCGGCCTGGCTGGTGGTGCCCTTGCTGTATTCGACCACCGTCAGGATGATGAATAAAATCGAACTGGCCAGAAAATAGCGGGAAATCCAGAATCCTGCGCCCATGTCTATCTCCTCTCGTGTCTTGTCGTCAAGTGATATGAAACTGCCGATCGTTGCGGCATGTCTGGCGCAGTATGCCTCATTTTTTGGCGCGATCGCCATCGCCCGGCCATATTCGGGCCAATCTCGACTAAAATGCCGGGGTTTTCACCGTCTTCCCAGCTTGCCATGACCCAATCGACTTCCCCTCCGTTTCATATCGCCGTCATCGGCGGCGGCCCCGCCGGCCTGATGGCCGCCCAGGCGGCATCCGAGCAGGGGGCCAGGGTGGAACTGTTCGACGCCATGCCGTCCGTCGGCCGCAAATTCCTGCTGGCCGGGCGCGGCGGCATGAACATCACGCACGCGGAAGGCTACCAGGCCTTCGTCTCGCGCTATGCCCGGCAGGCGCATCGTGTGAAACCGGCGCTGGACCAGTTCGGCCCGCAAAAGGTGCGCGACTGGGTGCATGGGCTGGGCGTGGAGACCTTCGTCGGCTCGTCGAACCGCGTCTTCCCGACCGACATGAAGGCCGCACCCTTGCTGCGCGCCTGGCTGCACCGCTTGCGCGAAGCGGGCGTGCAATTTCACATGCGCCACCGCTGGACGGGCTGGCGCGATGGCCAGCTGGCCTTCGCCACGCCGGACGGCGAACGCCTGCGCGCATTCGACGCCGTGATCCTGGCCCTGGGCGGCGGCAGCTGGGCGCGGCTCGGTTCCGACGGCGCCTGGGTGCCGCTGCTGCAAGGGCAGGGCGTGTCCGTGGCGGCGCTGGCGCCGGCCAATTGCGGCTTCGACGTGGACTGGAGCGTACATTTCAGCAGCCGTTACGCGGGCGAGCACCTGGCCACGGTGGCCATCACGGCGCATGACATCGACGGCTTGACGGTCAAGCGCCAGGGGCAGTGCGTCATCACGGCGGGCGGCGTCGAAGGCGGCCTGATTTATGCGCTGTCGGCCGCGCTGCGCGAGCAGATCGCGCGCGACGGTCACACCACCATCTGGCTCGACCTGGCGCCCGACCACAGCCAGGAACGCGTGTTCGAGGAAGTGACGCGCCCGCGCGGCGCCCGTTCCATGTCCAGCCATTTGCAAAGCCGCCTGGGCATCAAGGGCGTGAAATCGGGCTTGCTGCGCGAATGCCTGAGCGCCGCCGACTTTGCCGATGAAGCCAAGCTGGCCGCCGCCATCAAGCTGCTGCCCGTCACCTTGCAGCGGCCGCGCCCCATCGATGAAGCCATCAGCAGCGCCGGCGGTGTGGATTTTGACGGCATCGACGGCAGCATGCTGCGCGCCATGCCGGGCGTGTTCGTGGCGGGGGAAATGCTGGATTGGGAAGCGCCGACGGGCGGCTACCTGCTGACGGCCTGCCTGGCGCAAGGCAAGGCGGCCGGCGAGCAGGCGGTCAGTTGGCTGGAAGAGAACCTTAGTGCCAGGTAATTTCGCCTGAGCCGCTTTTCTGCGCCTCGCGCTGGCGCGGGTTGCCGTGGACGTGGATGTCGCCGCTGCCGCGCAGGGTCAGGTTGGCGGCGTCGCGCACGAAGACGGTGCTCGTGCCCGAGCCTTGCAGGCTGACGCTGGCCTTGTCGGCGGCCAGGTGCTCGGCATCGATGTCGCCCGAACCGCTCAGGTCGGCGCGCAGGAATTTCGTGTTGCCGCTGGCGGCGATGCGCCCGGAGCCCACCATTTCCAGCACCACGCTGTCGCTGTTGCCGGCATTGATGTCGAGGTCGCCACTGCCGTTGACGGTGGCTTGTACTTGCTTGTAGCGTCCCGTGAAACTGACGTCGCCCGATCCTGTTAATTCCAGGATGAAACTGTCGCCGGAAAAGCCCGTGATCTTGCTGTCGCCATTGCCGTGCACTTCCATGCGCACGAGGGCTGGCAGCACCAGTTCCACCTGCAGCGGCTGTCGATGGTGGAACAGCATGCCTTTCGGGCCGATATGCAGGGTCGTGCCATCGGCCGTCGTGTCGACGTTCGACAGCAAGCGCTGCTCGCCGCTGACCTTCAGCGATGGCGTGGCGCCGCGGCGCAGCACCAGGTCGATGGGGCCGGCCAGGTCGATGCTGGTGATATTGGCGGCAATCGGGCGCGTTTCGCTGCGCACGGCGCGGCCGGCAGCGCTGCTGGGATTGCTGATTCCCTTGGCGCGCAGCGCCGCATACGACATGGCGATCAGGACCATTGCCAGCAAGAGCATGGACAGGCCAACTTTGAGCAAGCGTTTCATGGCAGCCTTTCTAGTGACCTTTGAGCAGGGAGATATTCATGGCGACGTAGCGCTTGATGCCGATCAAGGTATAGCGCGTGACGACTAGGCTGAGCAGGAAGATGACGATGCCGCCGAGCAGCATGCCCACGCCGAAGACGGTTTGCGTGGTGCGCGCATCGCGGTCCATGTCGGTGGAGATGCGGATGCCGCCACCGGCCAGCGCTTCGGCCCGCTCCATCACGCGCGACGACGCGCCCGGCGCCTGTGAATCTGACTCAGCCTTGACGGGGCCGGGCAGGTGGTCGACTTCGATGCCCGTGTCGCCGATGGTGATGCGCGTTTCGCGCCGCTCGCCGCCTTCGCCGCCGTCATCGTCATGGATGAAGACGTGGCGCAGCGGGCCATCGAGCACCAGTTCGTTGGCGCCGGACAAGCCGCTGGCCGTGATGGCGATGCCGGCCAGGTAAAAGCTCAGGCCGACGGCATACAGGGTGGCCAGCAGGGCCGCGTAGACGGCGGCAGGCACGACCATGAACAGGTTGAAGATGGCCAGACCCACCAGCGAGACGAGCAGGCGCAACAGGTTGACGGGGGTTTTCTTTTGTTCGAACGCCTCGCGGTGGGTGCTGCTGCGCAAGGTGAGGGCGATTTTTTTCGGGTCGCCCAGGTCGTCGGCGACCTCGCGCTCGCTGCGGCCGGCCGCCGCGCCTTCGATGAAGGTCTGTTCATAATAATCGAGGGTCTTGGCCACCAGGTCCGGTGGCAAGCCTGCCAGTGCGCGCCGCAGAGAGTCGAGGTAATCTTGCTTGTTCATCATATTCTTCCTGTGCGCCGCGTCAGCCCATGGCCGGCAGCAGCATGCTTGCCTGGCTCAGCAGCAATGGCGCTGGTGGCGTCTGCTGTACCTGAATGACGATCAAGGTGGCCAGCACCACGCAAGCGAGCAACGCCAGGGCTTTCAAGCTGTTTTTCAAGTGCAAGGTGGTGTGCATGGTATTCCCCGTGGCATGGCCGTTGTCGATGATCAGACTGTACCCAAGCGCACGCGAGCGCACCAGCGCGGTGCGACAGAATGCAATTTCGCGGGGGCGAGCGACACCAGGGCGGGATGCACTGTCAAGTTTATTTTGACGCCTTGCCCGTGTTCACCATCCTGGCCGCCGCCACGCCGCTGCGCACGGCCGCCTCGATGGTGGCCGGATAGTCTTGTGTCCGGTCTTCATTGGACGTGTAGTCGCCGGCCAGCAGCAAGCCCGGCACGCCACTGTCATTTCCGGGACGCAATAAATCCGGCGTGCAGGCGAACGTGGCGCGCTTTTCCGTGATCAGCTGGGTCCAGACGGGCTGCGCCAGTTCCGGACGCTGCAACACTTGCGCCAGTTGCGCGGCGATCGCTTGCGCCAGCGGCCCATGGCCTTGCTCGGCCGCAGGGCCGGAGGCGCTGATGACGACGGCCAGCAAGCCCGCCTGCTTCGCGTCGAGCTGACCCCGGTCGAACACGAACTGGCCCCAGTGCTGCCGCTCCGGCGCATCGACGAGCGCGTAGAACGGCAAGTCCAGGCGCACGCTGGCCTCGTATTGCAGGTAGCAGGTGCTGATCGCTTCCGGCGTGAACGCTTGCATGCGATTGATGACGTCGTCGAGGCGCGCGTCGTGCACGCCTTGCAGCAGGCTGGCCGCTTGCACGGACGAGGTGGCCACGATGACGCCGTCAAAGACATCCGCATCATCGAGTCGCCAGCGGCCATCGGACAGCGCGTGCAAGGCGGCAATCTTGGCGCCCGTGCGCACTTCGCCGCCAAGCCGTTCCACATAGCGGGCGGCCGCCTCGGGCAACAGGGCGCTCAGGTTCGCCTGCGGGATCAGCATGTCGGAGGCGCGGCGGCGGCTCGCGCCCAGGCTGTCGCGCAGCACATTGATGAAGACGCGGGCCGAGGCCCGCTCGGGCGGGGTATTCAAGGCGGCCAGGCACAGCGGATGCCACATCAGCCGGCTCAAAGTGTCCGTCTGATCGAAGCGCTGCAGCAATTCGCTGACGGTGCAATCGTTGTACAGTTGCCAGCCCATCCACCGCATGGCGGTGGAAAAGCGCATCAGGGCCAGCTTGTCGGCGCGCTCCAGCCCCTTGGCGCGCAGCAAGGCCCACGCCAGGTGCAGCGGCGCGGGCAGGCGCGGCGCGATGAAGTCCATCCCGCCGCTGTCGGCCGGATAGCGCATCTGCAGGGGCAGGGTGAGGATCAGCTCGCTGGGATCTTGCCCCGCCAGCTTGATGAGGCGCAAGGTTTCCGTGTACGCGCCCAGCAGGATGTGCTGGCCGTTGTCGAGCACAGTGCTTTCGCGTTCGACCCGGCGCGCCCGTCCGCCCAGGACGCGCGCCGCCTCATAGACGGTGACGGCATGGCCGGCGCGCGCCAGTTCCATGGCCGCCGCGCAACCGGCCCAACCGGCGCCGATGACGGCGTAGCGTTGCTTCACCTTACTCTCAGCCACGAACCCAGGTCTTCCAGGCCAGCCACAGTTTGCGGATCGGCGTGAGCGAGATGCGCTGTTTCAGCACGTGGTAGCCGTCGCGCTCGACTTCATTGAGCAGGGTGCGGTAGATGGCGGCCATGATCAGGCCCGGGCGCTGGGCGCGGCGATCCTCTGCTGGCAGCAGGGCGAACGCCTCGTCATAGGCTTTCTGCGCGCGCGCCACCTGGAAACGCATGAGGTTTTCGAAGTTCTCGCTGTGGCGCGCGTTCAGCAGGTCGGCCGCCGTCACATTGAATTGCTGCAATTCGCTGATCGGCAGGTAGATGCGCCCCTTGCGCGCGTCTTCGCCCACGTCGCGGATGATGTTGGTCAGCTGGAAGGCATGGCCCAGTTTTTCCGCGTACAGCAGGGTTTCCGGGCGCGTCGCGCCAAAGATGCTGGCCGACAAGATGCCCACCACGCTGGCCACGTGCCAGCAATAGCGGCTCATGGCCTGGTAATCGAGGTAACGGGTCTGGTTCAAATCCATTTCCATGCCGTCGATGATGGCCTGCAAATGCTTTTCTTCCAGCTTATAAATGTCCAGGTGCGGCTGCAGCGCGCGCATCACGGGATGCGTGGGGTTGCCCTCGTACATGGCCTTGACTTCCTTGCGCCACCAGACCAGCTTGGTGCGTGCCACGGCTTCGTCCGTGCATTCGTCGACCGTGTCATCGACTTCGCGGCAAAACGCGTACAGGGCCGTGATGGCCTTGCGGCGTTCGGCCGGCAGGAACAGGAAGCTGTAGTAGAAACTGGAGCCGCTCTGGGCGGCCTTTTGTTGGCAGTATTCGTCGGGAGACATAGTCAAAAGAGCAAGGGTTGCAGATCGAAGCCGCTATTCTATCGTCTTACAGAGTGGGCGACGGGGGAAAAGCCGTTTTTACTTGTGTCTCTTGATGCAGGCTCTTGCGCGACATGCGCAGGGCGCGCCAGAAAATGATCAGCCAGTCGCGTTTCTCCAGCTTGGGACGGCGCCGGAACACGTCGTAATTGACGGCTTCGATGGCTTCGAGGATGCGCAAGCCGCCTTGCACGACCAGGCGCAATTCCCAGCCGATGCGCCCCCGCAAACGCAGGGCCAGCGGCGCGCCGGACAGCATCAGGGCGCGCGTGCGGGCCACTTCGAAGCGCATCAGGGCGCTCCACTTGCCGTGCGCCTCGGGCCGCTCGAAGGCGGCGGCGGAGACGGCAAAGCGGGTCAAGTCTTCCATCGGCAGGTAAATGCGCTCTTTTTGCTGGTCGATGGCGACGTCTTGTAAGAAATTAATTAGTTGCAAAGCTGAACATATCGCATCGGAATCGCGTACATTCTGTTCATCGGCCGCGCCATACAGGTGCAGCATCAGCAGTCCCACGGGGTTGGCGGAACGGGCGCAGTAATCGAGCACGTCGTCGTAGCTGGCATAGCGCGTCGTTTCCACATCCTGCTTGAATGCTGACAACAGATCGTGAAACGGCTTCAGGGGCAGCTGGTGTTTGGTGATGACGGCAGCCAGGCGTTCGAACATGGCGGCGTTCTCGCCCGCATGCCCCTCTTCGCGGGCGATGCGGCCCAGCGCCTCTTCGTAGGCGTGCAGGGCCGCCAGGCGTTCGGCCGGCGTGGCGTCGCCCTCATCGGCCAGGTCGTCGGCGCTGCGGGCGAAAGCATAGATGGCTTCGACGGCGGGCACCAGGCGGCGCGGCAGTAAAAATGATGCAACAGGAAAATTTTCGTAATGGTCTACAGGCATGAACACACTTCTCTAGTCTTGCAGTTTTTCCGGCACCCCCAACGCTGGAAGGTGGCCGGACGTTGTACGTCTCAAGATTAATGACGCAAAAGTCACTAAAAACTTTTAGGCACGATTATAATTAATAACCAGAAAGTCATTAGGGGGAAATCACTCCCGGTCATGACCAAGCTGGTATTGTCACAAATTTAAGGATATCGCGTGCGAAAAAGTTTGGCTTGGCCCAAAGGGCAAGCAAAAAGTTTCTCCGCATAAAAATATTACAGCCCGCATAGTAAAGGAAAATACCTTGTTTGCCCTGAAAACCCTGCGCCGCGAGACCGGCGCATCCGCACTTCCCGCCCTGCGGCTGACTGCCGCCGCCGCCCTGGCGCTGACCCTGGCGGCCTGTTCCAAGCCTGCCGTCAAAGTGGAAGACGTGCGTCCCGTGCGCGCGATCGTGTTGTCTAGCAGTAATGTTGACGTGAGTGCGGAGCTGGCGGGCGAGGTCGTGCCCCGTGTCGTATCGCAGCTGGGCTTCCGCGTGGGCGGCAAGATCGTCGCGCGCAAGGTGGACGTGGGCGCCAGCGTCAAGAAGGGGCAAGTGCTGATGCAGCTCGATCCTGTCGACTTGCAACTGTCGCAGGCACAGGCCAAGGCGTCGCTGGTCAGCGCGGAAACGAGCCGCGACCTGGCGCGCGCGGAACTCAAGCGCTACCAGGACTTGCGCGAGAAAAATTTCGTCAGCCAGGCCGTGCTCGACGGCAAGGAAGCCACCTACAAGGCGGCGCAGGCGAATGTGGAAGCGGCCCAGGCCCTGTACCGGGGCCAGGCGAACCAGTCCGGCTACGCCAGCTTGCTGGCTGACGTCGATGGCGTTGTCACGCGCATCGAGGCCGAAGTGGGGCAGGTGGTGGCGCCTGGCACGCCCGTGGTGCAAGTGGCCAGGAGCGGCGAAAAGGAAGTCGTGATCGGCATTCCTGAAGACAAGGTGGAAACCTTGCGCGGCGTCAAGGATGTGGTCGTGCGCCTGTGGGCCGACCCGAAGCAGGGCTTGCCGGGCAAGATACGCGAAGTGTCGCCCGTGGCCGATGCCGCCACGCGCACCTATATCGCCAAGGTCAGCATCCCGGACGCGCCGCAGGCCCGTCTGGGCATGACTGCCGTGGTGCAGTTCGCCTCGCAGACGGCCACGCCGCAGATCAAGGTGCCCTTGACGGCCCTGTTCAATGAAAAGTCGCAAAGTTCCGTGTGGGTGGTGGAAAACGGGGCCGTGAAGCTTGTGCCGGTGACGGTGGGCGGCGTGGCGGGCAATGAATTGCTGCTGACCTCGGGCGTGAAAGCGGGGCAGACCGTGGTCACGGCCGGCGTCAACCTGCTCAAGCCTGGTCAGAAAGTGACCATCCTCGGCGCCGAACTGGCCAGCAAGCCCGACGTGGCCGCTGCCGCCGTCAGCGTAGGGGCCGCCAAATGAAGGGCGGCTTCAATCTGTCGCGCTGGGCCCTCGAACACATTCCGCTGACGCGTTACCTGATGGCCGTGCTGCTGATCGGCGGCATGCTCAGCTATGCCAGCCTGGGCCAGGATGAAGATCCCCCGTTCACCTTCCGCGCCATGGTCCTGCAGGCGTACTGGCCCGGCGCCACCGCCTTGCAGATGGCCGAGCAGGTGACGGACAAGCTGGAAAAGAAGCTGCAGGAAACGCCGTACATCAATGAAATCACCAGTTATTCGAAGCCGGGCGAGACCTTGATCCTGCTGGAGCTGCGCGAATCGGCGCCGCCCAAGGAAACGGCCGCCGCCTGGTATCAGGTGCGCAAGAAGATCGGCGACATCAAGGGCACCTTGCCGGCCGGCGTCGTGGGCCCGTTCTTCAATGACGAGTTCGGCGACACCTACGGCTCCATCTTCGCCCTGTCCGGCGACGGTTTTACCTACGCGGAAATGAAGGATTACGCGGACAAGGTACGCCAGGAGCTGCTGGCCGTGGGGCAGGTGTCGAAGGTGGAACTGTTCGGCGTGCAAGATGAAAAGATCAATATTATCTTTTCTCACAAGAAATTTGCCCAGCTGGGCATTCCGTTCGACGCCATCGTGCAGCAATTGTCCGAGCAAAACAGCATCAACGCCACGGGCGTGCTGGTGACGCCGACGGACAATCTGCAAGTGCGCGTGACGGGCGCCATGGTGACCGTCAAGGACCTGGAAAACCTGGAGCTGCGCGCCAACGGCACCACCTTCCGCCTCGGCGACTTTGCCACCGTGAAGCGCGAATTCGTCGATCCGCCGAAGGACAAGATGCGTTTCAACGGCAAGGAAGTGATCGGCCTGGGCGTGTCGATGGAAAAGGGCGGCAACATCATCGACATGGGCAAGGCCTTGCAGGCAACCGTCACGCGCATGAAGAGCGAATTGCCGGTCGGCATAGAATTGCAGCGCGTGTCGAACCAGCCGGAAGCCGTGTCCGCTTCCGTGGGCGAGTTCGTGCATACCCTGATCGAAGCCATCCTGATCGTGCTGGCCGTCAGCTTTGTCGCGCTGGGCTTGCACACGAAGCCGCTGCGCATCGACGTGCGGCCGGGTCTGGTGGTGGCGCTGACCATCCCGCTGGTGCTGGCCGTCACCTTCCTGTTCATGCGCCTGCTCGACATCGATCTGCACAAGATTTCGCTGGGCGCCCTGATCATCGCGCTGGGCTTGCTGGTCGATGACGCCATCATTGCCGTCGAGATGATGGTGCGCAAGATGGAAGAGGGCATGTCGCGCTTTGATGCGGCCACGTTCGCCTACACGTCGACGGCCATGCCGATGCTGACGGGCACCCTGATCACGGTGGCGGGCTTCCTGCCCATCGGCCTGGCCAAGTCGGCCGCCGGTGAATACACGTTCTCCTTGTTCTCCGTCAATGCGCTGGCCCTGATCATCTCGTGGGTGGTGGCCGTCGTCTTCACGCCCTACATCGGCTATGTCCTGTTGAAGGTCAAGCCGCACGCGCACAACGACCATGAATTGTTCGACACGCCGAACTTCCGCCGCTTCCGCCGCGCCGTCACCTGGTGCGTGGAGTGGCGCAAGACGACGATCGCCGCCACCCTGGCCATCTTTGCGCTGGGTATTTACGGCTTTAACTTTATCGAGAAGCAATTCTTCCCCGATTCCAGCCGTCCCGAGCTGATGGTGGAGCTGTGGTCGCCCGAAGGCACGACGTTTGCCGCGAACGAGAAACAGGTGAAGAAATTCGAGGCCTTCGTCAGCAAACTGGACGGCGTGGAAAGCGTGACGAGCTATGTGGGTACGGGCAGCCCCCGTTTCTACCTGCCGCTGGACCAGATCTTCCCGCAGACGAATGTGTCGCAAGTGGTGGTCTTGCCGAAGAGCCTGGCCGACCGCGAACGCCTGCGCCAGCAAATCGTCGATGTCTTCAAGAAGGATTTCCCGGAAGTGCGGGGCCGGGTAAAACTGTTGCCGAACGGACCGCCCGTGCCGTATCCCGTGCAGTTCCGCGTCACGGGACCGGAAGTGGCGGGCGTGCGTGCCATCGCCGACCAGGTCAAGGACATCATGCGCGCCAATCCGAACACCCTGGGCGTGAACGATAACTGGAATGAATCGGTGAAAGTGCTGCGCCTGGACCTGGACCAGGACAAGATGCGCGCGCTGGGCGTCACCTCGAAAACCGTGATGCAGGCGGCCAATACGATTCTGTCGGGCACCGTCATCGGCCAGTTCCGCGAAGACAATAAGCTGATCGATATCCAGGTGCGCCAGCCGCTGGAAGAGCGGGCGACGATTTCCGTGTTGAATGACACGAATATTCCGACGGCAACGGGCAAGTCCGTGCCCATCTCGCAGCTGGCCCGCGCGCATTTCGTGTGGGAACCGGGTGTCGTCTGGCGCGACAAGCGCGAATGGGCCATTACCGTGCAGTCGGACGTCATCGACGGCATCCAGGGCGCCACCGTGTCGACGCAGCTGGCGCCGCAGCTCGACGCCTTGCGCGCCAAGATGCCGGCCGGCTACCGCATCACCGTGAAAGGCGTGGCGGCCGACAGCGGCGAGGCGGAGGCGTCGATCGCCGCCAACCTGCCGCTGGCCATCTTCATCATCTTCACCTTGCTGATGCTGCAGCTGCACAGTTTCTCGCGCTCTCTGCTGGTCTTCCTGACGGGGCCGCTGGGCGTGGCGGGCGCCGCGTTTGCCTTGCTGCTGCTGCACCGTCCGCTGGGCTTCGTGGCCAACCTGGGCGTCATCGCGCTGTTCGGCATGATCATCCGCAATTCGGTGATCCTTGTCGACCAGATCGAGCAAGACATCCAGGATGGTTCGGCGCCATGGGACGCCATCATCGACTCGGCCGTGCGCCGCTGCCGCCCCATCGTACTGACGGCGGCAGCCGCCGCGCTGGCCATGATCCCCCTGTCGCGCTCCGTGTTCTGGGGACCGATGGCGGTCGCCATCATGGGCGGCCTGATCCTCGCGACGGCCTTGACTCTGCTGTTCCTGCCGGCCCTGTATGCGGCCTGGTTCCGGGTCAGGAAGCCGGAGCCGGTAAGCGCAAAAGAAGGCTAGCAGCCAGCGCCAGGGTGCAGGCATAAAAAAGGCGGCATTCCTCTGGGAAATCCAGTAGAATGCCGCCTTTGCTTTACCGAGGGCTTGCTCGTTTAGTCCACGGTAGCCAGATCGTTCCCGAGTTGTTAAAATCAGGGGAGCCGCCTGTGGCAAGCAGTGCAAAGTAGTAAAAATGCGGATGTGGTGGAATTGGTAGACACGCTGGTCTTAGAAGCCAGTGCTTCGGCTTGGGAGTTCGAGTCTCCCCATCCGCACCAATCCGGGTCGTTCCAGCCCGGACGTGCAGCACCATCAAGTTGTTCTTCAGCCTCGTTGCAGGCATCTTTCTGTTTTTCTTCCCGTCCTTTCCGTGTTTTCGTCATGGGACGCGTCTTCCATCGCGCTATTTTTCGCCCGGCATGGCAGGATAGGGCGGGGTATGGGCGGCGATCTGCCTGGAAAATGGCCAAATTGAGGTAAATCAAAGGTTTTTTGCTCGAAATCTTCGCCAAGAGCGCATTTCTTTGTTTCGGACGGAGCGACAGTTCGCATATACTAATGAACGAAGCAGGCTGGAAAGCCTGTCTCTGGCGAAATATAGAATGCCGGGGCAAGAGTAAAGACAGGGCCATCCAGGCTGTGGCGATTCGTTCGCCGCCGCTTGTATCCTCTGTGGCCGGGCTGCAAAGCCAGCCACTTTCCCGAAGTCCTTTGTTATAATGCCACGCTTTACCGAATGATGGCCGGCCCTGCATTTACTTAGAAGCAAGGCTGGACGCTCGGAGCCCTGTCGCAGTACTGGAAGCGGCGGATTGTTTGGTGCCTGGTGCGGGTTTTCCCTCAGCCGGGTAGACCAGGTCCATTGTCCTGCTTGCAGTGCTTTTACAGATGAATATGCGAGCGAGTGAAGCTGGACCCATGTCTTGCCGCCAGTGATGGCGCAAGGGGTCGGGTCTTCTTTTCTCGCACCAACAGTGTTTATTTTTTGGACGATTTTTTACATGGCAACTGCAGTCGAAACCTTGGGCAAACTCGAACGTCGTATCACGATCTCCTTCCCGCTGACGGACGTCCGCACGGAAGTTGAGAAGCGCCTGAAAGTGCAAGCCCGTACGGCTAAGGCACCGGGCTTCCGTCCGGGCAAAGTGCCGTTGAAAATGGTCGCAGCACAATACGGCTACCAAATTGAATCGGAAGTGCTGAACGACAAAGTCGGCCGTGCGTTCAACGACGCCGCCAACGAAAACAATCTGCGCGTGGCCGGTTTCCCGAACATCGTGCCGAAAGAAGAAGCAGCCGAAGGCCAGCTGGCTTTCGACGCCACCTTCGAAGTGTATCCGGAAGTCGCCATCGGCGACCTGACGGCCGTTGAAATCGAAACCGTGCAAGCCGACGTGTCGGAAGCCGAAATCGACAAGACCATCGACATCCTGCGCAAGCAGCGCGTGCACTTCCACACCAAGGGCGAAGCTGGCGAACACGGCGACGGCGGTGAGCCGATCGCTGCCAATGGCGACCGCGTGACCGTTGACTTCGTCGGCTCGATCGACGGCGTTGAATTCCCAGGCGGCAAAGCTGAAGGCTACGCCTTCGTGCTGGGCGAAGGCCGCATGCTGCCGGAATTCGAAGCAGCGACCCTGGGCCTGAAAGTGGGCGAGTCGAAGACTTTCCCATTGTCGTTCCCTGAGGATTACCACGGCAAGGACGTTGCCGGCAAAACCGCTTCGTTCACCATCACCCTGCAAAAGCTGGAATGGGCGCACCTGCCGGAAGTCGATGCCGAATTCGCCAAATCGCTGGGCGTTGCCGATGGCGACCTGGCCAAAATGCGCGAAGACATCAAAGTCAACCTGCAACGTGAAGTCGCTGGCCGCGTGAAAGCACGCAACAAGGAAGCCGTCATGGACGCGCTGATCAAAGTTGCTGAGCTGGAAGTGCCAAAAACGCTGATCGCTCAGGATTCCGAGCGCCTGGCCGAAATGACCCGCCAGGACATGGCGCAGCGCGGCATGAACGTCAAGGACGTGCCTTTCCCAGCAGAACTGTTCGCGGAAAAAGCCGAGCGTCGCGTACGCCTGGGCCTGATCCTGTCGCAACTGGTGGGCGACAACAAGCTGCAGGCTACGCCTGAGCAAGTCAAGGCGCAGATCGAAGATTTCGCCCAAAGCTACGAAGATCCACGCGAAGTGCTGAAGTACTACTACAGCGACCGTCGTCGTCTGGGTGAGATCGAAGCCCTTGTATTGGAAGAAAACGTCGTCACCTACGTGTTGGGCCTGTCGAAAGTCACGTCGAAAGCAGTTGCTTTCGACGAACTGATGGGAAGCAACGCACAAGCGTAAACCAGTTGGTATCCGGATGCTTGCTCTTGCCGCAAGGTAAGGGCGGTATCCCCTAACTGCTTCACAAGGAAATGAAATGACAGGTATGAACCGTAATCCAGCGCTGGACACAGAGATGCTCGGCCTGGTGCCGATGGTGGTGGAACAAAGCGGTCGCGGCGAGCGCTCGTATGATATTTACTCGCGCCTGCTGAAGGAACGCTTGATTTTCATGGTCGGCCCGGTCAATGACCAGATGGCCAACCTGGTTGTCGCCCAGCTGCTGTTCCTGGAAAGCGAAAATCCGGAAAAGGAAATCTCGCTCTACATCAACTCGCCAGGTGGTTCGGTCTCGGCCGGTATGGCCATCTACGACACCATGCAGTTCATCAAGCCGGACGTCTCGACCCTGTGCACGGGCATGGCCGCTTCGATGGGCGCTTTCCTGCTGGCCGCTGGTGCCAAGGGCAAGCGTTTCTCGCTGCCGAACTCGCGCATCATGATTCACCAGCCGTCCGGTGGTTCGCAAGGCATGGCGTCCGATATCGAGATCCAGGCGAAGGAAATCCTTTACCTGCGCACCCGCTTGAACGGCATCATGGCGGAGCGCACGGGCCAGACGATCGAACAGATCGCCAAGGACACCGACCGCGACCGTTTCATGTCCGCCGACGAGGCCGTTGAGTATGGTTTGATCGACAAAGTGTTGACCAGCCGCGCTTGATGAGCCCCTACCGGTATTGCTAAGTACGTAAGTAAACGCCCGGGCGCTCAAACGTTCGGGCGTTTCGCTTTTATTTCGGGTAGCATGGAGCTTGTGCGCGTTGTTGACTTGCGCCATGGGGTGTTGCCTTTACGGGCGGCAACCATTATCCGGCTTGCGATTTTGCAATATTGTTAATGCAGTTCCAACCAAAATGCCTTATGTCAGACAAAAAATCCTCTAGCGGCGAAAAATTACTGTATTGCTCGTTCTGCGGCAAAAGCCAGCACGAGGTGAAGAAACTCATCGCCGGCCCGTCCGTCTTCATTTGCGACGAGTGCATCGACCTGTGCAACGACATCATCCGTGATGAAACGTCGAGCATCGAGACGGTGACCGGTACCAAATCCGACCTGCCGACGCCGCAAGAAATTGCCGCCTTGCTCGATCAGTACGTGATCGGCCAGCAGACTGCCAAGCGCATCCTGTCGGTGGCGGTGTACAACCATTACAAACGCCTCAAGCACCTGGGCAAGAAAGACGACATCGAACTGGCCAAGAGCAACATCTTGCTGGTCGGTCCTACCGGCTCGGGCAAGACCCTGCTGGCACAGACCCTGGCGCGCATGCTCAACGTGCCGTTCGTGATCGCCGACGCCACCACCCTGACCGAAGCCGGTTACGTGGGTGAAGACGTGGAAAACATTATCCAGAAGCTGCTGCAAAGCTGCAACTATGACGTCGAGAAAGCCCAGCGCGGCATCGTCTACATCGATGAGATCGACAAGATTTCGCGCAAGTCCGACAATCCGTCCATCACGCGCGACGTGTCGGGCGAGGGCGTGCAGCAAGCCTTGCTGAAACTCATCGAAGGCACGATGGCTTCCGTGCCGCCACAAGGCGGCCGCAAGCACCCGAACCAGGATTTCGTGCAGATCGACACGACCAACATCATGTTCATCTGCGGCGGCGCCTTCGACGGCCTGTCGAAAGTGATCGCCAACCGTTCCGAAAAGAGCGGCATCGGCTTCTCGGCCACGGTGCGCAGCAAGTCGCAAAGCTCGGCCAGCGAACTGATGCTGCAAGCGGAACCGGAAGATCTGGTCAAGTTCGGCCTGATCCCGGAACTGGTGGGTCGTCTGCCCGTCATCGCCACCCTGGCGGAATTGACGGAAGAGGCGCTGATCCAGATCCTCGTCGAGCCGAAGAATGCGCTGATCAAGCAGTATTCGAAGCTGCTCGAGATGGAAGGCGCGGAACTGGAGATTCGTCCTGCCGCCCTGCATGCGATCGCCAAGAAGGCGCTGGCGCGCAAGACCGGCGCCCGTGGCCTGCGTTCCATTCTGGAACATGCTTTGCTGGACGTCATGTACGAACTGCCGAGCGAACAAAATGTGGTGAAGGTCGTTATCGACGAAAATACCATCACCAGTGGCGCCAAACCTTTGTTGATTTATCAAGAGACTGCCAAAGCCTCCGGAGAAAATTGAAAACTGCCGAGACAAATGCATAAAAAGGGTTTTGATTCCTTAATGCATGGCAGTACAATTTAAATCAATGAGTGCAGGCTTCAATCGTAAAGCCACTCGCGGCGCTTAGCTGCGCGTGGCTTTTTTACTGTGAAAACTGCATTTGTTACAGTCATGCGGGTGTGTTTTGCGAAATAGACTTTATGTTTGTTTCACAGAATTATTTATTCTCGCCGGTCTTGTGTTTTGGCAGCGAGCGCCAACATCGTAAACACGCTTTCTATAAGGTACGCCATGACAACTTCCAAATTAACTGAGCAAACTCAACTGCCGTTATTGCCGTTGCGGGATGTCGTCGTTTTCCCGCATATGGTGATACCGCTGTTCGTTGGCCGTCCAAAGTCGATCAAGGCACTGGAAGCTGCGATGGAGCAGGGCAAGAGCATCATGCTTGCCGCTCAAAAAGCAGCCGCGAAGGACGAGCCGTCTCCTTCGGACATCTATGAAATTGGCTGTGTCGCCAATATCCTGCAAATGCTGAAGCTGCCCGATGGCACCGTCAAGGTGCTGGTCGAAGGCGCGCAGCGTGCCCGCATCAACCATATCAGCGATGCGCCGACGCACTTCATCGCCGACCTGACGCCGCTCGAGTCCGAGCCGGGCGACGAGTCGGAAGTCGAAGCCATGCGCCGCGCGATCGTGCAGCAGTTCGACCAGTACGTCAAACTGAACAAAAAGATCCCTCCAGAAATTCTCGCTTCGCTGTCGGGCATCGACGATGCCGGCCGTCTGGCCGACACGGTGGCCGCGCACCTGCCGCTGAAGCTGGAGCAAAAACAAGTCATCCTGGAAATTTTCAGCGTGGCCAAGCGCCTCGAGCACCTGCTGGGCCAGCTCGAAGGCGAGCTCGACATCCTGCAGGTGGAAAAGCGCATCCGCGGCCGCGTCAAGCGCCAGATGGAAAAGTCGCAGCGCGAGTACTACCTGAACGAGCAAGTCAAGGCGATCCAGAAAGAACTGGGCGAGGGCGAAGATGGTGCCGACCTCGACGAGCTGGAGAAAAAAGTCGCTTCGGCAAAAATGCCGAAGGAAGCGCTCGACAAGGCCACCAACGAGCTGAAAAAACTCAAGCTGATGTCGCCGATGTCGGCCGAAGCCACCGTCGTGCGCAACTACATCGACACCCTGGTCAACTTGCCTTGGAAAAAGAAATCCAAGGTCAATAACGACCTGGCGAATGCGGAAAAAGTGCTCGAAGGCGACCACTACGGCCTCGACAAGGTCAAGGAACGCATCCTGGAATACCTCGCGGTGCAACAGCGCGTCGACAAGCTGAAAGCGCCTATCCTGTGCTTCGTCGGTCCTCCGGGCGTTGGCAAGACCTCGCTGGGCCAGTCCATCGCCCGCGCGACGAACCGCAAGTTCGTGCGCATGGCCCTGGGCGGCGTGCGCGACGAAGCCGAGATCCGCGGCCATCGCCGCACCTACATCGGCTCGATGCCGGGCAAGATCCTGCAATCGCTGTCGAAAGTCGGCGTGCGCAATCCCTTGTTCCTGCTCGATGAAGTCGACAAGATGGGCGCCGATTTCCGTGGCGACCCGTCGTCGGCCCTGCTGGAAGTGCTCGATCCGGAACAGAACCACACGTTCTCCGACCATTACATCGAAGTCGATTTCGACTTGTCCGACGTGATGTTCGTGGCCACGTCGAATTCGTACAACATTCCGCCAGCCTTGCTCGACCGCATGGAAGTGATTCGTCTGTCCGGTTACACGGAAGATGAAAAGACCAGCATCGCGCAGCGTTACCTGTTGCCGAAGCAGATCAAGAACAATGGCTTGAAGGAAGAGGAAATCTCGGTGGCCGAGTCGGCCCTGCGCGACATCATCCGCTACTACACGCGGGAAGCCGGTGTGCGTTCGCTCGAGCGGGAAGTGTCGAAGATCTGCCGCAAGGTGGTCAAGATGCTGCTGCTGAAGAAATCCGACAAGAAAGTCATCGTCAACTCGAAGAACCTGGATAAATTCCTGGGCGTGCGCCGCTATGATTTCGGTGTCGCAGAGAAAGAAAACCAGGTAGGCCAGGTGGTCGGTCTGGCATGGACGGAAGTGGGCGGCGATCTGCTGACCATCGAAGCCGTGTCGATGCCGGGCAAGGGCGGCATCATCCGCACGGGTACCCTGGGCGACGTCATGAAAGAGTCGATCGAGGCAGCCCGCACGGTGGTGCGCAGCCGGGCACAGCGCCTGGGCATCAAGGCGGACGTGTTCGAGAAGAGCGACATCCACATCCACGTGCCGGAAGGCGCGACACCGAAGGACGGTCCTTCGGCTGGCGCGGCCATGACGGTGGCGATGGTGTCGGTCTTCACGGGCATCCCCGTGCGCGCCGACGTGGCGATGACGGGCGAGATCACCTTGCGCGGCGAAGTATTGCCGATCGGCGGCCTGAAGGAAAAGCTGCTGGCGGCCCATCGCGGCGGCATCAAGACGGTCCTGATTCCAGAGCAAAACGTGAAAGACCTGGCCGACATTCCGGACAACGTCAAGAACAAACTGGAGATCGTACCCGTGCGCTGGATCGACAAAGTGCTGGAAATCGCCCTCGAACGCATGCCTGAAGCGTTGGCGGACGTCGCTGCGGTGGAGGCTGTCACGGCCGCTGCGGCCAAGCCTGACACGGCCGGTGAGGTAGTAAAACACTAACGTTTTACCCCTGTTTTCCCCAAACAAGCGCTTTTAGAGCGCTTGTTTTATATTGAAACGTGAATTGCGCCCCCAAAGCGCTTGACACATATACAGTGTGGCTTGTTTAATACGCCTGCACATTTTTTTCGCCGGACAGCTGTGGTGCCAAAAGTGCCGCAACGATACGGTAAACGTTTTATACCTTTGTAATTGGGGATGCTAGTGAACAAGACTGAATTGATCGACCACATTGCTGAAAAAGCTGACATTTCCAAAGCCGCCGCTGCGCGCGCTCTCGACGCTGTTATCGGCGGCGTGACGGAAACTTTGAAAAACAACGACAGCGTGACGCTGGTTGGTTTTGGCACTTTCTCGGTCAGCGAACGCGCTGAGCGTACCGGCCGCAATCCGCGTACCAAAGAAGCGATCACGATCGAAGCAGCAAAAGTTCCAAAATTTAAAGCTGGTAAAGCTTTGAAGGATGCTGTAAACTAACGGACTTCGGTGAGGTGACAATCACCGGAAACATTTGGCGGCGCTCTCGGGTGCCGCGATTTCAGGGTTGAAGTTCGACGAATCGCAGCCCTGGATACAAATGCAAGTAGTACTGTGTATTTTTCGGAGTGGTAGTTCAGTTGGTTAGAATGCCGGCCTGTCACGTCGGAGGTCGCGGGTTCGAGTCCCGTCCGCTCCGCCAAAAAAATACGCTCTCAAGGAGTGGTAGTTCAGTTGGTTAGAATACCGGCCTGTCACGTCGGGGGTCGCGGGTTCGAGTCCCGTCCGCTCCGCCAGAATATAGAAGCCCGCGCTGCTGAATAAGTAGCGCGGGTTTTTCTTTTCCAGCGCCAGATTATCTCGGCGCGCCTGCTTTTAAAATCCCATCGTGCCGTTTTGAATAAAGACGCCGGCGTTTACATCCCCTTTAAGCCGCGTCGGGTTAAATGCCCGAGTCCGGCGCCTTGCCGTCCAGGCGGCGCCAGGGCAGGGCGCGCGCCCTGATTTACTCTTGCTATAGCGCTATGGGCATTGTAGAATCAGGAGATAATGGCTTGGGCGTCAGAATCCTGCTTTAGTTCCAGCGCCAAGTTGTTGAATCTAAAGGGGAAGTGGACATCTGTCCCGTCCATTCCGCCGAAGAAATCAAGGCGAACGCATGTTCGCCTTTTTTTATAGTGATCCACTCATCCCGAATTGGCTGACCATGTTTGAATTTATTCGTACCCATCGACGCTTGATGCAGTTTCTCTTGATGCTGGTCATCGTCCCGTCTTTTGCACTGGTCGGTATCAGCGGCTACCAAAGCTTCGGCGACGGCGCGAACACCATCGCCAAGGTCGGCGACCAGGTCGTTACGCAGCAACAATATGAAGAAGCGCAACGCCAGCAGATCGACCGCTACCGCCAGATGATGGGCGAGCAGTTCGACCAGAAAATGTTTGACACACCGGAAGCGCGCCAGAGCATCCTCGACAACCTGATCGCCGAGCGCGCCGTGGCCGCCGAAGTGGGCCGTAGCCACCTGGTCATCAGCGATGCCGTGCTGCAAAAGGAAGTGCTGGAAATCCCTGGCCTGACCTTGCCGGACGGTAAATTCGACCTGGAACGCTACAAGGCCATGCTGGCCGCCCAAGGCATGACGCCGCAGATGTACGATGCGCGCCGCCGCAGCGACCTGGCCCTGCAGCAGCTGGCCGGCGCCGTGCAAGGCACCGCCTTCGCGCCGAACACCGTCTCCAAGCGCCTGTCCGACATCACCTCGGAAGAGCGTGAAGTGCAGGAACTGCTGTTGCCGATCGCCCAGTACGTGCCGGAAGTCAAAGTGACGGACGCCATGATCAAGGCTTTCTATGACAAGAACGGCAAGTTCTTCGAAATCCCGGAACAAGCGAAGATCGAGTACGTCGTGCTGGACGGCAGCGCCGCCGGCGAGCAAGTCGACGTCAGCGACGCCGACGTGACGGCCTATTACGCGAAGAACCAGAAAGCCTACACGACGCCAGAAGCGCGCCAGGCCAGCCACATCCTCGTAGCCGTCAAGAAAGACGCCTCGGCCGCCGACAAGGCCGCCGCCAAGGCCAAGGCTGAAGCCATCCTGGCCGACGTGCGCAAGGCGCCAGCCAGCTTTGCCGCCGTGGCCAAGGCCAAGTCGGAAGATCCTGCCTCCGCGGAGCAGGGCGGCGACCTGGGCGTGATCGGCAAGGACGGTTTGCCAACGCCGCTGCTGAACGCCGTTTCAAAACTCAAGCAAGGCGAAATCAGCGATGTCGTCGCTTCCGATTTCGGCTTCCACATCCTGACGGTCACTTCGCTCAAGCCAGAGCACGTGCGTGCGCTCGATGAAGTGCGCGGCGAAATCACGGCCGACCTGCGCAAGCAATTCGCCGCCAAGAAATACTCGGAAATGGCGGAAACGTTCACCAACACGGTCTACGAGCAATCGGACAGCCTGAAGCCGGTGGCCGACAAGCTGAAGCTGAAAGTGGAAACCGTCGCCAACCTGTCGCGCACACCGTCGCCAGCACTGGGCACGGCGCCGTTCAACAACGCCAAGTTCCTGACCGCCATCTTCTCGAACGACTCGCTGAAAGACAAGCGCAACACGGAAGCCGTCACCGTCGCACCGAACGTGCTGATCGCCGGCCGCGTGGTGGAATTCAAGCCTGCCTCGAAGCGTCCGCTGGCCGAAGTCGAAGCGATGATCCGTCAGCGCGTGACCCTGGAAGAAGCGGAAAAGCTGGCCAAGAAGGCGGGCGAGACCAAGCTGGCCGCCTTGAAGGCCTCGGGTGACGCGAGCGGTTTCGGCGCGGCGCAATGGGTGTCGCGCAGCAAGCTAGACGGCATCAACCGTGCCGCCATCGCGCAAGTCATGAAAGCGGACACGAGCAAGCTGCCAGCCTATGTGGGCGTGGACCTGCCAGCCCTGGGCTACGGCATCTACCGCATCGCCAAGGTGCAGCAGCCGGCGCAAGTGGACGCGGCACGCCGCCAGCAAGAGAAAGACCAGATCAGCGGCATCCTGGCACAACAGGAAATGTTCGATTACGTCGAGTACCTGAAAGCCAAGGCCAAGGTGAAGATCGTCAAGCCGGTCACCGCCCCAGCCGCCCCAGCGCCGGAAGCGCCATAATCAGTTTGCACGCATGAAAATAGCCGCTCCTAGAGCGGCTATTTTTTTTGTCTGCGAGTTGTGAACCTTGTTTAACCCAAGGGCGCAAGACTGGGGTCGGTCACTTCGTGATCGGAATACGCTCCATTGGAGCGTATTCCCCCTGAGGGTCCGACCCCGGCAGTTCGGCCTACGGGGTGAAAATTGAGCGAGCTTCTGAGCCGGCTTACTTGGCTTTCAGCAACGGCGCCAGTTGCGGCCAGATATTTTTCAGGATGGTCGGATGCGCCTTTGCGTTCGGGTGCATGCGGTCGGCCTGGAACAGCTGCGGCTGGTCGGCGATGCCTTCGAACATGAAGGGGACCAGCGGCGCCTTCCATTCCTTCGCCAGCTTGCCGTACACGCCATAAAACTGCTCGCCATAGGCGCGGCCATAGTTGGGCGGCATGCGCATGCCCACCAGCACCACCTGCGCGCCCGATTTTTTGGCCGCCTCGCCCATGGCGCGCAGATTCGCTTCGGCGGCCGCCACGGGCAAGCCGCGCAAGCCGTCGTTCGCGCCCAGTTCGATCAGCACGACGTCGGGCTCGTGCTTCGCCAGCAGGGCGGGCAGGCGCGCGCGGCCGCCGCTGGTGGTCTCGCCGCTGATGCTGGCGTTGACGATGCGCGTGTCGTTCTTCTGCGCGGCCAGCCGCTGTTCCAGCAGCGCCACCCAACCCGTGCCCCGTGCCAGCCCATATTCGGCCGACAGGCTATCGCCGAGCACCAGCAGCGTTTTTGGTGCAGAATAGGCGCTCGTCATGCCTGACACCAGGAGCAGGGCTGCCGCAGGAAGCAAGGCCAGGGTGCGCCGTCGCAGGCGGTTATCGCCCTTGACACTTATTTGTTCACGAAATTTTTTAAGATAGATCAGCATGCCCGAATTCCCTAAAGCGACTTCCACCAGTTTTCTCCCGTCCGACGCGGCGGCCCAGCGGCCCGCCGCACCCAACAGTCAAAACAGCCAAAATGCCCGGCCGGCCATCGAAGTGGTCCAGCTGGCCAAGCGCGTACCCGATGCCGATGGTGAGCTGACCATCCTGCATCGCGTCGATTTTACCGTGCAAACGGCCGAGACGCTGGCCATCGTCGGCGCCTCCGGTTCCGGCAAGTCCACTTTACTGGGCTTGCTGGCCGGCCTGGATACGCCCAGCGAGGGTAAGGTCATCCTCGACGGCACCGATATCTTCGCCCTCGACGAAGACGGCCGCGCCGGTTTCCGCAAGGAGAAGCTCGGTTTCGTATTCCAGTCCTTCCAGCTGCTGGCTCACCTGACGGCGCTGGAAAACGTCATGCTGCCGCTGGAACTGCGGGGCGACCCGCAGGCGAAGGAAAAGGCGCAAGCGATGCTGGGCAGGGTCAACCTGGGCAGCCGATTGAAACACTATCCGAAATACCTGTCCGGCGGCGAGCAGCAGCGCGTGGCGCTGGCGCGCGCCTTCGTCACGCAGCCGCCGCTGCTGTTCGCCGACGAACCGACGGGCAGCCTGGACGCGGCCACCGGCGAAGCCGTGATCCAGCTGATGTTCGAGTTGAACCGCGAACGCGGTTCGACCCTGGTGCTCGTCACCCACGACAGTTCGATCGCGGCGCGTTGCGGGCGGACGATTACGATCTCGGCGGGCCGGCTGATCTAGATACACCTGACATTACCTACTGCGCGTCGCGCTTTGCGGCCGGCGATGCTCACTGTGCTAGAGCACAGTTGCGCTTCTCGGCCACAAATCACTGACGCTCGCTACGGTACTGTCAGGCGTCGTGACATTCCTTGTAATACGTCGTTATTACACTGACAAGGCATTGATCAACCGGCGGATGGCCGGGATCAATTCCCCGGCCGTCAGTCCGATCGGGCCGCTGCCTGCCGCCACCAGCGCGTCGGCCGCCGCGCCATGCAGCCACACGGCGCCCAGCGCCGCTTCCCATTCCGGCCAGCCCTGCGCCAGCAGGCTGCCGCACAGGCCGGACAGCACGTCGCCCGTGCCGGCAGTGGCCAGCGCGGGGCCGCCCGTGCTGTTGACGACGACGTTGCCGTCCGGCGCGGCGATCACCGTGCCGGAACCTTTCAGGACGACGATGACGCCCAGCTGCGCCGCCAGCTGGCGCGCCGCGGCCAGGCGGTCTCCCTGCACCTCGGCCACCGTCATGTCGAGCAGGCGCGCCGCTTCCAGCGGGTGCGGGGTCAAAATCGTCGCCCCCGCGCCCGTGCGCACGGCCAGCGCCGATTGCAGTTCCGGCTCGGCTGCCATCAGGTTCAGCGCATCGGCGTCCAGCAACAGCGGGCTGTCGCTCTCGAACGCCCGCAACAGCAGTTCCACCGTGCCGGCCTTGTCGCCGAGGCCGGGGCCGGCCACCAGCGCGGCAAAATGCAGGCCCGAGAAATCCACGTCCCTGGCGTGCCGGCACATCAGTTCCGGCTGGCCGCTGTCGAACGCGGGCGGCGCGTCGGGAAAAGCGAGATACACGCGACCCGCGCCCGCGTGCAGTGCCGTGCGGGCCGCCAGGATGGGCGCGCCGGCCATGCCCTGCGCGCCGCCGATGATGGCGACGCTGCCGTAGCTGCCCTTGTGCGTGTTTTGCCGGCGCGGCTGCAGCTGGCGGGCGAACAGGTGCAGGCCGCCCAGCTGGGCCCTGGCGGGCGGCAGCAGGGCAGGAGCTATGGCCAGGCTTGCCACCTCCACCTCGCCCGCATAGTCGCGGCCATTCGCCGTGTGCAGGCCCGGCTTGTCGCCGATGAAGGTGAGCGTATGCGTGGCGCGGATGGCGACGCCGTCGATGGCGCCCGTGTCCGCGTGCAGGCCGCTGGGCACGTCGAGCGCCAGCACGGGGCAATCGAGGTTGTTGACCAGCTGCGCCATGTCACGGCATTCGCCATCCAGGGGGCGCGAGGCGCCGATGCCGAACAGGCCATCAATGACGAGGTGCCATGGCGCCGCGCCCACCGCGGCCGACGCCGTACTGGTCGCCGCCTCCATGCAGTGCGCGCTGCAGTTGCGCGCGCGGCTCAGCGCCTGTTCGCGCTCGGGCGACGTGGCTTGCGCCTCGGGCGCCAGCCAGACGAGCACCTCGGTGCCGCTGCCGGCCAGGTGCGCGGCCGCTTCCAGCGCGTCGCCGCCGTTGTCGCCGGGGCCGGCCAGCACCAGTACGCGCCGGTGGCCCGCGCCGTCGCCATCTTCCTGGGCGTGCAGCAGCTTCAGGGCGGCACTGGCGGCGGCCTGGCCCGCGCGCTGCATCAGCAGCCCTTGCGGCAGGTCGCGCATGGCCGATTGTTCGATGGCGCGCAGTTCGGCGATGGCATACAGCGGTGTTGCGGAGTCGATCAGGTTCATGGAGCGTATTCCCTTAGTCAGCATATCTTCAACATAAGGCCGAAGCGGACGAAAGGCAAGGCGCGCACGCCTGAAACGCGCCCCTGTTTGGCGGCTACAATAGCCATCTCACATAAGCATGGGGGCAGGACGATGGACTGGCAATTCTGGATCGACCGGGGCGGCACCTTTACGGACATCGTGGCGCGCCGCCCTGACGGCAGCCTGGCCACCTTCAAACTGCTGTCGGAGAACCCGGGCCAGTACCGCGACGCGGCGCTGGCCGGCATGCGCCAGCTGATGGGGCTTGCGCCAGGCGCGCCGCTGCCCGTCGAACTGGTGGGCGCCATCAAGATGGGCACGACGGTCGCCACCAATGCGCTGCTCGAGCGCAAGGGCGAACCCACCGTGCTGGCCATCACGCGCGGTTTTCGCGACGCGCTGCGCATCGCCTACCAGAACCGCCCGCAGCTGTTCGCGCGCCAGATCATCCTGCCCGAACTGCTGTATGGCGACGTGATCGAGATCGATGAAAGGGTGGGCGCCCACGGTGACGTCGTGACGCCGCTCGACGAGGCGGCCGCGCGCGCCGCGCTGGCACAGGCCCATGCGCGCGGCGTGCGCGCCATCGCCATCGTGCTGATGCACGGCTACCGCCATCACGCGCACGAGGCGCGGGTGGCGCAGCTGGCGCGCGAAGCCGGTTTTACGCAGGTGTCCGTGTCGCATGAGGTCAGCCCCATGATGAAACTGGTGGCGCGCGGCGACACCACCGTGGTCGACGCCTATCTGTCGCCGATCCTGCGCCGCTATGTCGACCAGCTGGCGATGGAGCTGCCCGGCGTGCACCTGCAATTCATGCAGTCGAACGGCGGCTTGACGGATGCGCGCGCCTTCCAGGGCAAGGACAGCATTTTGTCCGGCCCCGCCGGCGGCATCGTCGGCATGGTGCGGGCCAGCGCGCTGGCCGGTTTCGATAAAGTCATCGGCTTCGACATGGGCGGCACCTCGACGGACGTGTCGCATTACGCGGGCGAGTTCGAGCGCGTATTCGAGACGCAGATCGCCGGCGTGCGCATGCGCGCGCCCATGATGAGCATCCACACGGTGGCGGCGGGCGGCGGCTCCATCCTGCATTTCGACGGCGCCCGCTACAAGGTGGGGCCGGACAGCGCGGGTGCCAACCCGGGGCCCGCAAGCTACCGGCGCGGCGGCCCGCTGGCCGTCACCGACTGCAACGTCATGCTGGGCAAGCTGCAGCCCGACTTCTTTCCCCGCGTCTTCGGCCCCGACGCCAATGAAGCGCTGGACGCGGCCACCGTGCGCGCCCAGTTCGAAGCATTGGCGCGCACGGTGAACTCGACGCCGGAACAGGTGGCCGAAGGCTATGTCGCCATCGCCGTGGGCAACATGGCCAACGCCATCAAGCAGATTTCCGTGCAGCGCGGTCACGACGTCACGGAATACACGCTCACCAGCTTTGGCGGCGCGGGCGGCCAGCACGCCTGCCTGGTGGCCGATGCGCTGGGCATGCGCACGGTATTCATCCACGGCCTGGCGGGCGTGATGTCGGCCTACGGCATGGGCCTGGCCGACCAGAGCGCCATGCGCGAGCAGGCCATCGAGGCGGCGCTGGGCGCGGATCTGGCGCGCGATGTCGCGCAACTGGGCGAGCTGGCGCGGGGCGACCTGCTGCGCCAGGGCGTGGCAGCGGACCGCATCGCGCTCGTATCGCGCGTGCACCTGCGCTATGAAGGCACGGATACGGCCCTCGTCGTGCTGTTCAATACGGCCGCCGGCATGCAGGCGCAGTTCGAAGCGGCCTACAAGAAGCGTTTCTCCTTCCTGATGCCCACGCGCGCCTTGATCGTCGAGGCCATTTCCGTGGAAGCCATCGGCGCATCCGATGCGCCCCAGCCGGCCGCGCCGGTCCACGCGGCGCGCGCTGGCGCGCTGGCGCCGCTGCGCACGGTGCAGATCTATTGCGCCGGTGCGTGGCGCGACAGCGGCCTGTATGCGGCCGACAGCCTGCGTCCCGGCGACGCCATCGACGGCCCGGCCATCGTCAGCGACGCCAACGCCACCACCGTCATCGAGCCGGGCTGGCGCGCCGACGTCACGGCGCATGGCCATTTGATTTTGCGCAGGATCGCCGCCTTGCCCGGGCGTGTCGCCATGGGGACCAATGCGGATCCCGTCATGCTGGAAATCTTCAACAACCTGTTCATGTCGATCGCCGAGCAGATGGGCCTGCGCCTGCAAAATACGGCCCATTCCGTCAACATCAAGGAGCGGCTCGACTTCAGCTGCGCCATCTTCGACGCGCAAGGTCAGCTGATCGCCAATGCGCCGCACATGCCCGTGCACCTGGGTTCCATGGGCGAGAGCATCCGCACCGTCATGACGCGCAATGCGGGCGCCATGCGGCCGGGCGACGTCTTCATGCTGAACGATCCCTATCACGGCGGCACGCATCTGCCCGACGTGACGGTGATCTCGCCCGTCTTCGACGAGAAGGGGGAATCCATCCTCTTCTACGTCGGCTCGCGCGGCCACCATGCGGACATCGGCGGCACGACGCCCGGCTCCATGCCTCCCGACTCCACGCGCATCGAGGAAGAGGGCGTGTTGATCGACAATTTCAAGCTGGTCGACGGCGCCACTGGCGTGATGCGCGAAGACGATACCCTGGCCCTGCTGGCAGGCGCCAGCTGGCCGGCCCGCAATCCCCGGCAAAACCTGGCCGACCTGCGCGCCCAGGTGGCGGCCAACCAGAAGGGGGCCGAGGAATTGGGCAAGATGGTCGCGCATTTCGGTTTGCCTGTGGTGCAGGCCTACATGGGCCACGTGCAGGACAACGCCGAGGAAGCCGTGCGCCGGGTCATCACGACCCTGAAGGATGGCAGCTACGCGCTGGACCTGGACAACGGCGCGCGCATCCAGGTGGCGATCAGGGTCGACGTGGCCGGGCTTAGCGCGACCATCGATTTCACCGGAACGTCCGCCCAGTTGCCGAACAATTTCAATGCGCCGTCCGCCGTCTGCATGGCGGCCGTGCTGTACGTATTCCGCACCCTGGTCGACGACGAGATTCCCCTGAACGCGGGCTGTTTGAAACCCTTGACCGTGATCATCCCGCCCGGTTCCATGCTCAACCCGCAGTATCCGGCCTCCGTCGTCTCGGGCAATGTGGAAACCTCGACCTGCATCACCAACGCCCTGTATGGCGCGCTGGGTGCGATGGCGGCCTCGCAGGGGACGATGAACAATTTCACGTTCGGCAGCGCCAAGTACCAGTACTACGAGACGATATCGGGCGGCTCGGGCGCCGGCCCCGGCTTCGACGGCACGGACGTGGTGCAGACGAACATGACCAATTCGCGCCTGACGGACCCGGAAATCCTCGAGTGGCGCTTCCCCGTGCGCCTGGACAGCTACAGCATTCGCGCAGGGTCGGGCGGGGCGGGGCGCTGGCACGGCGGCAATGGCGGCGTACGCCGGGTGCGCTTCCTCGAGCCCATGACGGCGGCCATCCTGTCGAACAACCGGATTTACCCGCCGTTCGGCATGGCCGGCGGCGAGGCGGGCGCGCTGGGACGCAATTACGTCGAGCGCGCGGACGGCACGCTGGAACACCTGGCGCATATCGGCAAGACCGACATGCAGGCGGGCGACGTGTTCGTCGTCGAGACGCCGGGCGGCGGCGGTTACGGCAAGATGGAATAGGCCAGGTCAGTACTGGCGCTGGCGCCGCTCAGCTGCGCGCGCACCTGGCCCACGTCGCGCATGGGCGCGCGGCCGAACTGGCGGCTGTATTCGCGGCTGAACTGCGATTCGCTGGCGTAGCCGACCCGGTAGCCGGCCGTGCCCGCGTCGATCTGCTCGACCAGCATCAAGCGCCGCGCTTCCTGCAGGCGCAGCAGCTTCTGGTACTGCATCGGCGTCATGGCGGTGATCGCCTTGAAGTGGTGGTGCAGCGACGACATGCTCATGTTGGCCATGCCGGCCAGGTGCTCGATGCGCAGCGGCTGCGCGTAATGCCGCTTGATCCAGTCGATGGCTTGCGCCACCTGGTGCGACTGGCTGCTGGCCAGCGCCATGTGGCGCAAGCGCGCGCCGACGGGGCCATTGAGCAGGCGGTAGGTCAGCTCGCGGCGGATCAAGGGCGCCAGTGCGGCGATTTCCTCCGGTTTGTCGAGCAGGCGCACGAGGCGCAGCATGGCGTCGAGCAGCTCGGGCGACACGTCGCTGACGGATATGCCGCGCGTGGCGGGCAGGATTTTCTGCTGCGCGGTGCCAGCTGCGCTTTCGCTGTCGAGCAGCGCCGCCACGTCGGCGATGTCGATGCCCAGCACCACGCACAGGTGCGGCTTGTCCACGCTCGCCTCCACCACGCGCACCTGCACCGGTAGGTCGACGGAGGTCAGCAGATACTGCATGCGGCTGTAGTGGAAGGTTTCCGTGCCCAGGGTGACGTCCTTCGCCCCCTGCGCGATGATGGCCACGCTGGGGCGCGCCGCATGGAACAGGGACTCCGTGACGGACGACTGGCGGTGGAAGGTGAGGTGGCCGATGGCCGTCGCGTAGTCGCCCGTGCGCGGCGCGTGGCGGCTGATCAGGGCGGCGATTTCGTCTTGGGGCGGGAGCAGGGTAGGCATGGGTGGCAGTATGCGTCAGGCGAGGGAGGGCAGGGGCTGATCTTACGCAGATTTGGAGGATCGTGCAAAGGTCTTGCAGGATCGCGGTAACGGCGGACGGGCTTCTCGGGCACACTTGTGCAATCGCATGCATGGCACGCGTTCCCCTCGTCACACACATATAGATACAGGAGTTTTCATGACCACCATCGCCAAAGGCTACGCCGCACTGGGCCCGACTTCCGCACTGCAACCGTTCACGTTCGAGCGCCGCGCCCCGCGCGCAGACGACGTGGCCATCTCGATCAAATACTGTGGTGTGTGCCATTCCGACATCCACCAGGCGCGCGACGAATGGGGCGGCGCCGCCTTCCCCATGGTGCCCGGCCATGAAATCGCCGGCGTCGTCACGGCCGTTGGCGCCAATGTGAGCAAGTTCAAGGTGGGCGACCACGTGGGCGTGGGCTGCTTCGTCGATTCCTGCACCACCTGCAAGACGCGCAACGTGGACCTGGAACAGTACATGCCAGGCCTGATCCAGACCTACAATGGCGTCGAAGCGGACGGCAAGACGGCCACGCAGGGCGGCTACTCGGACAGCATCGTCGTCAAGGAAGGCTATGTGCTGTCGATTCCCGACAACCTGCCGCTGGACGCCGCCGCGCCGCTGCTGTGCGCCGGCATCACCCTGTATTCCCCGCTGAACCACTGGAAGGCCGGCCCTGGCAAGCAGGTCGCCATCCTGGGCATGGGTGGCCTGGGCCACATGGGCGTGAAGATCGCCCACGCCATGGGGGCCGAAGTGACGGTGCTGAGCCAGACTTTGTCGAAGCGCGAAGACGGCCTGCGCCTGGGCGCCACGCATTACTACGCCACCAACGACGCGGAAACGTTCAGCAAGCTGGCCGGCACGTTCGACCTGATCATCTGCACGGTGGGCGCGTCCATCGACTGGAACCAGTACATCAACCTGCTGAAAGTCGATGGCAGCATGGTCATCGTCGGCATCCCGGACGGCGCCGTGCCGCCGATCAGCGCCTTCGGCCTGGTGGGCGCGCGCCGCAGCCTGTCCGGCTCCATGATCGGTTCGATCAAGGAAACCCAGGAAATGCTGGATTTCTGCGGCAAGCACAATATCGTGTCCGACATCGAGATCATCCGCATCCAGGATATCAATGAGGCGTTCGAGCGCGTCGTGAAAAGCGATGTGCGATACCGCTTCGTGATCGACATGGCCTCTTTGTAACGCTCGAGAAAAAGCCCAGGGCGTTGTTGCCGCGTCTCGCCGTACATTCGTACTGTTTTCGACGCGGCGCCTAGCCCTGGGCATTTTTCGAGCGTTCCATGAACGCTTCCCGAAAAACCAGAAGCGGATTCGGTTCGCCAGACTTTCCCCATCCCCGCCAAAGATCAAGCTCCTGCATCAATTTTTCTTTCCTTGCGTTAAAAATCGGCATAAAATGAAACCGTACAGTACAGTTTCACTACGTGGTTTCAAAAAATCAGCCATCCCCGACGTGTTTGCCTGGGCAGGGGAGGCGTCATGGATAAAAAATGGACACTTCAACAAAGAATGGAGCGGCGGCGATCCCGGCGGTCTCCAGGGGCAAGCGCCTTGCCCTGGCGGTTTTTGGCGTTTTTCTCGGCTTTTCCGGCCTGGCCCTGGCGGCGGGCGGCATCGAACTCATCACCCTTGGCGGTTCCTGGTACTACCTGCTGGCCGGTCTCGGTTTAATACTGGCGGGCGTGCTGTATTGGCGCCGCAAGCCGCTGGCCAGCGGCATCGTCGCCGCGCTGGTGCTGGCGACCTTGCTGTGGGCCGTATGGGAAATCGGCTTCGCCTTCTGGCCCATGGTGCCGCGTTTGGCGCCATTCCTCGTCATCGGCCTGGCCGCCGCCTTGCTGCATCCATGGCTGGCGGGGCGCAGGCATACGGGCCAGTCGCGCGGTTTCGCCGCCTTGTTTGCCGTCGTGCTGGTGGCCGGTTTCGCTGCCATGTTCAAGCCGCACGGCGTGCTGGAGGCCACGTCGCAGCCGCGGCAGGATGCCGTGGCGGCCGTCAACGACGGCAGCGCCAACTGGGCGCACTATGCAAATGGGCCGAAAGGCACGCGCTTCGCGCCGTACACGCAGATCGACAAGGCCAACGTCGACCAGCTGCAGGTGGCGTGGACTTACCGCTCGGGCGAGCTGGCCGAGGGCGCGTCGGAATCGCAAAACACGCCGCTGCAGATCGGCGACACCATCTATACGTGCACGCCGACGAGCAAGGTCATCGCGCTCGACGCGGACACGGGCAAGGAGCGCTGGACCTTCGATCCGAAGCCGGCCAACACCAAAACGTGGAACCGCTGCCGCGGCGTCGGCTATTACGAGCCGGCCAAGGTGACAAAGCCGTTCCGTTTTGACGGCATGCAGGCGGCCGGCGCGCCGCAAGCGGGCGCCTGCGCCAAGCGCATCGTGCAAGTGACCATGGATGCGCGCCTGATCGAGATCGATGCGCGGACGGGCAAGCGGTGCGAGGGTTTCGGCGACAAGGGTTCCGTCGACCTCACCGTCGGCCTGGGCAAGGTCAAGATGAACGTGCCGTACTACGCCTACACGTCGGCGCCGACCATCGCGCGCAACCTGATTATCCTCGGTGGCTGGGTCTTCGACGGCCGTTCCACCGATGAACCATCGGGCGTCGTGCGCGCCTACAGCGCCGACACGGGTGAACTGGTGTGGGCCTGGGACCTGGGCAATCCGGCCATCACCAGGCTGCCGCCGGAAGGGCAGACCTACACGCGCAGCACGCCGAACATGTGGTCGGCGCCCGCGTTCGACGATGAACTGGGCCTGGTCTACCTGCCGACGGGGAACGAGCAACCGGACTTCTGGGGCGGCAAGCGTCCGCCGCTGACGGAAAAATATACGTCGGCCATCGTCGCCCTCGACATGGCCACGGGCCGCGAGCGCTGGACGTATCAAACCGTCCACCACGATATCTGGGATTACGACGTGGCCGCGCAGCCGGCCCTGTACGACGTCCCGGACGGCAAGGGTGGCAAGACGCCAGCGCTGGTGCAGCTGACCAAGCGTGGACAGATCTTCATGCTGGACCGCCGCACGGGCAAACCGATAGCGGACGTGGTGGAAAAGCCCGTGCCGCAGGAGCACGCGGCCGGCGACTGGGTGTCAAAAACGCAGCCATATTCCACCGGCATGCCGGCCCTCGGCGCGCAAACGCTGACGGAGCGCGACATGTGGGGCGCCACCTTCTTCGACCAGCTGGCCTGTCGCATCAGCTTCCGCAAGCTCAATTACCAGGGCGAGTTCACGGCGCCGAGTACGAAAGAGACGCTGATCTACCCGGGCTACTACGGCGGCTTCAACTGGGGCGGCGCGGCCGTCGATGAAAGCAATGGCTATATGTTCGTCAACGATATCCGCATGCCGCAAGTGGTCAAGCTGGTGCCGCGCGAGACGGTGGACGTGGCCAAGCTGACGTCGGGCCACGGCGTGGGCAGCACCTATCCGATGGATGGCACGCCGTTCGTCATCGACCACAAGGCCTTCAATTCGCCGCTGGGCATTCCTTGCCAAAGCCCGCCGTGGGGCGTGTTCGCCGCCATCGATTTGAAGACCCGCACGAAGGTATGGGAGCGTCCGGCCGGCACGGTGCAGGATGCCGTCATCAATGGCGTGCGCGCGCGGCTGCCCATTCCGCTGGGCATGCCGACCCTGGGCGGCGGCGTGAGCACGGCGTCGGGCCTGGTGTTTTATGCGGGCACGCAGGATTATTATTTGCGCGCCATGGATATCGCCACGGGCCGCGAAGTGTGGAAGGCGCGCATGCCCGTCGGTTCGCAAGGCACGCCGATGACGTATGTGTCGCCCAGGTCGGGGCGCCAGTACGTCGTGGTGGTGGCGGGCGGCGCCCGCCAGAGCCCGGACCGGGGAGATTACGTGATAGCATACGCGCTTCCCAAGACACAGTAAGAGTTTGCTTCATGCCCCAGTTGCGCACCGTTCCAGCTTCCCCGACTACCCGAAGCGAGGAGCGGCGGCGCAAGCTGCTGGTGGCGGCGGCGGACCTGTTCCTCGCCGCCGGCTACGACGGCGTCAGCATGGACGCCATCGTGGCCGCGGCCGGCGGCTCGAAAGCCACGGCCTACCGCTACTTCGGCAGCAAGCAGGAATTGCTGGTGGCGGTGGTCGAATACCTGTGTGCCGACTTCATCATCGCGCTGCGCCGGCTCGACACCTCGCAAGTCGGCCTGGAGCAGGGCTTGCAGCTGATCCTCGATGAACTGGTGGCCGTCGTCACCAGCCCCCGCCACGTGGATTTCTACCGCCTCGTCGTCACGGGCGCGGCCGCCGTGCCGGCCGTGGGTCTGACCTGGTACGAGCACGGTCCGCAAGTGTGGCACGCATTGATCTTGCGCCTGCTGGAACAGCAGCGCGCCCAGGGCCGCATCGCGCCCGACACCTCGCTGTCCAACCTGCCGCAAATTTTGTTTGACGCCGTCTTCTCGCACCTGACCACGCGCACCGTGATGCTGGGGCAGGGCGGCAATGCGGCCACGTTTCGGCCCTTGATCGCGGAGCTGATCGAGCTGGTGGTGGCGCGGGTGGCGCGTCGGCCGGAATAAGGTCGGCACGCCGCGCAATCCGGGCTACGTGACCAGGCGATCGGACGATATGGGCCTGATCGCGCCGGCATGCAAGAACAAGCTGGATGTTGAATTTATTAACAACCTTTGGAAAAGCTACACGCAAGGGGAGTTCCAGCTTGACGCCAAGGGAGCATGGTGCCTTCGTGGCCGACCTGTGCGCCGGTTTCATCATCGACCTGCCAGCGCCGCCGTCAAGCCTGGGGCGTTATGCGCTTGTCCAGCGGCTTTTCGTTGAGCGCATCGGTGGCCCGGTCCACGAATTGCCTGACGTTCCCCACCTCGGCAAACAAGCCGGCATAGGCTTCCCGAATCAGCAGCGTGCACTGCTCGAATTTCGCAAGCTGCGACAAGCCTTCCTCCGTGGGCATCAATATCCGGCGCCGCGCATCATTGTCATCGTTCCGATACTGTATGAGGCCCAGACGGAGCAGCTTGGGTATCTTTTGCATGACCAACTGGTGCGAATGTCCGAGTTCGCGCGCCAGATCCGACGCCGAGGCCTCGCCCAGCGTTGCAAGAACCGTCATCAGCGAACACGAACGAACGGGGATGACGATCCCCATCGTATCGAAGACGGTTTTGGATTGCTCGGCGATCAGGACGCTCAGCCGTTCGACAGCGCGGCCGAGAAACACGGCGTCATCGATCTCGGTGGGGGAATGCGTTTGCTTAGTCAAGGCGCGGGTACCTCTGGATGCTGCCATCCTTGTTCACGCGTTCCAGCGCCGTCACTTTCCCGTTCAAAGTATGCAAGCGGTATCGAAAATCCGATACGCCTTCCACCGCGAACAGGTCGGGGCCTATCGGCTCAAGCGCGACGCGGAACCGATCGCGCCAGATATAGTAAAGAGTGCCATTGTCCAGAATGATCTGGCGTCCTTCATATTTTCCGACGGCTTTCGTCAACGTCGCGGCATCGATGTGGGGGCGCTCGATCGCCGCCGTCAAGCCGGGGAGCAGCCAGGCAAACTCCGTTCGCCTGGCGTCATCGGTCTTCGCCAGATGTTCCAGCGCCAGCTTGTGCGCCACTGGCAGCGCGCGAATGGAGGGGCTTGCGATATCGGGTTGCACGCCGACGCCTTCGAAGTCTCCATGGTCAACGGGATCCTGGATCTGGCCGATCGGCACTTGCACGAAAAAATCATCATTGAGCGGCTTGCGTGCCACCGGATGCGCGCCACCAGCGGTCCGCTCCCCGATCAGGGTGGCTCGCCCGAGCTTTTTCATCGCATAGGAAAACCACTCCGCGGAGGAAAACGACGTGGAGCCGGTAAGGATATAAACGGGCTTGTCCACCATGCGCTTGCCGGGCAAGCCCGGCAGCACCCATTGCCCGCGCTGGATACGCTTGCCATCCTCGTTGTAATAGTAGTCGAAGAGCAGCTGGTCTTTCTCGCTGGAGAAGAAATAGCTCGCTATAAATTGCGCCATTTCCAGATGTCCGCCATTGTTATAGCGCAAATCGATGATAAGGGCATCCGTATTGCCCACGAAGCGCATGACGGAGGCCGCCGTATCATAGGCAAATTCCGGATCGGCAAAATAGCTGAAGCGGATATAACCGATGTTTCCCGCCAGGCGAGCGACTTCATCGAAACCGAAATTGGTTTCCTCCAGCCGGCTCGCTTCTTCTTGTCGTATCTTGGCCTTGAGCGCCGGCTTGGCCTTCGCCTTGAATTCCGCGATCCATTCCGGGTCCGTCGCCACCAGGAAATGCAGGTCGCCGCTGACTTTGATGAGATCGTCGGTCAGCTTGCTCGCAAACGCTGCTTTCGTGGTCGCCGAGTCATACGCTCCCTTTTTCAGATGTTCCTGAAGCACAGGCCTGATTTTTCGCGCGATGTCCGGGAATGCGTAGTTTGCATTCAGGGTGGTGTCGAGGGAGGCGATGATCGCGCCTTTTTCGTCTCGTGAGAAGCCCGGCGCCTCGGCAAAAGCGCTCGATGCGCACAGGATGGACAGTGCCGACAGCGTTTGAAGCAGAAACAGGTGATGGCGCATGCTGATGTTACCTCCCTCGGTGAAACCCGATAGTACAATATATTGTGCAATATATTGCAGAAAAATTCTCCGGCGTCGATGTTGGGAGCAAACACTGCCGCTTCCGTCCAATCTCCGTGGCAGTGACGGGGTTACGGCAGTTTCAGGTGGCAATACCGTATTTGTGCTGCGTGGCCGCATACTGCTGCCTGAGCGACTCCAGCTGCGGATGCTTGGGGTCGATCTTGCGGATCATCTGCATCTGGTGCTGGGCCTGCTCAGCCAGCGGGGCTTCCCAGCCCAGCATGTTGAGCTGGCGCAGGATGGCGTCGACGGAGGCGAACAGCACGGGCAGGTTGCCCGGCGTCTTGCGCAGGGCCTGGCGCAGCACGAAGACGGCTCCCTTGAGCTCGCCGCTTTCCGACTTGCTGGCCGCATCCTGCATCAGTTCCTGCACCTGGTTGCTGATCTGCTGGCCCATGCCTTGCGCCAGGTCGTGGCGGCCGGCCTTTTCAAACACGTCGACGGCCGCTTCCATCGTCACTTCGCTGTCCGCTTCGTTGACGAGCTTCATCATGACGTCCGAGGCGGCCTGCTCCAGGTTGTTCTTCAGGCAGCTTTGCACGAGGCCCACCTTCAGCTGCGTCGACAGGCCCCGCGCCGTGTCCAGAGCGGCGGCGGCCAGTTGCAGCTCGTTGGCGGCGGCGATGTCGTTGCCCGACAATTCATGCAGCATGGCGGCCGAGATGGCGCGACACGCTTCCACATTGGCGCCGCCCCGCAGCGAGCGTTCCATGTCGCGCAGCACGCCGCTCGCCTGCGGCGCGTCGCCTTTCTTGACCAGCGTTCTCACCAGGTTGACGTGGTCTTCCGGGTCACGGAATTCCGAGTACTTCGCTTTCGTCACCACCTGCTTGTAGGCCCGTTCGGCCGCGCCGATGTCGCCCGTGTCATAGGCGATGCCGCCCAGGTGGCGCAGGCGGCGCACCATGTGCGGCGAGATGGCCACGGCATCCTCGAGGATTTTCTTCGCCTGCAGTTGCTGGCCCATGGCTTCATGGTTCTGCGCCAGCAGATCGTAGGCGGCCATGAAGCGGGGATACGTTTCCACCAGTTCCAGCAGCGCATCCTGCGCCTCTTCGTGGCGCTGCTGTTCGAACAGGGTGCGCGCCAGGCCCAGATGGGCCCAGGCCATGGGCCGCGTGGCCAGCATGTCGGCGTACAGCTGTTCCGCTTCCTTCCATTCGCCCAGGGTGAGGTGCAGCTCGGCGCGCAGGCGGGTGAAATCGGCCGCCAGGCGCGGGTACTGCAGTTCGGCCGCGCGGCAGCTTTTCACGGCTTCGCGCAAGTCGCCCTTGTCGATCAGCTGATACGTGGGCAGGAACATGGCGCGCCGCTCGATGGCGCGCGCGATGCGTCCGCTCAGCACGTCGACGGTGAACGGTTTTAATATGTAGTCGGACGGGGTCAGCTCTGCCGCGCTGATCACCTTGCTGTGGATGGCCTCCGAGGTCAGCATGATGAAGATCGTCCACAGGCCGATCAGCTTGTGATGGCGCAAGTCTTCCAGCAATTGCTGGCCATCCTGGCCGTCCGTGCCGCTACCAAGATCGTATTCGCACAGGATGATGTCGAACGGTTTCTTCGTCAACAGGCGGATGGCCGTGCCGGAATTGACGGCATATTCCACCTTGGTGATGGCGGCCTGGTTCAGCATATTGTGCAGATTGCCCCGCATGCTGGGGTTCGGGTCGACGATCAGGACAGATAAGTCGCTAGTTTCTGGCATTGTTCAGCTCTCGTTCATCTGTTCGGTCATTTGCGGGAACTCTTCTTATATGTCTCTGCCTGGCAGTATTGTTTTTTATCAGCATACTGCAAAGGCGCCCGACACTGCCAGCAAAATGCATGCAATCGGGCACGGGGCAGGGCGGCGTTGTATTTCGTGACGGCGAGGCCCCGTATTCATGCGCCGCACCAGCATTGCGCTACAGATAGTTCATCAGCGTGATAGTATCCTAATTGCAACTAACGTTGAACGCCGCACCAGATTGCGGCCAGGCTTGCGCAAGGCTGTACCGGGCGCTGATCTCTTTCTGGTGTCGATACCCGTATGCGCGTTCCTGACCTTTCCTCGCTGCGGCGCATCGCCGTCCCCCTCGCTTTTGGCGGCAACAGCGAACAGCAGCATACGTATTTCGCCGAGCTGCATCGGGTCGGCCTGGTCACGCAAGTGCTGGGCATCATCGCCTACAGCCTGACCTGGCTGTTGATGCCGCCTGCCTACCATCCAAATTTGACGCATGCCGTGCTGGCGTTGCTGGGCATGTTGACGAGCCTGATCGTGCGCTACCGCTGCACCACCTTGCCCGTGCTGACGATTACCGGCGCCTGCGCCGTGCTGGCCCTGACCTTCGGTTTGCGCACCATGGCCGACGCCGTCCAGCACGCCAGCTTCTGGGTCTTGCCCGTGGGCGTCTTCATGACCCTGGCCATCGCCTCCATCTTCAATGGCGGCCTCAGCTACCTCGCCGTGGTGGCGGGCGTGTGGTGGAACGTGGGCCATGGCCTGTATCCGGTCAACGCGGGCTTGCCCGACCAATCCTGGGCGCCGCTGATGATCGCCGTCAGCGTGCTGTTCGGGCTGGCGTTGAATGTCAGCTTCAGTTTATTGCGTTTGCGCAACTATCACGCCAAGGTGGAATTGACGCGGCTGGCCTTCCAGGACGGCCTGACGGGCTTGAACAACCGCCGCATGTTCACGCAGCGCGCCCAGCAGATGCATGGCGCACTGCACGGCGGCATGCTGCATTTCCTGATGATCGATATCGACGATTTCAAGCTCATCAACGACCAGCAGGGTCATGACGCGGGCGACGCGGTGCTCATGCGCACGGCCGCCATCATCGCCGACAAGGCGCATGGTCATCTGTGCGGGCGCCTGGGCGGCGAGGAATTCGCCATCGTCTATGCGGGCAACCGCGACGAGGCCAGTGCCTTTGCCGGCGCCCTGGTCGACGCCGTCAGCCAGGCTTTCCTGGCCGCGCAGTTCGTGTCGATCAGCGTGGGCGTGGCCGAGCTGGACCGTAGCAAGGAACTGGGGCACAGCTATCGCCTGGCCGACGAGGCGCTGTACCTGGCCAAGCGCCAGGGCAAGAACCGCTATGTGATCGCCTGAGGTTGTTGTTGTCGTGTCAAAAATGGCCGCTTTGCGGGGCAAAAGGGGGGCAAAGCCCCAAGTTCCGGTCATAAGGCAGGGGTAAAACGGGTATAATGCGCGCAAAGGAAATTTGCCGTACGAAAGATATTGTCATACCTACCTTTAACCCGCAGCCACGCTGCATCAACCACCTTCCAATCATGTTGATACTGCCGGGTTCCAATGCCCTGTCCCATTTCCGTAGCCACCGTCTGTTAAGCCAACTGCAAGCCGTCTCGCCTGCGATTGTTGCCGTACAAGCACGCTATGTCCATTTCATCGATGCCAGCGCGCCTCTCAGCAACGACGACAGCACGCGCCTTGGCGCCTTGCTGACGTACGGCGAGCCGGCCCACGCCGACAATACGGAAGGCGCCGCCGAAGAATTCTTCGTCATCCCCCGTTTCGGCACGATTTCGCCGTGGGCTTCGAAAGCCACCGACATTGCGCACAACTGCGGCATGGCGCACATCAAGCGCGTCGAACGCGGCATCGCTTTCCGCATCAACCTGAAATCGGGCATCCTGGGCAGCGCGATTGGCGCCGGCAAATTGACGGACGAGCAGGTACAGGCCGTGGCCGACCTGCTGCACGACCGCATGACGGAATCCGTGCTGCGCAGCGCCGACGACGCCAAGGACCTGTTCCGCACCCTGGAAGCGCGCCCGCTGGAATCGATCGACTTGCTGGGGCAGGGCAAGGCCGCGCTGGAAACGGCGAACGTCGAACTGGGTCTGGCGATGTCGGAAGACGAAATCGACTACCTGGACGCCGCCTTCACCAAGGCCGGCCGCAACCCGACGGACGTGGAATTGATGATGTTCGCGCAGGCGAACAGCGAGCATTGCCGCCACAAGATCTTCAACGCCGACTGGACCATCGACGGCGTGGCGCAGCCGAAATCGCTGTTCGGCATGATCAAGAACACGCACGAACTGCAGCCTAAGGGCACCGTCGTCGCCTACAGCGACAACTCGTCCATCATGGAAGGCGCCACGGTGTCGCGCTTCTACCCGCGCGGTGCAAACCACGAATACGCGGCGTCGACCGAACTGACGCACACCCTGATGAAGGTGGAAACGCATAACCATCCGACGGCCATCTCTCCATTCCCTGGCGCCTCCACGGGCGCGGGCGGCGAGATCCGCGACGAAGGCGCGACGGGCCGCGGCGCCAAGCCAAAAGCCGGTTTGACCGGTTTCACCGTATCGAATCTGTCGCTGCCGGACGCCGTGCGCAGCTGGGAAACGGCCGCCTCCGTGACGGCGCCATTGGCATCGCGCACGGACGCCGAGCAATATGGCAAACCGGAGCGCATCGCGTCGCCGCTGCAGATCATGATTGAAGGCCCGCTGGGCGGCGCCGCGTTCTCGAACGAATTCGGCCGTCCGGTCCTGGGCGGTTACTTCCGCACGTATGAACAGAACGTCGGCACGGACAAAGACGCCGTCTTCGGCTACCACAAGCCGATCATGATCGCCGGCGGCATCGGCAATATCTCGGCGCAGCACACGCACAAGAACGACATCCCCGTCGGCAGCCTGCTGGTGCAGCTGGGTGGCCCGGGCATGCGCATCGGCATGGGCGGCAGCGCCGCCTCGTCGATGACCACCGGCAGCAACACGGCTGACCTGGACTTCGACTCCGTCCAGCGCGGCAATCCGGAAATGGAACGCCGCGCCCAGGAAGTCATCAACGCCTGCTGGCAAATGGGCGCGGACAATCCGATCATCTCGATCCACGACGTGGGTGCGGGCGGCTTGTCGAACGCCTTCCCGGAAATCACCAACGACGCCAAGCGCGGCGCGATTTTCGACTTGCGCAAAGTGCCGCTGGAAGAATCCGGCATGGCGCCGAAGGAAATCTGGAGCAATGAATCGCAGGAACGCTACGTTCTCGCCATCGCGCCGGAAAGCCTGCCGCTGTTCAAAGCCATGTGCGAACGCGAACGCTGCCTGTTCGCCGCCGTGGGCGTGGCCACCGAAGAGCGTCAACTCAAACTGATCGACCCGGAGCTGGGCAATGAGCCAGTCGACATGCCGATGGACGTCTTGCTGGGCAAGCCGCCGAAGATGCAGCGCGACGTGGTCCACGTGGCCAACGATTTCCCCGCGATTGACTTGACCGGCATGGACTTGAAGGACGTGGCGCAAAAAGTGCTGCTGCTGCCGACCGTGGCCGACAAATCCTTCCTGATCACCATCGGCGATCGCAGCGTGGGCGGCATGACCGTGCGCGACCAGATGGTGGGACCATGGCAAGTGCCGGTGGCCGATTGCGCCGTCACCACCATGAGCTTCGAGGGTTATCTGGGCGAAGCGATGGCCATGGGCGAACGCACGCCGCTGGCCGTCATCGACGCGGCAGCATCCGGCCGCATGGCCGTGGGCGAAGCCGTCACCAACATCGCCGCCGCAGCGATTGCCGACATCTCCGACATCAAGCTGTCCGCCAACTGGATGGCCGCCTGCGGCCAGCCTGGCCAGGACGCGGCCCTGTACGACACGGTCAAAGCCGTCGGCATGGACCTGTGCCCGGCGCTGGGCATCAGCATCCCCGTCGGCAAGGATTCGCTGTCGATGCGCACGACGTGGAAAGACGAGGGCACGGGCGCGGCGAAATCCGTCACGTCGCCGGTGTCCTTGATCGTGTCCTCGTTCGCGCCAGTGACGGACGTGCGCAAGTCGCTCACGCCGCAGCTGAAGACGGACAAGGGCGACACGTCCTTGATCCTGATCGACCTGGGTCGCGGCAAGAACCGTTTGGGCGCCTCCGCGCTGGCACAAGTCATGGGCCAGTTGGGCAATGAGACGCCGGACGTGGACAGCGCGGAAGACTTGAAAGGCTTCTTCGCCGCCATTCAAAAGCTCAATAGCGACGACAAGCTGCTGGCCTACCATGACCGTTCGGACGGCGGCCTGTACGCCACCCTGACGGAAATGGCCTTCGCCGGCCACACGGGCATGTCCGTCAACCTGGACATGCTGACCATGGAAGGCGAGCATTCCAGCGACTGGGGCGACGCCAAAAACTGGACGGGCCAGGTAGCGGAACGCCGCAACGAACTGACCCTGCGCGCCTTGTTCAGTGAAGAGCTGGGCGCCGTGATCCAGGTGCGCGCGGAAGAAAAATCGCTCGTCATGGACGTGCTGCGCACGTTCAACTTGGGCGCCTGCAGCCATATCATCGGCAAATTGAACGACCGCGACGTCATCGAATTCACGCGCGACGCCAAGCTGATTTACACCCAGCCGCGCGCGGAACTGCACCGCCTGTGGAGCGATACGAGCTGGCGCATCGCCCGCCTGCGCGACAATCCGGCCTGCGCGGACGCCGAATACGACCGCCTGCTGGACGTGCAAGACCCGGGCATGTCGCCGATCGTCACCTTCGACCAGAACGAGAACATCGCCGCGCCATTCATCGCCACCGGCGTGCGTCCGCGCGTCGCCATCCTGCGCGAGCAGGGCGTCAACTCGCACATCGAGACGGCGTACGTGATGCACCAGGCAGGCTTCACGGCTGTCGACGTGCACATGAGCGACCTGATCGCGGGCCGCGTCAAGCTGGACGACTTCCAGGGCGTCATCGCCGTGGGCGGCTTCTCGTACGGCGACGTGCTGGGCGCGGGCGAGGGCTGGGCGAAAACCATCCTGTTCAACGCCAGCCTGGCGGAACAGTTCGCGCGCTTCTTCAACCGCACGGACAGCTTCGGCCTGGGCATTTGCAACGGCTGCCAGATGATGAGCAACCTGAAATCCATCATCCCCGGCGCCCACGCCTGGCCGAAATTCACGCGCAACAAGTCGGAGAAATTCGAAGGCCGCTTTGCCATGGTCGAAGTGATGGATTCCCCATCGATCTTCTTCAACGGCATGGCTGGCACGCAAGCCGGCATCGCCATCGCCCACGGCGAAGGCTACGCCGACTTCTCGCAAACGGGCGACATCACCCAAGTCACCAAAGCCATGCGCTTCGTCGACAACAAGGGCGCCGCCACGGAAGCCTACCCGTACAACCCGAACGGCTCGCCGGAAGGCATCACCTCCGTCACCACGCCAGACGGCCGCTTCACGGTGCTGATGCCGCACGCGGAGCGCGTGTTCCGCAGCGTGCAACAGTCGTATCACCCTGAAGCGTGGGGCGAGGATTCGCCTTGGATGCGCATGTTCAGGAATGCACGGAAGTTTGTGGGGTAATTTGCTAGTTGCGGCGCGGCGTCTTGGTTCAAGGCGCTGCTGCTGGGGCAGGAATGAGAAAGCCGCTGTCGGGAGACAGCGGCTTTTTGTTTGCTAATATTGCTGTAAGTAAGTTTACGTTGCGGGATTTATTTCGTGTCCGTATAACTTTATGTATTTTTTTTCGAGTTCCACATCTAATACTGAAAATATTTTTTTAAATTTTTCTGCCCAGTCATAATTTTCAGAAATTTCAGCCTTATTGACTAGGTATTTTCTCAATTGATCTTTGTTTGCTTCAGTTTTCATGTCAAATGACTGTAATTTCCCATCGACATCTATTAAGTAGCTAATAAACCAGTTTGGATGTTCTGCATACACAGTTGCAATCCAATCATGAGGGAAAAGACCCTCGAGAGTAAAACCGGTTGGTAGGCTTATGGAATCTTTGTTTGCTTCAAACGGGATTTTCTTTTGGCCGAAATATTGTTGTAGATTTTTAAGTGCTTTTTGTCCTGCATCATCGCCATCCATAACCACAATTACTGGGCGTTCTTTTTGAATAAATTCATATGTGGCTTTCATGAATCCTTCTAGGCCGGATACCCCGGTGAAGTCTAAGAAATCTGCATTTCTTAAGTATCTCCATAAGTGATTTCCTTTCCCATCGTCAGCTATTTTTTCTAAGGCCCAACTAAAAATTTCTCTATCGCTTTTGCCTTCGACAAATATATTTATTAATCCTAGATTATAAAAATCACTGAACTTTACACCTAATGATCTTCTGATTGAGTTGGTGGCGTCAAGATAGTTGTTGTATGTCTTGGTTTTTGTCTCAGCGTTTACTACTTCAGTTCCTAATATTTTATTCGGATTTTTGTCAACAAATCCTAAAGAATGTGTTGTAGAGACAAGTAAGGATTCTTTGGCGATCTCATTGAGCATGCCTAGGCAAGATTCTGTTAATTGCGGATGAAGGTATGACTCGGGTTCCTCAATTAACCATATTGTATTCTTTTTTGATATTCTTTCTTCTTTTGTGATCCAAAGAAATGATGCCAATATAGATGCTGCTTGAATTCCCATACCTTTTCTATCGACTGGAGTCGAAGAGGGGTCCGATAAATGAAACTCAAAAGATCCCAGTAACAATTCAAGTGAATCGCTTGGGTACCTAAATTCTGAATTTATGTGCCCAAGACCTGCTATTTTCAGTTGAGAATCCAAATGACTTGATATTTCCTTTAGTCTTATCTTAATTTCTGCATTTTTTTCATCTATTATTTTTGATATGGATTTTTTAACGAATGGCAATAAAAGGGAGGAATATAAATCATTTATGCTCTTCGATGATGGTACGTAGTGGCAGATGAATTTATTTAGAAGTAAATTTATTGCTTGAATTTGTTTTTTTGAGAATTTTGCTTGTGCTCCAGTCTTGTATTTTTCATTTGAAAATAGTCTATAGCTAGGGTTGCTAGATTTTGAGGCGAATGATAGATATAAAGAAAATTTCGGAAGTACATCAATTTCTTTTTCTAGTAATAAGCAAAGTTCCTTGTATATAACGAAGAAATCAGAGTCTTCGCCTTGAATGTCGCCGCTGAAATTGGCAACGATACTGGTTTGGCCGGATGAGTCGAAGGAGAAATCTGAATCATAGTTATAGCCTGCTGAGTTTTCGTATCCAGTGAATACTAATTCAATGGCCTTTAAAATATTTGTTTTTCCGCTGCTATTTGGGCCGACTATCGTTAGGCCGTTACTTAGATCTATAGTCTGTTCGGTTCTTATTGTGCGGAAGTTTCTTATCTTGATGGATTCTAGTTTCATATTAAGTGGTTTAAAATTTAAAAATATATTGTTATTTACCAAACGTTTGCCACCCCCACAATCACCACCGCCGACGGCACCAGCAAAAACTGTGCAATCAGCGTCCCCGCCAATCTGCTCCCCACCAGCCACACCACCGCCCGTCTAAACAGCGATTCTTCGGTTTTTCCCTCGATGACGTCATCCGTCATGTCCGACACCACGTGCCGATGAAGACGGCCATCATGATGGTGGCGCCGCCGTTGATGATGGAGGACAGGGTGCTGGAGGTGACGCGCACGCTGGGGTCCAGCACGCCCGCGTACAACGCTGCGAAGACGCCCACCGTCCACAGGGCTGTGGCGATGACGTTCATGGCCGTCATGGATATGGAAACGCCGGATTTTTCGCGCAGGCCCGTGACGTTGGCGGGCTTGGGCAGGCTGGCGGAGGTCTTGAGGTAGGACAAGCCGCCCTTGAAGACTGCGTGCAACAGCAGTTTCGGCACGGACCTGTGTACCTGGAAATGCTCGACGGCGCGGCAGAAGGCTCGCTGGAAGGTGGGGATCAGTATCGCGCCCAGTAAGGTCGCCAGGCTGGCGGAAAATAGCAGCCAGCGGAAGTCTACCAACAGCGTGCTGGCGGCCACATGCTGGTCGATGCCTGTTTCCACGCGCTTGGCCAGGAATGGTCCAAGGAATGAGTTCGACGTACGCGACAGCAGCATCAGAATGCTGAACAGGGCCAGCGATACGGCGATGCGCCGCGTGCGGATGCCGGCGATGCGCACGGAGTAGGCGAGGGTGCCGATGATGTGGATGATGAACGTCAGTGCGCAAATCAGCAGCAATTGCTTGTCCATCACAACCTTGCAGTAAAGAAAATGTAATTCCATGCTGCCATGAAGTTACTTATTTTTCAACTGCAAATAAGATAATTATCACGTGATCTAGCTTTTGTGGTGTTTTATGTGCGCTAGTGTGGCGTTGGCTGAATTTCACCCCAAGGCAGAAACTGGGGTCAGACCCTTAGGGTCTGACCCCGGCTCTTTGCCTGTGGGTTGGACCATGCGGTCAGCGGAGGCAAGGCATGTTTCCAGCGCTTGCATTCCGCCCCCGCGCCCCCAGCTAGGTGACAGTGGTAGCCTGTAGTGCTGCCTCATTCGAACCAACCAGGAGAACCGCCATGAGTTTCGATTCCTTTCTGTCCAAACTGAAGACCAAAGCCAGCGAACTGAAAACCGAGGCACTGAAGTACAAGAACAAGGATTTCCTGCATGCCGCGATGGCGGGATCGGCCTTGATCGCCATGGCGGACGGCAGCGTCAGTGCGGAAGAGAAGCAGAAGATGGTGAAGTTTATTGAAAGCAATGATGCGCTGTCCGTGTTTAGTACCACGGACGTGATCAAGGCTTTCCAGGAATATGTGGGCCAGCTGGAGTTCGACAAGGATATCGGCGAAGCCAAGGCGTATCAGGCGCTGGGCAAGATGAAGTCGAATGTGGAGGCGTCGCGCTTGCTGGTGCGCATGATTATCGCCGTCGCTTCGTCGGACGGCAATTTCGACGCCAACGAGCAGCGCGTGGCCAGCAAGATCGCGCGCGAGCTGGGCTTGAATCCCGGCGAGTTCGAGCTGCAGTAAGCGCCAGGCCAGCCGGCCCCGGCTGGGGCTGGCCAGCTTAATCCTTGTCCCACCACGGCGGCGCGCTCTCCGACCTCGGGCATGCCGTCTTCAATGCACTTATCTTGTAGCGGATCTCGATCACCTGCCCTTGGTGAAACGGACCGCGTATCCAGTCGCCGGAATTAAACAGGTAGGACTTGCCATTGATACAGCGTTCGGTCGGCAAGTCGCCGATGGGGCTGGTCGAACGCAGGGTGACGCGCACTTCGCCAGTGGCATCGAGCGGCGCGTCGGCGCTTGCATACAGTATATCGATGCCGACATCGCAGACACGGGTGCTGCCTATCTTGCTGCAGTACTTGATATACGTTTGCTGGCGCGCCATGACCATGTGATCTTCATGCCGCATCGGCTTGCCATCGTCAAAGGTAAAGCGCAGGACGACTTGCGTGGGCTCGCTCGCGGGATGGCGCGTGGTGGTGGTGCAGGCGGCGCTGACCAGGGCCAGCAGGGGCCAGGCCAGCAGGCGCAGGCCGCCGCGCAGCAGCGTCGAGATCGGGTTGTTGCCGGATGGGTGCTGCATGTGGCGTTGCCATTTGTCTCATGAACGGGGCGCCGATCATAGCATGCGAAGGCAACGGTTCCGCTAGGACGCGCCGCGATTCAATTCCTGCAGCACTTGCTTGCACAGTTCGCCGTACCGCACGCCCTTGCCCCGTCTGTGTGCGGTCAGGTCGTAGCGTGCGCTGATGTCATCCCACGCCACGCTGCCGGGCAGGGGCCGCAAGTTGTCGTCAAGGTCCATCTCGAAGTGAATGAAGTGGCCGTCGGGGCTCAGCAGCTTGCCGTACACGGCGGGCATGTCGGGCCAGGCCAGTTGCAGGTCGAGCATGAGGGCCGCATCGAGCGTCACGCCATGGCTGGCCGCGCACTGGCGCAAGGCGTCGGGCAGGGGGCGGGCGCGCCACCAGGCCGCCGTCTTCTTGATGGCGGCCTGGGTCAGCGCGATTTGCTGTTGCACGGAATACTGTTTGCTCATGGCTGCCACCCATGCGGCTTGCCGCTCGCCGCCTCAGCGCGATGCCAGACCCATGCTTTGCACATGGGCGGGCGCGATCTCGCCGCTGGCCATTTTTGCGGCCGGCACCCGCATCAGCACTTCGCCGCCCACGCTGCCGTCGTCGCGCAAGTCGATGCGCATCGCCAGTTGCTGGTCGAGCGCCACGAAGCTGTCTTTGCCGGTGGCGACGATGCGATGTTCTTCCTGGTCATCGATGCGCGCATACATAAAGGCGCCGATGTTGCTCGTATTGCGCAGGTAGAGCACTTGTCCGTTCGACAGCTCATAGCCGCCGCGAAACGGGGAAAACGTTTCCGCATTCATGAAATACCTGTGTGCCGGCAGTTCTATCGTGTGCAGGCGTCCGCCGGGAACGACGACGGTCTGGTTGTCGGGGAGTGTTTGCGCATTTGCCAGCAGGGCGCAGACGCCCAGGGTGCCGGCCAAGATCCATGTTTTCATTTTTTTACCCATCCTTGAACTTTGGTGCCGTCCGCTGCCGGCGCGGCGAAGTTGTTGTCGGTGCCAGGGAAAACGCGCCGGCAGGTCCGCCACGCCGCTGTCACTCTTGCAAGGTGCGGGCTACCGGTCTTGCCAGTGTAGGCAGGCAAGATGCACCGCGCATCATCCGATCGGATGACACGGTCTCATGCATCGAGGATGGCCAGGTGCGCCGTTGCGCCGTGGATCAGCGCGATCAGCTCGCCCTGGCGCCGTGTATCGGTCTTTAAATAGGTGTGGTGCAGATGCGTCTTGACGGTGTTGACGCTGATGCCGCCCTGCGCGGCGATTTCTTCGATGGTGGCCCCTTGCGCCAGCGCCTTGCCCACTTGCGCCTCGGCTTGCGTCAAGTCGAACAGCTGGCGCAAGGCCGGGATGGACGTGCACGTTTTTGTGGGGTCGCGTGCGATCACCAGGGCGCAGGCGGGCTGGCAATCGGCCAGCGCGGTGACGGTCAGGGCCAGCGGCGCTTGCTGCTTGCGCGCCAGGCGCAGCGACTGGCATGGCGCCGCGCCATCGGCGCCGGCGATCACCAGGCGCACGGCGCGCATCAGGGCGGGCGCGGCGGCGTGTTCCAGTTGCGCAGCATGCAAGGCGTGTCCGGCGGGGGTGGCGAAGCGCAAGCCGAGGTTGGCATCGAGCACCAGCACGGCGGCGCCCATGGCGTCGAGCGCCGCCAGCGCGCAGTGGCTGGCCAGCTGCGCCTCGCGCAGGCGCTGCTGCAGGCACAGCGCGCGTTGCAGATGCGGCAAGAGCTCCTGCCATTGCTGGCCGTTCAGGCCAGCGCTGTCGAGCTGCGGCCAGTCGCCCATGCCGCAGGCGGCGTCGTACATGGCGCCGATCAGTTTGCCCACATCTGTTGCCGTACCCATGCTTGCTCCCATTGCCCGATTGCATCAGTGTGCCGCAGGCGTGCAGGTGCGGAACTGGGTAAGGGCGGTCTTGCGCAGCGATCCGCTCCACCTTTGTGAGGAAGGTCTGGTCGCTGCCATCTGTCCTGGGCAACTATCAAGATAGTACAAGCACTGCGCTACTGCAACGCGATGCGGCCGATGCAATCGCGCTCCTGAATTGAAAATTCCTCGATACAATATAAAAATTGCTAAAAATATAAATCCCAGGGCGTGGGGCGGGAGTCGCATGTCATTTACTTATCGAAAGTTATTATGCAAGCAGGCAAGTATTACCCGACGACGCTCCCGGCCCTGGCCCTGTGCGTGACGCTGGCGTGTAGTGGCGGCAACGCCATGGCGCAGGCTGCCGACAAGGCGGCGCCACAGGCTTCCAGCGCGGCACGGCATGGCAAAGTCAAGCCTGCCGATACCGCCAACCTGGTCAGCCATCTGCGGCGCGTGATCACCGATGAAACGAATGACACGCCACCGCGCGTACTCAATGCTTTTGTTGCCAAATACCAGCAGCGCGCGCTCGATGCGGGAATCGATGACCTGGACCGGCAGACGCAATATGTGCTGCTGGCGCTCTACACGTCGGGCAAGGCGATGGAACAGCCGCAGTTCATTGCCATGATGAAAAATCCGCCCGCCTCGCTGGACGCCTTTTACGACGCCTTGCACGCCTTGCCGAACACCGTCTGGGAGGCGGGGCCGCCGTTGTGGGATGCGCAGGCGAAATAGAAAACCGTTGGGCCGTGACCAAAACGCAGAGTTGACGGTGCCATTCATTCACGATTGCCGAGGGTGTCCCATGCTCAAGAATTGTCTTTCGATGAAACCGCTGCTGATCGGTTTCCTGTGGCTTTACATGGCCGTGTCGCATGCCGCGCAGGGCAAGGAAAGCCGCGATCTGACGGTCAATCTGAGCGGCTACAACCATACCGATCACGGGATTGGCAGTTATGAGGTGACCTTGCCGAATGGCGCCAGCGCGGGGGCCGGCTACCTGGACGCGGGCCAGGGCGGCGGTGGATTGACGTGCTGCCTGTCCATTCCTCGCGTGTGGCAAGCGGGAATGACGGCAAATATCGTCATGCATACCATCAAGAATGGCAAGGAGATCCGCGTGGAGCAAACCGTGGCGGTTCCCCCGTATGCTCCCGCCGATGCTGGCCGGTTCGTCGTGCATTTTCTAAGCAACGGGAAATACAAGGTATTTGTCACCCGATACCTGCTCGGCCATCGGAAATACCCGCTTTCCGGGAAAGAGGCGCAATTGGAGCGGGGCGTTCCCATTGAAATTATCTGGGAGTGAAGACGCTGCGTGGCAGAGGTTGCATGCACATGAAATTCCCTGTCATAACTGGCTGGATTGAGGGCTAAATGATTTTTTTCTCGAAAAGTAAATATGCCGCCTATTTCGTGTGCATGGTCTTGTCGCTTTTCAATGCCGGCTGTGCGAGGAGTGAACGACAAATCGCCGTGAGCCTGACGGCCTACAACCATGGCGAATACGGCGTCGGCAGTTATATGGTGACACTGGCCGATGGTGCGTCGGCGGAGGCCGGTTATCTGGCTCCCGGCGAGGGTGGCGGGGGAGACACTTGCTGCCTTTCGATACCGGCGGCATGGAAGCCGGGGATGCAGGCGGCCATCGTCATGCATACGGTAAAAAACGGCAAGGAGGTCCGCGTGGAGCAAACCGTGGCGGTGCCGAAGTATGCTCCCGCCGATGCTGGTCGGTTCGTCGTGCATTTTCTTCACGATGGCGGCTACAAGGTCTTCGTGAGCAAATACTCGCTGGGGCATCGAAAATATCCGCTTTCCGGCAAGGAGGCGGAGCTGGAGCCTGGCGTGCCCTTGGAAATCATTTGGGAATAGAGCTGCTGACTTGCGGCTGTGCTTCACGAATATCGATCATCAGGCGGCCCTGATGTGAACGGGATCAGCTTTTCTCCCAAGAATTCTTCCTGGTGCTGTGTACGAGGTTGTTGCTTTCAGAGCAAGTTCGCCGGGCGCGCGATGGGTGAGGGATGAAAGAATCCCTAAAGGTTATCATTGTGGTATCGAATACTGCAATCCCCAGCAATCGGACGCATGGAAAACATATCCATAGGGTAAGCTTCGGGGCTAAGCTATTTCGCAACTCTATCAAAATTACATGACTTCCATAATGATCCCCGACGTCGCCTTGGTCGACAATACCGAACAACGCACGCCACTGGTGCTCGTGCTCGATTGCTCCGGCAGCATGGATGGCGAACCTGTCGCGCTCCTCAACGAAGGCCTGGCCTTGCTGGAACAGGAATTGAAAGCCGACGTGATCGCCGCCAAGCGCGTGCGCATCCTGGTGATTCAGTATGGCGCGCACGACGAAGCGGTCGTCGCCAGCAACTGGTGCGACGCCATGGATTTCACGGCGCCCCGTTTGGAAGCGAATGGCACCACGCCGACCGGCGCAGCCGTGGAACTGGCGCTGGCGGAAATCGAGCAGGAAAAGCAGCGTTTCCGCCAGGCGGGCGTGGCCTACACGCGGCCGTGGCTGTTCTTGATGTCCGACGGCGAACCGACGGACCGCTGGCAGCAGGGCGCCGAGCAGGCGCGCGCGGCCGAGCAGGCGAATAAAGTGGCGATCTTCCCCATCGCCGTGGGCGACAACGCGAATATCGATACCCTGGGACAGTTTTCCAGCCGGGGCGAGCGCGGCGTGAAGCAGTTGAAAGGCTTGCAGTTCCGCGAGCTGTTCCTGTGGCTGAGCGCCAGCATGCAAGTGGTTTCGCAATCGCGTCCCGGCGCGCAGGCGCAGCTGGCGTCGACGGACGGCTGGTCCGTCGTCAATACGTGAAAGCCCGCTGATCCATGACCGCGGAACAGAATATCTGGCGCGTGTTCGGCGCGTCCGTCACGGGCAAGGCCCACCTCGATAAAGCCATCGCTTGTCAGGATGCGCACGCGCACGCCGTCGTGGGCGATGTTCTGGTGGCCATCGTTTGCGATGGCGCCGGTTCGGCCCGCCTCAGCGAACAGGGCGCGCAGTTCGTTGCCACGCACACGGTGCAGGCGCTGGCCGGGCGGCTGGAGCAGGGCGCCACCGTGCAGGATTTACATGACGGCGCGCTGGCCGGCACCCTGGCGCAGATCCGCGCCGCGCTGGACGACATCGCCCGCGCCGCCGACGCCACCCTCGATGACTACGCCTGCACGGTGGTGGGCGTGGTGATGGGGCCGGATACGGGATTTTTCTTCCACCTGGGCGATGGCCTGGGCGTGGCACAACTGGCCGACGGCAACGAGCTGATCTCGCCGCCGGCCAACGGCGAATACGCGAACGAAACCTATTTTTTGTCGGGCGAGCGCTGGCGTGAACAGTTGCGCCTGCTGCCGATTCCCCCGCCAGTGCGCGGCGTCGTGCTGATGTCGGATGGCTGCATGCCCTTTGCCATGAGCAAGAACAATGCGGGCTTGTACGCGCCGTTCATGGATGCCGTGCAAGGCTATCTGCGCACGGTCGAGAGTATCGCGCTGGGCAATACGGCGCTGGCGTCCACCCTGGCCGACCCGCGCACGCACCAGATCACGGGCGATGACAAGACCCTGCTGCTGGCCTTGCGCGCATGAGCAAGAAGCAAGGTGTGGCACCGGGCCTGAGTCCGGGTGGAAAAATTTGGCTGGATAAAGTCCGCAGCCTGGTCTTGGGCAAACTCGTCAAGAGCGGCGGCGCGGGCAGCGTGTATCTGTTGCCGGGCGCGCCCGCGCAGGTCGCCAAGCTGTACCACCCGCACCTGGACCGGGCCGCCAACCGGCGCAAGCTCGAAGCGATGCTGGAACTGTCGCCCGAGCTGCCCGATCAAGTGGAAAACGGCAAGCGCTACGTGCAGATCGCCTGGCCGCAAGCGGCCGTGTTCGATGGCCAGGGCGGCTTTGCCGGTTTCGTCATGCCTTTGCTGGACATGGCGCAGACGGCCGAGCTGGAACACATCATGCAGGAGCGGCAAGCGCGCGCGGCAGGCCTGCCCACGGGACTCGGTCCCAAGCTGACCCTGGCCGCCAACCTGGCCGCCGTCATCGATGCGCTGCACCAGCAGCAGCATTACGTGGTCGATTTGAAACCCGTGAATTTGCGCTTTTACCGCGATTCGCTGTACATCGCCATGCTCGATTGCGACGGTTTCAGCATCCAGGGCCATGCGGAGCGGTTTCCTGCCGAGCAATTCACGGCCGATTACCTGGCGCCGGAATTCCAGCGCAAGGGCATGCCGGCGGGCACGGAAATGGCGCAAGACCGCTTCGCGCTGGCCGTCGTCATCTTCCAGTTGCTCAACTTCGGCATTCACCCGTACAGCGGGCGGCCCGGCAATGCGCAAGTGGCGACCGACATTCCCGGGCGCATCCGCGACGGCTGCTATGCGTATGGCGTCAAACGCCACAAGCAGCTGGCGCCGAACGCCACCAGCGGCCATGCCTTGATGCCGCCCGAGCTGCGCGCCATGTTCGACCGCGCCTTTTCGCCATCGCCGCAAGCCCAGCGGCCGTCGGCGGCCGACTGGGCGCAATTGCTGCGCGGCTATGCGCAGCGCAGCGGCGGCAAGCTCGTCGTGTGTACCGTCAATCCCGAACACCAGCATTTTGCGGGCCAGGGTTGCGCGGCCTGCGCGCGCGACAAGGTCATCGTCGCGGCCGCGCAAGCCTCCGTGCAGGCGCAGCAGCAACAGATTTCCTTGCCGCAGCAACGCAGCGCGCGCCGCACGGCGCCGGGACAGGCGCCCGTCGCCATCCCCGTTGTCGGCAACACGGGCGGCGGCATCAGCGGCAAGGGCTGGGCCGTGGTGGTGGTGCTGATCGTGCTGTTCCTGATCGGTTTTACGGCCTGGACCTCGTCGCCCGATGAGGTGAAGGAAAAGGCCGGCTTGCAGGCGCAAGCGGACCAGGCGGCTGGCCTGGAAGTATTCAGCTGGCGCCCGCGCAAGACGGCCGGTTTCCAGCCGTCCGATGCGCGCAAGGCCGTGCGCAGCCTGTCGCAAGCCATCAGCAAGGGCGACGATGGCGCCGTCACGCGCGGCTTGCAGTTGCTGTACCGGGCCGGCGAAGACAAGTCGTCGCGCTATGAAGGCGACAAGGTGCGCGCGCGCCTGCGTACCACCTTGATGGAAGGCCTGGGCGCGATGCCCGGCTACGCTCCCGAATTGGCGAATACCTATCTCGACCAGTTGCAAGCCGACCCGCGCGACCATCTGGCGGCGGCGGCCATGGGCCGCATGCACCTGAGCCTGGACGAACCGCAGGCGGCGCGCCAGTATTTCGAACAAGCCGTGTGGGCGCGCCCGACCGATGGCGTGGCCTGGCTGGGCGTCGCGGCCACGGGGCTGCTGCGCGGCGGCGAGGAGCAGGATGCCGTCAACATGGTGGCGCTGGCACAGCTGACGTCTTATCGCTACGCGGTGGAAAACGCCATGCCGGCGGAACCGGGCGAGCCGGCCGACAATGGCGTCGCCGCCACGGCAAAGCGCATGGACCGGGCCGCCAAGGTGCTGCGCCTGGCTCAGGGTTGGGCCTACCAGAAACGCTGGGACAAGGCGCTGGCCGATGGCGCGCTGCTGGCGGCCAGACTCAAGGCCTTGCCGCCCTTGCCGGACCAGCCTGCGGGCGTGCTGCGCGAGACGATGACGACCGTTGATTACGGCGTGCTCGACAAGCAACATGCGACAGGCGAAAACCGCTTGACCCTGTCGATTGGGGCCGACGGCAGCCTGGCGCATGCGGCGGCGGAAATGCCGATGGAACCCATGCTCAACAAGGTGCTGTTCGATAGCGTGAAGCGCTGGACCTATTTGCCTGCCATCAAGCATGGCCAGTTGCAGGATGCCAAGGTGGAAGTGCTGGTGCGCTATCGTAATGGCAGGGTCAGCTTTGTGCCGGCCGACGCGCGTGTATCGCCGGAAGAGTAAAGGAATAATATGAAAATCAAGACCTTATGTGTGCTGCTTGGCGCCTCCTTGCTGTGGCCCGCGCTGTCGCAGGCGGAAATCGTGCAGCGCCTGGTGGTGACCAGCATTGCCGCCGAACCAGATAGCGAAGGCGGCGATGTGTTCACGATTGCCGGCACGACGGCTTGCGGCGGCAAGCAGATACGCATGGATGCCCGTTCCGTCAACCTGGATGAAGCGCCCTACGAGGCGCTGAAAGTTCAGCTTGCTGAACGCATGCGCGCCAGGACGCCCATGCTCGTCACCCTGAAAAAATGTCCGGACGATGCGAGCGTGCCCATCGTGCGCCAGATCGCCGCCTGCACGCCGGCCGCCTGCACCGATGGTCGCGCGAGACTGTACCTGCACGAACACTTCTTCCCCATCGAGCAGGAAAACGCAGCCAACGTGCTGCTGTTGCCCTTGCCGAAAGGCAAGCAGCCGGGCACGTGGAAGGTGGACATTTACAGCGTGGCGGGGCACAAGCTGCGCCTGTCCGGCCAGGTCAACAGGGCCGATTATGCCTCCGGTGAACTGGTGGGCGGCTATGTCACATATTACCCGAATGGCAAGATCGAGAAACAGGTGGCGCAGGACGGGCAGGGACGGCAGCACGGCATTGGCAACAAGTATTTTCCCGACGACACCCTTGAGTTGCGCGGCGACTGGCACCACGGCTTGCCGGTAGGCACGCACCAGCAATTTCACGCCACGGGCAAGCTGCGCGAGGCCAGCGTGTACCGCGAGGGCAAGCGGGTGGACGGGCCCGTGCAGACCTTCGACGAAAATGGCAAGCCGAGTAGCAGCTATGTGCTGCGCGGTGGCAAGATGGAAGGCGAGATGCTCACGTACTTCCCGGATGGAAAAGTCTCCAGCCGTTCGGAAATGCAGCACGGCAAATACAATGGTGTGAGCACGAATTACTACCCGGATGGCGCCGTGCGCGCCAGGATGACGCAGGTCGACGACCTGCCCACGGGCGTGGCAATGGAATTCTATCCGGACGGAAAGGTGCAAAGCCGCCAGCAGTATGGCGATAAAGGCGCCTTGCTCAAGCTCCAGCGCTACAGCCCGCAGGGCGTGCTGGTGCTGGAGCGCAACTGGGACAAGCAGCTGCGCGAGCAAGGCACGTCGCGTTCGTGGTACGCCAGCGGCAAGCCCGAGCAATCGATCGAGTACGTGAACGACCGGCGCGATGGCTGGAGCCGCAGCTGGCGCGAGGATGGCAGCCTGAAGAATGAATGCCGGTATGTGGCCGGCAAGGCGGAGGGCGACTGCGGCGAAGCGCCGCCAGCGCCGGAACTGCAGCGCAAGGAGCAAGCATGGCGCGCCTTGTGAAGCACGTGCTTGGCGCCATGCTGTTGTTGCCGGCGCTGGCGCATGCCGAGATCGAGCAGCGGCAAGTGGTCACGGCGATCACGGCTGCGCCAGGCAGCACCGGCGGAGATATGCTGACACTGGCCAGCGATAACGGTTGCGGCGGGCGCCAGGTGCGTATGGATGCCTTGTCCGTACGCCTGGACGCAAAGCAATACGCGGCCATGAAGCAGCAGTTGGCGCCGTTGATACGCGACGGGACGCCCTTGTTGATGCGCATCCGATCGTGTCCGGCGCCAGGCGCAGCGATAGCCATGCCCGAAGTCAGCAAACTGGGCGGCTGCGATGCGCACTGTGCCGACGGCAAGGCGCGCTTGTATTTGAATCACAATCTGTCGCGCGGCGAGGTCATGGAAGAGGCGCGCTATGCGCTGGTCGTGCCATTGCCGCCAGGCAAGACACCTGGCACTTGGCAAGTCGAAGTGTTCCACGTGCGCGAAGGCGAGCCGAAGCGGCTGATTGGCCAGGTCAACGCTCCCGATTACCTGCGCGGCAAGCTGGTGGGTAACTACAGCATGTTTTACCCGCATGGTCAGGTGGAAATGTTGGTGGAGCAGGATGGGCGCGGCGTGCAGGAAGGCATGCAGACGCGCTATTACCCGGAAGGCCAGGTTTCCATGCGCGTCAGCTGGCGCAATGGCGTGCAGGAAGGCGAGGAGCGGAGCTACCATCAAAATGGCAAGCTCATCGCGTCGCGCGCCTACCGCGACGGCGCCCGCGCCGATGGCCTGATGGAGACTTTCGATGAGAATGGCAAGCTGCGCACGCGCATGACGCAGCGCAAGGGCCAGCCGGAGGGCGAACTGCTGCTGTTCTATCCCGACGGTAGCGTGGAAAGCCGCAGCCAGTATGTCAACGGCATCAGGACGGGACCGAGTACCGACTATTTTCCGGATGGCAAAGTGCGCAGCACGGCAAGCTATGTCGACGGCAAGCCCGCTGGCGATAGCGTTGAATATTATCCGGACGGTAAAGTCGCCAGCAAGCGCACGCACAGCGGCCATTACGTGCTGCGCAGCGAACAGCGCTTCAGCCGGGCTGGTGTGTTGATCGTGCAGAAACAGTGGAACGAGGGCGGCCGCGAGGACGGCGCGCTGCGTTCCTGGTATGCGGATGGCAAGCCGAGGCAGCTGATCGAATACGCCGATGGCGAGCGCCAGGGCTGGACGCGCCACTGGCGGGAAGATGGCAGCGTGGAAAGCGAGTGCCGCTATGTGGCGGACGAGCCGCAGGGGGAGTGCGCGGGGGAATCGGCGAGGATGTCGTACACGGAGGATGGCATCGAGCCGCTGATGCCGGAACCGTGAACAGGGAATTTACTGCCGTTCGATCCCTATGCGTGGCCTGCCTTTGCGAGACAGTTACCGGTACTGGAGTGACACTGGATGGCGTCCAGCGTTCGTCCTGTCGCAGCACTGTACCGGTGGCGTCAAGCACCGTTGCCCGCCTGGAAGGGACCTTGGCGCATGGCATGCTTGCGCCGAGCAGGGCCTTTTGTGGTCGGCTGCGTTCGCCCCGGAGCGGAAGTTATTGAGTAAGTAAAACAGCCAAAACTTCTTTTTGCCCACGTTCGATTGCAAACGCTCTCGCATCCATGTTTGTCATTGATTGACCTGTATAAGCCACGCTGTAGTCAATTCCATATTCAATAAATAATTCAGCCAACTCGGTACTACCAACATAGACTGCGCTGAATAACGCGTTTCTCTCCGGCTCACTTACATCAAACTTGGCTCCTTGACTTAGGAGAAATTTGCAGACTTCCACATGGGCCTTTGAGGCAGCATAATTTAGGCCATCACCACCAACGTAAGCGTCTTCCCAGTGCCGTCTGGACGGCCTGAACCGCGTCATTTATGATCGACTCTTGTCACGGTATTTGTGCCCACAATTTTCGATTTTAGACACAAATTCTCAAACGATCATTTCCACGAATACACGCGGCCACCATCGCCAGCATCCCTTGGGGTTTAAACGCGCATGGGTGGCGCTGTCGCTGCTACCGGGCGCCTCGGTAGCTCGCACCGCCCGCGAACATGGTTTCAATGTCAACCAAGTGTTCAGCTGACACCGTCTTTACGAGCAAGGGCGTCTCGGCTACCCGCGTTAATGCGTGACGATGTGATCGGTTGACGGGGCGTGACCAGCGTAAAGCTGGTCGCACCCATGGTTCCAGAGAGGGGACGGTCGAAGCGTCGAAGTAGGCGGCGTGCCCGTCTCTTACTAAGGCCGTATCAAATCCGGTCAGCGTGCAGCTACTGCTGATAAGGACGATGTACCAAAGGCCAATTGACTTGACCTTGTTGTCGAACAGTGATTATCCCCTGCATGGCAGGATATTTTCGTACCATCGAAGTGAGTTATCCTTCGTCAAATATCGACATAGCGAGGCAGCAAGTCCTGATCGACCAGACGAATTTCAATGGCATTGGCGATCTTGACGTGCTCAGGATTCTCATCATTGAAAGGCTCGTCGGTGACACTCACGATGATGGTGCCGATCTGCTTGTCTTTACCTTGCTCGCCCGTCGCCATGACGGGTACCAAGGCGCGGGCTTCTGGCACTTGCTGGGTCGTCAGTACTCGCGGCAGGTACAACATCCAGCCAACACCTGGACGATCTTTGAAGACTTGTTTTTTAAAATACTGATTACGTGCAACCGTGATAAAGACTGGCCGAAGGGCGCCCGCGATATGGGACAGTAGCTCTTTCACTCCATCAATACCAAGCCGTTTCACACCTTGACCTTTATCGCTGATCCTAAAAGTCCGGGCGGGCCAGTCACTGTCGCTGAACCCAAGCGCCATAGTCGCGCCCTCACCGTCTCCGAGCTCGCCATTCCAGGCGCTGAGAAATCGGGATGTCTCCCCCTTGAACTCGGCCTCAAGTACAGCTTCGGCCGCAGTGGTGAGTTCCCCCGATGCATCGAAGACCGGATACAGAAACGACTTCTCTTTGGTATCTTGCGATAGAAACCAGTTTTTCCCAAATGCCGCAGTTTTATTCAAAAACTGGATAGTGGTCGCGATCTCCTGGACGTTGGGTCGGAAAGCGAGGGAGGTGCGCGTTCCATCGCGCTTATAAGAAGCATTGATTATTGTCATATTTTTATGGAACGTAGTAGGTGGTAATCCCCAACGCAGCTAATTTGGGCTCCATATATTCGTAAGCGAGTGGGGTTTGGAAGTACCATTTCAGCGAGGCCGGCGGGTTACGCATGACAATCTTTGACTGGTCCGTGGCCTGCTTTAACTCCATCCTCATGAAAATATTTTCTTGAAAATCGTACCTGAATTCGCCGTTTGCCTTAAAAAATTGATCATAATCCGCTTTTGCTTCCTGCAACAAGCACAGGCGGGATTGAAAGCCGTCAAAGTCCTTCCCTTCAAACACCCATTCCATGCCAATCAGGAAGCCAGTAATCCGGGCTTGGTAATCGCGCGCGGCTGGCGACATGCTGTGTGGAACAGCCATAAGCATACCCTTGTCTGGCGGGCAACGGCATCTTTCCTTGGCTTCGCTTCGCGTCTCCGCACGCGCAATGGGCGTGACGCGGGCGTCTTTTGCCTCTTCTGCCTCTTTTTTGCGTTTGCGCAATGCCTCGTCCGTGATCACGGCTCCTGCGGCGGCGACACCCAAGGCTAACAAAATTTTCTCCACGACTGCTGGTATAAATAATATCGGTAGCGCGGGCATTATTGCTCCCCTTCCAGTTTTTTATCCATTACCGCGATCAGTTCGTCGAACCGCTGCTCCGGCGTGGCGCCGGGCTTGCGCAGGTAGGCATCGACCAGCGGGTCGTCATGGATCCCGGGCGCGTCGGCCGCCAGGTACATCAGATGTACGATATGCGGCGTGGACCTGAAACCGATTCGAATGGCGTAGGTATACGCTGCCAGCATGCGCTCGATCACGGCCGCCCGGCCTGGCTGGCTTGCCATGTCGGCCCTCTTGGCCAAGAACTGGTCCGCTACTGCGATGACGAAATCTGTGGTGTCGCCGGTCTGCACTGCACGCCATTGCTCCTCGCTAAACGTCAGCATCGCGCCTCCCTATGATTGCCCTCTTGCCGTCGAGCAGCAGGTGCCATTCGTGAATATGGCCAAACATCGCCTCGCGCTGTGCCGGCTCAAGTATTTGTGCCAGCTTCACCAGCACGCGCGGATCCCAAAAGCGCAGCAGCGCTGCGCGGCCGTCCGGTAGCCGTGTTTCCAAGTGTAATTGCAGCAGTTGCGCCAGGCCACCGAGGTCCTGTACGGCGAACAGCCAGGTAACAGAAGGCGCCTCGTGCTCGAGTACGGCCAGATCCTCAACAACGGATGGCGTCGATCTCGCCACGTCGACCAACCACGGGCCAGCATGCGCAAGCGCCGCATCGGGTGTGCCGGTGAACAGCGAATGGCGCGTCGCATCCTGCATCAGGCGTGCTTGGCGGCGTGTCTCCTATTGAACACCGTCGACCAGTGCGTACAGGCACAGCGCCGAGTGATGTTGCTGAAGTTGCTTCAGGCGTTCCAGGACGTCAATCAATATTGTCACTCCCGGATAACGGTGGTCGCGCCAGCGGCGGCAGCGGACAGCAAGCATTCGAGGCAAATGCCGGAGTCGGTATTTGCGGCGATGTTGGCGGCGGTTTCCATCACGTCATTGTCGTCGACATCAGCCGGGTCGCCCACGCTGGACTGGTCCAACCAGATCGTCGTGATTTGGCCGGAAATCAGTTTTGCACCGCAAGCGGTCGAATCCATGTGACGCGCATAACCATTGCCACTGCCGTCCACGACGTCGGCCGGTCCAGATGTGATGGGGAACGTGCCCTTGCATTTGGGGCATACCGTCATGTCGCCGACGCGCGCTATATTCTTGCCATTGATGTCACAGGTGAAATCGGCGCTGATGACCGTGCCGCCATGACTGGTCTTGTCGCCCATGACAATGAAAGGTCTGCTCAAATGATGCTCCTGAATGGGTGCTGCAACGCAATAAGTTGCATTTATAGCATATTTTCCAGATGCATCAGGTAAGCACGATTCAATATGAATAATAATGCGGTTGGATCGGAGCGCAATGAACTTTTCTTTGTTCTAAATGCGAATTGGGACATTGATGCCGATGTAAAAGGTAGACTTGGACCTTCCCCGGCATAACGGATGGTAAATGGTATTATTTTCGATCGAGCAACCACGGCAGAATGCCTGCTTTTGAGCGGTATAACGACACAGTTGGCTTCGACAGCCTCCCCCTCATCTGCTTGTGGCGCTATCGGATACGACAGAGTATGAGCCGTCGGGGAAATTGTTGGGATAACTCCCCGATGGAACGGCTGTTCCGCAGCTTCAAAACTGAATGGCTGCCGTCAACTGGTTACGTGACGGCACAGGAAGCACAACGGGACATCAGCCATTACCTGATGCACCGGTAGAACTAGAGTAAGCGTAAAGCCTGCACCGTCTTGACGGTTGAGCTGAGCATGGACCGAGTTTACGCGAGCTGCGCGACGTTTACAAGGCTGATGTGGGACGCCAGGTACGTTCCGGCCGGCGCCAGTCTATGTCCTCAAGCAGCATCGACAACTGCGCCTGCGTCAATGCCACGCTGCCGCTGGCAGCCTGCGGCCAGACGAAGCGCCCACGCTCGAGCCATTTGGCCAGCAAGCACAGGCCGTCACCGCTCCACCACAGCACCTTGACCATGTCGCCGCGCCGGCCACGAAACAGGAACACGTGGCCACGGTACGGATCTTCGGTCAGCGCCGTCTGCGCCTTGGCCGTCAAACCACTCATGCCGGCGCGCATGTCGGTCACGCCGGCGGCCAGCCAGATCTTGGTGCCTGCTGGCAGGCCGATCATGGTAGAAGCCGCGCCAGCAACAGCGTCAGCTTGGCCACGTCGACCAGGCCTTCCAGACGCAGCTGGGCCTGGCCCATGCTGAGCACGATCACGCCGGACGGGACGCTAGCGGCCGGTGCGGGTGCCAACGGTGGGTTTAGCACTGTGACTGCCATCAGTTGACTTGGCGCAGTGCTACCGGAAAGCGCCTCGTCGCCGAAGCGCTTGCGCCAACTGAACAGCTGATTGGCATTGATCTTCAGCTCGCGGGCGACCAGCGAAACGGAGGCCCCATCGACCTGAGTACGCGCCACGGCGGCACGCTTGAATTCATCGCTGTGCTGGCGATACGGGCCGCGTTTCGCCCTGGTTGTGACTGGTTGAATTATTGTGTCCATAAATAAATTTGTGGACACAATCAATTTGCGTCCCAAATTCAATCATGGAGCCGCGCGGTGTTCAAGGGAAGACGGTGGTGGGCCGACGCTTACCCACCAAAGGTACCGTCCCTTGAATCAATGTCAGCACCACAGGATAGGAGGAGTTTGAGAGCTTCTAAATTTCCAGCACCTGCTGCAACATGCAAAAGAGGACCGAACGGCGTCTGACTGTTTAGTAGAGCCAAATCTTCGCGTAATAGCTGCTCTAAGCTTTCAATTCGCCGCTCCTGAATGGCGTCGTAGGCTGCCTTTATTTTACTCATGATGATATCGCTATTCGGTACATGGTTAGCAAAATAGACAATTGGAAATGGCTGCTCCTGGCCGGAGGTTGCCTAAAAGGCATTGCCCAAGCAAAGCGGAAGAGCAGCGTCTCACTTTACAAGCGCCCGTCGTTAGTATCATGGATCGACGTACTCGGAAGCAGAAGCCTTGCCTCCCTCATTGGCGCACCAAACCGTAACACGGCGCCTGACGTTGACAGCACCACAACCCAGCCGCCCTTGATTGTTATTTGATCAAATGGATTGGATTGATCCGAAACAAACGTCCAAACAGGTTCATGATTTTGCAGCGATTCCAAAACGACTACGCCGATTGAGCCGTGTTCCATAGCCTCTCCGCATTTAACTATGTACTGTCCATCATACAGCTCTTCTTGCGCCAGAATCGCGACATTGAGCCAACCGCCAAGCTCCTGTTTTTCATGTACTCTGGCCATCCAGGTTTCGTGCACTTCGTAGATGTCACCGTTGCTGCACATGAGGCCATTGTAGCTTCGCACCTCCTGGTTCCTCCACTTTATTGCCATCACTGTCATTGATTCCATATTTAGAAACGGGCGACTGCACGCCCTGAATTAAACAACATCTACGCTATCGAACGGCTGCTCTTGCAGTAGTTAGCCTCGCTGAAAGCAGGTCAGGAAAATTCGACGCAAAATCGACTTGAGTTCAGAATCGTTGAAGACGATTGTGTTCTTGCCCGTAAAGGCAGACAAGAAGCAGCGCATGCCTATTCAACGTCCGCTCCTGGGCCGGTTGCCGTCGTTGCAAGGATCCACCCCACAGCGGACAGTCGTCGAAGGGCTAGCCTTATCGGCGCACCAAACGCCACTTTCCTATACAGCCAACAAGCAAAAAATAGCACTCCCCAACAAGCCAGACTGTGTTGTCTCATCCGATGCGCGGCCAGCCGTAGCAGTGGAAGTATTTCCCATTAATCGCCCAAGCTGCATAGACAGATAGAGCAAATAGGACGAGCAAAACCACACCAAAGTCACCTACAGGGAGGTGCACAGCGTAGCGAAGCTTTTGGTCTTTGGCACCTACACTTTATGTCCAGTGATGGCCGATTTCGCCCGTTCAAGAGCACGCTGCCTGCCGCGGGGCCGCTTTTGGCAAATGGCGCAACACCGCAATGATTCATCGCACAATGCGCCAGCTTCCAAAATGAGAAGGCGCTTGTTGCACTCTAGCGGTGCGGCGGCGTCAGCACGCTGGCTATCGCCTTCGGCAAGGTTTCCGGATAGTCTCGGCTGAAGTGCAGGCCGCGGCTTTCGCGGCGGGAGAGGGCGCTGTTGACGATCATCGAGGCCACGTCGACCAGGTTGCGCAGCTCCAGCAAGTCGTGCGTGATGCGGAAGTTGCGGTAGTACTCGTCGATTTCTTCCTTCAAGAGGGCGATGCGGTGCTGGGCCCGTTCCAGGCGCTTGGTCGTGCGCACGATGCCCACGTAATTCCACATGAAGCGGCGCAGCTCGTCCCAATTGTGGGAAATCACCACTTCTTCATCCGCATCCGTGACGCGGCTTTCATCCCAGTCGGGCAGATATGGCGTGCCCAGCTTTTCCTTGCTTTCGATATCTTGCGCGCAGGCGCGGCCGATGACGATGCATTCCAGCAAGGAATTCGACGCCAGGCGGTTGGCGCCATGCAGACCCGTGCACGCCGTCTCACCGACCGCATACAGGCCCGGCAAGTCGGCCCGGCCGGACAGATCCGTGACGACGCCGCCGCACGTGTAGTGGGCGGCGGGAACGATGGGAATCGGCTGCTTGGTGATGTCGATGCCCAGTTCCAGGCAGCGCGCGTAGATGGTGGGGAAGTGTTCGATGAGGAATTCGGCCGGCTTGTGGCTGATGTCCAGGTGCACGTAGTCGAGACCGCGCTTCTTGATTTCGAAGTCGATGGCGCGCGCCACGACGTCGCGCGGCGCCAGTTCGGCCCGCTCATCGTGGGCCAGCATGAAGCGCGTGCCGGCGGCCGCGCCTGCTTCGGGCGGCAATTTCAGCAAGCCGCCTTCGCCACGGATGGCTTCGGTGATCAGGAACGACTTCGCATACGGGTGGTACAGGCAGGTCGGGTGGAACTGGATGAATTCCATGTTCGACACGCGGCAGCCGGCGCGCCAGGCCATGGCGATGCCGTCGCCGCTGGCCGTGTCTGGATTCGTTGTATATAAATACACCTTGCCGGCGCCGCCCGTGGCCAGCACGGTGTGCTCGGCGGCAAAGGTGTGCACCTTGCCCGTTTGCTCATCCTGCACGTACAGGCCGTGGCAATGGGGCTGGGCGTTGCGCTGGGTCGGCTTCATGCCCAGCTTGTCGGAAGTGATCAGGTCGATGGCGCAATGGTGTTCGAACAGGCTGATGTTCGGATGGGCGCGCACCTTTTCTTCCAGGGTCACTTGCACGGCGTGTCCGGTGGCGTCGGCGGCGTGGATGATGCGGCGCTGGCTGTGTCCGCCTTCGCGGGTCAGGTGGAAACCCAGTTCCGCCGTGGCGTCGCGCGTAAACGGCACGCCTTGCTCGATCAGCCACTCGATGGCCTCGCGGCCGTGCTCGACGATGTAGCGCGTGGCGCTCTCGTCGCACAGGCCGCCGCCCGCGATCAGGGTGTCTTCGATGTGCTGCTGGTGGCTGTCGCCCGAGTCCAGCACGGCCGCGATCCCGCCTTGCGCCCAGTTGCTGGCGCCATCGAGCAGCGCGCGTTTGGAAATGATCGCGACAGTGCGCGTCTCAGCTAAATGCAGTGCAACCGATAAACCCGCCAGGCCACTGCCGACAATCGCTACATCAAATTTCATGACATTTATCTTTTTTTAGGGGAAGCATACTATATGCCATTTCCCTGCATTCGGTAATGTGTTGAGATAAATTCTGCAAGCGAAAGATAGCTGGGGCCGTAGCTTGTGGCGCATCAATGTCCTGCTGGAACAGTTCGCCATGATGGCAAGACCGGTGGCGGACCGCCTGATGCGCGGTGTGCCGCCTTTGCCGCAGGAGGCCCCCATGATCCGCATCTTCAGCCATTACGTCTCGAAAACAGCGTTTATCCTGCTGTTGCTGGAAATTATGATCCTGCTGCTGTCGGCCACCCTGACATCGCTGCTGTGGCTGGCCGATGGCAGCCGTCTGGTGCGAGCGGGCGAGGTCTATCTGTCTTCCTCGATCTTTGCCCTGGTCATCGTGTTCAGCATGAGCGCGCTGGGCATGTACCAGCACCGCTCGCGCGAAGACATCCGCAACACCCTGTTGCGCATCCTGCCGTCGTTCGCGCTGGGTTTTGCCGTGCTCAGCGTGCTGATACGCTTCATCCCGGCCCTGCATTTCGGGCGCGGCGGCGTGCTGATCTTCGGCCTGGGCGCCATCGGCGTGTTGCTGGCGCGCCTCGTGGTGTTCAAATCCTCGCAATCGGCGCTGATGGAAGGCCGCCTGATCCTCGTGGGCGGCGGGGCGCTGGCGCGCGAGTGCATGGACTTGGCGGCCAGCAAGATCGGATTTCACCAGTTTACGGTGGTCGGCTGCATCGCTTTGGCTGGCGAGCAATGCTGTGTGCCGGCCTCGGCCTTGCTGCCGGCCGAACCTTCGCTGCTGGCCATGGCCCAGCGCCATGCCGCGCATGAGATCGTTGTGTCCGTCAGCGACCGCCGCAATGGCGCGTTTCCCGTCAAGCAATTGCTGGAATGCGCGCTGGGCGGCGTCAAGGTGATCGATGCGGCCACGTTTTTCGAGCGCGAAGCGTGCCAGATCCGCATCGATTCCTTGCAGCCGAGCTATCTGATCTATGGAGGCGGCTTCGACCAGAGTTTTTTCCGCGCCGCCTCGAAGCGTTTGTTCGACCTGGCCGCCAGTAGCGTCATCTGCCTGGCCGCGCTGCCCGTGATGCTGGTGACGGCCGTGTGCATCCGCCTGGAAGACGGCGGCCCCGTGTTTTACCAGCAAGAGCGGGTGGGGCGCGACGGCTTGCCCTTCCATGTGCTGAAATTTCGCAGCATGCGCTGCGACGCCGAGCGCGATGGCAAGCCCATCTGGGCGCTGGACAACGATGCGCGCATCACGCGCGTGGGCAAGTTGATCCGCAAGCTGCGCATCGACGAGCTGCCGCAGATGCTCAATGTGTTTCGCGGCGAGATGAGTTTCGTGGGACCGCGCCCCGAACGCGCGTACTTTGTCGAACAATTGAAGCAGCAGGTGCCGTACTACAACATTCGTCACAGCATCAAGCCGGGCATCACGGGCCTGGCGCAGGTGCGCTATCAATATGGCGCCTCCGTCGACGATGCCGTGAAAAAACTGCAATACGATCTATATTATGTGAAAAACAATAGCCTGTTCCTCGACTTGCTGATCCTGCTCGACACGGTGCAGGTGGTGCTGTTTGGCAAGGGCAGCCGATGATACAGGCGCAGTCGGACTGGCTGGCGGCGGCGGACGCGGCGGCCCTCAGCCACGGCCTGGCATCGCTGGCCTTCTTCGCGCTGGCGCTGCTGCTTATCAGCAACTGGCGCGCGCGGCAGAACGTGTGCGCCTTGCTGGTCGCGTGCCTGGCGACGGGCGGCTGGGCCACGGGCACGGTGGTGCTGGTGCTGCTGGGGCAGCGCATCGCACTGGCCGGCGACGCGCTCGAGCTGCTGCGCACCCTGGCCTGGCTGGTCTTCCTGCTGCTGTTGATCGAACCGTCGCGGCCCCGCTTGCGCCTGGTGCTGGCCGGCATCGCCCTCACGGCGCTGGCACCCTGGCTGCTCTCCATGGCCTCCTCCTGGCTGGCGCTGCCCTTGCCGGCGCGTTTCATCGCCAGCGTCTGCCGTTTGCTGCTGGCCGTGCTGGGCATGTTGCTGGTGGAACAGTGGTACCGCAACACGCCGCCCCTGAAACGCTGGGGCATCAAGTTTGCGTGCCTGGGCGTGGGCGGCCTGTTCGCCTATGATTTTTACCTGTACAGCGACGCCTTGCTGTTTCGCACGGTCAACGATGACATCTGGGCCGCGCGCGGCATCGTCGATGCGCTGTGCGCGCCGCTGCTGGCCGTGTCGGCCGCGCGCAATCCGGGCTGGGCGCTGGGCCTGTCCGTCTCGCGCCAGATGCTGTACCGCTCGGCCGCCTTGCTCGGTTCGGCCATCTACCTGCTGGCCATGGCGGCCAGCGCCTACTATTTGCGCTATTTCGGCGGCACCTGGGGTTCCCTGATGCAAATGGCTTACCTGGGCGGCGCGGCGCTGCTGCTGGCGGGCGTGCTGTTTTCCGGCAGCCTGCGCGCCAAGCTGAAGGTGACGATCAACAAGCATTTTTACAATGCCATCTTCGATTACCGCGAGGAGTGGCTGAGATTTACGCGCGCCTTGTCGGAAGATGGCCCGGCGCTGGGCGAACGCACGATACAGGCCATGGCGCAACTGGTGGAAAGCCGCGCGGGCGCGCTGTGGATCTTGCGCGAACATGGGCAGTTCGCCCCGGCCGCCAGCTGGAACTGGCCGCCGTGCACGTGGAGCGAGCCGGCGTCCGGTTCGCTGTGCCAGTTCCTGGAAGCGCGGCACTGGGTGATCGACGTGCCTGACTGCCAGCACAACCCGCGCCAGTACGGCGACTTGCGCCTGCCGCCCGCGCTGCTGGCGCTGCCCGACGTGTGGCTGCTGGTGCCCCTGATGCTGCATGGGCAGCTGTTCGCCTTTGTCGCGCTGGCGCGGCCCCGCACGCGTATCGGCCTGAACTGGGAAATCCGCGACGTGCTGAAAATTGCCGGCAGCCAGGCCGCCAGCTATCTGGCGCACCGCGAATCGCTCGATACCCTGACGGTGGCGCGCCAGTTCGACTCGTTCAACCGCATGTCCACCTTCATCGTCCACGACTTGAAAAACCTCGTGTTCCAGCTGTCGCTGCTATTGAGCAATGCGGAAAAGCACCGCGCCAATCCCGCTTTCCAGGAAGACATGCTGGGCACCTTGGACCATTCCGTGCAGAAGATGAAAACCTTGCTGCAGAAACTGGCGCGCGGCGAGGCGCCGGAAGCGCCCGCGCCGCTGCTGCTGGACGGTTTGCTGCGCCAGGCCGTGGCGGCCAAGGCCAGTCTGGCGCCGGCGCCGCGCCTGGAAATCGTCGATGGCGAGCTGACGGTGCTGGCCAACCGCGCGCGCCTGGAAAGGGTGCTGGGGCATTTGATCCAGAACGCCATCGAGGCGACGGCCAGCGATGGCAAGGTGGCCGTGCGGCTGCGGCGCGAGCAGCAGACGGCCGTCGTCGAGCTCGACGACACGGGGCAGGGCATGAGCGAACAATTCATCCGCGAACGTTTGTTCAAACCGTTCGACACCACCAAGACGGCGGGCATGGGCATCGGCGTGTTCGAAAGCCGCGAATACCTGCGCGAAGTGGGCGGCAGCCTGGAAGTGCGCAGCGCGCCGCAAGTGGGCACGACGTTTCGCGTGATCCTGCCGCTGCATGCGGCATAGCAAGGGAGTGCCATGGGCAAACAAAAACTGCTGGTCATCGAAGACGATCCCGGCCTGCAAAAGCAGTTGCACTGGAGTTTCGATGGCTACGAGGTCTTGCTGGCGGGCGAGCGCGAGGCGGCGCTGGCGCTGGTGCGGCGCCACCAGCCGGCTGTCGTGACGATGGACCTGGGCTTGCCGCCCGATCCGGACGGCGCCACGGAAGGCCTGGCCACCCTGCAGCAAATCCTCGCGCTGGCGCCGGACACGAAAGTCATCATCCTGTCGGGCAACCAGGAGCGCGCGCATGCCTTGAAAGCCATCGCGCTGGGCGCCTACGATTTTCACCAGAAGCCGTTCGAGGCCGACATGCTGGGCCTGGTCATCGCCCGCGCGTTTTATTTGCACGCGATGCAACAGGAAAACCGCCGCATGCTGCAGACGCAGGCGGACTCGCCCCTGGCGGGCATCATCAGCCGCGACCCTGGCATGCTCAAACTGTGCCGTAGCGTGGAAAAGGTGGCGCCCTCGTCGGCCAGCGTGATGCTGCTGGGCGACTCGGGCAGCGGCAAGGAATTGATCGCGCGGGGACTGCATGCGCTGTCGAGCCGCCACGCGCAGCGTTTCGTTGCCATCAATTGCGCGGCCATCCCTGAAAACCTGCTGGAAAGCGAGCTGTTCGGCTATGAGCGGGGCGCGTTTACGGGCGCGGCCCGGCAAACCCTGGGCAAGATCGAGCTGGCCCACGGCGGCACCTTCTTTCTCGATGAAATCGGCGACATGCCGATGGCGCTGCAGGCGAAAATGCTGCGCTTCCTGCAGGAACGGGTGATCGAGCGTGTGGGCGGGCGCGCCGAGATCGCCGTCGATGTGCGCATCGTCTGCGCCACGCACCAGGATCTGAAGGTGCTGGCGGAGCAGGGGCGTTTCCGCGAAGACCTGTTTTACCGCCTCAGCGAAATTGTCTTGCGCATTCCACCGCTGCGCGAGCGGGCCGGCGATTGCACCTTGCTGGCGCAACACTTCAAGAACAAGTTCTGCGCCAGCGAGGGGCGCGGCGCCCTGCATTTCAGCGCGGGCGCGCTGCAGCTGATCGAAAGCTATGGCTGGCCCGGCAACGTGCGCGAAGTGGAAAACTGCATCAAGCGCGCCGTCATCATGTGCGACGGGCCGCAGATCGCCGCCGACGACCTGGGCTTGCCCGCCAGCGCCCAGGCGGCCGTCCAGGATGAACCGCTGAACCTGCGCCAGGCCCGCGAAGGGGCCGAATACAGGGTGATGGTGCGCGCGCTGGCGCGCGCCGACGGCAATATCGCCCGTGCGGCCGAGCTGCTGGGCGTGAGCCGGCCCACCCTGTACGACTTGATGGGCCATCACGGCATCAAGTAGGCAATCGCTGAATATGAATTTTGTGTAAGGCGTCGCACATACGCAGGCGCTGCCGTGGCGCATCCTTGTCTCATCTACAACAAGGAGGCGCCATGAATGCGATCAATTTATTAATGCAGGACCACAAGGCCGTGAAGGCCTTGTTTGCCCAATATGAAGGCTTGAGCGACCGCTCATTTGCCACCAAGAAAAAGCTGGCCGACCAGATCTGCCAGGAATTGACCGTGCATACGCAGCTGGAAGAAGAGATTTTCTACCCGGCCGTGCGCCGCCCCATCCACGACGGCGACCTGATGGATGAAGCCCTCGTCGAGCACGCGAGCGCCAAGGAGCTCATCGCGCAAATTGCCGCGATGGATCCGGCCGACGACCTGTACGACGCCAAGGTCAAGGTGCTGTCCGAACAGATCGACCACCACGTCCAGGAAGAAGAGGGTGACATGTTTCCCAAGGTGCGCGATACGGCCGTCGACCTCGATGCGCTGGGCAAGGAAATGGCCGCGCGCAAGGAACAGCTGACGGGCGTGGCCGCCTGAGCGGCTCAAGACATCAACCATCAAGGGAGTATTTCATGCAAGCTACACAATTGTCCGTGTCCGACCTGAACAATCCGGGCGTTTCCTGGGGCGCCGTGCTGGCGGGCGCGGCCGCCGCGGCCGCCTTGTCCTTCATTTTGCTGATCCTCGGCGTGGGCCTGGGCCTGTCGTCCGTGTCGCCATGGTCGTTCAACGCCACGGCCATTGGCGTGTCCACCATCGCCTGGCTGGCCTTCATGCAACTGGCCGCGTCCGGTATAGGCGGCTACATGGCGGGCCGGCTGCGCGTGAAATGGAGTGCCATCCACACGGATGAGGTGCATTTCCGCGATACGGCGCACGGCTTGCTGGCCTGGGCCGTGGCGACCTTGCTCACCGTCGCCCTGCTGGCTGGCGGCACACGCGCCGTGCTGAGCGGCGCCATCGACGCGGGCAGCGGCGTGGCGGCGGCAGTGGGCCCGGCAGTAGGGGCGGGCGCCGCTGCGGCTGGCACCAAGGCGGGCGAGGGCGGCGCCAATCCGCTCGACTATTTCTCGGACATGCTGCTGCGCGCCGCGCCTGCTGCTGGCACCGGCACCGTGGCGGCACCCGTGGCCAATACCGGCACGGCCGACCAGCGCGTGGAAATCGGAAAGATCTTCGCTACCAGCCTGTCCACGGGCAGCCTGGCCGCCGATGACCGCGCCTATCTGGGTCAGGTCGTGGCCAGCCGCACGGGCGTGACGCAGGCTGAAGCGGAAGCGCGCGTCGACGCCGTCTACGCCCGCGCCGCCAAGGCCGCCGCCGATGCCAAGGCGAAAGCACAACAGGCGGCTGACACGGCCCGCAAGGCCGGCGCCCACACGGCGCTGTGGATGTTCGTCGCCTTGCTGCTGGGCGCATTCGTGGCCAGCCTGGCGGCAACGTTTGGCGGCCGCCAGCGCGACCATGAGCGCGTGCTGCGCCACGTCACCATCTGAACCCCACCATCTCAATCAAGGAGTCTGCCATGCGTTCCATCCTCTTGCTGCTGCTGGGCATTCCATTGCCCATCGTCATACTGATCGCCCTGTTCGTGCATTAATAAGACGTTGACGTAAAAAAACGGCGCCCGCCGCAAGCCGGGCGCCGTTTGTATTGAAGCGGGTCCATGTGTAAGATGGCGCGATCTTTCCACCGAGACTATCCATGAATGTGACCGCTTTCCGCCCCTTGCTGAAAACCGCCGCCATCGCCGCCTTGGCCTGCAGCGTGCTGGCCGCGTGTTCCACCCTGATCGGCCCGCGCGACGTGAATGTGTCGCTGAGCAAGATGCAGCAGGGCCTGGAGCGCCGCTTTCCCATCGACAAGCGCGTGTTGTCCGTGCTGGACGTCAAGCTGACGCATCCGCAACTGTCGCTGCAGCCCGAGCGGGAAAGGGTCGCCCTCAGCGTGGACGCCAGCGTCTTCCCGCCGTTCATACGCCAGAGCTGGCGCGGCAGCCTGGCCATGTCCGGACGGCTCGTGCTCGACCCCCAGCGCAATGCCGTCTACCTGAGCGAGGCGAGCGTGGACAAGGTGGTCATCGACGGCATGGACGAGTCGCAGCAGCGCCAGTTCGCCAAGGTGGCCAGCCTGGTGGCCGACCAGCTCATGCATGAAACACCGATCTACACCTTCAAGCCCGACGAGCTGCGCTATGCGGGCGTGCAATTCGTGCCCACGCAGATCAGGACCACGGGAAATGGACTGACGGTGACGTTCGAACCGGTAAAGTAGGCTAGGCCTCGAACGCGGACGAGCCGATTTGTGTTGCCGTGTTATTGCGCGGCGTCGCCTCTTCATGGAACAGGTCAGCCAGGTACTCGCACAAGGCATCGGCGCCAATATCGTCGGGAATGATGAAATCGGCGGGCCGGCGCTTGCCTTCCGCACCGAGATAGAAGGCGCGCCATGCTCCCGGATGCCCGCGGACGGCAATCAGCGTGCCGAAAATATTGAATCTGCATTCCTGCATCAAACTTCTCCAGTCAACGAGCCAGGCAAAAACAGGTGGTGAACGACCGCTATGGTTATTGCTAGATGGTAACATTTGCTGATCATCGGCGCGGGCTTGAGGCGTGCCTCAGCGAACATCGGTGCACTGGAATTGTTCAACCGACATTGTTGCGCGGCAGGCAGGCCGTCTATAATCCGGCCTTTCATGCCTGGACACAGCATGTTCTCCAACATGTAGTTAAAACAATTAAGGGACTCTTCGTGAAACGCTCACTCATCAGCGCCGCCTGCTGCGCCTTGTTCGCCTTATCCTCGCCGTCGTTGTACGCCCAAGCTACCAATGCGATCGCGCCCGTCTCCGGCATCGACCTGAAAACCCTGGATCCGGCCGTCAGCCCCAGGGACGACTTCTACGGCTACGTCAACGGCGTGTGGACCCGCAATACGGAGATCCCGGCCGACAAATCCGTCTGGGGCACGTATATCGAATTGCGCGAAATCGCCCAGGGCCAGCTGCGCGGCCTGATCGACGCCACCGTCAAGAACCCCGGCAAGCCCGGCAGCGAAGCGCACAAGATCGCCGACCTGTACACGAGCTTCATGAACGAGACGGCGCGCAATGCGGCCGGCTTCAAGCCCTTGAAGGCCGAACTGGCCCGCGTGGCTGGCGTGAAAGACAAGAAAGACTTGCCGGCGCTGTTCGCCTACCTGCAGAGCAATGGCGTCGGCACGCCGTTTTCCGCCTATGTGGCGCCCGATGCGCAAGACCCGGAGCGCTACACGGTCAACATCAGCCAGTCCGGCTTGGGCTTGCCTGACCGCGATTACTACCTGAAGGAGGACGACGCCAAGCTGCAAGCCGTGCGCGCCAAGTACCTCAAGCATATCGAAACCATGCTGGCCATGAGCGGCGACAAGGCCGCTGCCGATCACGCGGCGCAAATCCTTGACCTCGAAACCCGGCTGGCGGCCGTGCAATGGACGCGCGTGCAGATGCGCGACCCCGTCAAGTCGTACAACCGCGTCGATTTCGACAAATTCGCGGCCCTGGCGCCGGCCTTCGACTGGAACGCCTACTTTACGGCCGCCGGCCTGGCGCCGAAAGCCGCTTCGGCCGTGGTGCGCCAGCCCAGCTTCATGACAGGCTTTTCCGAGAGCGTGGCCGCCGTGCCGCTGGAAGCGTGGAAGAGCTACCTGAACTGGCGCATCATCGAAAGCTATGCGTCTTACCTGGACAGCGCCACGGTCAAGGAGCGTTTCGCCTTTGACGGCACGGTGCTGCGCGGCGTGCCGCAAAGCGAACCGCAGTGGCAGCTGGCGCTGCGCTTCACGGATGGCGCCATCAGCGACGCCGTCGGCAAGCGCTACGTGCAAATGTATCTGCCGCCGGAAACGAAGCCACGCGTGATGGCCATGTTTGACAATTTCGTCGCCTCGTTCAAGGATGGCATCGAGCAACTCGACTGGATGGGCCCGGAAACCAAGAAGGAAGCCCAGCTCAAGCTGGCCGCGCTGAAGCCGAAGATCGCCTACCCGGATACCTGGCGCGACTACGGCAGCATGCAGACGCGGTCGAACGACCTGATCGCCAACGTGCGCGCCGCGCGCGCGTGGAGCCGCCAGCAGAATCTGGCCAAGCTGGGCAAGCCGGTCGACCGCGACGAATGGTCGATGACGCCGCAAACCGTCAACGCCAGCTACAGCCCGGCCCTCAACGCGATCACGATCCCGGCCGCCATCCTGCAGCCGCCATTCTTCAACGTGAAGGCGGAAGACGCCGTCAATTACGGCTTGCTGGGCATCACCTTCGGCCATGAAATCAGCCATGCCTTCGACGATTCCGGCAGCCAGTACGACGCCAAGGGCCGTTTGCGCAACTGGTGGACGGCGGAGGACCGCGCGGCCTTCAAGGCGCTGGCGGCCGGCCTCGTCAAGCAGTACGGCGCCTACAGCCCCGTGCCTGGCTACCATATCAATGGCGAACTGACCCTGGGTGAAAACATCGGCGACAATTCCGGCCTGTCGATCACCTATAAAGCTTACCAGCGTTCGCTCGGCGGCAAGCCGTCGCCCGTCATCGATGGCTTGACGGGCGAACAGCGCCTGTACATCGGCTTCGCGCAGAAATGGCGCGCGAAATTGCGCCCGGAAGCGGCCATCGCGCAGATCAAGAGCGACCCGCATTCGCCGGGCGAATTCCGCGCCAAGGGCACGGTGAAAAACCAGCCCGGTTTCTACGAAGCGTTCGGCATCAAGCCAGGCGACCCGATGTATCTGCCACCCGAGCAGCGCGTGATCATGTGGTAAGCAAAGTCAGGTAAGCAGGCTGGCGCGCCGGGGGCTATTCCTTGGCGTGGTTGAGCGTGTAGCGGGGCAGTTCCACCGTCAGGTCTGCGCCGCTCACGCGCGCCTGGCACGACAGGCGCGACTGGGGCTGCAAGCCCCAGGCCTGGTCCAGCATGTCTTCTTCATTGTCGCCCAGCGCATTGAGCGTATCGAAACCCTGAACCACGACCACGTGGCAGGTGGAACAGGCGCCCACCTGACCGCAGGCGTGTTCCATGTCTATTTTGTTGAGCAGCAAGGCGTCGCAAATGCTCATGTTTTGCGGCGCGTCAAACACGGCGCCTGCGGGAGCCAGCTCGGGATGGGGTAATACGGTGATGGTTGGCATACGATAATCTCCTTGAGTACCGTTACCTTGCACCTTCCCGCCTGGACAAGGTCAAGCGCCATGTTGCGCTTGACGGGGAGAACCTGCGCTTACAGCTTCGAGGCCGGATGTTCCGCCAGCGGGACAAATTGGCCGGTGGACTCGTCGAGCGCATCGAGCGAACCGTTTTCGATGTCATACACCCAGCCATGCAGGGTCAGGCGTTTTTGCGTGATGCCCAGCGCCACCGAGGGGTGCGTGCGGATGTTGTTGAGTTGTGCCACGACATTCGCGCGTACCATGCCGTCGATGCGGTCCTGTTCCGTGGCATGCTCGACGGATTCATTGATCATGCGCGCCGCATCCGCATGGCGCAGCCAGTTCTTGACTGCCGGCATGTGATCGAGGCAGGTGCAGGTGGCGATGGCTTTCATCGCGCCGCAATCGGAATGGCCGCAAATGACGATGTCCGTCACCTGCAGGGCCGCGACCGCGAATTCGACGGACGCGCTCACGCCGCCCGGTTCCGGGCCGAACGAGGGCACGATGTTGCCCGCGTTGCGGATCACGAACAGTTCGCCAGGTTCGCGCTGCGTCACCAGTTCCGGCACCATCCGGCTGTCGGAGCAGGAAATGAACAAGGCCTTGGGCGTCTGTCCCGTGGCCAATGTCTTGAACAGCTCTCGGCGTTCAGGAAAGACTTCCTTCTGGAAACGTAGAAATCCGGCAATGATGTCGCGCATAAATAAAAGAAAAGAGTGGTGTGAGCCAGTATTATCGCCGATGTTGGCGCAGCTGGCTTGCCGGCTAGGCCGTTTGCGGGTCCGCCAGGCAGCGGTCGAGATGCTCGAGCAATTGCAGAAACACGCGTTTGTCGGCCATGTGATTCATCGTGTTGCTCGTGAAGACGTCGCTGGCGGCCGCCGCCACGGCACCGCGGGCTTGCGTGCAGGCGGCACGCAGTTGCGCGCGGTCAAGCTCAAGCAGCGCCGCGGTGATGCCTTCGGGCGTGAAATCGAAGGCATCCATGCCGCAGCAGCCGGCCACGCAATGGGTTTCCAGGCGGCAGATCAGCGGCCACAGGCCGTCCAGCAGGGCATCGATATCGATGGCCTGGTCATAGCGGCCATCAAGGCTGATGAACTCGATCCATGCATCGTCGCCGATCTGGATATCGTATTGGCGGTCGCGTTCGGTCATTGTCTGATTCTCCTGGTGATTGGCATCGCATGATAAAAAAACCGCCCGAAGGCGGTTTCTGTCGAAGCATCGATGTCGGCGCTTAGATAAAGTAGATCAGCGCGATCACGCCCACGACGAGGGCCACGCGGGTGACCTGGTAGGCCGTCTTGTTCCACGCCTTGAAGCGGCGGCGGTACTGGCCCATGGTCCAGGAAATCTGGAACAGCTTGCTCACGCCGCCCACCTGGTCGCCCAGTTCGTTGGGCGAGGCGGCGGCCGTCATCAGGGTGCGGCCCAGCCAGCGGTTCAAGCCTTGCGCCCAGCGGTAGCGCATCGGGCGCTCGATGTCGCAGAACAGGATGATGCGGTCGCTGTCGGCATCGTTGCGTGCCCAGTGGATATACGTTTCATCGAACATCACGGCCTGGCCGTCGCGCCAGCTGTGGCGTTCGCCATCGACGTCGATGAAGCAGCGGTCGTCGTTCGGCGTCTGCAAGCCCAGGTGGTAGCGCAGGGAGCCGGCGAACGGGTCGCGGTGCGGGTTGAGCTTGCCGCCTTGCGGCAGTTCCGCGAACATGGCCGCCTTGATCGAGGGAATCGATTGCAGCAGCGCATAGGTTTGTGGGCACATCTGCTGTGCCGACGGGTGGTTCGCGTCATACCATTTCAGGTAGAAACGCTTCCAGCCATACTTGAAGAAGGAATTGAACCCCACGTCATTGTTCTTTTCCGCCGCCTTGATTTTTTTCATTTCCTGCATGCGCAGCGCTTCATCGCGGATGATTTGCCAGTTCTGCTGCAGCGGCGCCAATTCCGGGAATTGCTCGACGGCTAAATAGGGCGTGGCCGGCACCTTGGAAAAGGTGTGCATGAACAGGTTCAGCGGCGCCATGAACGAGGAGTGATCGAAGATCTGGCGGCGGAACGGCAGGCGCACCTTGCCACGAAAATGAATATGTAAAACAGAAAACACAAAAATGCCCAGCAAGGCCCACTTCATACACAACCTCGTTTTTTAAGAATGGGGCAATTATAACCAGTTAATGCCAGCGCCACCCCGTGCCAGGGTGAAGGAAAGATGAAGCGGCACGCGGGAGAGCACTGTCCTACAATGGACCTTTCTCCACATTGATACGAGGTAACGATGGAAATCTGGCACGCACCGCTCGACCTGGCTACCCTGAACGCCGCCAGTGCAGGCACGGCCATGCGCCACCTGGGCATCGAATTCACGGCCTTCGGCCCCGACTGGATCGAGGCGACCATGCCCGTCGACCACCGCACCATGCAACCGTTCAAGCTGCTGCATGGCGGCGCGTCCGTGCTGCTGGCCGAAACCCTGGGCAGCATGGCCGCGAATGCCTGTCTCGACTCCCGCCGCCACGTGAGCGTGGGCCAGGAAATCAATGCCAACCACCTGCGCGGCGTGCGCGGCGGCCAGGTGACGGGGCGCGCCACGCCTATCCACCGGGGCCGCACCAGCCAGGTCTGGGAAATCCGCATCGCCGACGACGATGGCAAGCTGTGCTGCATTTCGCGCATCACCATGGCCGTCATCGACGCCCCGGGCGCGGGCTGATCCGTCCCCTGTTGACTTGCATCAAAGCATTAAAAGCGGACGCGTGAAATCATCCATAACGCTGTTCGCTTATAATTCAGTGTGCTGTTGTATGGCGTGAGGGTCTCCCCCGCGCGCCTGCATTGCCCGACATTAGAAGCTGACTGCCCAAAAAACGCCAGTTAGAGACCCATCCTGCGCCATGCAGGAAAGGCAACACGACGGCGAGCGGATCGCTGGTTTTCAGATAACCAGCAACAATCAACTTTATTACAGGGCAATAACAACAATGATGTCATTCAATCGTTTGACGATAGGCGCGCGCCTGAGCGCAGGCTTCGGGCTGCTGGTCGTACTCATGCTGGTGCTGGCGGCGTTCGCGCTGCTGCGCATCGGCGCCATCTCCGGCGCCATGGACGCGCAAGAAAAAGTTCAACTGGAAAAACTCGAACCCCTGTACGTGGCGCGCGAAGCGCTCGACCAGACGGGCCTGGCCGCCCGCAACGCGTATATCTTCCATGAGCAGGCCGCCGCCGAAAAAGAGCTGGCCATCCTCGACAGCCAGAAGGCGCTGTACCTGGAAGCGCTGGCCCGCCTGGCGCCGCAGTTCGCCGGCGACCCCCAGTTCGAGAAGGTCAGCACGGGGCTCAAAACCATGGCGCGGGAATTGCAGCGGCCGCGCCAGTTCCGCGCCACCGGGCAGATGGAGCAGTACGGCACCTTCCTCGTCGAGGAATGCAGCCCGCTGCGGCGCCAGATCGTCGCCGATATCGATGCCGTGCTGAAAAACGTGCTGCTTGAATCGGAGCAGGCCAGCGTGGCCGCGCGCGCCATCTACGGCCAGTCGCTGCGCTGGATCGGCGTGCTGGCCGCGCTCAGCGTGCTCATTTGTATTGCGGTCGCCACCGTCATCACGCGGGGATTGCTGCGCCAGCTGGGCGGCGAACCGGCGTATGCGGCCTCGATCGCCGGGCGCATCGCGCTCGGTGAGCTGGCCATCGACGTGCACACGCGCGACGGCGACGACAGCAGCTTGCTGTTTGCCATCAAGACCATGCGCGACAACCTGGCCGCCATCGTCGGCAAGGTGCGTCACGGAACGGAAAGCATCGCCACGGCCTCGACCGAGATCGCTTCGGGCAACCGCGATCTGTCGCAGCGCACGGAACAGCAGGCCGGCTCCCTCGAAGAGGTGGCCTCATCGATGGAAGAGCTCATTTCCACCGTGCGCCAGAATGCGGACAACGCCCAGCAGGCAAATCACCTGGCGCGTGAAGCGTCGAAGGTGTCGGAGCAGGGCGGCAAGGCGGTGGCCGAAGTGGTGCACACGATGGGCCTGATCAATGCCTCGTCGAACAAGATCGTCGACATCATCGGCGTCATCGACAGCATCGCCTTCCAGACGAATATCCTGGCCTTGAACGCGGCCGTGGAAGCGGCGCGCGCCGGTGAGCAGGGGCGCGGCTTCGCCGTCGTCGCCACCGAGGTGCGCAGCCTGGCACAGCGTTCCGCCGCCGCCGCGCGCGAAATCAAGCTGCTGATCGACGATTCCGTCAGCAAGGTGGGCACGGGCACCCTGCTCGTCGAGCAGGCGGGCGCCACCATGCATGACGTAGTGGCCGGCATCGGCAGGGTGACGGGCATCATGGCCGAGATCAGCCACGCCACGCAGGAGCAGGGCGCCGGCATCGAACAAGTCAACCGCGCCATCGTCGACATGGACAGGGTCACCCAGCAAAACGCGGCCCTGGTCGAGCAGGCGGCGGCCGCCGCGCACGAACTGCAGCAGCAGGCGGCGCAGCTGGAGCAGGAAGTGGGCATCTTCAAACTGGCCGCGCCGGCCAACGGTCGCCTGCGCCTGGCGGCCTGACGGCGGACGCGCCGCAGCGCGGCGCGCCGGCAGCCATGCGCCAGCAGTTCTATTCCGCGCTACAATGAGAGCTGGATCACCGCCAGGACGACTCATGCAAGTGCGCAGCAGCCATGATCTATCCAGCCCGGACGACGACGGACCGGCGCCGCCCGTGCTGCAGCTGGCCCTTGCCGGCCTCGGCTGGGGTTTGCTCACCTGCATGCTGTGCTTTGCCATCCTGTTCCTCACCAAATGGCTGTTGCCGCCCGAATACTGGGGCGCGCACACGGGCCTGGCCAAGTTCAAGCGCGAAATGTCGCTGCCCCTGCTGGTGTTCTGGGTCGTCATCTATTCTCCCATCCTGGAAACCTTCCTCGGCCAGCTGCTGCCGCTGGAAATCCTCAAGCGCCTGGGCGCCAGCCGCCAGCTGAGCATTTTTATCGGCGCCATCCTGTGGGCCATCGTGCATTTCATCAGCGGCGGCTTGCTGCACGCCATCGTCGCCCTCGGTTCGGGCGCCATGTTCAGCTTTGTCTACCTGCGCTACCGCAGCCCCGGCGTGGCCGTTGCCTACGCGACAACGACCTTCTCGCGCGCCTGCAACAACATCGCCGTCCTGATCGCGGTGTTCTACGGACTCGACGCGTGAGTCCTATCCTTTCCTAGTAAATACGGCACCAGCGCCGCCAGCGCCACTGCCAGCACGGCCAGGCCGTTCAGCAACTGGCGGAAGGCGGCGTCGTAGCTGGCGCGCAGCAGCGCTTCCTGGCCGCCCAGCAGCTGCGTTGCCTGTTGGATATCACCGAGCGCGGCGCGGCTGGCGGCCGCCAGCACGGGCAAGTCGCTGGGCAGCTGGCGCGCCAGCCCCGTGCCGATCAGGCCCGCCAGCAAGGCGCCCGCCAGAGCCAGCGCCACCCCGTCGGCGCTGATGCGCACGGTATTGAAGATGCCCGTCGCCATGCCGGCCCGCTGCGTTTCCACCACGCTCAAGGCCATGCCATCCATCAAGCCCCACGGCAAGCCGATGCCCGCGCCGATCAGCAGCAACGGGCCGGCCAGCGCCGCACCGCCACCGCCAGCGAGTACCAGCGCCAGCCAGGCCAGGCCCGCCGCGGCCAGCAGCAATCCCGCCGCGCACAGCGTGCCCGCCGTGATCCAGCGCGACAGCAGCGCCGCCAGCATCGGCACGAGCAGCAGTGGCGCGGCCAGGGCGATCATCAGGCGGCCCGCCGCCAGCGCGGACATGCCGTCGATGCCGATGAAGCGCCCCGGCAGCATGACGATGAGCACGATGAACAGGAAGGCGGGCGAGGCGGCCAGCACTTGCACGGCGAGAAAGCGGCGCTGGCGGAACAGCGACAGGTCCAGCAGGGGCTGCGCCGTCCCCCGTTCGACCGCGATAAACATCCACAAGAGCAACGCGGATGCGGCGATGGACAGCAGCACGGCGCTGCTGCGCCAGCCGTGTTCCGGCGCCAGCAGCATGCCCAGGGTCAACAGGCCCAGCGCGGCGCTGAAGCTGAGTGCGCCAGGCCAGTCCAGCCGGCCCTTGCCGCGCGGCGGATCGGCCGGCACGCTGCCCCATACCAGCAGCATGCCGATGGCGCCCAGCGCGGCCGTGGCGTAAAAGATGGCGGGCCAGCGGGCCAGTGCCAGCATGGCGCCGGCCGCCAGCGGGCCGAAGGCCAGGCCCAGGCCGAAGGTCGTGCCCAGCACGCTCATCACCCGGCCGCGCGCCGCGCCGTGGAACAGGGGCGCCAGCGACGACATGGCGGCGGCGAACGCGGCCGCGCCGCCGAGGCCCTGCACGAAGCGCAGCGCGGCGATCCATGCCACCGAGGGCGCGACGGCGATGGCTAATGTCGCCAAGCAAAACAGCGCCAGCCCCGCCAGCCAGACGCGGCGCCGTCCCAGCACGTCCGTCAGACTGCCGGCCACCATCATGGCGCTGCCATAGCTGAGGATATACGCATTGATGACCCAGTTCAGGGCGGCGGCGCTGCCGTGCAGTTCGGCGCCGAGCGCGGGCAGCGCCACGGCCGGGCCCGTGAAACACAGGGGTATGAGCAAGCCCGTGAGGCAGGCGGCCAGCACCTGCAGGGGGAGGGAAAGGCGTGAAGAGGAAGGCATGGGTGTCAGCTCTGAAAGAAGGAGGGCCGAGTATGGCGCCCCCGTCATTGAAGAAAAATGGGCTAAACTGATCAACATATCGGACGTGAATGTCTTGAATGGAGCGCAAATGGATAGCTTGGGCGGCATCGCCATGTTCGTGCAGGTGGCCGACAGCGGCAGTTTTTCGGCCACGGGGCGGCTGCTGGGCCTGTCATCGTCGGCGGTGGGCAAGAGCGTGGCGCGCATGGAGGCGCGGCTGGGTGCGCGCCTGTTCCAGCGCAGCACGCGGCACCTGGCGCTGACGGCGGAAGGGGAAAAATTCCTGCAGCGCTGCAAGCGCATCCTGGCCGAGGTAGAAGCGGCCGAGCGGGAATTGAGCGAGGCCAGCAGCGGCCCCAGCGGCCGCCTGCGCATCAGCCTGCCACGTTACAGCGGCTTGTTCGAGCCGGCCATCGGCGCTTTCATGCAAGCCTATCCTGCCATCGAACTCGATCTCGATTTTTCCGACGCCATGGTCAACCTCGTCAGCGACGGTTTTGACGCCGCCGTACGCACGGGCGAGCTGGCCGATTCAAGCTTGATGCGGCGCAAACTATGCTCATTCCGCCGCTTGCTGGTGGCGTCGCCCGCCTACCTGGCGCGCCATGGCCGGCCCGCCGATGGCGCCGCGCTGCTGCGACACGCGCGCCTGGACTACCGCTTTCCCGCCACGGGCCGCCTGGAGCCGTGGCCGCTGATGGACGCGCTAACCCAGCCGGCGTCCGGCATGGTCTGCAACAGCCTGGAAATGCGCGTCTTCCTGGCCGTGCAAGGGCAGGGCATCGCCTACCTGCCCGCGTTCGCCGTGCAGCGCGAGCTGGCGGCGGGGCAACTGGTTTCGCTGCTGGACGCGCATACGCAGGCACGCACGGCGTTCTGGCTGCTGTGGCCGGCCAGCGGCCATTTGCCGTCGCGCCTGCGCGTGTTCATCGATTTCCTGGTGGCGCAGTTACAGGATCAAACGCCACCGCGCGCCATGGCCGCACAATAGTGACTATTATTGGTGACGGTCCTTCCCGCACAGGGAAGGCGTTCCTATTCCGGACTAGGGAGACATCATGCACAGCGTACAAAAGATTACCCCGTGTTTATGGTTCAACGGCAACGCCGAAGCGGCGGCCCGGTTTTATACGGGCATCTTTCCCAATTCAAAGATCGGCCAGATCCTGCGCTATGGCGAGGAGGGCAGGGAAATCCACGGCCAGGCGCCGGGCAGCGTGCTGACGGTGGCGTTCGAGCTGGATGGCCAGACGTTCACGGGCTTGAACGGCGGCCCCCAATTCCAGTTTTCCGAGGCGATTTCTTTCCAGGTCAACTGCGAAACCCAGGACGAGGTCGACCATTACTGGCAGCTGCTGTCCGAAGGCGGCCCGAAGGAAGCCCAGCAATGCGGCTGGCTCAAGGACCAGTTCGGCGTGTCGTGGCAGATCGTGCCCACCCTGATGATCAAGCTGCTGACGGACCCCGACCCCGCCAAGGCCGGGCGCGTGATGCAGGCCATGATGGGCATGAAAAAGATCGACATCGACGCCATCAAGCGGGCGTATGCGGGGTAGCGCGGCCGCACGCCAGCGGCGCACCCTGTCCAAGATGGCCGGCATTTGTTATAGTCCCGGCCATCTTTCCCTCCGCTTACAGGCACTGCCATGACCACTAGCACCAGCAGCACCATCGCGCCCCGCACCTTCGGCACACCCCTGTCTTCCACCGCCATCAAGGTCATGCTGCTCGGTTCCGGTGAACTGGGCAAGGAAGTGATCATTTCGCTGCAGCGCCTGGGCGTGGAAGTGATCGCCGTCGACCGCTATCCGAACGCGCCTGGCCATCCGGTGGCGCACCGCTCGCACGTGATCGACATGAGCGACGGCGTGGCGCTGGCCGCCCTGATCGACCTGGAAAAGCCGGACCTGATCGTGCCGGAAATCGAAGCCATCGCCACCGATACCCTGGCGGCGCTGGAAGCGGCCGGACAGATCACCTGCATCCCGAACGCGCGCGCGGCCGTGCTGACGATGAACCGCGAAGGCATCCGCACCTTGGCGGCGGAAACCCTGGGCGTGGCGACGTCGCCATACCGCTTTGCCAGCAGCCTGCAGGAGTTGCAGCTTGCATGCCAGGAGATCGGTTTCCCGTGCGTGGTAAAACCCGTGATGTCGTCGTCGGGCAAGGGCCAGTCCAAGCTCGATGGCGCCGCTGATGTGGACGCGGCGTGGGCGTATGCGGCCAGCGGCAGCCGGGTCGATACGGGCCGCGTGATCGTCGAGGGTTTCATCGATTTCGATTACGAAATCACCCTGCTGACGGTGCGCGCAGTCGGCGCCTCGGGACAGATCGAGACGCAGTTCTGCGAGCCGATCGGCCACTTGCAGGTGCACGGCGACTACGTCGAATCGTGGCAGCCGGCCCGCATGGCGCCGCTGGCCCTCGAACGGGCGCGCGAGATCGCCCGCAAGGTGACGGACAACCTGGGCGGCCTGGGCCTGTTCGGCGTGGAGCTGTTCGTCAAGGATGACATGGTGTGGTTCTCGGAAGTGAGCCCCCGTCCGCACGACACGGGCATGGTCACCATGGCCAGCCAGGTGCAGAGCGAATTCGAGCTGCACGCGAAAGCCATCCTCGGCTTGCCCGTCAACGTGGCGCTGCGTTCGCCGGGCGCCTCGGCCGTCATCTACGGCCAGCTGGAAGCGAAAGGCATCGCCTTCGAAGGCGTGGCCGACGCCTTGAGCGTGCCGGGCGCCGACCTGCGCCTGTTCGGCAAGCCGGAATCGTTCACCCGCCGCCGCATGGGCGTGGCGCTGGCCACGGCCGACGATATCGACACGGCCCGCGCGCGCGCCGTGCTGGCCGCGTCCAAGGTGAAACCGGTGGCCCGCTGATGGCCGAAGCAGTGGCCGAGCACAGCCTGCCGCTGGCCGACGCCGGCGGCGACGCCATCAAGCGCAAGCTGCGCGGCCACATCGCGCGGCGCAACCTGGCCGGCGCCGCCAACGACTGCAAGTGGAATGAGCTGCTGGCCTTCATGCGCGGGCAGCAAGAATGGCTGCCTTCGTACCGCTATGGCTCCGTGTCCGGCTACGTCTCGGGCTGGGACACGGAGTGGGATTTCCACCCGCCGTTCCCGTTCATGGGCGTGGAATGGTTCGACATCAGCCTGTATTCGGAAGAACACGTGGGCATGCTGCTGCCAAAGACCATCATCGACCATGGCGTGTGGATCGTGCCCGAGCTGGCGCGCATCGGCTTCGATTTCGAGGTGCGCGGCCGGGTGGCGCGCATCTGGGGCTATCTGCCCCGTTCCTATCAAGACTTTCCACCTGCCGATTGACACCTGAAAAAACCTGCTGCGCGTACGCTCGCTACGGTTTTGTCAGGTGTCGTAAATAGAGGATTAATAACATGCCTGATAACGATATTCCCCAGGTAGCGCAACCGGACGACGCCGTCGTCGGCAAGGAAGCGGGCGCGCGCATGCTGGCCGCGGCCTGCGCCGCGCGCGACGCGTTTTATGTCACCTTGGGCACAGTAGATGCCGACGTGCTGGCGCCCCTCGTCAATCCGGCCTTCATGGGCGGCCCGCGCTGGCCCTCGTTGCGCCAGGCCTGGCGCGTGATCCGCCGGCCCGACTCGATCGTGATCGCCAGCGATGGCTTGAGCGATCCGTTCGAGGATGACGACGATGTGTTCGTGCCGCGCGGCCACCTGCTGGAAGTGTGCATCGAAGCGCCGCTGTCCGCCTTCGACGGCCAGGAAGTGGCGCAATCCTGGCTCTTCGACGTGATTTACCAGGTCAGCCAGAACGTGGCCGATCACGGCTCCATCGATTTGCTGGTGCAGCGCCACGGCAGCGTGTCGATGGTGCTGGACGTGCAGGATGCGCCCGAGGGACTGGAAGACGAGAACGAACAGGTGGGCGTGCTGCTGGCCCAGGGTACGGCCACCATTCCCCCATCCTTCGACACGCCGTACGGCGAAGTGATGCTGCTCACCGCCACCGTGCTGCAGCCGGCGGAACTGGCGCACATCGGCGAGGCTGCCGACAAGGCGCAGTCGCGGCGCGACCTGGCCGCCGCGCTGGCCGCCTCGCCGACGGGCCATTTGAGCGTGACCAGCCGTCCATCCGTCATTCCCCGCTAGGTTTTTCAACTGGCGGCACGGCCGCTTCTTCCGGCGTGGCGGCCGCCGCTTCCACGTTGGCGGCGGCGGGCGCCGGCGGCGGTTCGCGCCACTTGCCCGCCGCCCTCAGCTGATTCTTCAGCCCCGGCAGGGGAAAGCCCAGCGCATAGGCTTTTTGCGCGTGCGCGCTGGCCTTCTCGTACTCCTTCTTTTTCACGTACATCAGGCCCAGGTTGTACTGGATGGTGGCCTGCTCGGGCGCCAGGCGGCTGGCCGCGTCCAGCTGTTCCAGCGCCGTCGCATCCTGGCCCGTGGCCAGCAGGTAATTGCCGTACACCATGCGCGCCGTCACGTCGTGCGGCGCGTAGGCGATCGCCCGTTCGAAATAGCAGCTCACCGTGTAGCGGGCGCCCGTTGGCTGCGCGCTTTTCTGACGCAAGCCCAGTCTGGCCATCGAGGCCAGCGCCCGGTGGTGATTCGGGAAGTGTTCGAGCGTGTAGCTGATGTCGCCGCCCAGGCTGCCCGTGTTGCCCTGCGTGAGCGTTTCCACGGCGCGCGTGAAATGATAGCTTTCGACCACGGACAGGTCTTTGCGGTCTTCCGCGTTCATATAGTCGCCGCCCGTGGTGCCCTTGACGTAGGGAGGGCATGCGGCCTTGGCCGAAGCGCTTGCGCAGATGAGGGACAGGGTGCAGGCGATGAGCAGACGTTTCATGGTGTTCTCCTGTGGCTGACATGGTCCAGTAAATCGGCCAGCGACCGGCTGCGCGCCTGCCGCGTTTGCAGGGCGATGGTGCTGTCGCTGGCCAAGGGTGCGCCGCCCGCGCGCGCCAGTTCCAGGAAGCGCAGCAGCGCGCGCGCGCAGTCGCCGCTCGAGGCCAGCTGGCCGATGGTGTCGATACCGCACTGGCGCAGCTTGGCCGCGCTGTCGCCCGCCAGGTCGGTCAGCGCCAGGATGGGGCGGCGGCAGCGCAGGTATTCATACAGCTTGGCGGGAATCTGCGCGTTGCAGTTGGCTGCCTGCAGCAGCAGCAAGCCGTCGGCGGCCAGCATTTCCTGCAGCGCCGCGCCATGCGGCTGCAAAGGCGCCAGGGTCACCAGATCCTCGACGCCGTATTGCGCCAGCAATCCCGCGAGCCACGCATCGTGGCCCGTGGCGCGCAGCACCAGCTGGAAATTGCGCGCGTGCAGCACGCCGTCGCCGCGCAGCCGGGCCAGGGCCTCGAACAGCGCTTGCGGATCGCGCTCGGACGGGTAGATCACGCCGCTGTGCAGCAGCAGGAAGCGGCTGCGGTGGCCGCGCGGACCGTCCGGCGGCGCGACGCCCTCGTCATCGTCATGGCCATTCTCGATCAGGTGGAAACGCTCGCCCGCCACTTGTTCCAGGCGCCGCTGATGTGCCGCGATGGCGCCCGGCGTGGTGCAGACGATGGCCGCGCTGCGCGCCGCGATGCGCTGTTCGATCCATGCATGCATGCGGTGCAGGCGCGGCTCGGGCGGATACGGCGCCAGCGGATCGCTGTCATCCAGCATCGGGTCGCGCTGGTCGGCGATCCACGGCAGGCCGCTGAGTTTTTGCAAGGTCAGCGCGATCAGGTGCGCCGTGGCGATCGGATACGTCGACCAGATGGCGTCGGGGCGGTATTGCCGGATCATGCGCAGGCCGGCCGGCACGGCGCTCAGCCACCAGGAACTCCAGCGGTCGGGCAGCGCCAGGCAGCGCGGATAGCGCCCGCCGATGGCCAGGTGGCGCGCCGCATCCAGCGCCAGGGTGCGCCGCACGGTGGCTTGCGCGCCGCTCCGCGCCAGCTGGGAATCGCCCCGTTGCGCGTACGCGAGGGCGCTGGGGCTGAGCACGAGCGGCTGCCAGCCGCAGTCGGGCAGGTGGCGCGCGAAGCCCAGGGTGCGCAGGATGCCGCTGCCGCCGGCCAGGGGCGGAAAATGGTAGGCGATCATCAGCACGCGTTTTGGCCTTGGCGCTACCATGACTGCAGCCAGCGTGCGCACAGCTGTTCCACTTCGCCGCGCCAGGCGGCGCTGGCGAAGGTGTGGTTGGCGCCATCGACCTGCGCCCGTGTCCATTGTGGGCGGGCGGCCACGCCGCGCCACGCGGCATCGCCATCGAGCAGGGCTTGCCACTCCCGCGCGCCCAGGTCGTCGCCGCTGAGGACCAGCAGCACCTTGCCCTGGAATTGCGTCAACGCCCGCAGCAGGGCAGGCGCGGGCGCGTCGTCTTCCTGCGCCGCTTCCCGCGTGGCGGCCGCCACCTGGAGCAGCGACGTCAGGCTGGCGCCCAGCCGCACTTCGCCGCTGGCCAGCTTGCGCCAAAAGGCGCCTCGCAGCAGGCGTGGCAGATAATAGTGGCGCAAGGTGGCGCGCGCCAGGCCGGCGCCGCTGCGCACCCACGGGTTGAGCAGGACCAGCGCATGGACGCGCGCGTCGCTTGGCGCATGGCAGGCCGCCGCCGTGGCGCCGTCGCACAAGCCCCACAGCGCCACCTCGCGCAGCGCCGGCACGGCGGCGAAGAATTGCGCCAGCGCGCCGGCGATGTCGGGGCCGGCGGCGCGGTAGTCGCGCGCGCCACCCTCGCTGTCGCCCATGCCGCGCAAGTCGAAACGCAGCACGGGCACGCCGCGCGCGGCCAGGGCGCGCGCCAGCAGGACGAACTGGCGGTGGCTGCCCACGCGGTATTGCGGTCCGCCCGTGACGATCACCACGCCGCGCGGGCCGGGCGCGTCGGGCAGGCTGAGGATGCCGACCATGCGCGCCTGCGCCTCGTCGTCTGTGGCCGCACTGCGAAAGCGCAGGGCCAGTTCGTTCACGGTCCGCCCTGCGAGGTGCTGCTGAATGCTGTCGCGCTTCATGGCGGCGTCCTTTCCTCGTCTAGCCAGTCGCGGCACAGCGCACGCGTGGCGTCCAGCAGTTGCGGACACGCCAGCAGCTCGCCGCTGTGCCAGAACGGGCCGTCGCCGAAGCTGGCCACGTGGACGGCGGCGCCCTGGTCGCGCCATTGCCGCGCCAATGGCGGCAAGGGCGACGAAGCCTGTTCCGGCCCCTGGTAATCGAGCCAGTAGACGGGCACCGGCGGGACGGACGGCTGCAGCGCGGAGGCGCTGACGCCATCGATGGCGTGCGCCAGCTCGGGCGCCAGCAGGTAGCCGGCCACCTCCACGGAGTCACCCTGCGCCAGCGCGGCGCGCGCCTGGCCGGGCGCTTCCGGTGCGCCGCCGGCCAGCATGCCGCTGGCCAGGCGCAGGCGCAGGAAGCGGTCGATGACGCGCCGTCCATCGAATTCCGGTTGCCACAGCAGCAGACGCGCCAGGGGCAGCGGCGCGCGGCTGGCGAAATCGAGGGCCAGCAGGGCGCCCAGGCGCAAGCCCCACAGGGTCAACGGGCCGTCGACCCGCTGCGCCAGCCACGCGCAAGCCAGGTGCAGGTCGTTGTGCCAGATGTCCCAGCGCGCCTCGCCAAAGTCGCCGCTGCTGTCGCCGCAGCCAAACAGGTCGATCTGCAGCACGCTGTAGCCAAAGCTGGCAAAGGCGCGCGCCTGCGCGGCGGCCACGTGGCGGCTCTTGTTCAGTTCCTCGGCGAAGGGATGCACGTAGACGATGCCGCCGCGCGCGCCGCGGCCCGGTGGCGGCAGGTGCAGCAGGCAGTAGCGCTGGCCGCCGCTGGCGGGCAGGAAGAAGGGCAGCAGCGGCAAGGCGTCGAGGGCGGCGCGGTTCATGGTCGCAGCTTTGCAGAGACGAAATCGTGCAGCGTGCCCACGGTGGCGAAGTGGCGCGCGTGGATGTCGTCGTCGGCGACGGTGATGCCGAAATGGTCTTCCAGCGCGGTGATCACGCCGATCACGGCCATCGAGTCGAGCTCCGGCACGCTGCCCAGCAGCGGCGTGTGGGCTTCCAGCGCGCGTCCGTTCAAGCCCAGCGTGGTGTCGAGGATGTGCTTTACTGCTTCAAGATGCGGCATGTCAGCTCCAGGGAAGGGTAGTGCGGCAGGGAAGACGTATCGAAGGCCAGGCAGGGAACATCGTCCGGCCCGCGCGACAGGTGCAGATACGGCGGCAGGCTGGCGGCCATCCATTGCCAGCGCCCGCAGCGGATAAAGGTGGCTGTGCCCAGCGCGTGCGTGCCCAGGCGCGCATGGGCGCCCAGCGAGGCGCGGTTGAAGCGCGAGATGCGGCTGCACGACCAGCGCACGCCCTGCGCGTGCAGCACGGCGTTGGCCTCTTCCCACAGGCGGGCGAAGACCAGGCCGCCGCGCTGCTCGGGATGCACCCACACGTCCAGGTCCCATGAGGACTGGTTCGACGCCAGCGCATAGCGGGCGCGCACCTCGTCTTCCTGGCAGCCGTGGCGCAGCAGCCAGATCCAGCCCAGCATGCCTGACTCGTTGCGCGCCACCAGGCATTGCGCGCCTTGCCGGTAGCGTTCGCGCAGCGCGCCGGGCCGGCGTTCGGGGCCGGGCGGCAAGTCCGCCTCCGCCAGGCAGGGCGCGACGGCGATCGCCTGGCCGCGCCCGCGGCACAGCGAACCGGGCGCCACGGCCTGTGCGACGAATTGATAACGGTACAGCGCGCAGCGCCCGCCCGGTACGCGTTCCAGCAGCCGCGCCACGGCCAGCCACGCGCTGTCGCGCCAGCTCAGCTGGCGAAGGCTGGCGGCAAGCCGGTGTAACCGGGGAATAAGGGCGAAGCTGGCCATGGCAGTCACGGATGGGGCGGCTTTGCAGCCAACGCTGTCCATTAGAGCGCAGCGGCCAGCGGCGGTCTTGCGCGCGCTCAAGCTGTGTTGCTGAAACTGTTAATTGATCAAAATCAAGACCGCTGTGGCCGTTTGTCTGAATCATAGGGGAATGCATGGCAATCATGGCAACCCGGGGATGAAACGATGGCGACACTGATACACGATCTGATCTTTGAAACGGCGCAGCGTGCGCCCCAGGCGCCGGCCCTGTCGTGGCAGGGCGAGGAACTCGGCTATGCCGCGCTGGCGCAGTCCGTGCGCGAGGCGGCCGGCAGCCTGCTGAGCCTGGGCTTGCAGCGTGGCGCGCGCGTGGCCGTGTACCTGGAAAAACGCCCGGAAAACGTCAGCGCCATGTTTGGCGCGGCGGCGGCCGGCGGCGTGTTCGTGCCCGTCAATCCGCTGCTCAGGCCGGAGCAGGTGGCGTACATCCTGGCCGATTGCAACGTGGACATCCTCGTCACGTCGCGCGAACGCCTGGCGCAACTGGGGCCCGCGCTGGCCGCGTGTCCGGACTTGCGCACGGTGCTGCTGACGGGCGAGGGGCACGTGGAATCGCGCCTGGGCACGCTGCGCGTGCTGCCGTGGAACGCCGTGCCCGCCGATGTGCCCGCCTTTGGCGCACCCAGGCCGCATGTGGCGATCGACACGGACATGGCCGCCATCTTGTATACCTCGGGCAGCACGGGGCGGCCGAAAGGCGTGGTGCTGTCGCACCGCAACATGCTGGCGGGCGCCCTCAGCGTGTCGTCCTACCTGCGCAACACGCCGGAGGACCGCATCCTGTGCGTCCTGCCGCTCAGCTTTGATTATGGCCTGAGCCAGTTGACGACGGCGTTTGCCAGCGGCGCCTGCGCCGTGCTGATGAATTATCTGCTGCTGCGCGACATCGTCGAAGCCGTCGAGCAGGAAGTCATCACGGGCCTGGCCGCCGTGCCGCCGTTGTGGGTGCAGCTGTCGCAGCTGAGCTGGCCCTTGTCCACGCCCTTGCGCTACATCACCAATTCGGGCGGCGTGATGCAGCGCCCCACGCTCGACCGGCTGCGCCAGTCGCTGCCGCGCGCGCAGGTTTACCTGATGTATGGCTTGACGGAAGCGTTCCGCTCCACCTACCTGGCGCCGGAACAGCTGGAGCGGCGCCCCGATTCCATCGGACAGGCGATCCCCAACGCGGAAGTGCTGGTGCTGCGTCCGGACGGCAGCGTGTGCGACGCCGACGAGCCGGGCGAGCTGGTGCACCGTGGCGCGCTGGTGGCGCTCGGCTATTGGAACGACGCGGCCCGCACGGCCGAGCGCTTCAAGCCGCTGCCGCCGCAGGCGAGCGGCCTGGTGCTGCCGGAACTGGCCGTCTGGTCGGGCGACACGGTGCGCCGCGATGCGGAGGGCTATCTGTATTTCGTGGGGCGCAGCGATGACATGATCAAGACGTCCGGCTACCGGGTCAGCCCGGCCGAGATCGAGGAAGTCGCGTATGCGAGCGGTCTGGTGGGCGAGGCCGCCGCGCTGGGCCTGCCGCATGCCGTGCTGGGCCAGGCCATCGCCTTGCTCGTCACGCCCGCGCCGGGCGTGGAATTGTTGCGCGACAGCGTGCTGGCCGCCTGCCGCGCGCGCTTGCCCAGCTACATGGTGCCGCTGTGGGTGGAGATCCGCGACGGCGTGCTGCCGCGCAATCCGAACGGCAAGATCGACCGCCCCTTGCTGGCCAGGGAACTGGCGCGCGCGTATGCGGTCCAATCGGGAGACGCCGCATGAAAGACTTGATCCGCTCGAACGGTACGGACTTGCCGTCGCACGCTTCCCTGGGGCAGTTCGCCGTGGAGGGCGACATGCTGCAGATCGGCGGCATGTCCTTGCGCCGCCTGGCCCAGAGAGTCGGCAGCACGCCGTTTTACGCGTATGAACGCGCGCGCATCACGCGTCGCGTGGCGCAACTGCGCGCCGCCTTGCCCGCTGGCGTGCACGTGCATTACGCGATGAAGGCCAATCCCATGCCGGCCGTGGTGCAGTGCCTGGCGGGGCTGGTCGATGGCATCGACGTGGCCTCGGGCGGCGAACTGGCCACCGCGCTCGATACGACCATGGCATCGGAACACATCAGTTTTGCTGGGCCGGGCAAGAGCGACGGCGAGCTGGCGCGGGCCGTGGCGGCCGGCGTGCTGATCAACGTGGAATCGGGCGCCCAGCTGGAACGGGTGGCGCTGGCCAGTGAACGGCTGGGCGTGACGGCCAGGGTGGCCGTGCGCGTGAATCCCGATTTCGCCCTGCGTCGCACGGGCATGCGCATGGGCGGCGGCGCGCAGCCGTTTGGCGTCGATGCGGCCCTCGTGCCGGCGCTGCTGGGCCGCATCGGTCAGCTGGGGCTGGATTTCCATGGTTTTCATTTGTATGCGGGTTCGCAAAGCCTGTCGGGGGCGGCCCTGGCCGAAGCGCAGGCCCTCAGCGTGCAATTGGCCCTGCATCTGGCCGACAGCGCGCCGTCGCCCCTGCGCACGCTGAATATCGGCGGCGGCTTCGGCGTGCCGTATTTTCCCGGCGACCAGGCGCTCGACCTGGCTCCCGTCGCCGCAGGCTTGCAGCGGCAGCTCGCCATCCTGGACCAGGCGGCGCCGGACGTGCGCCTGAACCTGGAGCTGGGCCGTTATCTGGTGGCCGAGGCGGGCGTGTATGTGTGCAAGGTGCTCGAACGCAAGGTGTCGCACGGGCAAGTCTTTCTCGTCACGGATGGCGGCTTGCACCATCACCTGGCCGCTTCCGGCAATTTTGGCCAGCTGATCCGCAAGAATTATCCGGTCGCCATCGGCAACCGGCTGCACGGCGGTCCGCGCGAGGTGGCCTCCGTCGTGGGGCCGCTGTGCACGCCGCTGGACTTGCTGGCCGACCAGATGGAGATGGCGCGCGCCGAGGAGGGCGATCTGGCGGTGGTGTTCCAGTCGGGCGCGTATGGCTTGACGGCCAGTCCGACGGCCTTTCTTGGTCATCCGCTGCCGGCCGAGGTGCTCGTATGAGCGGCCTGTGCGGTTGGCTGGCGGCGCCTGGCGGCGCGGATGTCGGCGGCATGGCGGCCGATGGCGTGGCGCAAAGCGCGCTGGCCGGCATGGCCGCGCCCTTGTCGCGTTTCGATAGCGCGCCCCTGGCCGCCAGCTTGAGCGACGTGGGCGGTGTGGCCGTGGCCGCCATCGACGGCAGCCGCCATGTGTATCAGCAGGATGGCTTGCAGGTGGCCATCTGGGGCCGGCCCGAGCTCGACGGTTCGGCCGACGACGTGGCGTGCCGCCTCGCTTCGCTGTGGCTGAGCCGTGGCGTGGCCGCCTGCGCCAGCCTGTCCGGGTCATTCGCGCTGGCCATCCTCGACGCTTTTTCCGGCTCGGCCTTGCTGGCCGTGGACCGCGCCGGCATCCACCCCCTCAGCTATGCGGGCAATGCGCAAGGCCTGTTCTTTGCCTCCTCGCATGACGCCTTGCTGGCCCATCCGTCCGTGCGGGGCGCGCTCGACCCGCAAGCGCTGTATCACTACCTGTACTTCCACATGGTGCCCGGCCCGGCCACGGCGTACCTGGGCCAGCAGCGCTTGCTGCCCGGCGAATACCTGCATGTGCGGGGCGGCAGGCAATGCAAGGGCAGCTACTGGCAGCTGGTCTTCCAGGAGCCGGCGGCGCGCACGCGGGCCAGCTTCGCCGGCAACAAGCAGGAATTCCTGCGCCTGCTGCGGCTGGCCGTGGAAAGCAGCCTGGGGCCGGATGCGGACCGCACGGGGGCGTTTCTCAGCGGCGGCACCGACAGTTCCACCCTGGCCGCCATCATCGGTCAGGTGACGGGCCGGCCCGCGCGCACGTATTCCATCGGCTTCGACGCGCCCGGCTATGACGAAATGGCGTATGCCCGCCTGGCCGCCAGCCATGCGGGCAGCATCCACCACGAACGCTACGTGACGCCAAGCGACGTGCTGGCTGCGATCCCCGCCATGGCGGCCATCTTCGACCAGCCTTTCGGCAATGCGTCGGCCATTCCTGCTTACTATTGCGCGCAGATGGCGCGCGAGGATGGCGTGACGCGCTTGCTGGGCGGCGACGGCGGCGATGAACTGTTTGGCGGCAATGCGCGCTATGCGCACCAGGCCTTGCTGTCGCAGTACGAGCGCTTGCCCGTCATCTTGCGCCAGGCCATCATTGAGCCGCTGCTATTCCGTGAACAGAAAGGCAAGCCTTGGCGCCTGGGGGACAAAGCGCGCCGCTACATCGAGCAGGCCAGTCTGCCGCTGCCGGCCAGGCTCGACGACTACAACTTGCTGCTGCGCCATGGCCACCGCACGGTGCTGGAAGCGGGCTTCATCGACACCATCGATCCGGGCATGGCGCCCGGTTGCGTGAATGGCGCATATTGGGAGCGGCAAGGCCAGGGCTTGAGCCAGATCAACGAGCTGCTGGCGCTGGACATGCGCTTCACCCTGGCCGACAACGACCTGTTCAAGGTGCGCAAGGCGTGCGAGCTGGCCGGCGTGGAAGCGGCGTTTCCCTTCCTGCACGATGCGATGGTGGCGTTCGCTGCCCGCCTGGCGCCGCAGGACAAGCTCGACGGCAGACAGCTGCGGCCCTTCTTCAAGCGGGCGCTGGCCGAGATCCTGCCGCCGGCCATCGTGGGCAAGAAGAAGCACGGCTTCGGCTTGCCCTTCGGCCAGTGGCTGCACAGCCATGCGCCGCTGCGCGAATTTGCGTTTGACAATCTGACGCAGCTGCGCGGGCGCGGCATCGTGCGGCCCGCCTTCATCGATGACCTGCAGGGGCGCTTGCTGGCGGAACATCCGGCCTACCACGGCACCATGGTGTGGCTGCTGCTGATGCTGGAACAATGGCTCAGCCAGCATCCGGGCGCGCTGGGTGCGCTAGCAGGCGGTTTTGCCGCATGCGCCACAGAAACGCCAGGCGTCCTCGATCCCACGGCGTAAAGCGGGGCAGCTGCAGCAGGTCGAGTCCCGCGCCGGGACGCGACACACCCCAGTCCGTGGCGACGGCCGCCTGGAAACCCAGGCTTTTCACCATCGCCACGTGCGGCGCGCCATAGTCGCGCCCGGCCTTGCCATTGGGATACGCAAACAGGGTGACGGGCGCCTGGATCAGGCTTTCCAGCTGGCGCTTGCCATCGGCGATGTCGCGCTGCGCGGCGTGGTCCGGCAAGGTCGACAGGATAGGGTGGCTGGCCGTGTGCGCGCCCAGGCCCATGCCGGCCGCTTGCAGCTGGCGCAGCTGGGCCGTGCTCAGCATGGCGGGCGGCCCCGCCGTGGCGCCCGCCTGGCGGCGGATCCGCATGGCCAGCTGCTGGCGCCGGCCGAACGGCAGGTATTTGAGCTGGCCCAGCAAGGTGGCGATGGCTGCCTGCCGCTGCGCCAGGCTGGCGACGGGGAAGGTCCCCAGCGCGTCTTCGCGCAAGTCCAGCACGGGGCCTGGCGCCTGGCGCACGGCATCAATCACCGCGTCGTTCCACATCTGTCCGCCATTCAGATAGTCCGTGGCGATAAAAAACGTGGCGTGCCAGCCGTGGCGCAGCAGCAGCGGCAGGGCGACTTGCGCATTGTCGGCATAGCCGTCGTCGAAGGTGATACAGGCGGCGCGCGGCGGCAGGCTGCCATCCTGCAGGCGCCGCACGGCTTCGCTCAGCGGCAGGGGCGTATAAAAACGTTTTAACAGGCGCAACTGTCGCTCGAACAGGGCCGCATCGACTTCGCCGGGGAACAGGGGATCGGGCCGCGCTGGCACGCGGTGGTAGAGCAAGATCGACAAGGTGGCCGTCATGGCTGCTCCGCGATGGCCGCCCTGGCCTTGGCCTGGCCGGCCATGGTCGCCGTGGCTTGCTGTTCGACAATATTGCGCGTGGCAATCAGGGCGGCCATCAGGTAGTACGGCATGTCGAAGTACAGCAGGCTGAGGAAGGCACCGCCCACGGCAAAGCCGATCAGACTGGCCTGGCTCATGGTGGCCAGGCCGTGCGCCCAGCGCAATTCGGGCTTGCCCCGCGTGCGGTGGATGATGGCGGCCGCCGTGCGCCAGGTGGCGATGCCCAGCGCCAGGTATATCAGCAAGCCGACAAAGCCGTGTTCGCCCAGCACCTGGAAATAAATGCTGTGCGCCGCATGCACGTCCATGGGATTGGGCGCATAGCGGGCAAAGATGGCGGCATCGGACACGTCGAAGCCGCCGCCGAGGAAACGGTCGCGCGCCAGGTTCCACGCCATGCGCCAGGCATTCAGGCGACCCATGGCGGACACATCGTCCTGATAAGTGTTGATGGTATCCATGCGCTCGGCCCAGCGCTCTGGCATGAAGGCCAGCAGCAAGGGCGCGACCGCTGCGAGCAGCGCGCCCAGCACCAGCTTGCGGTCGCTTTTCAGCCACATGAACAGGCCCATGGCGGCGATGGCCAGCAGGCCGCCGCGCGAATACGAACCCAGCGCTGCCAGCGCCGAGAGCAGCATCGCCGCGGACAAGCCGTGGCGCACCCAGCGCCTGTCCGTGTTTTGCTGCAAATAATACATGAGGGGAATGGTGATGATCAGGGCCAGGGCCAGCGAATTGTTATCCCCGATAAAGGTTTCTTCCGGCCCCCAGACCCGTTCCGTGCCGCCGCTGCGGATGGTGAAGATGCCGCCTTTCACGCCGTAATAGCCGATCGAGCCCACCAGCACCCACACGAGGCGCACGATGTCGCGTCGCGTGCGGATCACCATCATGATGACAAAGCTCATCAGCATGATCTTCATGACCTTGTTCCACTGCATCCACGACGATGCCGGCAGCAGGGCGAACGGGGCAGTGACATTCATCCACGCGACGAACAGCAGCAGCAGCACGCTGACGGGCGTGAGCGGCAAGCTTTTCGGCTCGCGCGTCATGACCAGGCTGAGCATGGTGGCGATGGCGATGATGAAGGCGAAGGGGAAGTGGGTGGCAAAGCCCCAAGCTTGCGTGTGTGGATTCATTACGCTGACCCATATCCACATCAGGCCGCCGATGGGGGGCGACTTCAGGATGAAGGGCAGGGAACCCAGGATGATGATGATGATCAGTATGTCGCGCATGAAGGGGGATGCTCCTGGTGTTGCCCGGGTTGGCATGGTCTTGATGCCTGTCAACGGGCCGGCGGGCAGGCTCAGTACACTGGTTCAATACTCTTCAGTACATAGTTTTGTGATAGTAAGACCAAGGAGGCATGTCCTTGTTGACCGTTCTCATGGCGACCTACAATGGCGCCGGCACCTTGCCCCAGGTATTGCGCGCCTACATGGGGCTGCGTGCGCCCGTGGGCGGCTGGCGCCTGGTCATCGCCGACAATGGCAGCACGGACGCCACCGCCGAGGTGATTGCCGCCTTCCGCGGCCGCTTGCCCTTGAGTTCCGTCTATGTGGCGCGGCGCGGACGCAGTCCCGCCCTGAATGGCGCCGTCGAGCACGCCTTGCGCTACAGCGGCGACGGCGGCGAGCTGTTTGTCTTTGGCGACGATGACGCCATGCCGGCATCCGACTGGCTGTGCCGCTTGCAGGACAGCGCGCGCGACCACCCCGGTTACGCCCTGTTCGGCGGCGCCATCGTGCCTGCCTGGCGCGAGCCGCCGGCGGACTGGCTGCTGCGCCTGACCCCCGTCGGCTTGACGTGGGGTATCACCAGCGCCGACCTGCGCGACGCCCCCATCTATCCTGGCCTCGTCTGGGGCGCCAACATGGCGATACGCCGCCGCATCTTCGAGGCGGGTGCCCGCTACGACGAAAGCATCGGCCCGCAGGGCGCCAACTACGCCATGGGCAGCGAAACCCGGCTCAACCTGGAGATGCATACGGCCGGCAATCCTTCCTGGTTCTGTCCGCGGGCGAAGGTGGCCCACATCATCCGCGTCCCGCAGGTGCGGCGCGCCTGGATACTGCGCCGTGCCATGCTGTTTGGCCGTGGCCAATGCCGGCTGGCGACCTTTGCGCCGAGTGTGGAGCTGCTCGGCGTGCCGCGCTGGATGCTGGGAAGATACGTGCGCGATTCCCTCGGCGCCGTGCGGGCCTGGCTGCGGCGCGACGCAGCCGACCTGTTCCTGCGCCAGTGGGAGCGGGCCTGGCTGCGGGGCTTCTTTCATGAAGCGTGGCGGGGCCGGCGCAAACGGTTGCCGCGCATCGTCATCAGCAGTTATTCGGGCGAGTTGGGCGGCATGGAACTGCGCATGGCGCAAGAGGCCAGAATGCTGGGCGCGAGCGGCTATGACAGCGTGCTGGCGCTGCGGCGCTTTCCCGGTTTTACCGCCTGGGCGCAAGACTTGCGCGCAAGACAGCTGCAAGTGCGCGTGTATGAACCGCCATTGTTTCTCGAACACTGGGCCTGGCGCCGCTGGAATTGGCTGCGCGCCAGGATCACGGGCGCGTGGCGGCTGCGGCGGCTGCGGCCCGACCTGGTCCACGTGGCGTTTTGCTGGACCAGTTATGGCGCTTCCATCCTGTGGCTGGCGCGGCGATGCCGTTTGCCGGCCGTGATCAGCGTGCACAATGCCTTTCCCCTGGAACCGTTCAGCGACTGGCAGCGGCCCCGCTTGCAGGAAGCGTTTCGTAGCGTCAAGGGCGTGTATGCCGTGTCGGCCTCGTCCATGCGGCATTTCCTCGACCTGTATCGCGACATGCTGGCGCCGGAAACGCGGCTGGCCGTCATCCCCAACGGTGTCGATACGGACACGTTCATCGTCTCGCCGGAACGGAGAATACTGGCGCGCCAGCAGCTGGGACTGCCGCCGGACGCGCTCGTGCTGGGGAGCGTGGCGCGGCTCTCCGCGCAAAAACGTCCGCAAGCGCTGCTGTCCCTGTTCGCCCGCCTGGCGCCGCAATTTCCCAGCTTGTATTTAGTGCTGGTGGGCACGGGGCCGCTGGACGCCATGCTGCGGCTGCAGGTACAACAGATGGGCCTGCAGGAAAGAATCGTGTTTGCCGGCTTCCAGCAGCGCATCGAGTGGCTGATGCCGGCCTTCGACCTGCATGTGCTGCTGAGCAAGAATGAAGGCTTCGGCATCGCCACCATCGAAGCCATGGCCTGCGGCGTGCCGGCCGTGGGCACGGATGTGCCGGGCACCCACGATATCCTGTACGACAGCGAAGGGGGCTTGCTGCTGCCGCTCGATGACGAGCACGCCGCTTGCGCGGCCGTGGCGCAGCTCCTGGCGGATGCGCCACGGCGTGCCCGCATGGGACGGCTGGCGCGCGAGGAAACCGTGCAGCGCTATTCGATGCCGCGCCTGGAGCGTCAGTTGCGCCAGTTCTATGCCGGCCTCGTGTAGGCGCGGGCGGTCCGCATGAGCGCCACCCGCCATTCATTCTTCTTTTCCTTCGCCGAAAAATACACGGTGCTGCTGCTGGGCATCGTCGCCACCATGGTACTGTCGCGCCTGCTGACGCCGGCCGAAGTGGGCGTGTATTCCTTGGGCGCCGTGCTGGTGGCGCTGGCGCAAGTGGTGCGCGACTTTGGTGTGGGGCAATACCTGATCCAGGAAAAGCAGCTTGATGCCGTCAAATTGCGGGCCGCGCTGGCCACCAGCCTGCTCGTCGCCTGGCTGCTGGCGGGCCTGGTGCTGCTGGCCAGCGCGCCGCTGGCGCAATTCTATGGCGAGCCACGGCTGACCCTGGTGCTGCGCCTGCTGGCTATCAATTTCCTGTTGATCCCGTTCAGCGCGCTGACGTTGCCGATGCTGCGCCGGCAACTGCGCTTTCGCGCCATCTACGCCATCAACGCGGCCAATAGCGTGGTCAATCTGCTGGTGGCCGTGCTGCTGGCGCTGCAGGGCTACAGTTATATGAGCATGGTGTGGGCGGCGCTGGCCGGCTCCTGCGCCTCGCTGCTGGTCAGTCTGCTGGTGCGTCCTGCAGCACTGCCGTGGCTGCCGGGGCGGCGCGGCATGGGCGCCATCGGCCGCTTCGGCGCGTATGCGACCGGTGGCGGCCTGGTCGACGAGGCGGGCGTGGCGGCGCCGGACCTCATCATTGGCAAGCTGATCGGCATTGAAAGCCTGGCCCTGTTCGGCAAGGCACAAAGCGTGCTCAATATCTTCAACCAGGCCATCACCAGCGCCATTTCTCCCGTGGTGTTTCCCCTGTTCGCGGCCCGTGCGCGGGAGGAAGGGGTGCAGGGTGGGCAGGGCGGGGCGGAACTCGTGTATTTGCGCACGATCAGTTACATGACGGCGCTGGCCTGGCCGTTCTTTCTCTTCCTCGCCTGCATGGCTTTGCCCCTGGTCAAGGTGTTGTATGGCACGCAATGGCTGGACTGTGTGCCCTTGATCCGGATCATGTGCCTGTCCTCTGCCGTGTATAGCATGTTCAGCATGGCCCGCTACCTGTTCGTGGCGACGGGCCAGCTGCGTGCGCAGGTGCGGCTCGATACCTGGGCTGGCGGCATCAAAGTGGCGCTGCTGCTGGCCGCGGCGCCATTCGGGCTGGTGGCGGTGGCCTGGGCCGTGGTGCTCAGCAGCATGCTTCGCAGCTGGCTCAACTACGGATGCCTGCGGCGTTTGAGCGCACTGGACTGGCGCATCCTGGCGCGCACCTTGCGCAAGAGTCTGTTGCTCTGCGGCTGCTGCGGCGTTGTCCCCGTCGCTGCCTTGCTGTGGCTGCCAATTGACACACCGGCGCTGCTGGCGCTGGCGGGCACGGCACTGGCCACCTTGCTGTGCTGGCTGGCCGGTCTGTTCCTGTTGAAGCATGAGCTCGCCGGCGAATTTCTGTTATTGCAACGCAAGATTGCCGGCCGTTGGCTGGCAGTCAAATCACCGCACTGAGCCTTCGACATCGGCGCGGGCGCACGAAAGGATGACCATGCGTGTCGGTATCTTGTCCTACCCGATGCTGTTCCAGCGCGACGGCGGCTTGCAGATCCAGGTGCGCGAAACCATTGCCGCGCTGAACCGGCTGCCCCGGCAGGCGGCGCGCCCGCTGGAAGTGCAGCTGGTCGATGCCAACCATGAACGGCTGGCCGATTTTGACGTGCTGCACGTGTTTTCGGCGAGCAATGGCACTTACCGCATCATGGAAATGGCCAGCGAACAAGGCGTGCCCGTGGTGCTGTCGCCGCTGCTGTCGCCGGGCTGGGGCCGCGCCAGCGCCTGGCGCGCGCGGCTGGCCGACCGGCTGGCCGGGCGCCTGACGGAGTGGATGGTGCAAACGAGCTATGCGCAAACGCGGCGCGCCTTGCAGCTGGCCGACGTGGTCATTGCCTTGGGCGACGCCGAGCGCGACGCCATCGTGCAGGGCTTCGGCTTGCCGGCGCAGTCGATCCGCGTCTTGCCGAACGGGATCAATCCGCATTTCTTCTCGGCCAATGGCGACCTGTTCCTGCGCGAGACGGGTATCGCCGGGCCGTTCGTGCTGATGGTGGGCAGCATCTCGCCCTATAAAAACCAGCTGGGGCTGGCGCAGGCGCTGGCCGGCGTCGGCGTGCCGCTGGTGCTGATCGGCGCCGCGCCGCGCGAGCAGCAGCCGTATCTGCAGCAGTTGCTGGACTTGCCCCACGTTAGCTGGCTGGGCGCGCTCGATCATGCCGACCCGCTGCTGGCCAGCGCCTATCATGCGGCGGCCGTGGCGGCCTTGCCCAGTCAGGGTGAGGTGTTTCCCTTGAGCGTGCTCGAAGCGCTGGCGGCCGGCACGCCCGTCGTCATGACGGCGCAAAGCGCGCTCGACTTGCCCGATTCGGCGTTTGCGCTGCGCAAGGTGCGCTGGGACGATGGTCCCGCGCAGCGCCAGGCCATCGCGCAATTGCTGGCGCTGCCGCCCGAACGGGCGCGCGTGCAAGCCCTGGTGGAACACTTCACGTGGGAAAGGGTGGCGGCCCAGATCGCCGAATGTTACTGCCAGGCGCAATCGCTGCCGGCCAGGAGGCAGCATGCTGTTTAATTCCTTCGCCTTCCTGTTCGGCTATCTGCCCATCGTGCTGGCCGGCTATTTCCTGCTCGATCGCTGGGCACCCGCCGGTGGCGCGTCCGCCAGCTGGCGCCGCCTGGCCCCGGCCGCGTGGCTGGCGCTGGCCTCGCTGTTCTTCTATGCCTGGTGGGACGTGCGCTACCTGCCGTTGCTGCTGGCCTCGATCTGCGTCAACTACGGCGCCGGGCGCCTGATCGGCGCGCGCGCGGGCGCGGCCCGCAAGCGCGTGCTGGTGGCGGCGCTGGCCTTGAACCTGGGCTTGCTCGCGTATTACAAATATGCGAATTTCTTCATCGACAGCGTCAATGCCGTGGCCATCGCCGCCGGTGCCGACGCCGCCAGCCTGCCGTGGCACGGCCTCGACATCATCTTGCCGATCGGTATCTCGTTTTTCACCTTCACGCAGATCGCCTTCCTCGTCGATTGCTACCGGGGCGAGGTGCGCGAATACCGCTTCATCCATTACGTGCTGTTCGTCAGCTATTTTCCACACCTGATCGCCGGTCCCGTGCTGCACCACCGCGACATGATGCCGCAGTTCGCCGACCCGTCCAACGCCCATCCGCGCGCCGCCAATTTCGCCATCGGCCTGTCGATCTTCACCATCGGCCTGGCGAAAAAAGTGCTGATCGCCGACAACTTGTCGCCGCTGGCGATTCCCGTCTTCGCGGCCGGCGCCGAACCCACCCTGATCGAGGCCTGGATCGGCGTGCTGGCCTACACTTTCCAGCTGTACTTCGACTTTTCCGGCTATTCGGACATGGCCATCGGCCTGTCGCGCCTGTTTGGCGTGAAATTGCCGCTGAACTTCAATTCGCCATACAAGGCGACCAATATCGCCGACTTCTGGCGCCGCTGGCACATGACCTTGTCGCGTTTCCTGCGCGACTATTTATACATCCCGCTGGGCGGCAGCCGCCATGGCCAGGCCATGCGCTACCGTAACCTGATGCTGACCATGTTGCTGGGCGGCCTGTGGCATGGCGCCGGCTGGACCTTCGTCATCTGGGGCGGCTTGCACGGCCTGTACCTGGTGCTGCAGCAGGCGTGGCAGCGCGCATTCGGCACCGTCACGGCGCGCTGGTGGCCGGGCGTCCTGACTTTTCTTGCCGTCATGCTGGCCTGGATCTTCTTCCGCGCGCCCGACGTGGCCACGGCCTGGGATATCACGCGCGCGTTGGTGGGGGGAAATGGCGTGAGCTTGCCGCGCGGCCTGGCCAGTCACGCGGCCAGCCTGGCGCAGTGGGGCTTGCACCCGGCCTTCGGCGGCATCCGCTGGATCGAACTGGCGGGGCCGGGCTTGCCCGTGCTGCTGGCGGCGATGCTGCTGGCCTTCAAGGCGCCGAACACGCAAGAAATATTCTTTCTCTACGAGCCCGCCATTGAACGCATATTTCAACCGGCCGGATCTTGGGCCTTCAGCTGGCGCCCCACGCCCCGCTGGAGCGTGGGCTTGGCCGCGCTGTTCATCGCCTGCATCTTCGGCATGAACCGGGTCACCGAATTTCTCTACTTTCAGTTCTGAGCATGGACACCGCCGCGCGCCGCTACCTCATCTGCTTCCTCGCCTGCGTCTTGCTGGTGCTCGGCGCCGTCTCGTTGCTGAACTACCAGGTCGATCCTTACCTGCTGCACCAGTGGGACAGCCCCTTGGTGCGGCGCCCGCGCCAGCTCAATGAAAAGCTCGGCGCCTGGGCCAAGACCTACGCCGTGGCGCGCTACCGTCCCGCCATCATCTACATCGGCAATTCGCGCACGGAGCTGGGCTTGCCAACGGGCGTGCGCGCCATGTTCGGCGGCAAGAGCGTCTTCAACAGCGCCGTGTCCGGGGCCTCGATCGGCGACGCCATCCGCCTGGCCGAGCATGCGGCCAGGGTCAGCCGCGTCGAGACCATGGTGTGGGGCATCGACGCGCCCACGTTTTCCCTGAACATGGGGGCGGCGCGCGTGGAGGACAGCTTGACGGGCGCCGAGCACGGCTTTTTCGCCCGGCGCGCCCTGGTCAACCTGAAGCGCGGCCTGACCCTGGACATGACGGAGGACAGCGTGCGCATCCTCACCGGCCATGCCGGCGATGTCTGTCGCTCCAATCTGGCCTTGTATGGGCAGCGCGACGAGACGTGCACCCTCAAGGGCATGCGGCACTGGCTCGGCACCAAGGACGCCATTCCCGTGCGCCTGCAGGAATTCAGCGATGGCCAGGGGCCGACGCCGCCCTCGACACGCGCGCTCGACGCCAGCATCGGCAAGCTGTGCCGCAGCAGCGTGCGTTTGCGCCTGTACATCAACCCCACGCACGCGCTGACCTTGTACGCGCTGCACTGGCGCGGCAAGTGGGATGCCATGCAGGCGTGGCAGCGGGGACTGGTGCAAGTCGTCGCGCGCCACCGCCAGCGGGGCTGCGACGTGCGCCTGCATGATTTTTCCGGCTTCAACAGCATCACGATGGAGGCGACCCCGCTCGTCAGCGGCAAGCCCGACATGCATTATTACTGGGAAGTGTCGCATTACCGGGACAATGTGGGCCGCATGATCCTGGCGCGCCTGTTCGGCGGCGACACGCCGCCGCCGGCCGATTTCGGCGTGGAACTGACGCAGGCCAATGTCGACGCCCACCAGGCGGCCATGCGCGCCGCGCGCGACCGCTATCGCGTGGAACACGCGCGCGAGGCGGCCTATGCGCAGCGGGTGCTGGACGGGCCACTGATCCGGCGCTGAACGCCATTTCTCTCCTCATTTTGCTACTTCCCGCGCTGACCATGGATACCACCGCCCGTCGCTACCTCGCCATTTTCTTCGCCTGCGTGCTGGCCGCGCTGGCCTTCGTGTCCGCCGTCAATTACCGCGTCGACCCGTATCTGCTGCACCAGTGGGACAGCCCGCTGCTGCAGCGCCTGCGTCCCACGTATGAAAAGCTCAGCGCGTGGGGCAAGACGTATGCCGTGGCGCGCTACCGGCCCGCCGTCGTGTACATCGGCAATTCGCGCACGGAAATGGGCTTGCCGACGGGCGTGCGCGCCTTGTTCGATGGCAAGAGCGTCTTCAACAGCGCCGTGTCCGGCGCCTCCATCGGCGAGGCCATCCGCCTGGCCGAGCACGCGGCCAGGGTCAGCCATGTCGACACCATGGTGTGGGGCATCGACGCCCCCTCGTTTTCGCTGGAGCTGGGCTCGGCCGGGGTGGAGCCGGGCTTGACGGCCGCCGGCCCCGCGTTTTTCGCGCGGCGCGCCTTGCTCAACATCAAGCGCGGCCTGACGGTGGACATGACGCGCGACACCTGGCGCATCCTCAGCGGCAGCTATGACGGCGTGTGCCTGTCCAGCCTGGCGCTGAACGGCCAGCGCGACGCGTCCTGCCTCACCAGCCGCAACCGTACCTGGGCCGGCACGGCGCGCGCCTTCACGCCGCGCCTGCAGGAATTTGGCGATGGCCTGGGGCCGACGGCGCCCGCGCTGCGCGCTTTCGACGCCAGTGTCGGCAAGTTGTGCCAGGGCGGCACGCGCTTGCGCCTGTACATCAATCCCACGCACGCGCTCACGCTCGACGGGCTGTACTGGCGCGGCAAATGGGACGCCATGGAAACATGGCAGCGCGACCTGGCGCAGCTGGCCGGGCGCTACCGGCGCCAGGGCTGCGACGTGCGCCTGCTTGATTTTTCCGGCTTCAACAGCATCACCAGCGAGCCGATCCCGCAAGTGACGGGCGCGCGCGCGATGCGCTATTACTGGGAAGCGTCGCACTACCGCGACAACGTGGGCCGCTTCATCCTGGCGCGCCTGTTCGGCGGCGGCACGGCCGTGCCGGATGATTTTGGCATCGAGCTGACGCCTGCCACGGTTGATGCCCATCAGGCGGCCATGCGCGCCGCGCGCGAGCGCTACCACGCGCAGCACGCCGAGGAAACGGCCTACCTGCGCCACGTGCTGACCTTGCCCCGCGAACCCAAATAGGCCGCTGGCGGTGCCAGGCGTACGCCGCGGGGCGGGGCGCTTGCGCTATGATGCTGTTTTGCCATCCAGCAAGTTCCAGGACGCCCCATGAAAATCGCCTTCTTCGCCAGCCAGCCCTACGACCGCCGTTTCTTCGATGAAGCCTTGCCGTCCCAGCCCGACGCCGCCAACATCGAGCTGGTGTATCACAGTGCCTCGCTGAGCCAGGAAACCGTGGTGCTGGCGCAAGGCGTGCAAGCCGTCTGCGTCTTCGTCAATGACGTGCTCGACGCGCCAGTGCTGGAAGCGCTGCACGGCTACGGCGTGCGCGCCATCCTGCTGCGTTGCGCCGGCTACAACAACCTCGACCTCGAAGCGGCGAAACGCCTGGGCTTTTTTGTCGCCCGCGTGCCTGCCTACTCCCCGGAAGCCGTGGCCGAATACACCTTGGCACTCGTGCAAACCCTGAACCGCAACACGCACCGCGCCTACGCCCGCGTGCGCGAAGGCAATTTCTCGCTGGACGGCTTGTTGGGCGCGACCCTGCACGGCAAGACGGTGGGCATCGTCGGCACCGGCAAGATCGGCCTGGCCACGGCGCGCATCTTCAAGGGCTTCGGTTGCGCGGTGCTGGGCCACGACCCGTATCCGGCGCCCGCGTTCGCCGAGCTGGGCACGATGGTGGAGCTGCCGCGGCTGCTGGCCGAGTCCGACATCGTCTCGCTGCATTGCCCGCTGATGGAGAGCACGCGCCACATGATCAGCGAAGCAACATTACCGCTGATGAAGAAGGGCGCCATGCTGGTGAACACCTCGCGCGGCGGCCTGATCGACACGGGCGCCGTCATCGAAGCGCTCAAATCGCGCCAGCTCGGTTCGCTCGCCATCGACGTGTACGAGCAGGAAAGCAATCTGTTCTTCCAGGACCGCTCGTCCGACATCATCGACGACGACATCTTCCAGCGATTGATGACCTTCCCTAACGTGCTGGTGACGGGCCACCAGGGCTTCTTCACCATCGAAGCGCTGCGCGAGATCGCCGCCATCACGTATTACAACCTGCAATGCTTCCGTGAAGGCAAGGCGTGCGAGAACAGCGTACTAGCCAGCTGAAGTCTGTTTTTTAGGCTTGGGCGGCGGCTTGGGTTTTGGCGGCGGCAAGGCGTCCGCCGTGCGCCGCGCCAGCTGGCTCAACCAGTCGCGCTCGTCCCACAGCCCGCCATCGATCAAAAAGTATGGCTTGGCTTGCGGATAGGGCGGCGCTTCCTGCAACGCGCCTTGCGCGCCGATCCAGGCGCGGCCCGCATCCGTCGGCTTGATGAACAGCTGGTCGTCGGCGACGATGGCGAACATCTTGCCGTCGTAATACAGGCCATACTCGCCAAACATTTTTTTCGCGCTGATGCCGCCCGCGCCCGCCATCTGGTCGAGCAAAAAATCCACCGTGCCTTGCTGTGATGCCATGTCGTCCTCCGTATGAAGGAATAGTGTAGCGCACTGGCCAGGACAGGGCGGCGCGGCTACACTATCGCCATTATTTATTTTGCATTAGCTATTTTGCCATGACACCCGAGCATCTTATTCACCGCGGCATCCGCATCGCCACCCTCGCATCGTCACAGGACGTGGTAGCCCACTGCGCACCGGGCCAGACGGCCATCCGTGCGCAGGGCGACGGCTGGTGGCTGTATTTTGTCGACGAGGACGGTACCGTTGACGGCTACGACAGCCCGTTCGCCAGCCACGCCGAAGCGCTGTGGGCGGCCAAGGCCGCAGCCGAGTTCAGCGCGCAATGAAGGCCGGTCCCTGGGCTTTCCTGGGCTTGCCGCAAGCGCCCGTGCCGGAAGCGGAAAGCGCGGACTACGGCGCCTGCCGCGCCGCCCTGCACGGCAAGCGGCTGGTCTTGCGCGTGGCGAAAACCACGCCGACCAAGATCGGCCAGTTCGTCACCGTCTGGAAGCGCCCCCATCCGGACGCCGACATCGCCCCGCTGGACGAAGCGGATCCCGTCGATGCCGTCATCATCGCCGTGGCCGACGGCGACGGCGCGCGGCACGGCTTTTTCATCTTCCCGCGCAGCGCGCTGATCGAGCGCGGCGTGATGTCGCGCGCCGGCCAAGGCGGCAAGCGCGCGCTGCGCGTGTATCCGCCATGGTGCGCGCCGGAATCGAGCCAGGCGCTGCGCACGCAGCGCTGGCAGGCGCAGTGGTTTGTGGGCCAAGAGGATCTATCGGGGATTGTTCGCTTGTTGCTAGCTTGAAAATGGCGGAGCTGATCCCGTCCCATCGTCGGCAGATGGGGTGGTTTATGGCGGCGGGTGATCCGCTGCGGCTGGGTGGTTGCTGGATGGCACCGCTTGACATGCCCTTGGAGGCCTGATGTCCCGGTCATGCTCATGACCGGCGGATGTGCTGATGCGCGGGTGGCTTAATGCAAGCATTTCAATGGGAGGGGCCATGCCAGGCGAGCCAAGCGAGTTTTGTAAAAGATGTGTATAACGTAATGAACTTGCCAAGGAAAAGATGTTGAAGAATTCGTGACTATTTTCAACGTCGTGCCTATTTTGGATTCTGGAAATCAATGCCTCCAGGAGGGTCTATGATGAAAAAACAGGTTCTTATCGTCATTCTTCTCCTTTCTATCGCGGGAGGGCTTGGCCTTATCTGGTCTGCATACCATTCATGGCAGGATAATAATAGTTACGTTGAGAAAATGACGCCCTATGTTAAAAGATCATCTATACGGCTAGAGAATGCAATTGGAAATTTTGGCTATGAAAAAGATTTAAATGAGATTTTTTCGTCTGCAGTTGCCGATATGTCTGAATGGAAGAATGATGTTTTGGCGATGCAGATTGCAACGGCAGCCGCACATAAAAACAAGACCATTACGCTGGTGCGCTACCTGGATACCGATTTGGATCTTCGGCGTGCTATGGCGGCGTTGGAGGTTATTGAACTTGATGGTAATAAAAAATTAAGTGAAGCCATTGCAATCACTTCACACGCCTTCGGGAGTGCAAGAAATAATTCAGATATTTCAGTAGCATTGACGAAACTTAATCAATCGATCCACCTTCAGGATGAGCAGAGGAAAAGGCTGAATGTGGCAAAAGTGAGATTTTCTGGGGCAGTCAAAGAGTTCTTTTCCGCCAGAAATGCCGCACTCCTTATTGTTTCATTGGATGTAATTGTCGATGAGGAATTGGTTATTAATTTCAATAAAAAAATAATGGATGTTGAGGCAGTGCCATAGCACAATCTTATCCGAAGTGAGATTCTGCCGCTAATCGTATTTCTTTACAGTTGCTTGATATCGAGGAGGGCAGGAATGAAGAATGGTTTATCCCGCGTTGGAGCCATTGAGAGCGCTGGTAGGCAACTTCAGGCTCAGTATGGTACCGAACCCATACCTCACAAGCAGATTGTGGATGCGGCATCGCGACTGGGCGGCTTTGCCAGATCGAGCATCATTCCTTCCGATTTTTGCTATAACTGCTTGAATAGAGACCCGGTCTCGGCAAGTATGGCGAATGCAATGTTTGTGAGAGTTGGACTTGGAATGTACGAATTCCTGGGAAGTGGCTATGCGTATTCCGGCGAGGTGACCTGGACGCCAAAAGGTTCGCATCAGCGTCCTGTTGGGATGTGGATTAACGGCAATTACAAAGCCTATGCCAGCAATCCTTGATGCTCTAACTGCGTCTGAATACAAGTCGCCAATTTGCTGACGCGCGGCGAGAGGATAAAATCAGCAGATTGGCCGCGATCTTATCGTTAGCACGCCTGATCCGGCCTGTTCGAAATAGATTGCCAACGCAACTAGTGCTAGGGTCAGGTTCGCCTTTCAGACACGATCTCATCCTTCGCTGCCGATATCTGCCGCGACACTCCGGTAACAGATGGCGCGATGGGCTGGTATTAACGCCCAGATCGTGTCGGCATAGAAGAGCTGCATCTTTCTGACTCTGCCCAGCATCGTTTCGGCCGGCTTGCCGCGCCGGATAAAGTCATCGACAATATGGCATGCAATTCAAGATGTCGCCTAAAAAAATTCTACTGTGCCTGCTCATCCACAGCCCTGCCTGCTATGTCGCCGCATGCTGCGTATTCTCCAACAGCCGCAAGGAGGCGTTCTATCAAATCCAGACTGGAGATACGCGGCAGGCGGTGCGTGCCCGCTTCGGTACGCCGACCCATGTGGAGCGTGAAGAAGTCTCCTTCAAACACTATTCCACCACGCCGTGTGTGGCGCCCTGCATCGAGCGGCTGTGGTTCGAGAACCGCTTGAACACGGAGCTGGAGGTGTGCTCCGTAGAACTGGACCGGCATGACCGCGTAGTGGAGAAGAACTATCCGATGTCGTTGTAGGCCGCCTTGCTAGGTCACCTCGCTCACCACATACCGGTATTTGCCCGACGCCTCCGCCGCGATCTCGTCGACTTCCTCGATGATGACATCCACTTGCGCTCCCAGCCTGGCCTGGAAGCCGGCGACGATGGTGTTGCGCGTGGTGGCATCGAGGCGCGGCTGGCAGACCAGCAGCACGCGCGTGCGCAGCAGGGTTTCCTGGATGATTTTGAAACTGCGCACCTGCGGCAGTTCGCGCACGATGTAGACGAGGGCCAGGCCGTGCATGACGGTGCCGTCCATGGCGGTGAGGAAATCCGTGCTGCGCCCCTCGATTTTCTGCAGCAGGGGCAGGCCGCGGCCGCAGGCGCACGGCTGCGTGCCCAGCGCGCCCACGTCGCCCGTGGCGTAGCGGATGAAGGGGTAGTCTTGCGTGGCCAGGTGGGTGACGACGATTTCGCCCGTGACTCCTGGCGGCAGCGGCCGGCCCTGGCCATCAAGGATTTCCACGATGATGTCTTCAGCCGTGACGTGCATGCCGCCGTCCGGGCATTCGTGGGCGATGAAGCCCGCGTCGCGCCCGCCGTAGCCGTTGGCGACGGGGCAGCCGAAGGCGGCGGCGATCTGCGCGCGCTGCTCGTCGTACAGGCGCTCGGCCGTGACGAACGCCACTTTCACGCCCAGGCCGTCGAGCGGCAGGTCGCGCGCGCTGGCATGGCTGGCGATGCGGCACAAGGCGGACGGGTAGCCGAACAGCATGCGCGGACGCCAGCGGCGCAATTGCGCCACGTAGCCGTCCAGGCGCGCGGGCGACATGGCGAACGCGGGCAGCAAGGTGGTGCGCAGCAGCGCGTCGCGCAGGCGGCGCAGGCGGTCCTGTGCATGCAGTTCGATGGGCGAACCCCACAGCACGCCTTCGCGGTCGCCGATGTCGACGCCCCACCAGCGCGTGGCGCGCCACTTGGCGGCGATGTCGTGGCTGACGCGCCGGCGGCCCAGGAAAAATTGCAGCGGCTCGCCGCTGGAGCCGCCCGTGGCGAACGGCCGCAATCCCACGGCGCGGGCGGATTTGAAGCTGTCGCGCGCGGCGGCGATATCGCTTTTGCGCAGCAGCGGCAGGCGTGACAGGTCGGCCAGCTGCCGCACTTGTTCCGGGTCGAAGCCGCAGCGGGCGAACAGCGCGCGGTAGTAGGGTACGTGCTGGCCCGCATGGCGCAGCAGCGCCCGCAGGCGCGCTAGTTGCCACTGTTCCAGCTGCTGCGCGCTCCACCACTGCGAGCGTTCGAGCCGGCGCAGCAGGCGCGCGCTGTGGTGGCCCTTGAGCCATTCGTGCAGGGGAAACAGCCAGCGGGCCACGCAGCGCGTGTAGAAGCCGGGCCGCGGCGCGGCGCGGATGCGGCGGTAATGCGCGGCCAGCCTGGGCGCGATGCCGGCCCAGCCGAAGGTGGCGGCGTGCGCCAGGCCCGCGGCCACCAGCGCCTGCGCGCGCGGCGGGTCGCGCAGCAGCGCCTCGATGGCCTGCGCCATGGCGGCCGGATCGCCGGGCGGCACCAGCAAGGCCGTCACGCCATCCTGCAGCAGGGTGGGGATGCCGCCCACGTTGGTGCTGACGACAGGCACACCGCAGGCGAGCGCCTCGAGCACGGAAATGGGCATGTTGTCGGCCAGGCTGGGATTGAGGACGATGTCGCTGGCCTGGTACAGGGCCGGCATCGCGGTATTGTCGATTTGCCCGGCGAAGCGCACGGCATCGTGCACGCCCAGCGCGCGCGCCAGTTTTTCCAGCGCCTCGCGTTGCGGCCCGCCACCCGCCAGCACCAGGCTGGCCGTGGGATACGTCTTGCGCACGAGGGCGAAGGCGCGCACGGCGCTGGCATTGTCGTACAGGCTTTCCAGGTGGCGCGCGACGAGGATGCGGGGGCCGCCGCCAGGCGTCGGGGGCGGCGCGGCCGGCGCAAAGCGGGCCAGGTCAATCACGTTGGGCACGATGTGCGCCATATGGCCGTGCTGTTCGAAGATGCGTGCCAGGAAGGCCGAAGGCACGACGATGGCGTTGGCGCGGCGCAGGCTGAACGCGACGAGGCGCGGCGAGCGGTCCAGGAAGGCGGCGGCGTCGCCGCCATGGTAACTGAGCAGGGCAGGTTTTCCCTTCAGACTGGCGATCCACAGCGCTGGCGCGGCCAGCAAATGCCAGGACCAGCCGGAATTGGCCATGATGTGGAACAGGTCGACCGTATTGGCCGTGCGCCCCAGCCGCCACAGGAAGACGGGCAGGCGCAGCGCCGCACGTAGATAGCGGATGCCCGCCAGCCAGGACGGCAGCATGGGGCCGTTGACCGGCAGTAGCTGCACCTGCGCGCCCTCGGCGCGCAGCAGCTTGACCAGCTGGAGCGTCTGATTGGCCATGCCGCCGGCCGGCGGCGGGACGGGGCCCACCAGGGCGATGCGCAGGCCGGCCAGCTTCATGGCCGCACTCCCGAGGCCATTGGCGCCGTTGCCGCCGGCGCGGCCAGGCGCGCATACACGTCGGCATAGCGGCCCACGCTGGAGGCCCAGCTGCGCTCCGTGCCCACGAAGGCGCGCGCCTGGCGCCTTAGCGGCGCCCAGCTGTCGGGCGCCAGCAGCAGGTTCAATACCGTCCGCGCCAGCGCCTCGGCGTCGCCGGCGCGAAACAGCAGGCCCGTCTTGCCATGCTCGATCAGCTCGCGGTGGCCGCCCACATCGGACGCTACCACGAGGCGGCTCTGGACCATCGCCTCGAGCGGTTTCAAGGGAGTCACGAGTTCCGTCAGGCGCATGGGCAGGCGCGGATACACGCAGATGTCGAGCAGCTGATAGTACGCGGCCACCTGCGCGTGCGGCACGCGGCCGGCGAAGACGACGGCGTGCGCTATGTCCAGCTGCGCCGCCAGCGCCTGCAGCGCCGCCTCCTGCGGACCGCCGCCGGCCAGCAGCAGGCGCAGCGCCGGCTGCGCGGCCAGCATGCGCGGCATGGCGCGCAGCAGCAGGGCCAGGCCTTCGTAGGCGTAGAACGAGCCGATGAAGCCGATGACTGGATGGCCATCGAGTCCCAGCGTGTGCGCCAGTGCAGGATCATGCGCGGCATGGAAAGCGCCGGCATCGACGGCGTTTGGAATGACGGTGATTTTGTCGGCCGGCACGCCGCGCGCGCGCAGCTCGCGCCGCAAGCCCTCGCAGATGGTGGTGACGGCGTCGGCGCGGCGCAGCGCATGGTTTTCCAGCGCGCGCGTGAGCCGGTAGCGCAGGCCGCCGGGCCGGCTGCTGCCATGGTCGGCGGCCGCGTCTTCCCAGAAAGCGCGCACTTCATACACGACGGGAATGCCCAGCGCGCGCCCAGCGTTCAGGGCGGCGATGGCGTTCAGGGCGGGCGAGTGCGCATGCAGCACGTCGGGCCTGACCTGGCGCGCCAGCTGGCGCAGGCGCACGGCCAGGCCGACGATGACGGCCACTTGCCGCAGCACGGGCAGGCGCGCCCACCAACGCGCATCGGGCGCCGTGCGGTAGAAATGCCAGCCATCGACCAGCTGCTGCGGGCCAGCGGACGGCCCCTGCTTGGCACTGGTGAGCTGCACGGTGTGCCAGCCCAGCGCGCGCTGCTGCCGCAGGATGGCCAGGGTGCGAAAGGTGTAGCCGCTGTGGAGCGGCAGCGAGTGGTCGAGGATGTGCAGGATGCGCATGGATTCACTCCAGCGCCATGGCAGGTGCGGGCGCCAGCGTCTTGCGGCCGTCGACTGGCAGCACCTGGCGCAGGAAGGACTCGAACATCAGCAGCGCCCACAGTGGCGCGCTGTAGTCGCGCCGGCCGCTCGCATGCAAGTCGAGCAGCTGGCGCACGTAGTCCATGTCGAACAGGCCGCACTGCGCCAGCATGGGGCCCAGCAGCCGCTGCTGCAGGCGCTGGCGCAGCGGCCCGCGCAGCCAGCCGGCCAGCGGCACTGCAAAACCCATCTTCTGGCGGTACAGCACGTCGTCGGGCAAGAGCGGGCGCAGCGCCTTCTTCAGCAGGTATTTACCTTCGCCGCGGCGCAGTTTCAACTGCGGCGGCAGGCCCGACATCCACGCCACCAGTTCATGGTCCAGCAGGGGCGAACGCACTTCCAGCGCATGCGCCATGCTGGCCCGGTCGACTTTGGTGAGGATGTCGCCGGGCAGATAGGTCTTCAGGTCCAGGTATTGCACCTGCGACAGGGGATTTTGCGCGGGACTGGCCAGCGCGTGGCGGCGCAGCACCTCCACGGCCCGGTAGCCGTGCAGGCTGCGGCGCAGCTCGGGGCTGAACAGGCGTGCGCGCATGGCGTCGCCCAGCAGGCAGACGCCGTGGAAATACGCGTCCGTCGTGTCGCGCGCCAGGCCTTCGAAGGTGGTCTTGGCGCGCAGGAAGCGCGGCGCCCAGTCGGCTTTCGGATACCAGCGGCCAAGGGTGCCAAACAGGGATTGGCGCAGGCCGCCCGACAGCAAGGGGTCCATCGCCATGCGTATTCTCTCCTCGCGCATGTGCAGGCGGTAGCGCCGGTAGCCGGCCATGCTTTCATCGCCGCCGTCGCCCGACAGCGCCACCGTCACGCGCTGGCGCGCCAGCTGGCAGACGCGGTAAGTCGGCATGGCGGAACTGTCGGCGAACGGTTCGTCGTACAGCTTGGCCAGCAGGTCGATCAGTTCGAAGTCGTCCTGCTCCACCTGCCGCGCAACGTGCGCCGTGCCGTAGCGGCGCGCCACCAGGTCGGCGTAGCGCGCTTCGTTGTAGGCCGGGTCGCCGAACGAGATGGAGCAGGTGTTGACGGGCGTGCTGCTGGCACCGGCCATCAGCGCCACGACGGCGCTCGAATCGACGCCGCCCGACAAAAACGCCCCCAGCGGCACGTCGGCCACCATGCGGATGCGCACGGCTTCACGCAGGCGCGCCAGCAGTTCGTCGGCCGCCTGCGCTTCGCTGGCGGGCGGATTCGGCGTGAACGGGATGTCCCAGTACGCTTGCGGCGCGGGCAGCGGCTGGCCGGCGCGGATGCAGAGCGTATGCCCGGGCGGGAGCTTGCGCGCCTGCTGGAAGATGCTGCGCGGCTCGGGCACGTAGCCGTACGCGAAATACTCTTCCACCGCCAGCGGGTCGAGCACGCGCGGCATGGCGGGATGGGCGAGCAAGGCTTTCAGTTCGGAGCCGAACAGCAGCGTGCCGTCCTGCGCCTCGCCGTAGTACAGCGGTTTGACGCCGAGGCGGTCGCGCGCCAGGAACAGCAGATGGCGCCGGCGGTCCCACAGGGCGAAGGCGAACATGCCGCGCAGGCGCCGCACGCTTTGCTCGCCCCATTGTGCCCACGCGTGGACGATGACTTCCGTGTCGCTGCTGGTGCGAAAGACATGGCCGAACTGGCGCAGTTCGGCCATCAGGCTGCGATAGTTGTAGATTTCGCCATTGAAGACGATGGCGATGCTGCGGTCGGCGTTGAACAGCGGCTGCTGGCCGCTGGCCAGGTCGATCACGGACAGGCGCCGGTGCGCCAGGCCCAGTCCCGGCTCGCGGTGCAGACCTCCTTCGTCCGGCCCACGGTGGCGCAGGCTGTGGTTCATGCGCGCCAGCAGCAGCACGTCGATGTCGCGCTGGCCCTGCAAGTCAAAAATGCCGCTGATGCCGCACATGGGAGGCCTTTCAGGGAGGGGTGGACAGGGGAGAAGGCTGGCGCGCGCCCGTCAGGCGGTCGTACACGGCCAGGTAGGCGCCGGCCATGGCGGGCAGGCTGTGCTCGGCCAGCACCTGGCGCCGCCCGCGCGCGCCGTGACGGGGGCCCAGTTCGGGCATGCTGTAGTAGTCGAGCATGGCATCGGCCAGCATCTCGGGCGAACCGGGCGGCACCAGGGTGCCGCTCCAGCCCGACTGCACCAGTTCCGCGTTGCCGCCCACCTGCGTGGCGACGATGGGCAGCCCCGTCGCCATCGCTTCGAGGATGGTGTTCGAGCTGCCTTCGGCCAGTGACGGCAGCACGAACAGGTCCATGGCGCGCAGCAGCTGCGCCACATCGTCGCGCGCGCCGGGCAGCCAGGCAAGGTGCGCCGCGCCGGCCTGCCGCAGCAGATCCAGGCAGGTCTGGCGGCACGGCCCGTCGCCCACGATGAGCAGGCGCAGGCGCGCGCGGGCGCCCGGCTGCGCCAGCAACAGCAGGAACGCCTGCACCAGCGAGACATGGTCCTTGACGGCCGTCATGCGGCCCACGCTGCCGATGACGAAGGCGCCATTGCACAGGAATCCGGGCGGGCCCACGGCGGCCGGCGGCCCCAGGCGCGGATGGAATTGCACGCTGTCGACGCCATTGCCGATGTGCGACACCTGCGCGGGCGCCGCGCCGATGGCATCGACCAGCCACAGTCCCAGGTCGGCGCTGACGGCGATGAAGTGCTGCACCAGCGGCAGCATGCATTTGCGCAGCAGCCGGTATTTGCGGCGGGTGCCGTGCAAGTCGCTCATCTCGCGTCCGTGCTTGCCATGCACGCGCAGGCGCACGCCGGCCAGGCAGGCCAGCAGTTGCGCTTCGAGGCAACCCAGGTTGCGCGTGTGCACGAGCACCGGGCGCAGCTGTTTCAGGACGCGGTACAGGTGCAGGTAGTGGCGCCAGTCCTTGCCTTCGCGCTTGCCCAGGCTGATGATGTCGACGCCTGGGGTGGTCAGGCGCTGGCGAAATGCCGTGGCATTTTTCAGGCAGACGATGGTGTGCCGGTAGCGCTCCGGCGGCAAATGGTTGATCAGGTTGACCAGGCCGTTTTCCAGCCCGCCCACGTCGAGCTGGTGGATCACGTGCACGATCAGCGGGGCGCTGCTGACCGCATGCGCGCCACCGGTGTCGAGGTCAGGGACCATGCGGCAGCTCCTGCAAGCGTTGTTCGATGACGGGCAGCGCCGCCTGCAAGAACGCCTGCAGCTGCGCGTATGGCGGCGGCGCCAGCTCGTCATAGGCGGCAAAGACGATGAGGTCGGCGCCGTCCTGGCGCCTGCCAAGCAGCTTGGCTTGCGCCAGCAGCAGTTTGACCAGCGCGGGCCTGGCCGTGACGATGCCGCCCTGGCGGTAGAGGCGCCACACCAGCAGGCGTTCGCCGCCGTAGGACAGCACGCTTTCGCGCACGCCCAGGGCGCCGCCGGCCAGGTCGACCTGCCGCATGCGTTGCGCCAAGGGGATCCAGCGCGCGCCGTAGGGCGACGTCTGATGCGTCAGCAGCTCGGCATCGCGCGCCTGGCGCGCATACCAGTGCAATTGCAGCCCCACCGGCGCGCCAGCGCCGTCCTGGCGCGCATAGCTGGCGGCAAACAGCGCGGGCGCGCCCGCATACGGCGCCTGCCAGATCGGCCTCCCCGGCGCCGCGTCGTGCAGGCGCCGCCAGGCGGGCGGATCGGGCAAGGCCAGCACGATGGCGGGCGGCTTGGCGCCGTCGTCGCGGTCGCTGGCCAGGGCCAATGCCGGCCACAGCG